>CAYMPV010000001.1:0-393656 GCA_964392305.1 uncultured candidatus Brocadiaceae bacterium
TTCACCTACCCGCGCTGGAGCATCGACTTCTCGTTCGTGCGCGCCTACGAGAACGACCAGCCTGCGGACACCGGTGCCAACTACTTCCGCTGGCGGCAGGAAGGCGCCAAGGAGGGTGAGCTGGTGTTCGTGCCTGGCAATCCCGGCAACACCAACCGGCAGATGACCGTGGCGCAGCTCGAGTGCCAACGCGACGTCGAGTACCCGCTGATCCTGCAGCAACTGCAGAGCGGCATGGCGATCCTGCGCCCGTTCGCGAACCGCAGCGCCGGCCTGCTCACGACCTTGCTGGGGTGGGAGAACAGCAACAAGGCGATCTCCGGCATGTGGCACGGCCTGCAGGACGAGGTGCTGCTCGGCAAGAAGCGCGCGCACGAGGCGCACTTCAAGGCGGCGGTGCAGGGCAATCCCGAGCTCGCCGCGAAGTACGGCAAGGTCTGGGACGAGCTGCAGGCGCTGGCGACGCGCAAACGTGCGGTACAGCCCAAGGTCATGTTCTACGCGCCGAGCTACTCGCCGGTGATCGAACGCGGCGTGGCCGTGGCCAAGGCGCTCGACGCCAGCCTCGACGCGGAGGCACGCGGCAAGGTGCGCGAAGAGGCGATCGGCATGCAGATGTTCGGCAACCCGCTGACCCAGGCGCTGCTGATCGATCACTTCGTGCGCGCCGGCAAGTGGCTCGGACTGGACGATCCGTATCTGCGCGTCGTCGCCGGTGAGCACAGGAAGGACGGTGAGGTCGACTGGAACCGGGCGCTGCGCGCGACGGTGCGCAGCCGCTTGACCGAGACGGAGTTCGTCACGGGCCTGCTCGATGCCGAGGACGGCGCGGCGCAGCTCGCGGCCAGCGACGACCTCGGGCTGATGATCGGCCGCACGCTGTGGCCGTTGATGCGCGACGCCGAGAAGGAACAGAAGGCGATCGACGACGCGATCGCAGCGCAAGGCACGTTGGTCGGTCAGGCGCTGTTCGCCGTGTTCGGCAACAAGGTCAGCCCCGACGCGACCATGACGCTGCGCTTCTCCGACGGCCGCGTCGCCGGCTATTCGTACAACGGCACGCTGGCGCCGTGGGCGACGACGTTCTACGGGCTCTACGGCCGCGCCATCGAGTTCGGCGGCGAGCACCCGTTCGACCTCGCCGAGCCGTGGGCCCTGGCCAAGGACCAGATCGACATGAAGAAGCGCGTCTGCTTCGCGAGCACCAACGACATCGTCGGCGGCAATTCGGGTTCGTGCCTGGTCGACAAGGACCTGCAGGTCGTCGGCCTGATCTTCGACGGCAACATCGAATCGCTGCCCAACGACTTCTACTACACGCAGCAGGTGGCCCGCGCCGTCAGCGTGCACACCGACGCGATCGTCGAGGCCCTCGCCAAGGTCTACGGCATGGCTCGCATCGTCACCGAACTGCGCGAAGGCGCCGCGAAGCGTGACGGCGCCGCGAAGAAGTAGCGGGGCCGAAGTCGGCTGAACGTATTGGCAGCAGGGCGATGCCATCGGCGCCATCGTCCTGCGAACCTTGGCCCCCCGTGCAAGCTCGTGCGTAGCGGCTATCCTTCGCTGCCCATTCTGCGGCAGCCGCCTGCCCCTCCCGCCGCCGCACCAACTTGCACCGCATGCGTTCAGTCTCCAACAGCACGACTTTCTGGGGCTCCGCCTCGCTCCTGATCCTGCTCGCCAATGCGCCGTCGTTCGCGCCGGCGACGGACATCCAACAGCCCGGCACGCAGCCCAACCAGGCGATGCTGCTCGGTTCGGTGACGGGCTGCGAAGGTTGCCACGGCTACTACAACCAGGCCGTCGAACCCGCCGAGAACTGGATGGGCAGCATGATGGCGCACAGCGCGCGCGATCCGCTGTTCTTCGCCGGCCTGGCGATCGCCGATTCGGACTTCCCCGGCGCCGGCGACTACTGCATCCGCTGCCACGCCCCGCGCGGCTGGCTCGACGGCAACGCGACGCCGACCGACGGTTCGGGGCTCGATCCGCAGAACGACCAGAACGGCATCGAGTGCGGCATCTGCCACAGCCTGGTCAACCCCAACACGCAAGAGCACTCCGGCGTCCAGAACGCCCCCTACATCGCCAACGACGGCGGCACGCCACCCGAAGGGTTCTACGGCAGCGGCATGTACGTCGTCTCGGGAACGCAGACGCGCTACGGGCCGTACGACCAGGGTGTGACCGCCGGCCACCCTTGGGCCAAGTCGCTCTACCACCGTTCGCCCGAGCTCTGCGGCACGTGTCACGACGTCAGCAACCCGCTCGTGGGTGACCTCGCCGCCGGCAACGGCGCGCAGGTGCCGCTGCCGGTGGGCTCGTTCAGCGGCGTGCCGAACTCCCCGGTCAACACCAAGGCCGCGTTCTTGAACGCGCCGCACACCTACGGCATCGTCGAACGCACCTACAGCGAGCACAAGAGCAGCGCGCTGGCGACGACCCCGGTCAGCAACTACGCGCAGCTGCCGGCGGATCTGCAGCGCGGCGCGATCAAGCGCGCGCACGAGCAGAGCCTGCTCGCGGGCCAGGGCGGCAATCACGAAGACAGCACGACGCGCTACTTCACGTGCCAGACCTGCCACATGGAGCCGGTCGTCGGTGAGGGTGTGGCGTTCAGCATCGGCCCGGTCCGCTACGATCTGCCGCTGCACGATCTGACCGGTGGCAACACCTGGGTTCCGGATCTGATGCGCTGGATCGACGGCCAGAACCGGCTGCCGTTCGGCGGCGGCATCACGCAGGTGCAGTCCCAGGCGCTCGATCGCGGCATCCTGCGCGCGCGCGCCAGTCTGCGGCGCGCCGCGGCTCTCGACGTGAGCAGCAACACCGTGCGCGTCACCAACCTCACCGGTCACAAGCTGATCACGGGTTATCCCGAAGGTCGGCGCATGTGGTTGCGCACGATCTGGAAGGACGAGTTGGGCAACGTGCTGCGCGACGACGGCGAGTACGGCAGCTTCAACGCCACCGTGAGCGGCAACAACTACACGGTCAACTCGATCGTCGATCCGAACGCGCGCGTCTACGAAGCCAAGTTCGGCATCACCCAGGACTGGGCCTATCGCCTGTTGACGTTGGGCGTCGATCCCAACCTGCCGCTGGGCTTCGACCGCACCACCGGCGCGGTGACGATGACCCTGATCCAACTGGCTTCGCAGCCGCCGGGCACGCAGATGGAGACGTTCCACTTCGTGCTCAACAACAAGCTGCTCGCCGACAATCGCATCCCGCCGTACGGGTTCGACTACGCCGAAGCACGCACGCGCAACGCCCTGCCGGAGCCGGCGACGCAATACGGCAACCCGTCGCCGACGGGCACCTACGACCACTTCGACGACGTGCCGCTGCTGCCGCCCGCCGGCGCGACGCGCGCCGAGATCGAGCTGCTCTACCAGACCGCGAGCTGGGAGTACATCCAGTTCCTGAAGCTGGCCAACCCGGGCACGAGCCAGTTCCTGGCCGACGCCGGCAACGCGGTGTTCGACGGCTACTTCGCCACCGGCGAATCGGCCCCCGAACGCATGGCCTACGCGCGCTGGTGCAACCTGCCCGGCACCGGCGAGGACGTCGTGGTGCGCACCGGCGTGAACGGAGCGACGCCCGACGACACGTGCGGCAAGCAACTCGAGGGCGGCGATGTCGTGGTGTTCGAGGTGAGCACGCCGAACGGCACGTTCGCCGGTGACTTCGGCGCGCTGTGCTTCCAGATCCACGACGCCTCGGCGCCGCCGATGCCGACGTTCCCGGGCGTGCGCCTCGATCGCATCGACGCCCAGGTCAACCTGATCGGCCTGCCACCGGGCGGGCGCACGTCGAGCATCACGATCCCGACGTGGCTGACCAACACGATGATCCGCGGTCAGGCCATCATGCTGTCGCCGACCAACGCGGCGAACGGCACCTACGCCGCGAGTAACGCGCACGACGTCTGGGTGCAGTGAGGGCTGGGTGCAGTGAGGGCCGGAACGGTGACGGCAGGGGCCGCCTTGCCCGGGCCGCCCGGAATTGCTCAGTATCCTGAGTATTTTTACTCAGGGTACTGAGTGACTTGGCCCACGCAGGGGATCGAGGTCGGTGACTTCTTGCAGCGACCGGTAGTCGACTGGTTTGCGGATTGACTACAGGATGTCCAACACGCCGGTCTGCCCGTTCGTCAGCGTGTCCATGCCCGTGGCGTAGTTGCAGTCGACGCCGAGCGGCAGGTTCCAGGGCAGCAGATCCTTGTCGCCGACGCCGCCGAGGGCCGCGGCGACGAAGGCGCGGCCGAGCTTGGTGGTCTCGCGATCGTCGAGGATGGCGCACAGGGGCTCGATGGCCCGACGGTCGCCGATCTGGCCGATCGCCCGGGCGAGGGCCGCGAGCGAAGTGACGCTCTGGCTCTTCTTCATCATCGCGACGAGTTGCTCGTTGGCCTGGCGGTCGCCGAGCATGCCCAGGGCGAGGGCGGTCTGCGGCAGCAGGAACTGGCGGCGCTCGGAGCGCGCCAGGAGCTGGCTGAGCATCGGCACGGCGTTGCGATCGCCGAGCAGACCGAGCGCGACGGCGCAGTAGCCGGCGACCTGCTCGTTGGCTTCGGACGTGCGCAGGGTCTCGCTGAGCGGCTCGAACGCGAGCGGATGACGGGTCAGGCCTACGGCCACGGCGAGTGCCGAGGTGGTGTTCCGGTTGGAGCTGTCCTGCAGGTCGTCGGTCAGGCGGCGCACGATGGTTGCATCGCCGCGTTCGTCCTCGTTGCCGCAGGCGGCCCACATGCCGAGCGCGAGAGCGATCCAGGGACGCTCGGTCGACTTGTTGCCGCGTTCGTAGGCGCGCAGCAGCCAGGCCTTGTTGTCGGCGCCGCCGATGCGGCCCATGGCCATCAGCGCGAACGACCGCGCCAGACGATCGTGGCCGTCCTCGTAGGTGCTTCGCAGAGCAGCGACGAACTCCTCGTCGTCCTTGGTCGGCAGGGCCAGCATGCCGAGCGCGATCGCATCCGACTGCAGGATCGCGACGCTGCGCCGCTTGCGCGCCAGCAGTTCGTCGGCGAAGCGCTGTTTGCAACGCTGGTGCAGTGAGGAGTCGCCGCGGCCGAGCAGGCGCCCGATCGCGATCGGGGCATGCGCCTGGACCAGTTCGTCGCTGCGGCCGAGGTCCTTGCCGTGGTAGTCCAACAGGAACTCGACCGTGCGCCACAGCAAGAACTTGCCGGCCCCGCTGCTGTCGCCGTTGCCGAGAATGCCCAGCCCGTTGATCGCGGCGCAACGCAGTTCGCGATCGTCCTGTTCCTGATCGCGCAACACGCTGAACAGAAGATCGGCGATCTCCTGGTCGACAGCGGCGTCTTCGCTGCGATGCGCCAGCAGTCCCAGCGCATAGGCGGCGAACGCCCGGGTGCGATCGGCGACGTTGTCTCGGCCCTCGAGTTTGCGGCCGACGGCGTCGTCGCGCAGCAGGCCGGCGAGCAACGGCAACGCCTGGACGCGGCCGGCGATGCCCAGCGCCAGCACGGCGGTTTCGCGCACTTCCTGATCGCCGCGCGAGATCCGCGCCGACAGCAACGCCTCGAGACCGCCGCCGGGAGCATCACCAGGAACGTCACGGCCAACCTTGCCGAGCGCGACCAGACAGGCGCTCTGCACGTCGCGGTTGCGTTCTTCCTCGAGCAACGCGACCAGGACCGGCACGATCAGCTTCTGCTTGTCGTCGTCGGTCGGCGCGAGCGTGTCGATGCGATCGACGGCGCGACGCACACCCAGGTAGAAGTCGTCCGAGCCGGTCTCGGGCCCAGCCTTGTCGAGGCCGCGCGCCTGCACATAAGGGTCCTTGTTGAACTCCCACCACGTGTGCCACTCGGTGATCGGGTTGGCCTCGAGCGGCGTGCCCGTGCCGGGACCCGGAGTGACGCCGCGGATGCCGGGCCCGGGCGCCGGCCGCAAGCCCGGCGGCGTCGACGGGTTGCCGCTGGGAGGTGGCGGCGCCGGTTGGTTGGGCACCACGACACCACGGTACTGACCGCCGTGCGCCGACAGCACCGCGGCCAGTCCGAGCGCGCAGCAACAGATGCGGAGGGCGTTCATCGGGCCCGCACTGTAGTCCCCCCGTGCACGCGGCGTAACCGGGGGAATTGCCTCGATGCGGCCTCCCCCCGCAATCGATCAGCGCGCCGTCGCCGGCCACCACAGCGGCACGAACGGCGTCGCGCCGGAAACCGCCTCACCACCCGCATCGACGATCACGGCGCGCACCAAGCAGGCGGCGCCGCGCAGTGCCGGCAGCGCCGGCAAGGCCACTTCGGCGCGCACCCGCCCGTCGCGGTCGACCTCACCCAAGGTTGCCGCACCCAGCGAATTCCGCCAATCGCCGCGCGCCAGCACCGGCGCGACCGCCGGTTGGAGCAGCCAGAGTTCCCCAGCCGCGGTCGTCGGCAGCAGCGCGTGCGGCCGATCGAGCCGCAGTTCGAGCACGCTCAGCGATCCGGGCGGCGCCGGCACCCATGCGTGCAGCGTCGCGTGGGTCGTGTGGCGCAACAACACCGCGCTCGCACGCGGCTTCGCCGGCGCCTGCAGCACGACTTCGGACCATGCCGGCGCGCCGCCTCGCTGCCAGGTGCCGACCATGCCGTCTTCGAAACCGCCGTCGAGCGCCTGCAGCACGATCACGTCGTCGCAGCAGACCTGCAGCCGAAACCCGTCGGCCTGCAGGGCGACGCGGTGCGGCTGCGCACCCGTCGGTTCGCTGGCTCGCGCCAGCACCAGGTCGTTGCCACCCATGCGCCGCAGCAGCCGGTGCTCGCGGGCCGCGCGATCCCATTCGTAGCGGTAGTGGCCACCGTCCTCCTGTGCGCGCACCAGCAATCCGACGACCTCCGCGTCGAAGGCCGAGCGCAGGTCGGCCAGCAGGCGCACGTTCTTGGCATCACGCTCACCGAACACTCGCGTCACCGCACCGTCGACACGCTGCTCGCGCCAGTTGGGCGCATCGAAGGCCAGCACTTCGGCGGGGGCCGGTGCGGCGACCTCGACTGCGACCTGCACGAGAGCGTCTTCGATGTCGTCGAGCTGCAGCGACCCCGGCTTGCCGGCGGCGTCGGCGGCGAAGTGCACCGCGAACTCACCGGCGCCGGTCGTGAACGGCGCCGGCGCGACACCGCGCACCACCGTCGAGGTCGGCCCGACGACCCGCACCTCGTCGCCGCTGCGCACGAACCACGTGTTCTGCGCCGTGGCCGCCGCACCCGAGAACAGGAACAGGATCGTCGACAGGGTCTTCATCGGTCAGCGGGTCTTCATGAGTCAGTGGCGCCGTTGGCGCGCAGGATCTTGCAGAACATCTCGCCCTGTTCACGGGCATCCTCCAACGCGACGTGCGTGTGGCGATTCGCGGACCACCACTCCTTGGGCAAGGCGTTCTTGACGCAGTCACGATAGTCGCGCTTGAGCACCGCCATCGCGTAGGTCTTGACGTCGAGCGCCGAGTGCCCGAACGGGGAATCCCCGCAGAAGCGCATCAGATACCAGTAGACCCACATGAAGTCGTAACCGGCAGGCTGACCGACGAACACGACCCGCCCCGGCAGCGATCGCAGCCATTGTGCGTAGCGCGGCATCAGCAGGGCCGGGTCCTGCTGCTCGCGCTGCGTCGCCGCGAACGCCTCGGGATACCCTTCCCACCACGCCATCGTGCGCGGGCTCGGCGACGCACCCGGAAGCGGCAGCAGATTGGCCGAGAACTCACCCAACGACACGCCGTCCGCCCGCAGCGCCACCGAACCGAAGCTCAACATCGAGTGCGGACCGGGAATCGGCCCGTCGGCTTCGACATCCGTGCTCACGTAGACCTCGTTGGCTACAGTCATCGCGGCGGTCATCTTGCCTCGCATCGCGCTCGGCCGCACCGCCTGGGATGCGTATCCTGCTGCAGTTCGTGCTCTGTGTCGCGTTCGCGCCGCTCGCGATCGGTCAGCAGCAAGGTGAAGCGCCACAGCTGCGGCTGCGTCACATCCAGGTGCACACGGCCGACATCTTCGGTAGGGATTGGACCGGCAACTACACCCTGTCCAAGCTGGTCAACGCGCTGCACGCGACGACGCACGAGGAGGTCGTGCGGCGTGAGGTCTGGTTGCAACCCGGCCAGCCCGTGAGCCGCGACATTGCCGACGAGATCGAACGCAACCTGCGCGCCATGGGCCTGTTCGCCGAGGTCGAGGTCGAGCTCGTGCCGACCGGCGACGACGATCAGGTCGACCTCGTCGTCACCACACGGGACAAGTTGAGCCTGTCGTTCGGCGGCGGCGCTTCGTACGTCGGCGGCATCGCGGGGTATCGGGCGTCGATCGGCGAGAGCAACCTGTTCGGCAGCGGCAACCGCATCGCCGTGAGCTTCTCGCAGAACTCCGACGAGGACCACCGCGGCAGCGTCGCCTACACCGATCGGCACGTGTTCGACACCTGGCACGTCGGCACGGTGCGCTTCGCGAACACCGACGTCGGCGATTCCTTCGGCATCGACCTGCGCCGTCCGATCAAGCACCTCGCCGATCCGCTCGGTTATGGCGGTGCGCTGCGGCGCGACGAGGAAGAGGTCGAGTACTACCGCGACGGGGAGTCCGTGGCCCAGGTGTTCACGCGCCGCGGCGAGCTCGCCGGTGACACGACCTGGGCGATGGGGCCTCGCGATCAGCGCCGCTACTTCGGGTTCGCCGTTCGCCTCACCGACGTGCACCATCGACCCGCCACCGGACCGTTGGCGCCGCAGATCGACGTCCCCGAAGACACCCAGAACCTCTACGTCGGCGCGCACGCGCGGATCGAACTGATCGACGGCTATCGCAAGATCGACGGCCTCGACACGCTCGACTACGTGCAGGACCTGCAGCTCGGCCTGGCGGTGACCGCCACGGCCGGCGTGCGCTGGCGCGACGAGGTCGGCATCCCTGGCGCCGTGCAGCCCGAGGTCGCAGTGAGCCTGGACTGGGCCACCGAGCTGTGTGACGAGGTCTTCGTCAACTGTCGCGGCAGTGGCACCGCGCGGTGGGACGCCGGCGAAACGGTCGGCTGGCGCTCGCAGCTGGGCACCTGGTTGTTCGCGATGACGGGCAGCGACAACACCATCGGCCTGTCGGCAACCTACGACGCCGCCGAGGAACAGCAGGACCTGCCGATCGAGTTCACGCTCGGCGAGGACAACGGCCTGCGCGGTTACCCGGCGCGGCAGTTCTCGGGCACGCGGCGACTGCGCATCAACCTCGAGAACCGCTGGGACACGCGCCTGGAGTACGCGACGTTCCGGCTGGGCATCGTCACCTTCTTCGACGCCGGCTGGGTCGGTTTCGACAGCGACCTGGGCAGTCCTTACGAGTCGGTCGGCGCCGGCCTGCGGCTCGCGAGCAAGCCGCTGCTCGGTGACGGCATCCTGCGCCTGGACGTGGCCAAACCGCTCGACGACGCGGTCGGCACGAGTGACGGGTGGCGCGTGTCGTTCGCGGTCGGGCAGGTGTTCACGTTCGGCGGCAACGCCAGCTCCCTGGGCCGCCTCTGACCGCATCGCCGCGGCGCCCGCGAAACCTCGAACACACGGGCCGGTGGCCTCGCTGCTCGCAGTGGACGGAACGGCCTGGCACTCCGCCGCCGGTGCCCGTCCAGACAACACCACCCTCCCGAATCCCATGCTCCGCCGCCTCGTCACCGCACTCGTCGCACTCACCCAATTCCTTGCTGCACAGGATGTTCGAGATCTCTCGACACCCGTCGGCCACCTCGCACTGGTGGGGGTCTCCTCCACCGCGATCTCCACCCAGGTGTCGAACGGCTACCGCCTGGTCGACATCGAGTACCGCGGCACCTCCCTCCTGGGCACCACCTACGACGCCGTGCTGGTGCAGAACACCGGCTCCTACTCGGCCGGTTGGTGGTGGTACACGGGGCTGACCGCGGCGCAGGTGAGCAGCAACCTCGCCAGCAACAGCGCGCGCCTGATCGACCTCGAGCCCTACGAAGACGGCAACGGCAACCTGCGGTTCGCCTGCATCATGGTCGACAACACCGGCGCCAACGCCAAGGCGTGGTGGTGGTACTACAACACTTCGACGACGAGTCTGTCGACGCAGACCACGACGAACAATGCGCGCCTCGTCGATCTCGACACCTACACGATCGGCACGACGACCTACTACAGCGGCGTGATGATCGCCAACACGGGCGCCGACTACCGTCAGTGGTGGTGGTACATCAACGCCACCGGCACGCAGATCGGCAGCTACCTCAACACCAACAACGCCCGGCTCTACGACCTCGAGCGGCGCAGCAACGGCAACTTCGACTGCGTCATGGTGCGCGACCCGGCGTCGCCGGCCTGGTACTGGTGGTACGACCTGACGTCCACCGACGTCTCGTTCCTGATCGGCAACTACGGCGTGCGACCGATCGACATCGAGAGCTACCTCGTCAGCGGCTCACGCCGCTATGCGATGGTGACGATCAACAACAGCAACGCGCTGACGACGAGCGTCGGCGCGCTGATGCGCGGCGTCACCGACGGCCAGGTCGGCTGCTGGCTGGAACGCATCAACGGCAGCAACATGGCCAACCTCAACGGCGACGCCGTGTTCGAGCCGGCCAGCACGATGAAGACGCTGCACCACGTGCACGCGATGCGGCGCGTCTACCTCAACGCCGTGTCGTTGACGCAGCTGATCAACGTCTACACCAACTACCAGTCGGCGGGTTCTTCGTGCCCGGTCGACTCCGGCCCCGTCAACCAGCAGCTGCAGGACGCCCTGCGGGCGATGATGGAGAATTCCGACAACGCGCGCACCCAGGCCATCCGCACCTACTTCGGCGAGTCCAACCTGAACGCCACGGCCGCGGCGCTGGGCATGGCTTCGACCAGTTCCAACCACCGCCTGGGCTGCAACAACGACGCGGTCGCCAACCCCAACGAGATCACGCTGCGCGACCTGCACACGCTTCACGAAGCCGTGGCCAACGGTTACCTGGGAAGCCAGCGTGACACGTTCTACGACCTGATGCTCGAAGGCCTCGCTGGCCTGGCGATCGACACGGTGATCAACACCGAAGGTGCGGCGCTGAGCATTCCTTCGACCACCATCGCCAGCTTCCGCAACTTCACCAAGATGGCGCACAAGGGCGGCAGCTACGGCCTCAACAACGGCACGTCCTCCTATCAGCATCGCGCCGAGTTCGGCTGGATCTCGCTGCCGTTCATCAGCAACGACGTGATCGTGCCGCGTGAGTACTCGTTCGGCGCCTTCGTCAACACGGCCAGCAACGGCACCAACGCCAGCAACGCGATCTACCAGAACGCGATCCCCGAACTGCTGCGGCCGACGATCCGCCAGGCGCTGCAGTCGTGGACCAACAGCCTCGCCGGTGTGCAGTCGTTCGGCTCGGGCTGCGGCCTGCTGACGCCACACACGCAGACCGTCACCGGCCTGCCGCGCATCGGCACGACGGTCACCTACACGACCAACAACGGCTACGCCAACTCGGTCGAAGTGCTCGGCATCGGCTTCTCGAGCACCGTGTGGAACGGCATCCCGCTGCCGGCCTCGCTGTCGCAGTTCGGCGGCTACCTCGGCTGCCAGGCCTTCAACGACATCGCCATCAGCCGCATCGGCTTCAGCAACGCCTCCGGTACCGCGAACTTCGCCGTCAGCCTGCCCAACAACACGGCCTTCATCGGCTTCGAGTACCTGACGCAGGGCTACTCGCTGGGCACCAGCGTGTTCCGCACGACGAACTCGTATCGCAGCATCGTCGGTCTGTGAGCGATCGCACTCGCCCCGCCGATCGCGGCGGGGCGGGTGTGCGTGGACTTCGGGAGAAGGGGGAGAACGTCCTGTGGGGTGACGGGCCCTGACAGTTGCGGGGCGCCACGTTCTACTGCGTGACCTGCGATGCCAACCCTGGACCACAGCCCCCCGAAACCGCGCAACTCGCAGTCGCTGCAGTTCGGTGATCGCTGGAAACCGCGTCTCGGTGAGCTGGCGCAATGACGGCCACGCCGAGCTACCTGTCGCCACAAAGCACGTGGCCCTTTGGTGCACCACTCTGGCTGCGCTGGCTGGTGCTCCTCTTCTTGATCGGCATGAGCCTCGTGTTCTTCCCCGACTCGTCGCTGCACCCGAGCACCGTGATTCTGATCCTGTTCGCCTGGCAGCAAAATCCACCGACGGCGAACTTCCGCCGCCTGCGCAAGCTGCTCAACCTCGACGACAGCTCGGTCCACCAGGTGCCCGGGGCCAATGCCGATGAGCTGCGTGTCGCGCTGCAGGCCGCGTTCTACACGACCGTGGATCTCGACCTCGGCGACGTGCGTGACGAACGGAGTCTCGCGGCGGCCCTCGATGCCCACCTGGGTCCGTTCCAGCATCCCGAAGACCCCGCCGCGAAGATTCTGGCACACCTCGGCCACGAACGACGCGGCGCCGGGCATGTTGCAGTCCTGGCCCGTGGCACCGCGACCTTGCGCCGCGATCACCCCGAACTGCTGCAGGGTTTCGTCGCCCAATGGGCCCACAAGATGCGCGGCAACTGCGGCCAACGGCTGTTGTTCCTGGGCGAATAGCCGGCGCGCTCGACCCTGAAGGTCGCCGCAGCCTTCCGCCGCCCGGGGCCGCTCGTTACCCTGTTTGCCCCCGAATCGGCAAACCAACATGAGCTTCACGCACGCAGGTCGCACCCTCTCCAAGGTCGTCGTCATCGGTTCGGGCCAGATCGGCCCGGACATCGCCCTCTACTTCACCAAGGTGCTGAGCCCGTTCGGCGTGCAGACCGTGGTCGTCGACGTCAGCGACGCCGCGCTCGCGGCCGGCAAGAAGAAGCTCGAGAAGAAGGTCGCCAAGGGTGTCGAGACCGGCGCGTTCACGGCCGAACAACAGGCGCAGATGGTGGGCGCGGTGACCTTCACCAACGACTACGCCGCGATCGCGGGTGCCGACCTCGTGGTCGAAGCCGCGACCGAGAACAAGGAACTCAAGGGCAAGATCTTCGGCCAGGTCGAAGGGCTGGTGTCGCCCGACGCGATCCTGGTCAGCAACAGCTCTCACCTCGAACCCGAGGTGATCTTCGCCAACACCAGCAAGAAGGACCGCACCGGCGTCGTGCACTACTTCTTCCCGGCCGAACGCAACCTGATGGTCGAAGTCGTGCCCGGCAAGGACACCGCCGCGGCGACGACGTCGTGGCTGCTGTCGTTCTACGAGGCGATCGGCAAGGTGCCGATCCCGGTCAAGTCGCGTTACGGCTACGCGCTCGACCCGGTGTTCGAGGGCCTGTTCTTCGCGTGCGCACTGCTCGCCGAGGCCGGCGTCAGCACCACCAAGCAGATCGACGTCGTCTGCAAGAAGACGTTCAAGATGGGCATCGGCTCGTTCACGGCGATGAACCTGACGGGCGGCAACCCGATCACCGCGGTCGGCCTCGACAACTACACGACGAAGATCAACTCGTGGTACTGCACGCCGCAGTCGCTCAAGGACAAGGTCGCGGCCAAGGAGAACTGGGACGTGCCGGCGCGCGGCGAGCAGGTCGACGTGCCCGAGGCGCTCGCGGCGCAGATCCGCGACAACCTGCTGGGTGCCTACTTCGGCATCTGCGGCGAGATCGTCGACGCGGGGCTGGTGACCGTCGCCGACTTCAACATGGGCCTCGAGATCGCCCTCGACATGAAGCCCGCGTTCACGTTCATGAACGAGCTGGGCACCAAGAAGGCGCTCGAGCTGGTGCAGGCCTACGCGGCGAAGAACCCCGGTTTCCCGGTGCCTGAATGCATCGCCGAGCGCGGCGCGACCAACGCGCCGTTCGACGTGCCGGTGGTGCTGCGCGAAGATCGCGACGGCATCGCGGTGCTGACGATCCGGCGCCCCAAGGTGCTCAACGCGCTCGATCAGGCTGTGTTCGCGGAGATCCGTCGCCGCTTCGAGGAGTGCGACAAGGACCCCAAGGTGCAGGGCATCGTGCTCACCGGCTTCGGCAAGAAGGCCTTCGTGAGCGGCGCCGACGTCAACTTCCTGGCCAAGATCGACAGCGTCGCGATGGGCGAAGAGACCTCGCGCACCTCGCAGGTCTGCGTCGACGCGGTGCAGGCGGTGCAGAAGCCGACCGTCGCCGCGCTCAACGGCCTCGCCTTCGGCGGCGGCATCGAGACGGCGATGGCCTGCGAAGCGCGCATCGCCACCAAGGGCCTGCGGGTGCTCGCCGGTCAGCCCGAAGCCAATCTCGGCATCATCCC
This sequence comes from uncultured candidatus Brocadiaceae bacterium, assembly GCA_964392305.1. Classification (GTDB taxonomy): domain Bacteria; phylum Planctomycetota; class UBA1135; order UBA1135; family UBA2386; genus JACKIC01. The sequence goes on from CAYMPV010000001.1 coordinate 14,236, forward strand.
CGGCGCCGGCGGCACCGTTCGCCTGCCGCGCCTGATCGGCATCGAACGCGCCGCCGAGATGCTGCGCACCTGCAAGCCGATCGGTTCGGAGAAGGCGCTCGCGTTCGGCCTGATCCGCGAGGAGGTCGAAGGCGACCTGGTCGGCCGCGCCGTGCAGCTGTGCAAGGACATGGCCACGGGCAAGGCGCCGCGATCGCGCATGGCCGAGGGGCCGATGGCCAACGTTCCGGCGAGCCTGCCCGCGGTCGAGATCGGCCACCTCAGCAAGAAGGTCGACGAGATCCTGTGCAAGGCGATCCTCGGCGGCGCCAGATTGCCGCTCGCGCAGGCCGTGCCGTTCGAAGCGAAGTGCTTCGGCGAGGTCTGCGGCACCGAGGACATGCGCATCGGCGTCGACAACTTCTTGAAGAACGGGCCGCGGTCGAAGGCGCCGTTCGTGCACCGGTAGGTGAACACCTTGGCGTCGTTCGACAACGGCCAGGACTTCACTTGCCCCGCTCCGCCTCCCTGACATCGGGAGCTTCGTTGCCGTAGACGCGCTCACGCAGGACCCGAGCGATCTCCATGCGCTCGTCCGGAGTCATGCTCCAAGCCTGCTCGAGATTCCAACGCTCCGCTTCCGCGAAGGAATGTGACTTGTGCGCTTCGCGTTCCATCGACTGCGGAACATTCGCTCAGACACGTTGCCAGTCGCGGACCAGGTCAGGGAACTGCCGGCCGCCGCGATACCAGTAGTTGGCCGGCCGGTAAATCGCTTCGAGCGGCGGCGGGAACTCGGCGCCGAGCAGGTCGTCGCGCACGAAGATCGCGTTGACGCCAGCCTGGGTGCAGTAGACGAGGGTGTAACCCTTGGCCTTGGCGGCCTGCGTCAGCGCGCGCAGACTGGCGCCGTAGTAGTCGGAACCGTCCCAACGGTGCTGCGGGTCGTAGGGAATGGTCACGGCCGCCTCGACGCCGAGGTTGGCGTTGTACTCGGCGATCAACACGCGCGGCCGACGGTTGATCGCCTGCAGCACCCAGTAGTCGTTGCCGTCGACGTCGATCGACAGCAGGTCCGGTTCCTGCGGCACGCCGTGCTGATCGAACAGCGCTTCGATGTTCTCGGCGGTGATCCAGGCCTGCTCGATGACGACATCGTCGGCGCCGGGCGCCACCTCCCCGTCCATGAGCAATCCGTGCCAGCCGCTGCGGCGCAGTTGTGCGGTGTTGCACTGCACGCCGTCGCCGCAGCCGAACTCGACGTAGTAGCGGTTGGTCGTGCCGAGCAGTTCGAACAGGGCCGCGAGCAGGCCGTCCTCGCCGCCCTGGCTGGTGACCCGCCGCTCGAAGCGCTCGAGATCGAACACCGACCGCAGCGGTTGTTCGATCGGCACGTCACGACTCTCGAAGACGATGCGGTCGAGGTCGACGGTGCGCTGATGCCGTGAGCGTTCTTCGTCGGCGACGAGCAGGGCCAGCTCGTCGTGACTGTCGCCGGGCACCGAGGTCGTGCGACACATCGAGAAGCCCTGCTTCTTCGCGGCACCGTGCAGATGGTCGAACAGCATGTGGCCGCGCCGCGCGCGCACAGCAAGACGACCACGCGGCAACAGCGCGAAGCGGCAGGCGTGCAGCAGCGAAGTGAGCTCGGCCGGCTCGAGCTGTTCGGCGAGGTTGCCGACGAATACGCCGTCGAAACCGGCCGGGAACGCCGCCACGCCTTCGAAGCCGGCCGCGTGCATGGTGTGGCCACGGGCGCGCGCCGCCAGCAGGAACTCCTCGTCGAGTTCGAGACCGACGCACGGCACGTCGCGCAGCTGCAGCAGATCGAGGAAGTGACCGCTGCCGGCACCGATCTCGAGCACGCGTTGGCAACCGCGGAACACGTCGGCATAGGGCGCGACGACGTGCCCGGGCCGCAGCGGGGTGATCTCGGTGCTCGGCAGCTGCCAGCACTCGCGGCCGTCTTGCGGCCCCATCGCGCGCAACCCGGCGCGGGCCAGCGCCGGCGCCAACGGATCGCCACCGCGCAGCGCGAGCAACCCACCGGGCAGCAGCAGCTCACTCATGCGCGCGGCAAAACGCCCGTGCTGCGCCGCGTCGAGTTGCAGGCGGTCACCGTCCACGAACACCAGATCGAAGCGCCGCGCCGCGGTCGGGATCGCGTGCCAGTCGACGACGTAGGCGGCGAGGCCCTGTTCGCGGCAGCGTTGCACCGCGGCGACGTCGAGGTCGGCGCCGACCGACGGCACGCCCTGTTCGCGCAGCTCCTGCATGGCCGCGCCATCGGCACAGGGGAGGACCAACGCCATGCGGCGCCCGAAGAACGGCGGATTGCGACTCATGAGCCGGCGGAGTCTACGCCGACCACCACCTGTGGGACCGCTGGTGATTGGCTAACGTGACGCGGTCATGGCCACCGCCGCGCCCACCTCGATCCCGTTGCTGCTCGACAACCTCGACCGCGCCTACCGCGGCCGCTCCTGGCACGGCACCGCGCTGCGCGGCACCCTGCGCGGGCTGACGGTCGACGCCGCGCTGTGGCGGCCGGGGCCCGATCGCAACAGCATCTGGGACTTGTTGCTGCACGCCGCCTACTGGAAGTACGTGGTGCGCCGCAAACTGACCGGGGAACAACGCGGCAACTTCGCGCGCCCCGGCAGCAACTTCCCGCCTGTGGCGAAACCGCCGACCGCGGCCGCGCTACGAGCAGACATCATCCTGCTCGACGACGAACATGCCCGGCTCAGGGCCGCCGTGGCGGCGTTGCCCGAACGCGGCCTCACCGGCAAACGCGGCTCCTGGAGGGTCGTCGATTACGTGCTCGGCGCCGCGGCGCACGACCTCTACCACGCCGGCCAGATCAACCTGCTCAAACGCCTGCGCGACGGCCGATGAACCGGCTGGCGCCCTGGCCAACCCCGGCGGTGCGGCGTACCCTTCGTCGGCCCTCTCCCAACCGATGCCAATGCCAAGCTCATTGCTGACCCGGCTCAACCTCGCCATCTGCACGTTCGCGACCGCGGCTGTCGCGCTGTCCCAGGACCCGGCGTACTACCCGCTCAAACAACCCCAGACCGAGATGAGTGAGGCGCTGGCACGCTACAAGGCCTGCATGGAGCGCCTGCCCTTCCGCTACCAGACGGAAGGCCGCGAGAAGCTGGCCAGCGTGCGTTCGGCCGAAGCCCTGAGCATCCTGGCGGCCGACTATGCCAAGGCGAAGGATTACCAGGAGTTCGCGCGCTACTCGATGGCCTCGATGGTCGGCGCCTACTTCAACCGGCGCGAGTTCGTCGATGCACTCGACGCGTGGCGCCGCAGCCAGGACAAGCCCGTGGACACCTGGCTGTGGATCAACGTGCTGACGATCGCGTGCAATCACGGCAACGAGGCCGAGGTGCAGAAGATCGCCATCGAGGACAAGAACGTGCGCAACCGCGCCGCCGCGATGGTCGCGCTGGGCAAGGCGAAGAACGCCAGCCTCAAGAACGCGGTCGTCGGCAACTGCGTCGAGTTCCCCAAGAAGGAATGGGAGCGCAACCTGATCCTCGGTGCGATGACGGGTGCACTGCACGAGAACAAGGCCCGCGTCAACGACGCCGACTATCGCGAAGCGTTGCGCGCCTACATCAGCCTGCTCGCCGAAGACGTCGCCCTGACGCAACTCGCCAAGGTGCAGATGGCCCGCCACCTGCAGTGGATCCTCAAGGCGCCGGCGATGTTCCAGAACCCCGAGGCCTGGAACGAGCTGCTCGATCGCGGCGAGGTCAAGACCAAGTCGGACAACCGCACCTCGGCGCAATCACGCTTCTTCGGCATCGAGACCGAGGGCGAACGCTTCTGCTACGTGCTCGACATGTCGGATTCGATGTGCAAGGAGATCGAACCGAGCGCCAAGCCGCAGGGCCCGATCACCGGACCGCGCAAACGGCCCAAGGGGTCGATGCCCGACGAGAGCGACCTGCCGTGGCACAAGATCAAGACGCGGTGGGACCTGGCGCGCGAACAGCTGCGCATCTCGCTGCAGCGCCTGCCGTCGGACAAGTTCTTCAGCGTCGTCTGGTTCGGCACCGAGGCCGGCACGCTGGACGCGACCAAGGGCATGGTCAAGGCGACCAAGGCGAATGTCGCCAAGGTCATGGCCGAGCTGGACAAGGTCGAGATCGGCAAAGCCGATCCGGCGCTCGGTCTGGAGGGCAAACTGCGCGGCGACACCAACATGCACGCCGGCCTGCGCGTCGCCTACAGCCTCACCAACAAGGGCTTCATCGGCGAAGACGCCTACGTCGACCCCAAGGTGCTCGAAGACGGCTGCGACACGATCTTCCTGCTCTCCGACGGCGCCCCATCGATGGACAGCTTCGTCATCCTCGACAAGGACTATGGCGAAGGCAAAGCCGTGAAGAACCACGAGAGCGGCGTGCAGGCGCAACGTACCCCACAGATGCGCTACCACGGCCCGTACGACACGCGCCCGTGGCTCGAGGAAGAGGTCAAACGCATGAACGTCTTCCGCCGCATCCGGCTGCACTGCATCGGACTCGGTGAGGCCGACATGTCGCTGCTGCGCAGCCTGGCCGAGATGGGCAACGGCGACGTGTTCCAGTTCGGCGCCAAGCCCAAGAAGTAGGCTTTCGCTGCGACGCACGACGCGACCACGCGGCCTCGGCGAGGGGACACGCGCAAACTGCGGGCGCCCGCTATCGTCTGGCGCGATGTCATCCGCCAAGACCCTCCTCCCGCTCGCCCTGATCTGCTCGCTCGGCAGCTTCGCTGCTGCGCAGACCACGGTCGCATTGCCCTGTGTCCTCGACAACACGCTCTACGACAGCGCGACCGGCTCACTGAGCAACGCCCAAGGCATGGGCCTGTTCGTCGGCCGCACGGGACAACAGACCAGACGCCGCACGTTGGTGCAGTTCGACGTCAGCGGCAACGTGCCGCCCGGCGCCCGCATCCTCGACGCCACCCTGAGCGTCACCGTCAATCGCACGGCGGTGCCCTTCAACGTCGACGTGTTCGTGCATCGCGCGCTGGCGTCGTGGGGTGAAGGCACCTCGAACGCACCGGGGCAGGAAGGCGGCGGCGCCAGCTCCACGACCGGTGACGCAACCTGGATCCATCGCTTCTACCCGAACACCACCTGGGCGACGGCCGGCGGTGACTTCTCGCCGACGGTCAGTGCGGTGATCGACACGCCCAACCTCGGCTCCGCGACCTCGGCGACCTCCCAGGGCCTGATCGACGACGTGCAGTCGATGCTCGACAACCCCGCCCAGAACTTCGGCTGGCTGCTCAAGACCGACGAGCTGTTGGCCTACGTGACGCGGCGCCTGGACTCGAGCGAATCGGGCGCTGTGCCGCCGGTGCTGACGGTCACCTATGTCCTGCCTGGCCAGACCGCGAGCTGGGGCACGGGTTGCCCGGTCAACAACCAGCCGTTCACGTTCGCGTTCAACGGCACCGCCAGCGGCGGCAACTCGCTGACGATGGCGCAGAGCCAGGGACCGGCCAACGCGATCGCCGTGAACCTGCTGGCGCTCGACCTCGATCGCATCGGCTTCCCGCTGCTGCCGCAGTGCAATCTCCACCTGCCGCAGATCGGGCCGATCGTCACCTTCAACCTGCTGCTGCTCGACGCCAACGGCAACGGTGCCACGAGCTGGACCGTGCCGTCCGGTTATCCGGGCGTGCTGATCGCCAGCCAGACCGCGGCGCTCACCGGCGCCAACAGCTACGTGCTCAGCAACGCCGCCGTCGCCCTGCTGCAGTAGGCGCAACCGATCAGGGCAGCGCGACGACCACCGCGCCGGTCTCGGCCTCGAACTGGCGCACCGGCAACACCTGGAAGTCGTGCGCCGTGCGCACTTCCCAATCGGTGCGCGAAGGCGCGACGCGCAGCGACGCGTAACCTTCCTGGTCCGCGACCGCCACGGTGCAGCGTTCGCCGTCGATGGCGCTGGCGACGTGCGCCTTGGCCATCGGGTGACCTCGTTCGTCGAGCACGCGGATGCGCCGCTCGGTGACGTTGTCCATGCTGACGCTGCACTCGGTCACGCCTTCCTCGAGCGCGACCGACGCCGGCAGGCCGAACGCACCGCGATGCGGAAAGGGCCGCACTTCGTAACGACCGGGCAGCAGACCGGCGAGGCGGAAGATGCCGCTCATGCCCGATTCGAGCACGCGGCGGATGCCTTCGCCGCGCACCTCGACGGGGACACCGATCAGCGGCGCACCGCTGCCATCGGCGACGCGACCGCGCAGCATCGACGCGGGCTCGGCAATCAGCTCGGGCAACGGCACGATGCCCTGGCTGCGCTGCGGCGTGAACGGCTCCGAACGCACGGCGAGTCCGTGGCCGTCACCACCCGCTTCGGGCTGGTGCACCACGATCACCAGCGAACGGTCGGGCAGCGGCAAGGTGTAGCGACCGATCTCGTCGGTCTGCGCCCACACGTCCGAGTCCTTCACGGTGACGTAGGCGCCGACGACCGGGCTGCCGTCGACACCGTGCACGAAGCCTTCGCCGAACAGTTGTGGCGCTGCCGCGGTGGGCGCCTGTGGCCGGTCGTCCCAGGGTGCGCTCGGCACCATCCGGAACACCTGCCGATCCGGCGCGAGCAGCGAACCGCGCACCCACTGCGCGCGCTGGCCGTTGGCCGACAGCAGCACGTCGTAGGCGCCGACGCCGTGCGATTGCGGCGGTGGCGCCGGCAGCGACAACACGAACTGACCCGCGGCGTCGGTGCGCACGGTCTCGGCCGACGGCACGCTGACCTCGGCGCCGGCGATCAGGAAGCCGGCCGCGTCGAGCACCGTGCCGCGCACGTGCAGACGCGGTGCCACCGGGGCGGGACGGCCGACATGCACGACCGTCGGTTCGGGCACGCGTTCCCCGGCGTCAGCCTGCGCCGCGCGGTCAGCACCCGCCGCAGCAGGTTCGGAACCCAAGCGCAGATGACCCGTCGCGGCGAACACCCCGAGCCAGAGGGTGGCGGCCCCCACGACGACGAGGGAAGGACGTTGCCAGGCGCGATCCGACATGCGCGCGAGTATAGGTCGGCGCGCGCGATTGGTTGCACTTCGTGGCGATGATCACCGGTTCCGATCAGCGGCCCGATCAGCGGCAGAGCCGCGGCGGCGCGACGTCGAGCACGGTGCGCAGACCCTTCTCCGCAGCAACCACGCCGTGCAGGCTGTTGACCAGGATCGCCGCAGTGGCCTGGTCCCCGGCGATGCCGCCCTGGAACTTCAAGTGCACCGGCGGCGTGCTGTCGAGCACGATCTCGTCGCGCGGATCCGGCGCGCCGACGTACATCGACAGGTCCAGGTGCACGAGCAGCTGCTGTCCGGCGTAGCCATAACCGTGGTTGCGGATGCCCGCGACCTGCCCCTCCTTGACGGTCAGGAACGGCGTCTTGTGGTCCTCGGCGGCGAGCACGGGTTCGACGGTCTGCTCGATGCGATCCACGGCGAAGCCCAACCCGCGCGCCAGCAGGGCCACCGATTCGCGCATGCCGATGTGACCGAAGCGCCCTGTGGCCAGTTCCTTCTGGAACTCCGACGCGGACAGGCTGGCGCCGACCTTACGTTGCAATGGCAAACGCCGGGTCGCGGCATCGACGACGCGCACGCAGCGCACGCTCCTGACGTCGAACGTGACCGCCGAGGCGATCGCCGCCATGAAGTCCATGGCGAAGCCAGGGTTGACCCCCGTACCGAGCAGCGAGACCCCGCCAGCGATCGCCGCCGCATCGAGTTCCTTGGCGATCTCGGTGTGCTGCAGATCGGGCACCAGCAGCTCCTCGGTCGAGGACACGACGTTCACGCCGCAGCGGGCCGCCAGCAGCAACTGGTCCTTGACCAGCGGCATGAAGCTCGACGTGCAGTGCAGCAGCGCGTCGGGCTGCAGCCGGCGCAGGGCGGCTTCGGCGTCGGCTTCGACCACCACCCCCGTTGGCGCGGGCAGGTCCAGCAGCTCGGCCAGGTCCTTGCCGACCTTCTCGGGCGCGACGTCGATCGCACCGACGAGCTGGACGGACTTCTTCTGCAGGGCCAGCCGGGCGGCCGCCAGGCCGATCGGGCCGAGGCCGAAGGAAACGACACGGAGAACGGAACTCATGAGGTCTGGAGCCGAACGCTACGCACCGGGGGTCGGAGAAGGGCCCGTCGCTGGCAAAAAGTCGGTGGCCCAAAAAGGGGCGGCCAGGGTAGCAGAACGGCCGCACCGGAACAGCGACCCGTCGACGGTCACGCCATCATCACCGCGGTCGGCATCTGGGTCGGAGCCCGATCGCGCACCATCGCAGCGAACCGGGCACACACGGGGTGACCGACCGACAGCTCCGGATGGAAACAGGCCGCCAGGATCGGTCCGCACTGCACCAGCACCGGATCGCCGCCGCGCCGCGCCAACACCTCACAGCCCGCTTCGACGCGCGTGATGCGGGGGGCGCGGATGAACGTGCCGGTGGTGCCGGGCGGCAACACCGCCGACTCGAGCGCGTGCGTTCCGGAATGGAGTTGGCGGCCGTAGCCGTTGCGCACCACGGTGATCGGCAGCAGCTCGTAGCTCCGTTGCTGCGGGTTCTCGACCTGTGCCGCGAGCAGGATCATGCCCGCGCACGTCGCGAACACCGGGATGCCCGAACGCAACGCGGCGCCCAACGGCCCCCACAGACCCTCGACGTCGAGCAGCCGCAACATCGTCGTGCTCTCGCCGCCGGGCAGCACGATGCCGCGCAGACCGACGAGGTCCTGGGCCTTGCGGATCTGCCGCGTGCGCAGGCCGACGGCCTGCAGCGCGACCTCGTGTTCGGCGAAGTCGCCCTGCAGTGCCAGCACGCCGACGAGCGGCGCCGGGTCGTCGCAACGCAGCTCAGATGCCACGGGACGCCAGACGCTCGCTCGGAGCCATGGTGTTGATGTCGATGCCGACCATCGGTTCACCCAGGCCCGTCGAGACCTCGACCAGCACCTTGGGGTCCTGATAGTGCGTGACCGCGCGCACGATCGCCTTGGCGCGCACCGCCGGGTCTCCGGACTTGAAGATACCCGAACCGACGAACACCGCTTCGGCACCGAGCTGCATCATCAACGCCGCATCGGCCGGCGTGGCGACGCCACCTGCCGAGAAGTTCGGCACCGGCAGCTTCTGATTCGCCGCGACCCACGCGACGAGGTCCGCCGGCACGCGCATCGACCTGGCCGCCTCCTTGATCGACTTGGCGTTGGCGCCCGCGAGCGCCTTGATGCCGCCCATCAGCGCGCGCATGTGACGAACGGCCTCGACGACGTTGCCGGTGCCCGCTTCACCCTTGGTGCGGATCATCGCCGCGCCTTCGTGGATGCGGCGTAGCGCCTCGCCGAGGTCGCGGCAGCCGCACACGAACGGCGTCTTGAAGCCGCGTTTGTCGATCTGGAACTCCTCGTCGGCGGGCGTGAGCACCTCGCTCTCGTCGATGCAATCGACCTCCATCGCCTCGAGCATCTGCGCCTCGACGAAGTGGCCGATGCGCACCTTGGCCATCACCGGGATGCTCACCGCCTTCTGGATCGCGGCGATCATGCCCGGGTCGCTGGCGCGCGACACGCCGCCGTGTTTGCGGATGTCGGCGGGCACACGTTCGAGCGCCATCACCGCGCATGCGCCGGCGGCCTCGGCGATCTTCGCCTGCTCGACGTTGATCACGTCCATGATCACGCCGCCCTTGAGCTGCTCACAGAAACCGATCTTGCTGACCAGTTCTTCGGCCGTGAACCCCGGCACGGCAGCGCCGCTGCCTGATGCGGACTCGCTGGACTTGGACGACGTCTTGGACTTCTTGGCGGGTGCGGACTTCTTGGCCATGGTGGGAATGCGTTGGCGCTGGTGAGGGGAGTCGGGAGGGAGGATCAGAGGAACGGCCGCGCCGCGAGCGGGCTGGCCAGGAGTTCTTGCACACACTCGCCGAGCACGGCGATGCCGGCGGTGATCTGGTCGGCGTCGGCGCGCGTCAGCGACAGGCGCACCCCGCGCGACGGCCGACCGTGAAGGTCGAAGACGCGACCCGGCACGACGCGCACGCCGCGTTCGAGCGCGAGTTCGGCGAGTTGTTCACCCTGCCCGGGCTGCGGCAGTTCCAGCCAGGCGACGAAGCCGCCGTCGGGCGCGGTGATCCGGCAACCGTCGGGCAGGTGGCGACGACACGCCGCCTGCAGCGCGGCGTGTCGGCGCCGCAGCTCGTGCCGCATCACCTCGAGATGCCGATCGAGGCTGCCGCGCTGCACGAACTCGACCAGCGCCGCCTGCAGCAGCGCGCTGGTCTCGAGGTCCATGAAGCGTTTGACCGCCGCCATCGGCGCCAGCAGTGCGGCGCTGCCCATCACCCAGCCCAGGCGCAACGCCGGGAACAGGTCCTTGCTGGTGGTCGCGACGGTGACCGTCAGGTCGCGCCGGTCGAGCGAGCGCAGGCTCGGCAACGGCTCACCGGCAAAACGCAGCGCGAACTGGTACTCGTCTTCGACCACGGGCACGTCGGTGCGCGCGAGCATCTCGACCAGCGCGTGGCGTTCTTGCAGCCCCAGACTCTGCCCGGTGGGGTTGTGGAACGTCGGCATCAGGTAGAGCAGGCGCACCGTCGGCCGCTGCAACAGCTGTTCGAGCCGATCGAGGTCGAGGCCTTCGGGGCCGAACGGCACCGCGAGCACGTCGAGACCGTGCGCACGCAGCAGGCCCGACATCTGGTGGTAGGAAGGATTCGTCACGACCACCTCGTCGCCGGGCGCGCAGAACGTGCGCAGCACCAGGTCGAGAGCCTGTTGCGCTCCCGCCGTGACCAGGATGTCGTCGGCACCGACGGGGCGATCGCGGTCGTGCCAGCGTTCGGCGAGCAAGGCGCGCAGCTCCGGCAGGCCTTGGGTGGCGTGGCCGTAGCCGAGCAGGCCGCCGCCGTCGCGGCGCAGCACGGCGTCCATCGCCGCGCGCCACTCGTCGACCGGGTAGAGATCGCCGTCGGGGGCCAGTTCCGCGAAGTTGGCGACCAACGCGCGACCGGCAGGCAACGGCGGCGCCCCGGGCATCTCACGCATCTGCCGCAGCGCCGCCCGCGCGTAGGGACTCAACGAATCACCGACCTCGTGGCGCCCGTTGCCATCGCGCACCGGCCCTTCCCCGGCAGCTGGCGCCGCGGGGTCGCCGGGCAACACGGTGGTGCCGCGACCGACGACGCTCTCGACCAGGCCGCGGCCAGCGAGCAGGCGATAGGCTTCGGCGACGGTCGCGCGGGTGACCTCACACGACTCGGCCACGCGGCGGATCGGGGGCAACCGGTCGCCGGGTCGCAACCCGGCATCGCGGATGCGTTCGGCGTAGAAGTCCGCGATCTGGGCCACGAGCGGGGTGCGGGCCGTCCGGTCGATGGCGGGAAGCAGGGCGCGGATCACGGCCGCAGAGCATGCCGTCCAATCTTGGCCGGTCAATCGGGCCAAATTGGCATTCTGGGCGGAAGCGGTTCTCCTGATGCGGCGAACAGGGCTGCGACCGCGTGGGCTTTAGCCAGCCACAGCTTTTGTCTCGCCCGCAGTTCGCGGTGTCACCGACCTGCCCCTGGCGCGTCTGTCGAGGTTCTCGCCATGTCTCAACCGCGTGTCCGATGTTCCGGCACGAGGAGGCAGGAGCGTGGGGAACAACTGGACATCCAAGGTCGCCGTCGGTGCCGGCGCGTTCGTGGCATTGAGCATGGGTTTGGTCACGTTCGGCGGCAGCGCCGAGGTCGACCCCAACGCCGTGCACGCCGAGGTGCAGGCGGCCAGACGATCACCGGCCCCGGACTGGAACCGCCCCGCGGCACCGGTCGTCGGTGAGCTGGCCCACACCAGGGCCCCGGCGGCGGCTCCGCTCGGCGAAGTCGCCGGTCGCACCCAGCTCGAGCAGCGACAGCTGCTGACCCTCGCGGTCGGTCGCAACGCCGCGAGCCACCTCGGCGATGCCCTGACCGGCACGTTCCGCATGTCGGTGCCCGACCTCGACCTCGAGTTGCGGCCGCACTCCGACCGCGATGCGATCGAGATGGCGATGGTGGCCAAGGTCGACTTCGCGCTGATCGGCGGCACGCTCTCCGAACGCGATCGCCAGGCCGGGTTGCGGCAAACGCGCATCGGCTTCGAACTGTTCGGGCTCGCCGTGCCGGCCGACTCGCCGGTGCGCTCCGTGACCAGCCAGCAGGTGCGGCAGATCCTCACCGGCCAGCTGCGCAGCTGGAACGAGCTCGGCTACGACCTCGGCCCGATCCGGCTGTTCACGCCGCGCGACGAGGCGATGCGGGAGCGGGCGGCCCGCACCTTGATCAAGGGTGACGGCATCCACGGCGCGGCCGAGTTGGCCAGTGACGACGCCGCGGTGCTGGCGGCGGTGCGCGGCATCCCCGCATCGATCGGCGTGGTCCGTGTGCGCGAAGACGCGCTCGACGAACGCGTGCGGCTGCTGCAGATCGACTGGGTCGCGGCGACCGCCGACTCGTTCGTGCACCAGGCGTATCCGTACGGGATCCCGGTGCAGGTGATCACCGCGGGCAATCCCGACGCGCGCGCGCAGCGCTTCCTGGAGTTCGCCGCCTCCGAGGACGGCCGCGAGGTCCTGTCGCGCAGCCTGATCGTGCGCTGATCGGGCGCTGATCGGTCCCACGCGCGGCGCGCCGCTTCAGAAGCGGATGCCGCCGCCGAAGAACCAGCCCTGGATCTCGATGTCCGAATCGAAGTCGCGACCCGAGGCGTTGCCATAGGCATCGAGCAGCAGGTAGCGGTAACCGGCGAACAGATCGAACTCGGGCAGGACCTGCCAACGCCCGGTGAAGGCCGTGTCGAAGTAACGACCGCTGCCGTCGCCGAGGTCCGCGCCCATCGCCGCGAAATTGCCGCCGACCGAGAAGTCGCCCAGGAAGAGCTCCGCCTCGACGTAGGGCATCGGCACGATCACGTCCGTGGTCACCGACTCGCTGCCCAGACCGGAGGTCGCCGCGACGTCGAGCTGACAGAAGGCGAGCTCGGCGCCGATGCCCAGCCGCAGGTTGTCGTTGCGCAGCAACTCGTAGGAATAGACGCCGGCGATGGCCAGGAAGTCGAGTGAGGTGCTGACGCTCGTGCCCGACACGATGTCGCCGAAGTCGCCGGTCAGCGTGCCCGAGCCCTCGCTGTCGAGCTTGAAGCCGTTGACCTCGAAGTGATGCCGGTCGTGCACCGTGGCCACCTTCAGGTACGGCGAAGCCTCGGTTTCGTCGAGGCCGAGCGTGCCGAGCGAGTTCTGGTTGGAACCCAGATCCAAGGTGCCGCCGGCGTTCTGCAGGGCGATCTCACCTCGAGCCCGCGCGAACATCACGCCGGCATCGACGTGGTAGGTGTTGCCGGCGCAAGCCGTGAACAGCAGCAGCGAGAACGGGACGAACGTCTTGGCCGTCATGGCGCAAAGCATCGCCGCAATGCGAGCCGGGCACCAGTTGGTGTCAGGTTCGCCCGAAGTTTGCGCCGCGCGGCATCAGAAACGCAGCACACCGCCAACCGTCCAACCGCTGACCTGCATGTCGATGTCGAACGAGTCGCCGTCCGACTCTCCGTTGCCTTCGAGGTCGATCAGGCGGTAACCGACGAACGCGCTGAGGTTGGTCATCAGCTGCACCTCGGCGAGCAGCTCGAGGTCGAGCACCTCGGCCTCGGCATTGTCGACCTCGGGAGTCTTGAGGTAACCGACTTCGGCGATGCCCTTGATCCCGGCAAGTTCCGCCTCGGCGCGCAGGAACAACATCGGCACGAACAGCACCTGATCGACTTCCTCGGTGTTGTTGAAGGTGGTCTCACGCGCCGAGAAGTCCACGTCGAAGACGTCGAGGGCCAGGCCCGGCGAGACCTTCACCGGCCCGATGCCGAAGTCGAAGGACATGCTGACCTTGGCGTTGGCGAACTCGAGCGACGACTCGACCGGCGTGCCGCTCGGAATGCCGCCGAAGTCGGCGTTGAGCTGGCCCGTGCCCTCCTCCGAGAACTGGAAGCCGGAGCCCGTCAGGACGGCGAAGCCCAGGTCGGCCTGCGCGCGCACGTAGGGTGACCCTTGATCTTCGCCCAGACCGAACGCCGACTCGATGTCCTGGTGAGCGCTCGACGGCACACCCAGGGCTCCCGTGGCGAGGCCGAGGTCACCCGACACCGCCATCTGGGTGTAGCCGAGCTGCACCGACGCACCGGCCGAACAGCCGGCGGCGGCAGCACATGCGAGGAAGCAGATGGAGAGGAGGATCGGGTTCTTCATGGTCTGTTTCCTCGACGCATTCTGGGCGCTGCATCGGACCGTTGCCAAGGGCAGCTGAAGGCCGGGCACCCCGACTGAGAGACCTGTTCCGCTGGCAGGCGGTTGTTTGCTCGTCGCGTCCTGGCTACGCAGGGTCGCCGCCGTCAGTGAGAACACGCGGCGCCGCCGTATGCAGCCATCCCCCACCGCGCCGACCACAACCGCCGACCCGGAGCGTTCGCTCTGGGCACACGTCACCGGCAGCCTGCGCGGCGAGCACTACGACTACACCAAGGGCCGCCTGCCGCGAGCGATCGTGCTGCTGGCGATCCCGATGGTGCTCGAGATGCTGCTCGAATCGCTGTTCGCGATCGTCGACATCTGGTGGGTCGGCAAGATCGACGAAGGCTGGTTCGGCAGCACACCGACCAACGGCGCCGCCGCGGCCGCGATCGGCGTGACCGAGGCGCTGTTGTCGATCGTCTACGCGATCGCGTTCGGCCTGGGCATGGCCGTCACCGCGCTGGTGGCTCGCCGCGTCGGCGAGAAGGACCTGCACGGGGCCGCGATCGCGGGCAGCCAGGCGATCGGCCTGGGGCTGCTCGTCGGCGCCGTGCTCGGCCTGCCGGCGGCATGGTTCACACCCGAACTGTTGTCGTGGATGACCGACGGCAACGAACGCGTCGTCGCCGAGGGCACCGGCTACGCACGCTGGTTGCTCGGCAGCAACGTGATCATCACGCTGCTGTTCCTGCAGAACGCGATCTTCCGCGGCGCCGGCGATCCGATCCTCGCGCTCAAGTGCCTCACGGTCAGCAACGGGCTCAACCTCATCCTCGACCCGTGCTTCATGTTCGGTCTGGGTCCGTTCCCGCAACTCGGCGTCACGGGAGCAGCCGTTGCGACCTGCACCGGCCGCGGCATCGCCGTGCTCTACCAGTTCTGGCTGCTGCGCCACGGCAACGGTCGCGTGCGACTCGATCGCCTCTGGCGCTTCGACCCCGAGCCGATGTGGCAGATGTTGCGCCTGTCGCTCGGCACGATCGGCCAGTTCCTGATCGGCACGTCGAGCTGGGTGTTCTTGATGAAGTTCGTCAGCAGCTTCGGCGAGGTCGCCGGCGCCGGCTACACGATCGGCATCCGCATCCTGATCTTCGCGCTGCTGCCCGCGTGGGGCCTCAGCAACGCCGCGGCGACACTGGTCGGCCAGAACCTCGGCGCGCACCAACCCGACCGCGCCGAACGTGCCGTGTGGCTGACCGGCCTCTACGACGCGCTGTTCCTCGGGGCGGTCACCGTCGTGATGGAGATCTGGGCCGAGCCGATCGTGGGCCTGTTCACGAGCGATGCGGCGATCGCCGCGAACGCCGTCGCCACGTTACGCATCGTCGCCGCCGGCTACGTCTTCTACGCGTGGGGCATGGTCACCGTGCAGGCATTCAACGGCGCCGGCGACACGGTGACGCCGACGTGGCTGCACGTGGTGTTCTTCTGGTGCTTCCAGATCCCGCTGGCGTGGCTGCTCGCCTTCGGGTTCGACCTCGGCATGCTCGGCGTGCTGTGGGCGATCCCGGCGGCGGAGTCGCTGTTCGCGGTCGCCGCCGTGGTGCTGTTCCGACGCGGGCGCTGGAAGTCCAAGAAGGTCTGAGCTCCAGGCCTGCGTCCTGGCGGCAGCACCGGGATGCCCGCCGCCGCGGCACCATCAGCGCATCAGCCGCAGCGCCGCGATCTGCCCCTGGCGCGCGATGTCCGCGGCCTCGCCGAGCACTCGCGCCGCCTCCTGCGGTGCGTGAAAGCCCATCGAGTTCTCGGCGGCGATGAAGTCGAGCCGCCACTGCGCACGGCGCTGGAACTCGAGCACCGGCGCCAGCCGGTCCTCGGTGACGCCCGCGGCGCGCGCCTCGAGGATCGTGTCGATCAGGTCGACGATGGCCTTGCCGGCGTTCTGCAACAGTTCGTGGTTGCGTTCCTGGATGCGGTCGACGCGCGCGAGGATCTCCTCCTCGGGGAACTTGTGGCAGGTCTGGCAAGCGCGGCTGACGTTGAGCAACGGGCTGCGCACCCAGTGGTCCGAGACCTTGGTCGCGCCGTCGCGCACGTAGGGCATGTGGCAATCGGCACACGCGACGCCGCTGCGCGCGTGGATGCCCTGGCTCCACAGCTCGAACTCCGGATGCTGCGCCTTGAGGATCGGCGCACCGGTCTCCTTGTGCTTGAAGTCGAAGAACCGTTCGCCGCTGCTCAGCCTGGTCGAGTCCCAGAACTCCTCGGTCTCCTCGACGGTGAGGCCTTTGCCCCACGGGAACGTCAGCTTGAAGTTGCTCGAGCAGTAGTACTCGACGTGGCACTGCGCACACACCAACGAACGCATCTCGGTGCGCGAGGCGTCCCGGTTGATGTCGTATGGCTCCTGCCTGGATCCCGCGCGCCAACGCTGCACCGAAGGCAGGTGTGGCACTTCACCGTCACCCGCCGCGAGCGCCGCGAGACCCTGCATCAGGCCCGGGCGCGTCACGCGCAACGCCATCGACTCCGGGTCGTGACAATCGACACACGACACCGGGTGTGCATGACCGATGTCGTGCAGCTGCTTGCTGGCCTCCTGGTAGGACATCGCGTGGGTCTTCTCGAAGCCGGCGACGACGTCGCCATCGCCGAGCTTGCGATACAGCGGCATCACCGAAGCGTGGCAGTGCAGGCACGAACCGGTTTGCGGCTTGGTCTGGCGCTCGGTCTGCTCCTGGTCGACGAGCATGAACGCGTGGCCGCGCCGGTCGCGATAGTCGATCGAGAACGCGTAACCGCGGAACATGCGCTCGAGCCACGGGTCGCGCTCGATCTTCTGCGCCGGCAGGGCTTCGCTGCCGCCGTGGCCGCCGAAACGCGTGCGCGTCACCTGCGCGGTCAGCTTGTAGGTGTCGTACTGCTTGGGCCAGTTCTTGCCCCACACCGCCGGATCGGTGGTGTTCTCACCGACCTCGACGACGCGCACGAACGGCACCCGCGCCTCGGCCTTGCGTTCGGTGACGTTGATCAGCAGCGCGGTCACGCCGGCCGTGGCCACGGCGACGACAACCATCAGGATCACGTAGGGAAGCAGACGTCGGCGCGGGGCGCTCGGATCGGTCATCGGTTGGTCCCCATGCGGGTTTCGGCAGACAGGTGCAGCGGACCGCCGAGCCCGACCGGCTCGCCGTGTCCGACGGCGACATGGCAATGCACACACCGCGGCGCGCCTTCGGTCCAGGCGATCGCCTGGTCGTGTACGAGGTCCTCGTGGCAACGCAGGCAGTTGGCGTGCAGGATCGCCGCGTTCTTCGCGGTGATCAGGATCGGCTCGGGAAAGTCCTGCAGCGTGAACGCCTTGCTGTGATTCCAGCCGTTCTCCGCCTTGGCCAGGTACTTGGTCACCAGCCCACCGGGAAGGTGGCAGTCCACACAAGTCGCCACCGTGTGATGGCTGCTCTTCTGCCACGAGTCGTACTGCGGCTGCATGATGTGGCAGTTCGCGCACGCCGCTGGATCGGTGCTCAGATACGAGAGCCCCTCGGCGTAGCTGAAGGTGACCCCGCCGACGCCGAACAGGACGCCGAGCAGGATCGCGAGTGAGGCTGGTCGAGGCGAGATTCGCACAGTTCTCCGTCGGGCCGACGTCGTCGCCGAGGTCACGAGGTGACGCGCAGCGCTCGGCGGTGTCAACGCTTCTTTCCTGACCCGCCTGCCTCGCAGCGTGCTCGTTCACCGCGCCAACCGCCTGCCGCTGGGTGGTGCGGCCGCAATCGGCAATACTGTCACCTCGGCCCGTAGCGCCGCACTCGCCCCAACCCCGGAGCCCCCATGCGCCTCTTGCCCTTGCTCGCCCTGCTGCCCGTCGCCTGCACCACCACCCCGCAATTCGAAGCCAAGCGCACCGTCGACTTCACGGTGCCGGCCGCGGGCATCGAGACGCTGCGTTGCACCAGCCACAACGGTGCGATCGTGGTCGCGGGCGACGACGGCGCGAGCG
Organism: uncultured candidatus Brocadiaceae bacterium; assembly: GCA_964392305.1. Lineage (GTDB taxonomy): Bacteria > Planctomycetota > UBA1135 > UBA1135 > UBA2386 > JACKIC01. The sequence goes on from CAYMPV010000001.1 coordinate 32,478, forward strand.
AGTTCGCGGTCCGCGTGGTGATCTCCGTGCGCGGCGACACCCAGGAAGAAGCCGATGCCAATCTCCAGCTGCTCGACGTCGATCGCGCCACCCGCGACAACACCCTCGAGCTCGCCGGCAAGATCCACCAGGAACTGCCGGGCAACTGCTCGCCCGGTTTCGCCTTCACGGTGACGGCTCCCAAACGCTGCCACCTCGACCTGGTGACCCACAACGGCAGTCTCGACGTCAAGGGCACCGAAGGCCGCGTCAACCTGATGACGCACAACGGTCAGGTCGTCGCCGACGTCACCAGCGCGCAACTCGACGTGGTCAGTCACAACGGCGCCATCGCCCTGAGCGCGCGCGGCAGTGAGCCCGTCAACGGCAAGATCGAGAGTCACAATGGTGCAGTGATGGTCACCCTGCCCGCAGACATCGGCACGAATGTCGTCGCCTCGACCAGCAACGGCGGCATCGACGTCGACGGCGCCGCGCAGATCGTCAGCGCCGGCAAGAAGCGCGTCGAAGCGAGCTACGGCAAGGGCAGCGGCAAGCTGTCGGTCAGCACCCACAATGGCTCGGTGCGATTGCGCTGACCCGCTGCCGCCAGCAGAACCGCGTCAGAACGGGCCGAAACCGAGCCGCTGCAACTCGGCGACGAGCGTCCGACGCGCGGCGGCGTAGCTGCTCTCGCCGCCCCACATGACCGCCATGCGCTCGGCCCAGCCCTTCTGCTCGCTGACCGGGCGGCCGTTGTAGCCACCGCGCTCGGCGTTGGTGCGACGCGACCACGCGCGCATGCCTTCGTCAGCGCCGTCGAGCACCGCGTCGAGCACCGAATCGTCGTAACGCTCCCAGTGCAACACGCCCGGCAGCGGCATGCGGCCGCGTGCGATCGGGTCGTCGGCCGGCACGCCGACGGTCATGCCGAAGACGGCGTAGCAGTGTCCGGGCAGGCCCAGCAATTGCGCGAGCTCGATCGGGTGGTTGCGCGCGGCGCCGATCATGCACGCACCGAGCCCTTCGGCTTCGGCGGCGAGCTGCAGGTTCTGGCCCAACAACGCCGCGTCGACGGTGGCCTGCACGAACAGTTCGAAGCTCTGCGCCTGCACCTGCGTGCCGTGCCGTGCGCAGGCCGCAGCGATCTTGTGCAGATCGGCGCAGACGGCGAAGAACACCGGCGCCTGGGTGATGTGGGGCTGCCCGCCGCACAGGCGCGCGACCGCGCCGCGGCGTTCGGCGTCGGTGACGGCGATGACCGCGTAGGCCTGGATGAAGCTCGAGGTCGAAGCGTGCCGCGCTGCGTCGACGAGCCGTTCGAGCTGTGCCGCCGGCAACGCGTCGCTGCGGTAGGCGCGATGGCTGCGGTGCCGGAACATCTGCTCGACCGTGCTCCACGGCGATCCGGCCAAGGCGTTACGCGCCGCGCGCAGGTCTTCGGGATGATCGAGGTCGGCCTGCACCCAGCAGTTCGCCGTCGGCACCACGCGCACGCGGGAAGGGTCTCGGCGCACGAGGTCGCGCAACGTCGCGGTGGACGCCGCGATCTCGTCGAACACGGCCCTCGTCATCGCCACGGGATGCCCCGGACGATCGCGGAACAGCGGCAGCGCGATGCCCGCCGCCATGCGATCGAGCGCGCCGAGCAGCGCCAGCACGGTGTCGGCCGGCACCAGCGCGTGATCGACCGGGAACACCAGCAGCTGCGCCGCGGCCGCCGGCAACACCGCGTGCGCCGCGCGCAGACTGTCGGCCATCTCACCCCCGGCCATGACCTCGACGACCTGCACCCCGCTCGCGGGCAACGGCGCCGCGCCGGCGCGCCGCACCACCAGGACCTGCTCGATGCCCGCCGCGCGGCAGGTCGCGACGATGCGTTCGATCGCGCTGCTGCCGCCGAGATCGAGCAGCGCCTTGTCGGCGCCCATGCGTTCACCGAGCCCGGCGGCCGGCACGATCGCGACCGTGCTCATCGCGTCACCGGCGCCGGATCTCGCTCAACGTGACCAGCGGCTCGACCTTCCATTCCTTGCGGAACGGCGCCGCGTCGGGGTCTTCGCGATCGGCGATCGCCATCACCACCACCGGCACCGCGCCGACCTCGAGCACCGCGTCGATCGCCTTCCTGGCCGAGCCGCCGGTGGTCACCGTGTCCTCGATGATGCAGACCTTCTCGCCGGCGTCGAGATCACCCTCGATGCGCGAGCCGGTGCCGTGGCCCTTGGCTTCCTTACGCACCAGGAACGCCTTGAGGTTCTGCCCCGACTCGAACGACAGCGCCGCGACCGCACTCGCCAGCGGGTCGGCGCCCAGCGTCAGACCACCGACCGCGGTGATCTCCGGGTAGCTCTTGAGCTTCTCGAGCAACAGCTTGGCGATCAGCCACAGGCCCTCGGGATGCAGCGAGACCTTCTTGCCGTTGATGTAGAAGTCCGAGCGTTTGCCCGAAGCCAGCACGATGTCGATGCCGTCCTTGTAGGCGCGTTCGCGGATGAGCTGGAGGAGGCGGTCCTTGGCGGCCGCGGGGTCGAACGGAGTCGTCACGGCGGTAGGGAATAGCGCCGCCGGGGAGGAGTGTCCAAGGTATGGGCAGCACGACCCGGTAACCTCTCGCCGATGTCCGCCTCCAGCACCCCCGTCGACGAACGGCTGTTCGCGTTCATCCAGAAGCAGACCATCGCCGAGGATGCACTGCTGCGCGACCTGCGAGCGGCGGCCAGGCAGGCTGGCCTGCCCGAGATCCACATCGCGCCCGAACAGGCGGCGTTCCTGCAACTGCTGCTGCGCGCCGCCGGCGCACGCACCGTCGTCGAGGTCGGCACGCTCGGTGGTTACTCGGCGATCGCGATGGCGCGCGGGCTGCCCGAAGACGGCCGCGTGATCACGCACGAGATCGAACCGGCGCACGCCGAGTTCGCCAGGCAGTGGATCTCACGCAGCGATCAGGCCGGTCGCATCGAGGTGCGCCTGGGCAACGCGATCGACACCCTGCCGAAGATCGCCGATGGCTCGGTCGACGCCGTGTTCCTCGACGCCGACAAGGAGGGCTACGTCGCCTATCTGGCGCAGGCGCTGCGCATGCTGCGGCCCGGCGGCATCCTGCTGGCCGACAACGTCCTGGCCGGCGGCCAGGTCGCCGATGCCAACGGTGGCTCGGCAACGGCCTTGGCGATCACGCGATTCCTGGCTGCGGTGCAGGCGACACCATCGCTACGATCCGTGATCGTGCCGTTGGGCGATGGCTGCCTGTTCGGCGTCAAACAATAGGCGATGGCCAAACCTCAGATCGCGGCGACTCTGCGCCAGCACATGAGTGCCTCCCCCACCCCGCGATCGACCGCGAACGAACTGGTGGTGGTCGCCGACTTCGCGGCCGCCGAACACGCGGTGACCCACGGCACCGACAGCGCCCGGCTGGTGGTGCTCGACGGTCAGGACGAAACCGCCGCGCGCGCGGCCGCCGAGCAAGGCATCGCCGCCGGCCGCGGCCCGACGCCGACGCGCGCGCACACCGCGCCGTGGCGCACCCTGGTGGTGATCCCGACCTACAACGAGAAGGACAACCTCGAGGCGATCGTCACCGCGATCCACACCTACCTCGACACCGACATCCTGATCGTCGACGACGGCTCACCGGACGGCACCGGCGCGATCGCCGACCGCCTCGCCGCCGGTGACGCGCGCATCCATGTGCTGCATCGCCAGGGCAAACAGGGCCTGGGCACCGCCTATCTCGCCGGTTTCGCCTTCGCGCTGCAGCGCGGCTACGAACGCATCTGCGAGATGGACGCCGACTTCAGCCACGCGCCCTGGGATCTGCCGCGCCTGGTGATGGCTTCGAAGGACAGCGAGCTGGTGATCGGCAGTCGCTACGTGCGCGGCGGCTGTACCGTCGGCTGGGACTTCCGCCGCCGCCTGCTGTCGCGCGGCGCCAACCTCTACGCGCGCCTCTCGATCGGCTCGGGCATTCGCGACAACACCGCCGGGTTCCGCTGCTTTCACGCTGCCGCGCTCGGCAAGCTCGACCTCGCCGCCGTCTCGGCGCAGGGTTACGCGTTCCAGATCGAGATGGCGTATCGCATGGTCCGCGCCGGCTTCTCCGTGCGCGAGATCCCGATCCACTTCATCGACCGCCAGGTCGGCAAGTCGAAGATGGACGGCAAGATCGCGCGCGAAGCGTTGCTGCTCGTACCCAAGCTGCGCTTCCGCGTGCCGCGGCGAAAGGCCTGATCGCGTCAGACCTTGCTCGCCGCCATACGATCCACCTCGATGTCGTGGATCATGCCCTCGGTGATGTCACCCGTCGGATAGACACCCTCGAAGCACGCCTTGCAGAACTCGAGTTCGCCGTTGCCGGCCGTGCGCACCGCGTCGACCATCTCGTCGATGGTCTGGTAGATGACGTAGTCGGCGCCGAGTTCGGCGGCGATCTCCTTGTTGGTGCGGTCGCGCGCGACGAACTCACGCTTGGTCGACATGTCGATGCCGTAGAGGCAGGGAAACAGCAGCGGCGGCGAGTACGAAGCGAGGAACACCTTCGCCGCGCCCATCTGCCGCGCGATCTTGACGATCTGCCGGCTGGTGTTGCCGCGCACGATCGAGTCGTCGAGGATGATCACGTTCTTGCCCTCGAACTCGGCCCGGATCGGGTTGAGCTTGGCGCGGATCGAGTCCTGACGCGCCTTGTCGTTGGGCATGATGAAGGTGCGGCCGATGTAGCGGTTCTTCACGAAGCCCTCGCGGCACGGCAGGCCGAGCACTTCGGCCATCGTCTGCCCCGCGGTCTTCGCCGACTCCGGCACCGGGATCACCACGTCGGCCTTGTGCCCGGTCTCGGCGAACGCCTTGCCCAGACGGCGCCCGAGCTCCATGCGCGCTTCGTAGACCGAGGTCTCGTCGAGGAAGGAGTCGGGGCGCGAGAAGTAGATGTATTCGAAGATGCAGGGCCGATGCGGCTTGTCGCCGACCTGACGGAACTGCGGCACGCGGTCGTGGCCGATCCACACCATCTCGCCGGCTGCGAGATCGCGGACCTTCTCGTAACCGGCGACGTCGAGCACCACCGATTCGCTGGCGCACGCGTACCACGTGCCCTCGGGCGTGACCTTCTTGCCGAAGATGATCGGCTTGATGCCGAAAGGATCGCGGAACGCATACATGCCGTCGGCGGTGATGCCGACGACCGAGTAGGCGCCCTTGACGCGATCGAACACTTCCTTGACCGCAGCAGCGGCGTCATCGGCGGTGATCGGCAACACACCGCGACGCATCAGCGAGTCGGCGAACACGTAGAGCACGGCTTCGAGGTCGCAGTTGCTCGCCAGATGGATCTGACGCTGGCCGAAGTAGGTGCGCTTGAGTTCGTGGAAGTTGGTGACGTTGCCGTTGTGCGCCATCGCCACGCCGACCGGATAGTCGAGCCAGAACGGCTGCACGTCGGTGTCTTCACCCAGGCCGACGGTCGGGTAACGCACGTGACCGACCGCGAGCGGGCCGTGCAGGCGATGCAGGTGCTTCTCCTGGAAGACCTCACGCACCAGACCGAGGCCCTTCTTGGCCTGGAATCGATCCTTGAAGGTGACGATGCCCGCGGCGTCCTGCCCGCGATGTTGGATGGCCAGAAGACCGGAGAGAACGTCGTGGATGGCGTCTGAACCGCCAGGCCCGAAGATGGAGATGAAGCCGCACATGGGGAGGCGAAGGAGCTTACCATCCGCCCCCCGATGTCGAACCTCTGCAACCTCGACGGCGTGATCCTCCCCGAGCAGCAGGCGACCGTGCCCGTGCTCGACCGCAGCTTCCTGTTCGGCGACTCGATCTACGAGGTCGTGCGCACCATCGACGGGGCGCCGTTCGCCTGGGCCGAGCACTGGCGCCGCCTGGAGCTGTCGGCCGACAGCCTGCTCATGCCCCTGGACCAGGACGAACGCACGGTCGCCCGCCGCGTCGCCCAGACGCTCGCGGCCGTCGACCACGGCGAGAGTTACGTGCGCATCATCGTCAGCCGCGGCACCGGCCTGGCGCCCAACATCGACCTTGACTACGCCCCGGGGCCGCAGCGCTGGGTGCTGATGGTGCGACCGCTCACGCAGACGTTCGGCAAGCCGGCGCGCCTGGCGATGGTGCCGCGGCGCCGCAACGACCGACGCGCACTCGACCCGGCCAGCAAGAGTGGCAACTACCTCAACAACGTGCTGGGGTTGGCCGAGGCCAAGGCCGCCGGCGCCACCGACTGCGTGATGTTGAACAGCGACGGCTTGGTCACCGAGGCCTCGACCTCCAACCTGTTCGCGCGGCTCGACGGCACGTGGTGCACACCACCGCTCGCCGCCGGCATCCTCGCCGGGATCACGCGCCAGTTGCTGCTGCAGTTCCTGCCACAGATCGGCGAACGCGTGATCGAACGCGACCTGCGCGCCGAGGATCTGCAACACGCCGAGGAGTTGTTCTTGTCGAGCACGCTGCGCGACATCGGGCCGGTGACGCACCTCGACGGCCGGGAACTGCACGGCGCGGACAAACTGCACGGCGCGGACATTGGCGGCCCGCATACACGCCGCATCGCGCCGCTGTTCGCGGCGCACATCCGCGAACGGATGCGCACCTCGGACGCGCCACATTGGCGCGAGTTGACGCAGTCTTCGTGATCAGCTGATCGAGATCAGCTCAGCGCGTCGCTGAGGATCGACTGGATCCTCTCGAGCGCGGCGCGGTAACGCGCCTTGGCCTGCTCGCTCGACTTGACCGCCGCGACGATGCCCTCGATGGTGCCGTCGAACGTCGGCAACGGGTTCTTGCGCGGCCGGCCGGGCCCGCGCTTCACCACCCCAGCCGGCGCGACGCGGCCAGCGGCCTTCGCCTCCTTCGCGGCCTTGGCCATCTTGGCCTTGCCCTGCCCCCGCGGCGCCTGCTTGACGATGCCCAGCAGCGCCTGCGCGCGGCCGTACATGATCGGATACAGGATCATCTTCTTCTTCGCCGCAGCATCACGCACGTCAGCGAACGCGGCCTTGCGGTTCTTCTTCAGGTACTCGATCGTGAACTCGAAAGCGGGATTGGGTTTCTTGGCAGCCATGATAGTTGTCGGTCATTCGCCGACCGGAAATCGGTCGGCAAATCGGCGAACAGTGTATGGTCACCTGGCGACCTGACACAATCACGTTTTCGGGTAGAGGAATAGCTGGAGGGTCATTTCCGCTTCGGCACGTCCCACGATTCGCCCGGCGCCAGGATCACCGAACGACGCGGTTTGATCGCCCGCTGCGCCGAGTGCAGATCGCGCAGAGTCACCCGAGCCTGATTCGGCAGGGTCTGGCAAAGGAAGCCGTCGTCGAGCACGACGACACCCGGATCGACCTTGGCGACGATCTGCGCACCGCTCGGATTGCGCGGCGAGATCACCAGGACGTCGACCTGCTGCGCCTCGATCTCCGCGGGCCGCAGGGTGTTGCCGGCGAACAACATCGTCGGACCGGCCGGGATCTCGACGCGATAGGTGCACGACCAGGTCACCGAACCGTCCTGCAGCTTGTCGCCGATCACGTGCACCATCGCGCCGGTCGGCTGTCCATACGACTTGCCCGGCTCGACCAGCGGCATCTCGTTCATCGACACCACCGGCAGGTGAAAAGCGATGTGCGTCAAGACCGGCCGCGACGGCTTGGCGAAGAACATGCGCATCAGCAGCTGGTCGTTGCGGCGTGTGACGTCGAGCGGTTGCGTCAGCAGGCAGAACTCGATGCCGCCCCAGAGCAGTTCGGCGAGGTCCGGGCCGGCTGCATCGACGGCGAAGTTCTTCTGCGCGGTGCGGACCAGCCAACCACCCATCGGCAACCGGAACAGGCGCGCGGTGCCGTTGGGCACGGGATCGGCTGCGGCGCGCGACACCGATTCGAGCCGGCTGCGCCACCACGACGGCAGTCCCCGCGCGCAGATGCCGGCGACCTCGCGCGACATGCGGCGGTTGATGCGCTGGTTGAGTTCGAGGTAGTCGACGCGCGGGAACTTGGCGCACTGGTCATCGATCTTCTCGAGGATCGCCAGCCGCGCAGTGCCGCCGGCGAGTTCGGGCGGTTCGGTGCCTTCCTGGGCGACCGCCGGCGTCTGCAGCAACTCCGCGGTGAGGCCGCGCCACAGATCGGCGTCGAGCACGTCGGACCGCGGCGCACTCGGCTTGGCCGGGAACTCCGGCACCTTGCCCTGCAACGCAGCGGCGTCGGCGACGAGCATGGCGCTGCCGAACAGCCCAGGATCGACCACCGGCCCGCAGCCGAAGGTCCAACCGATGCGGGTTTGCGGCATCGGGTCGGTGCTCTCGTCGAAGTCGTTGACGACGATCTGCATGTCGAACACCAGACCGGCCCGCGCCTTCATCGAGAGGGGCAGGATCTCGGACCACGGGATCTTCGCCTCGTAGGTGGTGAGACCATGTTCGACATCGTGCAGCACCACCGCGCGAGACACCGCGGTCTCCAGCACCCGCGCCGTGCCGCGCAGCCGATCCCATTGCACGACCTCGCGACCGGGCTCGTCGGCGAGCCAGAAATCCCGGTCCTCGCGGCGCCCCGGGTCGTTGCCGTTGGCGCGCGTGTCGCGTTCGGGATCGAACGACAACACCACCGCATCGGCAGCCGGCACCTCGGTCAGCGACAGCGTCTCGGCGTCCAGGGCCCGATGCCATTCGTCCTTGACCGCGGCGGCGACGTAGAGGTGCTTCTCGTCCCAGACCAGGAACACCACCGCACCCAGATCCTTCGGGCCGTTCCACGCGCCGAAACCCGTGCCGGAGATCTGCCTGCCGTCGTCGAGGCGCAGCGCCGGCAGTTCGGGCCAGTCGCCGAGCGAGCCGTCGATCGTCAGCTCGCGCCCGCCGAGCGGCAGGATCACCGCCTGCGGGATCAGCATCGGCGAACGCTGCACCGGGGCGGCGCCGGGGGCGGTTCCGGGATTCTGGCCGCCGGGGTTCTGGCCGCCGGGATTCTGGGCGAGCGCCAGCGGCGCCAGGAGCAAGGGCACACAGGACTTCAACGACACGTCATCCTCCGCAGGCTCAGGTAGTTGATCACGGCGTGGGCCGTGGTCGAGGCGTAGAGGCCGAAGCCCAACACGACGAGGCCGCCCATGCACAGTGCGTGCGCGGCGGCCAACAGCAGGACGGAACGACCAGCGCTCATACTCAGCAGGACATAGGCGGCAACCGAGCCGGCCAGACCAAAAGCGTCCTGGACGGCCAGCCGGAAGAACAGTTCTTCGATCAACGCGGCCGTCAAGACGAAGGTGAAAGCTGCGGCCGGAGTCATGGCGACGAGCAACTCGTGGGCGCGCCGCTCGAGTTCGGCGATCGCCGGCGTCCGGCGCGACACCGTCGCCAGCATCCAATGGCCGATGACACCGACCGCGAGGCCGACGGCTGCGGACGCCAACACCCCGTGTGTGCCGATCGCGGTGGCGGCGAGCGCCGACCATCGACCGCGCAAGCCGAGCCACAGCAAGGCTGCCGCAAGCAGCACCGTGTAGGCGCAGCCGACGCCCAGCATCGTCGCCCGGGGATCCTCGGGTGATCCCGGCGGTGGCTCGCGTGGTTCGGTCATGGCCGGTTCTCAGAGCCACCGCGTAGCCGGCCAAGGCCCGATCACGGCGAGCGGTCGACCGAGGAACGCGGCGCTGGGCACCGCATCGAAGTGGCGACTGTCGCGACTGTCGAAGGCGTTGTCGCCGAGCAGGAACCAGGCCCCGGGCCCGACGAAACGCGGCCACGAACCGGCGTGACCGGGCAACCCGGCGATGCGCTCGCGGAAGGCGAACGGATCGTGGAACACCTGCACCTCGGTGATCACGGCGCCGACCTCGCCCCGCGCGCCGACGTAGACGTGGCTGCGCGGACCACCGAGACCGCGCTCACCGACGTCCCACGCGCTCGGCCGCGGCATCACCCACAGGGCATCGACGCGGTCGTCGACCGCGAAGAACAGGCGGTTGTCGAGGCGCCCGAACTCGACCTGCTGCGGCGCCGCGACGACCGGCAAGTTCACGACGGTGACATCCGCGCCGTCGCGCCAGACGAGCAGTTCGCCGTTCGCCGGCGTCCACGCCATCGTGATCGCTTCGAAGCGCGAGTCGACCGCCGCGACCAACTGCGTCGGACAGCTGCGCAGCGACAGGCGCATGCCGCAGTCGTGCACCTCGACGTCGTCGCCCGCGCGCGACGCCAGGCCCGTACGTTCGAGGAACGTCGCATCGACGGCGCGGGCGGTGCCCACGAAACCGCGCGGCAGCGCCCGTTCGTCGCGGCCAAAGCGCCGGCTGCGCCGCGCCTGGGGTGCGAACACGGCGCGCAGATCGTCCACGGTCAGGTCGAGCGGCGGCAGTTCGAGCCCGTCACCCGTTCGCGCCGCGCCGAGGTCCAACCGCTCCTGGCTGCCGTTCGCGGGCCACCGGGCCCAGATCACCCGTCGCGCCGCGTCCAGCGGTTCCTTGACCTCACGCACGAGGTGCTGCGCATCGGGCCCCAGCCAGACGTCGCCGTCGCGCAGGTCGATCCAGCAGGCCTGAGCATCGTCGCCTCGGGCGGCGATGCGTTTGACCAACGGCTGGCGCGGTTCTTCGGGGTGCCAGACCACCACCAGATCACCGCGCCCGAACGTCGCCGCGGTCGCGAGCTTGTCGACGAAGACGATGTCGCCGTGTTCGGGATCGCCGTGCAGCACCGGCTCCATGCTGTCGCTCGGCACGCGATAACGGTCCCCGCACCAGCGGCGCAGCCCCTGGAACACGACCAGCGCCACCGCCGCGGTCCACAGCGCGTCGTGCAGCAGCGTGCGATGTCGCGCCAACCCGATCAGCAGCCGGCTCATGGCGACAAGGCCACGGCGAAGAACCGTTGATGCAGCGCCGTCAGCGCCGCCCGCAGGTCGCAGCGGGCGACGACGACCGCGAACGTGCCGCCGAGCGCGCCGAGCCCGGCGCAACGCACTTCGACGTCGGCCTCGGCGAGGGTCAAGAGCACCGTGGCGGCGCCACTGCAACGCAGCGCGGCGGCTTCGCCGACCACACCGACGACCGCGCAGTCGCCTTCGATCTGCAACTGTCCGAGCGCCGCGAGTTGCTGCTGCAACGCCGCGTCTGGCGCCTTCGCCAACACCACCGCCACGGCGCCTTCGGCCGCAGCGACGAAGTCGGCGTCGCCGCCCTCGGCGTCGAGCGCCGCGAACACCCGCGCCAGGAACGTGTGCTGCGGCAGCAGGCGCTGCGAGGTGATCGTGACGATGCTGACCGCGTCGCGGTGGGCGATGGCCCGCACCGCCGGACGCACCCCCGGGTCGGCTTCGATCGAGGTACCCGGCGCGCCCGGGTCGCGGGTGTTGCGCACGGCGATGCTGATGCCGCGCTGCATCGCCGGGATCATCGCCGCGGGGTGCAGCACCTTGCTGCCGAACGACGCCAGCTCGCAGGCTTCGGCGTAACTCATGCGCCGGATCGGCCTGGCGCCTTCGACCAGCCGCGGGTCGGCGGTGTGCACGCCGTCGACGTCCTTCCAGACCTGGATCTGCTCGGCGTCGAGCGCCGCGGCGAACAGCGCCGCCGAGTAGTCGCTGCCGTTGCGGCCCAGGGTGGTGAGGTTGCCACGTTCGTCGGCGGCGACGAAGCCGGTGATCACCGGCACGCCCGGCAACGCGGCGACCGCGCGGGCGATGCGACCGTCGTCGGGCAGCGGCCGGGCGCGACCGAACGAGCTGTCGGTGCGCAGCCCCAGTGCAAACGCGTCGGCCGCCGTCGCGTCGATGCCCCCGGCCGTCAAGGCCGCCGCGACGGTGCGCGCGCTGCAGCGTTCGCCAAAACCCAGGATCGCGTCGACCGCGCGCGGCGTGGCCTCGCCGACCAGCCGCAAACCGCGCGCGAGGTCGTCGAGTTCTGCGAGCAAGCCGTCGAGCAGGTCCTCGGGCAGCTGCAGGTCGCGCAGGATCGTGCGGTGGCGCGCGGCGATCGCGGCGGTGTCCGCGTCGCCGGCCGGCGCGCTGCGGGTCAACGCCAACAGCATGTCGGTGACGCCGGCGTGAGCCGAAACCACGACCACCGGACGCCGCCGCACTTCCTGTCGCACGATCTCGACGACCCGGCCGATGGTGGCGGCGTCGCCGACGGACGTGCCGCCGAACTTCATCACGATCACGGCGCCGATCATGCAGGCGCAGGCCGCCGCCCGAAAGCGGCTTCGGGTTCCCGGCCTGTGCCTCGGCCCGGCTTGGGGCATAATCTTCGCCCCATGACGCGCATCGCGGACCTCATCCACGACTGGAACCAGGCTGGCGCCTTCCGGCCTTCCCGTCCCCTGCAATTCGACGACGAGACCCTGCGCGACGGCCTGCAATCGCCGGCCGTCAGCGACCCGACCATCGACCAGAAGCTCGAACTGCTCGAGCTGATGGACAAGCTCGGCATCCACACCGCCAACCTGGGCCTGCCCGGCGCCGGCGGCCGGCCGCGCGAGGACATCCTGAAGATGGCCAAGCACATCACCGGCAAGCGCCTGCGCATCGGCGCCAACGTCGCCTGCCGCACCGTCGTCAGCGACATCGAGCCGGTGGTCGAGATGAGCCAGAAGGCCGGCATGCCGATCGAGGTGTGCGCCTTCATCGGCAGCAGCTACATCCGCCAGTACGCCGAGGACTGGACCCTCGAACGCATGCTGCAGAACACCCGCGACGCCTTGTCGTTCGCGCAGAAGCACAACCTGCCGGTGATGTACGTCACCGAGGACACCACCCGGGCGATGCCCGACACGATCCGCGCGCTCTACAGCACGGCGATCGAACTGGGCGCCCGACGCCTGTGCGTATGCGACACGGTCGGGCACGCCACGCCGCGTGGCGCCGCCGCGGTGGTGCGCTTCGTGCGCGAACTCGCCGACCAGCACGACAAGACCCTGGGCGTCGACTGGCACGGTCACCGCGATCGCGATCTCGGCATCGCCAACTGCCTGGCCGCGATCGAGGCCGGCGCCGACCGCGTGCACGGTTCGGCGCTCGGGGTCGGCGAACGCGCCGGCAACGCGCCGATGGACCTGTTGTTGGTCAACTGCCGCCTGCAGGGCTGGATCGACAACGATCTGACCAGCCTGCCGGCCTACGTGGCCGCTGCCAGCAAGGCGCTCGAAGTCGAGATCCCGCACAACTACCCGGTGCTCGGCCAGGATGCGTTCGAGACCGGCACCGGCGTGCATGCGGCGGCCGTGATCAAGGCGTTCAAGAAGGGTGACGTCGAGCTGGCCGACGCGGTCTACTCGGGCGTGCCGGCCGGCATGGTCGGGCTCGAGCAGCGCATCGCCGTCGGTCCCATGGCCGGACGTTCGAACGCCACCTTCGTGCTCGAACGACTGGGCGTCGAACCGACCGACGAGCGTGTGCAACGCGTCCTTGACGCCGGCAAGTCGAGCAAGCGGCTGCTGACCGACGCCGAGGTCCGCGCCGCAGCCGGCGTCTGACGGCTGCCGTATCTCAGATTGGGATCAAGCGTTGGGGCGAATCCTCCCGATTCGCTCTCCTGCAACCAGGGAAGACGCATGAACCAAGTATTGGATATGCAGGTGATCGAGGAGCTGTTGTCGTTCTCGGACGACGGCGACGCCGAGCTGCTGCTCGACCTGATCCAGATGTTCCTCGAGGACGGCCCCACCAAGGTGCAGTCGATCACCGAGGGGCTGGACGCCGGCGACTTCGAGAAGATGGAGCGCGCCGCACACTCGCTGAAGGGTTCGTCGGGCAACCTCGGCGCGCGCCTGCTGCAGGAAGCCTGCGAGCAGATGCAGCTGGCCTCTCGCAACCACGAACTCGAACGCACCCGGCAGCTCGCCGCCGAGATCACCAACGCGTTCTCGACCGCCGATCAGGCGCTGCGCGACCTGCGCGCCAGCTACCAGAGCTGAACGGCTGCTTGCCCGCCGCGCGGGCAGCACCGGATCAGGCCTGGGCTTCGGCGGGGCGCGCCGACTTGTCGACGCCGGCCTTGTCGGCGGCGGCGGCCTTGCCCTTGCCCTTGCCCGCCTTCTTGGCGCGGCCGTTGACCAGATCGACCTCGACGATGCCGACCCGCGCCGGCGCTTCGGCCACGTTCATCGCGATCAACACCTGCTGGCTCTCGTCCGGCTTCCAATCGGCCGCCTGGCCGCGGTAGATGCAGCGGTGGCACTTGTGGAAGAAGGTGCGCTGCCGGGCCATGCAGACGTCGGCCCCGATGCGATGCGTGATCAGCGGCGAAGCCGAACCTTCGACAGAGGGGCAGAGTCTCATGTGGTTTCCTGGGACGAGGGCGCCGGGGAACCCGGGCCGAAGGGGCAAAGAGTAGGGAACGCACCCCGCCGGTCAACGACGCGGGGCCGGCAGACAGCGTTGCCACAGGTCGCGACAGGCGGCGACCGCGGTCGGGGCGGCGTGGCTCGAGCGCGACAGTTCGAAGCAGACGGGTCCCCGGTAATCGCCTTGCCGCAATGCGGTTAGAACGCCCGCGAAGTCGACGTCACCGGCGCCCGGCAGCAGGTGGTCGTGCACTCCGCGACGCATGTCCTCGAGGTGGACCTGGGCCAGGTGGGACACGTTGGCAGCGACGAGGGCCGCCGGATCGCCTTCCCATACGGCGTAAAGATGGCCGATGTCGAGCGTGAGCGCCGGCGCCGCCGCACCCAGCGAGGCCCGGACGCGATGCCAGTCGGCGAGCGTCTCGACGGCCATGCCGGGCTCGGGTTCGAGCGACGGGCGCAGCCCTGCGGCGCGAATGCGCTCGCAGGCCTTCGCGATCCCGTCGAGCATGCGGGACTCACTGTCGGCACCGGGCGCCCGGTCGACGCCGGTCCAGAACGACACCACCTCGGCGCCCAGGCGCGCGCCCATCGCCGCGACCCGCGCGTAGAAGTCGAGGCGCCGCGCGACCCCGGCCGCGTCGCGCGTCATCAGCGTCGGCTCGTGCTTGTGCCGCGCATCGAGCAGAAAGCGCGCACCGGTCTCCAGCGACGGCCGCAGCCCGAGGTCGCGCAGCCGGCGTGCCACTTCGTCGAGTAACGCGTCACTGGTCGCGTCGGGATCGAGGTGGCACGTGTCCGGTGTGATCGCAACCGCCTGATAACCGTGCTCGGCGAGCAGCTGCAAGGCATCGTCGAAGCGATGGTTCTGCAGACTGTTGGTGCTGTAGCCGAGCTGCATCGCGAGCTCTTGCGGCGCCGTTACTTGCCGCCGCCCATGCGGACCTGCTTGGCGAGCTTCATCACCTTGCCGTAGGTCGTGGCCAGCTGCACGTACTCGGCCGACTGGGCCCAGCCCTCCATCTCCGCCTCCTCCTGCCACAGCAGCGGTGCCTCGATCAGCTTGTCGATCTGGTCGAGCACGTCGACGGCCTTGGCCTGGTGCTCGCGGGCAGCGGCGTTGTCGCCGGCGGTGCGCGCGTTGGAGCCGTCGTTGTAGTGCGCCTTCATCTCGTTGAAGAGCTGGGTGACCTTGCCCAAGGTCTCGGCGGTCAGCACCGGCGCCGGCCGCACCGGGGCCTTGCCGCCCTTGGCCGAACCGAGCTGCACCGGCGTCGGCGCCGGCGTCGACGCCTTGCCCGCGTCGGGCGCCGCCGCCTTGGCGGGGGTGTCCTTGTCGCTGTTCTCGCCGCCACCCGGGCGATTCATCATCACCAGCAACACGATCACCACCAGCAGCACCGCGCCACCGATGAGCATCGGCATCGAGCTGTTGGCCTGGGACGAGGAAGCACGGCCCGAACGGCCGCTGCTGCGGCTGCCGGCGGAGGAACGTCGAGGGGTAGCCATGAGGGGCCGGGCTTTCTACCCCCCTGCGCCGCCCCCAGAAAGGCCCCGGCGCAGAACGGCGACGAAACCGCCGTCGCAGTGACCCGCCTGCGGCAGGGTCGTGGTCTGCGTGAGCAGTTCGAACTCCTGGCCGGCGGCGTTCGCCAACAGCTGCGCCACCACAGCCTCGTTCTCCTCCCGATCGATCGAGCAGGTCGAGTAGACGACGTGGCCGCCGGGCCGCACCAGGCTCGCAGCACGCCGCAGGATCGTCAGCTGCAGTTCGGCAAGCTCCGTAAACGTCCCGGGTTCGAGCCGTTGGCGCACTTCGACGCGGCGCGCGAGCACCCCCGAGTTGGAACAAGGCACGTCGGCGAGCACGGCGTCGACGTCGCCGGGCAGGTCCTCGTCGGCAACGATGCGCACCACCTCCTGCAGACCCAGGCGCTGCACGTTCTCGGCGATCAGTTCACGACGCCGGCGGTCGGGATCGGCCGCGAACACCACCCCCCCCGGCCGGACCCGCTCGGCGAGCACCCCGGTCTTGGTGCCAGGCGCGGCGCACAGGTCGATGACGCGATCGCCGGGCGCACACGGCACCGCCTCCGCCGCCGCCAACGCCGTCGGATCCTGCACCGCGAACAACCCCAGCTCGAACGCTTCGGTGCCGAACGGCGACTCGCCGCCAGTCCAACGCAACAGTCGCGGCTGCAGCGCTCGTTCGACCGACACGCCCGCCGCCGCCAACGCGGCCAGCAACTGATCGCGCGAGCCCGGGGCCCACACCCGCAGGTAGACGTCGGGCACCGTGCTCGCCGCGGCGGTGATGCCCGGCAACGCCGCGTCGCCGAACTGCTGCCGCCAGCGCAACACCAGGAAGTCCGGCAGCGAATGTTCGATCGCCAACCGCGCGGCGAGATCCTCGGGCAACGGTTTGGGCAGCAGCAGGGTGCGCGTCGGCGACAGCGGCAGTTCGGTGGTCACCGCCGCGGGGTCGGCGACGCGCAGCTCGATGCGGCGCGCGATCTGCCGCAACACCGCGTTGGCAAAACCGCGGTTGCCCTTGATCAGGCGCACCGTCTCGTTGACTGCGGCGTGCGCGGGCATGCCGCCGACGAACAACAACTGGTAGGCGCCCAGGCGCAGCACCAGCCGCAGCCGCGGGTCGCGCGGCAGGCCCCGTTCGGCGAGCCCTTCGAGCACGTGGTCGAGCAGCCGTTCGCGGCGCAGCACGCCGTGCGCCAGTTCGTTGGCCAAGGCCTGCTCGCGCCCCTGCAGACCGGCGGCGTCGAGCGCGGCGCGCAACCGGCTGGCCCGACCGCGGTCGAGTTCGACCAGCGCCTGCAGCGCCGCAGCCCGCGCGGTGGCCACGGGCGGCCTAGCCGAAGCGCGCGTCGGGCGCGACGTGGTGCCCACGCACCCACTCACCAGCGGTCATGTTGCGGCCGTTGTCGGGCTTGATGCGCGTGATCCGGTAGAGGTCCTTGCCGGTGCAGACGCGGATGCCTTCTTCACCCGAGGACTGCAGCCCGCCCGGAATGCCCATGCCGTAGACATCGGGCTCGACCACACCTTCCATGACGATGAAGCGTTTGTTGCCCAGGCGCGTCTGCGCGCCGGGCTTGGGCGTCATCGAACGCACCAGCAGGTCGATCTCGACGGCCGGCAGGCTCCAGTCGATCAGGCCGTCGGGCTTCTCGACCTTGGGCGCGTAGGTGGCCTGCTTGTGATCCTGCGGCGTGTACTTCACCTTGCCCGCGTCGATCAGCTCGATCGCCTCGAGCAGCGCCGGACCCGACAGCTCCGCCAGTCGCGTGCGCAGCGTGCCGCTGTTCTCCTTGGGGTCGATCGGCGTCTTCCTGGTCAACAGGATGTCGCCGGCATCGAGCTGCTGCACGATGCGCATGATCGTGACGCCGGTCTCCTGGCAGCCGTCGCGCATGCAGCGTTGGATCGGCGCCGCGCCGCGGTACTTGGGCAGCAGCGAGGCGTGCGCGTTGATCATGCCGTGCTTGGGCAACGCCAGCAGCTCGGGCGTCAGGATCACGCCATAGCTGACCACGATACCCAGGTCCGGTTCGAGCTTGCGCAGTTCGTCGAGGAACTCGGGCGCGTGCGGATCGACCGGTTGCGCGAACGGCAAGCCGAGCTCCTGGGCGGCGAGCTTGAGCTCGGCGTCGTAGATCTTGCGACCGCGGCCGCGGGGGGCGTCAGGCTTGGTGACGACCAGGGCGGGCGCGTGCCCGCCTGCCTTCAGGGCCGCGAGGGAGGGGATCGCGAAGTCGCTGCTGCCGAAGAAGAGGATGCGCAAGGGTGACGGGCGGATGCGGGGTGGGAATGGCGAGAGGGGCCCCCGGGGCGAGCAAGGTAGCGGGCCAACCTCAGCTGGGCAAAACCCCTTTCGCGACGCGCCGTTGCCGGCGACGCGGCGACGCTGCACGATCGCGGCGATGGCCAGCCTGCCGCCGTTCTCCGCCGATCCCCGCGTCGTGCCGCTGGTGATCGAGGCGGCCCGCGAACTGACCGTGTTCGGCGCGCGGGCCCACGCCGTCCTGCTGCCGCACCGCGCCCGCCGCGCCAATCGCCCCGGCGAAACGCGGCCGGCCTTCCGGCGCAACCCGGCGGCCCACATCGTCTCGGCCGAAGCGCTGTGGCGCGGCGACGGCCTGGCGCTCACGCCCAACCGCTACCCGATGCTCGACGAGCAACGCATCCTGTGGCACACGCTGCCGGTGCCGCACCCGGGACTGGCAATGTGGCGCGCGGTGCACGAGTGGGTCGACGCGAACCGCGGCAGCGCGCTGCACAACACCGTCGGCGCCGCTGCTTCGATCGCCGCCGCGCACGTGCACCTGACCCGCGAACGATCGGCGTTCTTGTCGTCGCTGCCGGTGCGCCCAGGCACCCTGGAACTGGTCGAGGTCGACGACCTGCAGATCGAAGCCGCCGCCGTGCCGTTCTGCCTGTTGCGCCTGTCCGGTGCGCCCAAGGTGCGCGCCGCCGGGGTCGAACAGCTCGCCGGCGCGCGATTGACCCCGGCCTGGAACGTCGTCGTGGAACCGGGCGCGACCTGGGTCTACCCGCGTCGCCAGGAGACCCCGGCGCCGCACTTCCCGCACGCGCTTGGCGCCGCCGAGCTGTGGGGCCGCTGGTGCCACACCGACGAGCAGGGCTTGCAGGCGGCGAGCGCGGCGGCGATGGAGCAGGCGCTCATCGAGGCGGGCTGCGAGCCGCTCTGAGCCGAGCCCGGCGCGACGGAATCAGCCGTTCGCCTGGGCCTCGCCGTCGGCGGCGACCTCACCTGCCTCACCGACTTCACCCACCCCCTCGTCCGCCAGCGCATCCGCCGCCGCCAGCTCACGCTGCCGCTGCTGCTCCTCGTCGGCGGTGATGCCGGCCAGGATCTGGTCGGCGGTCACGTTGTCGTCGCCGCGGTAGGCGAGGTGGATGTCGCCGAAGCACTTCTCCTGGTGCACCCGCAGGTATCCCTGCTTGAGCATCTCGAGCAGCGCGATCAGCGTGCCGATCAGGCCGTAGCGGCCCTCGGTGCCGTCGAACACGTCGTGGAACACCACCTCGCGCTTGCTCTTGAACACCCCGAGCAGCTTGCGCGTGTAGTAACCGACGTCGCGCTTCTCGACCTCGATGTGCATCGTGCCCTGCTGGCCGATCTCCTCGAGCAGCCTGGCGAACGCCGAGGTCAGGTCCCAGATGCCGACGTCGCCGATGTCCAGCAGGTCGTCGTCGTCCTTGTCGTCGAGATGGGCCGGCGTCGCCAGCACCAGCGCCGACTGGCGGCTGCGGTGGTCGGCGCTCTTCTCGAGCTGGCGGGCGAGGTCGCGGTAACGCTTGTACTCGAGCAGCCGGCGGATCAGATCGTCGCGCGGATCCAGTTCCTGCTCGATCTCGATCGTCTCGGTCGGCAGCAGCTCACGCGACTTGATCTCCATCAGCGTGGAGGCCATCACCACGAAGTCGCCGATGTCGTGCAGATCCAGGCTCTGCAGCACCTGCAGGTGCTTGAGGTAGTCGTCGAGGATGCGCGCGATCGAGACCCCGTGGATGTCGACTTCCTGCTGACGCACCAGGTGCAGCAGCAGGTCCATCGGACCGGAGAAAACGGGCAACTCGACGCGGTAGGACACCGCGCGGGAGCATAGCGCGACGCTGTGCTAAGCTCCCGTCGCAAATGGACCCCCGGATCGAACGCGCCCGCGAGATCGTCGAGCGCGAGGCCTTGGCCGTGCGCCAGGTGGCAGAGCGCCTTGGCCCCACATTCCTCTCGACCGCCGACCTGATCCTCGCCTTGGCGGGGAGGGTCGTGACCGCGGGCATGGGCAAAGCCGGCTTCATCGCCCAGAAGGTCTCGGCGACGCTGGCCTCGACCGGCACGTCGTCGATCTTCCTGCATCCCGCCGAAGCGATCCACGGCGACCTCGGGCGCGTCGACGAGGGCGACCTGCTGCTGGCGTTCTCGAAGTCGGGCGAGACCGAAGAACTGCTGGTGATGCTGCCGCACGTCAAGGCGGTCGGCGTGCCCGTCGTCGGCGTCACGCAGTCCGCGAACTCGACCCTGGGCCGGCACTGCGACCTGGTGCTCGAACTCGGCCAGATCGACGAGCCCGGGCCGCACGGCCTGGCGCCCAGCGCCTCGACCACCGCGATGCTGGCCCTCGGCGACGCGCTGGCGCTTGTGGTCCAGGAAGGCCGCTGCTTCGGCCCCGACGACTTCGCGCGCTTCCATCCGGGCGGCGATCTGGGCCGGCGGCTGATGAAGGTCGGCGAGTTGATGCGCACCGGCGACCGCAACCCCACGGTCTGCAGCGGCGCAACCGTGCTCGAGGCGATCGAGGTGATGACCCGCACGCCGGGCCGGCCGGGCGCGACCAGCGTCGTCGACAAACATGGCAAGCTGCTCGGCTTCTTCACCGACGGCGATCTGCGGCGGTTGATCGAGCACGGGCTCGACAACCCGCGCGAACGCAGCATCGACGCGGCGATGACCAGGAACCCGCGCTCGATCCGTCCGGAGACGTTCGGGCTCGAGGCGGTGGCGCTGCTGCACCAGTTCGCCGTCGACCAGCTGCCCGTCGTCGACGACGATGGTCGGTTGATCGGCCTGCTCGACGTGCAGGACCTCCTCAACCTCAAGATCGGATGATGTCGCCCGCCGTTCCCGGACGCCCGCTGCCGGACCGTTTGCTGCTGCGCGGCATCGAGCTGCTCGTGCTCGACGTCGACGGCGTGCTCACCGACGGACGCATCCACTTCGACAACGAAGGTCGCGAGTACAAGTCGTTCCACGTGCACGACGCCGCCGGTCTCGTCTACTGGCACCGCAGCGGTCGTCGTTCGGGCTTCCTGTCCGGGCGCGGCGGCGATGTGGTGCAGCGGCGTGCGACCGAACTCGGCGTGCACGAGATCCTGCTGCAGCGCACCGACAAGGAGCAGGCGTTCGCCGAGATCCTCGCGCGCCAACAGCTGACCGCCAGACAGTGCGCCTACATGGGCGACGACCTGCTCGACCTGCCGGTGCTGCGCCAGGTCGGTCTGGCGGCGACCGTGCCCGAAGCGCGTGGCGAAGTCGCCGCGCTAGCCCAGTTCGTCAGCAGAAAACCCGCCGGCTTCGGCGCCGCGCGCGACGTGATCGAGCTGCTGATGCGCGCCCAGGAGACCTGGGCCGACGTCGTCGCCAAGGACGGTCGGGCGTGAGGAAGCTGCTGCTGTTCCTGCTGCTGCTCGGTCTCGGCGCGGTCGCGCTGCGGCTGGCGATCGGCGACGACGACGTCGTCACCGCGGGCAACGGCGACCAGGCGCCGAAGAAGCAGGCCCCGGCCGAGGACCGCACGCCAGGCATCGTCGTCAGCCAGGGGCGCGTCGGCGCCGAGATCTCGACGAACGGCTACTTCAAGTGGCCGCGATATCGCAGCGTGAAGGGACCCGACGGCCGCGTGCGCGACGAGACCGTGATGGTGATCGAAGCCGCCGACAGCCGACCGGTGCGCGAAGGCCTGCAGGAACTCGAGGACGTCGTGGTGACGCTGTTCGACCGTCAGCAGGAGGCGGCGGTGCTGCGCGCGGCGCGCGCGTTCGTCGAACTGACCGCCGACGCCAACGGTCGGCCGTCGCTGCGTGAGGACAAGGAAATCGACATGCGGCAGGTGGTGTTCGAAACGCTGCCTGGCGCGCGGCTCGAGGGCCTGCGGCTCGAACTCGACAACGCCAGGCTGCTGATCGGCGACGACGAGGTGCTGCTGCACACGCCCAATCCCGGCGACCCGGTGACCCTGGTGCTGGCCGGCGAGCCCAGCGGCCGGCTCACCGGCAAGGGCCTGCAGGCGCGGCTGCCGCGCGATCGCAACGGCAAGTTGCAGCGCGCCGACGTCACCGTGCTCAGCGACCCGCTGGTGGTCACCGACGGCATGGAGCTGCGCGCACGCGGCCGTTTGCACTACCTGGAAGACACCGTGCACGGCACGGCGCAGCTGTCCGCCGAGGACACCGTCGTCGCGACGTTCGACGCGCGCCGAGGTCTGGCGATCGATGGCCAGAAGGTGCAGACCGGCACCGTGCAGGTGTTCGGCGACCGCTTCGACGGTTGGTTGCAGCGCGGCAGCACGATCGACGGCAACGGCGAGAAGCACGAACAGATGCAGTGGCAGGTGCTGCAGGTCACCGGCGCACCGGCCCGCGTCGCCGCCCCGGACACCGACCTGTCGGCGCCGCGCCTCACCGTGTTGCCCGGCCTCACCGGTCAGCCGTTCCTGCTGGCCGCGCACGGCGGTGACTGCCGCGTCGAACAGCGCCAGCTCGATCCCCGCACGGGCCTGACCGAACCGCTGATCGGCACGTCGCCGCGGCGCATCCATCTGATCCTGCCCGCCGAGCAGACCGCGGCGCTGCACCGTTCGTTCGGCTTTCCG
The DNA here is from genome assembly GCA_964392305.1 of uncultured candidatus Brocadiaceae bacterium. Taxonomy (GTDB): domain Bacteria; phylum Planctomycetota; class UBA1135; order UBA1135; family UBA2386; genus JACKIC01. Next base: position 55,161 of record CAYMPV010000001.1, read on the forward strand.
CTGTGGACGCTGCGGCCGCTCGCGGCCACGCGCGTGGTCACCTTCGACGGCGACAGCCGCCTCGCTTCGGGACCGTCGCAGGTGCGCGCCGAGCAAGGCCTGCACCTGTTCTTGCCGGACGGCAAACGCAAGGCGGTCACGGCGCGCGGCTTTGGCGCAGTGACGCTCGACCGCCCGGCGACCAAACCCGGCGAAGACGCGCTGCATGCGCACGGCAACGACGGCCTGTTGCTGCTGGCCGACGAACACGGCGAACGCGGCTGGCTCGGCCCCGTCGCCGGCAGCGCCGAACGATTGGCGCAACACCGCTACGAACTGCGATCCGGCGACGGTGCGCTGCGCGGTTCGGGCAGCTGCGAGGTCGAACGCACGGCGAGCGGCACTCGCGTCGATCTCGAATCGGCGGCCGGCGACATCGAAGGCAACCTGCCCCGCGCCGGCGCCGAGCTGCGGCAGATGCGGCACCTCACAGCCCACCTGACCGAAGACAGCCTGCGCAACCTCGTCGCCAGCGGGTCGCCGATGCGCGTGACGTTCACGCGCGGTGACGAGACGCTGCACGCCGAAGCCGACCGCATCGAACAGCTCGGCCCGACCTCCTGGGTGCTGTTGCCCGCGCCGGACGGCAGCGGCGCGCTGCCCGAACTGCGGCGGCTGGTCCCCGCCAGCGCGAGCAGCGGCCGCCAACAGGTCACGGTGCAGGCGCCGCGCATCGAACTGCACCACTGCGGCGGCAGCGACTGGCTCGTCGACCTGCTCGCCGACGGTGACGTGCTGGCGCGCGCCGACGCGGAGTTCGAACGCAAACCCGGGAGCACCGCGACCGTGATCGCGATCGAAGCGCGGCGCCTGCGACTGTTGCCGTTCGTGGTGCCGCGAGAGGCGCTGCAGGCGCACGCCGGCTACGGCGTGTTCGCGAACATCGTCGGCAACAGCATCGGCCAGGCCTGGATCCTCGGTGACGAGGTGCAGCGCATCCATGCGACCGATGCCGAGCACGGTGAGATCGACGGCCATGGTCGGCGCCTGCTGCTGTCGCAAGGCGCACGCGCGGTGACCCTGTTCGGTGACGACCAGACGCTCGAACCGGCGCGGCTGCAGCGGCGGCAGGGCGGCAAGACCGTCGTCGCCACCGGCGCGCAGGTGCGCATCTTCCAGGACGAGCAGGTCCGGCTGCGGGCGCTGCGCGCATTCCCGGGCCGGTCGGTGTGGCTGCCGCCCGTGGTGACGCTGCACCAGCCGCAGTCGGGCGGCGCGCTTGCTCACATCAGCGCCACCTGCCAGGGCGACATCGACGTGCTGCCGGAGCAGATCGCGTTCGGCGGCCCGGTGAGGGCCGACAGCGTGCGCGCCGACGGCTCGGCCGACCCCGACGGACTGCACGTCGACGCCCGGGTGCTGCAGATGCAGCGGCACCCCGAGACGGGTGAGATCCTGCTGGTGCGCGGCCGTGACGTCACCGTCGAGTGGAACGGCATCTGGGCGAGGAGCGCCGAGATCGAGCTCGACCTGCGTTGGCGCAAGTGCGTCGTGCGCGACCCGAACGACGCCGAGGTACGCCTGCCGACCGGGCAACGCTTCGTGGCGCCGTGGCTCGAGATCCTCTACGACCGCATGCAGGTGCGCTCGATCGACGGCCGTCTCACCCGTCGAGATCACGACGCGACGCTTCCTCGCTGATGCTGCCCCCTTTCCGTCCGTCCACAAGCCGTGCGCTGGCCGCGTTCCTGATCGCGCTGGCCGGCGGTCTGCGTGCGCAGCAGACACCGCCAGCTCAGCAGCCGGCGCAGCAACCGGCGCCCGACGAGGCTCGCACGGTCGGCAACTACATCATCGACTACAAGTGGCAGGAGTCGCGGATCCAGGACGACTACCGCGAATTGCAGCTGTTCGGCGGCTTCCGTTTCGTCGCACCAGAGCTCGGCCTGGACATCCGCGGGGACAAGGCCGTGCTGTTGTTCGATCTCGAGCAGACGCAGCGCGCGCTCGAGCGCAGCGAAGACACCGGCTTGCCACACCGCGACCTGGCGCCGCCCGCAGCGCGGCGGCGGCTCTCCCCCGCACAGTTGCGGGCGCAGGTCGATCGCTCGCTGCGCTCCTTGGGCCAGGCCGGCCTGCAACCCGCCGAGCCGGCCGACAACCCGTCGCTCGAACTGCTGCAGTATCTCTACTGCGAAGGCGGCGTGACCGTCGTGCAGAACGGCGTCGAGGTGGTGCGCTGCGCGCGCCTGTGGGTGTCGCCGCGCGACGACCGCATCGTGATCGAGGACGCCGAGCTGCGTTACCTGACGCCCGGCACGCCGGGCAGCCAGATGCTGATCGTGCGCGGACCGCGCCTGGTCAAGCAGGGTTCGCGCTGGACCGGCCGCGACCTGACCCTCACCACGTGCACGGCGGCCGAGCCACACGCAGCGCTGCTCAGCGGCGAGATCGAGATCATCGAACGCGCCGACGAGTACGAGATCCGCAGCCGCGGTCAGACGCTGCAGGTCGGCGGCACCTCGGTGCTGCCGCTGCCGGACGCCCACATCTTCACCGGCAACCAGTCGCCCTTTCCGATCCGTCGCCTGAGCGGCGGCTACTCGTCGACCGAAGGATGGACGGCCAGGGTCGGCGTTGGCCTGCCGTGGAACGAGACCGGCGGCAAGCTGCACCACTGGCTCACCGGACGGCCTGCGGAAGAGTTCCGCGGCGACTGGGAAGTCGAGGTCGGTTGGGTCCAGGAACGCGGCGTGCCGCTGCGCGGTGCGCTCGACTACGGCGCCGGCGATCTGTATCGCGGCCGCACCGAGGGTTTCTGGCTCGACGACAGCGGTGACGACATCCGCGAGATCCTGCGCAACCTCGACGGCAGCCCGATCGACAACGAGAGCCGCGGGCTGTTGCGCACCGAGAACAAGATCACGTTCGACGAGAACACCTATCTCGACGTGCAGGCGTTCTACGCCGCGGACCCCGCGGTCTACTCCGAGTTCTTCGCCGGCTCCTATCGCACCGAAGAACTGCCCGAGACGAGCCTCTACCTGCACCACGCCGAGGACAACCGGTTGCTCACCGTCGGCACGCGCTTCTCGCTGAACGACTTCAGCTACCGCGCCGACCGCGCCCTCGCCGATCGCTTCGTCGAGGAACTGCCGGTGGTCACCTACAACTGGTTCGCGCAACCGATCGGCGAGATGCCGTGGGGTTCACCGATCGTCGTCGACCTCGCCACCGAGTTCGGCGAACGCCGCAGCGCCTACGACGACGGCAGCACGCTGAAGACCAGCGACGGCACCTTCCGCGCCGATCAGTCCGTCGAGGTGTCGACGCCGATGCACTGGGGCCCGGTCAACGTGCGGCCCTACGTGCTCGGTTGCGGCACCTGGTACGACAACTCCATCAGCGGCGAGAGTGACGGCCGGCTGGCCATGGAAGCCGGCGTCGAGCTGGGCACGCGCCTGTCGCGGTCGTGGTCCTGGCTCGGCGACGACAGCGACACCGTGCGCCACGTGATCGCACCACGACTGCTGATCGCCGATCGTTTCCACGTCAGCGACGACCCCTCCAGCTACTACCAGTTCGACGACATCGACGCCCTGACCGAGCAGACGCTGGTGCGCGTCGAGGTGCGCAACCTGTTCCAGCGCATGGAAAGCCCCGTGGCGCGCCGCGGCGACGAGCCCGGGACTGCCGAACCGCGCGACTTCCTGTTCCTGGACCTCGCCCAGGACTTCTGGCCCGACGCGACCCGCGACAACGGCGGCGAGTCGCTGGGGCTCGCCTACTTCGACTTCCTGGTGCGCCCGACGGCGCGTTGGCTGCCGTTCCAGAACTTCGCGTTCGCCGTCTACGGCGACTACGACTGGCAGGACGGCCTGCGCACCCTGGACACCGAGCTGCGTTTCGGACCGCTCGCCGGCATCCAGTGGATCCTCGACTACCGCGCCGACACCAACGTGGAGGGCGCCGTGCGCGTGACCGGCATGACCAGCCTGCTCGACCGCTGGAACCTCTACGCCTCGAGCCAGCGCGACCTCAACGCCGACGAGTGGCTCAACTACTCGTTCGGGCTGCGCCGCAACGACCACGACTGGTCGGTGCAGACCGGCGTCAGCTACAACCCGTACACCGAGGACACGACCTTCAGCATCGAGTTCGTGCCGCGCTTCGGTGGACTGGGCCGCGGCCGCGTCGATCGTTTCGGCGGCAACGACTTCACCAACGCCACCGCGACCGGCTTCTGAGCCGTTCTTCTGAGCAGTTCTTCTGAGCCGTTGTTCTGAGCCACTGCGGTGCGCTCAGAAGGGCGGTGCGCTCAGAAGGTCCAGCCGATGGACATCTCCACGCGCTGGTCGGCGCGCTGGTTGCCCGGCGAAGGCGTGTTGTCGTAGTCGATCACGTGCGCCAGCGACGCGATCATGCTCGCCGTCAGGTTGGTGATGAACTCGCTGCGCGCCTGCAGGTAGATGTCGTCGGCATCCTCGAGCGAGGGATAGGCCTCGACGGTCTGCTGGAAGCGCGTGTGTTCGGTCAGGTTCTGGTTGAACTTGTAGGCGATGCGAGCGGCGATGTAGTCGGTCGACGGGATGTTCGAACGGTAGTTCTCGTTCAGGTAGGACAGGCCGAACTCGATCAGCAACCTGGTGTCGTCGTTGTCGATCATCGTGTAACCCAGACCGGCACCGGCGGTGAAGCGCAGGTCCAGGTCGGCGAACGTGTCGCCGAGCACGCGGGCAGTGCCGAGCGCGTACCAACGCTTGCCCAGGAAGTAGTCGTACTGCATGCCGCCGCCGGCGCGGCGCTCGGTCAGGTTCCAGTCCGAGGCGCCGGTCGCCTTGTCTTCGCTGTAGCTCCAGCTGGCGTCGAACGAGATGCGATCGGACTTGGACTCGCGCTTGGCGTCGAACGAGGCGCCGCCCGAACGACGGTCGGTGTTGCCGTCGGTCCAGAGCGCGTTGAGCTTGAAGTTGCCGGTCCACGCCGGCTCGGGATCCGAGGGCGGGTTGATCTTGTCGAGGTTGGCGAGTTCGAGCTCGGCGGTAGCGCCTTCGAGGCGCAGCCGGCCGGCCTCGATGCCCAGGATGCGGCGCTTGACCAGCAGGTCACCTTCGGCGGTCTGCAGGTCGACCATGTCCTGGGTGGTCAGGTTCTTGATGTCGGCGAGCGGCACCGTGACCTCGCCGAGCAGCGGCGAGTCGATCGTGACCTTGCCGCTGGCCATGGTCTTGATGGTGCCGGTGAGCACGTCACCGTTGGACAAGGTGATCCTGTCCTGCGCGAGAAGGCCGGAGGCGAGGGCGAGCAGGACGCCGGCGAGTTTGAGGATTCGCATGTTCGGATTGCGGGGTGTGGGAAACGGGCCGAGCAGGAAACCGCCCGCGGCGGCGAGCCTCAAGCAAAAACGGGCTCGGCGCCCCATTCGTCGGCTCGCTAAGCTGCGATGCGATGGAATCGCCCCGAACAGCAACCGCCAGCAGCCCCACCTCGTTCCGCGAGTGGCTCGTCGAGTTGCCGCGCTGGAAGAAGGTCGCGGTCGGCGTCGGCATCGCCGTGATGATCACCGGCGGCGTGCTCACCCTGATGAGCAGCGGCAGCGCACCGGCGAACCCCACCGGCGCGACCGGCCCGGACGGCGCCCTCACCGTCGGCCTGGTGCCCGACAACTACCCAGGCGGCACCGGCACGACCACCGCCGCCGAAGAACCCGCGGCCAAGGGCGTGTTCCGGCTCGGCTTTTCGTTCGTCGCCGGCTTCTGCATCGGCAGCTTCGTGCGCGCGATGGTCAAAGTCGCCACGATCGCGTTCGGCTTCTGGCTCGTGTTCACGATGCTGCTCACCTACGTCGGTGTGCTGCAGGTCGACTGGAACGCGATCAGCGGGCTGTGGGACAAGTTCGCCGCCGCGGTCGAGAGCGAGTGGGGCAGTTTCCAGACCTTCATGACCGGCAGCCTGCCGGCGGCGGGGCTCGCGGTGACGGGCCTCGCCGTCGGACTCAAGCGCAACTGAACGCAGCTGAACGCAACTGAGCGCGCCGAGCCGCGACCGCGACCACCTACAGGCTGTCCAGATACTTGCCAGGCTCGTAGTTGCCGAGATCGAGGATCTTCGTGCAGATGCGGTCGAGGAAGTAGCGGTCGTGGGACACCACCACGACGCAGCCCGGGAACTCTGAGATCGCTTCTTCGAGCACACGCAGCGTGTCGAGGTCGAGGTCGTTGGTCGGTTCGTCGAGCAGGATCACGTTGCCGCCGCGCTGCAGCATCTTGGCGAGCTGCACACGATTGCGCTGACCACCGGACAGTGAGCCGACCAACTGCTGCTGGTCGGGCCCGGTGAAGTTGAACTTCGCCAGGTAGCTGCGGCTGTTCACCTCGTGTTTGCCGAGCTTGATGATGTCCTGGCCGCCGGAGATCTCCTGCCAGACGCTCTTCTCGGGGTCGAGCGTCTCACGCTCCTGGTCGACGTAACACAGGTCGACGGTCGAGCCGATCGTGACCTTGCCCTGGTTGGCCTTCACCTTGCCGGTGATCAGCTTCAGGCAGGTGGTCTTGCCGGTGCCGTTGGGGCCGACGATGCCGAGGATGTCGCCCGGCGCGATGTCGAACGACAGGTTCTCGATCGTGTTGTGCTCGCCGTCGTACGAGAACGACACCTTCTCGAAGCGGATCACGGTGTCGCCCAGGCGCTTGCCCGGCGGGATGTGCAACTCGACCGTGTCGTCCTTCTCCTCGACCTCGGTCTCGATCATCTTGTCGTAGTTCTTGAGGCGCGCCTTGTTCTTGGTCGAACGCGCCTTCGGGTTCATGCGGATCCACTCGAGCTCACGATCGAGGAACTTGGCACGCTTCTGTTCCTGCTGCTCGGACATCGCCATGCGCTTGCTGCGCTGGATCAGGTACTCGGAGTAGTTGCCCTGATACGGGATCGCGCGGCCGTGCCAGATCTCGAGCATCCAGCCGACGACGTTGTCGAGGAAGAAGCGGTCGTGGGTGATGACCACGACGGTGCCCTTGTAGTTCTTGAGCGTCTCCTCGAGCCAACTGACGGTCTCGACGTCGAGGTGGTTGGTCGGTTCGTCGAGCAGCAGCAGGTCGGGGTGTTCGAGCAACGTGCGGCACAGCGCGACGCGGCGGCGCTCACCACCCGAGCACTCGCTGACGTTCTTCTCGCCGGGCGGCAGGTGCAGCTTGGTCATCGCCGTTTCGACGTGACGATCGATCTCCCACGCGTCCTTGGCCTCGATCTCGAGCTGCAGCCGCTCGAACTCGGCCATCACCTTGTTCATCTCCTTCTCGGAGAGGTCCTCGGCCAGCTTCATGCTGACGTCCTCGTGATCCTTGAGCAGCTTGCGGATCGGCGCGACCGCCTGTTCGACGTTCTCGCGGACCGTCAGGTTCTCGAGCAGTTTGGGCTCCTGCGGCACGTAGCCGACCGTCTTGCCATCGGCGAGGCGCGCGACACCGTCGTACTCGGTGTCCTGGCCGGCCATGATGCGCAGCATGGTCGACTTGCCGGCGCCGTTCTGACCGATGACGCCGATCTTGGCGCCGTCGAGGAAGACGAGGCTGACGTCCTTCAGGACCGGCTTCTTGCCTTGGTAGCTCTTGGTGAGCGATTCGAGCGCGAAGATGGGCTTGTCACTCATGAGGGCGAAAGACGGTACGGTCCGACCCTCGGACAGTCCAGAGCGGGCGCGCGCCTCCGTGCCGGGCGCCTCTGTGCCGGACGCGTCGGATGCGTATGCTCTGCCGTCCGACGATGCTCGCTTTCCTTCCCTCGATCGGCTTCCAGGAGATGTTCATCCTCCTGGTGATCGGCCTGTTGCTCTACGGCCGGAACCTGCCCGAGGCCGGCCGCACCCTGGGCAAGGCCGTGGCCCATCTGCGGCGCGGCTTCCAGGAGTTCAAGGACCAGCTCGACCGCGATGGCGACCTGAAGGACGTGAAGAAGTCGTTCCAGGACTCGGCCAAGGAACTGCGCAACATCGGTCAGGTAGGGCGCGCGATCGCCGATCCCAGACGCGCGCTGCAGGACGCGGCAGACGAACACCTGGCCGCGCCGTTTCGCGACCTGACCGACAGCAGCCTGTCGTCCCCCCTGCCAGAGGAGCTGCTGGCCGAAGAGACGCAGCCGGAAGAGTCCGCGCCAGGAAAGACGACGCCCGACGAGTCGCAGAACGCAGCCGCGCCGGAGTCCGACGCGGTCACTTCTTCGAAGGACCCTTCTTGATCGTCGCCTGGATCGCCTCTTCGCCCGCGTCGAAGATGCTCATCCAATCACCCGACTGCTTGGCCGAGAACTGCTTGGCGGCCGCTTCGCGGCGCTTCTGCTCGGCCGCGGCCCACTCCGGGTAGTCCTTGTGCAGGTCGGTGAGGACCTTCTTGTTCTCGCTGATCAACCCGACGTAGGGGAACAGCACACACTCGTGCGCCTTCTGGATCTTGTGGATCTCCTCGAAGGTCAGCATCACGGGCATCGCCACGCAGACGATGTCGTCGAACACGTCGAGCGGCACCATCGTGTACTGGAACAGCACGTCCCTGGGGAACTTCGCCTTCGCCGCGTCGCTGATCTGATAGTTGCTGGCCATCAGGAACGGCAGGTTGAAGTTCTCGGTGACGAGCTTGGCCAGATCCCATTCGGTGATGTGGCCGCCGTTGACGAGCACCTGCACGAACGGCTCGCCGTTCTTGTCCTGCGCGTACAACGCGTCGGTGATGACTTCGGAGGACACCACGGCCCTCTCGGTCAGAATCTCCGCCAGACGCACCGCGGTGATCTTGTCGACGCCCTTCACGCCCTCGTCATCGGCCGGTCGACCATGTCAGCTTGAGTCACGGTGGCCCGAGTCGGGCTGGCTCGAGTCGGGGCCGCGATTCGCTGCAGCTCAGGCGTAGGCCCAGAACGTCAATCCGGCATGCACCGCCAGCACCAAGGCCATGCCCTGCACGATCGCCGCGTTGACCGCCTCACCCACTTCCTCGCCCGAACGTTTGGGCCCGGTGCCAAGGTGATAACAACACAGCGCGACCAGGTACCCCGACAGGGTCGTCTTGGCCAGTAGCACCAGCACATCGGTGGCGTCGACGGTCTGGAAGTAGGCCGCCGCCCAGCCCGCTGTCGAGATTCCGGACACCAGCCCCGCCGCCAACGCCGCCGCGCCGGCCGCCGCGATCACGCCGGCCAGGGTCACGAGCGGCATCGCCACGACCATGCCCCACACCAGCGGTGTCAGCAGGTAGTCGGACGGTCGCACCCCCATCATCTGCAGCGCCGCGATCTGGTTGGTGCGTTTCATCGTGCCCAGCCGCGCCGCCGCACCCGCAGCGATGCGCGCGGTGAAGAAGAAGCCGCTCAGCAGCGGCACCAACACCGCGGTCGAGACCTTGCCCGTGCCGGTCAGGATGGCGTTCTCGAAGCCGCCTTCGATCGGGTTGTTGCGCAGACCGAAGAACGTCGCGAGGCCACCGATCACGGCCCCGGCGATGGCGACGAACAGCGCCGGCTCGGTGGCGAAGCGCCAGACCGTGCGCGCGGTCTGCGGCAGTTCGAACGGCGGCAGCCGCTTCAGCGACTCGAGCACGGTCTCGACGATCGCGCCCAGCTGCAGCAGCAGCTTGGAGAGGCCGTGCAGCGCCGCGGAGTCGCTGTCGCCGCGCCTCTCGCGCGACAACGACCCGGCACCTGTCGGCACGAACTCGGGCCCCTCGAGGCGCAGCGACCGCTGCGCCCGATCGAGCACGAGCACGCCGTCGACCAACCCGGCGAAGGCGGCGATGTCGTGGGTGACGATGATCGTCGTGCGTCGTTCGTCGGCGTCGTGTGCGGCCCGCAGCAGCTGCGCGATCTGCCGCGCCGCTTCACCGTCCAGACCCGCGGTCGGTTCGTCGCACAGCAGCAGTTCGGGGCTGGCCGCGAGCGCTCGGGCGACGGCGACGCGTTTGCGCATCCCGCCCGACAACTGCGCGGTGCGTTCGGGAGGGTCGGCCAGGCCGGCTTGCGCCAACAACGCCGGGGCGAGCCTGATCGAACGATCGGCGGCGCGCAACGCCAGTTCGACGTTGGCGCGCGGCGACAGTTCGTCGAGCAACCCTTCGTCCTGCAGGATCGCGGCGATCTTGCCGTCGTGCGCACGTTCGTGGTGCTCGTCGAGCGAACGGCCGAAGACCAACAGCTGACCGTCGATGCGCGGTGGTGGTTCGCGGTGTTCGACGAGGCCGGCGAGCAGCCGCAGCAGCGACGACTTGCCGCCGCCGCTGGTGCCGACGAACAAGAAGAAGCGGTGCCGCGGCAGCACCAGGCTGACATCGGTGAGCAGCGTCTCGTCACCCTCGGCGCGGCGATGCGCGAGCCCGAAGCCGCGGAACTCGATCGCCGCGTCCGCGCCAAGGTCCGGGCGACGATCCGTGCTGCTGGCGGCGGAGCTCATGCAGCGATCACTGCGGGCGCAGGTCGTTGGGCAACAACTCCAGGGAAACCACGGCCGGGTTGTCGCTGCTCAGGCCCGAGCGGCCGTAGATGGCGAACACGACGTTGCCGGCCGAGACCGCGGCACCAAGGCTCTCCGGCCACACGCCGGGCTGCTCCAACGGCACCACGCTGGTGGCGCCGTCGGGCGCCATGCGCCGCAGTTCGACGCCTTCCCCCTCGGGCGCCAGCTTGCCCTGCAGGTGCAGGCGCGAAACCGTCGTGCCGTTGAGGTTGCGGGGCACGTCCTCCAGCACCAGCACCGCGAGATCGGCGCCGTTCGGATCGACCCAGACGCGGCCGGCGCGCAACACGCTGCCGTCACCGAGCCGCACCTTGATCTGTTCGTCGGCGATCTCAGGGTCACCACCGAACGAGTCCTGCACCGTGTAGCTGCCGTCGACGAGACTGCGTGCGGTGACCACCACCGCCCGACCAGCGCGATCGAAGTAGAACAGGCCGCTGCCTTCGCAGCGGATCGGGTCGTCGGCGCTGAACGTGTCCTTCTCGACCGCGGCGTAGACGATGCGCGCCAAGGCGATGCTGTCGTCGGGCAGCGGCGCCTTCGGCTGTGCCTGCCTGAGCGCACCGGCAGGCACCTCTGCGACCTCGTGGTTGGGACGCGCCGGCTGCGCCGCGGCGCGGTAACCGTCCTGCACCAGCACCCCCTGCCCGGGTTGGCTGTAGTAACTCACGTAGGGCGACACCAGCGCACTCATGTCGGTGACGGTGAAGCCGGAGAACAACGCGCCCGACACGTAGGGTCGTGCCACCCAGAACTCGGCGCGATCGGTGACCGTCTGCCGGAACCGCCGGCTGATGCGCAGCTGCACCTCGATGTGCGTGCCGTCCGGCGCGAGGTCCACCGACCGCACGTCGCCGGTCTGCATGCCGCGGAACACCACCGCCGAGCCGGGCCGCAACCCGTGATTCTCGGGCACCAGCAGGGTCATCAGCAGATCGCCGTGCTCGATGTCTTCGAGCGCGTCGGGTTCGGTCGTCGCGGGTTTCTCACGACCGGCCAACAGGCTACCGGCCATCAGCGGCGAACCATGTTCGTCGGGCGTTCGGAAGCTGACGTAGGCGTCGCGCACGAGCGTGTCCAGACCGGTCGCGCCGCCGGTGAGCCCGGAGAAGCGCGGTGTGACGATCCAGAACGAGCTGTTGACGCATGCGTGAGCGGCGCCGGGAGGATCGAGCAACAGACTGATCACCGACTTGTTGCCGTCGGCGGAGATGTCCACCGATCGCACCACGCCGACCCGCACGCCGCGATAACGCACGTCGGCGCCGGCGCGCAGACCGCGCGCGTCGCGGAACTCGATCTGCAGCGGCAAACCCGGTCGATCGCCCAGGTGGCGCAGCACGCTCACGAACCACCAGGCGCCGAGGACGGCGCCCAGCAAGATGGCCAGGCCGAGCAGGTGACGCAGGCGATGCATTGTTCGGTTCTCGATCCGATCCGGCCGAGGCGGGCCGTGGTGGCCGCCGGACCAGGCTTCCTGTCGACACCGGAGTCCGCGCCGGGAACTTGTCTGCGGCCGCTGGGCCGCAAACGGCTCCGGATCAGACGTCGATGTTGGTCGCCTCGAGGGCGTGCTTCTCGATGAACTCGCGGCGCGGCTCGACTTCGGGCCCCATCAGCAGCGTGAAGATGTGGTCGGCTTCGACGAGGTCGTTGATGGTGACGCGGCGCAGCATGCGGCGTTCGGGATCCATCGTCGACTCGAACAGCTGCGACGGATTCATCTCGCCGAGGCCCTTGTAGCGGTAGATCTCGACCGCCTTCTCGCACGCCTCCTGGATCGCCACGACGGCTTGCACGAGGTTCGCCGCGGGCTTGACGTCGTTGCCGGTGCGCACCTCCCAAAGCGGTTCGGCGTCCTTCACGCTCTTCATCAACGTGCTCAGCGGCACGCCCATCGCCACGAGCTTCTTGAGCTTGGCCTGGATCTCGCGCCCGATGTGCAACGCGTAGACCTCGACGTCGGCCTTGCCGCGCTCGACGTCCGATTCAGCACCCTCGTAGACCCGCAGCGGTTCGCCCTTCTCGGCGGTGAGACGCTCGAGCTCGGCCTGCACTTGCGCTTCGGTGTCGACGAAGCGGCGCTTGCCCTGGTGCACGAGGTAGTAGTCGGGCAGCTCGCAATCCGGCACCGTCGCCTCCTGCAGGTAGTCGAGGAACGGCACCTCGGCGTCCGCCGGCAGCCGCCGTTCTTCGCCGAGGATGCGACTGACGCACTCGATCAGCTCACGCAACTTGTTGCCGGTGAAGCTGCGACCCGCGCCATCGCCGCCGACCTGGTGCAGCGTCGTCTGGCCGAGGCCGAGTTCGGCGAGATACTGGTCGCGTTCGCCCTCGGTGACCGCGTAACGCTGCGTCTTGCCCTTGCTCAGCCGGTAGAGCGGCGGCTGCGCGACGTAGACGTAGCCGCGCGTCACGAGCTCAGGCATCTTGCGATAGAACAACGTCAGCAGCAGCGTTCGGATGTGCGATCCGTCGACGTCTGCGTCGGTCATGATGATGATCTTGCCGTAGCGCAGGCGCTCGGGTTCGAACTCCTCGGTGAGGAAGCCCGTGCCGATCGCGCTGACGATCGTCTGGATCTCCTCGTGGTCGAGGATGCTGTCGACCGCGGCCTTCTCGACGTTGAGGATCTTGCCGCGCAACGGCAGGATCGCCTGCGCCGCGGTGCGACCCTGCTTGGCCGTTCCCCCTGCGGAGTCACCCTCGACCAGGAACAGTTCGGCCTCGTCGCGCGGCGTTCCCTTCTGACAGTCGGCGAGTTTGGCGGGCAGGCCGCCGCTCTCGAGCGCGGACTTGCGTCGCACCAGGTCGCGGGCCTTGCGCGCCGCCTCACGCGCGCGCAACGCGTCGAGCGCCTTGCCGAAGATCGTCCGCGCGGTGCTCGGGTTCTCCTCGAAGTGCGTGCGCAGGCCTTCGCCGACGACCGTCTCGACCACCGACTGCACCTCGCGATTGCCGAGCTTGATCTTGGTCTGGCTCTCGAACTGCGGGTCCGGCACCTTGACCGAGATCACCGCCGCCAGGCCTTCCTTGAAGTCCTCGCCGGTCGGCACCGGGTCCTTCTCCTTGAGCACCTTCTCGGTGCGGCCCCAGTTGTTGAGCGCGCGCGTCAGGGCGGTCCTGAAGCCGACCAGGTGCGTGCCACCTTCGATCGTGTTGATGTTGTTGACGTACGAGTAGACGTTCTCGTGGTAGGCGTCGCTGTACTGCAGCGAGACCTCGACGTCGTAGACCTTCTCGGGATCCTCCGCCGACGGCACCTCGCGGCGGAAGTAGATCACGTCCTTGTGCAGCGGCGACTTGCCCTGGTTGAGATCCTTGGCGAACTCGATCAACCCCTCGGGGAACTGATACTCCTCGGACTTCTCGTTGCGCTCGTCGTGCAGCGTGATCTTCAGGTTCGCGGTGCCCATCAGGTAGGCGAGTTCACGCAGGCGCTTGCGCAGGACGTCGTAGGAGAACTCGGTGGCCTCCATGATCGTCGGGTCGGCCTTGAAGCGGATCATCGTGCCGGTCGAGTCCGACTGACCGATGACCTTGAGCTCGCTCGCCTTCGCACCGCGTTTGTAGGTCTGCCGGTAGACCTTGCCGTCGCGCGACACCTCGACTTCGAAGATGTCCGACAACGCGTTGACGCAACTGACGCCGACGCCGTGCAGACCGCCCGAGACTTTGTAGCTGCCCTTGTCGAACTTGCCGCCCGAGTGCAGCTTGGTCAGGATCACCTCGAGCGCGGGCGCACCGCTCTCGTGCATGTCCACGGGGATGCCGCGACCGTTGTCCTTGACCGACAGCGAACCGTCCTTGTGCACACGCACGTCGACGCGATCGGCGCGACCGGCGAGGGCCTCGTCGACCGAGTTGTCGACGACCTCCCACACCAGGTGGTGCAGACCCTTCATCCCGGTGTCGCCGATGTACATCGCGGGACGCTTGCGGACGGCGTCAAGACCCTCGAGGACCTTGATCGAACTGGCGTCGTAACGCGCTTCGTTTTTTGCGGGTTGCTCAGACATTGGGTGACTCGGGCTCGTCACTTCAGACGTGCCCCGCTTCAGACGTGCCCTGTGCCTCCCAGCCGAAAAGTCAGCTGGGCGATGGGTTGTTCGGGAAGGAGTTCGTTGATGGCCAGTCTCAGCTCTTCGCGCCGGAAGCCCGACAGCTCGGCGTAGAGCGGCGCCGAGTCGACCTCGACCACGAGCCGGTTGCTGCGCCAGCCGACGATCTGGCAGTGATCGCGAAGCTGGGGGGAAAGCAGTTTGTCGAGCGCCTCGGCGTAGGCGCGGCGAGCCGTGCTGCGTCCGGTCTGGCGCAGGATGTCCTTGAGGAAGTCACCGGCTCGCTGGGGTTCGGCCACGGGTTCGAAGCCTGCACGGTCATCAGGCGCCGCTGATCGGCATCACCACGTAGGTGAACGACTCGCCGAGCGTGAACTTCGCCGGCATCGAATCGTCCGACATGTCGAGCCGCACCTGTTCGAGATCGCAGGCGCGCAACGCCTCGAGGATGTAGTCCGGGTTGAGGTTGATGCTGCCGCCGGCGCCCTTGACGTCGACGTCGATCGAGACGTCGGCGCGGCCGCGCGCCGAGCTCTCGGCGGTCATGCGCAGGGTCTGCTCACCGACTTCGAAGCGCACCATGCGCATGTCGGCCGCGGACAAGATGGCGGCCCGGCGCAGCGCGCCCTCGAGCACGACCTTCTGGATCTCGACGGTGGTTTCCGCGGCCTTGGGCAACACCCCTTCGTAATCGGGAAAGCGCGTCTCGAGCAGTTGGCTCACCAACTGGGTCCGGCCGCAGGTGAACAGCACCTGCTTGGGCCCGACCTCGAGCACCAGGGTCTCCTTGCTGTCCTCGGGCAGCGCCCTGGCCAGCGTGTTGAGCGCCCGCAGCGGCACCACGACCTTGAACTCGGTCTTGCTGTCGACGTTCTCGTAGCTGATCGCCAACCGGCGACCGTCGGTGGCGACCATGCGAACACAGCCACCGGCCGCGTCGACGAGCACACCGTTGATCGCGTAGCGGGTCTCCTCACGGGCCGCCGCGAACACGGTCTCCTTGATCATGCGCAACATCGCCGCGACCGGCACCTCGAGCTTCTTGCCGGCCTCGGGTTTGGCCTCCTCGGGGTATTGCTCGGGATCCTCGCCGAGCAGCACGAACGAACCACCCCCGCTCTCGATGCGGCAGCGCTGATCCTTGCTCTCGAGCGTGACCGTCGGGTCGCTGAGCTCACGCAGGAGGGCGCTGGTTTCACGAGCGGGCAGCAGCACCGTTCCCGTCTTGCTGACCTTGACCGAGTCCAGGCGCACCTTGGCGGCCATCTCGAGGTCAGTGGCGAACAGCACGATGCCGTCGCTGTCGGCCCGCACGACCAGGTTGTGCAGGATCGGTTTGGTGGTCTTCACCGGCACCACGGAGGAGACCACGTTCACGGCTTCCTGGAGTGCGGTCCGGTCACAGAGGATCTTCATCGCGCGTCGAAAGAGGCAGACTCTGAGGTGTTGGCAGTCGTCGGTTGGGTCTGGGCGACGTGCTCGTGGAAGGTCGCGACACGATGAGTCTGATCTGAATAGAATAGATCTCTCGTCACAGTCATCCGTGGCGTCACGAGTGTGGGAAGAGTAGCCAGGAATCGGCCGCCAAACCACGCATTCTGCGGCTCGAACAGGGTTCTGCGGATCTGCAAAACCGGGCTGGAAAAAGCTCACAGGAGTTCGACTTCTACAGGTCGGAATCGCGCGTCGGCAGCACGCCGATCGGACCTGCGGAGAACCGTCCAGAGTTGTCCGGCACTCGTCCAGGAAGGCTCCCAGGACACTGCACCGATCTCGCGACGCCGACCACCACTGCCGCTTCGGTCACCTGTTCGGCGAGTGACCCAGGCGTCAAAAGATTGCGCGGGCAAGCGGCGGCACTGCCTGAAGGGCGACACGCTGCTGGCTACACGATCAGGCCTCGGTGACGCGCAGCAGCGAGCCAGCTCGAACGCGCGTCACGCGCCCGTGATCAGCTGCGGAACGAACGCGTCAGGAGCCGGTTGCTCAGGCCGTCGAGCAGTTCCTTGAACATGCGGTCCTTCTGGGCCCGCGTGCGGATCTTGTTGACCGCGTAGAGCACGGTGGTGTGGTCGCGGTTGCCGAAGATGCGGCCGACGTCGTCGAGTGAGCTCTCGGTGTGCTCACGCAGCAGGTGCATCGCGATCTGCCGCGGCAGGCTCACGGTCTGGGTGCGGCCCTTGCCGGTCAGCTCGCGAGCGGAGATCGCGAACTCGGTGGTGATCAGGCTCATGATGTCGTCGACCGACACCTGGGCGTGACGCACGATCATGCCGCGCATGCAGCTCTCGGCCAGGCCGATCGAGATCGGCTGGTTGGTGATCGCGGCGACGCCGACGACCTTGATCACGGCGCCTTCGAGTTCGCGGATGTTCGAGGTCACGCGTTCGGCCAGGAACATGGCGACGTCATCGGGCAGCTCGACGCCGCGGCCCTTGGCCTTGCGGCGAACGATCGCGGCGCGCGTCTCGAGCGCCGGCGCCTGGACTTCGGCCACCATGCCCCACTTGAAACGCGATACGAGGCGTTCCTCGATGGTCGGGATCTCGGCGGCCGGCCGGTCCGACGACAGCACGATCTGCTTCTGGCCGTCGTAGAGGGCGTTGAACGTGTGGAAGAACTCGTCCTGGGTCTTGTCCTTGTTGGCCAGGAACTGCACGTCGTCGATCACCAGCATGTCGGCGCTGCGATAGAACTCGCGGAAGGCGTCGATCTCGTGGTTCTGGATCGCCTGGATGTAGGCGTTCGTGAAGTCCTCGCAGCTCAGGTAGAAGACGCGCGCGTTCGGGTCCCGCTTCTGCACCGTGTGGCAGATGGCCTGCAGCAGGTGGGTCTTGCCCAGGCCGACGTTGCCGTGCACGAACAGCGGGTTGAAGGCGCAGCCTGGGTTCTCGCCCGTGGCCAGCGACGACGCGTGCGCGAACTGGTTGCACGAACCGACGACGAACTTGTCGAAGGTGTAGTTGGGGTTGAGCTGCGACGGCGCGCGGCGCCGGAACGAAGGCCCGGCCGGTTGCGGTGCCGCTGTGCTGGGCACCATCGGCCGCATCGGTTCATGTCCGGAGAGGGTACTGCCGGCGGGGTGACTGCCGGAGAGGGTACTGCCGGACGCGTGACTGCCTGACGCACCGTAGCCCGCCATGCGCGAGTGGACCTGCTGCGAAGAGACGTGCTGCGAAGAGACCAGCGGCTCGAACCCATCGCCCGACGACGGGGAGCTCAGGATCTGCAAGCTGTCCCAGTCGTCCTCCTGGCGCTGGGTGAGGATCACGCGGCGCTGCGGGCCGCCGAGCGCCGACACGGATTCCTGCAGGACGCCGAGGTAGCTGCGCTGCAGCCAGTCCCTGACGAACTGGCTCGTCACCGACAATTCGACATCGTGATCGTCGATCCGCGAGACGTTCAGCGAGCGGAACCAGGTCTCCAGCTGTTCGCGTTTGACCCGCGTCGCCAGCTGCTGCAGGAGCGCGGGCAGGAGGTCGCGGTCCACAGGCTGAGGGCTCGGATCGGGAACGTAGGCATCCACCATGGGCATCCGAAGATCTCTTTGGTTGGCCGCGTACAGACCGATAGCCGGGATCGACCACAAGAGCGTTTTCCACAGGCGACCACAGAGGCATGGGTCGCGTGGGAAAAGAGGTTCTATCTGGTCTCAGCTGCCTGGGTTGCAGCTGGCAGGTTTGGAGGAAACCGGCAGAAGGAAACCGGCAGCAGGAACGGACTGACGAGACGGGCTGACTGACAAGAGGAGCGGGCTTCGGCTAGGCATCCGAGGCGTCGCTCCCCGACGGGTTGTGAACTTTCTTAGCGGTCCCCACGCCCCGCGCAAGACTGCGCGAGCAACTTTGCACCGAGCAGGCGCAGGTCAGTTCACCACAACTTCACGTACTCTGCACGCTCGACCTCAGTTGGCAACAACTTGGAGCGAGTACGTGCCTTTGCGAAACCGACACGCGACGCTCACGATTTTTTCTGTCTGGCCGCGAGCACGACACCGCAACGTGCCGCCGCTGCCGTCAGCGTTGCACCGCGCGCGTGCCAGTCGAAGCTGAAGCGCACAGCGGCGCGCGCATCACGATCCGACAAGCCGACCGCGCGCAACACGCGCGGCGGCGTCGGTGCACCGGACGAGCAGGCCGAGCCGTGTGACGCGAACACACCGTGCAGGTCGAGCGTCGGCAGCAACGAACGTCCTTCGACGTCTGCGAACGCGACCATGACGGTGTTGGGCAAGCTGTCGTCGAGCGGTGTCAGGACGACGTGAGCCACACCGCTTTGATCCAGGCCTTGCAGGAACGCCGATCGGTTGTCGGACATGGTCGCCGCGCGGGCCGCCCGTTCGGCGACGGCACGCTCGATGGCCAGGGCGTTGGCCGCGGCCAGCGCCGGACTCTGCGTGCCAGGGCGCAGGCCGAGTTCCTGGGCGCCGCCGCGCAACAGCGGTCGCAGGCGCGTCGCGAGGTCGCGACCGGCGAGCACGCCGTGGCCGCGCAGGCCACCACATTTGTGCGGCGACAAGATGACAGTCGCCCCGGCACGCAGCGGTTCGGCGAGGTCGATGCGCCCAAGCGTCTGGGCCGCATCGACGAGCAGAGGCACACGCAGTTCGTCGGCGATGGCGGCCGCCGCGGCGATCGGTTGCAGGGATCCGAGTTCACTCTGGCCATGCACGATCGCGATCAGGCCGACGGGCACCTCGGGCGGCGTGACCACGGCGCGGCCGAGTCGATCGACCTGCCAGGTGACCGCACCGCGGCGCTGCGCCGGCTCGAACACCGACGGGTGTTCCGTGGCCGCGAGCAGCACCGGCAAGGACGGGTCGCCGAGTCCTGACACCGCCAGATTGGCGGCCTCGGTGCCGCCGCTCGTGAACACCACGTCATCGCTGGCCAACCCCAGCGCGGCGGCGATTCTCAACCGCGCGTCTTCGAGCACGGCGCGGGCACGGCGCCCCGGGCCGTGGGCGCTCGCCGGGTTCGCCGGGCACTGCCGTTCGACAGCGAGGAACTGCTCGAGCACCTCGGGCAGGACCGGCGCACCGGCGTTGAAGTCGCAGAACACGCTGTCCGCGGCCGTCGGGCTCACGACAACACGCGCGCGTAGAGGTCGAGGTACATGCTGATGATGCGTTCGGTGCCGAAGTGCTCGACGGCGCGTCGCCGCGCCGCGGCCGCCATCTTCGCATGCAGGTCACCGTCGACGAGCAGTCCCAGGGCGGCCTTGGCCATCGCTTCGGGATCGGCGAACGGCGTCAGACGACCGGTGTCGCCGAGCACTTCCTCGACGCCGCCGACCGCAGTGCTCACGCACGGCACGCCACAGCTCATCGCCTCGAGCATCGACAGACCGAAGCTCTCGGTTTCCGACGCCGACAAGAACAGGTCCGCCTGCGGCAGGATGTCCTGGAGGTTCTCCTGCATGCCGAGGTGTTCGACGCGACCCTGGCAGCCCAGGTCGCTGGCGACGGCCAACGCGTGTTCTCGATCGGGGCCGTCGCCGAGCAGCAACAGCCGCGCGGGCACCTGCTGCGAGATCGCCGCGAACGCACGCACGACGTCGGCAAGGCGCTTGACCGGGCGGAAGTTCGAGGCGTGCACGAGAATGCGTTCGGCGTCGCCGCGCTGGTGCCAACGCGGCTGACCGTTGGGCTTGAACCGGTCGGTGTCGACGAAGTTGGGGATCACTTCGACACCCTTGCGCACCCCGAACACCAGCTGGGTCTCGTCGGCGAGATACTGGCTGACCGCCGTGACCGCATCGGACTGTTCGAGCGCGAAGCGCGTCGGGCGCAGGTAGGCGCGGTCGCTGCCGACCACGGTGATGTCGGTGCCGTGCAGCGTGGTCACGAACTTCAGGCAGCCGCCCTCACACATGCTGCGCGCCAGGAACGCGCTCACCGCGTGCGGGATCGCGTAGTGCACGTGGAACAGATCGACGCCGGCCTCCTCGCGGACCTCGAGCATGCGCGTCGCGAGCGCCAGGTCGTAGGGCGGGTAGCGGAACAGCGGGTAGGCCGAGACCGCCACCTGGTGGAAGCGCAGGCCGGGAGTGCCGCGCCGCAACCGGCCGGGCCGGTCGTAGCTGAGCAGGTGGACTTCGTGACCCTTGGCGGCGAGCGCGTGCGCGATCTCGGTCGCGATCACACCACTGCCGCCGATGGTCGGGTAACAGACGATCCCGATGCGCATTGGGCGTGGGATCGTAGCGTCTGGTGGTCAGGAGTCCGAGACGAGCGCGACGGGCAGTTCGAGCGCGATCAGGATCCGGCCCCTACCGTCGGTGTCGACCTGGCACGAGCCGCCGAACTCCGCCACGAACGCGCGCAGCGTCAGCGCCCGGTCGCCGAGGTGTTCGACCCCGGCCGGGCAGTTCGACTCCACCTCGAGCAACACGTTGTCGCCGTCGCGACGCGTCTCGACGACGACTTCGCCGCCGGCTTCGATCTGGGCGACGGCCAACATCAGGGCCCGCTGCACCGCGAACGCGAGCTGGCCAGGGGTGCAGGCGACCCTGGGCAGCCCGGTCGCGAGGCGCTGGCGCACCACCACCGGCACGCCGAGTTCGCCGATGATCTCGTCGAGAGCGCGCCGCACGATCGGGTCGGCCGCGGCGTCTTCGACGCGTTCGCCGGCGTGCAGCAGGTTGCCGATCAGTTCCTGCAGCGCCGCGGCCGCTTCCTCGAAGGTCTCCGCTGCGGCGAAGTCCTCGTCGTCTTCGCCTTGATGTTGCAGGCGGTAGGCCTGCTCGTCGATGCGCCCGAGGCACTGCCCGAGCAACGAGGTGATTCGCTCCAGGTCGGTCTCGCGTTGGGTCATGGCGCTACCGCGCCTATCGGCCGGTGGCAGCGACAACCTGAGGCAGGATCCGACGTCAGGCGCCGGCTTCGTACGCTGCCTCGTCGCTGCCCGTCCCGCTTTGGGCGCCGCCCTGCAGCGGTGCGGCGATGGGCGCCTGCTCCGGCTCCGGCCCGGCTTCGGCCGTGACATCGGCCTCGACATCGGCCGCGGCTTCGTTCGGCGGCGGTTCGGCGGCAGCAACCGGCTCGGCGGCTGGTTCCCGCGGTGGCGCGGCCCCCACCATCGCCGCGAACTCGGCGGCGAACGCCTCGTAGTCGCGGGCACCGTTGCTGTCTGCGGCGTGTTCGAAGATCGTGCGCCCGAAACTCGGCGCCTCGGCCAACTTGACGTTGTTGCGAATGCGCGAGCGGGCGAGCAGGGGACCGAAGTGGGTGTCGATCTCTCGCAATACCTCGGTGCTGAGGTTGGTGCGGGCGTCGACCATGCAGGGCAACACGCAGCCGATCTGCAGCGCCGGGTTGAGCCGCTTCTGGACCAGCTGGATCACCTCGACCAGCTTGGCCATGCCTTGCAGCGACAGGTACTGCGCCTGCATCGGGATCAGCACCCGGTCGGCGGCGACCAGGGCGTTGGCGCTGAGCACCCCCAGCGACGGCGGGCAGTCGAACAGCACGAAGTCGAACTCCTGTGCCTGCGGGAACGCCTCGAGCGCCTCACGCAGGATCGTCTCGCGGCCGATGCGGTTGGCGAGCACCTGCTCGACGCCGGCCAGCGAGGTGTCGCTGGGCACCACGAACAGTCGTTCGGTCGCGGTCGGCTGCACCAGTTCGGCGAGGGGCTCGTCCTCGACCAGCAGGCTGGTCATCGTGTGGCTCTCGAGGTCGGGCCGCTTGTCGACGTGCACCGTCAGGTTGGCCTGCGGATCCATGTCGAGCATCAGCACGCGGTAGCCCATCCTGGCCAGCGCCGCACTGAGGTTGACCGTCGTCGTGGTCTTGCCGACGCCGCCCTTCTGGTTGATGACCGCGATGCACTGCATGGTGAGCCTCCGTGGGCCCATACTGCGGTTGCGCGGCGCCGCGGGCGAGGGTTTTCTCGCCGCGGGTGCGCGGTGCCGGTCAGCTCCAGAACGCAGCCAGATCGCGAATCGGCAGCGGGCCGTCGTGCACGAACGGCTCGGCCGCCGCGACGCCGATGCGTGCGCCGAAGAACCGGTCGCGCACCGCGGCGCGTTCGCGCACGTCGAGTCCCTGCACGAGATGGCGACGGTCGGGCGGCGCCAGCTGCGAGCGATAGCAACGGATCACCTCGTCCTTGGCGGCGACGACGTTGCTGATGTCGACGGCGAGGGTCGGTTCGACCGGGCGGTTGCCGGGGTATCGCAACACCAGGCGCGGGCGATGCGGTGCACCGAGATCCGGGCGGTGGTTGACCAGCCCGGCGAGGAAGTACGCGCGGTCGACGAGCTGCGCGACGGCGACGTGGTCGGGGTGCACGTCGGCGGCGAGCGGCGCCAGCAGCACCCGCGGCGCGGCGCGGCGCAGGGCCGCGACCAGCAGGTCCGTGGCCGCGGCTTCGACCTGGACCTGGGTGTCGGGCAGGCCAAGGTTGATCCGCTGACCGACGCCGAGCTTGCCGGCGGCGGCGACGGCTTCGGCGGCGCGCTCGTCCGCAGTACCGCGTGAGCCCATCTCGCCGCGGGTGACGTCGACGATGCTGACGCGTTGGCCGGCCGCGACCGCGAGCAGGATCGAACCGCCGGCACCGATCTCGACGTCGTCGGGGTGCGGGCCGATCGCGAGCACGTCACAAGCGGTGAGGTTCGGCGGCGTCGGGCTCATCGATCAGGTCCTCGGGTCACAGTTCCAGCACGCCATGTTCGATGCGGAACGGGTCGGCGGCCGCGATCAGCATCTCGGCGAGCTCGGGGCCGTAGCTGGTCATGTACGGCAGCGGGCCGATGACGCGTTCTTGCGGGCGGCTGCGCGGTCGCAGCGAACTGCACAGCCGGCGCAACTGGCGGATGCCGGTGCCTTCGCGGTTCTGGCGCGCGTTGCGCACCTTCTGCTGCAGGCGTTCGAGCTCCTCGAGCATCTTGGTGCGGGCCCGGTCGAGTGCGCCGAGCATCGACGAATCGAGCGCACCGAGGCGCTGCGCCATGCCTTCGAGGTCGCTGCGCAGGCGGCTCTGCACGTCGTCGATGGTGTCCTCGAGGTCGCTGCCCTGCGCGTTCTGCAGCAGGCGTTCGGCGAGCTTCTCGGGCGATTGGTCGAGATCGGGCAGGTCGAGTGAGAACCGGCTCAGCAGGCGCTGCATCGAGGGCTCGACCAGGGTCAGCGACGAGCGCGGCACGAACACCGGCACCGGCACACCGAGCAGGCGGTAGAGCGGCGCGACCACGGCGAGGTAGGACAGTTCGCCCGGGCCGACCACGAACGCCATCGTCGGCAGACACGCGTCTTGCCACAGCGGTCGCAACAGCACGCCGGGGCTCAGGTCCTGGGCGCGGCCGATGGACTCGCCGTCGGCCAGCGGCTCGCGGTGACCGCCGGACAACTCGAACATCATCGTCGTCGCCGGATCGATGGTGACGTCGATACCGACGTCGGCGAGGTCGTCGGAGGTCTGCTTGACCTTGTCGCGCACCTGCTCGGACTTCTCCCACCAGCGGGTCAGCGGTTCGAACGCCTCGGGCGGTAGATCGCGCGGTTCGATCACCAGCAGGCCCTGCTTGCCGAACATCGCGAACAGGATGCGCGCCTGCTGGTCACCGAGGGTGTCGCTGGGTTGCTTGGGTTTGCAGGCGGCCAGGGCCCAGTCGCGGAATTCGCTCGCCGGAAGCAACGGATCGATCTCGGCCAGCAGCTTGTCGAGGTCGCGGCCGACCTCGATGGTGCGCAGCGGTTCGCTGTTGCGTTCGATGTCGAGGCGGAAGCGCTGCACGTCCTGGCTCTGGTTGACCAGGAACAGGCGGTTGGCCTCTTCGAGGTCGTGGTCGTCGCTGTGGTTCCAGAAGATCGGCACCGCGGTGACGTCGCTGCCCGCCGCGTTGATCTCCCGGCACAACCGGATGGCCGTGGCAGCCTTGTGCAGCGTGAACAGCGGCCCGCCCATGAGCCCGGGCTGCTGGCCGGTGACGACCACGTGCACCTTGTGGTCGAGCAGGCGGTCGGCGTTGTCGTGCACCTCCTGCGGCGCGCCGTGCCGTTCGGCGTAGGTGTGCAGCGCAGCGACCAGCTTGTCGCGCGACAGCAGCCGGCCGGCGCCGGTCGGGGCGCGCTTGATCAGCTCGCCGACGGTGCGCGTGCGCATGCCCAGAAAGCGGCCGAGTTCGCGGTCCTCTTCGAGGTAACGCAAGTGCGCTTCGGAGGTGCCGAGGCGGCGGAACGAGATGTGGCGCACGGTGCTCATCGTTGCCCCGCCGCGGTGGCGACGGCCCGGCACTCGCGCGCGAACGTCGCGGCGGCCTGTTCGACGCGATCGAGCCAGCCGCCGTCGTCGGCGGCGAAGGCCTGCATCACGCCGCGGCTCTGGTTGACCAGCGCCCCCAGACCGCGCGCATCGAACGCCGCGGCGAGGTCCTGCACCGAGGCGCCCTGGGCGCCGACACCCGGCAGCAGCAGCCAGCTGTGCGGCAGCAGTCGGCGCAGGCGCGCGAGCTCCTCGGGCCAGGTCGCGCCGACCACGGCGCCGACCGGCGAATACCCCTCGCAGTGCGGCAGGTCCGCCCCCCACCGCGTGACCGCCTCGGCGACCACGTCGCACAGCGCGCGCGGACCGTTCTCGCCGGCAACCTGCAGGTCCTGGAAGTCGCGTGCGCCGGGATTGCTGGTGCGCACCAGCACGAACACCGCCTTGCCACCCTGGTCGGGTTCGCAGGCGCGCAGGAACGGCGCCACCGAGTCGGCGCCGAGGTAGGGATGCAGGGTGACGGCATCGGCGACGGCGTAGTGCCCTTGTGCGTAGGCCTCGGCGGTGCTGCCGATGTCGCCGCGCTTGACGTCGGCGAGCACCAGCAGGCCGGCGGCGCGCGCCAGTTCGCAGGTCTGCTCGAAGGCGCGGTAGCCGGCGCTGCCGTAACACTCGAAGAAGGCGATGTTGGGCTTCACGCAGGGCGCGTGCCGGGCGATGGCCGGCAGCGCCAGGCGGTAGAACTCGACGATCCGCTCGGCGGGGGTGGCGCCGGGCGCGACACGACGCGGCAGCGCGTCGAGACGGGGGTCGAGTCCGACCACGATCGGGGCCTGACCGGCGAGGACACGGGACGCGATCTCGGAGACGAAGCTCGGCATCGGGGCAGCAAGACTAACCGGCACCGTGCGCCAGTCCACGTCGCTCCGGCGCGCTGCGGCTACGCACGTTTGGATGTGGCGCACGGCGCGCGAGTCTGTTTCTCTTTGCCCTTCGTTGTCCTGAACGAGGCAGACCCCATGGCAGTAGTTTTCGTGCCCCTGGAATCGGAGGCCGGCGAGACCCGCGTCAGCGCCATCCCCGAGACCGTCAAAGGCATGGCCAAGCTCGGCTTGGAAGTGCAAGTCGAACGTGGCGCCGGCGTCGCGGCCGGTTTTCCCGACGCAGAGTTCGAAGCTGCTGGCGCCAAGCTCGTCGACGCGTCGGCGCGCGGCAGCGCCGACATCGTGCTCGGCATCCAGGCGCCCACGCCCGAGCAGGCCAAGGCGCAGCGCGCCGGAGCGTTGCTGATCTGCACTCTGACGCCGGCCACCAGACTGGACACGATCGCCGCGCTGCGCGACGCGAAGGTCACGGCGATGGGGCTCGAGTTCATGCCGCGCATCACGCGCGCGCAGAAGATGGACATCCTGAGCTCGCAGGCGACGTGCGGCGGATACCAGGCGGTGCTGCTCGCGGCGGTGCACCTGCCGAAGATGTTCCCGCTGATGATGACCGCGGCGGGCACGCTGACACCGGCCAGGGTGCTCGTGCTCGGCGCCGGCGTCGCCGGGCTGCAGGCGATCTCGACCGCGCGCAAGCTCGGCGCGGTGGTCGAGGCCAACGACATCCGCCCGGCCTGCAAGGAGCAGGTCGAGTCGCTCGGCGCCAAGTTCGTCGACACCGGCGCGCCGCCGGACGCGGAGACCAAGGGTGGTTACGCGACCGAGACGACGCAGGAGTTCTTGAAGCGCCAGCGTGAGATCCTGACGGCGCACATCACGCAGGCCGACGTGCTGATCACCACGGCCCTGGTGCCCGGCAAGAAGGCACCGGTGCTCGTGACCGCCGAGATGCGCAAGGCGATGAAGCCCGGCTCGGTGATCGTCGACATGGCGGCGGCGATGGGCGGCAACGTCGAGGGCACCAAACCCGGCGAACGCATCGTCGACGCGGGCGTCACGATCCTGGGCGACACCAACCTGCCGGCGCAGTGCGCGGGCGACGCGTCGCGCACCTACGCGCGCAACGTGCTCGCCTACTTCGGCGAGTTCGTCAAGGACGGTGTCGCGACCGTCAACCTCGACAATGAGATTCTCGGCGCGGTGACGATCGTCCACGACGGCGTCGTGCGCCACGAACCCACGGCGCAGGCGTTGGCCGCGCACGGTCAGAACAAGGGCGGAAACTGAGCGATGGATTACTTTCTGTTCATCTTCATCTTCGTGATCGCGGCCCTGTTGGGCTTCGAACTGATCACCAAGGTTCCGCCGACGCTGCACACGCCGCTGATGTCGGGTTCGAACGCGATCTCGGGCATCACCATCGTCGGCGCGATCGCGTGTGCGCGCGTCGGCGAGGGGTTCTTGTCGCAGGCGCTGGCGTTCCTGGCGATCGCGTTCGCGAGCATCAACGTCGTCGGTGGCTACATGGTCACGGACCGGATGCTGGGCTCCTTCAAGAAGAAGGGGAAGTAGCGTGATCTATCTCTACCTCCTGGCGACGCTGCTGTTCGTCTTCGGCATCAAGCGTCTGACCAGCGTCAAGACCTGCCTGCAGGGCAACCGCATCTCCGAGACGGGCATGCTCGTCGCGATCATCGCGGTGTTGGCGATCGGCACCGGCATCAACTGGTGGGTCGTCGTCGCCGGCATCCTGGTCGGCGGCCTGGTCGGCGTGGTGATCGCCAAGCGCACCCCGACCACGCAGATGCCCGAGATGGTCGCGGCGCTGAACGGTTTCGGCGGCGTCGCCTCGGCGCTCGTCGCGATGTCCGAGCTGCTGCTCAATCCAGCGCTGCAGGTCGAAGGTTACGCGCTCGGTGACCTCGGCGTCGTCGAGGCCGTGGCGTTCCCCGCCACCATCATCGTCGGCATGGTCACGCTGACCGGCAGCTTCGTCGCCTACGGCAAGTTGTCGGGCAAGAAGCTGTCGCACCCGCTGCAGGGCCGCAATCGCCACTACATGCACGCTGCGCTCGGCCTCGCCGCGATCGGCTGTGCGACCTGGATGGCGCTGACCGGTGACCACGCGATGACCACGGTTTCGGTGATCCTGCTCGCCGCCGTGGCCGCCGTGCTCGGCGTGTTCCTGGTGATGCCGATCGGCGGCGCCGACATGCCCGTCGTCGTGTCGCTGCTCAACAGCTACTCGGGCGTCGCCGCCGCGTTCGCCGGTTTCGTCACCGGACAACCGCTGCTGATCGTCGTCGGTGCGCTGGTCGGTGCGTCGGGCCTGATCCTGACGCAGATCATGTGCAAGGCGATGAACCGTTCGCTCGCCAACGTGCTGCTCGGTGGCATGGGTGAGGAGTCGGTCGCCAAGGACGCCAAGGACTACAAGTCGATCAAGCAGGCTGGCCCCGAAGAAGTCGCGATGCTTCTCGACGGCGCGTCGTCGTGCATCATCGTGCCCGGCTACGGCCTCGCGGTGGCGCAGGCGCAGCACGTCGTGCGCGAACTCGGCGACCTGCTGCAGAAGCGCGGTTGTCAGGTGCGTTACGCGATCCACCCCGTCGCCGGCCGCATGCCCGGCCACATGAACGTGCTGCTCGCCGAGTCGGACGTTCCCTACGACCAGCTGTGGGAGATGGATCGCATCAACGGCGACTTCAAGAACACCGACGTCGTCATCATCGTCGGCGCCAACGACGTCGTGAACCCCGCCGCGCGCGAACCCACCGGCCCGATCGCCGGCATGCCGATCCTCGACGTCGACCAGGCCCGCACCGTCGTCGTCATCAAGCGCTCGCTGTCGCCCGGTTACGCCGGCATCAGGAACCCGTTGTTCGACATGGACAACTGCCTGATGGTGTTCCTCGACGCCAAGGAAGCACTCGAGGGCATGGTCAAGGAAGTCAAAGAGCTCAAGTAGCTCATCGCCCGCGCGAGGGTACGGTACCGGGTACAAACGACAACAGGGTCGGCCGCGCAGCGGCCGACCCTGTTGTCGTTGTTGTCGTCGGTACCCGGTACCGTACGCTACTTCGGCGCGTTCATGAGCCAGTGCACGACGATCGCGCCGGCGTAACCCGCGGCGATCGCGGGCAGGAACTTGAGGTGGCGGCCGAAGGTGTAGTAGCCGTGTGCGGTGCCCATCAGGGCGACGCCGGCGGCCGAGCCGACGGACAGCAGTGAGCCGCCGACGCCCGCGGTCAGTGTGATCAGCAGCCACTGGTAGTCGGCCATCGGCGTGTGCAGACCCGAGCCGGCGACGCCGTGGATGACGGGGTTGGCGACGTCCATCGACGGATCCATGCCGAGCACGGCGAACATCACGGGCACGTTGTCGATGATCGCCGACAGCACGCCGATGCAGATGTTGGCCGTGGTCGCACCGACGCCGTGCACGGGGTCGAACAGGTAGGCGCTGGCCTTGTGCAGGTACATCAGTTCCTGGAGGCCGCCCACGCACAGGATCACGCCGAAGAAGAACAGCACGGTGTCCCACTCGACCTCGGCGATGTTGTGGAAGACGTTGATCGCCTCGCCCTCCCCCTTCTTGTTGGCCGCCGTCTTGCGCAGCCAGCCGTAGATCATGAAGTAGCCGAGCCCCGTCATCATGCCGAGGAACGGCGGCAGGTGGAACGCGGCGTGGAAGGTGACGGCGGTCGCGATCGTCAGCAGGAACAGGATGATGACGGTCAGCCAACCGTCCTTGAGTTCGACCTCCTTCTCGATCGGCTCGGGATGACCCTTGGGGATCATGAAGTGCATGATCACCGCCGGGATCAGCCAGTTGACGAGCGACGGCACCAGGAGCGTCAGGAACTTGCTCGTGTAGACCTTGCCGTCTGCCCACACCATCAGCGTGGTGATGTCGCCGAACGGTGAGAAGGCGCCGCCGGCGTTCGCGGCGACGACGATGTTCGTGCACGCCGCAGCGATGAACGGCACGTTGCCGCGCCCGACCGACACGGCGACCGTTCC
Source organism: uncultured candidatus Brocadiaceae bacterium (assembly GCA_964392305.1). Taxonomy (GTDB): domain Bacteria; phylum Planctomycetota; class UBA1135; order UBA1135; family UBA2386; genus JACKIC01. Next base: position 84,811 of record CAYMPV010000001.1, read on the forward strand.
CATCAGCAGCGCAGTCGTCAGGTTGTCCGCGACCGGCGAGATCACGAACGCCAGACCCCCCGTCGTCCAGAACACCGCGCGCAGGCTGAAGCCGCGCGACACGAGCACCGCGTTCAGCTTGAGGAACACGTTGTGCGCGGCGATCGACGAGATGTAGGTCATCGCCGTCAGCAGGAAGAGGAACAGCGCGGCGTACTCGGCGAGGTGGTGGAAGACGCGCTGCTCCATGTGGTTGCCGGGCAACGTGCCTGCGTCGGGATGACCGCTGTAGGCGAACGTGACCAGGATCCAGATGGCTCCGGCGGCGAGCACCACCGGCTTCGATTTGCGCAGGTGGATGCGCTCCTCGAGGATGACGAGCAGGTAGGCGAAGACGAAGACTCCGAGCGCGACATAGCCGAGTGTCGTGCCCGTGAGGTCGAACCGGGTGAGTTCTGCCAGCATGCGCGGCGAATCGAGAGGGGAGAGGGGACCGCGGAAGGAAACAGAACGGCGGCGACCTGTCGAGCGCGTTCGGGGGGCGGCGACCGATTTTCGGCCGATCCTCAGGAGGCACCTGATGCCGTGTGAAGGTCCCGCAGCTGCGGAGCGATCAGGTGGCGGCTGCCGGCGGCGCCGGCGGCTGGTCCGCCAGGGAACGCAGCGCCTGCAGCGCCGCACTCGCGAGGCGCTCGGACACCTCCCCCGTGAGCCAGCGGACCTGCGCCATGTTCAGGCTCTGGCCGAGGTCGGCGTCCTCGGCGTCGGGGTAGAGCACGGGCTCCTCGGGCACACCGAACGCCAGCGGCGGCAGGTCGCCGTCGGGCGTGGTCTGGTGCACCTTGGTCAGCAGGTCCTGCAGATCGACGCCGCGCAGCAGCAGCATCTCCCACGGTCGTTCGTCCAGCCGTCGCGCGCACAGCTCGTGCAGCGCCAGCACGTGCCGGCACGGCTTCTCGGGCAGGTCGCACGAGCAGCCGAAGGTGACGCTGCGGCCCTCGGGAAACAGTGGCTCGCCGACGATGCGCGCGACCAGGCGGTCGAACGAGCGCGGCACGCGGCCGTTCTCGAGCGCCTCGACGATCGACTTGCTGCGGCGCAAGACGCGCACCAGCGTCGGCCAATCCTTCTGCGGCAGCGTGCGGATCTGCAGCGACACCTCGTGGATCGAACCCATCGAGCCTTCCATCTCGACGCGGATCGAGCCGGCGCGGATGCGCACCTTGGGCTTGCGCACGCTCGGCAGCGCTTCGAGCGCCGCCGCGAGCCGCTGATCGTCGATGCCGCGGGTGGCTTCGCGCCGCCAGCGTTCGCCGAGGGAGACGGGTTTGCGTTCCATCAGGCGAGCGCCTCCTTGCGGTCGAGCACGAGCAGGCGCTTGAGCTCTTCGTTGGACAGCTCGGTGATCCAGTTCTCGCCGGCGGCGAGCAGGTTGTCGGCCACCTCGCGCTTGCGATCGAGCATCTGCTGGATGCGCTCCTCGAGCGTGCCGTTGCAGACGAACTTGTGCACGAACACGTTGCGCTGCTGACCGATGCGGAACGCGCGGTCCGTGGCCTGGTCCTCGACGGCCGGGTTCCACCAGCGGTCGAAGTGGAACACGCGGTTGGCCGCGGTGAGGTTGAGACCCGTGCCGCCCGCCTTGAGCGACAGCACGAAGATCTTCGGGCCGTCGAGGCGCGACTCCTGGAAGTCCGTGACCATCTGGTCGCGCTCCTTCTGCGTCACGCCGCCGTGCAGGAACAGCACCTGGCCGCCGAACTGGTTCTCGAGGTGGGTCTTGAGCAGCGAGCCCATCTCCTTGAACTGCGTGAACACCAGACAGCGGTCACCTTCGTCGAGCGCCTCCTCCGCCATCTCGGTGAGCAGGTCGAGCTTGCCCGAGCGACTCGGCAGCGAGCTGCCGTCCATGAGGTAGTGCGCCGGATGGTTGCAGACCTGCTTGAGCCGCAGCAGCGTGGTCAGGATCGCGCCGCGGCGCTGGATGCCCTCGCCGGCGGTCTCGACTTCCTGCAGACCCTTGCGCACCACCGACTCGTAGAGGATCGCCTGCTCGCGCGACAACGTCGCCGAGACGATCTGTTCGGTCTTCTCGGGCAGGTCGGCGACGATGTCGGGGTCGGTCTTGAGGCGGCGCAGCACGAACGGCCGCACCAGCCGCGCCAGCGCCGACATCGAGCCCTGACGCCGCTGCTTGACGATCGGATGCTCGAGCGTCTGCGTGAACTGCGTGCGCGTGCCGAGCAGGCCCTCGTTGAGGAAGTCCATGATCGACCACAGGTCGAGCGGGCGGTTCTCGAGCGGCGTGCCAGTCAGTGCCATGCGGAACATGCCGCGCAGGGTGCGCGCGACCCGCGACTGCCGCGTGGTCGGGTTCTTGATGTTCTGGGCTTCGTCGAGCACCACACCGCTGAACGTCACCGAGGTCATGATCTCCTCGTCGCGCTGCAGCAGGTTGTAGCTCGTCAGCATGATGTCGTTGTTGCGCAGGGCCTGCTTGAACTCGTCGAGGCCCTCCGCGCGGCCCTTGCCGTGGTGCAGCACGACCTTGAGATCGGGCGCGAAGCGCTGCAGCTCGCGGCGCCAGTTGCCGAGCACGGACACCGGGCACACGATCAGGATGCAGCCTTCGTCGCCGCGTTGCCGACGCCAGTCGAGCATCACCGTGATCGCCTGCACGGTCTTGCCCAAGCCCATGTCGTCGGCGAGGCACGCACCGAAACCCTGGTCGACCAGGAAGTGCATCCAGGCGTGGCCGCGCTGCTGATACGGACGCAGTTCACCGATGAAGTCGTCGGGCAGCGGCCGGTCCTCGACCTCACGCGCCTGGTCGAGATTGTAGAGGATCTGCTCGAGCCGCGGCGTGCTGGCGATCGACTCCATCGCCAGGCCGTGCAGGTGGGAAGCGCCACCCAGGCGCAGCCGCAGCGCTTCGAAGAAGCTGATCCGCTCGCCGCCGTCGTGCACACGCTTCTTGAAGTCGCGCAGCGCTTCGCGATCCTTGGGCGACAGCAGCACCGGCTTTCGATCGATGAACACCAGCGGCGACTTGGCTTCGACGAGCTGGTCGAACTGCTGCTGGTTGAGTTCCTGATCGCCGATCGCCAGGCTCCAGCGGAACTCGAACCACGGCCGCGGGTCGTCGGCCTGCGCCGCGGCCTCGACGATGGCGACGCGCGCCGACAGGCGCTGCATCGACTCGATGCCCGGCAACGTCAGCTCGAAACCTTCGGTCTCGAGCAGCGGCAGGTGGTCGAGGATCTGGTCGAGTTCCTGCCGGGTCAGGCTGGCGCGACCGTCGCTGAGGTTGCGCGCGCGGCGCAGTGCGGGCAACTTCTCGGCGACGCGGTCGATGGTCTGCTCGATGCGGATCACGCCGTCCGAGGCCAGTTCGTTGGGGAACGGCGACGCGGCGAGGCGCTGGTGCAGGCTCTCGATCGTCTCGGTGAACGGCACCGTCGGGATCGGCCGCACCAGGATCGACAGGCCCCACGGCGCACCGTCTTCGAGCGGCGTGTCGGGCACCAGGATCTCGAGCACCGGCACCAGCGGCGTGTGCCAGAACTCGCGGGGCAGACGTTCGGCCTTCTCGTAACGCGGCGACACCGGCAGGCCGGCCGCGGCGCGCTGGCGCAGCAGCTGGTCCAGGGAATGGCCGATGAAGCTGACCAGCAGGTTGCGCTGGGTCACGGCGAACACCGGGTCGTCGGGCACCGCGAAGCGCGCCGTGCACAACGAGCCGGGCACGATCTCGGCGAGGCCGGCCAGCACCCACTGCGTGTCGGCGGTCCAGTGCGGGGTCCACTGCAGCACGCCGGGTTGTGGCGCCGGCGCGAAGTCGCCGCGATCGGCGAGTTTGTGCACCAGCTGGCTGGCGGCGGCGAGCACCCGCATGGCCGGCGGCAGCGCGGCGGGGTCCTGGCTCGCGAGCCACGGCACGGCGCCGGCCAGCGGCAGGCCGACCGCAGGGATCGTCCACAGCGACGGAGCCGTGCGCGTGACGCCGCGCTCGTCCTCTTCGCCATCCGCGGGAGTGGTCGTCAGCAGCGGCTTGAGGCTCGACTCCTCGACCGCCAGCAGCACCTGCAACTCGACCGTCGTGGCCTGGGCACGCAGGTCGTCTGGCAGGGTACGCAGCACCTCATCTGCCCCGCCGTCGGACCACAGGGCGAGCCGCGCTTCCGCGGACTGACGGGAATGCAGATAGGCGGCGTGCAGGTTACTGCTTCTGTTCGGCGAGGGTCTTGGGATGCACCCACTGCTTGTCGACCGGCGTCTTGATCGTCAAAGCCTGGTCGTCCATGCGCCGCGTCGCCTGATCGGCGAGCGTGAAGATGAACAGCAGCGACAAGAACAGGAACGAACTCAGGAACACGATCTTGTTGATCGCCGTGTCCCACTTCACGTGCATGAAGAAGGCGATGACCAGCGAGGCCTTGACGCTGGCGATGGCCATCGCGATCAGCAGGTTGGCCGAGCCGAAGTCGAATCGCGACGCCGCGACGGTGACGACCGTCAGGATCAGCAGCGCGATCAGCACGTAGAGGAACATCGCCGCGCTGCTGACGTGATGGTGACCCATCTGCAGCTCGCCGTGCCCGTGGGTATCGTGCCCGTGGGCAGCGTGTCCGTGGACGTTGTCGTTGGAAGCACTCATCGGGGGCACGCTCAGGAGACGAGGTAGAGCAAGGGGAAGAGGAAGATCCAGATCAGGTCGACGAGGTGCCAGTAGAGGCCGACCAGGTCGACGGGCAGGAAGTAGCCGGCGTGGAAGCGGCCCTTCGCGGCGCCCTTCATGATCCAGACGATGAGGCCCGCGCCGATGATGACGTGCAGGCCGTGGATCGCGGTCATCGTCAGGTAGATCGCGAAGAACAGGTGGCCGTGCGGCACGCCCGCCATGACGCCGTCGTGGTCGGTGAACCACGACAGCTGCCCGGTGGCGGTGTCGTAGCCGTCGAACAGATGCGCGAACTCGATCAGACCGTGGTCGTTCTTCGCCTTGTATTCGAAGAACTTGATCACGAGGAAGATCACGGCGCCGAGCACCGTGAGCCCGCAATACATCAGCAGCTTGCCCTTCTGGCTGGTCTGCGCCGAGCGCACGCCCATCGCCATCGTCCACGAGCTCAGCAGCAGCACCGAGGTGTTGAGCGCGCCGAGTTTCCAGTCGAGCTGTTGACCACCGAGGTGGAACGTCTCGTGGTACATCGAGTGGTAGTAGAAGTAGGCCGCGAACAGCCCGCCGAAGAGCAGGATTTCCGTCGCCAGGAACAGCCAGAAGCCGAGCTTGGCACTCTGGAACTCCTGCACCGGCGTGTCGAAATGGTGCGCCACCGTGTGGGACTGGAACTCGGGCCCCGGGGCGGGGATCACGACCGAGTGATGACCATCGTGACTCATTGCGAAGAACCTGTGGCGCGGTGGCGGTTGCGTGGAGTAGCGCGTGAAGGTGAGGTGGTCGGCGCGATCACTTGATCGGCGTGCGGGTCGTCTCGAGGTCGAGCACGGAGTAGTCGTAGACCTCGGTGGTGACCGAGGGCGCGTGGTCGAAGTTCTCGAGCGGCGGCGGGGTCGGGGTGTGCCAGTCGAGGGTCACACCGCCCCACTGGTTCTGCATCGCCTTCTTGCCCGAGAACAACGAGGCGATCAGGTAGAAGAGCATCAGGGCGATGCCGCAGCCGAGGATCACGGCGCCGATCGTCGAGGCGTGGTGGTACGGCGCGTATTCGGGCACATAGGTGGCGTAGCGGCGCGGCATGCCCTGGCTGCCCATGATGAACTGCGGCAGGAAGGTCGTGTTGAAGCCGACGAAGATGATGCCGCAGGCGATCTTGGCCAGCGTCTCGTCGTACATCACGCCGAACATCTTCGGCCACCAGTGGTGCAGCCCCGCGAAGAAGGCCAGCGCGATCGAACCCATCATCACGTAGTGGAAGTGGGCGACGACGAAGTAGGTGTCGTGCAGGTGGATGTCGACGTTGAGCGCGCCGAGGATCACGCCGGTGAGGCCGCCGATCGCGAAGATGACCAGGAACGCCAGCGTGTAGAGCATCGGCGAATTGAGCGCGATCGATCCCTTCCAGATCGTCGCGACCCAGCTGAACTCCTTGATCGCCGTCGGGATCGCCACGAAGAAGGTCAGGAACGAGAACGCGAACATCGCGTAGGTCGACTGACCCGACGTGAACATGTGGTGGCCCCACACCAGGAAGCTGATGATCGCGATCGCCAGCGAGCTGAACGCGATCAGCTTGTAGCCGAACAGCGGCTTGCGGCTGTGCACCGACACCAGCTCGCTGATGATGCCGAAGGCCGGCAGCACCATGATGTAGACGGCCGGGTGCGAGTAGAACCAGAAGAAGTGCTCGAACAGCACCGGGTCACCGCCCAGGCGCGGGTCGAAGATGCCGATGTTGTAGAGGCGTTCGAACGCGACCAGCAGCACCGTGATGCCCAGCACCGGCGTCGCCAGCACCTGCAGGATCGAGGTCGCGTAGAGCGCCCACACGAACAGCGGCATGCGGAACCAGGTGAGCCCCGGCGCCCGCAGCTTGTGCACGGTGACGATGAAGTTCAGCCCGGTGAAGATCGAGCTGAAGCCGAGCATGAAGATGCCCAGGCCGATCGAGACCACCGCCTTGTCGGTGTAGATGCTGTAGGGCGCGTAGAAGGTCCAGCCGGTGTCGAACCCGCCCAGCACGATCGAGATCGTCGCGAACACCGCACCCGAGCACCACAGGTAGAAGCTCAGCAGGTTGAGCCGCGGCAGCGCCACGTCCTTGGCGCCGAGCATCAGCGGCAGCACCATGTTGCCCAGCGAGCCGGGGATCGCGGGGATCACGAACAGGAACACCATGAAGGCGCCGTGCAGCGTGAAGATCTGGTTGTAGTCGGCGTTGGTGAACAGCGCGCCTTCGGGAGACCACAGGTGCAGACGCACGAGCAGTGCGAACAGGCCGCCGCACAGGAACGCGACCGACACGCCGACCAGGTACATCAGGCCGATGCGCTTGTGGTCGAGCGTGCCTGCCCACGACATGAAGCCTGACGAGCAGTTGAGGAAGTTCTTGCGGCCGCTGGTCGGCTCGGCGACGTGCGTGTCGACTGCTGGGACGTTGGTCGTCATGGTCGTGCCTACTGGTTGAATGCTGGTCTGGACGGCGCGACTACTTGTCGGCCAACGTCTTCATGAACGCGATGATCGCCTCGATGTCGCGGTCACTCAGTTGGCCTTGGGCCGTCATGCTGTTCTTCTCGAACCCGGCCGACTTCTTGGCGTCGGGGTTCTTGATCGATTCGATGATGTAGGCGTCGTCGACGGTGATGGTCTGCTTGACGCCGCCGACGAACACGTCGCGCTGGCTGCCGACGATCGCGCCGCTGGCGTCCTTGACGTACAGGCCCTTCCAACTCGGGCCAGTCAGCGGTGAACCGTCGAGCGAGTGACAGGAGAAGCACACGCTCTTGTAGCGGCTCTCACCGGTCTTCTCGGGGTGCGCCGGGTCGAACTTGTCCCACGGAGGAGGCGTAGCGTTGTACGTGGCGGCGTCGACGACGTGCACCTTGGCATACATCTTCGAGTGGTCGTCGCCACAGTACTCGGCGCAGAACAGGTGGTACTCACCGACCTCGGTCGGCTGGAACCACAGGCGCTGGTAACGGCCGGGCACGACGTCGCGCTTGACGCGCATCGCCGGCATGTAGAAGGCGTGCAGCACGTCGGTCGACTCGAGCAGGAACGACGCCGGCTTGTTGACCTCGAGCCACAGCTCGCCGTAGCTCTGCACCGGGTTGTTGGGGTAGCTGAACGTCCAGCTCCACTGTTTGGCCGTCGCTTTGTACTGACGCGCGCCGTGCGGCACGTTGGTCATGTCGAGGCTGCCCTTGAAGCCCCACGCGAACATCACCATCACGATGATCAGCGGGATCACCGTCCACACCACTTCGAGCGGGGTGTTGTGGGTGACGTTCGAGGCCGCCGGCTGATCGAACGTCTTGCGGCGATACACGACCACGCTGTAGAGCAGCGCGCCAGTGATCACCACGAAGAAGAAGATGCAGACCGCGTAGGTGAAGTAGAACAGCCCGTCGACGTGGTCGAACGTGCTGGCCAGCTTGGGCAGCTGGCCCCACCCGTCGATCGTCTGTGCGGGGGCGTGCGGGTTCTCGGCGGCGGCTTGCGCGGCCCCCTGAGCGGCGTTGACCGGGTCCTGGAACAAGTTGGCGAACACGGTGGTCCTGGGCGGGTGGTTGTGAATGCGGTTCTAGGCGGTGGCCGGTTTGGTCTGGCCGTCGGCCTTGTGACGTTCCTTGCGCAGCATGATCAGGATCATGGCTGCCAGGGCGATCACGGTGACAGCGCCGCCGATGCGCATCAACGTCATGGCGGTCAGCGTGTAGGTGCTGGTGCGGGAGTCGAAGGTCAGGCAGTTGAGCCGGACCTTGTCCCACAGGGTGCCGAGCGTGCCCTGGCTGGCTTCGATCAGCGCCAGGTGCAGGTCGGCAGGCTCGAACTCGGTGTTGACCAGCACGCGGCTGACCACACCCTTGGGAGTCAGCACGATCACCGCGGGCGGGTGGGCGTACTGGTTGCCGTGCTCGCTCCAGTAGTACCGGAAGCCGACCGTGTCGGCGAGTTGGTGGATGTTGTGCTCGTCGCCGACGCAGACACGCCAGCCATCGGCCGCGCCGACCTTGGCGAACTTCGACAAGAACGTGTTCTTGCGGTCCTTCGCGATCTGCGGCGTCTCCTTGGGGTCGATCGAGACGTTGAGCAGGAAGTAGTCCTTGCTCGGCTCGAGCTCGACGCGGTTGAGCGTGCGCAGCGTCGCGTCGAGCACCTGGCCGCACATCGCCGGGCAGCTGTAGTAACCCAGCAGCAGGATCACCGGGCGCTCGCCGGGGAACAGCTGCTTGAGCTGGTAGGGGTAGCCGCGCTCGTCGGTGAACGACAGGTTCGGATCCACCGTCGCGCCGATGCGATCGGCCATCGAAGCCGCTTCGTCCCGCACCTCGAGCACCGACGACGCGGGCATGCCTTCGCCCTGGGCCGCGACCGGCGCAGCGATCGCGGTGATCAGTGCGAGCGGTGAGAGCAGCAGGGAAAGGGTGAGGTTGCGGATCATGACGGCGCTCACTTGACGGTCATCTTCTCGAGCACGTCTTCGATGGTGCGCTTCTGCGGGTTGCCGCCATCGAGGAATTCCAGTTCGGCGTCCTTGACGTTCTCGTATTCCTCGTTGGGCCACTGGTTGATCTTCTTCATGTGCTCCACGTCCTGGACGCGCAGGAAGATCGGCACCATCACCCAGAGGGACAAGAACAGCACGAGCGAGCCGGCGACGAACCAGATGGTCGCCGACTTCGCGTCGATGTCGTGCTCGGGATCGCTGACGACCGGCACATGGGTCGCGCCGGGCTCACCGTAGTGGTCTTCGCTCTGGGGGTGTTCGTGTTCGTGGCTCATGGTAGGACTCCGGGAGCGGCTCAGAAGTTCTCGAAGTGCAACGACTCGGTGAGCTTGGGGTCGCGCAGCGGCACGAGGTTGGTCTTGCGCACGTTCATCACGACGATGCCGGCGAGGATCGACAGCAGGCCGACGAAGCAGGCGAAGTCGGTCCAGTGCACGTTGTGCAGGTATTCGCCGAACTGCGCCGAGAAGCCGTGCGCGTGATCGTGGGCGACCGCGGGAGCGGCTTCACCGCCGGTGCCGTGACCTGCGCCGTGACCGGAGCCCGGCAGGATCAGGTACTGCATGTCGATGCAGTGGATGACCAGCAGGAAGATCGCGCCCGCCGACAGCGCCACGCCGTTGCGCTTGACGTGACGCGACATCAGGAACACGAACGGGATGAAGAAGTGGCCGACGATCAGGATCGTGCCGACGGCGCCCCAGCCGTCGGTGGCGCGATGGGCGAACCAGGCGGTTTCCTCGGGCAGGTTCGCGTACCAGATCAGCATGTACTGGCTGAAGTTCGTGTAGGTCCAGAAGACCATGAAGCCGAACATCAGCTTGCCGAGGTCGTGGTAGTGCTCGACGTTGATGGCTTCCTTGAGGTAGCCCTTGGTGCCGAGCCACTTCGCCATCAGGATCGTGAAGGCCAGGAAGGCCATGAACCCGCCGGCGAAGTAGGTGATGCCGAAGATCGTGCTGAACCAGTGCGGGTCCAGCGACATGATCCAGTCGAATGCGGCGAACGTGATCGACAGCGCGAACAGCAACAGGCCGGGCGCGGCGACGCGCGCCAGACGCAGGGAGATCGCCGGGTCGCCGCTCTCGTCCTGTTTGAGCGAGCCGTTGCGGAAGAACAGCGCGAGCCCGATCCAGATGACGAAGTAGATGGCGACGCGCACGAAGAAGAACGTGCTGTTGAGCCACGCCGACTTGCCGGCGATCACGGCGTCGTAGTTGGCTGCCGCCGGGTCGGTCACCGCGTCGGTCCAGTGGTGGTAGAGCGGATGGCCGAACCCGACCACGATCGGCACGAACAGCAGCAGCATGAACGGCAGCGCCGCCATGGTGTTCTCGGCGAGGCGGCGCACGGTGATGCTCCAGCCGGCGCGCGTGATGTGCTGCAACATCGTGAAGAACAGGGCGCACAGGCAGATGCCGAGCACACCCATGTAGCCGACGAGGTAGCTGAAGTAGAAGTGCTCACCACCGGTCGCGAAGCTGGCGCCGATCAGTGCGAGCCCGACACCCAGCAGCGCCATCTGCGACGTGGCCAGGTCACCGGGCTTGACCCGGGACGCGAGGTTGGGCGCGATCTGCTGCAGGCTCGGCGCCGTCATGTTTGCGGTTGCGGTCATGGATCGCGTTACTTGCTGAGGTTCTGCAGGGCGCGGATGTAGTGGACGACGGCCCAACGGTCCGCCACGGCGATGCGGGCGCCGTAGGCGGGCATCGTGCCCTTGCCGTTGGTGATCACTTCGAAGTACTCTCCTTCCGGGAGATTGGCGACGCGGTTGTCGGCGCCTTCGACGAAGTGGAAGTTGGGGATCTTGACCGGCCAGCGACGGCCGACGAGACCGTGTGCGCTGTTCTCCATGCCGGGACCGCCGCCGCCCTGGCCGCTGTAGCCGTGGCAGACGGCGCACTGGATGTCGAAGATCTTGCGGCCGCGGGCCAGCACCTCGGCGGTTGCGGGCACCGGGTTCTTGGTCACGAGCGCGTTGGCGGCGTCGCGGGGGTTGAGCGTGGCATCGGGCATCTCGCCGCGCGCGACCACGGCGGTGCGGCCGTTGCCATCCACCGGCGGGACGCGCATGCCACGGCCGTCGGACCAGCCTGCGAAGTGCGACTCGGACTGGGCCTTCAGCTTGGGCTGGAAGTCCATGTCGAGCACCAGGTGCACCGGCGGCGTGTCGGAGATGCCGCCGCGGCAGGCCGCGATGGCGCCGAGCAGCAGCACGGCGATCAGGTTGGACAGGAATCGGGGCTGGCGCATGCTCATTCCTCGATGACCTCGACGTGCTGACCGCCGATGCTCTGCAGGAAGGCAGCGGTCTCCTTGGTGTCGAACTTGGGGTCGGTGGCCTCGATCGACAGGAAGAACCGGTCGTCGCTGGCGCGGTGGAAGGTCTTGTGGCGGAAGATCGGGTGGTGCAGCCGCGGCAGGCGGTTGAGCCCGAACATGCCGAACACGGCGCTGATGCCGGCGAGCAGGACCATCAGCTCGAACGTGATCGGGATCGTCGTCTCCCACGCGTACGGCGTCTTGCCCGAGACCCAGATCGGGTAGTCGTGGCCGTTCATCCACCACATCATCACCTGCGCGATGCAGATGCCGGCGGCGCCGAAGCAGACCACGATCCAGCCCAGGTGGCTCGGACCCTGACGCAGTGCCTTGTCGAGACCGTGCACCGGGAAGGGCGTGTGCGCATCGACGCGCGTGAAGCCCTTCTCGATGGTCTTCTTGCAGGCTTGGTAGATCGCAGCAGCCGAGTCGAACTCGGCGACGATGCCCCAACTGTTGGTGTTGGACATGATGATCTAGCTCAGTGGTGGCCGGCGTCGCCGCCGTGACCGTGGTGCGGGTTGGCCTGCGGCATCACGCCCTTCACTTCGCTGATCGCGAGGATCGGCAGGAAGCGGCAGAACAGCAGGAACATGGTGAAGAACAGGCCGAAGCTGCCGACGTAGGTCAGGATGTCGATCAGCGTCGGGGTGAAGTAACCCCAGCTCGACGGCAGGAAGTCGCGGTTGAGCGACGTGACCGTGATCACGAAGCGTTCGAACCACATGCCGATGTTGACGAAGATCGAGATGATGAACAGCACCATCGGGTTGCGGCGCAGCGACCGGAACCAGAAGAACTGCGGGCTGATCACGTTGCACGTGACCATGATCCAGTAGGCCCACCAGTAGGGGCCCGTGGCGCGGTTGATGAACGCGAACTGCTCGTATTCGACGCCCGAGTACCAGGCGATGAAGAACTCCATCCCGTACGCGTAGCCCACCATCGTGCCCGTCAAGAGCAGGATCTTGGCGATGTTGTCGAGGTGGTTGAGCGTGATCAGCTCGTGCAGGCCGAGCCACTTGCGCGCCGGGATCATCAGGGTCAGCACCATGCCGAACCCCGAGAAGATGGCGCCGGCCACGAAGTACGGCGGGAAGATCGTGGTGTGCCAGCCGGGCAGCAGCGAGATCGCGAAGTCGAACGACACGATCGAGTGCACCGACAGCACCAGCGGCGTGCTCAGCGCCGCGAGGATCAGGTAGGCCTTCTCGTAGTTGACCCAGTGGCGGTTGCTGCCGTGCCAGCCGAACGCGAAGGCGCCGTAGAGCCGGGCGGCGACGGTGCGGCCGGCCTTCATCGCGCGGTCGCGGAAGGTGGCGAGGTCGGGCACCAGACCGACGAACCAGAACAGCGCCGAGATCGTGAAGTAGGTCGAGACCGCGAACACGTCCCAGAGCAACGGGCTCTTGAAGTTGGGCCACATCGACATCTGGTTGGGCACCGGGAACACCCAGTAGATCACCCAGATGCGGCCGACGTGGATCGCCGGGAAGATGCCCGCGGCCATCACCGCGAAGATGGTCATCGCCTCGGACGCGCGGTTGATCGACGTGCGCCACTTCTGTCGGAACAGGAAGAGGATCGCGCTGATCAGCGTGCCGGCGTGGCCGATGCCGATCCAGAACACGAAGTTCACGATCGGCCAGCCCCAACCGACTGGGATGTTGTTACCCCAGACACCGACGCCGGTGAAGATCAGGTAGCCGATCATCGCGCCGAGGTTGAGCAGCAGCGCGATGGAGATGCCGAACATCAGGTACCAGCCGCGCGGAGTCTTCTTCTCCGCGACGCCGGCGATGATGTCGGTCACCGACGTGAAGTCGTTCTTGCCCTCGACCAACGGGGCGCGCCGGAGCGGGTTCTCCGGCTCGTCGATCACGGTGATTGCGGTCATCGATCAGCCTGTCCTGGTCAGATGGCGGGGTTGGGGTTGCGCACGCGACCGAGGTAGGTCGTTCGCGGCTTCGTGTTCAGTTCGGACAACAAGCCGTAGTTGAGGTCGAGCGCCTTGAGCTGGGCGACCTTGCTCGTCGTGTCGATGATGTTGCCGAAGGTGATCGCCTGCGTCGGGCAGGACTGCGCGCAGGCGGGCAGCACGCGCACTTCGCCGGCGCCGTCACCGACCTTGGTGCCGCTCATCTTGGCGGCGATGCGACCGCCGTTGATGCGCTGCACGCAGAAGGTGCACTTCTCCATCACGCCGCGGCTGCGCACGGTGACGTCCGGGTTGAACGCCATGCGCTTGGTGTCGGGCACGTTGCCGAGGTAGTCGAGGTAGTTGTAGCGACGGACCTTGTAGGGGCAGTTGTTGCTGCAGTAGCGCGTGCCGATGCAGCGGTTGTAGACCATGTCGTTGAGCCCGTCGGGGCTGTGCGTGGTCGCGGCCACCGGGCAAACCGACTCGCAGGGCGCGTTCTCGCACTGCATGCACGGCACCGGCATGTTGGCGACCTGCGGGTCGTCGGCCATCTCCAGGTTGTCGTCGCTGCGCGAGCTGAAGTAGCGGTCGGCGCGGATCCAGAACATCTCGCGGTTGCGGGCGACCTGGATCTTGCCCACCATCGGGATGTTGTTCTCGGCGACGCAGGCGACGACACACGCGCTGCAACCGGTGCAGGCGTTGAGGTCGATGACCATGCCCCACTGGTAGGGCGACTTGCGCACTTCGGGGTCGGTGCCGGCCTTGCCCTTGTCGTAACCGCGCTCGGTCCACAGCGAGTGGTTGAGGTCCTTCTCGACCTTGCCCTGCAGCTGCGCGGCCTGGTCGAGCGGCGACATCTTCGGCGCCCAGCGCGGGTCGCTGTCGTTGGTCTTCTTGTCGGCCTCACGCACCAGCGCGCGGCCGGCCATGGTGCCGTGTTCCTGCGTGCAGACCAGCGGGTAGGAGCCGGTGCTGCGGGTCACCGTGGCGCTGGTGACGACCCATTGCGCGCCGGCGGTGCGCAGCGGATAGGCGTTGAAGCCGGTGCCCTTGGCGACCTTGCAATCGGCGGGCAGCGAACGGCCCCAGCCGAGGTTGATGGTGACGCTGTCGTCGGCGTGGCCGGGCAGCACCCACGCGGGGATCTGCAGGGTCGAGCCGCCGGCCTCGATCGCGAGGTTGTCGCCGTTGGTGACCCCGAGCTGCGCCGCGGTCGCCATGCTCAGCAGCGCGGCGTTGTCCCAGGTCAGCTTGGTCAACGGGTCCGGCAGCTCCTGCATCCACGAGTTGTTGGCGAAGCGCCCGTCGAGCATCTTCGGGCAGCCGCGCAGCACCACTTCGATGCCGCTCGACTTGACGAACTGACGCACGCCGCCGGCGATACCGGTCGGGCTCACGGTGACGGTCTCGACCGCGAACTGCGAGTTGGCGACGACGCCGTCGTGCAGCGCCTTGGGCCACCAGTTGCTGTCGAAGTCGGTCGCGCCCGACGCCGTCTGCCAGTGTGCCTTGACCAGGTCGTGGCCGAACACACCGTCGCGCGCGGAGACCAGCCCTTGGTAGTTGGGTTCCTGGTTGAGGAAGCCGAGGAACTCGAGCACCGACACGCCGCCGTGCAGAGGTGCGATCAGCGGCTGCTGGATCGACACGGTGCCGTCGTGGGCGCGCACGTCGCCCCAGCATTCGAGCTCGTGGGCGAGCGGGAAGTGGTAGTCGCAGAGGCGACCGGTCTCGTCGTCGTAGGCGCCGACGTGGATGGTGTGTTTGGCCTTCTTGGCCTCGAGCAGCTTGCCCAGGCCGAGGTCGGCGGGCGCGTCGTAGGCCGGGTTGCAGCCGAGCACGACCAGCGTGTCGACGGTGCCCGCATCGAGCGCGTTGCGCAGGTCCTGCACCGACGCGGTGCAGCTGCTGTCCAGACCCGTCGGGCGCGCGGTGTAGGACACCGTCTTGCCGACCGCGCCGAGCTGGCTGTTGATCGCGTGGGCGATCGCGTGCACGGCGGCCGATTGGCGCGGGCCGGCGATCACGACGCAGCGGCCGTTGGCGGCCATGAGGTCGCGCGCCACTTCCTTGAGCCAGGTCTTGCCGTTCTTGGTGTAGGTCTGCGAGCTGTGGCTCGACAGCGCGTTGGCGAGTTCGGTGCCGTTGCCGACGCCGATCTCGTTGGCCAGCGCGAAGGCGGCCGCGGGGATGTCGCTCGCGCGCATGCGGAAGCGGTGGTCCGCCGCCGTGCCCGTGGTCGTGAACGTGGCCTCGACGCAGTAGAGACGCGACATCTTGGCGCCCGGCTTCGGTGCGCGGCGGGTCTCGGCCCACTGGCGCGCCTGGCGCAGGTTGTTGCCGTCGGTCTCGAGGAAGTCGCTGTCGAGCGACACCACCACGTCGGCGTTGGTGAGGTCGTAGTGCGTCGCGACCGGCTTGCCGAACGCCATCTGCGCGCCGGCGATCTCGTTGTCCGCGTGCAGCGCCGACCAGCCGTGGAAGCGCGCCTTGGGGAAGCTGCTGGTCTTGATGCTGGCGATCAGCGCCTGCACCGCCGGCGACGAGGTCGGCGGCATCAGGATGTGCAGGCCCTCACCCTGCTTGTTGACCAGATCCTTGAGCAGGCCGGCGTTCTCGTCGTGCCAGAGCGTGTAGAAATCGGCCCAGACGTCGACTTCGTGGTCTTCGTGAGCGCCGTGACCATGGCCGTCGTGCTCCTCGTGGGCGTGGGCCATGCTGTGCGCGTTGCGCGGCGCGTGGCTGCGGGCCGGATCGTAGAGCTGCAGCAGTTCGGCCTGCAGGCGCAGGTCGGAGCCGCCCAGGCTGCTCGGGTGATCGGGGTTGCCCTCGATCTTGGTCGGGCGGCCGTCGTTGCTCTTGACCAAGACGCCGATGCCGTAGCCGTGGCGGCTCAGCGCCGTCGCGTAGACCTGCGGGATGCCGGGCTTCACGCCTTCGGGCCGCTTGTTGTACGGCAGGATGTGGGTCTTGGGCTTGCGGCAGCTGGTCAGGCCGGCGAGTGCCACCGAAGCGGCGACGGCGCTCAGGAAGCCGCGGCGTGAGACCTGATCCGGCGCATCGGTGATGCCTTCCGGAAACTCGCGCGAAACCATCTCCTGGAACTCGGGGGAGTTCTCGAGCTCGCCCAGGCTGCGCCAGTAGCGGTTGCTCTCGGTGCTGGTGCCGTTCATCGGGTTGGAGGCCGCCTGCGGGGAAGCGATCTGCGTAGAAGCGATCTGCGTGGAAGCCATCGGGGTCGGTGCGGTGGTCATCGGTGGCAGGCCGAGCAGTGGGTCGGGGGGTTGAGCTGGGGCGGCTCTTCGCCCATCCAGTCCAGCCGCTTCTTGGCCGCGGCAATGCTCTCGGCGGTGGGTTGCCAATCCATCTGGGTGACGGACACTCCCTCGGGGCGGATGTGGCTGCTGGCGTCGCGGTGGCACTCCAGGCACCAGCCCATGCTCAGCGCCTGGTCCTGACGCACGATCTCCATCTGGTCGACGCGGCCGTGGCAGCTCGTGCAGCCGATGTTCGCGTGCACGTGCACCGCGTGGCTGAAGTAGGCGTAGTCCGGCAGCATGTGGACCTTGACCCACTCGATCGGCTTGTTGGTCGCCGCGCCGTCGCCGTAGGCCTCACGCAGCGGTGCGAGGAACTGGCTGTCCTTCTTCACATGCAGGTGGCAGCCCATGCACGTCGCGTTGTCGGGCACCGTCGCGTGCGGCCCCTCCTCGACCATGCGGTGGCAGTAGCGGCAGTCCATGCCCAGGGTGCCGGCGTGCAGCTTGTGGCTGTAGGCGATCGGCTGGAAGGGTTGGTAGCCGACGTCCGTGTTCTGCGGCGAGAACCAGTAGTAGACGACGAACACCACACACAGACCGGCCGCCGCCGCGCCGAGCGCGAGGAAGGCGGGCAGTTTGTTGGTCCACTTGGGGAAGAGGTCGGTCAAGGCTGGATCCCCTCCGCGGCTGGGGAGGTTGCGGTCGCTTCGGAGTCGAGCACGCGACGAGGACGCGTCTCGCTGCCGGGGTTCAGAGGGCACAGGGGAGGCAGAAGGCCCAAACAAACCTGTTCACCGTAAGGCGTTGGCCTTGGGTGAAGGGCGAAGGGAACTTGTGCAGACTGGCCAGAAAGCCCGACCCCTCTAAAAGAACGACCCCCCCGGGTCAATTTCAGACTTGCGAGAAACGGTCTTGAAAAGGGTGGAGAGCTCGTCGAGGCGTCGCGCAATCCGGTCACCGGACCGCTCTTCGGAGCCTTTGGGCACGGTTCGTCGCGGCCGTGGGTCAGCGCCGCAGATGCGTGGCCACGAACGGCGCGATCAGCGTGGTCGCGAGGCGCTGCGCGGTCGGGTTGGCGTGCATGTCGGCGGGCGTCACCCACAGCTTCTCGGGCTCGTTGCCGGCCAGTGCCGGTAGCACGTCCAAGAACGGCAAGTTGTTGTCGGAGCAGAACTTGCCCACCATCTGGTGCAGCTTGGCAAACGGGTAATGCGAGTCCGGCCCCAGGCCTTGCAAGAACGGCCACAAGACGATCATCAGGGGGATCTCCCGCTCGTCGCACCACGCCTTCATGGCGACCAGGGAGCGCTGCGGGGTGCCTTGGGACCACATCGCGGCGAAGGGTTTGTCGTCACCGTAGAGCTGGCTGCGGGTCCCCGCGTCCTCGGGCAGGTCGAGCAGCAGCTGCACGTAGTCGATCTTCGGGTCGAGTTCGAGCGGGCTGCGACCGACCGCGCGCAACAGCAGGTCCATCGTGTGCATGCCGGTGCGCGGTGTCGGCCCCTGCACGAACAGACCGCTGCTCGGGATCAGGTCGTTCAGACAGATCGTGACGATCACGGCGTCGGGTTGCAGCTTGCCGAAGCGATGCCGCAGCCCCCACTCGTACTCGTCGACGCAAAGAGCGCCGGCGGCGCCGCAGTTCACCGTGCGCACGTCGAGCTGGGCGGTGCGCAGATCGTTCTCGAGCAGCCGCACCCAGCACAGTTCCTCGGGCACGCCCCAGCCGAACGTGAACGAGTCGCCGATGCAGACGATGCGTCGCTGGCCCGGCGGCTTGGCGTCGATCATCTCGGGGCGTTCGCGCAGACCGAGGTCGTTGATGCGCACCAGCACGCGACCTTGTTCGTCGAGCCAGTCGTTGCCGAGCACGTCGTTGTCGCCGTAGCGCAGGTAGAAGCTCCTGCCCGGGGCGAACATGTAGCGCAGCCGCGGCCTCTGGTCAGGGGCCACCGGCACGACGAAGCCGCGCGCGGCTGCCGCAGCGAGATCCGCGACCGGTTCGCCATCGAGCGTTTCGAACGAGAGACGACCCAGCGGCAACGGTGGTCGCCAGAACAGGCGCAGCCCGAGTTCGACCAGCAACAACCCCCCCACCAGGGCGAACGTGCCAGCGATCAGCCCGAAGAGCAGCCTGGGTCGTCGCTTCTTCATCGTGTCCTCAGCGCCCCGCGCGCGCGGCGAGCCGTTCGAGCACGAACGCGGCCAGCGCCGGCGTCACCAGTTCCTGAGCGAGTTCGTTGGGATGCATGTCGGCGGGGCTGACCCACAGCGTCTCGTGCGCGACCTCACGCAGGGTCGGCAGCAGGTCGAGTGCGGCGATGCCTTCTCGTGCGCAGAACTCCAGGACCAGCTGATGCATCTTCGTGAACGGATAGTCGCGGTGTTCGCCGAGCCCCTGCAGCAGCGGCCAGACCACCACACACAGTTCGCTGTCGTGTTCGCGACACCAAGAGTGCATGTCGCGCAGCGCCTGCTGCGGCCCGCCGCCGGCCCAGTACATCGACCGCGTCTCGTGTTTGCCGGTGTAGTAGACGTGGTCGTCGGGCAGGTCGAGCAGTTCCTGCACCCAGTCGCGGGACGGATCCAGGTCGAGCGCCTGCCCACCGAGCAGCCGGCGGTGCATGTCGCGCAACAGCCCCGAGTCCATCCACCAGGCGCGCGCTTCGGGCGGCACTTCGGCGTCGGGCAGCGCCTCGGGCCGGAAGTGGCACAGGCGGCCGTTGGTGACCAGCAGGTCGTTGAGGCACAGCGTCACCAGCACGAGGTCGGGCGCGAACCGGCCGTGGCGATGTTCGAGCGCGAGCGCGTACTCGTCGACGTAGGCCGAACCCGTGCCGCCGCCGTTGATCACCTCTACAGCCGGCCGATCTAGGCGCAGGCGCTGCTCGACCAGGACCGGCCAGCTGTGGTCGCGGCGCACGCCCCAGGCCAGCGTCAGTGAGTCACCAAGGCAGACAATCCGTTCGCTGCCGGCGGGCTTGGCCAGCGTCAGGTCGTCGCGGTCGCGCAGGCCGAAGCGGTTGAAGCGCAGTTCGACGCAGCCGTCCGCGTCGAAGTACGGCTGCTGCGGCCCGCGGTAGCAGATGAAGAAGCTCGAGTCCGGACGCCAGGTGACGTTGCCCTGCAGATCGTCGCGCGGCATGCGGTAGCCGGTGCCGAACCAATCTTCGTAATTGCCTGGCTCGGGCGTCTTCTCGATCGGCACGTTGGCGAGTTCGGGCCGTGGCCACGGCACCTGCGTGTCGAGGCGGAACCGCAGCTGCTCTTCGGGAGTCGGCCGGTCGGGCAGCGCCCAGCGATCCGCGGTGCGGAAGTACATCACCTGGGCGCTGCCTGAGTCGCCCGTGAGACCGGCCTCGCGCAGCAACGCCCACGTCGCGAACAGGCCGACGAAGAACAGCGTCACGTGCAGCAGCTTCTTGAACACGGGACGACAGTTCGGGTGACGGTTGAGGGTCTTGCCAGCCGCGATCACGTTCTCGCCGGTCGGTTGTTTCGTCCTTGGCATCGAACGCTCGCGGGTTCGCGCCTCGGCTGCCCGACGGCCCGGTCGCCGGTGCAGCATACTTTCTGGCGTTGCTGTTGCGCGCTCCGATCGATCTCCGCGTCGCGCGGTTCGGGTGGTGTCCGCCGACGTCGGGGGCGTTGGCACCATTGCCGCAGCTGATAGCATGCCCCGGTCCTCGATCGCCTCATTGCATGCCGGAGAGACGAACACCACGAAAGCGGTCGTTGCGCTGGTTTCTCGGCGCGGGTCTCGTGGTCTTGGTGCCGGCGCTGTTCGTCGTGGACACGATGCTGGCTCGGGGGCGCGGCTGGGAGCCTCAGGGGTTGGTCGAATCCACGGTTTCCTGGCTGAGCCTGGCCGCTCTGGCAGTTGCGTTGTTGCTCGTGTCCTTGCAGCGCAGTTCGCGCTGGGTGGCGCGGAACTGGCCGAAGGCCTTCGTGCTGGTGCTCGCGTTCGCCGTGTTCTGGATCGTGCCCGAGGTGGCGTTGGCCGGGCCGCCGATCTACTTCTGGCCGAAGGCCCGGACCGTGGTGCTCCAGCCTGATGCCGCGATCTTGCCCGGGATCAGCGGCGAGTCACGGTTCTCCATCAACACGAGGTACTTCCGCGGCGACGAGCCGGACCGAGCCGACGTCCTGATCCTGTGCATCGGCGGCAGTACGACGGAGTGTCTGTATCTGGATGACAGCGAGGCCTGGCCGATGTTGCTGCAGCACGGCCTGAACGCCCGCGTGCGCGACCGGGGTTCGATCTGGGTGGGCAATGCGGGCAAGAGCGGCATGACCACGATCGAGCATCTGCAGCTCGTCGAGAACACCCAGGCGATGGCAGGCATCCAGGTCGCGGTGCTGATGATCGGGATCAACGACCTGCAGTTCTTCGGTCTGGCAGCCGGTGACCCGGCGATGCACAACAAGTCGACAGCGCCTCTGTGGGATGCCAACCCGTGGGTCGCTCTGCTCCACAGGGTCAAAGGCAAGGCGGCGGCGGGCGATCCGCGCGCCTTCATCCAGGATCTGCGTGGGGAGATGTACGCGGCCATGCGCCTGCGACGGCAGCAGGCGCCGAAGACGGGTCAACTCCCGGATCTCGATCAGGCCGTGCTGCAGTACCGTGAACGCGTCGCCGCGATCGTCGAGCAGTTGGCGGCACGCGGTGTCCACGTCGTGCTCATGGGGCAACCGACCTCCTGGGCGGCTGCGGACCCGGCGGTCGAGAGCCTGCTCTGGTTCGGCTGGAACCAGGATCGATCCGTCTACTTCCAGCGTGAGACGATGACGGAGGCGATGCGTCGCTTCAACGAAGCCGTCGCCGAAGTGGCCAGGGAACGCGGGGTCGACTACGTCGATGTGCAGGCCCTCTGCGGTCGCGCCGAGTTGTTCTACGACGACTGCCACTGGAATGAAGCTGGTGCCAGGGCGGTTGCGGGGTTGTTGGTCGAAGCGCTCGTGCCCCGCCTGGAAGAATGGTTCGAGCCCACGCGGCGATGACCCTGTCGACCCGTATTCGCAGGGTGGGATTCGTCCGGTGGTATCGAGCGATAGACTCCGCCTCCCGGCCCTCGTCTGCCCATGATTTGGTGCAGCCTGCTGTCAGGCGATAGTCTTGCCCGACCCTTCGGCGCCGCGCCGCCCGCTCGTCGTCCCTGTTCGCCGCTGCCGCTTCCCGTCACCATGCCAACCCACATCCTCGGCATCTCCGCCTTCTACCACGATTCGGCCGCGTGCCTGTTGCGCGACGGCGAGATCGTCGCGGCGGCGCAGGAGGAGCGCTTCACCCGCAAGAAGCACGACGCCGCGTTTCCGGCCAAGGCCGTCGAATACGCGCTGCGCACCGCCGGCATCGGCGCTGCCGACCTCGATTTCGTCGCCTTCTATGACAAGCCGATCCTCAAGTTCCATCGGCTGATCGAGACCTACCTGGCGTTCGCGCCGCAGGGCCTGGCGTCGTTCCGCAAGGCGGTGCCGATGTGGCTCGGCGACAAGCTGCACATGCGCCGCGGCTTGACCAAGGCGCTCGGGTGCAAGCCGAAGAACCGCTACGTGTTCCCCGAACACCACGAGAGCCACGCGGCTTCGGCGTTCTATCCGTCGCCGTTCGAGGACGCTGCGATCGTCACCATGGATGGCGTCGGCGAGTGGGCGACCACGTCGATCGGCGTCGGTGAAGGCAACAAGTGCCGCCTGCTCGAGGAGATCCGCTTCCCGCATTCGATCGGGCTGATGTATTCGGCGTTCACCTTCTACTGCGGTTTCCGCGTCAACAGCGGCGAATACAAGCTCATGGGCCTGGCGCCCTACGGCGAGCCGCGCTTCGAGAAGCTGATCCGCGAGAACCTGATCGATCTGCGCGAGGACGGCAGCTATCGCCTCGACCTGTCGTTCTTCAACTACTGCCAGGGCTTGACGATGACGAGCCCCAAGTTCCACGCGCTGTTCGGCATGCCGCCGCGCAAGCCGGAGTCGCCGCTCGAGCAGGTGCACATGGACCTCGCGGCTTCGGTGCAGAAGGTCACCGAGGACGTGATGCTGCGCACCGCGCGGCGGGCGCACGCGGTCACGGGCAAGAAGAACCTCTGCCTGGCCGGCGGCGTGGCGCTGAACTGCGTCGGCAACGGCGTGATCCTGCGCGAAGGACCGTTCGAGAAGGTCTGGATCCAGCCCGCGGCGGGCGACGCCGGCGGCGCGCTGGGCGCGGCGCAGTTCGTCTGGCACAACCTGCTCGACAAGCCGCGCAAGGTGATGCCGAACGACTCACAGCGCGGCAGTCTGCTCGGACCGCGCTACGAGCCCGCAGCGATCCGCGCGTTCCTCGACGAGCAGAAGATCGTCTACGAGGAGTGTCAGGACGAGCCGCGGCTCGCCGATCGCGTCGCCGAGCTGATCGAGCAGGAGAACGTGATCGGGTGGTTCCAGGGCAACATGGAGTTCGGCCCGCGCGCGCTCGGTTCGCGCAGCATCATCGGCGACGCGCGTTCGTCGAAGATGCAGAGCGTGATGAACCTGAAGATCAAGTTCCGCGAATCGTTCCGGCCGTTCGCGCCGATCGTGCTGCGCGAACGCGCCAGCGACTACTTCGAGATCGCACCGCAGCACGACAGTCCGTACATGCTGATCGTCGCGCCGGTGCGGCAGGCGATCCGCAAGCCGGTCGACACCGCGGCGAAGGGCTTGGACAAGCTCAAGCAGCTGCGGTCGACGATTCCCGCGGTCACCCACGTCGACTATTCGGCCCGTCTGCAGACCGTCGACGGGGAACGCAATCCGCGTCTCGCGAGCCTGATGCGCCGGTTCGAGGAGCGCACCGGCAGCCCGGTGCTGATCAACACCAGCTTCAACGTGCGCGGCGAACCGATCGTTTGCACACCCCAGGACGCGCTGCGCTGCTTCCTCGGCACCGAGATGGACGTGTTGGTGCTCGAGAACTTCGTCATCCGCCGGGCCGCGCAGCACGACCTGCCACCCGTCGACCGCGAAAAATACCTGTCCGACTTCGCCCTGGACTGACCACGATGATCAAGGTCGACCTCAATCCTTCCGCCCGCATGCTCGGCCAGTTCGCCTACGTGGCGGTGGTCGGCCTGCCGTTGCTCGGCGGCCTGATCCTGCGCATGTGCGGCGCGTTCGCCTGGGGCAGCCCGGTGTTCCTGACGTTCGTCGGGGTCGGCGTCGCGCAGCTGCTGCTGTTCCTGGTGGGTGTGCGCGTGGTCACCAAGTTGCTCTACCTGTTGTTGACGGTCCTGGCCGCACCGATCGGCTTCGTGCTGTCGCACGTGTTGATGGCGACGATCTACTACCTGGTGATGACGCCGATCGGGCTGTTCTTCCGGCTCGTCGGTCGCGACGCGATCGGCCGTAAGATCGACGCGAAGCTGCCCACCTACTGGCACGATCGAGGGCGGCCGCGGCCGGCCTCGAGCTACTTCAAGCTATACTGACCCGCCCGTTGCAGACAGGGCACCTTTCGAGCGGCACCGCCGCGTGAAGGCAACCATGACCCAGAACGACATCGAGCAAGAGAGCAAGAACGACTTCCTGCAAGCAGCCAAGGAGGAAGAGCGCGGTCTGATCGCCGAGTTCGTGGCATTCATGGCCGAGAACAAGCTCTGGTGGCTGACGCCGATCCTGATCGTGTTCGGCCTGTTCGGCGTGCTTCTGGTGCTGGGTGCGACGGGTATCGCGCCGTTCATCTACACGCTGATGTGATCGCGACGGGGCTGCCCGTCCCGGCGAGAGACGACCCGTGGTCGCGCTGTCGAACGGCGCGGCGATCGGGTCGATACCGGTAGCAGACTTCACCACACGAAGGAGCTGCCATGCGGGATCAGGGACTGGACACCTACCTGACCGACATCAACGAAGTGCCGTTGCTGTCGGCGGAACAGGAGATCGAACTCAGCAAGCGAGTGCAGGGCGGCGACATGGCCGCGCGCGAGCACATGATCCGAGCCAACCTGCGGCTCGTGGTCTCGATCGCCAAGAACTACGTGAACCGCGGTCTGGCCTTCATGGACCTGATCGAGGAGGGCAACATCGGGCTGATGAAGGCGGTCGAGAAGTTCGATCCCAAGGCCGGTTGCCGGTTCTCGACCTACGCCACCTGGTGGATCAAGCAGGGCATCCGACGCGCGCTGATCAACACCGTCAAGACGGTGCGCGTGCCGTCCTACATGACCGAGATCGTGTCGCGCTGGAAGGCGACATCGATGGAACTCAACTACCGCCTGGGCCGGCAGGCGACTTCAGCGGAGATCGCCGAGGAGCTGCAGCTGCCCGAGGGCAACTGGAACGTCGTGCGCGACACGGTGCTCGCCAACTCGCAGCCCACGTTCTCGATGAACGAAGACGCGTCGTCGGTGTTCTCCGAGACGCTCGAGGATCCGCGGGCGCGTTCACCCGAGCAGGAGATCCTGGCGGCGGCGGAGCTGAGCCGCCTGCGTGAGCTGCTCGAGATGCTGGATACGCGCGAGTCGCGCATCCTGAAGATGCGGTACGGGCTCACCACGGGTGAGCCGATGACCCTCAAGGCGATCGGCAAGCGGTTTGGGCTGACGCGCGAACGCGTGCGGCAGATGGAGCAGCAGGCCCTCGACAAGCTCTGCGCGATCCTGTCGCGCGAGTTCGGTGAGGAACGCGCGGTGTGCCGGTCGCGCAAGCGTTCCTCGGCGCGCGGCTGAACCCCGGGTGCACGGCCCTGGCGCTGGGCACGCGCCGCCGTAGCGTTGCCGAGGTGCCACGCCCCGCAACGGTTGCCCCAGCCGCCCCGACTTCGTTGTACGTGCACGTGCCGTTCTGCGTCGTCAAGTGCGGCTACTGCGACTTCAACTCGTACGTGGTCGAGGATCGCAGTGTGCACGACACGTTCCTCGAAGCACTGGAGCGTGAACTCGCGGCGACCTGGTCCGGCGCGCCACCCGTGTCGGTGTTCA
Organism: uncultured candidatus Brocadiaceae bacterium; assembly: GCA_964392305.1. GTDB lineage: Bacteria > Planctomycetota > UBA1135 > UBA1135 > UBA2386 > JACKIC01. The sequence goes on from CAYMPV010000001.1 coordinate 110,432, forward strand.
TCGGCGGCGGCACACCGAGCCTGCTCGATCCCGCGCGACTGGAGCGGTTGCTGTCGATCCTGGCGCGACATGTCGATCTGGCGGCCGTGCCCGAGGTGTCGATGGAGGCCAATCCCGAGAGCCTCACCGAGCACAAGGCGGCGATCGCGCGAGCGCACGGCGTGCAGCGGCTGAGCATGGGCGTGCAGAGCTTCCACCCCCACCACCTGCGTTTCCTCGACCGCGCGCACTCGGCCGAGCGCGCCGAGCAGGCGTTTGCCGAGGCGCGTGCCGCGGGGTTCGACAACATCAGCGTCGACTTGATGTTCGGCTTGCCCGGCGAGACCTTCGCGGAATGGCGCGCCGATCTCGAACGCGCCCTCGCGCTGCGTCCGGATCACGTCTCGGCCTACAACCTGACCTTCGAACCGGGCACCCGCCTGCACCGCGACATGCAGCGCGGCGAGGTCGAGCCCAACGAACAGGAGGTCGATCGAGCGATGTTCGAGTTCACGCGCAGCCGGTTGGCCGAGGCCGGTTTCGCAGCCTACGAGATCAGCAACTTCGCCGGTCAGGGCGGCCCTTGCCGCCACAACGACCACTACTGGTTGCAGGGTGACTACGTCGGCGTCGGCCCTGGCGCGTCGAGTCATCGGCAGGGTGTGCGGACCACCAACAGCAAGCCCGTCGAGTCCTGGGCCAAGGCGGCACTCGCGGGCCTGCCGGCCAGCGCATCTGCGGAGACGCTGCGGCCGCGGCAACGCGCTGCCGAGGCGTTGTGGCTCGGCATCAGGCGCCGCGACGGCGTCGACCTCGATGCCGTCGCCGAGCGACTCGACCTGCCGGTCCGTGAATGGTTCGGCGCGTTGCTCGACGAACAGCAGCGGCAGGGACTCGTCGTCTGGGACGGCACCTGCGTGCGCCTGACCGGCGAGGGACTGCTCGTCGCCGACCGCGTCGGCGGCGACTACCTCGCGATCGGCGTCGATCGCTGAGAGCGAGAAGCCGATCGCTTCTCACTCTCCGAGCGGTCAGAACCCGCGTTGCGCGATCATCGCGCCAGCGGCGCCGGCACCACCGGCGATCGCGATGATCGCCAGGTACATCTCCGGTCCGACCGGCCCGGTGTAGGTCGTCAGGGTGCCGCTCGCGTCCGAGGTCGTGTAGCTGACGCCGCCGAACAGGTGTTTGGTCAGGGTCGCCGAGTCCGGCAGCATCGCGAGATCGATCGGCACGTCGTCGCCGATCGGCACCAGGGCCAGCATGCCGGTCGCCATCTGGTAGACGCTCTCGAACTGCGCCTTCCAGTCGGTGAACGAGAAGCTGGTGACCGAAGCCGGCACGCCGTTCATCGCGGCGGCGAATTCCTTGTTGCCGCGGATGTCACCCTTGGGGTCGTCCTCGCGGTCCATGCGACCGAAGACGCGCTTGACGTCGCTCGCCGAGAACGCGCCGACCAGGTAACCGTCCCGGAAAGCGAAGGTCGGCGTGAACATCTCGAAGACGTTGAAGCCGCCCATGCCGTTGGTCGGGTCGAAGTTGACGCGCAGCTGGTAGGTCTTGATGCCGCGCTTGTCGGCCTCTTCGAGATCGACCATGCCGTTGCTCATGGCGGTCATGCTCTTGAGCACCTTCACCAGTCGCTCACCGTCGTTGACCTTGATCAGCATGCCGACCTCCGGCGCCGCGCCGAGCGAGCTCATGGGCATCGACCAGGAGATGTAGTGGTCGCCGAAGGCGCCGAAGAGGTCGTCGCGGACCTTGAAGCCCACCTGCTGCTCGAGGCCGTCGAGCTGCTGCATGGCCATCTTCGCGAACTCGGGGTCGTAGGCGTTCAGGCCCACCATCAACGTGTCGTAGATCGACATCATGTTGAGCTTGCCGGCCTGCACGCCGACGGCCTGCTTGGGCACCCACTTGAGGAAGCTCATGTCGATCGGCTTGGCGACGGCGGCCGTGGCTTCGGCCTTGCTGTTGGCGTGGTAACCCTTCGACACGCACTTGCCGCCCTGATAGGAGTCGGCCTGCATCACGGTGCCCAGATCCCGCAGGCCCATGGCCTTGATCGCGCGTTCGACGCCTTCGACGTTCACCATCGCGAGATCGGGGTTCATGGCGACGCCGGTCTCGAGCATCGACATGCTGAAATCGACCAGCGGCGCGAACTGGAAGAAAGTCACCGCTTCGGCGCCGGTGGTGTCGACCTCCTTGGCGGCCGCGGCATAAGCCGGCGATGCGCCGAGGTCCGGCTTGTTGGCCTGCATGTTGGCCAGCACCGACTTGACGTCGTCGGTGAGAGTGCCGAGCAGCAGTCCGTTGGGCAGCATCGCGATGTTCAGGCCCATCGCCGAGCCGCCGGCGTTGTTCGGCAGCAGGGAGACGACCTTGACGTCGCCGACCATGCTCTCGGACTTGGTGGCCATGTTGCCGGCCTGCTGTTCGAGCAGCCCGAGGCCGATCTGCAGCAGCGCCTGCCACTGTTCACCGGCGGTGCCGAAGTCCATGTGGAAGACCAGTCCGATGTCGGCCTTGGGGCCGAAGTCGCCCATCTCGAAGCTGAGCTTGGTCATCGCGAACTCGACGCCGCCGACGTCGAGGTGGCGCAGCTTCTCGGGATCGACGGGCAGCGCGCCCTGCTCGTGCATCTGCTTGGCCTGCGCCATTCCCATCTCGATCTGCTTGGCGGCCATCTCCTTGAGATCGGCGAAGAAGTTCTGCACCTCCTCCTCGCGCCAGATCTTGGCCAGTGGCATCTGCTGGAACTCGGCCATCGAGGTCTTCAGATCGGGTGCCGACAACGCCACCATGGTTCCCTTGGGCAGGTAGGGCAGCATCGATTGCTGCGCGACGGTCGGCGCCGCGAGCGCGGCCAAAGTGGTCAGGAGAGTGAGCTTGTGCATGTTCATGAGGATTGCGGGAGTGATCGCGGCAGGGCCCCGGTCAGAGCCGGCCGGCCTAGTGGCCGGGCGGTGGCGGGTTATGTCGGAATGGCACCCGCCCGGGCAGGTTGCCGGATCGGGCGGCGGGCGGCCAGATGGACGCTCGGTCGGGCCTACTTGGGAGCCTTGGCCAGCAACTGGGTCAGGTAGGCGCCGATCGCCGGTTCGGCCTCGATGAGCCTGGCCTCCAATTGCTTGATGGCCTTGTCGATGCCGCCCTTCTTCTTGCCGGAGAGGATGTCGGTGACGTTCATCAACGCCTCGGTCGCCTTCCCGTCGCCGCCACGCATGGCGAAGACCAGCATGAGCCCGGCCTGGTAGATGTTGATCGAGATGTCGGTCGGCTCCATGTCGCCGGTGATCGCGTAGCTCGCGAAGAAGGCTTTGAGGTTGCGCACACCGCCCTTCTGAGCCAGGTTGCTGCCGAACCAGCCGGCGTTGCTGTCGTTCTCGAAACGGCTGGCGATCGCGCCGGCACCGTGCAGGAACCAGGTGGGCAGGTCGACGCCCATGTCGACTGCCAGCCCTTGCGTGTAGGCCATCGCTGCCGCGTGGCGCACGTAGTAGGGCCCCATGCCCTTGGCGCCGCCGTCGTAGTAGCAGATCCCGGTGCGCACCTCACCCTGATTGGGCACCCGCATCAGGGCCTCTTCGCGCATCAGGTAGGCGCCCGCCGCGTCGCTGCCGTCGCCGAACGCCTGGCCCATGTCCGTGTATTCGGTCTTGGTCGCCGCGACGAGGATCACCGGCCGATTGGCCGGGGTAGGCTTCGCGCCACTCATCAGCGGCATCACGCATTCGAAGCCACGATCGGCCTGCCGGCGCACCTCTTCGAGTTGGGCGATGTCGAGCGTGCTGACGATGGTGCAGTGCGCCGAGCGTACGATCCAGGGGCGCTGGAAGTCGCTGTGGTAGGCATTGGCCTCCTTCTCGTCGACCCAGCGTCCTTCGCTGCCGATCGGGAAGTAGCGGTTCTTGGCCTTCTCGAGGTCCTGCGCCGCGATCAGTTCACCGGTCTCGGGATGCCGCACCTTGCCGGCCTGCAGCCCGAGCTTCTCGTCCTTGGTGACGATCTCACCTTCGTGGCGGAAGATGCCGCGTTTGGCGTCGGCGACCTCGTCCTTGTCGACCCAGATGCCGCTGACCTCGACGAAGCCCTTCGCGGTGTACTCGGCGGCGAGGGCCTTCTTGCGGGCCGCGGCGGCCTCCTTCGCAGGCAGCCACTTGCCGTCGACGAGTTCGTTGCCGACCGCGCGGTTGGCGCCTTCGTGGTCGGCCTTGATCTTGAGGATCTGCTGGTAGAGGCGTTTGGCATCGCTCGACAGACCCTTCTTGGCTGCCCAGCTGGCGGCCTCGAACAGCGCGTCGGGGTCCTTGTTCGCCGAGGCCTCCATGGTCTTGAGCTCGGACTTGAGCTTGGCGGGCGATTGCGCCAGCGCCGTGGTCGGCACGCCGACGGAAGCGATCAGGGAGAGCAACAGCAGGAGTGCGGGCTTCATTGGATCTCGGTGGTAGGTGCCAACATCGCAGGCGTCGTCACCTGGCTCCAGACAGACGTCGGTGTTCTGGGGTAAATCGCTGCCAGGACTCCATGCGCTGGCTCGGTCGCAGTGTCAGGTACGGCGACCATCGCGGTCGCACCGGCGGGCGCAACAGACGCAGTCCGGCTTCCTTGAGCGTGCGATCGGCCTTGCGGGCGTTGCAGGTCACGCAGGCCAGCACGCAGTTCTCCCAAGAAGTGCTGCCGCCGCGCGAGCGCGGCAGGATGTGGTCCACGGAGAGCCGATCGCTGCCCGAGCGCACGCCGCAGTACTGGCAAGTGAAGTCGTCGCGCAGGAACAGATTGCGCCGCGTGAACGGAGCCTCGTGGCTCGGCACGCGGTCGTAGCGTCGCAGCAGCACGACCTCGGGAGCGGCGACCCGCAGGCTGGGCGAGCGGATCGCGGGCGCGCCGAGTGGCGGCGGAAACTCGATCCACTCGGCGAACGAGTAGGTCGCCAGGGACTCGGGTTCGACGATGCGGGCGCTGTCACGGAACACCATGCACAGCGCCCGCCGCACGGTTGTCACGTGCACCGGTCGCCACGATCGGTTGAGGACCAGCGTCGCGCGATCGAGCAGGTCCGCCTTGCGTGCTGTCTCGGACAGTTGCATTGCAGATTCCGGCCAGGCAACGGGGCTGGCCGTTCGTGGGCGGCAGTCTAGGCGCGACCGCAGGAGCCGCAAATGCCCCACGCCGATTAGGCCGTGCCACGGCGGCTCGGCGGCCGCTGCGGACACGATTCCTGCCCACCGGCTCGCCGGGCGATTCCTCGCGTTGCCTCGACCGTTGCGGCTCGATAGACTCCCGCCCCCTCGGTTCGCAGTTCACCCCCACGTACACGCCTTGGCGGGCCCATGACTCTTCACGCAAGCGATCGGCTGTCTTCGCATCTGCCGACGTCGCCCCGGTCGTCTTCGTCGACGCGGGCGGCGCGTCGTGCCACCCGATGGGCGGCGCGGACCCTGCAACTGCTCACGCTGCTGGTGGCTCCGATCGGTTTGGCAGCTTGTGCCGGCGGCGCCGGCGAAGTCGATACCGGCGTCAGCTCGCGGCAGTTCCAGGACATGGTCGTGCCCCAGGGTTTCCGGCTCCAGGATGGCGCGCATCAGAGCCATTCGCGCGAAGAAGGCGATTGGCGCATGGGCCGCTTCTACTACTCCGGGGCTGCCCAGATCGTTGATGCCGCAGGCTACGTGAAGCAGCGCATGCCGCAGCACAACTGGGTCCTCGAGACCGAAGAGCTAGGCGAATCGATGCAGGGTCGCCTGCGATTCGCCCGCGGTCGCTACACGGCCGAATACACTTTCACCCGTCTGGAGGGCACCACGCAGATGGTCGTCGACTACCAGACCGACTACACCCGCCGCTGAGTCTTTCCATATGTCCGCACCCGCCCCCCAGCTGCAGGGAACTGAGTCCCCCAGCCAGATCGAGTTTCTGTGGGAACGCTACCGCCGCTTGATCCAGGTCATCGTCGGCGCCTTGTTCTTGGCCCTCCTCGGCAATTACGGCTGGAGGTATATGGAGCAGACCAAGATCGACGCGAAGTGGTCGAAGTTCGCGTCATCCATTGCTCTGGACAAGGGTTACATCGACACCAAGAACGCGGGTGACAGCCTCACCGACCAGGTGGCCCAGCTTTCGGAGGAGGACTTGGATGGTGCGCTCGCCGCGGCGGACTCGAACCAGAAGCCGTTCGTGTTGCTGGCCATCGCCCGCAACGCAATGCATGCGGGCAAGTGGGATCGCGCCGAGAAGGCCTTGACGGACCTCGAGAAGGAGTTCCCGAACCACTCCCTGGTGCAGTCTTCGCCTTATCCGGTCCAGCTCCGCAAGGAAGTGAAGAAGGACGAGAAGGAAGAGACTCCCAACCAACGCCGCAAGCCCGAATACGAGCCCGCCAAAGCCGGCAGCGTCGTGGCCCTCATGCGTGAGCAGATTGTGGCGGCGAAGGCCTACCAGGCGCCGCCCCAGTTTGCGCCGGTCACGCCTCCCGCCACGGCGACCAAGCTCAAGTTCACCGTCACGGGTGACCGGACCTTCGTCATTGCACTGATGGATCAGACGCCGCTGCACCGGGACAAGGCCATCGAGCTGGCCAAGGCCAACTTCTGGAAGGACCTGCACGTCGACGAGATCCAGCGCCCGGGCGAAGGGTTCACCAAGGGCTTGGCCCGGCAGATGCACTTCGGCTACGAGTCGACCAAGGACCTCGACAGCACCAAGTGGACGACGACCGAGCCTAGCAAGAACACGGTTGCCTTCGAGGCCAGTGACCTGAGCCACTTCCCCGGGGCGGTTTCTGCACGGACCGAAGCGGACGGCATGTCGGCCGTCGACCGCATCTTCATCGTCTTCGATGACGCATCACGTTATGACGGCGAACGTTGCGTGTTCGGCTACGTTGTCGAAGGTCTCGACGTGATCAAGTCGATCTGCGAAGAGCCGATGACGGCGCAAGAAGAAGAGGCCGGTCGCGGCAAGCCGGCGCAGAACGTCAAGATCGAGTCGGTCGAAGTTCTGGGCGGCTGAGACGTTCTCGGCGGCTGATTGGGGCGTGCGGGCAGCTGGGTCTGTCCGCCGTTGCCCGCCGCGACCAGAGAAGGCTGCAGGCACATTACACCCAGCCTCCCGTGTCCCAGACTCCTGTGCCCCTGACTCCTAGCAGTTCTTGAGCCGCTCGAAGATGCGCTCGAACTCTTCGCGGCCCGCGCACTCGATCATGATCTGGCTGCGTTTGCGCCCGTAGCGAACGGTCACCGGGGTGCCGAGGGCCTCGACCAGGGTCTCCTCGATCTCGTTGAGCCACACCGGTCTGGCCCGGGGGGCGGCCTTGATCTTGGCGCCGGGTTTCGCGGCGAGGGCTTCGTTGGCGGACTTGACCTTGGCTTCGAGGGCCCGCACCGACAAGGACTGGCGGATCGACTCTTCCGCGGTGCGTTCGATCAGGTCGCGGTCAGCGAGCCCGAGCAGGGCCCGGGCGTGACCCATGCTCAATGTTCCACGTGAAACATGCGCCTGGACACCGGCGGGGAGGTCGAGCAGGCGCAGGAAGTTCGCGACCGTCGACCGCTCCATCCCGACTCGCTTCGCGACCTCTTCCTGAGTCGTGCCCAGCTTGGTCATGAGCACCTTGAACGCCTCGGCCTTTTCGATGGCGTTGAGGTCCTCACGCTGCAGGTTCTCGACCAGGCCAAAGACCGCCGACTCCTCGTCGGTGATCTCGCGGATCAGAACGGGAACCTGCTCCAGCCCGGCAAGCTTCGCGGCGCGCCAGCGGCGTTCGCCGGCGACGATCTCCAGGCGGCCCGCAACTGAGCGGGCCAGAATCGGCTGGAGCATGCCGCTGCCCTTGAGCGACTCGGCCAGTTGGGCGAGCTCACCATCACCAAACGTCTTGCGAGGCTGGTAGGGACTGGTGCTCAGCTCCCCGATCCCGACATTGCGCACATCCCCATCGCGAGAACCTTCTTCGGGCTTGGCGGCCTCGGGCAGCTTGGGGTTGGCGGGGGTCGTCTGACGACCTCCCGAGAGAAAGAAATCGAGCCCGCGTCCCAGACGACGATCAACCATCGATCAGCTCCTTCACGAGTTCAGCGTAGCAGAGTGCGCTCATGGACCAGGGAGAGTGAGAGAAAACGGTGTGCCCGTGGCTGGCGGCTTCCACCACCATTGCGTCACGGACGATCACGGTGTCGAGGACCCGGTCGCCCAGGTTCTTGCGAAGGTCCTCGAGGATCTCGGCCGCCACCGGCTCGGCGAGGCCAACCATCGTGGCGAGGATGCCGCGCAGGTGTGCTTTGCCGGGCAGTCGCGTGGCCGCGATCTCGAGCGAGGACAGCATCTGGGACAGGCCATGCATGGCGAAGAACTCCGCTTGCACCGGCACGATGACTTCATCACACAGTTGAAGCCCTGCCCAGCCCCACTCATCCATGCGCGGTGGCGAGTCCACCACCAGCCAGTCAATCTGACCGGACAGCGCATCGACGAGGGCCTGCAGTTTGGCCAGTTCGACTTGGGGGCGCTCCTCAACAAAGGCCGCGGCACCAGGCGAAGGCAGCAGCCACAGTCGCTCGGCGATCGGGATCAGGTGCGACAGTGGTCCCTCACCCTCCTCGCCGCCCGTCATGCCCTGCATCGCCACGGTGGCATTGCCTTGGGGGTCCAGGTCGAACATGGCCACGCGGGCGCCCGACAGCGCCAGGCCGTGAGCGAGATGAATCGCGGTGGTGGTCTTGCCGACGCCACCCTTCTGGTTTGCCAGGACAATCGACCGCACGGCTCCCTCCGCTGCGCGCATCCGGTTGGACCGACGCAGCCGCCAACAACAGGGCGTTCCGTATACCAGGGCCGATGGGATAGCGGAAAGGGATCTTGCGCCGCAGCGGCTCGCCGTGTTGAAGAATCGCACCGCCACTCGGCCCAATGAGCATTGCCGCAGCACGACTGGTTGGACTTCGCCGTCTGCGACTCGAGGTCCTGGCTCGCACCAGGCGAGTCGGCGTGTGGCCGCCGCTTCTCCTGCTGATCTGGATGGCCCTGGCCCAGGCTCAGGAACCGAAAGCGCTGCGGTCTTTCGGCATCCTGATCGGGCCGCAGGGGGCATGGGTGGGTGCCAGCGCGCTGCTACCCCTTCTATTTACGTCACAGCGCATACAGATTCCGAGAGTAGGTTGGACCGACCTGGGCGCCAACCTGGTGTTCCTGCTCCTCGCCGCGCTCGGTCAGGCCAGCTTTGCCTGGCTCCTCGAGTGGTTGCTCACCGCCCGTGCCAGTCCGCAACTGGCGCTGCAGTCGGCCGGCTACTTCGCGCTCGCCTGGCTGCCCCTGGCCTGTTGCTGGCGAGGGGATTCTCCCGGCGGTTTCACCAAGCTGGTCCGCGTGGCTATCATCGCGGCGGCTGTCTGCCTGGGAATCGGCTTCGCCGAACAGGTTTGGCACCAGAGTGTCAGCATGCCTCTTCTCGCCGCAGTGGCGTTGGCCGGCGTCGCCGGCCTCGTAGTTCCCGACGCGGTGTCCGTTCCGAGCATGCAAAACGAACCCAAGTAACTGCGGCAAATGCGCATAGGAATCCTGGGCGACATCCACGGCAACGCCGAAGCCTTGCGCGCGGTGGTCGATGAGCTGCGTCGCGAGCGCATCGACACCTATGTCCAGGTGGGGGACATCGTCGGTTACGGGCCGGAACCGTCTGTCTGCATCGACATCGTGCGTGAGCTGGGCTGCATCGTCTGCATGGGCAACCACGACGCGGCGGTGTTGGGCATCCTCGACACCTCCTACTTCAACGCCTTCGCTCGCGCGGCGATCCAGTGGACGCGGCCGCGGCTGCGCCAAGAGGACATCGAGTTCCTGCGGGCTTTGCCCTACGTCGTCGAGAAGCCGCGGTTCACGGTGGTGCACGGCTCGCTGCATCTGCCCGAACAGTTCGGCTACGTGATCAGTCCGGTCGAGGCGCTCGACTCGCTCGAGTTGCAGCACACCGAACTGTGTTTCCTCGGCCACTCACACGTGCCTGCGATCTATCTGCGCCGCGACTCGCAGCCACATGAGATCCACGTGGTGCCGCATGCCGAAGCCGAGATCTCGTACGCGGGGTTCGATCGCGTGCTCATGAACGTCGGCAGCGTCGGCCAGCCTCGCGACGAGGATCCACGCGCTGCCTACGCCATGGTCGACACCGAGACGAAGACGGCAGTGATCCGTCGCGTCGCCTACGACATCGAGGCGGTGCAGGCCAAGATCCGCAGCGCCGGACTGCCGGACGTGCTGGCCAACCGGCTGGCGCTGGGGCTGTGAGGCTGCGCCACGCGCGCGCGGTCACCGCAGGGCTGCTGGCGTTCGTCTGCAGTTCCGCGCCGACGCAGACCTGGCAGGAGACGTGCGGCCGTTCGCCGGCAGGAACGGTCGATCTCGAACAGGCGGCGCGCGACATCGGCCGCGACGCGCTCGTGCTGCTGGTCGCCTCGCACCCGGACGATCGTTACGTGCTGCCGGCTGCCTGGCTGCGCCATTGCCACGGCGTGCGCGTCGCCGTGTTGCTCGCCACGCGCGGCGGTGGGGGACAGAACAGCACCGGCCCCGAGACCGGCGACGCGCTCGAACGCATCCGTACCCTCGAGGCCGAGGCCGGTTGTGCGCGGTTCGACGCGGAGGTCTGGTACCTGAACCGGCCGGACGCAGGCTTTCGTCGTTCGGCCGCCGAGACGTTCGCCGACTGGGGCCGCGAGTCCACGCGCGACGACGTGGTGCGGTTGCTGCGCACGATCCGTCCCGACGTGGTGATGACAACCCACCACAACGAAGAGGCGCACGGCCACGACCTCGCCGTGGTCGAGGTGCTGACCGAAGCGGTTCGCCTTGCTGCCGACGAGCAGTTCGCCCCGGGTCTGCCGCCGCATGCCGTCGCGGCTTTCTACCTCGGTGCGGGCGGCACCAACACGCCCCGCACCTTGCGCGTGTCTGCCGACCGTTGGGACGAGGTTCGCGGCGCGACGCTGCGTCGCCTCGCCCACGACGTGCTGCGTGAGGCCCACATCAGCCCTGGAGCGGTGGCGCCGATGGACAGCTTGTTCGAGTCGGAACTGCGTCTGGAGCCGCAGACCGCGACGAGCCCCGCCGACGAAACGGCCTTCCTGGCCGCGTTGCCGTCGTTGTTCGACACCGTGCGCTGGCCTGGAGATCCGGCGCGAGGCGAGGCGCTGGCGCAGCGCCTGTCGACCCAGATTCCCGAGCTCGTGCGTCGCGGTGCTGGTGCTCTCGATGCGATCGTGGCGACGCTGCGCGAACTGCGTCAAGTGCGCGGCGCCTTGCCAAAGGAACCGACAGTGCCCACGGCCGGACTGCGGTCGCGCCTCGAGCGTCGGATCGCGGCGCTCGAACGCCTGCTGCTGCTGGTTGCGCAGGTTCAGCTCGAGTTGCAGGTCCCGCCAGGAACCTACGCCGTCGCCGGTGAGGACCTCACTGCGGTGTTGCAGGTGCATCGCGGCGAACCGCTGCCGATGCAACTGCGCGTCGAAGGGCTCGCCGGGATTCGCGCGAGCCTCGATGGGGGTGATCCCGACGCGCTCGCCGTTGCGCAACGCGGTCGTTGGCAGGCGCCGCTGTCGTTGCGCGTGCCGTTGGGCTTGACCGAGGACTCCGATCCGATGGCGCGGCGGTTCCTCGCCGATCGCTTCGTGCCGCCCGTGCGGATCCGCGTCACCCTGGACCTGCACGGCGTCGAGGTGCCCGTCGATCTGACGGCGCCGATCGAACAGCGTGCGCCGGTGCGACTCGAACTCGTGCCGCCGATGCTGCTGTTGCCATCGGGGCGCACCGAGGCGCGCTTCAGCGTGCGCGTGACCCGCAACAGCAGGTACCCGATCGACGGCGTGATCGAGGTCGAAGCACCGGCCGGCTACGCGATCACCGACGACCATCGCCAGGTTTCGTTGCGCGAGCAGCGCGGTGATCTGATCGGGTTCTCGGTCCGGGCCCCGGCCGAACGCAAGGCCGGCGTCGACGTGCTGCGCGTGAGCCTGGGGCGCAACCGTGTGGCGTTGCCCGTTCACAAGATCGAGGTGCAGACCCGCCCTGGACTGCGGGTCGGCCTGTTGCGTGGCCACGACGACACCTTGCCCGGCATCCTCGGCGCCAGCGGCCTGGGAGTGACGTGGTCCGAACTCAGCGACAGCGACATCGCGGTCGCGGACCTCGAGGTCTTCCACACGATCGTCGTCGACGTGCGGGCGCTGCGGGATCGGCCGCAGGCGCGTCTGGGCTTCCGTCGTCTGCTCGAGTTCGCGCAGCACAAGGGTCGCCGTCTGGTCGTCTTCTATCACAAGGACATCGAGTTCGATCCGGCCGGCGAAGGCTTCCTCGGTGCACCGTGGTCGCCGTTCAAGATCGGCAAGGCGCGCGTCACCAGACCGGACGCGCCCGTGCGCATGCTGCAGCCGCAGCACGTGCTGCTGCGTTGTCCCAACGTCATCCGACTCGGAGATTGGGATGGGTGGGAACAGGAACGCTGCCTGTACCTGCCCGAGGTCTACGGCAGCCAATACGAAGCGTTGCTGGAGATGCAGGATCCCGATCACGATCCCGAACGCAGCGCCCTGCTCTACACGCGCACGGGTGAAGGCGAATACGTCTACTGCGCGCTGGCGTTGTGGCGGCAGCTCAAGAAGCTGCACCCCGGCGCGGTGCGCCTGTTGGCCAACCTGTTGACGCCAGCCGCCGACAGCTGATCTCAGCGACCGCGGCCGACGAGCAGGCAGCAGGCTACGGCGTTGGCGCCGAGCAACGTGCCGACCGAGAGCCGCACGTCGCCGGTCTTCCACCACAGCACGGCGGACCAGCACATGATCAGCAGGCAGACCGACAGCAGCACCCAGGTGGAACGGCTGCTGGTGGCCGCGGCACTGTGAGGCAGGGCCAGCGCCGCCTGGACAGCGCCCGCCGGTGCCGCCGTGAGACGGTGACTGAGCCGCTTGCCGAGATCGCCGACGCAGCTGACCAGCGAGCCGATGGCGACATTGGTCTGTGACAGTTCCTGGTGGGAACGTTCGAAGCCTTCCCGCACGGCGGTGACGAGCGGCGCGAAGTCGGTCGCAGGTGGTGCCGGCGGCACTGGTTGGCGGGCGAGTTCGACCAGCGACTCTCGCAGTTCGGTCAAGAACGTCTGCACTTCGAGCGCCGGCATCGCTGTCGCAGCAACCGGGGTCATCTCGACGGTCGGCTCGACCGGCGCCGCGGTCTCGGGCTCCGCCTCCGGCGTGGGTTCGACCACCGGCTCCGCGAGCGCATCGGATCGGGGCGCGACGTCGATGTCCGCAGCTGCGGCGGTGTCGACGGCAGTCGCCTCATCGACCTCGCCGGCGGGATCGTCGATGGCGTTCGCATGGATCTGCTCGGCATCGACTTGCCCGGTGTCCACCTGCTCGGAGTCGACCGGCGCGGGCAGGCTCTCCTCAGCAGCATCCGGAACCGCGACTTCCTCGGCATTTGCCTCGGCAACGGCGCGGGCCGGCTCGAGGTCGTGGCCATCGGTCGGCTCGTCTTCGGTAGTCATCGCAGCCTCCTCTCCCTCGGGTTTCTCGCTCGGCTCCAGCTCGGGCAGGACATCGCGTGGATCGAGCGCCTCGAGTTCGACCATGGTTTCTTCGACCGGGACATCCGCGCCGGCGTGACCGGACGCTGCACCGTCCGGTCCGATCTCATCGCGCGCCGCAGCCGAGCTCTTGGGCCCATCGGACTTGGGCTCGTCGAGCATCGTCAGTTGATCGAAGATCGAGTCAGCGGCCGTGCGCAACGCCTCGAGCGTTGGCTCGTGCTGTTCGGTCTCCGCCGTCGCCTCCTCGCCCCCATGCGCGGCGCCAGGTTCGGCTGGATCATCGAGCATGCTGAGTCCGGCCAGGGTTTCGGCGCGCGGAGCGTGCACCTCTCGCCGCTTCGGCGTCGGGTCTTCGGCAGTCAGGGCGTCGCCGAGCGCGGCGGCCTCGTTGGCCAGCATCTGGACTTCGTGCAGGGTTGCCGACAGCCGCTCGATCGAGTCGGCGAAGTCGTCTTGCGTCGGCAGTTCGACGGCGATGTCCTCCTGGCCGAACGCCAGGTCGGCGTTGCGGTAGTCGGCCAGGGAGGTGGCGAGGGCTTCGCGCAGCGCGTCCAGCTCGGCTGCCGTCGGCGCGAAGGACTGCTCGACGTTGTCGCCATCTTGCCGGGGTCCGGATACGGGCTGGGTCGTGGGCGCGTCGGGTTCTGCCTGAGGCTCGTTCAGGGTCTCTTCTGGCATCGGGTCACGGGCCGCCGCGTCGACCTCGGGCGCAGCGTCACCGGCCCAGGACTCGAGCTCGTCGACGAGGGCATCACTGTCGAAGTAGATGCCGGCGGCGTCCTCTTCATCCTCTTCTTGGGGGAGCATCTCGTTGTTGTCGTCGGTGGTCGTGTCGTCAGTCGGCGGCTCTGCTGGGTCAGCTTCTCCACTGCTGGCTTCACTGCTGGTCATCGCGCCGACCTCGGCGGCCTCGAGGGCCGCTTCTTCCTCGGCGATGCGCTGCACGGAGTCGGTGCCGAGCGACAGTTCTTCGATCGCCTCCTGCAACACGACGCCCAGCTCGCTGTATTCGAGGTGGTTGGCCAGCTCGATCGGCGGCTCGTGTTCGACTTCGTCGGCCGTGTTCGTCGCGCGCCCTTCTTCCCACTGGGGCATGCGTTCGCTGAGCATCGCCCGCAGCAACAGCGAACGGACCCGCAGCGGCGTGAACACCACGCTGGTCTTGCCGATCGTCGCGAGTCGCGACGCGAGCTCGTGACGCAACTCACGCGTCTGCACCGTGAACACCGGATCGCCGCCGGAACGTCCATCGGGCAAGGCGCCGATCTGATCGAGCCAGCCGTTGGCCAGCCACGAGAGGATCCTCGCAGCGGGTACGGACAGGCGCGCCAGGTCGGAGCGCGTCAGTAGGTGTTTGCCGAGCTGAGTCAAAGAAGGATGCGCGTCGCGGCCGACACGATCCCGCCTGCATCGGCTTCTTCGGCTTTCTGCGCACGACTGGTGAAGATCACCGCGGCGCGGACCCGGCCGCGCCATGGCAGTGGCAGTTCCTGGACCGGCGCTTCCCCTCTGCGGGCGGCGCGACGATCAGGGCAGGCGCGGAAAGCGCATGCGGGTCTGCTTGCCTCGCACCAGGCGCACTTCGCGCGTCGAGCCGTTGTTGCGCAGGATGTGGAACGACTGCGCGTCGATCAGCGAGTAGTCGCCGTTGTCGTAGAGCAGTTCGAGACGGATGGCCTGTTCGTGGTCCTCGAGCAGGCGGATCTCGACCACGTTGCGTGCGGAGACTGCCTGCGTCGTGCCTTGCGCGTTGACGTATTGCAACTCGGTGATCGGGACCACGGTCACCTGGTCGGCCAGCGCCGGATCACCCGCGGTCTGCGGACCTTGTGGCACCATCGCGAGCGCGGCGACGACGGGTACGGGGAGCAGGAAATGCCAGGCTTTCACGTGACGAACCTCTTGGACTGGTGGGACGGCGGCCGCGACGGGCCAGGAGAGACAGTGTCCGTCGAGATCGGGGCAAGTCCTTTCATCGACGGGTCGCCAGACTATGACCGGGCCACCATCGTGTTTCTGCCACGGATCCTCACTGCGCTGGTGGTGTTGCTGGCCGCGGTCCTCCTGACCCGAGGTGAATCGCGCCCCCCGCAACCCGCCGCCGCCCTCGCCAGCTCGGCGGTCGCGCCGACCGACGAAGGGCCACAAGTCGTTGCCGGCGGCGGTCACCCGTCAGCCGAGGTGGTCGAGCGGATCCGCGGTCTCGTGACCGAGCAGCTCGCGGTGGTGCGAGAGGCCATTCCGGTCGGTGCGGTGCGCAAGTTCTTCGTCTTCGTGCATACCAGCCGGGCGGAGTTGCCGGCGGCGATCGCCGCCAACCTGCATGAGGACTCGCCGGCCTTCGCGCTGCTCGGTCAGCACCAGATCCACGTGGTCTGGGGGGAGATGTTCCGTCTCGGGTCGTCACCGCGCGCGGTCGTGACCCACGAGCTGGTCCACGAACTGCTCGATCAGTACGTGTCGCCGCACGGCGCGCAGCTGCCGCGGTGGTTTCACGAGGGTCTCGCCCAGCACCTCGCCGGTGACACCTACCTCGGCGCTCGCGAAGAGGACCTCGTCTGGCGCGTCGCCGCCAACCGCCTGCTGCCGTTCGGTGAGCTGGCCCGCGGCTTCCCCGACGATCGCGAAGGCGTGCGCATCGCCTATGCGCAGAGCTACTCGTTCGTGTCGTGGCTGGTCCGCGAACTGGGCTACGAGCGGGTGCTGCGCACGGCGAAGAACGTCGACGACCTGACGTCGTTCGACCGCGCCCTGGTCGGCAGCGCGCGGCGCTCGACCTACGATCTGCAGACGGACTGGCGCGACTATCTGCTGCACATCTCGGGAGCGCCGTGGCGACTGTTGTTGTCGGAGTGGTGGGGCATGCTGGCGATCGCCCTGCTGCCCGTGCTCGTGTTGGCTCTGCGTCGGCGTCTCGCTGCCGGGGAACGCGCGGCGGCGCGATTGCGTGATGACGCCGAGCTGCCGCCGCAGTTCGAGCCGCAGCTGCAGGACGTCGATGCCCTGGATCCCCCAGACGCGGCTGCAGAACCCACGGGCGCCGTCGACCACGACGTGCGTCAAGAAGAGATCGTCCGGGGCCGGCATGAGGATCGAACCCAGGGCCCCGGCTGGTAAAAGAGGGCCGTGCGCCACGCTTCCCATCTCGCGCGATCTGCCGCGCTGTCGCTGCTCTTCCTGTCGGCCTCGGGCTGTGTCTGGAACCGTCACCAGGTCGGGCTCGGCGCGACCGGCACCGGCGAGACCTCCGAACGGCAGTTCTACGTGCTGTTCGGCCTCGTCGAGATCAACGAGGTCGACACCAGGCGCATGGCGCCCGAGCTCACCAGCTACACGATCGAGACCGAGTTCGGTTTCGTCGATCTGCTGTTGTCGCCGTTGCTGTTGCTGACCATCACCTCGCGCACCGTCGTGGTGCGCACCTGAGCCGGCCGTGACGCTCTCGTTGACCTTCCTGGGCGCCGCGCGTCACGTCACGGGCACCAAGCACCTGTTGACGATCGGCGACAAGAAGGTGCTGCTCGACTGCGGGCTGGTGCAGGGGCCCCGCAAGATGGCGGATCACGCCAACCGCAACCTGCCGATCGGCGGCGGCGAGGTCGACTGCGTGGTGTTGTCGCATGCCCACATCGACCACTGCGGCGCGCTGCCCCGGTTGGTCAAGGACGGCTTCAGCGGCCCGATCTGGTGCACGCGCGCCACCGCCGACATGTTGCGGATGATGCTGACGGACTCCGCGCACATCCAGGCGCAGGACATCCGGCACCTGCGCAAGCACGGTCACCAGGTCGAACCGCTCTACGACCAGGAAGACGTCGAACGCACGCTGCGGCTGGTGCGCGGTGTCGACTACCACGAGACCTTCGACGTGGTGTCGGGGCTGCGCGTGACCTTCCTCGACGCCGGCCACATCCTCGGTGCGGCGATCGTGGTGATGGACACCGATGTCGACCACCGGCAGCGCCGCATCGTGTTCACGGGCGATCACGGCCGCAAGGAACTGCCGATCCTGCGCGACCCGGAACGCATCCCCGAGTGCGACGCGTTGATCACCGAGTCGACTTACGGCGATCGTCTGCATCCGCCGCGCGTCGACATGGCCGTCGAGTTGCAGCGCATCGTCGAAGAGGAATTGCACGACGGTGGCCGCATCATCGTGCCTGCATTCGCGGTCGGCCGCACCCAGTCCGTGGTGTTGTTCCTGGGGCAGCTGATGAAGGACGGCAAGCTGCCCGAGCTGCCGATCTACGTCGATTCGCCGATGAGCCGCGAGGCTACGAAGATCATGGCCGCTCACGCGGACTTGTTCGACAAGGAGGCGAGTGCGTTGCTGCGCAGCGGCCATCACCCGCTGTTCTTCGAGGGCGTTCGTTATGTCGCCGACGTCGAGGAGAGCAAGTCGCTCAACCAGGTGCGTGAAGGCGTGATCGTCTCCGCGTCCGGGATGTGTGAGTCGGGGCGCGTGCTGCACCACCTCAAGCAGAGCATCGGTCGTCCACAGGACTGCGTGCTGCTGGTCGGTTATCAGGCCCAGAACACGCTCGGACGACGCCTCATGGACGGTCTCGAGGAAGTCCGCATCTACGGCGATACCTACAAGGTGCGCTGCAAGGTGCGGTCGATGTCGGGCTTCTCGGCGCACGCCGACTACGACGAGCTGCTCACCGCCAGCCGCCACCTGGCGATGCGCTGCAAGCAGGTGTTCGTCGTGCACGGCGAAGAGGAGCCGGCGATGGCCTACGCGGGCAGGTTGCGCGAGGTCGGCTTCCGCGAGGTGGTGGTGCCTGCCAAGCGCGACTGCATCGACATCGCATGAGCGGCCATCGCATGAACGCGATCGACTTCGTCAAGATGGAGGGCACGGGCAACGACTACGTCTACGTCGATGCGCTGCGCTCGGAGTTCCCGTGGTCGCGTGCCGCGCAGCTGGCGCGCGCGTGGTCCGACCGGCACTTCGGCATCGGCAGCGACGGTCTGATCGTGCTGTCGAAGGGCGAGCGCGCGCCGGTGCGCATGACGATGTGGAACCTGGACGGTTCGCGCGGCGCGATGTGCGGCAACGGTCTGCGTTGTGTCGCCAAGTTGGCGCGTGACCACGGGCACGTCGCGACCGACCGGTTCGTCGTCGAGACCGACGCCGGGGATCGTGAGGTCGAGGTGTTCGCCGCCGATCCGGCAGACCCTAGCACCTGCCTGGTGCGCACGCAGATGGGACGGGTGGTGACGGGCGCCCCGGTCACCGTCGAGGTCCTCGGCCGGCAGTTGGAACTGGTGCCGGGCGATGCGGGCAACCCGCACGCGGTGGTGTTCGTCGACGACGTCGAAGCCGCCGACGTCATCGGCATCGGTGCGGCGCTGCAGCTTCACGTTGCGTTCCCCGACGGCGTGAACGTCGAGTTCGTGCAGGTGGTGGCAGCCGATCGGCTGCGGCAGCGAACCTTCGAACGGGGCAGCGGCGAGACGCTCGCCTGCGGCACCGGCGCCGCCGCTGCCGCCCAAGCAGCGCGACAACTCGGGCTCGTCACCGGCAACGAGGTGCAGGTCGAGTTGCGCGGCGGCCTGCTGCGCATCGTGCTCGACGGAACATCCCTTGCCATCGTCGGTCCGGCTCGTACCGTCTTCGCGGGAACGATCGCGCTGCCCGACAGCGAACCGTAGCCGCCGGCCAAAGTCCCAACCCGTCCGCCCGCCAAGGAGCACGCCGTGGAACACCTGATCTGGATCATCCCCGTCGCCATCGTCCTCATCCTCGTGCTCTGGGCGATCGGCACCTACAACGGGCTGATCAGCAAGCGCAACGAGACCAAGAACTCGTGGAGTCAGATCGACGTGCAGCTCAAGCGCCGTTACGACCTGATCCCCAATCTCGTCGAGACCGCCAAGGGCTACATGAAGCACGAGCGCGAGACCCTCGAGGCGGTGATCAAGGCGCGGCAGACCTGTGTCGACCTGCAGAACGCCGGCAACATCGGCGAGCTGGTCAAGGCCGAAGGGGCGCTGTCCGGATCGTTGCGCAGCCTGTTCGCGGTGGCCGAGGGTTACCCGGACCTCAAGGCCAACCAGAACATGCTGGCGCTGCAGGAAGAACTGACCTCGACCGAGAACCGCATCGGCTTCGCGCGGCAGGCGTACAACGACGCGGTGATGCGCTTCAATACCGCGATCGAACAGTTCCCGGCGTCGGTGATCGCTGGCTTCGGCAACTTCCGCCAGGTCGAGTTCTTCGAGGTCGAGAGCCCCGAGGAACGCAAGGTCGTCAAGGTCTCGTTCTGAGCCGCGGCGCATGACGGGTGCCGACGTTGGCAGCTCGCCCGACCTGAGCGATCAGGTCGTCCTGTTCGTCGGCGAGGCCGCCGCGATTCGCACGGCGTGCGCGCGGCGGCTCCTGGCAGGCGGCGGCAAGATCGCCGTCGTCGTGCCGCGAGCCTGGCAGGTGCAGGGCGTCAAGGACGAGCTCGGCGGTGACCGCGTGCTGGTCGGCGTCGTCGGCACGCGCGACGGCGAGGCCGCCGCGGGCTTCGTCAAGGGCGCGGAGGACGCGCTCGGCGCGATCACCGCGTTGGTGTTCGTCGCCGGGGAGATGCAAGCGGGTCCGGTCGGCCGCGACAGCGACGGCGCGCTGAGTGAACTGCTGGCCAGCAACCTGTTCGCCGGCGCCGGCCTCGTGCGCGCCCTCGTCGGCCGCCTGCGGCGTCGCCAGCGCGGGCACATCGTGTTCCTCGGGCGACCCGAGGCGGAGCTGCCCGGCGCCAACGCCGGCGCCGCTCAGGGTGCGCTGCGCGGTTATGCCCAGGGCCTGGGTGACGAACTGCAGGGCTCCGGTGTGCGCGTGACGATGCTCGATGCTGCTGGTTCCGAGCCGGCGGACACGATCGCTGCCGGGCTGTTGCGTTGCCTGCGCTGAACCCGAGCCGCCCGCCCACCGGCCGACACGGCTGTTGCCCTCGGCCCGCAGAGGCTACAAGCACCTCATGAGTTGGTCCGTGCCCGTCGTCATCGCCGCGTTGCTGGGTTCCGGCTTCGTGCCAGGGCAGGACCCGCAGGTGCCGGCGCAGGATCCGGTCGCAGTCTGCGCCAAGGTCGCCGAGTCGTGGCTGGCCGGCGATCAGACTTCGCAGCCCGAGCTCGAGAAGGTGGTGCGCGCGCTGTTCGTGGACCGCGCCGCTGGACTGAAGTGGTTGGCGACGCAGGTGCCCGGCGCGGTCGCCACACCCAATGAGCCGCGCAGCAAGGGAGTGATGACCCTGGTGACCCACGAGCTGCTCGAGTTCCTCAAGCGCGAACACGCGAGCGAGTGGCGCTACGCCGGACAGTTCGAACCGCTCGCCGTGCTGCAGCCCGTGGTCGGCGAACAGCTGTTCCGTCTGTTGCTCGACACGCCCGAGTGGTACCCCAACACCCATCGCGTCGAACTGGTGCCGGCGCTGCGGGACCTGCAGCCCAAACCACCCTCGCCGGCGCGCTTCGCGGCCATCAAGGCGATCGCCGACAACGCCGACCTCGAGCCCATCGGCCTGCGGCGTGCGCTGGCCGGCCTGCTGTGGCAGTGGGGGGACAAGTCGTGCGCCCAGGTGTGGCTCGACGAGTTGCAGGCGAACACCGTCGACGGCGATGCCGAGGATCGGGTCGTGGCGATGCTCGAGCTGGCCGAGTTCCAGTACCAGCTTCGTGATCACGCCAGCTCGGCCAGGACGCATCGTGCCATGCAGTCGATGGCCAAGGCGGCGGGTGTGCCGCTCAAGCCCGTCGACTACTACGGTTCGGCTTGTGTGCACAACCTCAGCGGTCAGCGCGAACGTGCACTCGAGCAGTTGCGCACGTGCCTGCAGCTGTTGGCCGCCGACAACCTCGACTCGTCGCACAAGCTGTCGCGCGAACTGTTCGACCGGGATCCCGAGATCGCCGCGTTGCGCGCCGATCCGCTGATCGCCGCGCTGATCGATCAGGTGTTGCCGAAGAAGGCCGACAAGAGCGACAAGAACGACAAGAGCGACGGAGTGAAGCGTTGAGTCGCGCGCCGCGATGAGCTTGCCGCTCTCCTTCCTGCTCGGCCTGCTCACCATGTTCGCGTCGGTCGAGTTGGACCGGCCGATTCCGGGCAGCGGCAGCGTCGAACAGGTGCTCTTGTCCGCGCCGCTCCTGCTGTTGCCGACGGTGCTGGTGTTGCTGGCGCAGCGCTGCCTGTTCGCGCGGCTGGTGCAGGGTCGCAGAGGACGTGTGTCGCCGCGATTCTGGCTGCGCGCGAGCCTGATGAGCGTGCCGTTCGGCATCTGGATGCTGCTCGGCCCTGGCGGTCATGCCGATCTCGCCGATCGTTTCGCCGCTGGCAGTGAGACGGCGCGCCTGGCGCTGCTGCTGTTGCCGCTGCTGATCATGGAGGTGCCGCGCATCGTCGCGGTGACGGTCGTCGGCCAGTGGTGTGAGATCGACGACGAACTCGCCGGGCGGTCGCTGGTCTCGGCCGGCATGCTGCCCGGCATGCATGACTCGTGGCCGCTGGTGCGGCTGCGACTGGGCTGGGTCCTGCTGCTGTTGTTGCCGTGTTTCCTGTTCGGCGCCGCGCTCGACCTGTTGTCGCTGCACACCACCATCCAGGGATTGGTGCTGATCACCGGCTTCGGTTCGACCGCGGCGATGTTGGTGTTCATGACGGTGGCGGCCGTGGTCCTGCCGCCGTGGTTCCGGTTCGCGTTCGCGGCTCGGCCGCTGCCCGAACCGCTCGGCCAGCGCCTGCGCGCGACGGCGGCTGCGCTGGGCTTTCCGTCGTCGCGGCTGTTCATGATGCCGACGGGTCAGCGCTCGTTGAACGCGATGATGGTCGGCCCGCTGCCGATCGGCCGCAGCCTGGGCATCACCGACGGGCTCGTGCGCGCGTTGGGCGAAGATGCCCTCGCCGGTGTCGTGGCCCACGAAGTCGGTCACGCCAAGCGCGAACATCCGGCCCTGCTGGTCAGCCTGGCGGTGCTGGTGCCGATGCTGTTGCTCGGACCCGTGCAGCTGCTCGAGCTGCAGGAACTGCCGATGACGTTGCAGGCGCTGATCGGGCTGGTGGTGCTGTCGCTGGCCTGGACGGTGGTACGCGGTCTGGCCCACCGTTTCGAACACGAAGCCGACGTCGTCTCGGTGCAGGCGTTCGGCGCCGCGCCGTGCACCCAGGCCCTGCGCACCGTGCTGGCGATGGCGTTGCCGCACAACCACGGCTTCTTCGGCCGCATCTCGAGCATGCACCCGGACGAGTCGAGTCGGTACGAGGTGATGTGGCGCTACGAACGGGACCCCGCGTTCCGCGCGCACTTCGACGCCGCTGGCCGACGGATCCGTTGGGCGGTGGCGGGCCTGCTGCTCGCGTCGCTGGCCGCCGCGTCGATCACCTGGGTGCGTGAATGGCCGTACGAACGCGCCTTCCTCACCTTCCATCGCGGTGACCTGGTCGCGACCGGTGCTGCGCTCGCCGAGGTGGGCGAGGCGGTGCCGTCGCACTGGCAGGAAGCGTGGTCGTACCTGTCGTCGGACTACGCCGCCGCGGCAGCGTTCGTGCCGCAGGCGCGTGATTGGCCGAGCGTGACGGCGACCGTCGTGCCGCAGGCGTGGGACAAGGGCGTCGAGGTGCTGCTGCGCGAAGGACCCGCCGCGGCGCGCCCGTGGTTCTCGATCGCGGTCGGCGTCGATGAGCAGCCGCCGTTGGTGCGTCGCGCCGTGCTCGACTACTGCGAAGCCGCGGTGGCCGCCGACACCGGACGCATGGAACGTGTCAAGCTGGTCGTGCGGCGCCTGGGTGCGCCGGCCGAGTTGCGGCGCGTGTTCGCCGACTGACGGCCTGCCAGCTCGGGTCGCTCAGTACCGATTGACCTCGACGGCCCAGGTCATCTCCTTGCGCCAGACCTCGTTGCCGCGGCGGTCGAACTCGCGCACGCGCGTGTTCTCGGCCACCAACGTGTTGCCGTTGGGCAGGCGGTCGGCGTCGCTCGGCGAACTCAGGCTGCTGAGTTCCCACACGGTCTTGCCGTCGCGATCGACCTCGATCACCACACCCTTGTTGCGCAACGTGATCAGCGTGTTGCCGTTGGGCAGGCGATCGGCGTCGTGCACGTGCGGCAGGCCGGCCAGTTGCCAGACGATCTCACCGGTCGCTGAGACTTCGATCACGCGATCCTTGAGCACGTCGGCGATCAGCGTGTTGCCGTTGGCGAGCCGGTCGCAGTCGAACGGGCGGATGCCGTCGCCGTAACTCCAGACGATCTCCTTCGCCGGGCTCACCTCGATCACGCGGCCGCCGAAGGTGTCGGCGATCAGCGTGTTGCCGTTGGGCAGGCGATCGGCGTCGTAGGGGTTCTTGAGATCCTCGAACACCCAGATGTCGTTGCCCTTGCGGTCGACCTCACGCACGCGGCTGACCGAGAACTCGGTGATCAGCAGGTTGCCACTGTCCAGGCATTCGGTGTCCCAGGCGCCATAGACCTCTTCGATGGCGAACACGACCCGACCCTGGTCGTCGACTTCGACGATGCGGTTGTCGCTGTAGTCGGCGATCAGCGTGAAGCCCCACAGCGCGCCGCCGCCGACGCCGATCTCCATGCGGCGCAGTTGGCTCGTCGGCAGCGCCGCGGCGCCGAGCAGAGGCACGGCGACGCCGATGTTGCCGCCGTTGCTGGCGCAGATGAAACCGATCAGGCGGTCACCGGTGGTCAGGTCCAGGCGCGTGTAGACCGTGGCGTCGACTTCGATCGTGCGCGGCCGTTGGAACAACACACCGGCGACGTCGACGCGCGCGATCATGCGTTTGCCACCCGCGGCATCGACGATCTGCAGCTGGTTGGGGTCGGCGGCCACCAGTTCGCCGTCGATGAACTCACCCGAACGCAGCTTCAAACGATCGCGTTCGGAGGACGCGCCGACCAGACGATCGAGGTCGGGGTCGAGCGCGATGCCCTGCACTTCCTTGCGCGGCAGGTTGATGTCGCCGAACAACGTCGAACGCACCCGCACCGTCTCCTTGTCGATGCCGAGCACTTCACCGACCACGAGGCTGCCCTGGCTCAGGAACACGCGCGCGGCCGTTCCCGGCTGCGGGGCGTTGGCGGGGAAGTCGATCGTGTCGCAGTCGGCGAACGACAACTCAGCATCGGCGAGTCCCGGGAAAGCGCCGCTGACGTGCAGCGAGTCGCCGAGCATGCTCTGGAACACGCCGTCGACCTCGATCGGGTCGGGCAGCGAGAACTTCGCGGCGGTGCCGCCGGCGGCATCGGGCAACGTCACGCGCGCGGCTGCCGCGAGCAGCGGGTTCTCGTGTTTGCCCAGCTCCGTGAGCAGCACCGCGACGTCGCCGTCTTCGGCGTGGCTACGCAGCCCGCGCAGCAGCGTCATCGCATCGCCGATCGACAACTCAGGGTCGAGCAACCACGTCCGGCACAGCGCGGTCGCCTTGGGCGAACGCATCCGCGCGACCGCCGCCAACGCCGCCTTGCGATGCGAGCCGCCCTTCCAGGTCAGCATCTGCTGCACCGGCCCGACTTCGTCTTCGCCGCCCAACTTGCCGAGCGCGCGGATCGCACCGTCGACCACCGACGGGTCGGTGTGGCCGAGGGCGCTGCGCAGCGCGCGCAGCAGGCGCGGATCGCCGTCGAGGTAGAGCGCGGTGGTGACCAGACCGCGCAGCAACCGCACTTCACGCTCCTCCTCTTCGGTGCCCTTGGCGGTCAAGGCGTCGAGAATGCGGGCGCAGCGCATGTGCTGTTCGAGCACCGTGTATTCGTCGCGGTGCTGCTGGATCAGGGCCCGCGCGCGGCCGCCGACCTCGATCAGGCTGCGTTCGGCCGCCTCGCGCACTTCCCAGCGGTCGTCGATCAGCTCGTCGAGCAGCCGGTCGATCTTGAGCAGGTACTCACGGTGATCGCCGTGGATGCGTGCGACCAGGGCGGTGAAGCACTCCTTGCTGGCGGCCTGCAGCTTGCCGACCTGTTCGAGGCGGGCGACGAGGGAGTCGCTCTGGAAGCCGGCTGCGTTGGTCACGAGCTGGTCGTCCGTCCAATCCTGGCCCGGCAGCTGCAGGGCCGCGACCAACCCGAGGAGGAGAAAGGGGCTGCTTGATCTCTGCATGCTGATTCCGCGCGGCAGTCTAGCAGTGCTTGGAAGGTCGTGGCCGCGCGGCCTTCCATACCTGGGCGGGAAGATGTCGCCGGCAGCAACGGTCCGACCCCTCTCGGAGTTCGCCGATCAAGAATGGGTCGGGGGGCTCGCTGGCGCGAGCGCCAGAACGTAGATTGCCGACTGATCCGCCGGTGATCGGGGCCGTTGCACCCCGAACCCCGAACCCCGAACAACAGGACGGCGGACGCGTCCTGCGGACCAAAGACCCCTCTGTTCCTTCGTCATCGCGGCCAACGGTCGCGACCGGCCAACTCTCGGACCCGAAGAACCCACGTGTGTTGTCGACAGCGAGTTGCCTTCGTCGGTGCGAGCCGGCGAACGGCGGGATCCGCGACCGCGGTTGCGGCCTGGCTGCTGGCGGTGCCGTTCGCGACGACCTTCACGCTGCGGGAGGCCGCGGGCCAGCAGGTCCAGGTGCGCGCCCCAGTCGCCGTGGCGTTGCCGTTCCAGACCGGGAAGGCCGCAGACAACGACGCCGGAGCACCCGTGGAGATGTTCGAGAACGCCAATCTCGACAGGTACTTACGTAAGGCGGAGGACTTCTTCTCGCGGCAGGATTACGCGTCGGCGATCCAGATCCTGCAAGACGTCGCCGAGGGGCGGACCAAGATCGAGGTCGGGGTCGGCGATGACCCTGAAGTGCCTTCTGCCGGGGACCCGGCCGCAGCGAAGCCAGCAGTCGCCGGGGACCCCGCTCGCGCCGGCAACGCGAGTCAGGCCCCAGGTCGGGCTTCCGGTCTGGGCCGCGACGAGCGTTACGCGGTGTTTGCCTCGGACGGGAGGTTGTACCGGCCGGTGCGCCGGCTCGGCCAGGAGATGCTCGCGCGGATGCCGGCCAACGGCATCGAGCTGTATCGCTCGATGTACGACGGCGATGCCCAGCGCATGCTCGACGAGGCGGTCGCCGAGGGTTCGGTGCACGCGCTGCAGGCCGTGATCGACCGCTACTACGTGTCCCTGGCCGCAGGTCGGGCGCTGGCGCTGCTCGCCGACCGCTGCATGCACGAGGGGCGCTACCGCTCGGCGGTGCAGGTGCTGCGCGACCTGCTGCAGACCTACCCGGAGCAGAACCGTCGCCGGCTCGGCTTCGACGACACCTGGCTGCACTTCAAGATCGCGCTCTGCCTGTCGTTCTCGGGTGAGCAGGAGGCTGCGCACGCGGCCGCGCTACAGCTCGCCGAAACGCGCCACGAAGACTCCCTGCGCATCCTCGGTCAGCTGCAGGCGGTCAAGGACCTGCCGACCCAGGCATCATTCCAGCCCAAAGCCTTGCCGCCAGGGGCCGCGGCGCCGCGGCGGCCCGGCGAGCAGCAGCTCAGCTGGCTCGGTGAGCAGACCCAGGACCTGGTCCCGCTGTGGCAGTATCGCTTCGCGGACCCCGACCCCTACCGCGAACCCAAGTCGTCGCGCACCAACAACGGCATCGTCGTCGACGACGTGGTGCAGAGCATGGCGATGCCGTTCGCGGGTCGTTACTACCCGGGCACCGACGTGTGTTTCGCCGAGCTCGGCGTCGCTGGCGGTGTCGCCCAAATGGCGCCGCCGCGGGTTGTGTTCCTCGAGCACTACCGCCTGCGCGTCGCCGACGCGCTGACCGGCGTGATGGTCGCCGAGAGCGATGGTGTCGCCGAGCCACCGGCGCCTCGCGAGAACAATCCGCGCGTGCGGATCGCCGCCAGCGACTACGCGTTGTTGCAGGCCGTCGAAGACGAACAGCGCCTCTATGCGGTGCTCGGCTACGGCCGCAAGGCGACGGCGAGCAGCCAGGTGTTCCGCGCCAGCGACCTGGTGGCCTACGACCGCACCACGCTGCAGCAGCGGTGGAGCAGCAACGACTGGCTCGACGGCGAGGATGGCCTGCGCGAAGTCACGTTCCTGGCCGCGCCGTCGGTGTTCGGCGAGCGACTGTTCCTGCCGTCGCTGCGCCGCGACACCTACGCGCTCGAGTGTTTGGACCGCAGCACCGGCAAGCCGATCTGGGCGACGCCGTTGCACGCGGGTGGCACCGACTTCTTCAAGGCGCCCGGCGTGCGTGTTCAGGTCGAAGGTGGCACCGCCTACGTGGCGACCAACGCCGGGTGCCTCGCCGCCGTGGATGCCTTCACGGGCGATCTGCGATGGGTGCGCCGTTACGAACGCGACGACCCGCTGCGCCCGAGTCGGATCAAGAGCAGCAAGGTCGACCGCGGTCAGCGCTTCGCCTTCGCCAATTCCCGCACTTTCTCGCAGTCACCGCTGAGTGGCTTCTATCCCAGCGACCTGGTGATCGCGAACGGCCTCGTCTGCGTGGCACCGGTCGACGGTGACGTGTTGCTCTGCGTCGACGGCGCCTCGGGACAGCCGGTGTGGATGTTCGACGCCGCGTCGCGCTACACCGCCGGGTTCGGCCGCCTGCGTGTCTTGATCGGCACCGCCGCCGATCGTCTGTTCGCCTGCAGCGATACGCATCTGCTGTGCCTGTCGATGCGCGGCGGCCTGGTGCGCTGGGCCCGCGAACTGCCGGCCGGCGGCGACCAGAAGACCACCGGTCGTGGCCGCGGCGCAATCGTCGGTGACCACGTGGTGGTGCCCGGCAACCGCGAGTTGCTGGTGTGTGACTTCGACGGGGAGGCGCCACTGCGCCGCATCGCCCTGCCGACCTTCGGCGCCGGGCGCGACCCGTTGCAGGGTTCGTTCCAGATCAGCAGCCACGGGCCGTGGCTGGCGATCGGGCACGCCGGCGGCGTCGAGTTGTTCAGCACGACCACCGCGCTGGAGCAGCTGTCGGCCGGCGTCGAGGATCCGTTCGCGCGCGCGACGTGCCTGGTGCAGGCCGGACAGCCGGCGGCCGCCGAGGCGGTGTTGCGCGCGGCGATCCAGGCCGAGGACGGCGACGAACTGCAGCGTGGCAAGGCCCGCCGGCGGTTGTTGGCGTCGGTGCGTGAACGGGCGTTGGCGGTGGCTGCCGAGGACTGCGCCGCGGGGCTGGTGATCCTCGACGAGTTCCTGCCGCTGCTGGGCAAGGTGCCTGCCGCCGATGCACCGAGCGGCAATCGCACCCTGCACCTCGACTGGCATCTGGCGCGACTGGACTGCTGCAAGGCCGGCGGCGATCTGCGCCGCTTCGAATCCGAGCAACAACATCTCTACGACTTCATGGAGGGCAAACGATGAGTCACCCAGCTCGCACTTCCCAGGGCGGCGCCGGCGACCCTGTCGACCTGCCGTCGGGCATCGTCGGCAGTCGTCGCGAACTGGCGCGCTGGGCGGCTCTCGCGGCCGCCGTTGGCTTGTTGCCGCGCGTGCTGCCGGCGCTGTCCGCAGAGCCGACCTCATCCGTCCCAGCAGCGCTGCAAGATCCGGTGTATCCGCGTGGCGTGACGCGGCCGATCCACGAAGCCATCGGGCGCGGTCTCGAGTGGCTCGCGCGCAACCAGGCCAACGACGGCAGCTGGCGCAACGCCGGCGGCTACGGCACCTATCCCGCGGCGATGACGGGCCTCGCCGGCATGGCGCTGATCGCCTCGGGCTCGACGCCGACTCGCGGCAAGTACTGGCGCTACGTGCGTCAGTCGGTCGACTTCCTGCTGAAGTTCGCCGATTCGCGCACCGGCGTGATCTCGGTGCCCGCCGAAGAAGGCCGCAGCATGTATGGCCACGGCTTCGCCACGCTGTATCTCGCTTCGGTCTACGGCATGGAAGAGGACCTCAAGAAGCAGGAGCGGCTCAAGAAGGTGCTCGACAAGGCCGTCGAACTGATCGCCTCGGCGCAGTCGGCCGCGGGCGGCTGGCTCTACACGCCGGATTCGAACGGCGACGAGGGCAGCGTCACGGTCACGCAGGTGCAGGCGCTGCGCGCGTGTCGCATGGCCGGCATCGTCGTCGACAAGCGCGTCATCGATCGCGCGGTCGACTACATCAAACGTTGCCAGAATGCCGACGGCAGCATCCGCTACAGCCTCGGTTCGGGCGGCGGCGGTCGTCCCGCGATCACCGCTGCCGGCGTGGCGGTGCTCTACAACGCGGGCATCTACGAGGACCAGCCGTTCGTCGAGAAGGCCTACCAGTACTGCAAGAAGGCGATCCAGGTGACCGTCGACAACACCGGTCACCACTACTACACGCACCTCTACTGGAGCCAGGCGATCTACCAGCACGGCGGCAAGGACTGGGCCGACTACTACGAGAAGAAGTCGACCTGGCTGCTGCAGCAACAGAAGAAGGACGGCAGTTGGGAAGGTGACGGCGTCGGCACGGTGTACGGCACGTCGATCGCCCTGACCCTCTTGCAGTTGCCCTACGCCCTGGCACCGATCTACCAGCGGTGAGTGCTCAACCGTCATTCGAGGGGCGCGAGCACTGGTGCCCGGGAACGCGTCGCGCGTTCGTGCGCGGGGCGATGGCGCTGGCGGCGGGCGGTTGCCTGCCGCGGTCGCTGTTCGCGCAGCGTGCGCAGGATCCGACGCTGCCGCCGGGCATCACGGCCCAGACCAGGGCTGCGATCACGCGCGGCCTGACCTGGCTGGTGCGTGCCCAGGGTGACGACGGCGCCTTCCGTGAGAACCAGTCGTTCGGTTATCCCGCGGCGATGACCGGCCTCGCCGGCATGGCGTTGGTGTCGTCTGGGTCCACGCCCACTCGCGGCAAGTATTGGAGTGCGGTGCGGCGCGGCGTCGACTTCCTGCTGCGGTCCGCCGATGCCGGGAGCGGACTGATTTCGGTGCCGGCCGAGGAGCCGCACACGATGTACGGCCACGGCTTCGCCACGCTGTTCCTCGGTTCGGTGTGCGGCATGGAAGAGGACCTGCGCAAGCAGCAGAAGCTGCAGCTGGCGCTGCGTCGCGCGGTGGCGCTGATCGCTTCGGCGCAGTCTCCTGCTGGCGGTTGGTACTACGACCCCGGCGCCAACAACGACGAGGGCAGCGTGACGGTCACGCAGGTGCAGGCGTTGCGCGCGTGCCGCATGGCCGGCATCCTCGTCGATCGCCGCACCGTCGACCGCGCGGTCGACTACGTCAAACGCTGCCAGAACGCCGACGGCAGCATCCGCTACAGCCTGTCGTCCAACCCGAGCGGCCGGCCGGCGATCACCGCGGCGGCCATCGCGGTGCTCTACAGCGCGGGGGTCTACGACGACCGGGACTTCGTCGAGCGGGCCTACGAATACTGCCTGCGCACGATCAAGGTCAGCATCGACAACACTCACCACCACTACTACTCGCACTACTACTGGAGCCAGGTCATGTATCAGCGTGGTGGCAAGGACTGGGGCGACTACTACGCGAAGCTGTCGGCGTGGCTGCTCGAGCAGCAAACCGCGGACGGCTCATGGATCGGCGACGGCGTGGGGCCCGTGTACGGCACGTCGGTGGCTTTGACCGCATTGCAGCTGCCCTACGCGCTCGTCCCCATCTACCAGCGGTGAACGACCAACGATGATCGCGCTGGCCTTCCTCAATCCGATGCTGCTCTGGGCACTGCCGCTCGCGGCGGTGCCGATCGTCATCCACATCCTCAACCGTCGGC
This sequence comes from uncultured candidatus Brocadiaceae bacterium, assembly GCA_964392305.1. Classification (GTDB taxonomy): domain Bacteria; phylum Planctomycetota; class UBA1135; order UBA1135; family UBA2386; genus JACKIC01. Next base: position 141,642 of record CAYMPV010000001.1, read on the forward strand.
GCTTCAAGCGTGTGCCGTGGGCGGCGATGGAGTTCCTGCTCAAGGCGATGAAGCGCAATCGCAAGCGGCTGCGCATGGAGCAGTGGCTGGTCCTGCTGTTGCGCACGCTGGCGGTGTTGCTGCTGGCGTTGCTGGTCAGTCGTCCGCAGCTGGGCGGCGGCGCCTTGTTCGGTTCGCGCACGCATCACGTGGTGCTGCTCGACGACAGCGCTTCGATGCGTCAGCAGAGCGGCAGCACCAACCTGTTCGATCGGGCGCGCGACCGCGTGCGGACGTTGGCCGAGGACCTGGCGAAGCGACGCGCCGGCGACGTGTTGTCGGTGGTGCGCACGAGTCGCGCGGCACAACCCGAACTGTGGCAGCAGCGGGTCGGCGCCGACCTCGGTCGCCGCGTCACCACCTTGCTCAAGGAGTGGTCGTGCAGCGACCAGGCTCCCGACCTCGGCGCCGCGGCGAAACTGACGCTGCAGCGGGCTCGCGGCGAAGAACAGGCGGGGCGGACCGAGTACTACATCGTCGGCGATCAGCGAGCCCAGGACTGGGTCACTGCCGACGACAAGCCGCAGCCAGCGCTGCTCGGTCTGCTCAACGACCTCGACACCGGCAAGGAACACGTCACCGTGTTCGGCGTCGGCGGCAGTCCGGCGAACGTCGCCGTCGTCGGCGTGCGGCTGGCCGATCGCATGCTCGTCGCCGGCGTGCCCGCGACCTTCGCTGCCGAGGTGCGCAACTTCGGACTCGATCCGGTCGGCCCGAGCGCGATCGCGATCGAGGTCGACGGCAAGTCGCGCGTATTGCAGCCGGTGCCGCCGCTGGCGCCCGGTGAACGCGTCGCGGTGCCGTTCGGCACCACGTTCCATCAGGCCGGTCCGCATCACGTCGACGTCTCACTGGACGTCGCCGACTCCTACGTGGTCGACGATCGCCGCACCGTGGCGATGGTGGTGGCCACCCACAGCCGCGTGTTGCTGGTCGACGGTGATCCGGACAGCGACGAGGGTGAGACCTTCTACCTGCAGGCGGCGTTCGAACTCGGCGGCGACGTCACGTCGGGCATCGAGGTCCAGGTGATCAGCGACACGATGCTGCCGGGTGCTGAGCTCAGCGCGTTCGACGCGATCTGGCTGTGCAACGTGCAGTCGATCGATGCGCCGCTGGCCGAACGGCTCGAGGCGTTCGTCGGCAAGGGCGGTGGCCTGATCGTCGCGTGTGGGCCGCAGGTCGACGCGGGGCGCTACAACGAACTGCTCTACAAGGGTGGCAAGGGGCTGTTGCCGATGGCGATCGGCGAGGTCGACGGCGACCCCGATCGCCCCGAGCACGCGGCGCTGGTGGGCCGCGACCATCCCGTCTGCGCCGGTGTCGTCGAAGCCCTCGAACTGCTCACCAACCGCGTCCTGCTGGTGAAGCGTTGGCTGACCCTGGTCGAAGAGCCGGGCAGCACCGCGAGCGTGATCGCGCGCATCCGCGACGCCGAAGGGCCACCGCTGCTCGTCACCAAGAGCTTCGGTGGCGGTGACGCGGCAGGGGCGCGCGGCGGTGAGGTGGCGTTGCTCACCGTGACCGCGGACGGCTTCTGGTCGAACTTGCCGGCGACGCACCTGTTCCTGGTGCTCGCCAATCAGCTGCATCGCTTCGCGGCGCGTCGCGCCGATTTCACGGCGTTCAATCTGACCGGCGACGGCACGTTCCGGGACGAACTCGATCCGGGCACGTATCGCCCGGACGTCACCGCCCGCGCGCTGGCCGGGGACGGCGACGAACGAACCTTCACCGCAGCGGTCGCCAGGGCGGAACCGGTGGGCACCCAACCGGCGGCTCCCCAACCGGCGGCCGGCAAGGAACGCCTCGACCTGTCGGTGCCGATGACCGAGTTGCGGCAACTCGGCGCCTATGCGCTCGACTACGTGCGCCACGACGGTGGTCCCGACGAGCGCCGCATCGCCCGCAACGTCAGCGTCGTGGAGAGCAACCTGACCAGTTTTCCGGTCGCGGCGTTCGCGCGCACCTATCCCCCCGAAGTGCACGATCGGGTCACGTTCGTCGTCGACGCGGCCCAGGGCGCGCGCGAAGCGGAAGAAGGTGAGGTGTGGCGCTGGTTGGCCGCGGCGCTCGTCGCCGGGCTCCTGCTCGAATCGGTCCTCGCCTGGAGGTTCGGGCGCCACTAGGCGCCCGGGCCACGAGACAACAAGCACGCCATGAACGAACTGTTGCGCAAACTTGCGGAGTGGCGCGGGATCGCGATCGAGCCCGGCGCCGAGGTGCAGTTCGAGCTCGCCGGTTTTCCGACCGGCGGCCTGGGCCTGCTCGTGCTGCTCGGCTGCCTGCTGGTGCTGCTGCTGGTCGCCTTCGTCTATCGCCGCGACGGCTCGCGCCTGACCGCCTGGCAGCGCGTGATCCTGGCGTCGCTGCGCGCGATCGCGGTGCTCGCCGCGGTGGCGCTGCTGCTCGAACCCAACCTCGTCGCCGTCGAACGGCAGACGCGGCCCGGCCATACGATCCTGCTGCTCGACACGTCGCAGTCGATGACCCACCTCGACGCGTTCCGGCGCGAAGAAGTGCAGCCGCTGGCCGCCGGCTGGCGTGAGCTGGGGGTGACCGATCCCGCGGCGAAGAGTCGGCTCGAACTGGCCAAGGCGTTGCTCACGCACCGCAACGGCGAACTCGTCACCAAGCTCGCCGCCAAGAACAGCGCGCAGCTCTACGGCTTCTCGAGCAGCATCGCGCCGTTGCCGTTGCTGCCACCACCGCCGCCGCCGCCGGACGCGGCTGCCGACGCCGAACCGCGCCCCGAACCGCCACCGCGCCTGGACCTCGCGCAGATCGACGCCGAAGGGCGGGCGACGAACCTCGGCAGTGCCCTGCGCGCGGCGCTGGATCGCAGCCGTTCGGCGGAGATCGCGGGCGTCGTGGTCCTCAGCGACGGCCGCCGCAACGCCGGTCCGCAAGGCGCCGAGATCGCGCGCCTGCTGACGCAGCGCAAGGTGCCACACACGCTGGTGCTCGGCATCGGCGATCCGTCCGAGACCCAGGCCGTGGCAGTCACGCGTCTCGACGCGCCCGAGAAGGTGTTCCAGAAAGACCCCTTCCAGATGCAGGCGACGGTGTCGAGCCAGGGTTACGAGCCGCAGACGATCCAGGCCAAGCTGGTGCGCATCGACGAGAACGGCGACGAGACCACGGTCGCGATGCAACCGGTGACGCTCCGCGAAGGTCGCGCCGACGTGGTCGTCGACTGGAAGGGGCTGACCGTGGACGAGCCCGGCCGGTTCCTCTACCGCGCCGAGCTGGCCCCGCCGGAGGGTGAGCCGTTCGTGGCCGAGCGGCACGGCAAGACCGCGGCCGTCGAAGTGCTCGGCGAACGCACCCGCGTGCTGCTGCTGTCGGGCAGTGGCGCGCACGAGTTCCAGATCCTGCGCAACCTGCTGATCCGCGACAAGACCATCGACGTCACCTGCTGGCAGCAGAGCGCCGACCCCAAGTTCCCGCAGGACGGCGACGAGGGCGTGCGCATCGAAGAACTGCCGACGACGCGTGAGCAGTTCGACCCGTACGACGTGGTGATCCTGATCGATCTCGATCCGGCCCCGCTGACGGCGACGTTCTGCAACCTGCTGCAGCAGCACGTGGTCGAAGGCGGTGGGGGGTTGTGGTGGGTCTGCGGCGAGAAGCACTCGCTCGAGGCCGTGCGGCCGACGTCGGTGACGCGCGTGATCGCCGATCTGCTGCCCGTCGAACCCGACATCGAGTTGATCGACCGTGAGTTCGCGGGCCTCGGCCACGCCTTCCCGCGACCGTGGCCGCTGGAGCTGTCGGCCGAAGGTGACGACGGCATCGCCGCGAAGATCTCGCGCATCACCGACGGCAAGGACGAGAGCCGGATCCTGTGGAGCCGCCTGCCGGGCATGCACTACTGGTTCCAGGCGCGCCGCGCCAAGCCGGTCGCGACCGTGATCGCCGAGCACACCAATCCCGAGCTCAAGCGCGCCGGCAAGGGCATGCCGATGATCGCCGTGCAGAACGTCGGCGCCGGTCGCGTGCTCTACACCGGTTCGGACGAGACCTATCGGTGGCGTTCGACCTATCCGGAGGCCTACGAGCGCTTCTGGGTCAAAGGCATCCGCTACCTGTTCGAAGGCCGCATCCACGCTGGCAACACCCGCCTGTTGTTGACCGCCGACACCGACAAGGTCGATCTCGGCGACGCCGTGTTGGTCACGGCCGCGGTCAAGACCGAGAGCCTGCAGCCGCTGATCGCCGAGGGCTTCGAGGTGGTCGTCGAACGCGAGGGCCAGGCCGCGGAGAACATGGTGCTGCAGCCCGTCGAAGGCGCGCCGGGCACCTACGAGCTGCGCTGGCGCCCGTCGCAGCTCGGCAGCTTCCGCGTGCGGCCGGCGCAGAAGCTCGGCCGCCCGGTCGAGGTGACGGTGCAGGTGGTGCCGGCGCAGATCGAGCGGCAAGGGCCGATGGAACGCGCCGAACTGGCGGCGATCGCCGGCGTGCCCGGCGGCGAACTGTTCCAGACACCGGCCGAACTGCTCGCCGCCCTCGACCGTTTGCCGGCGCGCACCGTGGTCGACACGTTCCGCACGCCGCATTCCCTGTGGGACGGGTGGGCCACGGTGGCCTTCATCGTCCTGGTGTTGTCCGTCGAGTGGCTCCTGCGCAAGCGCTTCAACCTGCTATGACCGCGACCACCAACGATCCCGCGCCGATGTCGGCGCCGCTGCCCGTAGCTCCGGTCACCGGCGCGATGGCCGCAGCGCGCGCCGCCCTCGGCAACCTGCGCGCTCGCGCCCGCACCGGGCTGTGGATCGAGGGCCTCGGCCTGGTCGGCATGCTGCTCGTCGCCTTCGCGTTGCCGAGCTTCGTGACCGATCGGCTGCTGCGCCTCGAATGGACGTTCCGCGCCGTGCTGCTGCTGAGCTTCGTCGTGGTGTCGTGGCGGCTTCTGTACCGGCGCGTGCTGCAGCCGATGTCGGTGCAGTTGTCCGACGACGAGATCGCGCTCGCCGTCGAGCGGCGGTCGCCGCAGATGCGGCAGGCGCTGGTCAGCTCGCTGACCTTCGAGCAGCGCCTCGCCCGCGGTGACCACGGTCCCGATTCGCCGGCGATGATGGCCGCGGTCGTCGACGACGTGCGCGCGCGGGTCGCGTCGATCCCGTTCGCCGGCGCGATCGAAGCCGGCCGCGTGCGGCGTTATCTGACCGCGGCGTTCGCGGCGCTGGTCGTGTTCGCGATCTGGATCGCCGTCGACGCCGGGTCGTTCGGCCTGTGGGCGCGCCGCAACCTGTTCCTCTCGAACGTCGATTGGCCGCGCTACACGACGTTGGCGTTCGCCGACGGCGACAACGAGATCCGTCTGCCGCAGGGCGACAGCCTGACGTTGCGCGTGCTCGGCACCGGCGTGGTGCCCGATCAGGTGTTCCTCGAGTATCGCTTCGCCAGCGGCGACGAGGGCACCGATCCGATGAGCCGCAGCGGCGACGACGAGTTCACGTTGACGATCGACCGCGTGATCGAAGACGCCGAACTGACGGCCTACGGCGGCGATGCCCTGCCGGTGACGACGAAGATCAAGGTGGTCGAGCGCCCGCGTATCGACGACCTCGAGCTGCGCATCGAGTATCCGGCCTACATGGAACGGGACCTCGAGACCGTGCCGCCGACGCAGGGTGAACTGCGCCTGCCGGTGGGCGCGACGCTGCACGTCGCCGGCAAGAGCCACAAGGCGATCGACGATGCGTTCCTGCTCGTCGGCGACGACCGGCGGGTGCCGCTGGCGCGCGCCGAGGACGGTTTCGCGTTCGCGGGCTCGCTGCAGCCGGAATCCTCGGGCATGGTCAGCATCGACGTCGTCGATCGCGACCGCCTGGGCACCGGCACGCCGCCGAAGTTCTTGTTGCGCGTCGGCGACGACCGCGAGCCCAAGCTCGACTTCAAGTTGCGCGGCATCAGTTCGATGGTGACTACGCACGCGCGGCTGCCCGGTCAGCTGCTGGTGCGCGACGACTTCGGCCTGCGGGAGATCGGCGCCGAGATGAAGGTCATCGCGGAGACCGCCGGCGAGAACGCGCCCGACGCGCCGCCGCCGATCGACGTGCCGTTCGAGGACGTGGCCGTGTTGCTCGGCACCCCGCTCGAACGCAGCGCGGTCCGGCACGAGACCACCGCCACGGTCGACATGGCGCAGTGGAATCCGGTGCCCGACGAGAATGCGCCCGACAACCGCATCCGCCCCGGTTGCCTCTTGTCGCTGCGTTTCCGCGCCAAGGACAACTTCGGCCCCGGCGAACCGCACGTCGGCTACTCCGAGACGATGACGTTCCGCGTGGTCACGCGCGAGAAGCTGCTCGAGGAGCTGCGCCGCCGCCAGCTCGAGCAGCGTCAGGAACTGCAGCGCATCGTCGACGAGGAGAAGGCGGCGCTGATCGAACTGCGCGAGAACGTGAACCCGGCCGCGGCCGGCGACAAACGCGCCCAGGTCGAGGCGCGCCTCGATGTCCTGGCGCGTCAGCAGCAGGCGCTCGGCCGTCGCGTGGCGTACGTCGGCGACATCTACCAACGCATCCTGTGGGAGTACGAGAACAACAGGCTGATCGCACCCAACAACGTGCGGGAGCTGGAGAGTCGGATCACCGAGCCCCTGGCGGCCGTTGCCAAGGAGGCTTTCCCTGCCTCGAGCCGCTTGGTACGAGACTTTCGCAGCACGGCCGAAGAGGCGACAAAGGCCCTGGCCATCGCCTCTTACGAGGACATCCTGCGACGGCTGACGACCGTTCTCGGCGAAATGGAGCAGGCCGAGAGCCTGGCGGCCCTCCTAGAGGACCTGCGAATCGTGATAAAGATACAAGACTCGACCATTCAACAGGTCGAAAACCGAGCGCGCGAGGCCGAGCAAAACCTGTTCGGCCCGGGCAAGGCCAACAAGTAGTGAGAGGTTCCCGATGATCCGACGCGGTATCGCCGTTTTCGCGGCGCTGTTGTTCGGCGTCCTGCCCTTGGCGCACGCGGAGTTGCGCGCTCAGGGAGAGACGCCGGTCAGCAAACAGGAACTGGCCCGCGGCAAGTTCCAAGAGCTGACCGAACGCATGCAGCGCCTCATGGCCGTCCTGCAGAAGGACTCTCCCGACGAAGCCGGCCTGCTCAGCGCCGGCCTGCAGTATGTGCGCGAGGCGAAGATCCACGAGGATCTGGCCCACGTCGCCAAGCTGCTGGAAGGCAGCCAATGGGACAATGCGCTCGCCGAGATGACGCAGGTCCGCCAGGAGCTGACGCGGCTCTACGAGATCCTGCAGAACCGCAACACGGATCTGAAGAAGCTGCTCGAGGAGATCGCCAGGCTGCAGGCGTTCCGCGACCGCGTCGACGAGCTCGCCAAGGAGCAGGGTGAGGAGAAGGAGGCTTCGGCGCGCAGCGAGGAACTGCAGAAGCACCTCGCCGAGATCGAAGCCCAGAAGCAACGCGCCGAACAGCTGCTCGCACAGCAGCAGGATGTGCGTGAGCAGACCAACGAGCTCGGTCTGCAGGCGGCGGCCGCGCCGGCCAAGAAGGCCGAACAGCAGCAGTCGCAGCTGCAGCAGGACACCGAGAAGCTCAAGCAGGACCTGCAGGCCCTCGAGAAGAAGGACGAACAGGTCCAGCCGCCGCAACCCGGGCAGCCGGCGAAGAGCGGCAAGCCCAGCGAAGGCGCCGGCAAGGCGTCCAAGTCGATGGGCAAGGCCGCCGAATCACTCGGTCAGAAGAAGTCCGAGCCGGCGCTCAAGGACCAGGACCAGGCGATGGAGGGGCTCAAGCAGTCGATCAAGGAGCTCGAGGAGATGGCCGAGAAGGCGCGCCGCGAGCTCGAGAAGCTGCCGTTCGACGAGCAGGCCAAGCGTCAGGAACAGACGCAGCATGCGACCGACACCCTGTCCCAGGACATGGAGAAGTCCGAGCAGAAGGACGGTGAGGCGAGCGAGGCCACTCCCGGCCGCAAGAAGGTGCAGCAGGCGGTGCCCAAGCAACGCGCCGCGGCCGGCACGCTCAAGGAGTACAAGCCCGCCAAGCAGAAGCAGCAGGACGCCAAGGAAGACCTCGAAGCGGCCCGCAAGGAACTCGACGAGGCGCTCGCGCAGCTGCGCCAGCAGCTTCAGGACGAGGTGCTGCGCGCGCTCGAAGAACGATTCACGGCGATGCTCAAGGTGCAGCGCGATCTGTCGGTGGAGACCAAGACGCTCGACACCACGCGCCAGAACGTGCTGACCGCTGCCGGCGATCTGCCGACCAGCCTGGCGCAGCGCATCCAGACGGTCGCGACCGGCGAGGGTGATCTCGAGGTCGAGGCCGCGGACGCTCTCAAGTTGCTGGCCGAAGAGGGCACGACCGCGGTGTTCCCCGAGATCATCGAGGACCTCAAGCTGCAACTGCACGACGTCGCCAAGGATTGCCGCGCCAACCTGACGGACGTGTCGGTGCAACAGAAGCAGCGCGACATCGAGGACACGCTCGAACTGCTGATCAACGCCTTGCGCAAGACGATCGAGCGCAAGGAGGCCGGGCATTGAACGAGCTGCGGCGGTGGCGGTCAGCCACCACTCGTTCCGATCTCTGCCGAATTGAAGATGCTCAAGTTCCTCCAGGAGCGCGTGAACAAGTCGACCAAGGAATTCGACAAGCTCGGCGAAGACGAGCGTGCGAAGGCCGGGGCCGACGGCACGCAGTCGCTGTCGCAGCGGCAAGGTCGCGTGCGTGACCTGACCCGCAAGCTGGCGGCCAAGCTCGACAAGGACAACCAGAGCGAGGGGGGCCGATGAGCCCCCGCCGCACCGTTCGCGGCGTGTCGATCGCGTTGCTGCTCGGTGCGGCTGCGTTCGCGCAGCCGCCCCAGGAGCCGGGCACTGCGCAGGGCCCGGCACCGGTGCAGGTGCAGAACCCGTTCAAGCCGTTCGACCGGACCCGCTTCGATGCGACCATGCAGAAGCTCGGCGCCAAGCCCGAGCAGATGCAGGTGTTCGCGGCGGAGATCGACGAGTACGGCCTGAGCCGCGCCGCCGATCGCCTGCTGCGTTCGGTGTTGCCCGCCTACGAGGCGGCGCAGAAGCGCTACGAGGACAACGATCCGGCGGCAGCGCTCGAGTTGACCAAGGTGCTGTCGGCGACGACCGAGCCGTTGGTGCGGGCTCACGCGCGCTACACGCTGGCGCGCCTGTTCCGCGACAGCGACGACCCCCAGCGCGCCGTCGAGGTGCTCGGCGACTACATCGGCAACGACATCAACCACTCACCTCTCGACAGCGAAGTGGCGTTCTTCTACGCGCAGTCGCTCGCCGACGTGCCGTTGCCCGAGCTCGCGATCCCGCGCTTCCGGGCGTTCCTGCAGTGGTTCCCCGAAGCCAGTGAACGCTATCGCACCGCGGCGCAACAGCAGATCGCCGACCTCGAGCGGCAGCGCGAGAGCCGCCTGCACGGGTTGGCCGACGGCATGAGCCGCACGCGGCGCGACCTCAAGCAGGGCAAGACCCACATGCCGGTGCAACTCGACCAGAAGAAGTACCTCGAGGAGCTGCAGGAACTCATCGAGATGTACGAGGAGATGGAGAACCAGAGCAGCGGGCCGCCGTCCGGCAACGGCCAGTCATCGGGCCCCGCCGACCAGAGCGCCCTGCCCGAAGGCGAGGCGACCGTCGGCAACCTGCAGAAGCGGCCGTCGCTCGCCGATCGCTGGGGCGACATGAAAGACCGCGATCGCGAGAAGATCGAGTCCGAGGTGCAGAACAGTCTGCCGCCGCAGTATCGCAAGATGCTCGAGGCCTACTACGAGAAGCTGGGCAAGTCCCCGAGCAAATGAGCCGGCGTCTGCCCACAGCATCGCTGCTGCCCGGTCTGCTGCTCGCAGTGGGCTTGCCCGCGCAGGTGGTCGGCACCGTCGACACGATCGACGGTCGCCATTTCGAAGGTGAGATCACCGTGACCGGCGGCGTGACCGGCGGCACCAGCAGTGGCGACGTCGTGATCACCACATCCACGGGTGAGGTCCGGCTGCAGGTCGCCGAGCTCATGGGGTTGCAGCCGGCCAGGGCCACGCCGCGGCGGCTCACCGCCCTGCATCGGGTCTGGCTGCGTTCTGGCGCCGAGTTGCCCTGTGTCGAAGTCGGCATCGCCGCCGGTGACGGGCCTGCCGCGTTCGACGCGACGTTGCCGTGCGGCGCGACCTTGCGGTTGCCGATCGGCATGGTGCGCGCGTTGCGCCACGCCGGCGCGGCTCGGCCGGAGCCCGCGTTGTTCGCTGCGGACCTGCGCGAGCCGCCCAAGAACGACGACCTGCTGTTCGTCTTCAAGGACGAGCAAGCCCAGCGCTCGGCGGTGCGCCTCACCGGCGCCACCGGAGGTCAGGTCGCGTTCGATCTGCGCGGCAAGTCCTACGAGTTCGGCTTCGACGGGGTCGCCGCGATCGTGTTCGGACAGAACACGGGGTTCGCCCCCGATCGCCAACCCAAGCCGCGCACCGTGGTCGAGCTGACGACCGGCGAACGGCTCGAGGGCCGGCTGCTGGCGTTGGACCAGCAACTGCGTCTCGGGCTCGACGAAGGCGTCGAGCTGACCGTGCCGGCGACAGCACTGCTGCGCATGTCGATCGCCAGCGATCGTCTCGTGCGGTTGTCCGAGCTGACCCCGAAGGTCGAGCAGACGCCGGCCTTCGACCGGGTCTGGCCATGGACCGTCGACCGCGCGATCGCCGGTGGCAGCTTCCAGCTCGGCGGCAAACCATACGAACGCGGCATCGGCCTGGTGCCGCGCACGCGACTGACCTACGACGTCGGCGGCAAGTTCGATTCGTTCGAGGCGACGATCGGCATCGACGATCGCGGTGGGCCGGCGGCCGACGCGGTGTTCCGCGTGTTCGTCGAGGACCGCCTCGCTTTCGAGCAGAAGCTCGACCGTCGCAGCGCCCCCCAGCCGATCTCGATCGATCTCGGCCGCTGTCAGCGCCTGGCGCTCGAGGTCGACTTCGGCGCCAACTACGACCTCGGCGATCACTGCGTGTTCGCCGACGCGCGCGTCGTGCAGAAGTAGTCCGAACCCACCATGATGCTCAGCCTCGCCGCCGCCCTGACCTGCATGCAGGATCCGTCGCTGGCGGCCGTGCTCGCCGCCCAGGAGCGCCGCATCGCGGTGATGGAGCGCTGTGCCGCCGCGGTGTGCTCGGTGATGTCGATGGACTCACCGGGTGGCGGCAGTGGCGTGGTGTTCGATCCGGCGGGCTTCGTGCTCACCAACTTCCACGTCGTCGGCGGGGCGGACAAGGACTTCAAGCTGCCCGAAGCGCCCGAGCCGCCCGACGCCGAGCTGCAGGCGTTCCGGGGCGCCAATCCGGACGCCAAGGAAGGTGAGCTCGCGGCGTTCACCGAACGCTGGAAGACCGCCTGGCGCGCCGCCAACCTGCCGCGCGGCAGCGCCCACTACGCCAACAAGAAGGTCGGGTTGCCGGACGGCCATCTCTACCAGGCCGAGGTGTTGGGCATCGACCCCGGCAGCGACCTCGCGGTGCTGCGTCTGCTGCCGCGCACGCCCGGCCAGACCTTTGCGCACTGCGACTTCGGCGACAGCGATCAACTGCTGGTCGGCGAGACGGTGTTCGCGATGGGCAACCCGTTCCTGCTCGCGACCGACTTCACCCCGACGGTGACCTTCGGCATCGTCTCGGGCACGCACCGGTACCAGGAAGGCCAGGGCCAGCGCATGCTCGTCTACCCCGACTGCATCCAGGTCGACGCGCCGGTCAACCCCGGCAACTCGGGTGGCCCGCTGTTCAACGACCGCGGCGAGATCGTCGGCATCAACGGCCGCATCTCGATCGGCGATCGCGGCCGGGTCAACGTCGGCGTCGGCTTCGCCATCGCCAGCAACCAGATCGCCAACTTCCTCGGCGACCTGATGGCCGGACGTCACGCCGAACACGGCACGATGGACATGAGCGCGTGGTTCATGAACTCGCGCACCGAGGGCGAGACGCGGCGCGGCGTGTTCGTGCAGCAACTGTTCAAGGACTCGGTCGTCGCGGCGGCCGGGCTGTCGCTCGGCGACGAGATCACGGCGTTCCAAGGCACCGAGGTGCGTTCGGCCAACCAGCTCGCGACCTTGGTCGGCGTGCTGCCGGCCGGGACCTACGTGACGCTGCGTTTCCGGCCATCGCTCGCCGCCGGTGGTTTCGGCAGCGAACGCGAGATCGGGGTGCGTCTGGCGACGCTCGACACGGGGTCGTCGTTGGACGGCGGCGGCGATCAGGCGCGGCTGGCGAGCGGCAACAACCGCAAGCTCGCGGCGAAGGCGCTGTCGCGATCGTGGCGCGACGACCTGGTCGGCAGTGACGTCGTGGGCGCCAGGCGCGGCAGCGATCACAAGATCGTGCGGCGCAGCAACGGCACGCTCTCGATCGGACTCGCTTTCGGCGAACGAACGCTCACCGTGACCGACGACCGCGACAGCGCGGGGCAGCTCGGCGTCGAGGAGCGCGCCCTGCTGCAGCGCGAACAGGCCACCAACGGGTTCTTGTGGAGCGCCGCGGAGCGCGCCGAGAAGCTGCAGGCAGCGGAACTGCTGGGTGGCGTGCACGTGTTCGGCAAACCCGCGTTCCGGTTCGGGCTGCCCGGCGACGGCGACCTCGAGGTGTGGCTGCGCCGCGACGGCACGCCGGCCGGCTACGCCTTCCGGGATCCGGTGCTGCGCGCCCACGTCGCGTGGTATCGAGACGGCGATCGCGTCATGCGTGTGATCGACGGCGTCGCCGAGCCCGACTGGCAGGTCTGCACGTCGGCGGACGACGCCGGGGCCAAGGGGAACAAGTGATGCACAAGCTGCTGCCCGTGCTCTGTTGCCTCACCTCGCTGACGGCCCAGACCCGCGACTACGGCAAGGCCTACTCGTTCGCCGAACGCAAGCCGGTGTCCAAGGTCGAGCAGGTGATCGACGGCCTGCTGCCGAGCATCGTCAAGGTGCACGGCGCATCGGGCGTGGCGACGATCCAGGCCTACGGTACCGGCATCATCGTCAGCAAGCAGGGACACATCCTCACGCTCGACCAGGTGATGATCCAGAAGGACCGCACGCGCGTGGTCCTGCACGACGGCTCGGTGCACCAGGCGCAACTGTTGCCCGAGGATCCGGCGCTCGGCGTGAGGTTGCTCAAGATCGACCCGGCTGCAGTCGACGGCGAACTGCGCGCGGTCTGGCCGCCCACCGACACCGACGGACTGGGACGCACCGGCCAGTTCGTGGTGTCGCTGGGCAACTGCTTCCGTCTCGCGGAGTTCTCAGAGAAGGTCTCGGCGACGTTCGGCGTCGTCGTCGGCCGCGCCGACACGGCGCTGCGTTACCGCATGAGCGACGTCAAGTACGACGGCGAGCTGATCCTCACCGATGCGTGCAACAACCCGGGCCACTACGGCGGCGGCCTGTTCGCGCTCGACGGTCGCTGGCTGGGGCTCAACATGCGGCTGCTCGACAGCAAGGAGACCAACACGATGGTCTCGGCCGCGATCCCGTCGGCGGATCTGCTGCCCTATCTCGACGAGTTCATCCACGGCAAACGGCGGCAGACCGACGCCAAGACCAACCCGCCGGTGTGGACGGGGATCGTGCTGTTCGACTCCGCCGGGCAACGGTCGCCGCCCGCCTACGTCGAACGCATCGTCAAGGACTCGCCGGCGGCGCAGCTCGCCCTGCGTCCAGACGACCTGATCGTGCGCATCGACGACTACTCGATCCGCACGTGCCGCGAGTTCCGTGAGATCCTCACCAAGTACGCCCCGGGTCAGACGGTGACGTTGACCTACAAACGCGGCACCAAGGTGCAGCAGGGCGCCCTGACCCTGGCCGCGGAGCCCGCGAAATGAACTGTCTGCGTCAAGCGTGCCTCGTCGCGATCAGCGTGGCTGGCGTCGCCGGTGCGGCTGCCGCCCAGCGCGGCGCCACCGCCGACGAGTTCCTCAACCTCGAGCCGGTGCTGCAGGCCGCGCTGCGCCGCGCTGCGCCGTTCACGGTGGCGGTCGAGACCTTCGGCGGCACCCGGCAGGTGCAGGGCAAGGATGGACCGATGGACGGCGAGATGCCGCCGCAGCCGCGCCAGGCACCCAAGCCGGCGCCCATGCCGGAACCAGCCCCCGACGACGACAAGAAGGACGACGACAAGAAGGACGACGCGCAGCCCAAGAAGCCCAAGAAGCCACTCGTCGCGGGTGGCTTCCAACAGACGTTGGGCAAGACCACGGGCATCGTGCTGACGGCGGATGGTTGGATTCTCGTGTCCCGTTTCGCGCTCGCGCTCGAGCCGACGACGATCCTCATCACCGTGCCGGACCGCGGCACGTTCCACGCGCAGCGCGCCGGCGAGGACACCAGCCGCGGCATCGCCCTGGTCAAGATCGACGCGCAGGACCTGCCCGTGCCCGAGTTCGCCGATCCCGCCGAGGTGCGCGTGGGGCAGTGGGCGTTCGCGCTCGGTCGCACCTTCGCGAGCGACGAGCCGACCGTGCACTTCGGCATCGTCAGCGCCAAGAACCGCCTGTTCGGGCGCACGTTGCAGATCGACGCCTACACCTCTCCCGCCAACTACGGCGGTCCCGTGGTCGACGTCGGTGGTCGTGTGCTCGGCATGGCCGTGCCGCTGTCGCCGAGCGGTCGCAACGCCGGCGTCGAGTGGTACGACTCGGGCATCGGTTTCGCGACGACGATCAAGGGCATCGAGCCGTTGCTCGAACGCATGAAGCGCGGTGAAGCCCTGCAGCGCGCGTGGCTCGGCGTGCAGTTCTCGCCGTCGCACCTCGGCCCCGGGGCCTTGATCGCCGGCACTCCCAAGGACGGGCCTGCGGCCAACGCGGCCACGCCGTTGCGCAAGGGCGACATCATCGTCGCGGTCGACGGCGCCGAGGTGAAGAACGGCCCGCACTGCCTGATGCTGGTCAGTTCCAGGCTCGGCGGTGACAAGGTGAGGCTGCGCGTGCGTCGCGACGACGCGGAACTGCCCGAGCAGGAGATCACCTTGGCCAACGCTCCGTGGTCTGAGCAACAGCTCTCCAAGGACGCGGAATTGCCGGCTTCCTTTCCGTTGCCGGAGAAGAACGAAGGGCGATGATGCGCGGGTGTCGCGCCGTCTCGTTCTCAGCCTGCTCGTCGTGATGGTTGCCGCGCTCGGCTGTCGCCGCAGCGCGCCGGCCGAAGAGCCGTCAGGGCCGCCGATGCGCATCGTCGCCGCGTCGGTGTTCGCCGCCGAGGTGCTGCTCGACCTGCTGCCGCGCGAACGGCTCGTCGGCGTGCACTTCCTCGCGGCGGATCCGCGCTACTCGCTCGTCGCCGACCGCGTCGGGGACCTGCCGCTGGTCACGGCGGAGCCGGAGGCGGTGTTGTACGCCGCGCCCGATCTGGTGGTGATCGATGCGTTCACGCAGCCCGAGACGATCAGCCTGCTGCAGTCCGCCGGTGTGCGACTGCTGCAGCCGCCACAAGCGCAGGACTTCGCTGGCATCTGGGCCAACGTGCGCCTGCTCGGCAAGGTGTGTGGTCGTGAGGAACGCGCCGAAGAGCTCGTGATGGCCGGTGAGGAACGGCTCGCGGCGCTCGCCGCGCAGCAGGCGAACAGCGCCGCGTGGCACCTGCTCAATCTCGATGGCGGCATGCACACCCTTGGTCGCGGCTCGCTGTTCGACGCGGTGCTGGCTGCGGTCGGCGCCCACAACGTCGCTGCCGATGCCGGCGTGGGGCCGTTCCGCAAGCTCGACGTCGAGACCGTGCTGGCGTTGCCCATCGATGCCATGGTGCTCGGTGGTGCGGCGACAAGTTCGTCGGCCGAGCGGCGCTGGCTCGTGCAGCACCCGGGACTGCGGCTGTTGTCTTGTGTGCAGCAGGATCGTCTGTTGTTCGTGCCTGGACCGTTGCTCGGGTCGACCTCGCATCACCTGGTCGACGCGGCCGAACACATCGCCGCGCAACTGCAGCGTTGGGGCAAGCCGTGAGCGGACTGCGCGCGAAGTTGCTGCTCGCGCTCGTTGCATTGCTGCTGCTCGGCATCGTCTACCTCGGCGTCGCGCGTCTGCCGCCGGGGCTGCTCGCGCTGCTCGACTGGTGCTGGGGCAGCCTGGATCCGCGCAGTGAGTACATCCTCGGTCAGATCCGTGCGCCGCGACTGTTGCTGGCGATGGCCGGCGGCGCATCGTTGGCGGTTGCCGGCACGATCATGCAGGCGACGCTACGCAACCCGCTGGCTTCGCCCGATCTCGTCGGCACCGCGGCCGGCGCCGCGTTGGGCGGCGCGCTCGCGTTGGTCTGGCACCTGGACAGCTTCTCGTTGTTGGCGGTGCCGGCGGCATCGCTGATCGGCGCGACCGCCGTGACGGCGTTGGTGTTCGTGCTCGCCGGTGCACACGGCAGGTTCTCGACGACCGGTCTGTTGCTCGCCGGAGTCGCGCTCAACACCCTGGTCGGCGCGTTGACGTCGTTCTCGGTGACCTTCACGTTCGACAACTACACCGCCAGTTCGCGTGTGTTGTTCTGGCTGATGGGAGGGCTCGAAGGGCGATCCTGGGAACATGCCGCGATCACCGCGGGAGGACTGCTGTTGTTCGGTGGCCTGGCGCTGCGGCATCGGCGCGAACTCGATCTGCTGACACTGCGCGACGACAGCGCCTTCAGCCTCGGCGTCGATGGACCGCGAGCTCGCCGATGGCTGCTGCTGCTCGCCTGTGGACTGACGGCGACCACTGTCGCCAACACCGGCGGCATCGCCTTCGTCGGGTTGGTCGTGCCGCACCTCACGCGCCTGCTCGTGGGACCTTCGCACCGCGCGCTGCTGCCGCTCTCGGCGGTGTTCGGCGCGATGCTGCTGGCGGCCGGTGACTTGATCTGCCGGCTCGTTCCAGCTGACACCAACCTGCGCCTGGGCGTGGTGACGACCATGCTCGGTGCGCCCTACTTCCTGTTCCTGCTGGCGCGGCATCGGCGCGGAGAAGTGCTGTGACCGCGCTCGTCGCCAAAGGCATCGAACTGTCGCGCGGCACTCGCCGCATCCTCGATGGCGTCGACCTCGAACTGCGCGCCGGGGAAGTGGTGTTGCTCGCCGGCCGCAACGGCGCCGGCAAGAGCACCCTGCTGCGCGTCCTGCTCGGCGTCGATCGTGCCGCCGCCGGCGAAGTGCAGCTCGGTGGCCGTTGCCTCACTGCGTGGCCGGCGCGCGAACGCGCCCGCGAGATCGCCTACGTGCCACAGGACGGTGATCATCCGTTCGAGTTCACGGGCCGCGAGCTGGTGGCGATGGGGCGGCATCCGCATCTGCTCCGTGGCCAACCGCCGCAGCTGCGTGACCTCGAGGCGATCGAACGCGCACTCGTCGCGGTCGGTGCGACCGACTTCGCCGACCGGTCGGTGGCGACGCTCTCGGGCGGTGAGCAGCGCCGTATCTCGATCGCCCGCGCGCTCGCCACCGAGGCGAAACTGCTGTTGCTCGACGAACCGACCAGCAACCTCGATCTCGAACACGCCCTGCAGCTGGTCGGCATGCTGCGCGATCTGCGCGGCTGCGGCGTCGGCGTATTGCTGACCGCGCACGACCTCAACCTGGTCGCGCCGCACTGCGATCGGGTGGTGTTGTTGCACGAGGGCCGGATCTGCGCCGACGATGCACCCGCAGCGGCACTGACTGCGGCACGCGTGCAGACCGTGTTCGGGGTCCGTTCCGAACACGCCGCCGGCTACTTCCCGCGCGACTTCCGGCTGTGACCGGCAATCGACCCGGCGCCTTCGAAGTCAGCGCCCCGAAGGGAAGTCGTCTTCGCTGAGCGCGAACTCGGCGAAACGCTGGCGCCAGATCGCCGGCAGCGACTGCTTCTGCAGCTTGTCCATGTCGACCGCCGCAGTGGTGACCCGAGCGCGACACAGCGGCTTGGGGTCGTCGCCGCGAGTCATCCAGAAGCCGAACTCGACCGACGAGTCGCCGATGCGCAACACGCCGAGATGCACCCAAGGCGCGTCGCCGTAGCGCACCGGCGAGAAGAACTCGGCTTCGAGTTTGACCGTCGGCAGGCCGAGCCGGTCCTCGTGCAGCACGGTCGGGTAGGGGCGCCCCAGCGCGTCGGACCACCAGTCTTCGAACGCGCAGTGAAAGTAGTGCAGCAGCTTGGGGTAGTAGGCGATGCCGGCGTCGTCGATGTCGCCGAACCGGTAGCGCAGCTGCGTCTTGAAGGTCATCCGAAGGCCTGGCCCGGCTGGATGGCGGCTTCGTCGTCGCGGTTCTTCTCGCTGTTGCGACTGCAGAAGTCGTGCAGCGCGGGCACCGTGCGCGGCAGGTCCTTGTGGCGCTGCAGCTGCGCGAGCAGCACGTCGACGGTGGCCTGCGTATCGGCTTCCGCCGAGTGTGCGCCGTCGAGTTCGCGGCCGCAGTAGTGGCGCACGGCGGCCGACAAGTTGCGCGGGCCCATCAGGAAGCGGTCCCATCCGGTCTCCATGACGTTGAAGATGACCTTCACGTCGACGAGGTGGCGCTTTCCGAGGTCGAAGGTGATGCCGTGGCGTTTGCACTCGGCCAGCCACAACGGCAGGTCGTAGCCGATCTGGTTGAAGCCGCCGATGTCGCTGTCGCCGAGGAACGCGACCAGCTTGTGGCCCACGTCCTTGAGGGACGGCCCCCAGAACATCGATTGCGCGTCCTGGGTGTGGATGCCCGTGACCTTGGTGGCCTGCGGCGACATCTCGATGCCCTGCGGGATCCGCACCTTCTGAGCCAGGGTCTGCCGCGACCCGTCGGGCAACAGCCGCACGAACGCGAGTTCGACGATGCGGTCCTTCTGCGTGTCGAGACCGGTGGTTTCGAAGTCGAGGAAGACGATGGGGCGCGCGAGTTCGAGGATCATCGGCAGGTGTCCCGCGCGCCCCGCGAGGGGAAGATTCGCTGACCGGAGGGCGAAGGCGGGCTCGTCATTCTGCGGCGGTCGACGACGGAGACAAGCTGCAGCTCGCATCGTCTGCAAGCCGGTGCTCCCTGGCCGCGCCTGGCACCGCGCCAACGACGCAGCTCACTTCAGCCAGCGTTCCGCCAGGAGCCGGATGCGCGGCTCCCAGGTCGCACACGAACCCCGTTCGCGCTCGAGCGCGGCGAAGTCACTGAGCCAGCCGAGGTGGTCATCGATGGGGATGACGCGGTCGCAGGTCACGAACAGCCGGTCTTCCTCGAGTTCCTGGATCCGGTTCATGCGCTGCGCGAGCAGGTCGACGGTGCTGGCGAAGCCGTCCCGTTCGGGTTCGGTCAGATCGCCCTCGGGTTCCCAGAACAGCACCAGGGAATGCACCAGTTCGGCCGCCTCGTCCTGCAGCCGCATCAACTCGCCGACCAGCGCCGCCGTCGTCTCGTCGCCATACATCGCCGCGGCCGGGCCCAGCAGTTCGGTCTCCTTGCGGAAGTGCACAGCGACCACGAACTCGCGCAGGTAACGCAGGAGCACCGCACCGTCGGCTGACGGAAACATCGCCCCCGCCCGCACTTGACGCGCCACGGCTCGCAGCACGGCCATCGCCGACGTGGTCAGCGCGTGGTCGGCGCGCAGATTGTCGGTGGCTCGTTGCATTCGCTGGGTCCGGGTGTGCCGCTGCCCTGCCATGTCGGCGTGGGAACCGCGGCGAGGGGGCAAGATTTCGCGCCTCGCCAAATGCGTTCCAGGTCGCCGCACTCGGTAGGCTAAAAAAACACGAACACCTGCTTGCCAATGGCGAACACCGCGCTAACCTCGAGGGCTAACAACAGCAAAACTTCTTGCCTGGAGGTGCCATGCTCTTCGCCCGCCAACGTGATCTGCCCTTCGCCCAAGCCACCCGATCGACCGGCATGCCCGACGTGGTCACCGCCACCCGTTTGCGTCGTCCCGGTGGTCCCATGCAGGGGGCCGTCGTGCTCGATTCCCGTCCGCGGCATTCCCGGGTAGCAGTTCCCCCGGCGAGAGTGGCGGCAGTTTCCGTCGCGGATGCGGAGGGGATCGTCGCGGGTGCCTCGTTCGCCCGAAAGAGAATCGAACACGCGACCGAGTTGTTCGGTGCCTGTATGTTCATCGCCCTGGCTCTGGCGATGGCCCTCTTCGCCTGAATGTTCGCCCCAGGTCTGGGGCCGAAGCCAGAACCGACCTCGACCCGTGCTTGATGCCGGGAGGCAGACCATGAAGCTGATGCTTACGGAAAAGCAGATTCGCGTGCTGCGCTACTTCCGCGACTACCGTCGTGAGAAGGGCATTTCGCCGACGCTCGAAGAAGCTGCCCAGGCTCTCGGGGTCAGCAAGATCACGATCCACGAGCACCTCAACCAGCTCAGCCGCAAAGGTGCCGTGCATCGCGATCGCGCCAAGGCCAGGGCCGTGGCGATCCTGCATGACCCCGATGGCGACGGTGACATGTCGTTCGAGGGCAAGGTACCGACGGTGCCCTTGATCGGCGTGATCGCTGCGGGACGCCCGATCGAAGCGCTCGAGGATCGCGAGGACATGCAGTTGACCGAGCTCGTGCCCACCGGCGAACGCATCTACCTGTTGCGCGTGCGCGGCAAGTCGATGATCGAGGACCACATCGACGACGGTGATCTGGTCGTCGTCGAGCGGCGGGAGACGGCCAACGATGGCGACATCGTCGTCGCGATCCTCGATGACGAGGAGGCGACGCTGAAACGATTCTACCGCGAGCGCAACGGCATGATCCGGCTGCAGCCTGCGAACTCGAGCATGGAGCCGATCTACGTCTCGCGTGTCCAGGTTCGTGGCGTTGTGCGCGGCGTCGTGCGCCGTTTCCGCTGACCTGCCGCGTCTGTCACATGGCGATGCCGCCGGGTAGGAAGCTGAAAGGGCCCTTCGTGGATCAGTGTGAGGCCCGCAAGTACGCGTGGTGTCGCTGCGAGTCGAGCAAGACGTATCCGTACTGCGACGGCACGCATCGCGGCACCGACGTCACACCGTGCAAGGTGGTGTTCGACAAGCCGGGCACGGTGGTGTGGTGCGCGTGCGGACAGACCGGCAATCCGCCGTTCTGCGACGGTTCACACACGCGGCTCTGAACCAGCGGCTTCCTGATCCGCCTGTCCAGCGGGACCGGTCGGCTGGATCGGGAGTCGCGTCGCCAACCAGCTGTCGCGCAGGGCGACCTGTTCCGCGTTCGCCTCGGGCGCTGGCACGAGGCGCAGCGATCCAGGGCTCGCGGTGGGGATCGCGTAGCAGGTGCCGATCATGCCGCGACGCGAATAGAGCACGGACAGCGGCTCACCGACGCGCGCGACGGCCGCGAGCACACCGCGCCAGGTGCCGCCGTTCACGCGCAGGCTTTGCAAGGCGAGCAGTTCGTCCTGCGGAGCCAGCCCGGCGGCATCCGCAGCGCTGCCCCGTTGAATCGCGGCGACCGTCGTGCCACCGGCTTCGAAAGTGAGGCCCAAGAACGGGCTGCCGGCGCCATCGTCGACGACCTTGATGCCGACGTCGGCGAACACCGCATGCAGGTCCGGGTCCAGCTCGCCATCGACGAGTTGGTGCAGCGTTTCGGTCGCGGCGGGGCCAGCGACCTCGTGCAGCACCGCGTCGACATCTTCGCGCGTGTAACCGCGGCCGGCTCCGAAGGTGCGTTCGAACAACTGCCGCACCACGTGGTCAAGCCCGCGCGCGCCGCCGGTGAGCTTGCGGATGCGCAGGTCGAGGCAGGCCGCCGCGACGGCGCCGTTGCCGTAGTAGTTCTGTGACGAGTTGCGCGTGTTCTCATCGGGTCGGTAGAGCCGGATCCATGCGTCGAAGCTCGACTCCTCGAGGCTGAGCACGAACCGCCCCTGATTGCCGCGCATGCGGTCGAGGTTGTCGGCGAGGGCGCGCAGATACTCTTCGCGACTGGCGATGCCGGCCCGCAAGGTCAGCAGGTCGTCGAAGTAGGCGGTCCAGCCCTCCATCAGCCAGAGCAGCCGCGTGTAGTTCTCGTTCTCGTAGTCGTACTGCCACAGCTCGCGCGGCCGCATGCGCTTGACGTTCCAGGCGTGGAACAGCTCGTGGGCCGCTAGCGACAGGAACTCGAGATACCCCTTCCGGTCGTGCAGTGCCGTGCGTGACATCAACAGCGTCGTCGAGTCGGCGTGCTCGAGACCACCGTGGCCGCTGTCCGTGAACAGACACTGAAACAGGTAGCGCCCGTATGGCAGCGAGCCGCCGAAGACGTCGGCCGCAGTCTGCACGATGGCATTGAAGTCTTGCTGCAGTGAGGCCGGAACGGCCACGCTGCCAAGGCCACTGCAGGCGACGCTGTGGGGCACGCCGAGGATGTCCCAGTCGAGGCGGTGCAGTCGGCCGGCCAGGAAGGGCGCGTCGATGGCGCGGTCGAGATTCTCCGCGTGCAGGCAGATGGTCCGGCTGCCTGGTCGGGCAGGAGCGGTCGTGTCGGCGACGCTGGTCGCAGCGGTCTCGGGCAGCGCGCACGCGTGACTCCAGTCGGCAGGCAGCGTGATCAGGATGCGCGCCGCGAGAGCCTGTGCGCCGACCGGCCAGAGCAGCAGGCAGGCGTGGTTCCAATAGGCCTGCAGGTCGTCGACGTGCGCGGTGCGCACCGACAACTCGTGTGCGTAGACGCGGTAGCGCACGGTCATTGCCCCGCTCGTTTCGGGCAAGCGAAACCGGTTCTTGGCGACCTTCTCGCAGCGGATCGGTTGGGCGCCGCCGCCCGGCACGACTTCGACCGGGCCCAGTTGGCGTGCGTATTCGCGGATCAGGTAGCTGCCTGGCGTCCACGTCGGCAGGAACAACTCCCGATCACCGGCACCGGGCCCTGGGAATGCCGCAGCGGGGATCTCGAGCGAGATCTCCAACTCGCGCCTGGCAGGCTCGGCGGCGTCGATGCGAAAGACGAGTTCAGCCACGGTGCGGGGAGTGGCACGCCCGAGAGGATTCGAACCTCTGGCCTTCGGCTTCGGAGGCCGACGCTCTATCCAGCTGAGCTACGGGCGCAAGACTAGCGGCCCGGACCACCTTGCGGCGGCCGCTCGCGCGATCTCGCCGTGGCATGGTGGGCCAGGGGCGGGGAGTCTAGCGAAGCGCCTCGGGAAGCGCCAGCGGAACGAGATGCGGTTGGCCGACCTGTGCTGGTGGTGCCCCGCGTCTGCAGTTGTCCCGCACCCTGATGGGTTGCCAACGTGCGGCTGATGGAGTTGAATTGTTGGTCCCCTCTCGTGTGGCCGGTGAAACCACCGTCTCACAGTTCGCTAGAGACCCAGTCCCCTTCCGTCGTTCGGACTCCAGCGTCCGCTCGCGTGTTCCCCCCGGGGCACGCAGCTCGACCATGACAGGAAAGACGATCTACTCGCTGCTGCTTGCTGCTGCGCTCGGCGCGGCTGCGTGGATCACGACGCCGGCGCCTCAGCCGCTGCTCGTGGCGGGATCTGGCGACTTGTTGGCGGATCACGACGACGATTTCCTTCCCGATGTCGTGGAGTGGGCGGTGCTCACGAGCGCCACGAACGCGGACACGGACAACGACCACATCCCAGACTTCGTCGAGGTCGTCCAGCGCGGCAACGCTCGGGCGCCGGGCGCGCCGCTGCCGATCGATCACGAGGCGCGCGTGGTGGTGACAGCACCTCCGGTCGGCACGCCGGGACCGACCTGGCTGCACCTGCTGTTCCGATTTGCCGGTAACACACCGGCGCTGAGCAGTCTGCAGACCTGGATCGAGGTGCCTGGCTACCCTGGTCTGCAAGTGCCCTTGTCGCTGTTGGGTTTCGACGACCTGGTGTTGCGTCAACGGCAGACCGCCAACGACGGACTGTGGGTCTACGTGGCGGTGCCGATGGTCTCCGAAGCGGTCTTGCAGCAGATGTTGCCGTGCAGCATCCACGCGCGCGCGAGCTTCGTGGGGCGGGTCGTCACGACCGGAGTCAAGCTGTTCAACGTGCAAGGGCAGACGGTCTCGCTCGTGCCGTTCGGACAGCAGTCCTACGCCCTGCAGACGATCGGCCTGCAGTCGATGTCGACCAGCAGCTTCTCCAACAAGGTCTGCCTGCTCGAACTGCGCGAAGCGGGCGCTGGGCCCGGTGGCACCGTCTACGAGGTGGTCGCCGCCGATTGTGAAGACTGCAACGAACTCGAATGCAGCCCCTCGTGCCCGCAGTCGGTGGGCTGGTTGATCACCTTGCCAGGTGGTCTGCAGGGCATGTTCGGGAACTGAGTCCCTGTTTCGCAGCCGGTCGTTTCGGAGCCGGTCGTTTCGCAGTCCGTCGTTCCGGAGCCCGTTGCTCCGGGAACCCTTGTTTCGGAAACCGTGTCGTTCCCCAGGCCCCAGGCCCTCGCGGCTGCGGACCTTCGCCGGATCGCCTCCGCAAGCCAATACGGCCAAGGGTCTTGAGGTCGAGACCGGGGCAAGACTTTCAACACAGATCACAACTCTCACCCTAGGCGACGGAACACTCAGGGCATCCGGCCTCGTCTGTAGACCGTGAAACTCGTTCGTGATCCAGATGCAGACCTGGTGGCGGCTTGCCGTCAACCGGAGTCGGATGGGTTCGAGCGGGCCTTCGAGGAACTGTTCGCGAAGTATCGGGACCGCGTCTACGCGATCGCGTTCCGCATCACCGGCCAGGCCGTGGATGCCATGGACGTCGTCCAGGAGAGCTTTGCCCTGGTCTTCCGCAAGCTGCACTCGTTTCGCGGCGGTTCGCTGTTCAGCACCTGGCTGTTCCGGATCGTCGTCAACTGCAGCATCGACCTGCGCCGCCGCTCGGGTGCCCGTCGGCACGCCGGGCTCGCGGAGATCGGCACCCTTGGGGAGCCGGTCGACGAGACGCCGAGCCCGCGCGATCATGCCGCGCAGCGGGAACACAGCGATCAAGTCCAGGAAGCGATCTCGTTGCTGAGCCCGAAGCTGCGCGTGATCCTCGCGCTGCGCTACCTCGAAGACATGTCTTACGACGAACTCGCCGCGACGCTCGGGCTCTCTTTGGGGACCGTCAAATCACGCTTGGCGCGTGCCCACCTCGCTCTTGAGAACCTCGTCCGCACTCGGTTTCCGCATCTCGAGCTGGGCGCCGCGGCATCTCCTTCCAACCTGTCTCAATCCGATCGGTCGCATTCCGATCGGGAAAACGAATCGATCGGGGGTGTTGGATGACCACTGATCCGACCCGGAGCGCCGGTCTTGCCCGTCCAGGGGCAGATTGTCGCGCATGCCTGCTCGAGGCACTCGCGGCCATGCCTCTCGAGCGCGAGCCGCGCGCGACTCTGTCCGCAACGGCCCGAGCACACCTGCAGAGCTGCTCCTTCTGTGCGCAGCGGCTGGCTGTCGGGCAGGGGTTCGGTGAGGTGCTGAAGTCGCGTCCGATCAGCCCGCCCGAGTTGTCGTCGGCACAGATGCTCGATCGTGTGCGTGAGCGCATCGTTGCCCAGAGCGAAGGCTCCGAACTCGGCCAGACGATGGCGCGCGTGATGCCTGAGGTCGAAGTGCCGGTCGCGGCTGCCGCCAGCGATGAGAGTGCAGGTGCTGGCTGGCCCGAAGAGCTGCTCGAGTCCGCTGTCGGCCAACACGTGGCGTCGGCGAGCCCTGTGGAGGTCGGACCGCTGCTCTGGCGACGGGTGCAGGTCTCGATCTATGGTCGGGTCCTGGCCGACTCTGCTTCGCGCCGTCGTTTCTGGCCGCTTGGTGCCGCCGGAGCTGCCGCGGCGGCAATCTTCCTGCTGATGTTGGTTCGGCAGGGAACTATTCGGACGCCTGAGATCGTCTTTGCAGACCTCGCTTCGGCTCCGAACGTCGACTTTGCAATTCTCCGTTACGGCGCTCCGCGGTGAGTGCCTAGGATCCCGCCTCCTTCCGTCTCCGTCCCGCGTCCCGACTGCCTCGTTCAGCCTGCCCCGTTCAGACCATGCACTCCGCGACCCCGATTCGACCCGCAGCAATCGTCCGCCTCGTCGCGGCGCTGCGTTCGTTCGTGGGCGTCGCCCTGTTGCTCGCGCCATTGCTGACCTTGTTGCTCCCCTTCGGCGCCGGCCTGGTCGCCCAGGGCGCGCCGGGCAAGTCGGTGAACAAGCCACCGCAGGTCACGGCCGCGACCTTGTCGCTGCAGTCGATCTATCAGGCGCCGCAGCAACAGGACCACACCATGGTTCAGCGGCGCCGTTTCTTCTCGGCGCAGGGTCTGGTAGCGACCATCCGCGAACAGTTGATCGTGGATGCCAACGGCACTCCGTCGCCCGACTTCCAGCTCTCCTACCTCTCGGTCGAAGGAGAACTGCCAGGGTCGCCCGCTGATCTGCAGTGGGCGCAGACCTACGCGACGCACGCCAAGAGCTTCTATCTGAACGGCAGCTTCCACATCCGCGAGCTGTCTCAGGCGCAGCAGAACTACACGCTGCATTCGTTCTCCACGGTTGTCAGGGCCGGTCGGTCGGCGACCCGCGTCGTCATCTTCCCCTCCCGTCTGGACAAGGCCATCTGGGTCGTCGACGTGGACCTGCAGACGTCGCTGCCGCTCTACACCGCGGAGTTCGACCGTCAGTTCCGCCTGCTGTCCGAGGTCGAGGTGATCTCCTGCACGCTGTCGGCTCAACTGCCGCCCGCACCGCCCACCTCCTCGACGCTGGTCACAAC
This sequence comes from uncultured candidatus Brocadiaceae bacterium, assembly GCA_964392305.1. GTDB lineage: Bacteria > Planctomycetota > UBA1135 > UBA1135 > UBA2386 > JACKIC01. The sequence goes on from CAYMPV010000001.1 coordinate 168,243, forward strand.
GGCCTTCAACACGTTCGGCGCGGCGTTGACCTTGTTCGAATCGGCCGACGCCTTGATCGAACCCGACAGCCTCGCCATCGGCGAGTACCAACTCAGCTCGGTCAAGGTTCGCGAGGATCTGCTCAACCAGCGCAAGTCACTGCAGCTGACCTACACCGACGGCGTGGACGAGTTCTTCGTCGTCGAGGAACCGGGGGCGACACATCCGTTCGCGGGGTTGCCCAGCCAGCAGGCGGGTGCGGGCGCCAACACCAACACGATTGCCCGATACAGCGACCATTCGATGCGCGTCTTGCTGTTCTGGGAAGATGGCGTGTCGTTTCAGCTGGCGGGGCGAGGCGCCTTGGCTCGACTCGACGACTTCGCCAAGCACGTCTACACCAAAGCGCTGCTGAACTGATCGCGGCGTCGCGGTGGTGCGACGGTGTGGTCGAATCCGGACTTCGGCCGTCTGGTTCTCGCGACCTGACCAGGTGCTCGACGTTCCTGGTGGAGATGGTGCGATCCTGAGCGCTCGCTGTCACGGCTGCTTGGGAATCCCACAGCGCTTGGCATCTGCAATGCTCCTTGTTGGGCAACGACTCTTCCCAAAGGACTCGCGATGGACGCCCGCAAGAACGACGACCCCAACATGCCCGAAGCCCTGACCTCCTCCGAGTACCGGGCCCGTCTCTCGACCAAGTTGAACTGCCTGATCGCAGTCCTCGAAGTCGCCATTGCCAAGATCGGCCGCAGCATGGAGATGCCCGGCGCGAACGAGGAGCGACTGCAGAAGATCCGCGGCAACCTCGAGAACACGCTCTCGATCTGTCATCGTGCCAAGCAGACCCTCGAGCGCACCCAGCAAGGCCGCAAGGCTCCTCGTGGCAAGCAGGACGCGGCGCAGATGACCGCCCGCGACTACGTCGAACTCACCAGCATCGACGAGTATCGCAAGTTCCGGAAGATGACCCCCATCACCAAGGACGAGCTGGGCACCATCGACTTCGATGAGCTGGCCCGCCGCCTGATCGACTCCTGATCCGAATCTCCCGACCGACTGCCCGCTACCCTGATCCCACGCGTTGAGCCCACCCGAGGCTCGCGCGTTTTTTCGTCTGCGGACCTCGCGCAGGAGACCTCGACGCGCCGACCGCGAACGAGCGATGCCGTTGGCAGTTGCTGCGAGCGCCGGGCTCCGGTGACTCGCCGAGCGGTGTGGTGGCCGCGCGATCGACTCCGGATGCACTTCATCGCCGTGCCCGGATGAGCCGATCCAGGAATGGGAACGGGCATGACCACTGCATTGATCGGACACCGAGGGGCTGCTGCGCCAAAGGCGCGGATGGCCGTAGTTTCCAAGAACGGCATGCAGGGTCTCTCGACCCTCGCCACTCGTGGCGGCCATACCGTGCAGGTCTTCGCCGACTGGCGGGAGCTGCAGGCGGCCGAAGACACCTGGGACATCGTGCTCGCCGACGACGAGGCGATCACCGAGCAGCCCGAGAGCCTGCAGGTGCCGACCGTACTGGTCAGCGATGCCGCGAATGCCAACACCTGTGCCTTGGGTGTGCTATCGCCCAACTCGGCCGAAGGCGCGCTCGAGGCCATGTTGGTGATGGCGGTTGAGCTGCAACTGGCGACACGACGCTGCGCCGAGCTCGAGGGGCTCGTCGACAACGTGCGCAGCGGCTCGGCGATGATCGGCAACAGTCCGGTGATGCGCCGACTGCAGGGTTCGCTCAGCCGCGCTGCCGACAGCGATGCGACGGTGCTGATCGAAGGGCCTGCCGGCGCCGGCAAGTCGCTCGCGGCCCGCATCGTGCATTGCAAGAGCCGTCGCAGCGGCAAGGCGCCCATGATCGTCGAGGCCACGCAGCTCGATGCCGATCAGTTGGCAACCGCCTTGTCTGCCGCCGTCGACACCACGTTCGTGATCGAGAACATCGACCGCATGCCGGTAACCGGCCAGGCGGTGCTCGTGCGGCACCTCAAGGAGCGTCTCTCCTCGCGCGGCCAGAAGGCGCCGCGCCTGGTCGCCACGACGTCTGCGCACCTGCCCGAACTCGTCGCGCGCGGCGCCTTCCGTGAGGATCTCTACTACCGGCTGCACACGTTCCCGATCGTCGTGCCGGCCCTTCGTGAACGCACCGACGACATCGTGTTGATCGCCGAGGGCCTGTTGGCCGCTGCTGCGATCAACGCGCCGCGCACCTCACCGGGCCTGACGCCGTCGGCGGCAGTCCTGCTCGAGAGCATGGCCTGGCCAGGAAACGTCGCCCAGCTCGAGGCGATCGTGCGACGAGCCCTGACGCTCGCCGGTGGGGCAGCGATCGACCGTGAGCATCTGCTGGCGCCGGCATCGACGACGGCCGCTGTAGCCGGGGAAGTCCCGAATCACACCCACCGGGAGTCGGGTTCGCTGGAAGAACCGGAACTGACCGAGGAATCGATCCGACCGTTCGAGGAAGAGGAGCAGCACCTGCTCTCGCGCGCCTTGCGGGCGACCAAGGGCAATGTGCGTCGCGCTGCGCAGTTGCTCGGCATCGGGCGGGCGACCCTCTACCGCAAGATCCAGCAGTACCACCTGCGCCTGCAGTGACCCCGTCGGCTGCGATTGGCGGCTGACAGCGCGCATTGTGTATGGTGCCGCGCATGGACGCGGTGCCGGTGTTGCACGAGGACGAACACCTCGTCGTGGTCGACAAGCCGTCGCCGATGCTGGTGGTGCCGGCGCCGGGGCGACGCGGTGCGACGATCGTCGATCGGCTGACCGATCAGCTCGGCCGTCGCGTGCAAGCTGTTCATCGCCTCGATGAAGAGACCACCGGGGCGCTGGTGCTCGCGCTCAGCGACGAAGGGCGCCTGGGCATGGAAGCCCTCTTCCGCGCCCACGCCGTCGATCGGGACTACCTGGCGCTGTGTGCCGCGGCACCCAGTCCGGCGGCGGGCAAGATCGAGTCGGGGCTGGAGGAAGGGAAGGACGGGATCGTCCGGGTCGTCGCCAGAGGCGGCGAGCGCGCCGTCACTCACTACTCGACCCTGTGTCGCCGGGGCCGCTGCACGCTGGTGCAGTGCCGCCTGGAGACTGGCCGACGCAACCAGATCAGGGTCCACCTCGCTGCGCTGGGTTGTCCACTGGCCGGCGACCGCAAGTACGGCTACCGGGCGCGGGGCGATGAGCGGTTCGCCAGGGTGATGCTGCACTCCTGGCGGCTGGCCTTCTCGCATCCGTTGCTCGGCGTGCCGGTGCGGGTCGAGGTCGCGCCGCGCGAGCTCGAACTGCGACCCTGAGCGATCTGCCGCAGAAGGCTTCGAGGTGACCCAACCTCACTGTGGCACGGGACGATCCGCTGGGCCTACAATCCGCCGCCTGTGCAGGTCCCGGTCCGGTTGTCGCAAGAGTCGCTGTTCGGCTTCCTGACGAGCACGCGCCTACCAGTGGTGTCCAGCTTGTCGGCTGCGACCCGCTGGATCGCGCTCGGTCTCGGCGCGGCCTGTGCCGTCTTCGGCCTGTATTGCTTGTTGGCGCTCGACGATGGTTTCTGGTCCGCGGCGGTGCCGTGGTCAGGCGCCTTGCCATCGCTCGTCGCTGCCCCGTTGTTGTTTGCGTCGGCCTGGTTGTGGCGTCGGCGACGCTACGAGACGGGCGCCATCTTGCTGTTCGTGGCGATGTTCGCGCTGACCATCCTGGCGAACTGGCCGCGCGGCGTGTTCAGCCCGGCGTGGTATCTCAACCCGTTCCTCGCCCTGTTGGCATGCATGTCGTTGGGGGTGTTGCCCGGCTTGGCGTTGACCTTGGCGGCCGTGGTCGGCCTGCTGCTCGCGGCTCGTCAGCACGTGGTCGATCCGGGTGGCGCGACACTCGCCGACACGTGGGTTCATGCGACCAGTCTGTCGGCGCTCACCCTGGCTTCGGCGTTGTGCGGTGCGATCGTCAACCGCCTGATCTTCATGGCCTTGCTGACAGCCGAGTCGCAGCGGCGCAAGAACTTCGAGACCAGCCGGGCGCTGCGCCATCGCGAGAAGTTGCTGCGTCACGCGCTGCGAGTCGAAACCGTCGGCGACCTCGCCGGCATGGTTTGTCATCAGCTGCGCAACACGTTCCAGGTGCTGCTGGGTCATGTCACCTTGGGTGAGATCGCGGACGACGAGGAGCGTCGCCGACGACTGGGAATGATCGAGGAGACGCTCGAGCAGACTCGGCCGTTGCTCGACCAGTTGATGCGCCTTGCGCATCCCGACGAAGGCGCCGTCGAGACCACCGAGATCGCGGCGTTGCTGCGCGACTTCCATGGCCAGGCCAAACTGGTTCTGCCCAGTTCGATCGAGCTGTCGCTGGACGCGCCGGACCGGCTGCCGCCGGTCCTGCTCAATCCGCGCGGCTTGATCCATGCGTTGTGGAACCTGGTCATCAACGCCAAGCAGGCGATCAAGGCCGAGGGCACCATCGTGCTGCGTTGCGGCAGCGATCGTCATCAGGTCTGGATCGAAGTCGCGGACAGCGGTGATGGCATCGCCAAGGAAGTGCGCGAACGCATCTTCGATCCCTACTTCACCACCAAGCCGGTCGGGCAGGGCACCGGGTTGGGGCTCACCGCGGTGGCCCGGTTCGTGCGCGGCAGTAACGGGTTGGTGCAGGTCGACAGCGTGCCGGGCAACGGCACGACGTTCCGGCTGCGGTTCCCGCAAGCGGTAGCCAGCGTGCCCGACGCGATCCGCTCGGCCTAGACTCGAGACCCAGGAGCGGCGGCTGGGCCAGGCCCGTCCCCATCAGATCGTCACCGAGCGCCCGAGCCGCCGGCTCACCACCTCGCCCAGCACGGCCCTGAGCTCGCCGCGTCCCTTGGTGTCCAACCACGCGCCGCTCGCCGGGGCGTATTCGAAGTGCCAGGCGGTCGCGCCTTCGGCCAGCCAGAGCTGGTTGGCTGCGGACTGGCGATTCATGATGCAGCTGCGTTGGTCCGCAAAGGTGATACGGAGCACACCGCCAGCCAGGTCGGCTTCCAGTTCGTCAGGATCGAAACCGTCCAGGGCGGTCAGGACGGCGCGCATCGCGGCTTCGGCGCGGATCAGGAAGTCCTGGTCGTCGGGATCGGGCATCGGATCGATGATGCGACGAGGTCGGCGCCGGCGCCAGGGAGGGACGGGTGAGGCGCGGCCAGAAAAAGCTGCCGAATGCTTGCTGTCAGGGACTTGCGAAAAAAATAGTGGCCGACGATCCTCTCCCCGGATCGTCGGCCACAGCAGGATGGTCCCGGCTGCGCGAAATGCCCTCTCGAAAGTCCCAGCGCCGTTGCGGGTGAATGCCGCGGCAGGCGCCAAGACTTACGCAGCCGGGACCACTCGTCCCATGCGTGGTAGTAGACGCTCGCCGCGTCAAAACTTTCCAAACGCGCCCAACAATTTTGGGGTAACGGGGTGCGCGTAATCGCGCAAGAGCCCTGGCTAGCGCGTGCGTTGCTGTGCGGTTTCGATCCAGCGAGGCAACAGACTCGCGACTTCGATGCGTTCCGCTTCGGCTTCGAAACCCAACAGCACGCGATGCCCGAGCGCCGGTAACAAGCACGCATCGATGTCCTCGCGGGCGACGGCCGGGCGTCCGTCGAGCAGCGCGCGCGCCTTGGCGCCGAGGATGATCGCCTGGCCGGCACGCGCACTGGCGCCGAAGCGAACGAAGCGACGCGTATCCGCCTCACCGCCGACGTCGGGATGCGTCGCCAGCAGCAACTCGGCGACGAAACGCACCAGGTGTGAGCCGCACAGCACCTCGCGCACCAGCCCCTGCAGCTCGCGCAACTCGGCGGCGGTGACTGCGACCGGCAACTCCTCGGCGCGTGCCCCCGTCGTGTCGGTCAACACCCGGGTCATCGCGTCGACGTCCGGCGTGCGCACGACGAGCCGGAACAGGAAGCGGTCGAGTTGCGCCTCGGGCAGCGGGAACGTGCCTTCGAGTTCGATCGGATTCTGCGTGGCGACGACGTGGAACGGCTGCGGCAGCGCGTGCGTCGTGCCGGCGACCGTCACCGCATGTTCTTGCATCGCTTCGAGAAGCGACGACTGCGTCTTGGGCGTCGCGCGGTTGATCTCGTCGGCGAGCACCAGGCCCGCGAACAGTGGACCGCGTTGGAACCGGAAGTGGCGCTTGCCGCCCTCTTCGTCCATCACCTGGGTACCGGTGACGTCGCTGGGCATCAGGTCGGGCGTGAACTGGATCCTGGCGAACTCCAATCCGAGCCCTCGCCCAAGGGAACGCACCAGCAGCGTCTTGCCCAGACCGGGCAGGCCTTCGAGCAGGACGTGGCCCCCGGCCAGCAGGGCCACCAGCAGGTCTTCGATCAGGTGTTCTTGGCCGATGACCCGACTCTGCAGGCTGCGCCTGAGGTCGTCGATCTTGCGTAACAGCGCTGTCGCACGTTCTTGGACCGGGATCTGCATCAGGCCTCCTGCCGCATGGACTGGTGTTCGAGGTAGCGGTCGGCACGGTCGGGAAGCAGGGCGACCACGAGCTTGCCTTGGTGCTGGGGTTGTTGCGCCAGGAACCGTGCGGCATGGATGACTGCGCCGCTCGCCGGTCCCAGCAGCAGCCCCTCTTCGCGAGCCAGCGCGCGCACGCCGGCGCTCGCGTCACGATCCGTGACGTCGACGATCCCGTCGAGTTCGCTGCTGCAGAGGATGTCCGGAACGAAGCCGGCGCCGAGGCCGGGGATGTCGTGCGCACCGGCCTTGCCGCCGCTGAGCACCGGGCTGGCGGCTGGCTCGACGCCGACGACGCTCACCCCCAGCTCACGCAGGAACGAAGCGCAGCCGGCTGCGGTGCCGCCCGTGCCTATCGGCGCAACGACCACACCGACCTGGCCATCGGTGTCGTGCCAGATCTCGCGCGCCGTCGTCTCCGCGTGATGGCGGGCGTTGGCGCGATTGGTGAACGCCTGCAGACAGACTGCGCCAGGCGTCTGCTTGGCGATCTGGTCGGCGCGTTGCATCGCGCCTTGCATGCCCTCGCTCGTCGGGGTGGTGACGACTTCGGCCTGCAGCGCGCGCAGCAGGCTGCGACGGCTCTCGGGCAACCACTCCGGCATCGTCAACACGACGCGGTAGCCGAGTCGTCGTCCGACCAACGCGATCGCCAGGCCGAGATCGCCGCCGCTGCACTCGACGATCGTGCCGCCCTCGCGCAGGAAGCCGCTGCGCTCGGCGTGGCGGATCATGCCGAGTGCAGCCCGGTCCTTGTTGCTGCCGGAAGGGTTGTGCGCCTCGATCTTGCCGAGGATGCGTGTTCCGGGCGGCGACAGCCGCGCCAACTCGACCAGAGGAGTGTTGCCGATCAACCAGGTGACGTCCGCCGCGATCCGCGCCATGGGCGGCAAGCGTAGCTTGGTGTTGGGGGCAGGCCAGACGATGATGCACGCATGCGCCAGAAGTGCGTGATGACAGCCTCGATCGCGATTGCCGTGCTGTCGGCTTGTGCTGGCGTTTCGCCGCGGCCGATCGCCGCGCCGATCGAACAGTTCCCGAGTCGTGAACTCGGTGAGTCGTTGCTTGGCCAACGCGACCGTGACATCGATGCCGCGATCACCGCAGTCGTGCAGCGGCGCTACGACGCGGCGCGGGCCGCAGCCGAACGGGCATTGGCGCTCGACCCGCGTGCTGCCCGGGCGCGGGCTGTGCTCGGCATGGTGTTGTTGCAGGAAGCCGGACAGGTCGATCCTCCCGACCTGCGTGCCTTGCACGAGGGTGAGGTCGAGGTGCTGACGGCCGAGGCGCTGGCGCCGACCGATGCGTTCGTCGGCTGGATCCACGCCGTGTTCCTGGCCGAGACCGGGCACATGTCGGCGGCGGCGGCGGCGGCGGAAGCTGCGCTCGAACGCACCGCCCAAGCGCCGCCGCACGAGCGCGCGGCGTTGCTGGGAGTCGCGGGAACCTATCGCTACGAGCTCGGTGAAGACCGCGCCGCGTTGCCGCACCTGCAAGCCTACGTCGTGCTGCGGCCCGACGACGCGACGGCGAACTTCCGGCTGGGCAGCTCGCACCTGCGCATCTCGCAATTGGTCATGGGCCCCAAGGGGCTCGAAGAGTCGCAGCGCCACGCGGAGCGGGCGGCGCGTGCGTTCGAGCGTTGCTTCCGGCTGGCGGCCTTCGACGAAGACGCAGGCCTGTCCGTCGGCAAGGCTTTGCTGCGCGCGGCCGAGCTGGCGGACCGCCGTGGCGAAGCGACGCAGCGCGACGACTTCGCGACGCGCGCCGTCAGCGCGTTCGCCGTGGTCGCGGATCGTTTCCCCGCCAGTGCCGAACCGTGGTTCTGCACGGCGGTCGCCGCCGAGCGCAACGGCGATCCGGCGGCGGCGACCGCTGCCTACGGGCAGGCGCTGCTGCGCGATCCGGCGCACCTGCCGAGCCTGCTGAACCTCGCCGTGTTGCACGAGGCGGAGCCTGCCGGCGATCGCCGGCAGTTGCTGAGCCTGCTGCAGCAGGTCGTCGCGGTCGATGCGCAGCGCGGCGGGCTGACCGCTGCCGAGCGCGATCGCGTCACGCGAAGAATCGCGGCGCTCGAGGCCGGCGGAGCCGCGACGCAGCCGACGCGCGACGGCCGGCCGTGAGCGCGGTCACGCGCCCATGATCGAGTAGCCGGCATCGACGTAGAGCGTCTGGCCGGTGACGCCGCGACCCAGATCCGACAGCAGGAACAGGGCCGCGTTGCCGACGTCGGCCTGGTCGACGTTGCGGCGCAGCGGCGACTTCTGCGCCATGCTGTCGAGCAGCGAGCCGAAGTCGGCGACGCCCATTGCCGACACGGTCTTGATCGGGCCGGCGGAGATCGCGTTGACGCGCACGCCGCGCGGGCCCAGATCACTCGCCAGGTAACGCGTGTTCGCCTCGAGCGCTGCCTTGGCGACGCCCATCACGTTGTAGTTGGGCACGACCTTCTCGGCGCCGTAGTAACTCAGGCAGATGACGCTCGACTCGTGGCCTTCCATGAGCGGCGCGGCACCCTTGCACAACCCGATCAGCGACCAGGCGCTGACCTGTTGTGCGAGCTGGTATCCCTCCCAGGAAGTGTCCACGAAGTTGCCGCCGAGTTCCTCGCGCTTGGCGAACGCGATCGAATGCACCAGGCCGTCGAGCTGGGTGAACTCCTTGCCCAGCTGTTCGAAGAAGCGCTCGATGTCGCCGGGCACGGTCACGTCGCACGGCGCGATGAAGGTGTTCTCGGGCAGCTCGGCGGCGAGCTTGCGCACGGGTTCCTCCATGCGATCGTTCTGGTAGTTGAGGGCGATGCGGGCGCCCTCGCGGTGCAGTGCCTGGACGATGCCCCAGGCGATGGAGCGCTTGTTCGCGACCCCGAAGACGACGACGTTCTTGCCGGACAACAGTGCCATGCCGCACAGCGTAGCGCCGCGACCGTGTGGGTCACGCTTCGGCCGCGCCGACGGCGGCGAGCAGCTTGCGCGACGGGGTGGTCCAGGGCGTGGTAGGTGACAGATCGAACCACTGCAGGGAACCTTCCCTGGTGACCGTCGCCGCGTGCGCGTGCACGGTGATGCGGTGGTGGGTGATCGCGTGCCGGGCGCGAGCCAGCTCGGCACCGACGGTGACCTGGGCCGCGAACCGTCGCCGCAGCACCGTTGCCAGATCCGCAGGGTCGAGATCGCGCAGGATGCCGGCGCCGGGCAACTCGATCTGTCCCGCATTGGGTTCGGTGTCGGGCACGCGGTTGCCGAGCGCCGCGCCGTGCCGCAGCGCCAAGGCGACCCGCGCGGTCACCACCACCGCCGGTCGCGGCGGCTTGCGCACCGGCAGCCCTTCCGCGTTGCCGGCCTGGGCGGCGACACAGTCGGACCGCACCGGGCAGCGATCACAGCGCGGCGAGCGCGGCGTGCACACGGTCGCGCCCAGCTCCATCAGCGCCTGGTTGAAGTCGCCGGCGCGATCCGGGTGCAGGTGCTCGGTGACGATCGCGCGCAGTTGCCTTTGGCTCGAGGCGGTCTTGATGTCGGCCGTGATGCCGCGGTGGCGCGCGAACACCCGTTCGACGTTGCCGTCGACGGCCGGCTCGGGGTGCCCGAACGCGATCGAAGCGATGGCGCCCTTGGTATAGGTGCCGACGCCCGGCAACGCGCCGAGCGCCTCGGGTTCGCCAGGAACCGCGCCCTCGTGCCGTTCGACGACCGCGCGCGCGCCGTCGCGCAACAGCCGGGCGCGCCGGTAGTAACCGAGCCCCTTCCAGACCAGCAGCAGCTCATCGTCGCTGGCCGCGGCGAACGCGGCTGGGGTCGGGAATCGGCGCAAGAACCGTTCGAACGGTTCGCGCACCGCTTCGACGCGCGTTTGCTGCAGCATCACTTCACTGACCCAGATCGCCCACGGGTCGCGGCTGCGTCGCCACGGCAGGTCGCGGCGATGGTGTTCGTACCAGGCCAGCAGGCGCTCGGCGAAAGTGCTCAAGGCGCTCCGGGCCCGTGAGGCAATCAGTCGCCCAGCGCGCTGGCGTCGGTCGGCCGCGACTGCAGTTCGAGCCCGAGGCGATCGCGCAGGTGCTGTTCGGTCTGGTCGAGGATGTCGTTGAGCTTGACCGCGTCCTCCTGCTCGCTGACCAGGCTGATGCGGATCGTGCGGGTCACATCCTGGCCTTGCACGCGCGTGCGGATGCTGACTTGCGGATTGCGCGCGGCGACGTCGGCGAGGGCGCGGCTGATCGACGATTCGTCGTGGCCGTGGTAGTCGACGTGCCGTTCGCCGCGCACCGTGTCGGGGCCTTCGGCGCTCATCACCGGCATCACGTGGGTGGTGAAGAAGCGCTGCATCTCGGCGGGCACGCCCGGCAGCAGGAACACGTTGGTACCGGGCAGACGCAGCTGCACTGCGGGCGCGGTACCGACGGTGTTCTCGTAGCACACCGATCCCTTGGGCAGCATCGCCATGCCGCGCCGCGTGTCGTTGACCTCGGGATCGTCGATCGCGCCCTTGGCGAACAGGCGATTGTAGGAATTGGCGATGAACTCGACGGCCCTGGCGTCCTCGACGAGCGGCAGCCCGGTGGCCTTGCCCAGGCAGCCGCGCGAGTTGTCGTCCCAGTTGGGGCCCATGCCGCCGGTCAGCAGCAGGAACGTCGGCTTCTGCTCGAGCGCCCAGCTGATCGCCGCCACCATCTCCGCCTCGACGCGATCCACGACCTGGATCGTGCGCACCCGATAACCGATGTCGTCGACCCGGTTGGCGATGAACGCAGCGTTGCGGTCGACCACCGAGCCTTCGAGGATCTCACGCGAAACGACCAGGATGATGACGCTCTTGTCGAACAAGCAGGGCTCCGGAGGGTGGGGTCTGGCGGCGGTCGGGCGGGGATCTCCCCGCGCTTCTTCGGAAGGAATCGGCCGACAGATGCTACAGGATCCGAGGCGTTGTTGAAGCGCGCGCTCCGCCTGTGAAGAATGGCGGTTTCGGCGATTCGTCCCTTCCGCACCGACCCGCGTCCATGAGCGATACGACCCCGCCGCCCGGCGGCCGCATCACCGATCTCCTGCTCGAGCAGGAGATGCGTGAGAGCTATCTCAACTATTCGATGAGCGTGATCCTCAGTCGCGCTCTGCCCGATGCGCGCGACGGCCTCAAGCCGAGCCAGCGGCGCGTGCTCGTGGCCATGAACGATCTCGGTCTGGGGCCGCGCAGCAAGCACCGCAAGTGCGCCAAGATCTGCGGCGACACTTCGGGCAATTACCACCCGCACGGCGAGTCGGTCGTCTACCCGACGCTCGTCGGCATGGCACAGCCGTTCACGACGCGTTACCCGCAGGTGGATTCGCAGGGGAACTTCGGCGCGATCGACGGCAGCCCACCAGCGGCGATGCGTTACACCGAAGCCAAGCTCGCCTGGCCGGCCGTGCACCTGCTCGAGGATCTCGACAAGGAGACCGTCGACGAGGTGCCCAACTACGACGGCACCCGCACCCAGCCCGTGGTGCTGCCGGCGCGCTTCCCCAACCTGCTGTGCAACGGCTCGACCGGCATCGCCGTGGGCATGGCCGCCAGCCTGCCGCCGCACAACCTCAAGGAGATCGCCAGGGCGATCGAGAAGCTGCTCGACAAGCCCGAGGTGACCCTCGACGAACTGCTCGAGATCGTGCCCGGTCCTGACTTCCCGACCGGCGGCATGGTCATGGGGCGCAGCGGCATCCGCAACGCCTACGCCAGCGGCCGCGGCAACGTCCAGGTGCGCGCCAAGTACCACATCGAGGAGAAGCGTGGCCGCAAGCTGATCGTGTTCACCGAGGTCCCGTACCAGGTGAAGACCACGACCATCCTCGAGCGCATCGACACGCTGGTCAAGAACGCCCAGATCGACTCGATCGCCGACGCCAACGACGAGAGCAACGATCGCGTCGGCCTGCGCCTGGTCATCGAACTCAAGCGCGGCGTCGACGACGAGCAGGTCACGCTCAACCAGCTGTTCAAGCTGTCGCCGCTGCAGAGCACGTTCTCGATCATCAACCTGGCGATCGTCGACGGCCGGCCGCGCACGCTCGCCTTCAAGCAGATGCTCGAGTGCTACCGCGATTACCGCATCGACGTGATCCGGCGCCGCACGCGCTTCCTGCTGCGCAAGGCCGAGGAGCGGTTGCACATCCTCGACGGTCTGCGCCTCGCGGTGCAGAACATCGACGAGATCGTCGAGATCATCAAGTCGTCGGCCAGCGTCGACGACGCGCGCACGCGCCTGATGGCGCGCTTCGATCTGTCGGAGATCCAGGCCCGCGCGATCCTCGACATGCGCCTCGCGCGCCTGACCGGCCTGGAGATCGAGAAGCTCGAGGCCGAGCACGCCGAAGTCCTCGGCAAGATCAGCTACTACAAGACGATCCTCGAGGACCGCAGCGTGCTGGTCGGCCTGATGAAGCAGGATCTCGCCGAGATGGTGCAGCAGTACGGCGACGATCGTCGTACCGTCATCAGCGACGAGGAGCTCGGCAACTTCGTGGCCGAGGACCTCATCCCCGAGGAGATGATGGTCGTGACGGTCACGCACGAGGGCTACATCAAGCGCACCGGGCTGGACCAGTACCGCACCCAGGGTCGTGGCGGCAAGGGCGTCAGCGGCGCGGAGACCAAGGAAGGCGACTTCCTCTGGAACCTGTTCGTCGCCAGCACCCACGACTATCTCCTGTTCTTCACCGACAAGGGCCGCGTCCACTGGAAGAAGGTCTACGAGCTGCCGAGCTACGGCCGCACCGCCAAGGGCCGCGCGCTCGCCAACGTCGTCGAGACCCAGCCCGAGGAGAAGATCACCGCGATCCTGCGCGTCGAGTCGTTCGACGACCGCTTCCTGGTCACCGCCACCGCCAAGGGTCTGATCAAGAAGACCGCGCTGGCGATGTACAGCCGGCCGCGCGCCGGCGGCATCATCGCCGTCGGACTCGAGGAGGGCGACCAGCTGGTCGGCGTCAACCTCGTGCGTGCCGGTCAGCACATCGTTCTCGGCACCCGTTCGGGCATGTCGATCCGCTTCGAGGAAGGCGACGTTCGCGCCATGGGGCGCAGCGCCGTCGGTGTCTGGGGCATCCGCATCGACGAGGGTGACGCCGTCTGCGGCATGGTCGTCATCGACGGCACCGGCACCTTGCTGACCGTGTGCGAGAACGGCTACGGCAAGCGCACCGCGGTCGAGGAGTACCGGGTGCAGAGCCGCGGCGGCAAGGGCATCATCGACATCCGCACCACCGAGCGGAACGGTCAGGTCGTCAACCTGCTCGCCGTCAAGGACGACGACGAGGTGATGATGATCACCAAGGACGGTCAGATCGTGCGCACCGCGGTCGCACAGATCAGCGTCATCGGCCGCAACACCCAGGGTGTGCGCTGCATCGGCCTCAACGAAGGCGACAAGCTGGTGTCGGTGGCGATGATCCCCAAAGAGGAACCCGAGCCCGACGTCGCGGCCGGCCCCGGAGAGGCGAAGTAACCCGATGGCCAACTACCTCTCCCGGCTCACGACCGACATGAAGACCGCGATGAAGGCCGGCGACAAGCCGCGCCTCGAAGTGATCCGCATGTTGATCAGCGAGCTCAAGCGCAAGGCCATCGATGCCCAGGTCGACGATCTGCCCGACGACGAAGAGGCTGCCGTGCTGCACAAGGCCGTGAAGACCCGCCAGGACACCGTCGCCCAGGCCACCGCCGCCGGTCGCACCGAGGTCGCCGCCAAGGAGCAGTTCGAGATCGAGGTGATCCACGGCTACCTGCCCAAGCAGATGTCGGCCGACGAGGTCGCCGCCAAGGTGCGCGAAGTCGCCGCCGAGATCGGCTTCACGGGCGGCAAGGACATGGGCCGGTTCATGAAGGAGTGGATGAACCGCTACAAGGGCCTCGCCGACGGCAAGCTCGTCCAAGAAGCCCTCAAGTCACTCAGCTGATCGGTTGCGTACGGAACCGGGTACAAACCACAACCGCGCCCCGACGATCCCACCCCGATCGATCCGGGTGCGCGTCCCCCGTCCAATCCCGACCGCGAACGGCGCCGACAGCGAACGGCGCCGCCCCGCGAACGGCGCCGTCCAGGTCGTTCGCTCAGAAGCCGAGCACGCAGTCCAGTGCGTTCGACAGCGTCAACCCCAGCGTCGCCGCCGGGTCGATCGCCATCACCTGGTAGGCGAGATTGACGCCGACGTAGGCGGCGTTGTTCGGCAGGGACAACACGATGTTGGCGTTGCCGGCCGGGCTGGCGACGCCGAACGTCGACAGCGCGACGAGGCTGCCGAGGTCGAGGAACACCGAGCAGCCCGCGCCGACCGGGAACGGGGTGGTCGACACGCCGAAGCTCGCGAACACGAACATCGGCTGGTTGGGCAGCAGGCCGTTGCCGTGCAGGCCCAGCGCCTGATTGCCGAGGAACGGCCAGCTGTTGGTCGACAGCACCGGTGACAGGCTGTTGCTGCCGACGCAGCCCGTGCCGACCGCGGTGACCGTGGCGGCGCTGATCTCGTCGGCGCCGATGTCGATGCCGGTGGCGCCGCGCGGCTGCCCGTCCATGTCGGTCGTGACGCCGGCGACGACCGTCGACGCACCGTTGCAGGGTGAGGTGGGCTGCAGATGCACATCGTGCCCCGCGATGTCGAGGAACGCCGGGTCGACGTACAACGACGTCAGGTCGGCCAGCGTGTTGATCTGCCAGTCGAGCAGCGCCTGCGCGGTCGATGCGCCCGCGGCGCCGTAGATGCCGAAGGGGCTCGGCGTCAGGTCGAAGAAGCAGTTCGAGTCACACACCGCCGGGACCAGCTGCGTCGCCCCCGTCGCGGTGCGCAGGTTGAAGATCGGCGCCCCGGCCGCGGCGAGCTTGAACACCGCGTTGTTGCTGATCTCGGCGAACGGCTGTTCGGTCGCGCCCGAGCAGTTGGAGCCGAATACGCACATCAGGCTGCCCGAGCCGGTGTCGACCAGGAACGTGTTGTGCACGATGCGCGTATTGGTCGAACGCCGCGTGGTGATGTAGCCGAAACGCGCCGTCGTGCTGAAGCCGCCGCCGTTCGCGGTCTGCAAACGGTAGAACACGCAGTTCGTGATCAGCGTGTTGAGCGGGTACGACGAGTTGCCGTAGACGGTCACGCCGGCGCTGGGGCAGTCGTGGATGCGGCAGCCGTCGATGATCGCGTCGGTGGCGACGCCGTGCGTGGTCTCGGAGTAGAGGGTGATCGCGTCGAACAGCGCGTTCTTGATCTCGAAGCCCTGCAAGGTCACGTAGTCGGCGCCGTGCCAGAACACGCCCATCGCGCGGCCCGTCGCATCGATCACGGGCGCTTCGCCGGGCGCGGCGCGGAAGGTGACGCGGTTGGTGCTCGACACCCCGGTCCACTGACCGAACACGAGCACGGCGTCACTCGGCGCCCACTGCACGTTGGCGGTGACGAACGGGGACGACTCGGTGTAGGGCCCGGCGTCGTCGTAGACCTCGATGTTCACCGGCCCGATCACGCCTTGGGTGGCCAGCGCCGCAGTTGCGGCGGCCAACGATGTGAAGTTGCCGGGGAAGGCCGGCCAGGCGGGGTTCACCGAGTAGGTGCCGACCATCTGGGCCGACAAGGAACCGGTCAGTGAGCAGGCCAGCAGGAGGCCGGCGGTGACGAGTGGGGAGCGTTGCATGGGAGATCGTGGTGTCGAAGTGGAGTAACGAGGGCCCTCAAGCTAGCGCGCGGCCCGGTGATGCGAAGGTGGCGGGGACACTGGTGCATCTTCTGTGCATTCCACCAACGCACTTCCCTCGCGACGAAACTCACCGTGCGCAGCCCTACCGGACTGTGACGTCGGTTCTGATGCCGTCGTCCATGACGTAGATCGTCAACTGCACGTTCTGGTAGCCGTCGCGCAGTTCCGGCACACGGGCGCGGAACAGGCGCGCCACCTGCATGTCGTCGGTGAACTGACAACCCTTGCCGCCGACCGTGAACCCGCCGCCGTTCCACACCGGCGCGGCATGGCCGGTGAGGGCGCTCCGACGCACCAGCAGGTGGTCCTTGGTCTGGCTCCACTCGATCAACACTCCGAGGTCCCAGACGACCGCGAGCGGCGCCCAATCGGTCTCCGCGCCACGGCGGATCTCCATCGGCGGCGCGACCATCGCCTTGACCTTCAGGTCGTCGCTGAACGTGACCTCGGCGAGCAGGTGACCGGCCGTCTGGAAGCCGCCGAAGCCCGAGATCTGTTCCGTCGCAGACGGGGTCGGCGAAGTGTTGGTGATGCTGCTCGAGTACGGCTCGCCGGTTTCGCCGAGCACACCATCACTCTCCCGGTAGAGCCGCGAACGCAATTCGGTGTAGCCGGCCGGCGGCGGGCAACTGATGTCGAGGCCGAAGTTCTCGCTGCCCAGGCTCAGCACGTAGCTGCGGTGGGAGCGCGTTGGCGTCTCATTCATGACCACCGTGAGCACCGTACCTGGATCCTCGCCCGGCACCCATTCGCCGATGCGCGGTTTGCGTGCCGAACGCGCGATCGCCGGCCAGGCCAGCACCAACGCGACCAGCGCCGCGACCAGGAGCATCGCCTGCAGCAGTTGTTTGCCCTTCATCTCGGCATCGCCTCGAGCGCGTACGGTGAGTTGACGACGTACCCCATCAGCGGATTGAGCGCCCTGCCATCGCTGAGGACCGGGTCGGTGCGGCGACGGTAGCGGTCGCCGGCGCCGTACAGGAACAGGCCCTCGAAGTTCTCCCCGATCTGCGCGTCGAGCACGATCGCGCCGATGCTTCGCGAAGCCAGCGCGGCCAGCAACGTGTCGCGGAAACTCTTCAGCGCCGCGCTCGCGAGCGGCGGCAGTTGGGCGAGGCGTTGGTCGTCGAGCAGCGCCGGCAGATCCAGCATGCCGTTGTCCAGCTTGGGTAGGACCTGCAGCAGATCGAAGATCGCCTGGCCGTGCGCGCTCGACGGCTTGCCGGCGCGGCGCGTGACGCCGCCGTGACCCGGCATGATCACCATGCCCGGCTGCGACCGCACGTATTCCGTCAGCTCCTCGTGCGCCTGGCGATGCGCCGCCGACGGCAGCGCGGTGGTGTTCGGGCCGCGCTGCCACGCGTAGCCGAACAGGATCACGAACTGCACGGCGAGCAGCGCGGGTGTCGCGAGCTCGAGCCAGCGTGCGCGCGCGCGCAGGGCGGCCGGGCCGAGCACGCAGGCCGCGGCGAAACCGTAGACGAGCACGTTGTCGAATCCGCCGGTGTGCAGCCGCGACGCCCACGAGGTCATCAGCCCGCCGCTGCCGACCGCGGCGAGGAACAGCGCCTCCTTGCGTTCGCCCGCGCGCCACTGCGCGACGAAGCCGCCCAAGCCAAGCAGCAGCAAGGGCAGCATCGGCACGATGTCCTCGGTCCAGAAGCCGAGCTTGCGGTGGCCTTCGATGCCGTGGTACTGCGGCATCGTGAACAGGTAGAACGTCGACCAGCCGTCGCTGCTCAGGTGCATGGCGGTCAGCGTCAGCCCGATGCCGAGCAGCGCCGCGCCCGCGAAACGCAGCCCCAGCCGCCAGTCGAGGCACAGCGCGCCGACGGTGATCGCCGGCAACCACATCGCTGCCGATTGTTTGGCGAGCATCGCCACCACCGCCAGCACCGCGGCGAGTGGCACGCGGAACCGGCCGCCGTGTCGTAGCGCGTAGCCCGTTCCCAAGATCGCCAGCAGGAACAGCGAGTCGTTGCGCGCCAGGTCGTACCACCACCACAGCCACCCGTAGCCCGCGAGGAACACGCCGGTCGCCACCAGACCGGGCACCAGGCGCCCGGTGTGTTGCCGCACCCAGTGGCCGATCAGCATCGCCACGCCGATCGACGCACCGCAGGCGATGCCGCGCAGCGCCAGCAACTCCGGCACTCCGAGCTTCATCAGCAGGCCCGCGAGCCAGAACAGCAGCGGCGCGTACAGGAACGGCACGTGCTCGGGGCTCGGCGCGCAGTAGAGCGGTTCGCCGGCGGCGACGCGCCAGGCGTGGTCGGCCATCGCGCCTTCCATCCATTCCAGTTCGAACGGATACGGCAGTCGCTGCACGGTCAGCCATCCGAACAACAGCAGTGACACGGCTGCCGCGGCGAGTAGCAGCAGCCAGGCGCGCGACAGTAGCGGTGAACGGGCGGGAGTCGACTCCATTGGGCGCCGCGGAGCATAGGGGAGTTGTCTGCCTGTGCATCAACCGCTACGCCACGGGCATGATTCGAGTCCTGATGCTCGCCGTGGTTGCTGCCATCGCGGTCGCGGTGCCGATGCCACGTCACAATCCGCAAGCCGAACCGGCCTACCGGCTCTCGGTCGAGATCGATGGCGTGGTGGTGCCGCTCGTCGATGGTGAGCGCGGTGAGGTCACCATCGGCGACCGCAAGCTGCCGATCCGCGCGACGGTGTTGCCGACGCGGATCCTCGACGCCAAGGGCGTGCGGTTCGAGTTCCCGCGGGCGATGGCGTTCGAAGCGGAGCTCTCGAACCACTACGACCATTGGTCCCTGGACGGCGGCGACTGCACCATCCTGTTGGACCGGTTCTCGGGCATCGACGCGCCGAGCCCGGGCGACATGCTCGATTCGATCGCTGGTCACACCGCTGGCGGCGTCAAGGACCAGCAGCCCACCGAGTGGACCCTGGGCAGACTGTCGGCCAAGGGAGTCGTCGGCACGCTGACGATCGCCGGCACCGGCATCCAGAACACCGTGCTGCGGTTCGAGGCGGCGGGCGCGACCTATCTGCTGGTCGTGCAGGACACGCTCGACGACCAGGGCCAGCCGACGGAAGAGTCCAAGCGGGTGCGCCGCATCCTCGAACAGACGTTCGAGGTCCAGCTGGAGAAGAGGTGATCGGCTGATGCGCCGCGCGCTGCTGTTGATTGCCGTGCTCGCCGTGATCGTCGCGGCGGTCCTGATCCTGCGCCGGCCCGCCGTCGACCTCGCGCCGGACGGCATCGACGTCGTCGACGTGTCGACCAGCGCGCCAGCAGGCGCCACGCCCGCGACCGGACTGCCCGACAACACCGTCGCGACGCGCGTCGCTGCCGAACTGCCGGAGCCGCACGAACTCGCAGCTTCGCCGACGGCGTGGCTGCGCGTCACCGACAGCGTCAGCGGCCGACCCGTCGCCGGTGCGGCGGTCTGTTCGGCGCAGGGCGGCGTCGAACTGGCGTTCACCGACGAGGCGGGGGTCGCGCCGTTGCCGCTCAGCAAGCCGCAGCAGCTGGCCGTGGTCGCCGACGGTTACCTGCTGCGACTGGTGCCCGCACAACTCGATTCGACCGCCGCGGCGCCGCAGGAAGCGCGCATCGTCAGCGACGGTTGGTCGCATCGGCTGCGGCTGCACTTCACCGTGGCCGGGGCGAAGGCGACCGGCGACGTCTGGGTGATGTTCCGCCGGCTCGACCAGGACGACACGCTGCTGACGCCGACGGGCAACGACGCGGTGATCAAACGCGCGTGGCAAGAACACTCGATGCTGGCGCGTATGCCCGTGGGCAAGGATCTGGCGCTCGAAGACGGTTCGCCGACCGCCGATCGTGCGCACCGCCTGCAGCGCGACGGTGAGGTGCGCTTCCTCGCCGCGGGGCGTTTCCGGCTGACGGCGGCGACCACAACTGGACGCGTGGCGCAACGCGACGTGGTGATCCCGGCGCGCATCGGCGGCCGCAGCGAGCAGACGATCGAACTGCAGCCCGGCGACACGTTGACCGGCAACGTCGTCGCGCCTGACGGCGGCGCGCTCGCCGGTGCCCGGGTGCAGGTCGAGGGTGGGGATCCGCTCGGACTGCTGGCGACCAGCGATGCCGCCGGCGCGTTCGCGCTCGGGCCGCTGCTGCCCGGTCAGGTGCGGCTGCACGTGCATCATTTCGATCACGAGCCACTGGCGTTCGGACCCGTGGACACCGCCGCGATCGGTGTGCGCATCACCATGCAGCCGTTGCCGGCGTCGGTGGTGCGCGGTCGCGTGCGCTCGCGGCCCGATCTGCAGCCGATCCCTGACGCGGTGGTGGTGTGGACGGTGACCGGCGGCGCCCCGGTGACGGTGCGCACCGACGGCCAAGGAAGGTTCGCGCTGCCCGCCACTGGCGACGCTCCCGCGCGTCTGCTGGTGCAGGCCCAGGGTCACGTCCAGTATGCGGAGCTGGTCGAGCCCGGCGCGCCGTTCGCGGACTACGACCTGTTGCCCGCCGTGCCTGCCGTGCGCGTCGAGAAGGGGCTCAGCGCGCTGCTGTGCGGCGCCGTCGTCGACGCCCGCGGCCAGCCGGCGGTCGGCGTGCCGATCCGCTGGGTGCCGCTGGCGCCGCCGAGCGCGCCGGCGATGCCGGGTGTCGTCGGCCGGCGCACGCTCGAAGGCGCGGTGCTCGACTTGCCGGGCTTGGCGACGACTGGTATCGACGGTGCGTTCGCGCTCGAGACCAATCAGTTCGGCGCCGGCCGGCTCTGTCTGCCCGACGATGTCGATGCGCCGTCGCGGGGTCTGCGCATCGAGGCGATCGCGGGTGAGACCAAGAACGGATTGACGCTGCGCCGATGAGGGGGCGCCGATGAGTCTGCACGATTGGCAACACCTCGGCGACGAGGAGCTCTACCGCTACCTCGTGTTCCGCGCGCGGCGCTCGCGGCGGCGTTCGCCCCGCACCGGCGTCGAGATCGGTTTCTTCCTGCTCGACACCGTCGATTGGGTCAACGTGATCCCGATCACTGCGGCCGGCGAGATCGTGCTGGTGCGGCAGTTCCGGCACGGCAGCGACAGTGTGTCGCTCGAGATTCCGGGCGGCATCATCGATCGCACCGACCGTGATCCGGCGGCGACCGCGGCGCGCGAACTGCGTGAAGAGACCGGCTACGTCGCCGACGAGATCGTGTCGCTAGGCGCGATCCGCCCCAATCCCGCGTTCATGACCAACCGCTGCCACGTGTTCGTGGCGCGCGGCTGTCGACGGCAGGGAGCGTTGCAGATGGACCCCGGTGAGGACATCGAAGTGGTGACGATGCCGCTCGATGAGCTCGACGACGCGATCGCTGCGGGGCTCATCGACCACGCCATCGCGCTCGCGGCGTTGGCCCGATGGCGCGCCACCGAACGCGGCGGCGGCGCAATCGGGCCGACCGGGTCGTAAGATCACCCGCGCCTTCGGCCACCTTCCGCCACTCTGGGTCCCCGCCCCCTGAGGAGGTCAGTTTGCAACGTCCGGTCGTCCTCGTCTTGCTCGTCGTATTCGCCGCTCTGGCAACGTATTGGCTCTGGCCGCGTGGCGACGTGCTGCCGCCCGGGCCGGCCTTGCCGCAGCTGCAACAGCCGCAGGAAGGACCGGGCGCAGCGACTGCCGAAGTCGGCAATGCCGGCGCCGCGGGCGACAATCGAGGCACGCAGCGTGAGGCCGTGGCCAGCCTGCCGGCATCGGTGCTCGACGATCCTGAGATCCAGGCCGGCCTGAGTGGGTTCCGCGGCCGCGTCGTCGACTTCCGCAAGACCGCCGTCGCCGATTGCGGCGTGCGCATCTTCCGCGTCGCGCAGGATTCGATCCTGCCCGAGAACGTCGACCTCTTCGCCGACGAGCCGACGGTCATGCCGCAGTACATCGCCGGCGACACGCGCACCGCTGCCGACGGCACGTTCGCGATCACCGGCGTGTGGCCGCGCGGCTTCTACGTGATGTTCGCGGGCATCGACACCGACGCGCCGATGCATCAGCTGCTGACGCGGACGCCGTCGCCGGGTGAGATCGTGGATCTGGGCGACGTGGTGCTGCCGGACGCGGGGGTGATCTCGGGCATCGTGGTCGACGAGGAAGGAGAGGGCGTCGCGGGCGCGTTGGTGCGTGCCGTGGACCTGCCGGGCACGATCGCGAGCTTCTTCCCGGCCGAGCGCTTCGATCCCGAGGGCGCGGTGCTGATCCGCGAGCCGAACTCGCCCGTGCGCGTGATCGAGATGCCGAAGTGGGCGAAGCGCGTGTTCGAGGATCTGCCGATCCCGTCGACGACCACCGGCAGTGACGGCAGCTTCCGGCTGGTCGGCGTGGTGCCGGGCAGCAACTTCTTCGCGGTCACCGCGCGCACCTTCCTCGCCGAGGTCAAGCCGAGCGTGATCGTTCGCGCCGGTCAGGAGAAGAATCTGGGCCGCGTGCGCATCCGGCACGGCGAAGAACTCGCCGGCCGCGTGCTCGACAGCAAGGGGGAACCGGTGGCGGACGCCGAGGTGTTCGCCGGCTCGACCATCTCGATGGTGCCGTTCGATCTGGCCCAGCGCGTCGGCTCCACCGACGCCGAGGGGCGCTTCCGCGCCGAGGGTTTTGCGCCGGGCAAGGTCACGGTGGCGGCGCGCCGTGGCCGTGGTCATGCCTGGGTGTTGGCCGAGCCGCAGCCGGTGCTCGGCGATGTCGTCGTGACGCTGCCGGCGACGCTCAACGCGCTCGCGACGGTGCGCCTCGCCGACGGCAAGCCGGCGACCGAAGCGCGCTTCAAGCTGCTGCAGGGCCGCGCTGGTGACGGTGCCGCCGAGATGTCGGTGATGGGGGTCGTGCCGCCGATCGACTTGCGCGACCGCCTGCAGAAGGTGGGCGGTGGCGACGGCGACTCGAGCGGTCAGACCGGTCAGACAGGTCAGACAGGTCAGTGGCGCATCGACAACCTGCTGCCCGGCCGATACACGCTGATCGTCGACGCCCCCGGCCATGCGGTCGGGTTCTCGGCGTTCACGATCGAAGCGACCGATGCATCGGTGACGCTCGAGCTGCAGGCGAAGAAGGAGTTCGTCGTCGTGGTGCACGGGCCCACGGGTGAACCGATCCGCAACGCGACGATCCACGCGATGGGGCGCGGCGCGGGCAGCATGTTCGACATGCCGCTCAACTGCGGACGCACCGGCGATGACGGCCGCCTGGTCGTCGACAAGATCCAGGCCGAGACGGTGCGCGTCACCGCCGATCACCCCAAGTGGGGCATGGTGCACGGTGAGGTCAAGTGGGGCGAGGAACTGCTGCTGCGCATGCAGACGCCCGGGGCCATGCACGGGGTGATCACCGAGAACGGCAAGCCGCCCGCAGCCGGTGAACTGACCGCGACGATCGAGCCGCGTCGCAACGGGCCGCGCGGCGCGCTCGACGACATGCCGCAGCTGCAGGCCCTCGGGCTCGACGGCACGTTCACGGTGCGTGCCATGCAACCCGGCGAGTACCGCGTGGGTCTGGTCAAGGCGCTCGAAGCGATGCGTTCGCCGGGCGGCATCTTCGCGATGGCGCAGGACATGTTCATGGCGAATCGCCTGCCGCGCGAGACCGCCACGGTGGTCTCGGGGCAGACCACGGAGGTGCACCTCGAGGCCGGTGAGCAGCCGATCGACGGGCCGACCGCGAACCTCTCGGGCACGATCACCGTCGACGGCAAGATCGGCGCCGGCTACGCGGTGTTGGCCAGCCACAAGGGTCGGCGGTTCTCGGCGCGCGCCGACGCGCGTGGGCAGTTCGACTTCGGTCTGGTGCCCGCCGGTGAGCTCGAGGTCGGTCTGCTGCCGCCCGCTGGGGAAACGATGATCCCGGGCGGCGGCGGCCAGTTGTGGACCGCGCAGATCACGGTGCAGAGCGCCGAGGCCAAGGTGCTCAACATCGACGTCAACACCGGTTCGATCGGCGGCTTCGTCAGCGACGCCGCGGGCGCGCCGGTGGCCGGCGCCCAGGTCGTCGCCGAAGGCCAGGTCGGCAAGAGTGGCAATCGCAACAGCAATGGCAACAACCGGCTCTACCAGTTCACGATGAGCGACGCGCAGGGCACGTTCCGCCTGTCACCGCTGGCCGAAGGCACCTGGAAGATCTCGGTGCGCAACCGCGGCGACAACGACGGCCGCGCCGAGGTCGAAGGTGTCGTGGTCAATGCCGGCAGCGCGATCGAAGGTCTGCGTCTGCAGCTCGTGCCGTCGATCCGCGTCGAAGGCCGCGTCGACGTCAGCGTCTTCGGCGGCGACAAGATCAACTGGTCCTGGATGGCGTTCCACAAGCTGCCCGAGAACGGCGCCGCGGACCAATACGGTGACCATGTCGATGGCGTCGGGATCGATCGTGACACGGGCAAGTTCTCGACCACGGATCTGAAGGCAGGCACCTACCGCGTGCGTCTGCATGCCGGCCTGGAGAAGGGTGGCCACAAGACCTGGTACTGCGGCGACCTCGTCGTCCTGCCCGGTGGCGCCACCGACCTGGTGTTGCGCCCCGGCCCCGACCTCGTGCGCTGACCGGTTCAGGCCAGCCGCGCCGCCGCACGCTGGCCGAGCACCAGCCGCAACCGCGCCTGCAGGCTCGTCGCCGACAGCGTCTCGACCGTCGCCAACATGCCCTTGCGCAGTGGGATCGCCGCGTGCTCGCGGCTGTGCAGCAGAAACCCGAGCAGCTCACCCAGATGCGGCTCGTGCCCGACCAGCGCGACACAGGTCAGACCTGCCTGCAGCGCCTGCTCGAGCTGCTGCACCACCACCAACACCGGATCCTCGGGCCGCAGCCCCTCCACCGTGCGCACCGTGCCGCCGCCGCGCACCGCCTTCGCCAGGATCTCCGCGGTCTGCTGCGCGCGCCGCAGCGGACTCACCCAGATCTCGACCGGCTCCACCAACTCGCGCCAGGCCTTGCCAGCGCGCCGCAGCTTCGCCACACCCTCCTCGGTCAGCTCACGGTCCTCGTCCCTGCCCCCCGCAGCAACGTCAGCCGCGATCCCATGCCGCAACAGATGAATCAGCATTTGCGTACGGTACCGGGTACAAACCACAACCGATCGATCTTCCGCCCGCCTCGCAACCCAGCCTCGCAACCCCGACGCGCGCCTCCCCCCCCCGCCCCGTTTGCCGCTACCTTCTGCGCGTGCCCATCGCCGGCTCCACGACTCCGCGCCCGCGCCGGTTGCGCAACCGCAGCGGGCCGCCCTCGCCCACCGGGATCTCGCCCGTCGTCTGGGTGGTGATCGTCAGCCTGATGGTCTTCGGCGCGTGGCGCGCCTGGGACGCCTACGAACAGGGCCGCACCTACCTGACCGCGATCGGCCCTGACGGTGCACCCGCGCCGGCGCTCGAGTTGACGTTCTTTCCCGAACGCTTCGCCTTCACCGCGCCGTCGCCACCTCCACCGCTGGGCAGCCAGCAGCTCGCGGCCGGTGCGACCCTCTCGGTCGGCGGCGAACTGGTGCCCGAACGCGCCGTCGTGCGTTACTCGGGCCCCGGCGTCGGCACCGGCTTCACGTTCGTGCAGAACGGCCAGCGCACCAACATCACCGTCGAGCCACCGACGACCATCTGGGGGCAAGTTGTCGAATCACTGCCCTACTGGTGGTTCGGCTGGCGGCGCGACTTCGTGTCGGTCGTCGGCGCCAAGGTGATCGTCATGGGCGGCGGCGAACACGGCATCCCGCTCGCCGAGGCCACCACCGGCATCGACGGTGCGTTCGAGATCCGTGGCATCGCCGCGCAGCGCGGCCCGATCGCCCTGCGGGTGCTGTCTGCACCCCATGCAATCGTGCACGCGCCGCTCGACTTGGCGGCGATGGCCGAGGCCGGCCAGGTCGTGCGGCTGCAACGTGCGCCGCCGCGCCGCGGTCGTCTGCTGTGTCCCGAAGGTCAGGCGCGCGAAGAACTGCTGATCCTGGCGCGCGGCCTGCCCGGCGTCGAAGCGCATCCCGACGCGGACGGCAGCTTCGTGCTCAACCACGTTCCCGAGGAACTCGAGCCGCGGCTGTTGGTGATCGGCCTGCCAGAACACCTCGTCGCCAAACCCACGGTCGCGCGCGTCGGGGTCACGCCGACCGTCGAAGTGGTCACTGCGGCTGTCGTGCACGGCGTCGTCGTCGATGCGCGCCTCAGCCCGCCGCAGCCTCTCGGCGGCACGCTGGTCTGGAGCGGCGAGAGCGTCGCGATCCGCGCCGACGCCGACGGCCGCTTCGAACTGCGGCAGATCGTGCCGGGCACGATCGACATCACCGCGCAGCACACCTACCAACCCAAGAACCGCAAAGCGATCGTGCGCCACGGCAGCGCGACCGCCACCGTCGAACCGGGCCAGGAACTGCGCGACGTCGTGATCGAGGTGCAATGAACAATCGTCTTCCGCTGGTCGTGTTGTGCTGCCTGGGTTGGTTGACACCGGTGTTCGTCGGGCAAGATCCCAAACCGACGCCGGCGAAGCTGCCGATCGAGAAGCCCGCGATCGAGAAGCCCCCGATCCAAGAGCCCGCGGAACAACCTCCCGCCGAAACATCGGTCGCACCACCCCAGGAAGGCTCCAAGGAAGAGGGCAAGCGGCCGCCCGACGCCGCCCAGCCGACGCGCCACCCGTTCGAAGGTGTCTACGAGCTGCGTCGCCGCATGGTCGCCGGCGCGATCGATCCGCGCACCGGCAGCGGCTACGCGGCGATCACCAGCCGACACCTGTTCCTCTGCATCCTGGGCCCCGGTGTGAACGCTTCGCGGCCGTTGCTGCGCGCCGATGTGCGCGGCTGGAAGCCCATCGACAACGGCATTCAGACCGAGGTCAAGCTCAGCTACTTCAACGACGCCGACGGCAACGTGATCGTCGCACGTCCCGGGGAACGGGCGACACGCCGCGTCGACCTCGCCCGCGGCCTGCTGCGCATCTATCAAGACGATCTCAGCTATCTGGAGTTCGAGCGCGTCGAGTGAGCCGTGCTCACGCGCGTCGCCGCCGCAACACCTGCAGTTCGGGGGAACGCAGCAGCAGTTGGCAGGCGAAGTAGACCGCGATACCGATCCCGATCGGCGCGACGACGTTGCCGAGCGCGCGGGCGCCGAGTGACGCGTCGTCAGCCGCGAAGCGCACGAACGGCAGCGTCACGCACATCGCTGCGGTGGCGGCCGTGGCGCGCAGCCAGGCGCCGGCGGCGGGCACCGTTCCTGCGGCAGCGTGCTTGCGGAACGCGCGCGCGAGCAGGATCGCGTTGGCCAACGACGACAGGCTGCTCGACAGCGCCAGGCCGGCCGTTCCCAGATCGGTGGTCAGCAGCAGCAACAGGTTGAGCGCAGCGTTGCCGATCACCAGGCGAACGGCGATGCGCGGCGGTGTGTGCATGTCGCCGACCGCGTAGAACGCGCGCGCATACAGTTGTGCGATGCCGAGGAACGGCAGGCCGGCGACCAGGAACCCGCTCGTCAACACCGTCGGTCGCACGTCTGCGGCGGTGAACTCGCCGCCTTCGAAGAGCGCGCGCACGACGTCTTCGCCGAGCACGATCAGCCCCATCGCCGCCGGCAACGTCACGAAGATCGTCGCTGCCGCGGCGCGGTCGAGCGTGCGCCGCAACGTCGTGCGATCATCGTCGGTGGCGTCCGTCGCCAGCCGCGGGAACACCGCCACGGCGACCGCCATCGCCGTCAGCGCGTGTGGGAACAACAGCAGGCGGTTGGCGAGGTACACGTAGGTGACCGCACCGGGTGCCACCAGGGCATAAGCCATCACCTGATCGAGCAAGCTGCTGATCTGGTTGAGCGACATGCCGAGCACGGTCGGGCCCATCGCCGCGAACACCGCGAACGCCGGCGTGTTGCGCCGCGGCAGACCCAGGCGCGGTCGCGGCAACGCGCCGATGCGCCACAGCGGCACCGCCACGAGCAGCAGCTGCGCCACGCCGCCGATCGACAAGCACACCGCGGCCCACGTCGCGATCTCGGTGTCGACGGTGATCCCCAGCGGTCCGGCCAGCAGCAGCGCCGCGATCCAGAACACGTTCAACACGATCGGCACCGCCGCCGGCAGCGCGAACGCGCCGAGCGTGTTCATCGCCCCCGACAACACCGCGGTGAGGCACACCGGCAGCGCATATGGAAACAGCACCGCGTTGAGCAACAGCAACAGCCGCATCGCCTCGACGCCGCCCTTCTCGGGCGCGGGCAGCCATTCGGCGGGCAGCAGCAGGCTCGCCGCCGCGATCAACGCGCAGATCGGCAGCAGGATCGTGGTCACCGTGCCCAACACCTGACCGAGCAGCTCGTCGGCGACGGCGTGATCGCCGCGCTTCTTGGCTGCGGCGTAGGCCGGCACGAACGACGCCGACAAGGCGCCTTCACCGAGCAGGCGCCGCATCAGGTTGGGCAGTGTCCAGGCGAGCAGGAACGTGCCCTGCACCCAGCCGGCGCCGAGGGTCTGCGCCATGAGCCGGTCGCGGTAGAGCCCGAAAATGCGCGACAGCAGGGTGAACGCCGAGATCGAGCCGGCGGCACGGAGCAGACGGCTCATGCGATCATCCGAAAGCGGCAGGTCAAGGACAGCAGGGGCTGGGAGTGGGGACCGACAGGCGGAACAATGCCCGCTGCCCCTCGCCCCGCAAGCTTCGTCGCCGACTCCACCATGCGCCTTCCCATCCATGCCGCCGCTGCGGCTCTGCTGACCACGGTTGCGTGGGCCCAGGCCGAGCCGCCCTCCTACCTCTACGCCCTCAAGAATCCGACGCCGGGACAACGCCTGCTGCTGCAGCAGCACTTCGACGTGCTCGGCACGTGCTGCGGCGGCGCGGCGGCGACCACCGGCCCGCTCGAGATCGTGGTGCAGCAGCAAGAACTCGGCGCGTTCCTGTCGATCGCGCCGCGGGCACAACTCATCGACGTCAGCCGCCCGTATCGCGACATCGCCACCGAACGCGTGATCGCCAGCGGCGAGGACATGCCGGATCTCGCCTACTACGAAGTCGCCGAGATCGAGGCGGCGATCGACGCCGAAGTGGCGCTGCATCCTGGCCTGGCGCAGAAGGTCAACCTGAGCACGATGCCGGGCGGTGTGTTCACGCATCAGAACCGGTCGATCTTCGCGCTCAAGGTCAGCGACAACGTCGCGGTCGACGAAGACGAACCCGCGATCGTGCTGGCCGCGCAGCACCACGCGCGCGAACTCAACTCGCCGGTGATGGTGATCGGCGCGATGCAGCGCGTGCTGGCCGCCTACGCCACCGACCCGGCGATCGCCGCGGTGATCGACGGCCACGAACTCTACTTCGTGCCGATGGTCAACCCCGACGGCGTCGACTACGTCTGGAACAGCAACGCCAACTGGCGCAAGAACCGCCGCAACAACGGCGCCAACTTCGGCGTCGACCTCAACCGCAACTACCCGTTCCTGTGGGGTCTGTGCGGCGCGTCGACGAGCACCAGCTCCGACACCTACCGCGGCCCGTCACCGGGCAGCGAACCCGAGGTGCAGGTGATGCGCAACCTCGTGGCGCGGCTGCGCCCGGAGGTCTACCTCGACTTCCACAGCTCCGGTCAGCAGGTGCTGCGCATGTGGGCACCGTGCGCCACGGTCAACCAGACGATGATGACCTTCCAGCAGCGTTACGCCGACGACCTGCGGGGGCCGATGAGCTTCGGCACGCGCGACCCGTCGGCCTCGGGTGAAGCCCCCGAAGATCACTACTCGTCGGGCGGCACGTTGTCCTTCCTGACCGAGATCGGCACGTCGTTCCAACCGGCCTACTCGATCACCGTCGCCGAAGAGGTGCGCGTCTGGCCCGGCATCCGGCAGGCGCTGACCACCTGGGCGCCGGCGCTGCGTGGACACGTGCACTCGAGCGTCGGCTTCACGCCGGTCGAGGCGACGATCACGTTCTCGCCGAACCTGCTCAATCACGGCGAGGTGACCAAGAGCCGCCTGCGCGACGGTCGTTACGGCCTGTGGCTGCCGCTCGGCAACTGGAACGTCACCTTCGCGGCAACCGGTCACACCAGCAAGACGGTGCCCGTGCAGGTCACCGCCTACGACGCGCCCGTGGCGCTCGACGTCGTGCTCGAACCGGTCGGCTCGTCGGCGACCCTGGTCAAGAGCGGCAGTGGCCAGATCGGCACGCAGGTGACGTTCACCTACAGCAGCCCCGGCGCCGCGGGCAACACGGCGCTGTTCGGCTGGTCGCTGGGCACGTCGCCCGGCATCAACCTGGGCGGCCAGCGTGTGCTGCCGCTGAACGGCGACTTCCTGTTCGAAGCTGCGTGGTTCGGCAATCCGATCCTGACGCCGACCTGGGTCACCCTCGACGCCAGCGCGCAGGCGCAGTCGGTGCTCAACCTGCCCAACGTGCCGTTGCTGGTCGGCCTGTCGACCTATGTGGCCGGCATCACCTTCGACCCCAGTTACCACTACGGCATCCGCACCTGGAGTCAGCCGGTCGTCGTTACCCCGATCCCGTGACGCGACGCATCTTCGTCGGTGACATCCAAGGCTGCCGCGATGCGCTCGAACGCCTGCTGCTGGCGGTGCAGTTCGAGCTGGGGCGCGACCGGCTGTTGCCGGTGGGCGACCTCGTCAACAAGGGCCCGGACTCGACCGGCACGCTCGACCTGCTGATGCAACTGCGTGCCGAACCGGTGCTCGGCAACCACGACTTGCACTGGCTGAAGAAGTGCAAGGGCCAGCCGGCGCTGCGTCGCGATTGGCTCGCCGGGCAACCCTTCGTGCGCATCTTCGACGACTTGATCATGGTGCACGCCGGGCTGCATCCGCGCTGGGACGAAGCGCACCTCACCAGGCTGTCCGCCGCCGATCGCAATTACGCCGTGAACGTGCGCTACTGCGATGCCGAGGGGCGTCAGCCCGAGAGTGACTGGCCGCCGCCGGGGCCGCCGTTCCGGCCCTGGGACGACTTCTATCGGGGCAGCAAGCGGGTCGTGTTCGGGCACTGGGCGCGACGCGGCCTGGTGCTGCGACCGCAGTGCGTCGGGCTCGACACCGGCTGTGTCTACGGCGGCAAGTTGTCCGCCTGGATCGCCGAAGAGGATCGCATCGTGCAGGTCGACGGTTGGGTGGGACGCGCCTGAGGCGGGGTCCGGTTTGCAGCCCTCGTACCACCTTCACCGCGTCTTGCTGCGGGCCCCGATCGTGCTCGCGTGCAGCGCGAAACCCAGGTCAGGAGCCATGGTCACGTACGCGTCGCCGCCATGTCGGCGGCGGCGGCCTTCGGCGCCTACTTCGCCATGTACGGCTTTCGCAAGCCGTTCACTGCCGCGACCTGGTCGACGCCCGGGTGGTTCGGTGTCGACGGCAAGACCGTGCTCGTGGCCGCGCAGGTGATCGGCTACACGCTGTCGAAGTTCATCGGCATCCGCGTCGTCTCGTCCGTGACCGCGCCGCGCCGCGTGCCGATCCTGCTGCTGCTGATCGCGGCGGCCGAACTGGCGCTGCTGTCGTTGCCGCTCGTTCCAACGGTGCTGCAGCCCGTGTGCCTGTTCGCCAACGGCTTGCCGCTCGGCATGGTGTTCGGCCTGGTGATGGCGTTCCTCGAAGGTCGCCGCCTCACCGAAGCCGCGGCGGCCGGCCTGTGCGCGAGCTTCATCGTCGCCGACGGGTTCGCCAAGTCGGTCGGCAGCCAGTTGATCGACGTCGGCGTCGCCGAGGTCTGGATGCCCGCCGTGGCCGGCCTGTTGTTCGCGCCCCTGCTGCTGATCTGCGTGCGATTGCTGGCGCGCGTGCCACCGCCCGATGCCGCGGACATCGCTGCGCGCGCGCCGCGTTCGCCCATGACCAGGGAGGATCGCCGCGCCTTCCTGCAACGCCACGGTCCTGGCCTCGCCGGCATCGTTCTGGCGTACCTGGCCATCACCGTGTTGCGCAGCGTGCGTGCCGATTTCGCCCCCGAGCTGTGGCACTGCCTCGGCTACAGCGGCGCGCCGTCGTTGTTCACCTGGTCCGAACTGCTGGTCGCCGGGCTGGTGCTGGTCGGCAACGGCGCCGTGGTGCTGGTCCGCGACAATCACCGCGCGTTCCGTTGCGGCATGGGTGTCGGCATCGCCGGCCTCGTACTCTGCGTTGTGGTGACCGCATTGTCGGCTTCGCACCAACTCGACGGCTTCGCGTTCATGGTGCTGGTCGGCCTGGGCCTCTACCTGCCCTATGTCGCTGTGCACACCACGCTGTTCGAACGCCTCGTCGCGCTGACTCGCGACCGCGGCAACCTGGGCTTCCTGCTCTACCTCGCCGACTCGTTCGGCTACCTGGGTTACGTCGTGGCGATGTTCGGGCGCGGCGCGCTCGCCGATGGCAACAGCGACCTGCTCGCCTTCTTCCGCGCCCTCGTCTACGTCGTCGCCTGTACCGCCACCGTCTGTCTGTTCGGTGCGCTGCTCTACTTCGGGCGGCGATCGCGACGGCAGCCGGCGGCGATCCTCAGGTAGTGCGAGAGCGGTGGCGTCTTGGCGCCCGGTACCTTGGCGGCTTCGTCGATGCGCCGCAGTCGGATCGCCGCGCTCGCGAACGGCAGCCGCGCGAAGGTCGCTGCTTCGGACATCGTCATCGGTCCGCCCTGCAGGTTGAGCGTGTGCTGCGAAACGCGGGACAGCCGCGCGAGGTAGTCGGTGTCGACTGCGGCCAGGTAACGTTTGGCTTGCACGTGCAGCGCCACGGGCGCGACCACCTGATCGGTGAACCACGGCAGCAGGAAGTTGGTGGCCAGCGACTCATGGCCGTCGTCGTCGCCGCACGCGAGCGCCGCCGCCGCGTCCTCGTGCTGCAGGTGACCGATGTCGTGCAGCAGGCAGGCCGTGATCATCATCGGACTCTCGCCGTGGGTCTCGGCCAGCCGGGCGCTCTGCAACGCGTGTTGCAGTTGGTTCACCGCTTCGCCGTAGGCGAGGTCGCCGCGGCGCGCGAACAGGTCGTGGATCTCGGCGATCGGGTCGCGGGTGAGGCTCGTCTCGGTCATGAAGGTCGGGCGTAGGAGAGCAGGGTGGGCACGAGCCCTTCGAGGGTGTGCATCAGGTGCGTGTGCGGCGCCTTGGCGAGCTGCTCGATCGAGTGCGTGCCGTGACCGACGCCGACCACGAAGTGGCATCCCGCCGCGGTGCCGGCCTCCAGGTCCGAGGGCGTGTCGCCGGCAACTCCGACGCGGTCCGCGTCCTCGATGCCGACCTTGGCCATCGCGGCGAAGATCAGGTCCGGCGCCGGGCGGCCGTTCTCGACCTCGTCGGAGGCGACGCTCGGCAACTCGTGCCAGTCGAGCGAACGCAGCACCAGGTCCGCGGTGCTGCGGGAGAAGCCGGTGACGAAACCGACGCGGATGCCGTGGTCGAGGAGCTTGTGGATCGACTCGACCGCTCCCTTGGTCGGCGACAGCGGCCGCGCCGCGACGCTCGCGGCGAACTCCTGCTCGAAGCGCTGCGCCATCTGCCCCGCGGCGGCGATCGGCAACGCGGCCTCGGCCAGCAAGGTCGCGAACACGCGCTCCTTGTGCCAGCCCATGTAGGTCTGCAGCTTGACTGGATCGAACGGCAGGTCGAAGGCCGCAGCGGTGCTCTCGAAGGCCCGCTGCACGCGGCGGTCGTCCACCACGGTCGTGCCCGCGAGGTCGAAGAGGAACAGGTCGATTGGCGGAATCATGGGTTTGACCGGCGAACAGCTCCGCCTGAAGCGAGATGTGCCAAGCGGCGCAGACGATGGCGTGGCGAATGCAGGACGTGATGAAGAGGAGTTGAAGATCGTCGTGGGCACCGACCCACGATCGCAGCGGCAAATCGGCCCGCCGCCGCGCAAACTGCTGCGCATGGACCGGTCCCTGCACGATGGCGGTGATGTCGACCTGGTGGTCGTCGGCGGTGGTGTGCTCGGCCTGGCACACGCGTGCCTGGCCGCGCGCCGGGGGCAACGGGTCGTGTTGCTCGAACGCGCCGCGTTTGCGCGGGGCGCGTCGGTGCGCAACTTCGGCATGGTCTGGCCCGTCGGGCAGCCGCGCGGCCTGCGCCGCGAAGTCGCCTTGCGCAGCCGCGAACTGTGGCTGCAGATGGCCAGCGCGGCCGCGTTTCGTTGCGAGACGACGGGCTCGTTGCACGCCGCCTACCACGCGGACGAACTCGCGGTGCTCGAGCAGTTCGTCGCCGCCGAATCCGGCGTTGGATTCGAACTGCTCAGGCCGCACGCCGCCCGCGAACGTTGCCACGGCTTGCGCGGCGACGGCCTGCGCGGCGCGCTGTGGAGTCCGCACGAGTGCAACGTCGATGCCCCTGCCGCGATCGCGGCGCTGCATCGCTGGCTCGGCGCTCAGTCCGGCGGCGGGGTGTGCACAGGCACCGCGGTGGTCGCGATCGAAGACCGGACGGCGATCGCCGCCGATGGTCGTCGCTGGCGCGGCGAGCAGGTGCTGGTCTGTTCGGGCGACGACTTCGCGTCGCTCTTCCCGCAGCAGTTCGCCGTCGCGCCGCTGCGACGTTGCCGCCTGCAGATGCTCGCCACCGCGCCGCAACCGGGCGGTTGGCGCCTTGGGCCGATGCTCGCCGCGGGGCTGACCCTGCTGCACTACACGGGCTTTGCGGCCTGCCCGGGCCTGCCTGCGTTGCGCGCGCGGTTCGAAGCCGAACGGCCGCTGCACCTGCGCGACGGCATCCACGTGCTCGTGTCGCAGCGCGACGACGGCCGTCTGGTGATCGGCGACTCCCATGAGTACGGGCGCGAGTTCGCGCACGACGTCGATGTGGGTGTCGAGCACCGCATCCTCGACTACCTCGATACGTTCCTGCAGATGCCAGAGACCACGATCGAGCGACGCTGGACCGGGACCTATGCGCAGCGCACCGATGGCGGGTTCGGCTGGGTTCACGAAGTGCGACCCGGAGTCCGGATCGTCACCGGCTTCGGCGGCGCGGGCATGACGCTGAGCTTCGGCGTCGCCGAGCGGGTGCTCGACGGCAGCTTCGAGGTCGCCTTCGATGCCGGCTGATCGCCACGTCTCGCTCAGCTCAGGTGCCGCTGCACTTCTTCGCGCACGATCGGGATCAGCGCGTCGGCGAGCTGCTGGTTGGCGTAGGCCGCGAAACTGACGTTGGTCGTCGTGTCGAGCGGTGCGTCGAGCGGTTGTCCGAACGGATCGCACACCACGCATCCCGCTGCCTGCGCGATGCCGAGCGTGACCACGTCGTAAGGTCGACACGCGAGCGATGACGCATGGCCGAGCTTGCGATGCGCCAGCGGTCGCACGTCGAGCACGAAGCGATCGCGTCCGAGTGCCAGCTCCGCCAGTTGTCCACCCGAGCAGATGTATTGGTCGGTGTAGACCTCCGCCTTCTCCGGGTTCCAGCCGCCCAACGCGCTCCGCAGGATCGCTTCCTCGAGCCGCGCCAGCAGTTCCTTGCCGCCCTGGAAGAAGTTGCTCACCGTCGCAAAGCCGTGCCGCAGCGTGGTCGCACGACTGGGCACCAGCGGCAGCGGCTGCGCCTTGCCGTCGCCCAGATCGTGGCGTTCGCCGTGCGCACCGCCGCCCGCGACCGTCCACAACACGTCGCTGGTCGCCTGCCGCGTCGTCGGCAACTCGGTCATCACCGCGACTTCGATGTCGCGCAGTGTGGTGCCCGCCCCACGATCGGGCGCGATGCCCGCAAGGCACCAGGCCGACCGCTTGTCGAACATCAGCCCGCGCGTGCCATCGATCGGGTCGATCAGCAGTCTGAACGGCGGCCCACCCGATCCCGGTCTGCCGAACTGCAGTCCGCCCGCGTCGAGTCCTTCGGCGATCAGGACGAAGTGCTGCGTGCGCCCCCATTCCTGGCAGTGCTGCAGCAGGATCTCTTCGACGTGCGCGTCGATGTCGAAGATCGTGTCCCCGTCGTCGTCGCGCACCTGTCGCGAGAGCACCGCGATCTCCTGGTTACGCATGTGCGTTCGCAAGGCGGTGCGCAGGTCGGCTTGCAGGACGCGCAGGCGCGTGAGCAGGGAGTCGTGATCGAGGGAAGGCATGCGCTGCGGCGGCCGGATGGTATACCGTGCGGTCGAAAGGGGCCCTTAGCTCAATTGGTCAGAGCTGGCGGCTCATACCCGCTCGGTTGCAGGTTCGAGTCCTGCAGGGCCTACCGCGCAGACCCCCCGAGGATGGCCTCCAATCGGCGATTTGCGCGTGTTCCCGATTCCGCGATAGGCCAGTGTGCAATGCAGTGTGCAACTGGCTTGGTCACAACCTGACACGACCTGGCACAACGTGGCACAAGCGGAAGTGTCGTTCCCCAGGGGAGTCCGGTGGGCACTGCAGGACCCGGGCGCCGAATCCTGGGGGGGGCGGTTCTGGCGGGCCGCGTGCGCCCCGTGGTGCTCCCGTGGGGTAGGGGGCGGGGTCTGGCCGTCGCGGCGGCAGGTCGCCGCTGAGGGCCAACGCCTCGCCCTGGCCGGCAGACGGGCAGCCGCCGCGCGGCGGGCTCCAGCCATGCTCGCAGTGCGTTTGAACACAGGCTCCGAAGGTGCGGGCCGGTGGGGTGACTGCTAGCTAGCGTGAGATGCCCAGATACTCCATCCAGGCCTCCTCGAACTGCGGGACCGAGAGCCCGTAGACGTTCTTGATCA
Source organism: uncultured candidatus Brocadiaceae bacterium (assembly GCA_964392305.1). Taxonomy (GTDB): domain Bacteria; phylum Planctomycetota; class UBA1135; order UBA1135; family UBA2386; genus JACKIC01. The sequence goes on from CAYMPV010000001.1 coordinate 204,979, forward strand.
GGCGTGCGCTCAGATCCTTGCCTTCTGCGAAGCCGTACCCTTGCTTCCGCGCCGCATCCAGGAACTCCTTGAACTTGCCGGCGACGGGCTCCTTCTTGGCGTTGATCATGAAGTCCAGCAGCGCGCCGGCATGGTCGTAGTTCCGGTGGGAGTGCCCCTTTGGATCGGCAATGAGTGAGCGGATCGCAAAGAACTCTTCGAGTGTGTAGCAGTCGCCTCGCTTCAGATCGCTTCGGCAAGAATCGAGGCGTTGGTTGCTCATCTTCTTCTCGAAGTAGACCGCCATGCCTTCCTGGAACCAGGAGCCCACACCGCCGACCTTCAGGCATGCGCCGACGATCTCGTGCGTGGCTTCGTGGTAGACAGTGGGGTCGCGTGGCGAGTTGTAGTAGGTCGCGTAGAACGTTGACATCGCGTGACCGGCTGTCGCTCGGGCGCTCTCTTCAGGCCAGCCAGTGATGCGCATCGAATAGCGGAAGTAGTCTTCCTTGTCGGCGAAGATGTAGGCGACGAGAAGGTGGTCTGGGTCCTCGAAGGGCAGCTCCTTCTGAACCATGTCGTAGAGCTTCTCGAGCGTCACTGCGTACTTCTTGCACGATGCGGTGGGACCGTTCGTGAACACGATGTAGTGCTCGCAGACGACTGCCTGCCACTTGTCGAGGTACTTGCGCCGTCGCATCTCCTCGTCGTCGCACTTCTTGTCCCAGCACTTGGGGAGGATGGAGGTCTTCACGCCTTCGAGTGCAGTCTCGACCTGCTCAGCCGTCGGCTTCGGCGACAGAACGGGATGCTGTACCCCGGGGCCTTCGTCATCTTGTGCAGGTGCTGTGGCCGCAGTCACCATCGCGAGGGCAAGCAGGAGACGGGGGATGCTCCTAGGGTCCATTCACCCATGGTGGACGATACGCGTGAGGATGTTGTCTGCGTGTTGTGATCCGTCGGTAACGTCCGTTGCCCTTGGACGAATCGCGTTGGTCGCGCGCGGGAACGCGAACGGAGTCGTGCTGGCAGCGGGGTTGCTCTGTGGGGCGGTGTCTCACCGCGACAGTGGCCGCTGTTGCAATCGCTCCGATCGGGCCGAGTGTCAGGCAATTGCGGCCGGTGCTATCTTGCCCTGCCTCTCCGCGAACATCTTCGGCACAGGGAGGTCCCCGGGAGCTCGCGGAACAGGTCGTCCTCACCCAACTCCCCGTACGGATCGATCGTCAACCGGATGTCGGAGAGGCGAGGGTCTGCTGGATGACCTTGGGGTGGGCGTTGAGCATCTGCGACGGCGGCTGGGCGGAAGCGCCCGGCAGGGGCGTCGTGCTCTCCAGCTGGGTCTCGGATGTTCGCCTCGTCGAGACGTCCATGTGGACCACGAACCCGTGGCCGGTGACGGCGGCCACGACCACGGCCATGAAGACGACGAGCAAGCCCGAACGTCGTCGTCGCGGTGATCGGTGTGCGCTGCTATACCGGTGTCGCCAGGGGCCCTTAGCTCAATCGGTTAGAGCAGGCGGCTCATACCCGCTTGGTTGGCGGTTCGACTCCGTCAGGGCCTACTTTTCTTGCGCCGTGCCCCGGCATCAGGCGGTGGCGGTCGACTCCTCGTCGCCTTCGATCACCTTGCCTGCGTTGGCGAACATCCTCGGCACCGGGAACTTGCCGGGCAGTTCGCGGAACAAGTCGTCCTCGCCCAACTCGCCGTAGAGGTCCATCGTCAACCGGATGTCGGAGTGGCGCAGGGTCTGCTGGATGACCTTGGGGTGCACGTTGAGCTCGATGAGGATGCGCGCGCACGACTTGCGCAGGCAGTGGAAGTCGACCCGCTTGCTCGTTGGGCTGCGCTGCGGGATCAGTCCCGCGTAGGCGGCGTCCTTGCGCACGATCTCGGCGATCTTCGACGGCACCTTGAACACGAAGTCGGTCTCCTGCACGGCCCCCTTGTCGCGGCGCATCTGGGCAGTGCTGCGGCGCGAGCGCATCGCCTTCAGCGCGTCGACGACGAAGGCCTGCAGCGGCACGTTGGCATCGAGGCCGTTCTTCGTGAACTTGCCGGCGAGTCGTGCCGACGGCTTCTTGTCGTTGAGGTGCAGGTCCTCCCAGCGAAGCGACGCGAGTTCGTTGACGCGGAATGCGGTCGTGAGCGCGGCCCAATACAAGACCTGCCGGTCGCGCACCGCGTCCGCGTAGCCCTCGTGCGTTGGGGTGCCGCGCAGTGGAAGTTCGGCCTCGTAGCGTGCCCAGACTGCCTCTACGAGACGCTCGGCTTCCTCGAAGCGGAACGACGTCCTCTTGAACACGCGGTGCCGGTCGCGCCGCGGCGAGCGCACGCGGAGGAGATACAGGGGGTCGCGCTCACACCTGCCGGTGCGCTCGAGCCACTTGCAGAAGCCGCGTATTGCGCTGGCGTAGTTGTCTCTTGTCTTGACGCTGCAGGTTTGGCGGAGCTTGGACAGGAACCCCTCGGCGCCAGGAAGCGCGATGCACGGGATCGTCGAGACCTTCGCGAACTTCACGAACTCGCGGATCTGTCGGATGGTCGCCTTCACGTAGCTGGGCACTCGCCGCTCGGTCTCCAGGTGGTCCTTGTAGGCGTCGACGAGCTTCCCGATCGGCATGCTCCGGAACTCGGCGAAGGGGTCGACGTGGCCGGCCTTCTGCTTCTCGACGTCGCGCAGGGCCTCGGCGAGCTGTTCGCGGGCGATTCTCAGGTCACGCGTCTTGGCTGACCGGCGCCGCACGACGCCGTCCGCGTCCTTGAAGACGAAGCTCCAGAACGGCGACCCGGGCCGCTTGTACGGGTTGCCGCGCCAGGCGCTCTCGGCGGACTTCTTCACTTCGCGGCGCCCTCCTGCATGAACGCGATCACCTCGTCGCGGACGAGCAACGTGCGCCCGCGGATGCGCCGTGGGGTCGGGAAGCCTGATCGGGGGTCAGCGAGCATCCTCCACAGGCTTCGCGTGCTAACGCGAAGGAAGGAAGCGGCTTCCGGGATCGACCAGAGACTTCGCTGCAGCAGCGCGGCCTCGTCGAAAGGTGCCGCCACGGGGCTTGATGGTGCCGGCGGCTGTTGGCTGTCCACTGCCAGGCGAGGAGCTACCACGGAGTCACCTCCGCGACCGCGGCGCCGAAGATCGCCTTCTCGATCCTCAGCCTCGCCTCGTCGCTCGCCGGCTTCACGATGGGATGCCGGCGACCTTGACCGTCACGCCGCTCTGGCCACGACAGCGTCATGCGACCGTCGGCGGTTCGCCGCGCTACGACGCTGTCGAGGATCAGGTCGCCGTAGGCCAAGCTCAGGTAGCCGATCAAACCGCGCTGCTCGTCCTCTGCGGATCCCCGCGTCCACGTGCGAATGCTGACCTCTGGTCTGTCCACGGGGATTCCCTTCGAGTGCAGGTCGCGATCGAGATCGTCGTTCATGGTGTTTCCCTGCGATGCAGCCGGCCTGGCTGCTCTGTGGCTTCCCGGGCACGTTGCTGGTGGGCGCGTGCGTCGCGGACGAGGTTGCTCGGGTCGGGCGGCAGGTCGTCGATGCCCCCGTTGCTCGCCTGACGGAGACGCAAGGCGGTCTGGTCGGTTGGCTCGCTGGCAGCACCGCGGAGCGCGCGCAGCGCCTTGGGGTCGTCGACTTGGTGTTGCGCAGGCGCGTGGGGGTGGTGGGGGTGGTGGGGTCTGTGCAACCCGACGCGCACGAGGAATGGCAACACAGACACATGCACACAGGCGAAACGCGTACAGGGAGCCGCTGCACTGACCCCACGACCCCCATCACCCCCACGGACCAGGGGAATCACGTGGCCCTCCCGGTAACGGCCCGCAACACCCACAGTGAGCTGCCCGACTGCGAACTGTGCTTCTCGATGCGGTGGCCGTGGGCAACTCGCCCAGCCATGCGATGCAGGTATTTACCCAGCACCACCGGCGACGGCGGCAACCCGTCACGCGTCGTGCACGCGACCACCATCTGCTGCGCCATGCCCTCGCGGTAGGGGCCGCTCAGGAGTTCGGTGACGCCGACGGCGCGATCCGCGCCCACATGCCGAAGCCATGCATCCACCAGCGCCGCGTGTGCCGACACCTCGGGCGATTCGCTGCGCAGCCGTGCCTGGGTTTCGACGGGGTCGACGCCCGTGGCCCAGATCACCGCTGCACGAACAAGTTCGTCCCAAGCCTCGTAACTGCCAAGCTTGGGGTGCCGGTGCTGCGGCCTACCGGCGTTCACGAACGCGCGGAGCAAGGTCAGTGCTGCGGTCAGCAGCCGGGGGTGATGTTCCCGGACGTAGGCAGCCAATCGCGGGATGCGGAACCCAGTGCGCAGGTGCGGCGCCTCACACTTGGGGTCCAGCAGCACCGACAGGAACCTGCGGGACAGGTCCGCCGGCAGGGTGATGTTGTTGCCACTGGCGCCCCAGATGATCCGCAGGGGCTCACGCATGTTCTCGCTGCTGCCCAGGCGGCGCTCAGTGAGTCGCTCTGCCGTGAGTGCCGCAGCGAGCGCCGGTGACGCCAGCGTGCAGCCATCGGGCACGTTGTCGATGATCGCGACGGCTGGTGCATCCACCGCCAGCGCCCCGATGCGCTTGCGCATTTCGGCGTCGGAGTCACCCTGGCGACCACCGGGCCACATAAGGATGTCGGGGCCGTGCCCAGTCATCGCAGCGGTGATCGCCTCGAACAACAGAGTCTTGCCCGACCCAACCGTCGGCGCCACGCTCAAGGTTCCTGGTACCGGTCCCGCGATGGCCGGTCGCGCGGCAATCGAGAGCATCATCGCGAGGATGGTCCCGCGATCGGCATTGGTGGCGGTTGGGAAGTCTTCGAAAGGCTCCTGTAGCGCGAGCACAGCGGACGCTACGTCCTCGTCGGTCGGGTCGGCTGGCACCGGCGGATACTCACGCATCGGCGCGTAGAACAGGCGCGTAGCGGCGTCGTATCCCGCTTGGTCGAGCACCGAACCGTCCGGACGCATGACAGGGGCGGTGACCACAGCCACCAGCGGTCGGATGCCCGGCCAGTACCCGCGAGCGTGTAACGCATCGACTATGGGTTTCGGCGCCAGCGTCTCCTTCCATTCTTCCACCTGTCTCTCCTCGCTCCACCCCACCCTGATGAACTGGGCAACGGCATCCGCGACTTCGCGCAGCACAGACCGGTCGAGTTCCCGAACACGAGGCGCCGATGATCGCGTGGTGCCCTTGCGCGCGGCTGGTGCATTGGTGGCGCCGACCACGTGCACCAGTACGCCGGCGCTCACCCCGACATAGACTTCCAGATCGGGGCGCAGCGCCAGCTTTTGGATGACCTGCGGCACGATCATGTGCAGAGGCGTGTCGCCGGGCTCGTAGTGGTAGTGCACCAGCGACGGCCGGCTACAGGTGGCGGATTCGACACCCGGCTGCGACTTGAGCTCAGGAGTGTCCAGCGGCTTCGCCCCCTCAAACCACGAGTTGAGCACGTCGCAGATGTCCTCGTCGGTCAGGTGCTTCTCACGCATCTCGTCGATGAGGTCGCAGGCATCGTCGCCTGACTCTGCAACGCCGACTGGCGATGCGAGCCGCACCGATGCCGCGATGTCGCGTAGGGCGCGCGCCATGGTGATCATGTGCTGCGAGCCCACCTTGTCGTGGTCTGGCCAAAGCACGACGTGACGGCCTTTCAGCACCTCGAGCACCTTGCGCGCTGGTGCCTTCGGCATCTTGCCTCCGCTTGCCCCGGTGACGGTCCCCAGCGCGAGCACGTTCTGCAGAATCAGTGAGTCGGCCGCCTTTTCGCCTTCGACGATCACAACCGGCTCATCGGGTCGGTCACGCAGCGACTGGGTGTTGTAGAGCGGCAGTGTCACGACTTTGCGGCCGCCCAATCCCCTCTCGCCGTTCGGACCCCTCCAGAACATCTCCTTGCTGCCGTCGGCGAGAGTCACGCGAACGTGGCGAGCTACCACGGTGCCGTCCGCGTCGCGGATCAAGTACTCGCGCTCGGCAACTCGCGGCGCACGGCCGTTAGCCCTGCCGCTCTTGCCCGCGGTGCCGCTGGCTTTCGGCGCGAACAAGTCGGCCATCGTGAGGCCCAACGCCGCGACGATGGTCTCAGTCTCGCAGCCGGCGAAGCAGTACAACAGCACGCGGCCGTCGTCGCCCTCCTTAATGGAGAGCGACGGCGTGGTGTCCGCGTGCGAGGGGCACTGCGCCATGACGCCCCCGCTGGCGTTGGTGATCTTGTGGCCACCAGCTGCCAGTTCCGACAAGACGCGATGCCACGGGCCTTCCCCCACGGCATGGGGCGACTCGTGTCGACCCGAGTCCTGTTCGCTCACCTGTGGCCCTCCGCGGTCCTGAGCGCGTTGCCGACGCACGTGCGGGCCGTGCGGCGTGAGATCGATGCTGCACTCACTTCGCGTCGATCAGTGCCGCGGGTCGCGAGGGATCGATGTCTTGGGCCGTGCGCCTGATGGGCGGCGCGACGTGCCTCGACCCTGGACTTCGCGCCTCTTGGAGTTCGCGCTCGTTGCATGACGGGCGCGAACATTGGGGCAATCGGGTTTGCACAGATTGCCGTGCAAGAAGATCAACGAGATCAAGCGACCAACTACTGCTCGGCTACGCGGTCGCCGGCAGGTGTTCGCTTGTAGCTGATCTCGTCGACCAACGGCGGTGCGGCGGTCCTCAGGACCTTGATGGCGCGGGAGACGCCGGAAACGCTGGGGGCAGGGGTCTGGTCGGCAGCACGGGCGACCATATCCAGTGTGGCCAAGGCCTTCTGCTTGGATGATGGAAGTGCGCGGAGGACTACAACCTGGAAGTTTGTGAGAGATGCGGGTGTCGACCTCTTGGGATGCTTGCGGGGCGGGTGGTTGTCTGCGCGATCCGTGCGCGCCAGCCACCCGACCTCCTTTTCGACGGCCACGCGCAGCTGATCGGGGTCGAGTCCGTCGCAGGACTGCACGCGAAAGTGCAGCACTCGATCCGCGAACTTCAGCAAGACCTGGGACGCCGTCGATGCGCCATTGGCCAAGTTGCCGAGCTCGATCTTCTCCAGGTCGACGAGACCAGCGATCCGATGGCGGTGCGGCTCGATCTCCGACTTGAATGCTGCGATCAGGGTCTGCTGGTGCGGGATGTGCTCCTCGCACCATTCCTTGACGAGCTTGTCTTCGGCGTCACGCCATTCGTCCTGGATGTCCTGCTCAGCCTTGTTGGCGACTTCTGCCTCCGCACAAAGGCGCGCATGCCGCTCCTCCATCTCCTCGATCAGCACCTTGCGTAGGGCCGGGAGATCGTCCGGCGCTCTGTCCCTCGTGTGAGCGAACCGCTGGCCCCATTCACCGTACCAGCGATCTTCCTCCCTAGCGGAGTTCAGCTCGTAGCGTGCGGAGCTCTCGGCGCTCTGGGCACGTCGGTTCGCTTCCCGGATCTTCAGCAGATGGGCCGGCATGCGCTGCTGAAGGGCATCCCGCTCAGGGCCGTGGCGCATCTGGAACCGCAGGCTGGCCATCGTCGCCTCGAACAGATCCGTCGCGAGCTTGTGGAGGGACGCGGTGGGATCTGGTTCGGGTGCCGCCATGGCTCTTGGAATTGGGCTCCTACTACTTGAGGCAGGGTAGCGAGGGCCGGCCGGCGGTTCGAGTCGCCGGCTACGCACCCACGGCCGCGCGCAACCGCGACCGGTCCAACCGCGCGTAGATCACGGTGCTCGTGATGCTCGCGTGCCCCAGCGCCTGCTGGGTGAGCTGCAGGTCGCCCGTCTCGTGGTAGAGGCGCACGGCGTAGGAGTGTCTCAACGCGTGCGCCGATCGCCCTGCGATGCCGGCCTTGGCCAGCCAGTTCGAGAGGCGGCGTTGCATGTGCCGCATCGACGCCCGCCGCCCGCCTGCGAGGAACACCGGCCCGTCCTTCCGCCCGGCGAGGAACGCCCGCAGCCGCTCGGCGAGGTCTCGCGCCATCACGATCGTCGCCGGCCGGTTGCCCTTCGCGGATCTGATGTGGATCTCGCCGTGGTCGAAGTCGAGGTCGGCGACGTCGAGGCACAAGGCACTGCCGATGCGGACACCGGCGCGGAGGAGCAGGTGCACGAGCATCTCGTCGCGGCGGGCCTCGGGGCCGTCGGCGGCGCGGAGCACGTCGAGTAGCCGCTCCTGCTCATCGGCGTGCAGCGCCTTGGGCGGCGGCGGGGTGCACCGCGCGCGCTTGAGGAGCCGCGCCGCGTTCGTCTTGGTCAGGCCGGACTCGTGCGCCCAGCGGAAGAAGCAGCGCAGGCTGGTGCGTTGCGCGTTCGCGCTGGTCGCCTTCTTCCTGCCGCCGCGCGCGCTCGTGCCGGCGGCGTCGCTCGCGAAGAACTCGGCGACGATCGCAGGCGTGATCGACCCGATCTTCGTGGGGCGCCGGGCCGCGGTGAGCCAGGCGATCAGCGCGACGACGTGGCGCTGGTACTGGTTGCGGGTGTGCTCGCTGCGCCCGTCGGCGCGGAGTTGAACTTGGAACTGCCCGAGGGCCTCTTGGAGTTGCATGCCCACATGCAGCCACGGCTGGGCCGAGGGCAGCAAGGCGCATTCTCGTCGGGGCCGCGCCAGCAGGAACCGCTCCGAGAAACGGACCCAAGCGAGGGCATGGCTCGCCTGGACCCTGGCGGCCTCGCCCACCATGCATGGGGGTCAGCCGCGTCGAGGCAGGGTAGCGAGGGTCGGGGCCGAGGCGAGCGGATCCGGCGCCCGGAGCGTCAGATTCGGCAGGGAATGGGACTGCGGGTTGACTCTGGTGAGGAATGGTGAAAAATGGTGATCTACTGACCGAGGTGATGAGGCTCAACCGTGTTTCTCGGCGAGTTTCGCCGTGCCCTCGAAGGGGGCGGGCGACTGGCACTGCCCAGCGAGTTCCGTGGCAAGTTGGCGACTGGGCTGTTCCTCACGAAGGGGCAAGACTGGTGCCTGTACGTCTTCACAACCCGGGGCTGGAATCAGGAGGTTCAGCGGATTCAGGCGCTCTCTCGCGAACTTCGAAAGAACCGCAACCAGGCCAGAGCCTTCTTCGCCGGGGCAACGAAGCGCAGTCTCGATCCCCAAGGTCGCATCCTCATCCCCCCACCTCTCCGCGACTACGCAGCGCTCAAGAAGGATGTCGTGGTTGTTGGAGTCAACGATCGGATCGAGATCTGGTCGGCAGGAAGGTGGACGCAAATCTCACGGGAAGCCGATGCCGACTACTCCGGACCGGATCCAGGTGCCGCTCCAAGACGCAAGCGCTGACACCAGGGCCGGGACGAGGTAGTATCGCGTCTCTGCCTGGACGGGTGGTGGCGAGGGACACATCAAGAGCACCTGGTTGCTCACCGGTAGAAGGCATGCTTGCAGGCATCCACCGCCCCACCGATCGAGGTGGATCATGACGCCCTCCACGTTGGACGGCCGGACTCGCCCCGAGATCGTGACCGACAGGAGATTCCGGGATCGTGTCCGGGGACTCCTCGTCGTACTGCCGAACAACTCGCCAGGACTCGGCCTGAAGGTGAAGGTGAGTGACAGCGAGAAGGCCGTCTTGGTGTTCCCGCGAGCGGGCCGAAGTTTATCAAACTTGCAGGATCTCCTGGCCCTGACCTGGTACGAGGTCGATGCCGCAGCGTTGGATGGCCCAGACGCCTTCATTCGCTTGGAGACGGAACGGGTTCGGGAGTTCCTGGAAGAACTGGGGCGACCCGATTAGCCTCTGGGGCTAGTGGAGATTGCGTTTGCGACCCTCGCGCTATTGCCTGGCATCGCCTCAGTTTCGTTGGCGACAGGCCCGCGGTGTCGAGCAATCGCGCCTCGCGACGTTCCAGCCGTCCTTGCCGCGATTCTGGCATTCACGGCGCTGAATCTCGGGCTCGCGGCGCTGCTCTGCAAGTTCGTGTGGGGAGCGCCATCTCTCGGCACCATGGTTGCGGTGTTGATCACCGGGGAGACGCACGACAACACAACGCGCGGGGATGTGATCGAAGCGTTGTGCAGCTTCCGGTGGCAGAACGTGCTTGGGCTCTCCTTCATAGGTCTTACATCATGGCTCACAGGATGGTCGGCAGCCGGCTTGTACTCGCGCCTGTTGCGGATATTCGCTCTGGAGGACGCTGCGAATCTCGGTATCGCAGATCCCAGAACCCGGCTTGGTCGATGCTTCGATAAGTTGCTGATGCGTCTGGGTGTGCATCACGTTGCAATTAACAGAGGCGCAAGCTACTGGCTCGTCGTTCAGGAGTTGGCGCGCCTGCATTCGGCTGGTGCGATAGAGGTCTACGCTGACATCACGCAAGAACCCGATGCGACGTTGTTCTCCGGTCAAGTCGTGCAGGTGATTGCATCGCCTTCAGGCGAAACGCACTCAATCGTTCTCAAGAAGGCCAGGCGGTATAGGCGTACCGTTTACGGCGAACCCGGACCCGACGGTAAACGGGAAATCCTCAAAGGTGGAGGGTGGGTCGAAATCGGGGACTCGGAAGCTTTCTATATGCGCGGGGAAAACGTCTACAATATATCGTATCGCATATACGGAGACCCGGCCCGCGGCGGTTACGTCAAGAAGAAGGGCACCTGGATCGACTCGGATGTGCTTGAGGCGCTGAAGGGCGCGATCCGCACCGTGGTCGAGCGCTCCAAGAAGTAACATTCCGTCCCGTTGCCACCCGTCAACAGACGCCTCAGCAGGTGCGAACCTGGGCGGATGTGGACGCGACACTCGCCGGGACATGGAGCACTTCGATCGCGTAAGCGACGGCTCGCGCGGCCAGCCCTAGTGCCTCGATTCGAGCAGCGTCCGCAGGCTCGTCAGGATCCCCGCCAGCCGGTCCTGGCCTACGATGCCTAGCGCCTCGTCGGCCGGCCGGGGCGGTAGGATCGTTGGCCTCATGCCAACCAACCGCGGCAGACTCCTCACGGCCTGCGGGGCCTCTCTTGTTGCCGCCTGCTCCGGGGTCTCGAACCCTGTCGCGGCATCGACAGGTACGCACGAGCTACCCGTGATCGTCTGGAAAGCGCAGGGCTTGTCCTAGGACTCGAGCCGGCCCATGCTCCATGCACCGGTGGGTACACCCGCCGAAGGAGGTGATGACCTTGAAAGCAATTTTGAACACCTCCGAAGCTGGTCGCCGTCGACTCGGCCCATACCCATGACCCGAACAGCTATTACCTATCAAAGTAGGACCAGCCACCGGCCGGAGCAAGAACGCCGGCAGCTCTACGCGAGCTGAGGGGTCAAATGCCGAGCCCGCCTCTGGTCGGGCTCGGCCATATTACCTGGACTCAAGCAGCGTTCGTAAGTTCGCGACGATCCCCACCAGCCGGTCTTGGTCCTCGATGCCCAGCGCCTCGTCGGCCGGCCAGGTGGTGAGGTCGTGAGGTCCCACTGCACGAGCGCCGTCACGACATCGTCGAAGCAGAGGCCGCCGGGCAGCTCGACCGACACGGCTCGCCATCCTCACCGATGACCCGGTCGAACAGCAGCTCGGCGAAGGCGCGGATCGCGCGCAGCAGGGTAGTGCGGTCCGTGTCGAAACGGCGGCTGGTCCATGGGAGACAATCTAAGCGGATGCTCCTGGCGGGGCGAGCGCCGGCCGCTCGTAGAGTCACGATGCTCTATGAACCTCGCGCTTCGCGCATGAGCTTGTGCCAGCCTCGGTAGTTTGGGTCGGCCGCGTCTTGCTTGTTCGCGTACATCTGGACCCAATCGTTGGTGGAATTGCCCGGCGGATCTTCGCGGGCAATGTCGAACACGAATTTGGCGAAGACGGGGACCATGAGGCCCTGTTCGTACAGATGGCCCATTCCGGTCCTGTTGCGAATGACGGCGTCGCGGATCGCGCTGAAGAGGTTGGTCGACGCACTGGCTTCGGCGATGAGGAAGAACTTCTGCGTCAAGGCCGCCTGTTCCCCGTAACCAGCCCTCGCGCGTGAGTCTGCCTGGTCAGTGAGTTCGCGTTCCTTGGAGACAGTGTCCAGGATCGCCTGACCGAGAAGATCCTGCTCTCGGACCTTGTCAGTAACTGAGTTTCGGTAACGGTCGTAGCGATCGCGGTCGAGCGTGACCCACAGGGCGAGAGTCGACACCGCCAACGCGAGGATGGCGATTGGTTTGGACGTGGACTTGATGGGCTTGTTCGTGGCCGGACTTTCCATTCTCCGGAAGTGTCCGAATCCTGACGGAACCTGTCATCCGAGTCCTTCGCCTACCGGAGGTCTGGCCGACTCGAGATGATGTTCTGACTGGAGCCGACGCTAATGCCATTGCGGTGGGTAGACTACGCAGCGTCGAGCCACGCCCTCCAAGCGCACCTCCAAGCGGCTCAGAGTCCCGCTACCCGAGGTGCCTCTTGGCCAAGAAGACGTCCCCGCCCGTCGAGACCGTCGCGATCGACCGGCTGTTCTGCTCGCCCACCAACCCGCGCCGGAACGACGCCGCAGTGCCGCACGTGGCGGCCTCCCTGCGCCGGTTCGGCTGGCAGCAGCCCATCGTCGCCCGCCCTTCCGGAGAGGTAGTCGCCGGAAACACTCGGCTGAAGGCCGCGCAGAGCCTCGGCATGACCGAGGTGCCGGTGTGGTGGTTCGACGGGAGTGACCTCGACGCGGTCGCCTTCTCCGTAACCGATAATCGCAGCCACGAATGGGCGTCGTGGGACGAGCCCGCCCTGGCCGCGATGCTGCAGCAGCTGCGCGCCGAGGACGCCCTCGATGGCGTCGGCTACTCGACCGACGACATCGACGCGCTGCTTCAGCAACTGCGCGACCAGGAGCAGGTCGACAAGGACCTCGTCGACGACGGCCCCGACGAGCCGCCCACCGTTGCCGCTGCGAAGCTCGGTGACCTGTGGGTGCTTGGTGACCACCGCCTGCTCTGCGGCGACTCGACCAACCTCAAGGACGTGCGGCGTGTCATGGCCGGCGAGAAGGCCGCACTCGTCGCGACCGACCCGCCCTACCTCGTCGACTACACCGGGGAGCGACCGAACGACAGCGGCAAGGACTGGACCGACACCTACCGCGAGATCGACATCGAGGACGCGGACGGGTTCTTCCGGTCGGTGTTCGCGAACGTGCTCGAAGTCCTCGGGCCGAAGGGTGCGCTCTACTGCTGGCACGCGCACAAGCGGTGCGGCGACATCCAGCGCATCTGGCGCGACCTCGGCATCCTGGATCACCAGCAGATCATCTGGGTGAAGCCGACCTCGGTGTTCGGGCGCGTCTACTGGCACTTCCGCCACGAGCCGTGCGTCATGGGCTGGCGGCAGGGCGACAAGCCGGACCACGACGGTGTGCACGAGCACGACTCGGTGTGGGAGGTCGACTGGGAGGGGAAGGCGCGGTTCTCCGGCGATCACCCTACTTCGAAGCCCGTCGAGCTCTTCGTCCGCCCGATCAAGAAGCACACGCACGTCGGCGACGTCGTGTTCGAACCGTTCTCTGGGTCGGGCTCGCAGCTCATCGCTGCCGAGCGAACCGGTCGCCGTTGCCGCGCGATCGAGATCAGCCCGCCTTACGTCGACGTCGCGATCCGCCGCTGGGAGAAGGCGACGGGCCAGCAGGCCACGCTGGACGGCGATGGGCGCACGTTCGCCGAGGTCGCAGCCGAACGCGGAGTGACGCCGTGAGACCCAAACGGAACCTGCGGGCCGCCCAACAGCGCCTCGACCGGTTGCCGGTCAGCTTCCCGGCGATCCACGCGGCCTACGTGCGCTTCCTCGACGACGGCAAGCTGCCGACCGACGACGTGCTCGCCGGTGCGGTGCTGCACCGGGCCTTGCACGCCCGGCGGCCCGTGCCCGAGCACCAGGCCGAGATCCGCGAGATGGGCCTGCACCAACCATTCGGCACGACTCGGGAGATGCTCTTCCGCGAGGCCCTGTCCTCCGACCAGGCGTTGCGAGGGTTCGCGCGCTTCCTGCTGCACGTTGCGGCCCAGGCTGGCTACGACCTGACCGACCCCGAACTCATCGGGCCGGAGATGGAGCCGTCGGAGTTCGGTTACGTCTCGATGCGGCTTCTCGGCTGGCCGCAGGACTACGTGCGCCCCGAGTACCAACGCCAGATGGAGCGGGTGCTGCGTCAACAGGCTGCCGTGGACGCGGGCCAGCACTGGGAGGATGTGCAGTGGCAGCGAGGCGCGGGGTCGGCGCTGGCGGCCTTCCTCAAGCGCGGCGCGTTGCCGACCGACGTGCGCTACCTGCCGTTCGTGCTGACGGCGGGCGAGACCTTCGCCCTCAACGGGCACTTCTTCGGGCAAGGCGGCGAGGACCTGATCGCGGCCTACGAGGCTGTGGCGACATCCACCGGCAAGAAGCGGGAGGTCGCCCTGCGACAGCTCTGTGCCCTGCAAGCCCGATCGGAGCTGGGCGCATGACCCGCGCTCACGCAAGGCGCATCGCCAAGGTGCGGCATGCCCAGGACGCTTCCCCGGTTCGCCGGCACGTGCTCAACGAAGCCTACGAGTGGTTCACCCTGTTCGGCGAGCTGACGGACGACGACCACGTCGCGTTCGAGGTGGTGGAGAAGGCCCTGCGTGGTGGTGCAGACGCGCCGCTGGAGGCAGACGCCGTGGTGGCAAAGCGCGCGAACAAGGCCCGGCTGGCCTACCACCAGCGGGAGCGACCCAGCGAGCGATGGCCGCCGTCGGTGCGGGCGATGATCTTCGACGAGGCGCTGTTCGAGGTGGAACCGATCCGCAAGCTCGCGCGGGCCGCGATCGTCCTTGAGGTTGTCCACGGCGGCGACGTCGAGAACCCCGCCTTCATGGCCCGGTTCGGCATCCCCGGCTACGGGTGCGTCGCGATGCACATCCTGCGGTGGCAGGATCGGTTGTCGGTATCGCCCTACGAGGACGAGGCGACGCGGCTGTTCGTGCGGCTCGACAACGTGCGCGGGCGCGTTGACCACGATGATCCGAACTGGTCGACGGTGCAGGGCAAGGCGGTCGCCGCGTTCTACCGGACCGGCGAGTTGCCCGACGACGACCTGCACCTCGAAGGCGTGCTCGTGAACGTCGGGCTCGACCTCTTGCAGAGGCGCCGGCAGGGAAAGGATGTGGCCGAGGGCATCGAGCTGATCAGCAAGTTGGAGCGGGCGGAGGGGGAGGAGTTCGAGGCGCTGCTCAAGCAATTCGGGGCGTTGGCGGCGGCGAAACAGTTGTTTAGAACGCAAGCTGCTCCCGGCATCTGACGTTTCGCGCCCTCAGCGAGGCGTCTTACTTTCGCTCGACCTTGATGTCGATTGTCGGGAATGGTGGCGGTCCGACTCTTACTTGCCGGTCCTTGATCGGCTGGTAGCCATCTGGACCGGTCACTCGCAACAAGTAGGTTCCGGGCGTCGTCGTTGTTAACGTCACGTCGCCGCCTCCTGAAGCAACCTCGTGGGGAGTGAACTCTCCGTCGACCGTAAGCAGCGATACGCCCCACCCGGAGCCCCATCCCGCCGGGATGCGCGTTGCTCCTTCGTATAACGCGACCATCACTGTGTTGCGCGCAACCGCGAAGACTTCGAACTCGCGCAAGTTAGGCGACACGTCAAGCGTGGTTTGCGGCACCTCGAATTCGGCTTCTGTTGCGGAGACCACGATCCGGCCAGTCGGAACGAGGATTCTGACCTCGTTGGAATTCGCAGTCGGTACCGCTTGTTCGAGGCTTCCGCCTAGCACACCCGGAGGCCACTGGGGGTGCCAGTTCAAGGCAAGCCCCGTGCGTGGCTGCTTCTTGTCGCGGTCTAGAACCCGGACGACGATCTCGACCGGCTCTGACACTTCGATGCGGAGGTCGGACACACCATCCTTCGTGACATGAACGACGTGATGGTAAAAGCTCGGGTGAACGATCAAGGCGTAGCGCCCAACGACGGTGTCCGGGAATGAAAAGCGATACTCCCCTGCCTTCTCGCCGCTTAGTAGGTCTTCGTCATCGCAATACCTGCCTACGGTCAAACGATCCGTGCCACGCAACGGCTCCAACTGCAACGACACGCCATACCCTGACCGCTCCCAGCCAACCGGCAGCATCAGAACGCCACGAAGAGTCACACGATCTGGTTCTACGACTTCCTTCTCCACGACGAGTTCCACGGATGCCTCGATGCCAGCCGCAATCTCCAGCGGCGCGCGGGCAAGGACGCGCGGCTGGCGGAACCAGTGGCCTTGCTCGAGCCGCGCCTCGTATCGCCCCGGCGCTAGATCTTGGAGTGGCTTCGGCGCACCTCGCTCGATTGACAGGTCCAGCAGCGGTGAAACATCATGCCCCGGACTGCCGTAGACGCGAAGCGCAACCGTCCCTGTTCCGGGCACCTTGCCCGCGATAGCGAACTTCACCGAGCCACCACGCACCAGTGGCGCCTCGCGAGTGCCGCCCTCGGCGAACTCGACCTGCAGCGGGAACCATGCAAACCCCGGGGCTCTGACCCACAACGTCGTCACCATGTGCGGAAGCACTTCGTCGGGCGCTGGCACAACGACCGGCGATTTGCCGGATTCGACGATTCGCTCCAGCTTCTCGTCTGGACCCGGGTGAAGTGCCCCCACTTGCCATTCTCCCCTCGAAACGCCACGGAACACCTCGACTTCGGCGAGGTCCTTCTTCGTCTCCGCATCGATGGCGCGAACTCGCATCTCGGGTATGGCACGCAACAGCAACACAAAGTCCTTCGCATCCTCAAGCGACAGACTGGTAGTTTCGAGAATCACTGGATCGTCGTCGATGCGGGCCTCGCGGATGGAGAGTTGATACGGTTGTTGGCCATTACACTCTGGTCGCCGGAATGTGGCCGTCCACACCCCATCTACGATCTCGACCACCGTGCCCGTGCCATCCTGCCCCGTGTCATCCCTGTACCAGAGCAAGGCCCGCACGCTTCCGCACACCTTGTCGTGCACGTCGCGCTTTCGGTCAGTGAACCTCGCGGTTCCCCGGACCGTGACGGTCCCGTCCGCAGCGACCTCCAAGGTAGGAGGCTTGCTCGCAGGCTTCGGCTCTTGCGCCTGAATAGTCCCGCAGAGAATGGCGAACAGCACTCCAACACCCGACCATACCGTCATCGAAGTCATGCAACCTCCGGGTCTGCTCGTCGGATAGTCAGGGGTGGCGGACGAGCGAGCGCAGTGTAGCCTCGGGCACTGCCGATGCAGCAGAGATCAGTCTGGCCCAACGTCCCCGCAACCCAGTTTCTGGGACATCCGGTCCGATGCTGGAGGGAATGCGAGCCACCGCGCCGACGGCGCGCCGCGCAAACCGGCGTTCCCTGCCGCGAGCGTGCCGCCCGAACGTCGAGCTGCGCACCTACGAGCGTTGGCGCGTTCCTGGCGACGGTGGGCACGTTCGAAGTTCGAAGCGCGGGCAGGCGCGATACCGCGAGGACGCCGCGAACGCGCTGCACGCTGCGGAAGGTGCCGAGTTGTTCGCCGACGCGATCGAAGCCGAGTTGCGTTGAGGTTGGACGGGCTGACGGGCGAGGCGCTGCCAGCGCGAGGGCAGGTCTCGCTCGACGCCTCCCGCCTAGCGCCTGCGCCCGATGCAGCCGGCGACGATCAGAATGACGCCCGTTGCGCAGGCCCACCAAGGGCCACCTTCCGACAACTTGATGGGTCGTTGCACGATCGCTGCCGACGTCTCCGGCGCATCAATAACCTCGGGGGGAATGCTGACGATGCCGATGGCGTCGATGGCGCGAAGGCCATACCGGGGGAAGAACCAGAAAGTGATCCCGATCGCGAAGTAGATGCACCCAACAAGGATGAAGAGTATGTCGTCCAGACCCTTCTTCGGGGGGTGTCTTTCGTAGCGGCGGCGAACTGTGGTCGTGGTTGGCATGTGAAGCTCCCGCCCAGGCTCAGAACCTTAGCCGATCAGCCTAGTCGGCGCCCATGGATCCACCATCCGGGCTCGCCGACGTTGACGCGCGCCAGGTGCTGGGCGGTGGTGGTCGCCTGCCGAAGTGCGCGTATCCACACGCGTGCGCACGTGTTTCCGATGACCCACTCGACGGCGTGCTACCGCCTGGAGCTGCCGAGCGCGATACGCATCGCAAGTGGCAAGGCGAGGAACCAAGTCGCACGGACTCGATGGGCGAGCCTGGCGTGGAATGACAGACCGTGTCGCGCGCAGCCCGACTCGGATTCCTGGCGAGCTTCGCGGCGTCGTCAGGTCACCGAGGCTCGACGAGGCCAGCCGAGCGCTCCAGCTCCGCGAGGCGTTCCTCGACGCTCCGCACCTCGATGGCCCGCAGTCGCGCCTGCACCACGTCGATCAGCAGCCGCACCGCCGTCGGGTCGCAGGTGCCGGCGCAGATCTCCTTGGTCAACATGCTGAGGGCGGCGTCGCAGTCGGCGGCGGTCCGGAGTTCGGGCATCTGGAGGCCGATCGACCCCGTCTCGCCCGGGGCCTCGGCAGGCTTGCCGCACACCTGGCCGATCACGAACTTCGTCGCGGGCAGGTTGCCCTCGAGCCCGGCTCGGAGCGCGCGACGCATCAGGGCGGCGACGTGCTCGGGCGTGATCGCCTCCTCGGTGGCCCGACGAAGCTGCTCCCGGTGGCCAGGTGGTCGGCCAGGTCCGCCGGGGTTGCCCGGGGCGAAGCGCCCGCGGTTGTCGCGATCAGGGGTGGAGTCGTCCAAGCTCGTGCTCGTGGGAAAGGAGCCCAGGGCTTGGAGTTGCGAGCTTGGAGGTCGGGCTGTCGGGGCAGGGTAGCACGGCGGAGAGAAACCGTCACTCTGTGGCCGTTCGTCGCGAAGCACGGCCAGCCAGAGGCGCGTGGGCGATCCGCGGTGCACTGGTAGAGCCAGGTTACGCTAGTCGCATCGGCATGTCGGCAGTTCGCACGTGCATGCTGCCCCCCGCCACCACCGCGATCACCCACCGAGGATGCTCCTCGGCAGGCACTTCGATGCGCTGCGTCCGGCCCGTAGCTTTCTCGCACACCTCCAGCGTCCACGCTCCCGGGCCAAGAGAACACCACACCTCTTTCAAGCACTCCGGTGTGGCTCCGAGCGCGGGGTCGATGCGACCCGATGCCGGCGGCGCGGCCAGGGACGCGACGAGGATGTGTCGCGAGCCGTCGGATCCGATCGCAACGAGCGACAGATCGACGGGGCGATCGGCCTGATTGATCACCTGGAATCCCAGCGCGGCGTTCTCGACCGGGACGGGCTCGGGATTCAGCGGCGGCGGCGATCCGCAGGTCGTGACCAGGAACAGGATGGCGACGAAGATGGTGAAGGAACCGAGCGTTCGCATGTGACCTCTCGCAGACCGACCACGTAGGCGTTCGGACCGACGGGGTCGGGGCCGAGAAGTTCCGACGACCACCGTACGATCTCGAAGTGGTTGATGAGGCCGGGTGGGTCGGGATGCAGCTTCGCCCACCTGCCTCCCCGGGACCGCCGGGCGCCGGCCTGGATTGCCAAGTTGGCAAGCGCCCGGGTGATGCGTGCAACTACCCTACAATGCAACGGGTTATGTGAGGTGGCGGGGCTCAGCCACCGTTTTCCCGCCTTGCCGAAGTGGAAGAATCGTCGCAACCGCATTCCGGGCACATGGTTGCCGAGGCGGCGTCGCGGGAGGGCCACCGTTTTCACCGTTTAGAAACGGTGGCGGTCCGGGGTGCCGTTCGGGGCGGCGGTGGGGGCGGCGGTGGGGGCGCATTTCCGCACGAATGCGGCACCCGAGCGAGTGTCCGCGACACGCACGGCAACTTTACGGTGGCCGGCCCGTGGTGCCGTTGGGCGCGGGCATGGGGTGAGCGCCAACTGCGCGCGCCGTCAGCCCGCCGCACCGAGGTTCGCGCGGGCCTGGGCGAGTTGGAGAAGCACGTCGGTGGCCTCGCGCTGCTTGGCTGCACGCTCGTCGAGTGCCTGAGCCCGCAACTGCTGAAGGGACATCAGCCCCCGGGCAAGTTCAGACTCCAGTTGCCGTCGTCGCTCCGCAAGCTCGCGGTCCATCGTCGCTACTTCGCGCGGGTCCACGCCCCGCGAAGAATCGAACCGAAACCCACCTTCGACCGACCGCCGCCATGCCAGTAGGTCGCTCGCCAGTGCAGGGCCGAAGCCGGGGACGTTCATGATCGCTTGAGCGTTCAAGTCAGCGGCTGTCTCGATTCCGTAGCTCGCCAGTGCCGCCTTGCGGCCAGGGCCAAAGCCCCGGATCGTGGCGCGCTCGATCGTGAACCGCTCCAAATACTCATGCATCTGCGCCAGCTCTCGGTTCCGGTGCAACTGCTGCAAGCGTTCCTGACGCTGGCTCGGGATTATCAGCACTTCGCTCCTGGCCCGCGCGAGGTCGGACTTCAGGCTGAAGAAGGCACCGAAGCTTGGCCCATCCTTCCAACGCTCCCTCACTTGGCGCCAACGGGATTCAGCCAGCCTGACAGCAGCCTCCAGCCCGGCCACAACGTTGCGATGCGCGCGATGCTCTTCGCCCTCGCGAGCAAGGGCAGCTACAATCCCCCATGCAATGAACCCAATCACGATGGCAGCGGTCCCGAATGCGGCCACGGCCACAATCGTGCCGATGGCAACAATCCACCCCGCGGCCTGCTGGCTTGCCGCCGCCCAACCCGGTGGCGGCTTCTTTGGGATGCCCGAAGCTGGCATAGCCGTCACACTACCTTCGGTGGGCAAGGCAGGCATGGGGCTCGGCGCCGCAATGGCCTGCATTCTCTCCCACAGTGAGGTGACGTCAGTACCCGGAGCGGCAAGTCCTTGTGCGGGAACAATGAAGTAGAAGAGTACGGCTCCCGTATCCTTCTCAATCGTGCACCACGGGCATTCGCTCAATCCACGAAAGTGCCAATGGGATGCGTTCCGGTTGCACTGGATGACCTGTCGAGTGAACCCATCGAGTTCTCGAACCCAGTCAATCGCCGCTGGTCGCGCAACATCGGGTCGGACAGGGCGAGCGAATGCGGCCTCGAACATCGAGGCCAGGGCCGGGGGGACGCAATCGAGTCCTGGTGCCCCGGGCGGCGGGTCCATGCCGGTAATGGTCCTGTCCCGCGAGTACGCAAACCGATACTCCGCGATAGCCGTCTCGATTGACATCTCTGCTTGGCGGCGGTACCGCCCTGAAAACGGGTGCCTCCCCATGAACAGCAGGTGAAATACCATAACCGCTAGGCCGAAGCAGTCATGGTTGGTTGTGCGAACGACTCCGGCAAACGCTTTCCCCTGAAGCTCAGGTGGCGTGAAGGTCGGAGTGCCCACGGTGCATAGGTAGTGGCTTCCTCCCGCAAAGTACTGGAATGAGTCGCAGTCTACGAACTTCACAGTTGCCTGACGCGAGACTAGGACACTACCGTGATTAACGTCCCCCACGACGCAGTGTCCTGCATGCAGCGCAGCGAACGCTCTGCTCACATTCGCCGCAGCTTGGATGAGGAACCGAAAGCTGGCCTCCGGGAAGTGGCTCTTGCGACTCTTTGGACTGTATAGCAAGTGTATGTCGTGGTGCCCGACTACGCGGGGCATGGCAACGCCCACCGGCGTACCTTGCGCGGTCCTCAAGAGGGCCGTCGGCCATGCTGCGAACTTGAGCAGCCCATCGCTAACGGCGCCGGACATTGCCTCTACCTTCTGAGCCTTCTCAGGCGAGAGCGGCTTGTGATAGACCTTCGCGACGACCTCCGGCAACCCAGCAACCTCGAAGACGGCGCCCTCACCACCCCGTCCGATCACACCGCCCAACCGAAACGCGACACCGCGCGAGTCGGTCAGCACTACCCGATTAGTCACGGCAGCCCCTCGCATTTGGCCGCGATAATCAGCGTCTTGTCGTCATCCGTCTTGTCGGTGATCACGGGCGACGCAAGGTAGGCAGCGAGTTTATCGGATAGGCTTGCATCCCACCCAGCATGAGGAAGTGCCCTGATGGGCGGGAGCATCGCGTTGAAGAAAGGCGCGTGAACATCGCGCTGCTTCCTCCTCAACACGAGGTTCTCTATTCCATCGGTGAAGATGACGACTTCAGCAACCGCATGGCTGGCCGCTGCAAACTCCAACTTGTCCGGCGCGTCATCGTCCGTCACGAAGTGCGTTGTGTTGGCAAACTCGCCGTTCTGCGGCCAGAAGATCCAGCACCACTCGCCCGGCTCACCTTGCGAGGGAACCACGATTGCCCCGTCGCCCACCTGAAAGAACACGGCGCAATCTTCGCCGACGACGGCGGCAAGTAGCGTGCATGCGAAGTCGCGGATTGGGCGTTGCTCGTTCTCCGCCAACACGCTGATTGCTGCCCGAGCCTCCCCCAACCATTCGACCGCAAGCTCCCGAGTCACAGTCGCCAAGGTGTTGCCAGTTGTCAGGTGCCGCTCGACCGCCGACGCAACGGCTTGGCAACAGAGGCGGCTGCCCAATTCTGACCGCGCCGCAGAACCCGCACCGTCGGCCGCGACCGCAACGAATACCCCGCCCCGGGATGCCGCGGAGACAATCCGGCAGTCGTGCGAATCCTGGCAGTTTGTTCCCGTTCTCTCGTGGGACGTGCCGACTACCGATGCGGCAGCGACCCGCCACCCAGCCATCATGCCGTCGAAGCCCAACCGTCGGGCGTGGCCGGATTCGGAAGCGGGACTGCATCACCCGGCTGCGAGCGAGATACGGAGCCCAGCGAGTTGGAGAGCCAGACGAACAGGTCGCGGAACCGCAGGCCCTTGAGCTTCAGCGGCTCCCGTACCGCGATTTGCTTGAGTTTCTCGAAGTCGGCGCCCTCGACGCCAACCGAGAAGAACATCAGCGACTTGGACTGCTCACCCTCGCGCACGGCCGCAGCCGCTGGCTGCCACGTATCGGTGGGCGCCCCGTCGGTGACCAGGAAGACCCAGGGTCGGTAGTACGAGACGCCGTTGGCCCGGTAAATCTCCTTTCTCTGGCGGATCATCTCCAAACCCTGCGTGATTGCGCCTCCCATCGGGGTGTCGCCACCCGCCTGCAAGTGCGGCGGCTGGAAGATGTCGGGTGTTTGGAAGTCGCTGACGACGTTTACCGGCCCGAAGGTGACCACGCCGATTTCGACCCGCTTTGCGGCCATCGCATCGGCCATCAACTCGTCCTTGAACGCGACGAGGCCGGCGTTGAGTTCCGTTATGGGAGCGCCCTGCATCGACCCTGACGTGTCGAGAAGCAGAAGGCACGCGCAGCGAGGTTCGGGGTTGTCAGCGAAGTCACCAGCACCGAAGGGGACTTGGTCGAAGTTGGTCATGGTTCAGAGCTGGTGGTGGATGGGTTCTGGCAAGTGGGCGGCGACAGTGACTGGGCCCTCCCCAAGCCACCCTTCCGGGGCCCTTCCGGGGTTGGACCGGGTGCCAAGCGTACGGAATCGGACCTCCTGCTGCCACACGCGGAGTCCGAACTCCTTCCTCAGCTTCGCCCGGCGGGAGTTCAGTAGGATCTGGGGATAATGGACAAGCTGCCGTGCCGTCGACTCGGCGGGAACTGCGATGCGCCGTGCTGCCTCGCCCCGGTAATGGCTGTGGGCGGTGGTCAAGAGCGGCAGGTGCGCGTGTAGATACGCTTCAAGGAGAGACGTCTGGCCTGGGCCGAGCTGGGGAACCCGGTTGCGGAAACGCATGATCGAAGACACGATCTCCGCATGGAACAGACGGGAGACAAGGCCCCCGCCTCTCGGTCGTCGCTGAGGTGGTTGTTCGCGTTGGTGCTGGTTGGGTGCAGCGCACAGTCCGATGGCCCAGTTCCTCGTTCGACTGGCCCCGCGTCGACGCCGTTGACGGCAGCGCCGGCGACGCGGTCGCTGGCTGCCGCACCAACTCCGGCCGAGGTGGAAGCACCGATGCCGGGAGCCTCCCCGGTACGCGCGAGCATCGTTGCTGCTGCTTCCGGTTACGACCACGACCGCTTCGGTACGCTGCCGGCCGACATCGTGAAGAGCTTCTCCGCATTCACGTTGAGCTTCGACAGCAACGACGATGGTGAGTGCCTCGGCGTGCCCGAGTGGGTCGCCTACGAACTGCGCGCAACGCCGCCCGCGCTGGGGCAAGCACCCGCACGACCGTCTCGTTGGGCGACGGACCAAGCCTTGCACCAGCAGCGAGTGGCGCCCGACGACGACTCCTACAAGGGATCAGGTTACTCGCGCGGGCACATGTGCATGAAGTCACATGCACATCGAATCAGCGACTTGGCCGACATCGAAACGCATACCGTTCTCAACGCCTGCCCGCAGATGCAGGGGATGAACAACGGCATCTGGAAGGCCATCGAGGACCTGACCGGCGAATGGGCGGACGCGCATGGCGCGGTCTGGATCGTGACCGGCCCCGTGTTCCTGCAGGCCAAGCAGCGCAAGTGGATCGGTGACGAAGGTGAGGTTCCGGTTGCAATCCCCGATGCCTTCTTCAAAGTCGTGGCGCGGGAGTATGGCAACAGCTGCGAAGTTCTCGCCTTCCTCGTTCCCATGGAAGGCGACGCGGGCCACTCGAAGAGCAGTGGTGACGTACGCCCCTACTTGACGAACGTGGACATCATCGAGGCCGTGACCGGTCTCGATTTCCTGACGAAGCTCGCTGACCCGCTGGAGGAGTCGATCGAGCAGCGCATCTTCACCGAACTGTGGGCGACGGCTCCCGCGGTGGGGCCTGGAGGCGAAATCGCTGCTCCGCGGGCACCTCCGCCTCCTGCCGTCGTTCCGGCCACGCCGGCTCCTCGGTCAACGGTAGCAGCGCCGGTCCAGGATCCACTTTCCGGCGTCGCGCTGCGAGGTGGTGTGCAGGCGAGTGCCGCCGAGGAACGACTCGCCAAGCAGATCAAGAACGCGGGCTGGGAGTACGTGATGCCACGTCCCAAGAGCGCGCAGGCCGCATGGGGGAACAACGACGGCCGCACCACATGGTGGCGCGGGTATTGGCGCAACGCCGTCAACAAGACGTTTTCGTCGACGCAGCCGGTCCAGGCGAATGCATGGAAGGGCGACGGCATCCAGAACGTGGGGTGGAAGCGCGGGGGAGCGCCGCCCAGGCCGACAGTCGTCGAGTGGCTCTGCTCCACCGGCGGTGGCGTCCCGCCGAGGTGAACGCGGAGCGTTTGTGTCTGGGTTGAAGGTGAATGTCGGCAAACGCTAAGGTGCTGCGGAGCATCGAAGGAGACGACCATGCCAAGCCTCGCCGAGACCCTTGCAGAAGTCCGTCGCTGAATCCGCCGCACCGGCTCCCGATCGATGAACGAGGATGCAGATCGGTTTGCGAGGGCAACGCCATAGACCCGGCAATCAACGGCTCGGCGGTCCGCACAGTGCCTTCCTCGCACATCCGGTGACCTGCCTGCCCTACTCCGCGGCCGGCTTGTTGAACGTCCACCAGTCTTCACTGCCGCTCTCCCTCACGTGGAGCGCCACCCGAAGGCAATGCAGCAACGTGATGGCGTCGCCATCACCTGCCTGCGTGCGGAAGCACAGCGGACCTTCGCCGACGGCTCGCCCCACCTCGTCGTTGTAGTTCTGCAGGTGCTCAAGGAAGGCTTCGACCTCGTTCGCTGGGTGCGCGCCGATCGACTGGTTCGCGATCGCTACGCCCTTGTCGATGTGGGCGATGACCTTGTTGCGGGCCTCGACGATGAAGTCGCGGTAGCGCATCACGCCTGCGGAGGCCGTCTCGATCGCGGGGTTCATCAAGCCTTCGCTACCTAGGTGTTCGTCCAGGTTGCGGACCGTCAGCGACTCGACGTGCACCTTCGCTGCCTTGCTCCAGGATCGAGCCGGGTCGGTGATCTTCGCCGCCTGTAGAAGGCAATACTCGAACAGCACGAGGTTGAGGTCGTGGAAGACGTGCGCCGCAGCCTCTTGCAGCACGCGCCTAGCCTCCGCGTCGTGGAACAGCTGCTCGAAGGTGTTGAAGCATCGACGCAGCCAGATGCACTGCTTGCGGAACGCGACGAACGCCTCGCGTAGCTCGCGCCTCGGCTTGCAGCTCAGGCAATCGACGACCTCGGAACCCCTCGCGGCGTCGCCGAGGTACTCCCACTGCTCGGGCCACTGCGCATGGCGATCTTCCGCGCGTTCGCCATGTTTTGGGCCGCCGAGTGCGTCAGGTGAGAGCACGTCGCCTGGTGCAACATGAAGCGGCCTGCGGCCAACTCGTTCAGCACGAGCGCGTCGCGCTGCTGACGCTGTGGCGCCGCCGGCAAGTCCGTGAGAAATCGAGCTTCTTGCTCCCGTTTCGCCTTCTGCTCCTGCTGCCACTTAACGAACTTCGCGGACGCCTGGGGGTCCTTGGCGGTGTCGAACTCGATGATCGCTATTGGCATACCCAGTCTCGCATCCACCCTGTGATCGCCTCGCGCCATGTGGGCGGGTTCTTCGAGTTGCTCTGCGGCACGGAGTCCAACGGGGGGAACAAGGGCCCGATGAGCCGCCACAGGAAGCCTTCGAAGACGCGCTCGTATTCGCGCGACCACGCCGACCTGTCGTCGCGATGGTCCTGCACGTGCACGATAGACTGATCCGGAAAACGACCAATCGGGTATCGGCCAGCGTGTTCAACGCACACTTGAAGGGACCGAAGGGCCTGCTCTTCGCGGCTGTCGATCTGGATTGCCACGGCTTTCGTCATCTGGACGAGTGAGTGAGAGCCACATCCTGGGATGTTCCCGGGCTTCTTGGGATTGAAGTTACCCCCCTGCTTCAGGTGTCGAGCCTTCAGCAGGTTCTCGACGCCGAACCCGCGAAGCATGAGGCCCGGGCCGAGAATGCGGACGTCGGGAGCCCGCCCCGGTTCTGGCGCCAACGTGCGAGCAACCAGGACCTGCGCTGCGCGAAGCAGTTCGAACCCGGTGCCCGTCCAGAGGGCGGGCTCACGGAGGCCCAAGTCGTGGACGTGCTCCCGTGACTTCCGAATCTCGTCGGGGGTTGGTGCCGGCATCGTGATCCTCTCCAGCCGTCAGCGCAACGAGCGCCGCAGCGACTACCGTAGACTACCGCAGACCCCCCCGCGCTGCCGCACTGGTTCAATCTTGGAATGCCTGTGGCGGGCGGGCCAACGGCACTCGGGAGAGGCACTCACAGTCCCATTCCCTTGAGCATGGGACCGATCTGGGTCCGACACGTGGCCCAAAGGCGTCAGGATTTGGGCCTATGCGCTCGCGACGCCTTCGCGGCCAGCTCATACACATGTTCTAACGTATGCTCGATGACGTCGATTGCAGCATCAAGACTAATAATGGTTGGTGCGGCAAGCTCATGGAGCGCTTCGTTGCCCAAGAACCTGAGGCTATGCAGAATGGCCGCATGCTCGCCATGAAGTATGCCTTGCTGGGCCAATCCCGCGATCTTGCCCTCGAGGGTCGTGGAGGTTCGCGTCTGCAGGGGATCGCCGCCAGGTTGCTTGGGGACTTCGCCGCCGGTCACTTTCTTGTCGGCACAGATGCCTTCCAGAATCGCTCTGATTCCGCCAGCGCAGAGGATGGGAATCTGCGCATTGTAGGTAGATAGGACTTCCGCGTAGATGCGGTCAACGGACGGTGGGAGACGCGAAAACTCCTTCGGAGCACGACTGCTTACATGTCTCGGAGGGTATAAGTCGATTGCATGATTCTCTTCTTCGGTGTGCGGGTTCCAGAACTCGGATCCCCCAGTGACGGTGCGATACGTAATGGAGTCACACCCGGCGCACTGAAGGACTTGATACCTAAAGTGCCAGGCAGCATCTGAAGTGTGGTGATTCTCCTCGTGCTGAGCGCGAACTACATGCCGGGTCTCAAGGCGGCATCTCATGCACAGGACGTGGTCGGTTGCGTAGGGCATTGACTTCAGGTGGGACGTGTTTGCGCATGCTACGGGAAATACGACGCGTAGGGAGGCGTTTGCCGCAGCCTAGTTCTCCATGAAGCGCTTGCGTTGATTGTGCGTGAGCGCGGTGAGGTCGGCATTGTTGAGGTCGAGTTTGCGCACGGTGCCATCGGGGAGCGCGACCCCGAGCGTGAAGGTTCCCACAGTGAGGATCGTGATGGATGCCTTCGTACCGTCGATCGGCACGTACTGAATGGACTCGGGGAAGGTGTGGTGCAGGAGGAACGCGACTTCGTTGTCGTTGCCGGCGATCCTTTCTCCTCCCTCTACCTGCGCATCCACTCGGAAGTATCGATTGGGGTACTTCAGGGACGGAGAGACCTTGGCGCGGAGGCTGACCGCCTTGTCCGCCGTGTCCCTCAGTTGCGCGACGGGGTCGTCGTCCCAGGCCAGCTTCTTTGAGTAGATGCCGCCAACCAGTTTCTGCACGGTTTTCTCGAAGGGTTCGGTGGGTATCGGCAGGTGCTCGAACTCCCCCTCCTCGATCTTGCCGATCTTGGTCTGGACCTCCTGCTTGAGGCGGTCGAACTCCAGTTCGAGGTCTCCGAACTTCAGTCGCTTGACCACGTTCCCAAGCAGCACGGCCATCGCCGCAAGGATGAAGTAGAGGGCCTCTCGGTCGGGGATCCCGGTCGCAGCGACACGCCAGACGGCACCAAAGGTGAGGATGATCGCCGCGCCTCCAGACCAGCGCGTGTAGTCAAGCCACGACTCAGTCGCAGGTGGATTCCCAGACCCAGGGGTGTTGTTGGTGGTCATGTGCGCGACGTCGACAGGCACTACCTAATCCGGAGGTCGCGAACCGCTGAGCGCTGGAGCAGCGGCTGCAACTTGCTGGCTGCCTCGATGGTTAGTTTGCCATCCGGCAGGGCGGCGATCCTCTGCTTGAGGTCCCGGCGCACTTGGTCGAGGGCGGGGCTGTCCGTGATCTTCAACATCTCGACCAACGATGCGGCCTGCTCCTTTGGTGAGTTTGGGCTGGCTACCGGGCTGAGCCTTGGTTCCGTCGTCGAGCAAGTCGAGAATGGCCTTGTTGTTTCCCTTGTCGAGGAGATCGTTGCGAACTGCCGATGGGTCGAATCGGGCAACGTTGGTCGCCGACGTGCCGACGGCGAGGACGATCTCGACGATCACCGCGGAGAACAGTTTCCGTTGCTGATTGCGATCCGCGAAGCGGACCCAGCCCACCATCGACCCGCAAGTCATGGTGACTGTGAACACGAAGGCGCCGACGATGGTCCAGCCGACGACGAGCTGCATGGTCTCGGTCACGGTCATCCTCCGAGTGAGGCTAGCAGGGCCCTGAGCTCCGCAAGGCGGGCTTCGAGCCCGGCGATGGTCTCGCGCAGCTGCACCTTCAGCGAGTCCACCTGCTGCGCGGTGAGACCAGGTGCCGCTGCGGCCCCCGGGTTCAGGGTTGCCCGCACCGGGCGGTGGTCTGGCGAGGTGTTGTCATCCGGGAAGTCGCCCGGAACCACGATGATCGAGGACTGCGCCTGCCAGGACCGCGCGGGGCCAGACAGAAAGACGAAGTCGAGGATGCTCTCGTGACTGGAGAACTGCGTGGGCATCGGATTCGAGGGGCGCACCCAGAGCCACACGCCGTCGCGCACCATCTCGTCGTAGCCCGCGTCGTGGTGCGTCTCGCCGGACGACATGGGCAGATCCCAGTCGAAGTTGTAGTCGCCCACGGCAATGACCGGCACCGGCTGCACGGCGGCCCAGTCGTGGAGCCTCTTGCCCTGCTCCCGCCGCTTGGCGCTGTCGCTGCGGTAGAGGTGGTTTACCATGAAGTCGAACTCACGGCCAGTCGCAGTCTCCTTCAGTCGCGCAACCAGCGGTGACCGCACCCGGAAGCCTCCCGTCGTGTTGGGGAAGTTGATGTCGTGCAGCTCATCGGAGCTGACGAGGTCGAACCGGCCGTCGTCGTAGACGATTGCGAGGCGGTCGGCGCCGCCAGTGTTCCCCATGACGATGTTGAACGTCGCGTGCTCGCCGTCGGCCGCGGCTGCCTTGAGGTCGTTTCCCCACTCGCTGAGGACTTCACAGAAGCCCCAGACGTCCACCCCGTCGACTTGCCCGACCCGCTCCTTGATCTTGGCGATGGTCGAACCGCCTGATTCGAGGTTGTAGCCGGCCACTGTGATCTCCTGCGCGGATGCTGAGATCGCGAACAACAAGACGATTCCCGACTGGACGCAGCGCATCAGCGAACTCCTTCCGTGTCTGCTCGACCCGTAGCAAAGCCTCCCGCAAGGAAGAAGGTGACCACCTTTGCAGCTTGCGGTCAAGGTGCGGCGTCGCGATGTTCTCGTCGCTCTCCCCGGGCTCTCTCGCGCGTTCGTCCTGCCGGCTAGGGTCGGATGCGGAAGACGTGGATCGACTGGTCCTTGTGGGCATTGGGATTCGGTTGGTGGCCCTTCCTCTTGTCGGACACAGCGACCACCGTCTCCTCGTCCAGCCACTGTGACGCCTTCGACGTTGCCGTAGTTCGTCTCGGGGAAACGGTGGATTGCCTTGCTGTCTGGCAGAGACGCGTGCGTCGCCGGGTCAACGCGCGCGGTCCAGGGCCGCGCAGCAACCAGCGGTCTCATCATGTGGTTGGCGGACCGATCTCGCGAATCTGCTCGGCAAGAAGGGTCTGACCGACAACGAAACCGTCGCAGGCCACGGTGCGGCCGACGTATCGATCTAGGCCACTATCTCCAAAGGCCGGACCCGACTTGCGTCGGAGAAGCAAGCGGCCACGGTCCGAGACTAGGAAGACTGCGGTTCGCTCGCTCTTGCTTCCGACCGCGTAGCCTCCTTGAACGACCGTTCCTCGAAGTTCGGTTACTCGCTCTGGTCTCGTAGAATCCAAGGAAAGCTCAGCGACGGTGGTAGATCCGGTAGCCCACGATTCTACCTCCGGATTCCTTTGCCAGGACGCACACCAGGGTGAACCGATGTGCCTTCTTCCTGTCTCCGCTGTGGCCAATCGCAAGGTGGTAGCGCGAGGGTGCCGTGGCAACCTTGGCGGATGTCTCCTTGGCCGTCTTGATGCCCTTCACTTTGTAGACATGGAACTTCTCGTTCGGCCGCAAGCCTCCAAGCCTGGCGATGTTCGAGAGCGCCCTCTTCGTCGTCGCTGATAGTCTTCCGCCCGGCACCCGCTTCGATGCCGTCGGCTTGGTCTGCTGGAGGAACTCGCCGACCTGCTTCATCTTGGCGCGACGTTCGCTGCGGAAGAACCGCTCGGCGCTCGCCATCTCCATGCCCTTGGGCACACCGGTGGTCTCGGCCGGGAGGATGGGATGGACACTTGGATCGCCGTACGCACAGAACTGGGCTAGGGTCTTGAGGTCGATCGGATCCAACTGGGCGGCGTGCTCCACGAACTGCTGCCGGGCCATCAATGTCGCCCTTCCGACGGAGGCTCCATCCAGGAGGCTGAGCAGGAAGTACTGGCAGATGAGGTCTGCGGCGCTGTTGTCGTCGGGTGGCCCGTAGGCGATCGTAGTGCTGCCGAAGTAGGCGTAGGCTCCCTGCGCCAGATAGCTCTGGCAGATGGGCATGTCCATCGCCAGGGTCACGGAGTCGTACAACTCGGCACCGTAGCAGCACTCGACGGCGGCCACAGATCCCTCCGTGATGGCACCTCCGATTGCGGCGGTGGTCAGGGAGACGGGGTACTTGCTCCCTTTCTGGCCGTAGAACTCTGGCTTCACCTGAGCACCGTGACAGTTGATGAAGTGAATGCGGGCGCAAAGTTCGCCCTTGGGGTACTTCGGGCCTTGGGGAGGGGCCAGTAGCAGTTTGCTGTGATCCCCGAAGACGGCCTCGAGGCTCATTCCCGTGGATCCCTTCCAAACGTCTGCCGACAGACCGAAGTAGGGCTTGTAGTCATCTGCTGGACGCTTGCGCCAGGATGTCGCAGTCCGAAGTAGACCCAACAGGTGTGCGGGATTGGTAGCGCCGGTAAGGTCGGGCAGCCGGGAAACCACCCTTGTCGGCCCCGAGAACTTCGCCGGATCACGCGAGTAGGCTGCATCACAGGCGTACGGTAGATCGCCCCAGGCGGTCTTGTCGTCATCGTCATTCGGGGAGTAGACCGGATTGTCCAGATCCTGGTGAGGAACCACGTCCGGAGCCCCCAAGATCATGAGGTAGTCGGGTCGCTTCGCCTTGAAGACGCCGTCGATGGCCTCTTTGAAGGCCCGGGCTGAAGTCGTCTGCGAGACGGCCTTCGCTTTCAGCTTCTTCATGGCCTTTGCGTCGTCCAGGTACACGACGCTGGTCTCGATGCCGCGCTTCTTGTCGGCCTTCACGAGGGCGGACAGAGCCGAGCTGATCTTCGTGACTCCAGCCGAGCCGTACTTCTTCGTCAACGCGCTGCGATTAGTCACTATCACCTTGTCTTCCATGTCTTCTCCTCAGATGACGGCCGCGAACTTCGCAGCCACTGCCTTGAATCCCATTCCGGTTGGATGCAACTCGTTGCCCCACCATTCCCGGTAGTCCGAGCCGGTCGAGAGCGTCTTCCTCAGGTTGAGGTAGCGAACGTGTTTGAACCGTGACTCCCTAGCGACGCCCTGCACCATCGTGTTGAACCTGTCGATGAGGTCCAACATGATCGGTTTGCGAGCGGCCATCGCCGCGAAACCCTTGCGCCGGAAGCCAGGCTCGAGCCAAGGACCCGGCAGTGGACCCCATCCGCCTAGGAACCCTCGGCCATCCGGAACCGGGTAGTCGTATCCATGAAGGATGATGGGGATGGTCCGCGCCATCATCTTCCGGCAGATCTCGGAGATCGCGTCGAGGATCGTCACGTATGCGTTCCGGAGGCGTTCATCGATGACCCCGGTGACGATCGAATCGTTGAGACCTGCGATGCTCGAAGTGGCGTGGTTCAGCAGGATTGCGAACTCGTCACCGGCGATGTCGTTTCCGCCGCCCGAAAGCAGGATGGCACGCGGCACTACCCCTCGACGAAGGGCCTTCTCCACCAGTCGAGCGAACCCCTCGAGTTGACCATCGCCGTAGGCCATGTCCTCAACTGTGTCACCCTTGTGGGCGACGGACTCGATGTCGAACCCGTACCCATCCTCAAGTTCTTTGAGGACATCGTGTAGCGGATAGTCGAACCAGGAGTCTCCCTCGGCGATGAGGATGCCAGCGGTGGCAGGGGCCTTCGTTATTCCCTTGGGCCTTGGCAGGGCTGCCAGCGCCTTCTTCCGGCGGGCCGACGCTTTTAGCCGTGCTCGGAGCACCCTCTCTGCAATCGCCTGACCTACACTCTGGGGATACCTGACGCTCCTCTTCCCTGCAGCCATGTGTCGCCTCATGTGGAGGGACTCCCCCTCTTCCCCTTTGCGAAGTCTCAAGTGGCGACATTTGGCCGCCAGCACGAGACCCGATCATGAAGGAGCTGGAGTCTCCATTCCTAGGGGTTGCAGGATGGGATCGGCCACTTCTGGCTCCTCAATCGAGTCGGAGGTAGCCAGAAGTGGCGAGGTCGGGACGGTTGCGCCAAGCAACTGGCCACATCCGGCGTGCTGCTGAGATAGAAAGGGGAAACACGATGTCCCCAAGACGAAGATGGACCTAGAAGCAGAAGCGCTAGACGAGTGTTCGCCCTGGTTAGTTGAGCTTGGAAAGCGTTTGAAGGACGCGCGCGAGACGGCTGGAATGACTCAAGAGTGTGTGCGAGAACGCCTCAACTACCCGACCCGGTCGCTGACCCGCTGGGAAAACGGTCACGGGGATCCGGGGGTTGAGAAGGTAGCCAAGATGGCGGAGCTTTACGGGGTCTCGGTCGACTGGATCACCGGCAGGAGCCCCCTGCGCCAGTGCATCACTCCGGGTGCGGTTCTCATTGATGAGGATGCCCTGCAAGTGCTAGAGCGGTTGGTTGCTTCGGGTGCGCGAATCAGGGACGTCCCTCGACATCTGATCCGCGGGCCAGGCTTTTGCTACGCATCAGTTGTTCCAGTAAGTCCAGCCA
Source organism: uncultured candidatus Brocadiaceae bacterium (assembly GCA_964392305.1). Taxonomy (GTDB): domain Bacteria; phylum Planctomycetota; class UBA1135; order UBA1135; family UBA2386; genus JACKIC01. The sequence continues at coordinate 238,720 of CAYMPV010000001.1, forward strand.
TCGTAGCTAGCTCAGTCGGGTCTTCGGGGAATCGTGTGGGTAGCGGACCTCTGCCTCTGACTCGGGAACTGCCTGGGGCGGCACGCCACCCCTCCGTTCCGTCGCCATCGTCGTCGGCCATTCGCTGCGCCACTTGGGTGTGGCCGACGCCGATGGCGACGGAACTCCGGGGCGGCGACGACGGGCCTCGCGTGTGGACGCGGAGTAGGTTGTCGGGATGCAAGACCGCGACCTGTACGCCCGCATCCTCGGGCTCGTCGATCCCTGGGAAGTGCGTGACGTCAAGCTGGACGTCGCTGGCGGCGAGGTGCGCGTGACGGTCGCAGCCAAGTCTGGCGCACCGATGTCGTGCCCCGAGTGCGGCAAGGCGTGCCCAGGTTACGACACTCGAGAGCGAAGCTGGCGCCATCTGGACACGTGTCAGTTCAAGACGATCCTGGTCGCTGACGTGGCCCGTGTGAACTGCGCCGAGCACGGCGTGAAGCAGGTCCGAGTGCCGTGGGCCGAGCCGGGCTCGGGCTTCACGGCGTTGATGGAGGCGGTCGTGATCGATTGGCTGCGATCGCTCGCATCGATCAAGGCAGTCGCCCAGCAGCTGCGGCTGAGCTGGGACCAGGTCGATGGCATCATGGCGCGAGCCGTGGCCAGAGGACTCCTGCGCCGCACGACTGTCGACGTGAGTCGCTTGGGAGTCGACGAGACGTCGTTTCAGCGCCGCCACGAGTACGTGACGATCGTCACCGATCTCGACGGCAGCGTGGTGCTGCACGTCGCCGACGATCGCAAGCGCGAGAGCCTCGATGTGTTCTTCCGGTCCCTCACGGTGGAGCAACTCGATGCGATCCAAGTCGTCGCCATGGACATGTGGGGCCCCTTCATCAGCTCGGCGTCCGAGCACGTCCCCGATGCCGACCGCAAGATCGCCTTCGACAAGTTCCACGTCGCCGGCCATCTCGGTGAGGCCGTGGACCGCGTGCGACGCCGCGAGCACAAGACGCTGAGCGAACTCGGGAACGACTCGCTGAAGGGCTCGCGCTTCCTGTGGCTGACCAATCCTGACAACCTCGATGCGGCCGGCACTGGGGCGCTGAACGCTCTGCATCAGATGAACCTGAAGACCAGCCGCGCGTGGGCGCTCAAGGAGACCGCCATGTGCATCTGGCGCCTCGTGCAGCGCGGGCGCGCCCTCAAGGAATGGACCGCGTGGCTCAGCAAGGCCATGCGCTCGCGGCTCGAGCCCGTCAAGAAGGTCGCCCGCATGATTCGCAAGCACCTCTGGGGAATCGTCAACGCGATGGCGTTGCGGACGACCAACGCTGGCAGCGAGTCGGTGAATGCCAAAGTGCAGCGGGTGAAGCGCACCGCCTGCGGATTCCGCAATCGCGAGCGATTCCGCAACGCGATCCTGTTCCACCTCGGTGGCCTCGACCTCTACCCCGAACATGCCTCAGCTACCCACACGGATTCCTGATGCGCCGCTCAGTCGTGGGCGCAGTAGAGGCTAGAATGCGTGACCTGTGGTCCAAACTCGGAGGCGAGAAGCTATGAATCCTGGACTTGGAGAAATATCGCTTGGTGACTACCGGCGGATAATGAATGGCGGGCGTTGGCGGTGGGGTCGGCGGGCCACTCTGGCTGGTTGGTTGATTCTGCTCTGCTTTGTCTGCACGGCTGCGGGAGACTACTGGGGGCCTTGGACGGGAAAGGGCTCGAAGGCGATCTCGCTTCAGCAGGCAATAGGAATCCTGGAGAGAACCTCCGTGCGCCAGTGGGAGGTGGAGATCGGCCTCGGGTCGACCTACCAACATGTGGAGCGTGCGGTCGAAGCAATTCGATCCGTCGCAATGCGTGGAGGCGGGGAATCCGGGTATGCAAGTGACTACTTGCGGAATATCAGTATTCAGGGGATCGCCAGCCTGAAGGACTTACGGCATCACGGGGTCGATGTTGGGAGGCACGAGGCCAACCTGGGGTTTATCAAAGCGGCGCTGGATAAGGACTAGCGTCATCGTGCGGCGGCGCTAATGTCCCCGGGATGACGACCACACAGCGAATAACCCTAGACCCAGATCCGCCCAAGCAGGGAAGCCAGGTGACGATCTGCTACGACTTTGACGGATCGGGCGTTGAGTCGACGACTCTGCGAGTGACCTTCTCGCCTAGCGGCGTAGCAACGTCCTGCCCCGTTTCAAAGAAGGCGCCATGCGCAACCGTGACGGTGCCGTCGGACGCGACCTCGATAACGGTTGAGGACGAGGACGGGCCTAGTCCGGACAAGATTGCGCCGGTGACCCCCGCCGGAATCTGAGTTGCGATTCGGATGCCCAGAGGCTGTCGAGTGGGCTGAGCCGCCTCAGCCTGCCGCGACAAGGATAAGGTGCCGGGGGGAACTTCGGGAAAAGGGGAAGAAGGAGAGTCAAGTCTTTACGTCCAAGCGGACAACCCCGGCACGGGGTGCTGTTGGCCGGGTGGCGACATGATCATCATCCCGACCCAAAGACTGGTCCCGAGTATCGCCATTGGGCTGTCGCAAGTCAAGGGGCTATAGCTCCATCAGGTTACGGGAGGTCGCCCCGGAACTTTTCCATGGGGGCCAGGCCGTCAGTGGCGGTCCGTCGTGACCGAAGGACTTCTCTTGGGGCCTCCCCTTTCCGAGCGCTCTTGCTGATGGGTGATAATGGGGCGGATGCTTGAGGTAATGCGGCCCCCTCGTGCGGGGCCTCTTGCGCCTTACTCCGTATACCCCGGCGAGCTACGCCAACGCGCTCGCCAGCACCGCCTGGAGCTCTTCGATCGTCGCCGGCAGCCGTGTCCGTGCCTGCTCCGTGCCCCGCACGCCGGCCTGGATGTGGCAGCCCCGTTGCAATTGACCACGAGGCCTACGCCGTGGGCTCGGATGGCCCGACGGGCGCCGCAACCCGCACTTCGCTGTCACCTGACTTGGGCCCGCGCGGTGCCTTCGTCGCCTTACGAGCGCGCGTCACGAGCCGTTCGGCCTCGGCTGCCTCGGCGCCCTCGAACGCTTCGCGCTTGATGACTTCTTGGCGGAGCACCTGCTTGATGACCTCCGTGTCGACGAGCATGTCGGTCACTTTGCGGAGCTCGCGGCGAATCGCGCCCAGGACATCCTCATCGTTGACGAGGAGGCTCGCGACTAGGAACCGGCTGGTCGCAGCCTGGCGCTCCGTGAACTCCTGAAGAGCACTCCGCAGGAAGCCCTCGCGAGTCAGCAAGTAGAGCTTCTCGATGTCCGCAGCAGAACGGGTGTTGATGGCAAGAAGGTCGAACTCGCAGGCGAGCTTCGCATCGATCGGCTTGGCGAAGACGATTCGGTACAAGCGCCACTGAACAGCGTTGGTGAGCACGACCCAGTCGACACCTTGGTTGGCTGCGTAGTCGACCGCTTGCTTGACGTGGCGATCGTTGAGTTGGATCCCGATGGCCTTCACTTCGAGCAGCAGCCGCAGCTTGCTCTCGAGCTTGACTGCGAGATCGCAGTAGGTGCCACGGATGGCGTGCTCGCTGGTGAGCTCGGCGTACTTGTCGAAACCGAGCATCGAGGACATCAGGTCCTTCACCAGCGTGACTGTGTCGGCTTCGGAGACATCGCGGTCGCGCTGGGCCTGCAGTACTGGTGCGAACTGCTTGAGGGCGGACTTGATGCGTTCTTCAACCTTCTTCGGCACTGCGGGCATGGTGCTCTCCGGGTCCCGTTCCAGGGGCAGTGGGTGCGGGGTGATTGAACGTAGCGCGCCGAGGGGATCGTGTCAGGATCTGCCCGAGTGACCTGCGCTTCGCTCGTTCCTGCTCTGCTGAGAAGCAGGGCCGCAGCGGCGAACTGCCACAATCGGAAATCTCGGGACCGAAATCCGGAGTGAAGGTGGGCTTGCGCCGGGCAATCTCTCGGCGTCGAAGTGTGGTTGGGTCTACCCGAGCGCGCTGGCCAACACCGCCTGGATCTTCTCCAGCGCCGCCCGCATCTTCACCCGCTCCTGCTCGGCCCCCCTCACCGTGGCGACGAGCCCCGCGAGGCCGTCGAAGCTCGCGGGCGCTGCAGTCTTGCGCGGCCGACCGGGACCGCGCTTGGCGCCGCCGCCCTTGCCCGCCTTCGAACGGATCGTGTAGACGAGCGCCGGCGTCGCCCCGACCTTCTTCGCGATGGCTGCGGGCGACATGTCGGTCTTGAGCAGTTCGCGGATGCGGTCGGACTTCGACCCGCCCTTCGCTGCACTGCTCGCCTTGGCCGCGGGCTTCGCTCTCGCCTTCGCAGCCGTGGCCTTCGCCGCCTTGCCGGTGCCGCGCTTGGCCGACTTCACGATGCCGAGCATCGCCTGCGCGCGGCCGTACATGATCGGGAAGACCTTCAGCTTCTTCTCGTCGGCCTTGGCCTTGAGGTCGGCGTAGACGGCCTTGGGGTTGGCCTTGAGGGCCGAAACGAGGAACCCCATCGCGGGGGACTGGGGCTTACTGGATGCCATGGTGGAATTATCCGACTTCCAGAGCCGCAATCAATGACATGCGGCGTTTGGCCAAGCCGTCACGGGTGGCGCACCATCTAACCCCGCGCATTTCCTGGCGAATGTGACTGTCTGGTCGCAACGAGCGTCATTCACGCGACGCTGCAGCCGCGATCAGAACCGGATCGCGACGCGCGCCCCGCGCCCGAGGACCACCATGGCAAGGAAGAAGAGCTTCTACCCTCGCTTCAAGAGCGGCCTCCTCGTGCATCGCCATGTTGCCGCCAAGATGCTCGGGAGAAGGCTCCGCCCCGGAGAGGAGGTCCATCACAAGGACCGTGACACGCGGAACTACTCGCCGGACAACCTCGAGGTCTTCCCCAGCCGCGCTGCGCATCGCCGGCACCATCGCGAAGAGGATCGGCGACGCGCCGCGCAGAGTGTCAGCGCTGCCAGCAGCGCGAAGTCTGGCTTCATCGGATTCCTGAAGTCGTTGCTGGGATGAGCGAGCCGGCCGACTGACCGATGCGATGCTGGCGCACGCAGGATTCGCGCAGCCTCCGGTGCTCAGTTGAGCGAAGCTCGGGGCTGCTGCCAATCCGCTGCGGCCAGCAGCTCGCGCGCTCGCGCATACACTTCTCGACCGATTCGACGATCTCGTCCTCGGTCTCGACCAGATCGTGCTCGGCGACTTCTCGAGCGGGCTTGGCGAGAGACCTTCAGCCCAGATGATTCATGGCGATGCCACTCGGCCATCGCCATGAATCATCTGGGGTGAGGCGTTTTAAGGATGCTCACTTCTCAAAGGGTGCGAGTTCACTGGTTCAAGGGCAAGCCGGCGAACCCTATGGGCAATCCGAATGCCAGTCATCGCACGAAAAGCAGCCCACGTTAGCAACCATCGTGCCGAGTTCAGCGCCTCCGCAGTCGCCAACGTGCACCGTGAATAGCTTCGTGGGCTTCGACTCCCCGCACCATATATTGGATATCATCTGAACATTCGTGCGGGTATAGTTCACCCCATCGCAACAAAGAACATTCCCGAATCCAGCGTCGAAGACGAGGGATGCGCCGACCGCGCAATGCGATACGAGATAGCACTCAGGGTAGTCGCATGCACACTGCCCGTCCGAAGAGTGATCCGCGAGGTCGCCCGAGATTGTTCCTACGAGTGCCCACTTCTGAAGATAGCCATCGCACCCCCACGTGACGCATAGATTCGCGTCGAGCGTTTGGGGCGGCTGAAGCCAGTTGGCCGCGACCGCAATTGAAATGACTGCAGTCAAACATGCAAGCTTGATCATGGGAGTCCTCCTTGGGTGATAACGTAGAGAAGTAAGTGAGAGCTATTACATGAACAGCGAGTGGGGCGAGTCAGAAACCCAGTAGACGATTGAGCTCAATGAGCTCTTTGGTTGCCGCGTCCTCCGTCGTTAGTCCATGGGAAAGGAACCAAATGAGGGTGTCCTGCAGGAATAGCGTCTTCATGTAATCGGCCTCCTCCTTGCTGGATCGAATCGGCCGAAGCTGCTCTGTGGTGGCGACAAAAATCTTGCCGTCGCGCTGGAGGAATGCGCTCGCACCTGGAATGATCTGCTTTGCGTATTTGGTCAGCGCACCCTGCTTGAGTAGCGCCACAGCATCGTCATGGCCTATGGTTTGCCCTTCGCGAGCAAAGCGCTTGATGATCGCCTTGACTGCCGCCTCGGATGTTTGCTCAACCTTCTTCTTGATTTCGGGATCAGCGTGATCGGCGGTCAGCTCCACCAATCCCCCGCTCTGGTCGAGCGCGATGAGGCCATCATGCTGGTCCAGCATGCGCTTCCGCTCGACTGCCTCCCATGCCTCCAGACTCTTTTTGATTACAGCGTCGAGTGATGCGCGATCTGCTTCCGACATCTGGCGTCTAAGGGGATTCAACGTTGGGTGCCGAAGAAGTAGGTCGCTTGATATTGAGGTCGGAGCAACGGCAAAGAGCTTCGCAACTCCCGCCAAGTCGCGATGAAGCTTGAATTCGCTGCCTGACTTGTCAGTCGTGAGGCCGTCGCCAAGTAGAGCATCAGCTTGCTCAGGATGACTTCTTGAGATCAGCTGGCCATCGAAAGCCGCGTCCACGGGGGGCGCTTGGGAGGCGACTTCCGAGCCAGCGCCCGCGGTCTCCGATTTCGTTGCCGCATTGTTGGCCTTGCCGGCATGCGGAGCCTCGGAGCGACCGAAAGCCCAGCCGAGGAGAACGATTGTCAAGAGCGCAGCAAGGCCCCATCGCATTCGAATACTCATTCGCATCCTTCTTTCTGGTGTGGGAGGCTGGACGGCCCAGCATGACGCCTAGTCCTAGCAAGAATACCTGCACTGTCAACGGGGGGGCGTTCAGGTAGGAAGGTCGGGGACGCCGAAGCCTTCGGGGAACGCCTGAAGGCCGTCCAGCAGTGAAGGGGGTCGCAGACTACAATTGCGCGTTGGCGTGAGGCTGCAACGCACGGATGGTCAACGCCTTGAAGCCCGAGGAGACAGTGCAGCGTGCGCGCGGGCCGGCAGTCGCTTCGTCGGGTCCAAGCTGGGCCGGCGTCCATCGGCGAGCGTGGCCAGCGGTGGCGGAGGCGACCGGCCCGAGCCCGCCGCGCACTCCTCGTCCCACGCGGCCAGATCCTCCTCGGACCGTCGTCGGCCGCGGATCGCCGCTCGCCGACGACATCACGGTGTGCACGCGGTCAACTCGTGCGACTGCAGTGCATAAGAGTCGTGAGCCGGCGGTCAGGAACTCATTACCGCCCGCAACGCACCGATGGCCTTGCGGATCCCGTCACGCAACCGATCGGCCTCCACGTTGCCCTGGTTCTGGATGCGTTCGGCGGTCGCCCGGATCAGTGCCTCGACGTCCAGGTTGGCCTCAGGCCGCCTTGCGGGCCGCCCAGGACGCGCCTTCGCGGCTGGCTTGGCCGGCTTGTCCTTGGGCGGGGCGATCTCCGTCGGTGCGTCCTGCCGCGAGAGGAGCCGCTGGGCCGCCGCGATGCTGGCGGCGGTGATCCGGATACCGTTCGCGGCGGCCACCGCCTTGGCGCGCTCGGCGTCGATGTCGGGGTTCTGCATCAGGGCGGCCAGCGCGGCGAGGATCGGTTCGCGGACCTTCGGGTAGCGGGTCTTCAGTTCGTCGAAGAGGTCGTTCCAGGGCTGGGTCGTCGTCGGTTCGGGGATGGGGTCGATCGCGGTCATGGTCGTGGTCCTTGGGTTGGGGAACGGAAGGCCGGGACGTCCCGGCGCCCGACATGTCCGCTCGTGCCGGCCCGAACCTCAAGGCGATCCTCGAGCACTTCGAGCGAACTCGCCGGCACCGTTCCCCGGCCTCGGCGCACCCTCCCGCCGCCGAGTGTGCAATGCAGTGTGCAACTGCCTTGGTCACAACCTGACACATCCTGGCACGACCTGGCACAACCGCGACCCCGCCGAGCCGCCACAAGCTCGGTCACGTGGCACACCTAGACACATCCTGGCACAACGTGGCACGACCTGGCACAACCTACGGCTGCGACTTCGAGTCCTGCAGGGCCTATCATCTCGCCCCCTTCGTCGCGCTCCGGCCCCGAGCGGCCTGGGCCGTACTGTCACTGGTACTGCCACGTACTCGGCACCTGCCGCTATGCGTAGTGTCGAAGCGACCGGCAAACGTTCGAGTTCACGTCGCAGTTCGTCGGTCTCGACCTTGTTGGGGTGGCAAGGCCAAGGTCGGTCGACTTGTGCCGCATCAGCCGCACGCGTAACGACGGGTCCGCAGCGTTGCGGCGCAGGGTCGTGTCGAAGCCGGCGCGGATGCCGCGGCATCCCTGGATGCTTCCCCCGACACCGAGCAGGACGTGATCGAGGAGATCGTCAGCGAGCTGCGGCAGGTCATCGCCGAGTTGTCGCCGCCGGGTGACGATCTGAACTAGGTCCGACACGTCGCCGGCTCCGAGTTTGTCATCCGGGTCGATCGAGACTCGGATGTTGCCTGCTGGCTTGCCTTGGCCGCATGCCCCGCCGCATTTGGAGGCGTCGCAGCCCGGCATTCGCTGAATGCTGGACGGTTCCACAGGCCTCAGGCGAAACGGCTAGTCTTTCCGGCGATGCACTCATCGTCGATTCGAGAGGGTTCGCTGGCTCTCACCGTGTGCCATGCCGCGACCGTCCTGTTGTCGTGGACCGCGATCGCGACGCTTCCTGCGCAGGGCTGGGTGCAGATCGAACACCCGAAGGTCGGGCCCGTCGCTTTCGATACGTTGCGCAACGTCCTCGTGCTGGTGGAGCGAGGCAGTGGGACGACTTGGGAGTACTCGACGCAAGGATGGTCCAGAAGGCCGAGCCAGAGTGTGCCATCGCCTCTGCCGGCTGCCGATCATCAGTTGGATCACCAGCCAGGTGCCTTGGCATTCGATGCTGCAAGAGGCTTGACCTTGCTGGCCGATGGGCAAGAGACGTGGGGATGGAACGGGTCGGCTTGGACCTTGTTGGCGTCAGGGGGCAGCCATCCCGGCGCGGTGGGCTCGATGGTGTTCGACAGCGTCAGGCAGCGCATCGTGCATGTCGGAGCGAGCGAGACATTCGAATGGGACGGCGCGGGTTGGAGTTTGTCGGCGACTACCCTCCATCCGAATGGCGGGTTCGCCGCTTTCGATGTCGGTAGGGCTCGCACGTTGTGCTTCGATGGCGCCCAGACATGGGAGTGGGATGGCCAGTCGTGGGCAGTGGTTGGAAGTGGGCCTCTGCCCGTGCCGCAGAAACTGCTCGGGATGACCTACGATCCGATCCGAAACGTGCCCCTGCTCTTGGCCGTGTCCGGATCACCCGCTTCGTGGGTGGCGACTGCGTGGAGTTGGAGCGGTTCGGCTTGGCATCAGCGACCCTCGCGTGGAGTTGTGGGGACGCACTTGGCGTCCGGTGACGGATGTGCGTGGGACGAAGTCCTGGGGGCGGCCCGGACGCCCATTAAAGCAGTCGGTCCGTACGCGCTCGATGCCAGCATGGTCGCGACCTTCGACGATGCCGAGTGGACGTTCCGAGGCTCGCCTGGGCGACGGGTAGGGCAGCTCATGGCCTACGACGCAGGCAACGCATGCGTCATCGCACATGGCGGCGCCGATCGGTGTGACGCCTGGAGCTTTGTCGATAACGAATGGCATTACAAGCAGACAGGCATGGGCGCATGCAGGGCCTCCTCGCGGGCGGCATTTGATGCATCACGCGGCAAGGTGGTTGTGTACGGCGGCGACAACAGCGGAACTCTCAACGATGTTTGGGAATGGGATGGCGCGACTTGGACACCGCAAGGCACCGGTCCTCACCATCGTGCCGACCACGGGTTTTGCAGGAACCCTGCTGGCGGTCTCGTGATGTTCGGAGGAAGGGCCAGTCCGGGTTTGGTGAACTTCGAGAACACCAGTACTTGGATCTGGTCCGGCCCAGGAATGTGGTCCGCGCACTATGGTGCTCAGCCGTCGCCCCGAGCCAGCTCTTCCATGTGCTTCGATGTTGCTCGGAACCGCGTTGTCTTGTTTGGGGGGACATACATGTGGGCTTCCGGTCTCTCGGTTGCCCTCGGGGATACCTGGGAGTGGGATGGAGTCCAGTGGGCGCAGCGGTCTCCCGCTCACAGTCCTTTGGTTACGGGACTTCCCAGTGTTCCTCATGTCATGGCGTTCGACACTTCACGTGGAGTCTCGGTGCTCGTGCAGTCCGACATGGCGACCTGGGAGTGGGACGGCACCGATTGGCGCCGCCGCGCGCTCACCGCGTATCCACCTTCCGGCGGGTTCTTCAACATGGCCTACGACGAGATCGGCCAGCGAATGGTGCTGACTCGCGCTGCCGATTACTCCACGGCCTTCGGTGGGTGGTTCGAAACGTGGGTATGGGACGGCAATGGACCTGTTGGCACGTTTCAGTCGGCTGGAGTCGGATGCCCCGGTGCCGCGGGCGTGCCCGCCCTCGACTCCGTGGGTGGCGCGACGCCGCATGCAGGCAGGACGTTCCCGATGCGGTTCACGAACCTGCCGTCGACGATCTTCAGCCCCGTGATCGGCGTGTTTGGCCTCAGCGACGTTTCCAGTGGCGGTCGCCCGCTGCCGATCGATCTGTCTCCCCTGGGCATGCCAGGTTGTTGGCAGTACCTCGATCCCTTGCCGGGCGGATTGGTGCTGTGCGCGAACCAAAGCGGCACGGCCTCGTGGCAGATCGATCTACCGTTCGGCACCGTCTGGATCGGCCTCAACTTCTACGTGCAGGGTCTCGTCCTGGATCCTGGAGCAAATGCGCTCGGTGCGACGGTGACCAACTCTTGCCACGGCATCATCGGCGGCTGAGGGCCTTGCGAGTGGGTTGGGCGCCCGGCACGCGGTAAAGCAACGTTCGTTCTGTAATTGGGCCGTGGAGTCGGACGAGTCACGATGTCACTGAGCGTCCATGGAGGGGTAGCGGCGGCCGGTCTCCCATTCGTAGTGGTCTACATCACCTCGATTGCCTTCTGCATCAGGACGGCGACGAAGGCGTGAAGGGCGTTTGCAGGTCGCTGCCGACGGCAGGCCGGACGTGAAGTGGAGCGGTGTGTCCGGCGGTGACGATCCGCGGGCCGTCATCGGAATGCGTTCTCTCTTCGCCGTTCACTTGTCGTCGCGATGTGAGTGTGAGGCAGCCGCCTCGTCTCGGCAGGAGCTCAGACTACCCCGGGGAACCGCGACCCGCCGCGAAGTGCGCGCGCTGCGAGATCAGGTAGACGATCGCCCACAGTGAGAACGCCGCCGGCAGCGCGCACATGGCGGCCGCGAGTTCCGGGATGCCCATCGAGATGCTCGATCTCTGCACGGTCAGGGCCTGGTGGGTGTAGTAGCTCGCAGCCGCAGCGAAGGCACCGAACGAGACGAGCGCCAAGGCGAGCGTGATGCGCCACGCGCCGCGACGGCGACCGCAGAGGTGGCAGGCGAGCATCGCGAGCGCCCAGGCGATCGGCAGGGTCAGCACGACCTGTCCGATCTGCGTCAGGTCCGCCGAGTCGATGCCTCTGCGCGAGCGGAAGTTCTCCCACTGCCAGGCCGAGAAGAACCACGGCAACGCTTGCAAGCTCGTGAGGAAGAGCACGAGCGCGACGAGTGCGATGGCGATCGTCACGACCCACACGCCACGCGGTTGTGCGGGTGCACGTCGAGCGTAGGCGGTGGCGAGCGCGGTGAACGGGCGCAGGCACAGTGCGCGGGTTCGCGGTGACCACATCGCGAATGCGCCGAGGGCGGCGCCACCGGCGAGAACGAGGCGCTGGACGATGGCACCTTCCCACAGCAGCGAAGGGTACCACCTGAGTTCGGAGTCGAAGTTCCGGAACGAGCAGTCGCACAGCAGCATCAGCAGGCACTCGGTGACCAACAGGATCACCACGATCACCAGAACCCACGCGAGATCGCGCAGGAAGCGATCGCGTTGCGGGGCGTTGCCCGGACGTTGGCGCAAGAGGCGCACGGCGCCGCGGACCACCGCTGCCGTCAGGGCCAGGACGAGCAGTGCGAAGAGGAAGAAGTAGGCGTCGGCCATGGCGGCACCGATGGTCGAGTCTAGGGCACGAGGTTGACGCGCCCGCGATCGAGACGCACCGGAAACCGCCCGACCATCTCTCGGCCATCGCGCAACTCCAGCCACGAGGCCGCATCGCTGACCGTGAGTTCGGGGCGAACGGCTCTCTTCGATCGGCGCCGAAGGACGAGCAACGCGGCCACCGGCGTGAAGCGCCATTCTGCGGACGGGGTCACGACGGCAAGGGTAGCGAATCAGGCTCCGAACGGTTGCCATGCACCCTTGACGGGCCGTCGCGTTCACCACACCGTGGTCGACGAACCGGAGCACGCCAATGACGATGACCCCACGCGATCCGGACTTCGAGACCAGGGTGCGCGACAGTTTCGCCCGACAGCGCGCGATGGCGACGCTCGGCATCACCATTCGTCGTGTCGCGCCCGGCGAGGTCGAGCTCGAGGTGCCCTATCGCGACGACCTGACCCAGCAGCACGGGTTCCTGCACGCCGGCGTGATCGCGACGATGGCCGACAGCGCGTGCGGCTACGCAGCGTTCAGCCTGATGGCGGCGGACGTTGGCGTGTTGTCGGTGGAGTTCAAGATCAACCTGCTCGCACCGGCGCGCGGCCAGCGCTTCGTGGCTCGCGCGCGGGTGTTGCGCCCGGGACGGACCTTGTCGGTCTGCAGTGCCGAGGTGGTCGCGTTCGATGGCGCCGAAGAGACGCCGATCGCGGTGCTGCAGGCGACGATCATGGCGATCGCCGGAAGGGCTGACGTGCAGCACTGACGTGTGACCCCCGGTGACTCACCGCGGGCGGCGCGGTCGCACCTCAGACGGCAGTGACACCGGCGGTTTCAGCATGCAGTCGCTACCGCGATCCCGTTCGCCCAGTCCGGCTCGGCCTTCGCCAATTGCGTCCGGGCGCGTGTCGTTCACCGTGAAGTTGCAAACGCGCGACGCAAGGTCACGCCTGCAGTTCGCGCGGCGGCGGCGGAGGTGCCATCATGTTCGCGGGCCGCGGTCCGGCGACGGTCGGACGCGTCTCGAACCCTTTCCATTCCTCAGGAATCAACCCATGCGATCCCTTTCCATCACCTGCGCCGCCCTCGCGGCGGCATCACTGTCCGCGCAAACGCCGACTGCATATCTCGTCGACTCCAACCTCGACCAGCTGTTCTCGGTCGACGTCACCACCGGCGCCGCGACGTTCATCGCCGGCACGCTCAACAACGGCTTGGACACGCCTGCCGACCTCAGCTGGCGCGCGGCGACCAACGAACTGTGGACCATCGACCTCGGCGGCGGCGAGGTCGGCACCATCGACGTCACCACCGGCACGTTTACGCCGGTCTACCAGACCGGCCTCAGTGGCTGGCAGGGCATGGCCTGGGACGAGACCACGCAGATGTTCTACATGGCCAATCAGAACGGCAGCAACTACGTGCTCGACCCGACGACCGGCCTCACCACGTTGCTCGGTGCGGCGGGCTTCGGTCTGATCACGGCGCTGGACACGGATGCCTCGGGCAACCTCTTCGGCACCGACTTCTCGACGGGCTCGCTGGTCTCGGTCGACAAGGTCACCGGCGTCGCGACGTTGCTCGCGACCAGCCTCACCAATTTCCAGGGGCTCGGCATCGATCAGGCGACCGGCACGTGGTACGCCACGAGCACCTCGACGCAATCGCTCTACTCGGTCGACTCGACGACCGGGACGGCGACGCTCGTCGGTGCACACGGCGCCGGTGTGCAGTTCGCCAAGGGTTTCGACCTGGTCGACGGGGGCGCTGGCAACTACGCGCGGAAGACGCGCTACGGCACCGGCTGCAACAACGAGTACGCCTCGTTCTACGAGAACCACACCGCGTTCGACCTGTCGAACACGAGCCTGGCGCTGCAGTTCATCGGCACCGGCTACGTCGCGCTGCCCGGCACCACGGCGCTCTACGTGCCGACCACGGCGCCGGTGACGATGGGTGACGACGTCGTCATCCAGTTCCCGCTCGGCTGGACCCTGCCCTACCCGGGCGGCACCACCACCGACCTGTGGGTCTCGAGCAACGGCTTCGTCAACGCCACGACCAACACGGCGAACGGCTGCTGCGCGTTCAACCTCACGCAGTTCCTGGACAACAATCCATGCTGGGCCGCCAAATGGCGCGACCTCAACCCGAACGCCGGCGGCTCGGTCTACTTCGACACCGACCCGATCACGGGCACGGCCTACGTCACTTTCGACTCGGTGCCCGACTACGGTTCGACCACCAACCTCAACACGTTCCAATACGCGTTCAACGCGACCGGCCAGGTCGAGCTGCGCTTCGGCAACGTCGCCCCGACTGCCGGTGGCACGGGCTGGAGCCCGGGCGGGGTCAACCTCGATCCGGGTTCGATGGACATCTCGGCCGCAGCCGTCATCATCACCGGCGCCAACGACGTGACCCCGATCCGTCACGACGGCACTGCGCGACCGGTCATCGGCACCTCCATCTCCCTGGATACGACCAACCTGCCTGCCGCCACGCTGGTTGGCGCAACGCTGTTCGGCTTGACCGAGCTCAACCCAGGGCTCGACCTGTCCTCGATCGGCATGCCGGGCTGCTATCAGTTCGTCTCGATCGACGCCTCGCAGGTGTGGGTCCCGGTCAGCAACGTCGGTAGCACGCCGTTCAACGTCCCGAACGTGCCGGCCTTCGCCGGTGTCGAGATCAAGACCCAGGGTGTCGCCCTGGTCCCGGGCGTCAACGCGCTTGGCGCGCTGTCTTCGAACGGCCTCAAGCTGGTCCTCGACGTCAACTGAGCCGAAGCCCGCCCGCTGCGAAGTTGCTTCGCAGCGGGTGCCGTCAGCGGCCGGGCAGTGGTTAGCCTTGTTACCAATGAACCACTCACGCTCGGCTGGCTTCGGCGCCCGGATCGGTCTTTGGGCCGGTTCGGTCGCGCTGCTGCACGGCGCGCTGTGCGCGCAGAAGCTGCAGGTCTACATCCTCGCGGGTCAGTCCAACATGGAAGGGCACGCCAAGGTCTCGACCTTCGACTACCTCGGCGACGACCCCGCGACCGCGCCGCTGCTCGCACGGATGCGCGACGCCGACGGCAAGCCGCGGGTCTGCGACGACGTCTGGATCTCCTACTTCACGGGCGGCCGCAGTGGTGACGGCGAAGGTTTCGGACCGCTGACGGCGGGCTTTGGCGCGCGCACCGATCCGACCAAGGACGGGGGCAAGATCGGTCCCGAATTCACGTTCGGCCTGCGCATGGGCAAGGCGCACGAACAGCCCGTGCTGCTCATCAAGACCGCGTGGGGCGGCAAGTCGCTGCACACGGACTTCCGCCCGCCGTCGGCCGGGCCGTTCGTGTTCGACCAACAGCAGCTCGAACAGTTCGCCAAGCAGGGCAAGGACGTTGCGCAGCTGCAGGCGGACAAGGCGGCGGCGACGGGCCACTGCTACCGGCTGATGATCGAGCACTGCAAGCGCGTGCTCGGCGACCTCGGTCGTGTGTGCCCGGCCTACGACGAGCGCAAGGGCTACGAACTGGCGGGCTTCGTGTGGTTCCAGGGTTGGAACGACATGGTCGACCGCGGCGTCTACCCGCAGCGCGACAAGCCGGACGGCTACGCTCAGTACAGCGACTGCCTGACGCACTTCATCCGCGACGTGCGCAAGGACCTGGGCGCGCCGCAGCTGCCGTTCGTGATCGGCGTGATGGGCGTCGGCGGACCGATCGGCGCCGACGCCGACAAGCGCGCCGTGCACGTCAACTTCCGCGCCGCGATGGCCGCGCCCGCAGCGCTGCCCGAGTTCGTCGGCAACGTGGTCGCGGTCGAGACCGCGCCCTACTGGGACACCAGGCTCGCCGACATCGCCGATCGCATGGACAAGGTCCGGGGCATGGCCGCGAAGCTGAAGAAGGAAGGCACGAAGAGCGCCGAGGAGCAGAAAGCTCTCGTCGACAAGTACCGCGCCGAGATCGTCGGTGAGGCGGACGAGCTGGCCTTCAGCCGCGGCGCGTCGAACGGTGGCTACCACTATCTGGGCTGTGCCAAGACCATGGCGTTGATCGGCGTCGCGTTCGCCGATGCGATGCTGTCGATGGAGAAGTGACGCGCGGCCGTCACCGCCGCCGCTTGCCCCAGACCTGCTCGAGCAGCGTGTAGCCGCGCGGATCGTACTCACGCAGCTCGCTGCGCACGTACGGATAGAAGTCGTTGGTCCCGAAGTAGGCCTCACTCGCCTCGGCGAAGTACTCCTGATCGTTGGTCAACGCGTAGTGCTTTTCCTGGCTGCCGCCGATGCGCAGCACCTTCTCGTAGAGCCCGTCCTTCTTCGCCGACCCGAACGCCGCGCGGATGCCGGCGTGGCCGTGGCCGAGCACCTGATGGTGGAAGCCGTGGGCGAGTTCGTGCAGCACCATCCACGGCTGATCGAGGGTCCAAGTGAGGAAGTTCTTGGCGTTGGCGACCTCGACGCCGCCGGCCAGCTCGACGGGGTAGTCGTTGTCGCCGAGCCACCGCGGGCTCGGGTGATAGAACATGCACTTGCCGGCGTGGCGCGCGTCTTCGAAGCCGACCCAGATCGGGATCGCGCGCAGCTTGCCGAGCGCGGGGTCGGGCACGACGCGGGTGATCCGGAACAGATGGTCGCCGAGCACCGCCATCACCTGGTCGAGCAGAGCATTCTTCTCGAAGCCGTTGACGAGTCGGACGTCGAAGCCGTGCACCTGCCAATGCACGACTTCAGACTTGGGGTCCTGGGGCAGAAGGCACAGGGGCGAGAGGGCGAGGACGGCAAGGGCGCGCACGAGCATCGGCGCACTCTACGGCGGGCCCGGCCTCAGCGCAGTCACACCGGCGGCCGCGTGAACGTGTAGGCGGCCTCGGGCTGCTCGATGCCGACCACGCCGGTGCGGATGTCGGCGCGGTAGTAGCTCTCGGTGGCGATCGGGCAGCCGGCCATGCGGCGCAACATCGCGAGCTGGCCGACGTGGCTCAGCGCGTCGGCGATCGGGCCCGCGAACAGCCGTTCGACGCCGCGTTCGAGCGGTTGCGGCCCGGCGAGGTGATCGTCGAGTGTCTGCAGCATCGCGAAGAAGCGGCGCACCTCGTTGTGCCAGCCGGTCGGTGTGGAGTCGACGTACTTCGGTTCGCCGCGTGCGACGGTTGTCGCCCAGGCCATGAGGTCGGCGAGATGGGTCACGAGGTGCAGCGGCGTCCACGTGCCTTCCCCGGTCCTGAACGACGCGAACGACGCGGGCGCGCCGCTCAGGGTCCGGGTGGCACGGTAGGCGAGCACGGCGAGGGTGTGACGCAGGAGGTCGCGATCGGTGGCCATGGAGTCTGAACGATGCCGTGCAGGGGGACGTTGGGCGCGCGGTGCGGCCCCGTGGGGCTGCGCGCAGAATCCTGGATACTCTCGGCGACCCCGGAACGGTAGGTGGGCATGGAAACCCTGGAAGCACGGTGGACCGCGATGGCGCTCGAGCGCGATCCACCGGTAGCCGCGACCGAGCCTGCCGCGGAGGCTTCGCTCGTCCGGCGCCACGTCGCCGGAGTCTTCCGGTTCGTGCGATGCCTCGGTGCGACGCGCGACGAAGCCGAAGACCTGACGCAGGAGGCGTTCGTGGTGGCGTGGCGCAAGGGCAAACAACGGCTCGACGACCGCGCGCTGGCGGCGTTCTTGCGGCGGGCGGTGCGGCTGCTGTGGCTCGAGCATCGGCGCGACACGCGGCGCGCCGAAGCTGCGATCTCGGCGCTGACGCTGCGGCTGTGGGAACGTGAGATCGCCGACGACGGCAGCCGGCGCGTCGAAGCGGCGCGCGACTGTATGCGGCAGCTGCGCGGCCGCGCCGCGCGCGCCGTCGACCTCGCCTATCGCGAAGGCGCCAGCCGCGACCAGATCGCGGCAGCGCTCGGCATGTTGCCGAACGGCGTCAAGACCCTGTTGGCCCGAACGAGGGCCTGGCTCGAACAGTGCATCCGGAGGAACCAATGACCCATTACGAAACCACGGCGTGCGCGCGGCACCTGACCGCGTTTCTCGAAGAAGCAGTTGGTGAGCGCGTCGCCCCTGACCTGGCGGATCGGATCGCGCAACGATTGGCGGCGGCGCCGCCTCGGCCGTCGTGGCGACCGTATCTGATCGCGGCGTGCATGGCGGCGGGTGCCGCGGTGGTGTTTGCGGTCGCCACGCAGCTGCCAACGGCACGACAGATGGCGGGGGCAGGGCCGTCGGTGGTGGGCGATCAGGATCCGGTTCATGCGCCGCAGGACCCCGTCGTTGCTGCGCCGGTGATCACGCTCTCGCTGCGGCGGGTGCCGGATCTGAGTGACCCCGCAGCGCCACCACAGACCCGCGTCGTCTGGAAGGTCGGCGACAAGGAACTGCAGACGATCGAGGCGCTGCGCGCGGAACTGGCGCGCCTCGCCAAGGACCCGTCGTTGCGGCACCCCGATCCAAAGAAGGAAGGGCGGAGCGAGCCGCCGCGACTGGTGATCCAGCCCGCCATCGGCACGCAATGGAACGACCTCGTCACCGCCACCGATGCCGCGATCGCGGCGCCGTTCACCGACATCCGCTTCGCGGGCGTCGACACTTCCTGGTTGGTGCCCAAGTCGGTTGCGCCGGCGGAGGACGGGTTGCGTGTGCCCGAAGCCGAGTTCAGCGAACCCGACGAGGCTGCGGACGAGGACAGGCCGGAGATCTGCCTCCACAAGGACGGGCGCATCGCCCACCGCGGCAAGACGTGGTTCCGCCCGGTCGAGGGTGAGCCCGATGACCTCGAAGGCGTGGCACAAGGGCTGCGCGAGCTGCGTGCGGAGCTGGTCGCGAAAGGTCTGCTCGAGCCGCAGGGCGGCGAACTACGCGAAGGACTGCGCGTACCGATCCTGATCCGCGCCGATCGCGGCATCGAGTGGGCGAAGGTGCAGCGTTTCCTGGCCCTGGTGACAGCCAAGGACGTCGGCTTCTGGAAGATCGAGCTTGCCGTCGCCCAACCCGCGCGGCGCAAGAAGTAGGCGGATTGCGCCCTCCGCCGATCGCGGCTAGCCTGCGCCGCAGGTTCGCGCGCCCAATGCATGGAGGGCGAGCGGATCCAGGATTCCAAGCGGGCCATGCCCTCGCTTGGGTCCGTTTTTCGCGGCCTCGAGAGTCACGACATGTCCGGCATTATGACGCCCTCGGCCATGACGCTCTCGACGCCGCGGCGCGAACGTCCCTGGCTGGCGGTCGTCTGTGTGCTCTGCATCCTGGTCGTGGGGCTCACGACCGCGCCGTTCGCGATGCTGCGCGCCGGCCAGCAGGTGATGCTGACCCCGGGCCCGCCGTGGCGGGTCTGGGGGGTGCTGCTCGGCGTCGCGCTGTTCGCGCTGCTGCTGACGCGGCGCGGTGTCGGCGAACGTCCGCGCAACCTGCTGCTCGCCGTCGGGCTCGGCGCGCTCTGGGCGTCGTGTCGCGCGATGCCGCTCGGCGACGCCTACCTGTGGCGACGCCACGCGGTCGACGGCGTGGTGACCTGGTCGGAGATGGGCTCGAGCGCGCTGTATGCGCTGGTCGCCAGAGTGCTCGGGCCGCACGCGATCGAATGGCTGTCGCCGGTCGCCGGAGTGATCGCGACGTACTGCTGGCTGCAGGTGCTGGCGTCGCTGCGGCGCCGCGACGAGCCGGTGACGCGCGTCACGGTGCTCGGCGACCTGTTGGTGTGGATGGGCTCGGGCGTCCTGGTGACGTTCTGCTTCGGCTTCGTCGAACACACCCAGTGGGGCGTGGCGCCGTTGCTGCTCGCCTGCGGCCGGTGGGCGCGGTATCCGGGTGGGGCGCTGCCGGGTCGTGACTTCGCGGTCGGTGGGGCCTGGCTCGGGTTGGCGGCGGTGATGCACGCGCAGTACGCGGGCCTGCTGGTCGCGCTGCCGCTGCTGGCGTTGGCGAACGTGCATCACCGCGGCGTGCGCGCCGCCGCGTTCGATCTCGCCAGCGGGCTGATCGGCGCCGGCGCCGTGGCAGCCGGCGTGTTCGCGATCGTCTGGCTCACCGGTCTGCGCATCGTCTCGGGCCACGTGCACGGCGGGGCCGACGGCAACCTGCTGGTGCCGCTCGGCGAACTGTTCGGCGCGGACCACCTGACGCTCGTCGGTCTGGTGCTGCTGTTCGCGGCTCCGGCGCTGGCCGCCGCGTGCCTCGTGGTGCTGCTGTCGCTGCGCGGCGCCCTCGCCGGACTGCGCGGCAGCGGCCTCGAACTGCTCGCCGCGGGCTACGTCGCGTTCGTCGTGCTGATGCAGTTCGACCTCGGCTGGCCGCAGGACGTCGACCTGATGGTGACGATGTCGGCGCCGCTGTCGCTGTTGATCGCGCGGCTGCTGCACCACGGCCTCGATCGCGCGCGCGCGCCGATCCGCAGCGCGCTGCTGCTCGGGCTGTCCGCGCTGTTGTTGTCGACCTGGTCGATCGCCGGACCGCTGCTGCGTCCGATCGAGGCGCCCGTGCCGCAGCAGAACCAGGCCGGCGCTACGCTGCAGCTCGTGGCCCGCGAGGGGCGCTCCGTCACGCTCGAGGTGCGCGGCCCGGCGGGTGCGGAGTTCCTCGTGTTCGAAGGGCCCTACTCCCCGGGCTACAGCGGCTTCGCCTACAGCGGCGGCATCGATCTGCGGCTCGCCGACAAGCTGCTCGACACGCCCAAGGTGGCGGCGGGGAAGCTCGACGCGCAGGGGCTCGCGACGGTGCCTTATTCGCCGAGAGCGGACGCCCGCGGCCGGCTGCTCGCCGTGCAGGCGATGGTCTCGCAGCCGGGGCCGCGGGTGCGCTTCTCGGCCGCGGTCACGTTCGACCGCTGACCGGCGAGCCCGTGCATCACTTGGCGGGCTTGGTCAGGGCGACGCCGCTGGCGACGATCGTGGGGATCTTGCGGCCCTCGGTGACCTTGGCGGCTTCCTCGGACTTGCCGGCGTCCTCGAGGTAGTGCTTGGTCTCCTCGACGGTCTCCTGCTTGACCTTGACGACGCCGTCGAGCACCGCGGTGCGGCCGCTGGCGTCCTTGGGCATGAAGAAGCCGTAGTCCTTGAACTTGACCATCACCGGATTCTCCTCGCTGTTGAGGTGCATCCAGCAGCCCTTGGTCTGGCAGACCGCGGTGATCGGGCCCTCGACGCGCACGGTCTTGCCCTCGTAGGCGGCGGGGTCCTTCAGCAGGTCGGCGGCCTCGACGACCTTGACGTCGGAGACCATCACGCCGTCGCCGAAGTGGTCGTACTTGGTCTCGTCGAGCTTCTTGGCGGCGCTCGTCTCGGTCGCGTCGGTCTTGCCGACCGCGGGTGCGGTCTCCTTGGCGGTGATCTCCTTGGCGGAGCTCTCCTTGGCGCAGGCGGCGAACAGGAACGAAACGGCGAGGGCAGAGGTGAGTATGCGCATGATCGGGGTTCTCGGGCGGCTACCGGGCCGCGTGCTTTGGGACGACGATTCTGGAGTTCGCTGGGCAGTCGTCAAGGACCGTCGGGCGATACAGGGCCTGTCGGTATAACGGTTGGCCGATCGCCCGATGGATGTCCTGCACCTGATCCACCAGTTTCCACCCGAGAGCCGCGGCGGCTCCGAGTCCTACGTGCTCGACATCGCCCGACGGCAACGGGCGCTCGGCCAGGACGCCCAGGTGCTCAGCGGCAGCAAACACTGGCGCGATCACGTACTGGTCGAATCGGGTGAGGTCGAAGGCATCCCGGTGCACCGGCTGCACCGCAGCGATCAGTTCTTCGACTTCCACGCCAAGATGTGGCACCCCGAGGTCGAGCAGAAGATCGCCGAACTGCTGCAGCAGTGGCGGCCGCGGCTCGTGCACGTGCACCACTGGGTGCGGCTGACCAGCAACCTGGTCGAGATCTGCGCGCGGCTCGGCATCCCCACGGTGGTCACGCTGCACGACTACTACACGAGCTGTCCGCGTGCGTTCCGGCGGCGGCTCAACAGCGATGCCTGCACTCGCACGCTGGGCGCCGCGAGCTGCGTGAGCTGCGTGCCGCGTTACGGCTACGAACCCGAACGCGAAGTCGCCGCGGGCATCGAACTGTTCGCCGACAACTACCGCGCCGAGCTGTCGCTGGCGCACGCCGTGATCGTCGCGGTGGGCTCGACGGCCGAGTTGCTGGCCACGACTTCGGGCGTGCCCCGCGATCGCTACGAGGTGTTGCCGCTTGGCTATCGCCAGCGCTGGCCCGGGCAGGCAACGCTGCCGGCGCCGGTCGCCGGCGAACCGCTGCGCTTCGCGTTCTGGGGCGGCATCGGCCGCCACAAGGGCATCGACGTGCTGTTGCGTGCGTTCCGCAGGTTGCACGCGGTGCGCCCGGGGCGCGCGGTCCTGCATCTGCTCGGCGGCGCCGAGTCGCCCGCGTTCCATCAGGAAGTGAAGGTGCTGGCTGCGGACCTGCCCGTCACCCTGCACGGTGAGTTCGACGCGACGCGGCTGCGTGGGGTGGCGCCGCACGTCGGCGTGTTCCCGAGCACCTGCATCGAGACCTACGGCATCGTGCTCGACGAATGTTTCGAACTGGGCCTGCCGTGTGTCACCAGTGACCTCGGTGCATTGGCCGAACGCAGCGGTGAGGCGGGGCTGCGTTGCCGCGCCGGCGACGAGGCGGACCTCGCCGCGACGTTGCAGCGCTTCGTCGACGAACCGGATCTTTGGCAACAGCTGCGTGCCCACGTCAAGCCGACCAGGTTCGGCCTCGATGCCCACGTCACGGCGTTGCAGCAGATCTACGATCGCGCGGCGACTTCGCCGCCGCCGGCGCCGTTCGCCGCGCCGGTGCCGTCGTTGCGGCGCGTGCTCTACATGCTCGATCAGCGGGAGTCGGCGATGGTCAAGCTGGTTGTGGACGGCGGGCCGAAGTAGCGGCGGTCACTGATCGCGCGTCGCCATCCAGGTCAGCAGTCCCACCGCCGCGCCGCCGAGGTGCGACGCCGCGGCGATCGAGCCCACGCCGTTCAGCTGGAAGTAGACGAGCGCGCCCTGAATCGCGATCCAGATCGCGAGCCACCACTTCGCTGACAGCAGTTGCCATAGCGGATAACCCATTCCCTCCCACTCAGTCGTCAAGCCGGGGATCAGCCAGATCCCCAGCCGGGCGTCGGGAAGGCGCAGCGCGTAGTAGACGACCAACGCGGTGATGCCGCCGCTGGCGCCGAGGCACGGGCGCGGATCGCCGGCAAAGACGCCAGCGGCGAGTTGCAGGACGCTGCCGACGAGCGTGGCGGCGACCAGCATTCCGAACCAGCGCGCGGCGCCGAGGAGGTCTTCGACATCGTTGCCGAACACCACCAGGAACCACAGGTTGCCGAGCAGGTGTACCCACCCGGCGTGCACGAAGAACGAGGTCAGCAAGCCGTGCATCACGAAGTCCGACATCGTCTGTAGCTGCAGCGTGGTGACGAGCGCGGGATTGGCGAAGCCCAGGACACTGATGATCGTGATCAGCGCAGCGGTGCTCCACGTCGCCACGTGTCGTGCCGACAGCGGGGCACCGTCGATCTCGGCGGGCAGGCCGAGCAGCGTCGGCCAGCGCCGGGGGCTGTCCAGGCCGGGGTCTTCGGCGTGCAGTTCATCGACCTGCCGCTGCACGTCGGCGATGGCGAGCTTCTGTCGCACCTCGAGCGGAACCGGGTCCTGCGGCGGCGGCGGCGCGGCCGGGAAGAAGCCCAGTTCATGCGCATCGAACCAGATCATCTGGCAGCGCTTGCAGACCTCGACCTGCACCGTTTCGCCGCCGATCTCGTGGTCCACGCGGCGCATCACCCCGCGGCAGGTCGGGCACTTGCAGGTGGGGTCGTCGACGGCGCGCAGCGCTTCGCCCCACAGTTGATCTGGTCCCGGGGCATGCAGCATCTGGCGCAACAACGCCATCGTGATCGCCTGGCCGCCGCACGATCGGCACTGCCACGAAGAACCGGGGCGATCGACGAGCCGCTGGCGGCGCAGCACTTCCTGGCACTTGGGGCAGACGAACACCGCGGCAACAGTAGCCGCCCCCTCGACGGTTCAGTCACCGTCGTCGTCGTCGTCATCCGCACCGCGCGTGATCGCCCACTGCGGATAGGGCACCGCGGTGCCGCGCATTGCCCGCCACAGGATGCGATTGAGCGCGTCCTCGGGCGCCCGGTCGATCTGCGCGAAGTTGAAGGTCTCGCTGAGTTCGGCATCGGCGCGCAGCTGCGGGTCGGCGATCGCCGTCGAGCGCGGGTTGAGTTCGTCGAGCGGCACGTTGTTGGGCAGCGCCACGAACGGCGTCAGGTCCGCCGTCTCGGTGAAGCAGTCGAACATCGGTTCGGCGCTCGCGTCGAAGACGTTCATCGGCGGGATGCCGAGGATCTGCTCGATCGTGCGCAGCACGCTGGTGGTGTTGTACTGGGTCGAGACCGTGACGCCGCGCTTGCAGAACGGGCTCGCGACGAAGCAGGTGGTGCGGTAACCGCTGACGTGATCCCAACCGGCCTGCGGGTCGTCTTCGATGCCGAAGATCGCCATCTTCGGCCAGAACTTCGAATGCGACAGCGCCTGCACGATGCGGCCGAAGGCGAGGTCGCCGTCGGCCATGCACGCGGCCGGCGTCGGGCAGTTCCGGCTGGTGCCGCTGGTGTGGTCGTTGGGCAGGCAGATGAGCGTGAGCCGCGGGAACTCACCCTTCTGCTCGAACTCGGCGAGCTCGCGGATCACGAAGTCGGCGCGGAACTGATCGGGCACCGACATGTTCCAGCCGACGTAGCCGGTCGGCGAGTACGGCGCGAGCGAACGCACCATCGGTTCGCAGGCGAAGATCACGTCGTCGCGTTCTCCCTTCCAGGCGCGGTAGCAGTCCATGAAGCCGGGCTCACCCTTGCGGGCCGGGTCGCGCCAGCGCACCTTGGGCGCGCAGAACTCGCCGTAGTTGCGCAGCGACACGCCGCGCGCGATCGCGTGGTCCCACAGGAACCCGGCCGGCGAATACGACAGTGCATCGTCCTCGTCCTCGCCCATGCCGTCGGGATAGCTGCGCGGCCAGCCCGCGAAGCTCTTCTCGAGGTAGTCGCTCGCGAACGCCGCCGTGCTCCACTGGTGACCGTCCGCCGACAGGATGCCGGCGCAGTAGGTGTTGTCGAGCAGCACGAACTGCCGCGCCAGCGCGTGCTGGTTGGGCGTGATGCGCTCGCCGAAGATGCACAGGTCGGGGTCGCCGTTGCCGCCTTGCAGATCGCCGAGCACCTGGTCGTAGGTGCGGTTCTCCTTGATCACGTAGACGACGTGTTCGATGCGCGACGGCTCGCCGACGCGTTCGGGGATCGCGCGCGCGGGCTGGCCTGGTCGCGGCGGCAGCAGCGCGTGCTCGATCGCGGCGCGGCGCAGGTTGAGATCGACGGCAGCGGACAGTGCCTGCAGTTCGTCCTTGGCGGGCACGGCGAACAGCGACACCGAACCGTGGTACTGGTGCGAGTTGAACTCGGTCTCGCCGTTGCTCTTGCGCGGCCGACCGAAGCCCAGTCCCTTGACGTTGGTGACCGCGAGACGACCGCGCGTCTCGTCGAACAGCAGCGCCGACGGATACCAACCGACCGGCACGAAGCCCTCGAGCTCGCGGTCCTCGAGGTCGAACACGGCGATCGCGTTCATGGTGCCGTTGGCGACGAACAGGTCGTCGCCGTCCGGCGAGAAGCACAGCGCGTTGGGGGAGGCCTGCAGCAGCTCGCTGGGCTTGCGCTTGGCGCACAGCGTGTCCTCGATCTCGCCGTCACGATCGAGCAGGCTGACCGTGTCGCTGCCGGCGTTGGCGCAGGCGATGCGCGCGCCGTCGGGGCTGACCGCGAGGTCGCTGGCGTGCAGACCAGTGACGGTCTCGGTGAGCAGCGCGCCGGTGGTGAGATCGAGAACGCTCACCGAACCCTCGCTGGCGATGTCGCGCGCGTCGACGCGGACCACTGTGCCGCGGCCCGCGGGGCCGACGAGGTCGCCGGCGCCCGGGCGCCGGCCGCCCCAGTTGCTCACGAACGCGCGTCCGCCCGCGAGCACGACGTCGAACGGCGCCACCCCGACTCCGAACCAGCGCTGCACCCGGCCGCTGGTCGTGTCGATCTCGAACAGGCGGTTCGACAGGTTGCCGCAGACGTAGAGCCGGCTGCCGTCGTCGGACAACGCCAACCCGCTCGGGATCTCGGCCTCGCGCCGCGGCGCGTTCGCGTCGGGGAGCGCGATGCTGTGCGAAGCCGTGACCGTGCCGTCGTCGCCGACCGCGAACACCTTGATCGAGCCGCGCACGTTGCTCAGGTAGATGCGGCGACCGTCGGCGGACACCACCAGGCCCGTGTAGCTGAGCTGGCCGTCCTTGTCGGGCTCGAGTTCCTTCTCGTTGGGCGCGGTGATCGGCGTGATCTGCCTGTCGCTGGGCAGCGCGACGCGTTGCGCCAGCTCGCCGCTGTCGGCGTCGAGCACCACCAGCTCGCTGGTCTTGCCGCTGACGTAGAGGTGCCTGCCGTCCTGCGACAGGGCGATCGCCTGCGGCCGCAAACCCTCCAGGTCCACGAACGTGCCGTACGGCGTCAGCGTCTGGTTGACGGGCGTCATCTGCCGCCCGTCGGCGAGGCGACCGACCTGTTCCTGCAAGGCAGGCGGTCGCGCCGGTTCGGGGGTGTTGCAGCCGGCGGCGAGGATGGCGAGGGCGAACAGAACGACACGCATGCTGCGCATCGTGGCGCGACGGGGCGCCGGCTCCAGTGCAGAGCGAAACTTCATCCGGCGGGCGAGACGCCCGAGCCGCCGCGCGTGAGCCCAGCCAGCGTGCGCCAGACCACGATCGTCATCGTGCCGCAGAAGCTGCCGGCGAAACGCAACACCCAGCCGTAGGCGTGGTCGCCTTCGAGCAACATCGGCAACAGCCAGATCGCCGCGGCGGCGGCGAGGGTGAGCCAACGACCGCGGCCGAACATCCAGTCGCTCGGCAACACCAGCGGCAGACCGACCGCGGCCCACAGCAGGTTGTGGGCGATGCGGGCCGGCAGTGCTTCGTCGTCGAGGGTGACGATGCGTTGCACGGTGACGACGAAGGCGACGATGCCGGCGACGAACAGGGCGGCGCGCAAGACGACGAGGGCGCGGCGGGCGAGCGCGGCGAGGAATTCGATCTCGGGCTCGTGGGGTGGCGGCGGCGGTTCCTCGGGGGGCGGCACGGGCGCGGATCATAGACCGCGGCGCCTGCCACCCAACTGCGGCGTTCGAGTGCCGCGCTGCGCGCTCAGTGGATGTTCACGGTCGCGCCGTTGGACCACGAGGAGTTGCCGGCAACGGGTTCGAAGCATGCGTGCTGCAGGTGGATGGTCACGCCGGTCGTCCACGCCGGCAGCGCGAAGCCGTGCTGCAACGTCGCCGGCCCGGTCGGCCCGGAGACGACGAACAGGCTCGCGTCGACGGCGACGAACAGCGAGCAGTTGTTGGTGCCGAGCAGCGGGTCGAGCAGGCGCGGCAGCGGCGCGCCACCGTAGGTCGTCGTGTCGAGGCCGAGGATCACCGCGCCGACGGTGTTGGCAGCGTGGTTGATGGACACGGACTGCAACTGGCCGCCGCCGTGCAGCGCGCCGGCCACGCCCAGGTAGACCTGGCCGTAGGTGCCCTGGCAGCCCTGGCCGAACGGCACCGCGAAACCGCCGAGCGGTTCGATGCCGCGGATGTCGTAGACCGCTGGCATCGTGCCGATCAGCGTGGCGACACCGGTGGCGACGTCGAGCACGAACAGCTGGTCGGGGCCGTTGCTGTCGCCGCCGCCGAGCAGCAGGCGCCCGTCGGGATGCGAGCACATCGA
The DNA here is from genome assembly GCA_964392305.1 of uncultured candidatus Brocadiaceae bacterium. Taxonomy (GTDB): domain Bacteria; phylum Planctomycetota; class UBA1135; order UBA1135; family UBA2386; genus JACKIC01. The sequence continues at coordinate 266,507 of CAYMPV010000001.1, forward strand.
CTGCTGGTAGGCCGGGCCGCCGACCGCGGGGAACGGATCGACCGCCGCCCCGGTCGCCGGATCGACCACGAGCAGGCCGGCGAACACGTCCCACGCGTAGAGCACGCCGAGGTGCATCACGAGCCCTTGGATGTCGGCGTAGCCAGTGCTGCCGATCGTCGTCGTGGCGCCGGTGGACGGATCGACGAGCACGAGGAAGTCGTTGTAGGGGTTCGTGGTGCCGTTGCGTACGCCGTAGAGCCGGTTGCCGGGTGCGGTGGTGAAGTCGCGGATGTCGGCGCCGCTCGACGCGAACGTGGCGCTGCCGGTGTTCGGGTCGATGCGCGAGAACTGGTAGTACGTCGACGAGACCCGCACGGTCGACCAGTACTGACCGTCGCCGGTCCGGCCGAGCGCGTTCTGGCCGAACTGCCCCATGCCGAGGGGGGTAACGCCCGCAGTGTGCGAATCGATGAGCACCGTGGCGCCGTTCCAGGTGACACCCAGCAGGTCCTGGGCGGCGAGGCCGGCGGTCAGCGTGGCGGCGACGAACGGCAGGAGGATGCGGGGGAGCATGGTGTTCATGTCCCTGCGAGCGGCAGCGGTGGCGGAACCGAACGGCGCCGGCGCCGGTTGTGGAGCCCTGTCAGCGGGCAGTCGGAAACGTGATCGATACAGTCCTGCGATGTTCGCGGCCGTCGACTACTGGACGACGTCGATCACCCTGATCGGCATCTCACTGAGCTTCGCGCTGGTCCGTTGCCTCGGCGGAACCCGTTGGTTCCCGCGGTTGCCGCCCGCGGAGCCGGGGCACGAACCGACCTGGAACGACCGGCTGCGTTACTACGGCGCCAATCTGCTCGCGCTGCTGTGCGGAGCTGCGGTGGCGGTGGTGCTCGCCGAGACCACGCGTCTGCCGCCGCACGAGTTTCGCTACTCGGTGTTCGATGGATCGGGCCGCTGGATCGGGCCGGCGTTCGTCGGGCTCGGACTCGCCGGTTGGCTGGCAATGCTGCTGATCGATCGCCTGGTTGCGCCGGCGACGCTCGTGCACATCCTGCACCGCGCCAACAAGGGGCGCTTGACGGGCATCGACATGCGTCCCGCGACCCGCAAGCTCGGTTTGGGCGTGGCTGCGCTCGCGGTGGTGTTGCACTACACGCTGCGCATCAACCACACGACGCTGGCCGACGACGGCGTGCGCTGGCGCGACTGGCCGTGGCAGGAAGAGCAGGTGCAGCCGTGGTCCGCGGTGCGCGACGTGCGCATCGTGCGCACGTTCACGGCGACCTCGGGCAGGGTCGTCGAACGCCCGCACCTGGGCATCGAGTTCGCGGACGGCACCGTGGTCCACGTCGGCAAGCGCGACGACAAACACGTCGATGGCTACTGGGAAGCGCCCGCGGCACTGGCGGCAGGGCGTAGCGGCCTGACGGTGCGCCACGTCGCCCACGACTGACGCCGGCCCCGCGCTTCGCCTGCGCAGTGCGTGCCGTTATGGTGCGCCACCCCCGATGGCCACCAATCCACCCTTCCGGCGCGTGCTGATCGCCAACCGCGGCGAGATCGCGGTGCGCATCTGCCGCGGCCTGCGCGAGCTCGGCATCGAGTCGATCGCCGTGCACAGCGACAGCGACGCGCGCGCCGCACACGTGCTCGCCGCCGACCACGCGGTCGCGCTCGGCGGCAACACCGCGACCGAGAGTTACCTCGACATCGGCAAGGTGCTCGATGCGGCGAAGCGCGCCGGCGCCGAGGCGATTCATCCGGGTTACGGCTTCTTGAGCGAGAACGCCACGTTCGCGCGCGCCGTAGGTGATGCGGGTCTGGTGTTCGTCGGCCCCAACCCCGAGGCGATGGAGCGGCTCGGCGGCAAGAAGGCAGCGCGCGAAGAAGCGATCGCGGCCGGCGTGCCGGTGATCCCGGGCACCGAGAAGGACGACGGCGACGCAGCGCTGGCCGCGTTCGGCAAGCAGATCGGCGTGCCGGTGATGGTCAAGGCGAGCGCCGGCGGCGGCGGTCGCGGCATGCGGCTGGTGACCGACGAGCGTGAGCTCGCCGACGCGATCGCGGCAGGTCGCCGCGAAGCCAAGGCATCGTTCGGCGACGATCGCATGATCCTCGAGCGTGCGGTGTTCCCGGCCCGACACATCGAGATCCAGATGTTCGGCGATCAGCACGGTGAGGTCGTGTCGTTGCACGAACGGGAGTGTTCGGTGCAGCGCCGCCATCAGAAGGTGCTCGAGGAGTCGCCGTCGGCCGTGGTCGACGCGGACCTGCGCCGGCGCATGGGTGAGGCCGCGATCGCGCTCGGCAAACGCGTCGGCTACGACAACGCCGGCACCGCCGAGTTCCTGCTCGACCAGCAGGGCAACTTCTACTTCCTCGAGGTCAACACGCGGTTGCAGGTCGAACACCCCGTGACCGAACTGGTCACCGGCGTCGACCTCGTGCACCTGCAGCTGCACGTCGCGGCGGGCGGCAAACTCGGCGAGCTGCTGGCCGGCAAGGACCTGTCGCCGCGCGGCCACGCGATCGAGGCGCGCATCTGCGCCGAATCACCGGAGAACGGGTACCTGCCGGCGTCCGGCCTGTTGCGGCTGGTTCGTGAGGCCGAAGGGCCCGGCATCCGCGTCGACAGCGGCGTGTTCTCGGGCTGGGACGTGTCGCCGTTCTACGACTCGATGCTCGCCAAGCTGATCGTCTGGGCGCCCGATCGCACCACCGCTTGCGCGCGCCTGAGCCAGGCGCTGCGCGAAACGGTCTACCTCGGCATCCCGACCAACGTCGACTTCCTGCGCCGCATCGTCGATGACGAAGCGTTCCGCAGCGCGCAGCTCAGCACCGACATGCTGCAGCATCGGCCCGAACTCGCCGCCGGCCCGCAGGACGGACCCGACGACCTGGCGCTCGCCGCCGCGGTGCTGTGCCAGGCGGTGTCGCCACAGCGCGCGGGCGGCAACGGCGCCGCGACGACGAGCGGCGGCTCGACCGCGGCCTGGAGCGAGTTGACCGGCTTCCGCCTGTTCGAGGGTTCGCGATGAAGTTGCACAAGCAGTTCGTGCGCGCCGGCGAGACCGTCGCGGTGTCCGCGGAGCGCGTGTGTGGTGATCGTTGGCGCGTGCGCGTCGGTGACAATGTCTACGACGTGGACGCGTTGCCGGTCGGTGACGGTGGCGTGCGTGTCGTGCCGGTCGGCGCCGAGTTCGAGCGTTCGTTCGTGGCCTACGGCGCGGCGGCCGGCAAGGACTACATGGTGCGCGCGGGCGGCCGCACGTTCACGCTGACCGCGCCCGAGGGGCGCCGCGGCGGTGTTGCCGGGGGCGCCGACGGCAAGGTGCGCGCACCGATGACCGGCACCGTGCTCGACGTGTTGTGCAAGCCGGGTGATGCGGTCGTGGCCAATCAGCCGATCGTGGTGCTGTCGGCGATGAAGATGGAGCACAAGCTGACCGCGGGGGTCGACGGCGTGGTCGAGTCGATCGGCGCGCAGAAGGGTGGCACGGTCGATCAGGGCGCGGTGCTCGCGGTGGTCAAGCCGGCGGCAAAGGAGAGCTCGTGAACGATCCCAGGTACCCGATCGGCAAGGTGACGCTCACGGGTGCGCTGTCGGCCGCGGACCGCGCCGACGCCATCCGTCGCATCGCCGCGCTGCCCGACGCCTTGCACGTGGCCGTGCGCGGTCTCGACGCGACGCAGTTGGCGACACCGTACCGATCCGGCGGCTGGACGCTGCGCCAGGTCGTGCACCACATCGCCGACAGCCACGTCAACTCGTACGTGCGCCACAAACTGACGATCACGGAGGTCGATCCGCCGATCAAGAACTACGAAGAGGGCGCCTGGGCGAACCTCGCCGACGCCAACGGACCGATCGGCGGTTCGCTGCTGCTGATCACCGCGATCCACGACCGCTGGGTGCAGTGTCTGCGTTCACTCGCGCCCGAGGCGTTCGCGCGCACCTGCCGGCACAGCGTCGCCGGGCCGATGACGCTCGACGATCTGGTCGCGCTCTACGCGTGGCACGGCGAGCATCATGTCGCGCACATCACCACGTTCCGGAGCCGACAGGGTTGGTGATGACGGCGCAGTCGCAGAACGACATGGCGGTGCCGGGCACCGGCCTCTCGGGAATCGATCGGTTCCTGCCGGCGGGCAAGTCGATCCTCGCGCGGCGCTTCGTGGCCAGTGGGCAGACGCCGACCGAGGCGGACTTCAGGAAGCGCGGCATGACGTTGGCGCCGCGCGAGCACGAACTGCTGCAGCAGTGGTTGGCCGCCGGGCTGGTGACGCGCGTGGTCGAAGAGGTGCGCGCCGCCGACGGCACCGTCAAACTCGGCATCGGGCTGCCCGACGGCAAGAAGGTCGAGACCGTGGCGATGAAGGTCGGCGCGGTCTGTGTGTCGACGCAGGTCGGCTGTGCGGTGGGGTGTCGCTTCTGCGCGTCGGGCCTGTTCGGCGTCGAGCGCAACCTGACTCCCGACGAGATCGTCGAGCAGGTGGTGCACGCGCGGCGCTACCAGAAGCTCGACCGGGTCGTGTTCATGGGCATGGGCGAGCCGACGCACAACCTCGACAACGTGCTGACCGCGGTGGCGCGGTTGCGCCACGAGGTGTTGATCTCCGGCAAGCGCCAGACGCTGTCGACGGTCGGTGGCGTCAAACCGATCGAGAAGATGCTGGCGGCGGAGGTGCGGCCCAGCCTGGCGCTGTCGCTGCACCTCGCCGACGACGCCCGTCGCCGCGAGTTGTTGCCGCGCGCCTACAAGGACCCGTTGCGGGACATCGTCGCCGCGGCAGACGCCTACGGCCGTGCCGTGGGCAACCCGGTGCAGTTCGAGTGGACGCTGCTCGCGGGCGTCAACGACGGCGACGACGAGATCGACCAGATGTGCGAGCTGCTGCGCGGCGTGCGCGGCTACGTCAACTTCATCGTCTACAACGAGGTCGAAGGGCTGCCGTTCGCGGCGCCGGCGCGCGAACGCATCGTCGCGATCGTGCGGCGGGTGAAGACCGCCGGCATCCTGGCCACGATCCGGGATTCCGCGGGTCCCGACGCGCAGGCGGCCTGTGGGCAATTGCGGTTGCGGGACCGCGCGCGGACATGAGCGGGCCGGAAGGGGTCGATCCCGAACGCGTGCTGCGCCATCAGGACCTGAACAAGCCGTTCACGCCGCCGTCCGGAGAGTCACACCTCGAGGCGATCACGGCGCACGTCGAGAAGCACTTCGGCAAGATCGAGAACGTCTTCCACGAACTGATCTCCGACCAGGTGCACGTCGACGTGCTGGTGGTCGCGCCGAGCGAGGCGCGACCGTTCGTGACCCTGGTGACGAGCGGCATGAGCGAACTGCCCATGCACGTGCCGGACGGCGAACCGTCGCCGCGATTCGCCGAGCTCGTGATGACGCTGGTGCCGGCCGGAGAGCTGTCGCAGGAAGGTTTCGCCGACGAGCGTGTCTACTGGCCGATCCGCCACCTCAAGCAGCTGGCGCGCATGCCGCATCTGCTCGACACCTGGCTTGCTGCGGGGCAGACGGTCTCGACCGATCCGCCCGAACCGGTCACCGACGGCGTGCCGTTCTGCGGCCTCGCCGTGCTCGAACTGCTCGAGGAGCCGCCGCGTCGGCTGCAGGTACGCGACGACCTGCAGATCGCGTTCTTGCAGGTGGTCGCGCTGCACGAGGACGAACTGCGCGAGAAGCTCGAACGCGGCGCGTCCTACCTCGAGGAACGGTTCGACAGCGAGTGGCTGCGGGTGGTGTTCAACGAGCGGCCCAGCATCGGTCCGGCCGGCAGCGAGCAGTATCTGGAGTTGTTCGAGCGGGGTCGCAGACTGGTGATGGCGGCGGCGGTGTTGCTGTTCCTCACGGCGCTCGTCGATCTGATCGCGTGTCACTTCGACGGGGTGCGGCTGCCGTGGGGCCGATTGGGTCTGACGATCACGCTCTCCTGGTATCTCGGCGAGGGTCGACGCTGGGCGCGTTGGGTGACCGTGCTGCTGCTGGCTGCCGGCATCGGTCTGGCCACGGCCGCCTTCCTCGGCGGCATGTCGGTGACGTGGCGCACGCAGGCCCTGATGGTCAACGTGATCGTCTGGCTCGTCTGTCTGTGGCTGGTGCTCCTGCCGCGATCGGTGCGCTTCTACTACCTGGGTCGGGCGCCCGACGATCAGCGCAGCGACGCCAGCGCCGAGTCGTAGTCCGGCTCCTGCGCGATCTCGGGCACGAGCTGGCTGTGCAGCACCTTGCCGCCGGCGTCGAGCACCACGACCGCGCGCGCGAACAGTCCCGCGAGCGGACCGCTGGTCATCGTCACGCCGTAGTCCGCGCCGAAGTCGGGGCCGCGGAACCAGCTCGCGGTCTGCACCTTGTCGATGCCCTCGGCGCCGCAGAAGCGCTTGAGCGCGAACGGCAGGTCCTTGGACACGCACAGAACCACGGTGTTCTCGAGCTTCGCCGCAGCTTCGTTGAAGCGACGCACCGAGGTCGCGCACACGCCCGTGTCGATGCTCGGGAAGATGTTGAGCACGACCTTCTTGCCGGCCAGTTCGTTGTTGCCGATCGGCGCGAGGTCGTTCTTGGTGAGGGTGAACGCGGGCGCCTGCGTGCCGACGGCCGGCAGGTTGCCGACGGTGTCGACGCGATTGCCCTTGAAGGTGATGGTTGCCATGGTCTCACGGTAGCGACGGCCGGCAGCGACCGCGAGTTCAGCGGCCTTTGCCTTCCAGGGCGTCGCCCTTGGTGGGTTCTTCGGCCTTGGCACCGCGCTTCTCGGCGAGCTTGGGCGGCAAGACCGCGTCGCGTCCGTGGAACGCCCCAAAACGCCGCGCCAGCTCCTGGTCGGGCACGCCGTCTTCGATCTTGTCGCCGCGTTTGCGCACCGCCGCGAGGAACTCCTCGTGATAGATGCCATCGCTGCTCTTGGTGATGTTGATCTCCTCGCTCTCGCCGGTGCCGAGCGAGATGGTGGTCAGGCCGTCGCGGTGCACGAACGAGAAGTCGTTGTCCCAGAAGAACCGGAAGCTCGGCGCCTTGCTGAGCCCTTGCTCGATGTCGGTGCCGGGCAGTTCGACCGATGCGTCGGCGATCGAGGTGGTGAGCACGGAGCCGCCGTTTGAGCGCAGCACGGCCACGCCGTGGCGACGCACCATTTCGCGTGAGGCGTTGATCAGCGCGTAACGTTCGAGCCGGCCCTTGAGCCAGCGGTGGTCGGCGGCCGAACACGGCAGCCGCAGTTCGAGGTGGCCGGGCGCGGCGACGATCATCTTCTGCTTCTCACGCAAGAACTCCGTCGCGTAGTCGCGCGTGTCGGCATCGACCTTGTGATTGGCTTCCTTGTCGTCGGGGAAACCTGCGAGCAGTCCCGCCTGCAGGCCGAGCTGCAGCGCGTTCTCGAGCTTGGCGAAGAACGCCGTGGCTTCGCGGATGCGCACGAACTGATAGCCACACAGCTTGCCGACCGGGTCGGTGAACAGGCCGCCGTTCTCGACGTCGACGTGCTGCAGCAGATCCTTGCCCAGGCCCTTGGGTTCGGCGGTCGGATCGACCTTGAACGGCCAGTTGCACCAGAAGGCGAACTCGCCCGTGGCAAGGCACTTGTCGAGGTCGTCGAGAGCCTCCTTGATCTGGTCCCTTTCGGACGAGCCCTCGGCGATCAGGCCGCGGTAGATCAGCAGCACGTCGAGCCGGTCGTTGGCGACGTCGTGGTGGATCACGACGTCCTGGGCGTCGAACTCGAGGCACCCGGACAGCAGGGTCAGCAGCGGCAGGAGAAGGGACAGCAGATGGTGTTTCATGGGGCGCGGAAGGCGCAGTGTAAGCCGGGTCGTGGCGTTTGGGGCGAAGGCCAGTCGAGTTGACGAACCGCGTCGCTTGCCCGACGGGCGCCGCAGCCGTCGTCACAATCGTGTGCCTATCGATCTGTAGCGGGGCACCGCCGGGCACGAGGTCCTAGAGTTCTCGGCCCTCCAATGCGGAGCAAACAGAACTCATGAAGCCCAAGACCGTAATGGCCGTGGCGCTTTCTTTGTTCGCCGTGCCGAGTCTCCTCCTGGCGCAGAAGTCGCAGGAAGAGCTCGCCAAGATGCGCGACGAGAAGATGGCCCACGAAGTGTTCCAGAAGGCCAACTGGATCTTCGACTACGACAAGGTGCGCGAGGAAGCGAAGAAGAGCGACAAGGTGATCTTCGCCTACTTCACGCGCTCCTACGCTGGTTGACCCCCCTGCACGGCGCTCGAGAAGGCTGCTCTCTCGGACGCCAGGTTTGCCGAGTTCGGCAAACAAGTCGTGCTGTTCTGTCACGTGACCTCGCGCGTCGAGAGTGATCCCTACCAGGGCCTTCTCCAGGAGAAGGGCGGCCGCGCGTTCCCGTACCTCGCGTTCCTGGATGCCGAAGGCAACGTGATCGCCAAGGAAGGCGAGCGCTCGGTCGAAGGCTTCGAGAAGACCCTCGGCACCATCACCGAGTTCCGCGGCCTCGAGAAGAAGGCCAAGGGCGGTGACCGCATGGCCGGCATCGACGCGGTGATCGCAGGCATGGAGCTCGGCGCCTACGACGCCGACCAGGCCAAGGAGAAGCTCGGCAAGCTCGGCCCGATCCCGAAGGACAAGCAGGCCAAGATCGACGGCCTGCTCGTCAACTTCGAGGTCGACGCGATGATGGCCAAGGTCCGCACGCAGCAGCAGGCCGAGGAGGCCGGCCGCAAGTTCGCCGCGATGGAGAAGGAAGGCCGCGTGCCGACCGGACGCACCGCCTGGAACTTCTATGCGGTGATGCTCGCCGCGCATGAGGCCGACGGTGATGCCGGGGCCTACGAGAAGGCCCTGGACGTCTTCAAGAAGCTCGTCGACGGGCAGCCCAACGCGGCTCGCATGGTCAAGCGCTTCGATGACACGTTGGAGAAGCTGAAGAAGGACAAGGGCTGAGCCCGACCATCTTCCTGCAGCTGCTGACGGGGCGCCGCGGTCCACCGCGGCGCCCCGTTCGCGTTCAATCGAGCATCGCGCTGGCCAACACCGCCACGCCGACGATGTCCTCGGCCGAACAGCCGCGCGACAGATCGAGGAACGGCCGCCGCAGCCCCTGCAGCAGCGGCCCGTACGCGGCGAAGCCGCCGAGCCGTTCGGTGAGCTTGTAGGCGATGTTGCCGGCGTCGAGGTCGGGGAACACGAACACGTTGGCGCGGCCGTGCAGGGGGCTGTCCGGACATTTGCGCGCCGCGACCGCCGGCACGTAGGCGGCGTCGAACTGCAGTTCGCCGTCGCTGGCGAACTCGGGGTGGGCGGCGCGGAACCGTTCGCTCGCCTTGCGCACCTTGGTGACCTTGGCGTGGTCGGCGCTGTTGTGGGTGCTGAACGACAAGAACGCGACGCGCGCCTTGTCGCCCGTGAAGCGTTCGTGGTTCTGCGCGGTTGCCAACGCGATGTGCACGAGCTGCTCGTGGTCGGGCTCGGGCACCACGCCGCAGTCGGCGAACGACAGCACCTCTTCGTCGCGCACCATCAAGAACATCGACGACACCAGCGGGATCGACGGCGCGGTGCCCAGGCAGAACAGGCCCGCGCGGATCACGTCGCCGGTCGCGTGCGCGGCGCCCGCCACTCCCGCGTCGGCGTGGCCGAGCGCCACCAGCCCGGCGCCGAACGTGACCGGATGCTCGGCCAGCGCGATCGCGCCCGCTTCGTCGACGCCCTTGTGCTTGCGCCGCGAGTACAGCAGCGACGCGACGTCGTTGAAGCGCGGATCGCGCCGCGGGTGCTCGACCCAGATCACCTCGCACAGGCCGTCGCGTTCGAGCTGGTCGCGCGCAGCGGCCGTGCGCGGGTCGGCGGTCTCGGGCAGGACGATACGCGCCTTGCGCTGGCGGGCGCGGTTGCGCAGGTGGTCGAGGACGTTGGTCATGCGAGCAGTTGCCGGTGCACCGTTCCGTAGACGTCGGTCAGGCGCAGGTCGCGGCCGCCGAAGCGATACGTGAGCCGTTCGTGATCGATGCCGAGCAGGTGCAGCACGGTGGCGTGCAGGTCGTGGATCGTCACGGGATCCACGGCAACCTTGTAGCCGAACTCGTCGGTCGCACCGAAGCTGGTACCGGGGCGGAAGCCGCCGCCCGCGGCCCACATCGTGAAGCCGAACGGGTTGTGGTCGCGGCCGTTGGTCGCCTGCGCGAACGGCGTGCGCCCGAACTCGCCGCCCCAGAGCACGATCGTTTCGTCGAGCATGCCGCGGGCCTGCAGGTCGAGCAGCAGCGCGGCGATCGGGCGATCGACGGCGCGGCAGTTGTTCTCGAGTCCCTTGACGAGGTTCTCGTGCTGGTCCCAGCGGTCGAAGCCGGTGTTGGGGCACGTGAGCTCGACGAAGCGCACGCCGCGTTCGACGAGCCGTCGCGCCAGCAGGCACTGTCGGCCGAAGGTGCGCGTGTGTTCGTATTCGTCCTGCAGGCCGTAGAGCGCCTGCAGGCGCGGGCTCTCGCCGTCGAGCGAGGTCAGCTCGGGCACGGCGGCCTGCATGCGGAACGCGAGCTCCTGGTTGGCGATCGCGGCCTCGATCGCGTCGCCGCCGGCGTCGCGCTGCAGGCCGTGTGCGTCGAGCGCGCGCACGAGGTCGAGTTTGCGTTGCTGCCAGGTGCCGCTGGTCTCGCGCGGCGTGATGTTGGCGACGACGTCGCCGCGCATGCGGAACACCGAGCCCTGGGTCTGCGCCGGCAGGAACCCCGAATGGAAGTTGTCGACGCCGCCCGGCGGGATCAGGCCGCCGTTGAGCACGACGAAGCCCGGCAGTTCCTGGCTGGCGCTGCCCAGGCCGTAGTCGATCCACGCGCCCATCGACGGCCGCCCCTGCAGGCCGTGCCCGGTGTGCAGGAAGTAGTTGGCGTTGGTGTGTTCGCTGAACTCGGCGACCATCGAGCGGATCACACACAGCCGATCGGCGACGGTCGCGAGGTTGGGCAGCAGGTCGCTGATCCACTGGCCGCTCTCGCCGCGCTGCCGGAACGGCCAGCGCGGACCCAGCGTGTTGCCGTCCTTCTGGAACTGCGTCGGCTCCTTCTTCATCGCGAACGGCTTGCCGTCGTCGGCGACCAGCCGCGGCTTGTAGTCGAACAGATCCTGCGGACTCGGCCCGCCGTCCATGTAGAGGAAGATCACCGCCTTGGCGCGAGGTGTGTGGTGCGGCACGCGCGGGCCGTCGTCGTGCAACAACTGCGCGAACGGCAGCATCGCGAAACCGTTGGCGGCGCGGCTCAGGAAGGCGCGACGGGAGAGTGCACGCGGCGTGTTCATCGGCGGAACGTGAACTCCTTGGTGACCACGAGGCAGTGCAGCAGATCGGCCCAGACCGCCGCGGCGTCGCTGGCGGCGTGTCGTTCGGCGGCGGCTGCCGCGACGAACTCGCGGCAGCGGGCGCGTTCGTTCTCGTCCGGATCGCGCGCGAACGCGGCGCGGTAGGCGCGGTCGAGGCCCGCGTCGAATTCGGCGCGCGCGGCGCCGAGGCGCTCGGCCCACGCCGCGCAGGCGAGGTGCACGAACTCGTCGTTGAGCAGGGTCAGCGACTGCGCGGGCACGTTGGACACGCTGCGTGCGCCGACCGTCGCGAACGGCGTCGGCAGATCGAACGCCTGCAGCATCGGCGACAGGAAGTTGCGGCGCACGGCGAGGTAGATGCTGCGGCGGCCGGCGCCGTCGATGGGGCCGGACTCCTTGGGCATGCCGCGCGCGTTGACGAGCTGCTCGTGCGGCAGCGGCACCGGCGGTCCGAAACGTTCGTCGCGCAGCAGTCCACTCACGGCGAGCAGCGCATCACGAACCGCCTCGGCCTCGAGGCGGCGTACGTTCTGACGATGGTGCAGGAGGTTGCGCGGATCGGCGGCCTCCGCCGCGGCGTCCGCCGTGGTCGCGCGGCGATAGGTCTGCGACATCACGACGCGGCGGAACAGTTGTTTGCGCGACCAGCCGTGCGCGACGAAGTCTCGCGCCAACCAGTCGAGCAGCATCGGATCGGTGGGCGGCTCACCGAGCGCGCCGAGGTTGTCGACGGTGCGCACCAGGCCGGCGCCGAACAGGTGGTGCCAGACGCGGTTGACGAGCACGCGCGCCGGCAGCGGGTTGTCGGGCGAGAACACCGCCTCGGCGAGAGCGAGCCGACCGCAGCCGCGCTGCTCGTCGCCACCCGGCTCGTCGCCGCCGGCGAGCGCGCGTAGGAAGCGGCGCGGCGCGACGGGGCCCAGCAGGTCGTGTTTGCCGCGCAAGAACACGTGTGCGTCGACGCCGGTGCCGTCGCCCATCGCAGGCAGCGTCGGCGCGACTCGCAGCGCCGCGCGTGCGCGGCGCAACTCTGCTGCCGCCGCGACGACGTTCGCCGGAAGGTCGTCGGTCGGAGTTGCCTGGGTCTGGAGCGTGCCCTGCGCCGCGGGCGGTTCGCGCAACTCGCTGGCGACCACCGCCTGCACCGCGAGCCACGCATCGGCCGGATACTCGTCGGTGCCGCGCTGCTCGTCGGCGAGATCGGGCGCGCGCTGGTCGAGGCACTGCACGTAGGCGGCGCTGCCGTTCCAGGCGCGCAGGTCGAACGTCAGCCAATGCGGCTCCTCGCGATCGACGGGCTGGTGCAGGCCGCCGTAGATCGGGTGGCGCAGCAGGTTGAGCCCGTCGACGACGACCTGCACGCGGCAACCGCGGCCGGCGACGCGCACATGCACGAACGGCTGTGTCACCGTGAACGTCTGCGTCGCGAGCACCCCCTGCCGCGCGGTGCCGGCGACGCCGCTGTGCCACCATGCGCCGGGCAGCTGGCGCAGCGTCGGTGGTGCGTCGGCGTCGAGTGGGCACCACGGTTCGTTCCACGGCGCCGGCCCGAACGCGTCGTTGTCGCGGATCCACGCTGCGGCGTCGCCGTCGGTGGTCGCGAGCACCGTGTCGCCGGCGCGCAGTTGCAGTTCGCCTTGTTCGCCGCGCGTCGCGTCGCCGCCCGCGTCCAGCCACGCCGTGGTCAGCGCGCGCTGCGCCGCGATGGCCGTTTCGAACTCCTCGCCGCCGGGGTCGTAGGCGAACAGCGACTTCTGCACATAGCGCGAGCTGCGCACGAAGCCGGCCAGCGCGTAGTAGTCGTCGGCGCGGATCGCGTCGAACTTGTGGTCGTGGCAGCGCGCGCACGCGACGGTCATGCCGAGCACCGCCTTGCCGAACACGTCGATCTGGTTGTCGACGCGGTCGCTGGTCTGCTGGCGCGCGTCGACGGGCGAGTGCGTCTGTTCGGCGAACCACCAGAACGCCGTCGCCTGCACGCTCTCGTCGTCGCCGTTCGGCGCGCGGCGCGGCAACGGCAGCAGGTCGCCGGCGATGTGTTCGCGCACGAACTGATCGAACGGCACGTCGGCGTCGATCGCGCGGATCACGTAGTCGCGGTAACGCCACGCGCCGGGGATCGCGTAGTCGGCTTCGTGGCCGAGCGTCTCGGCGTAACGCACGAGGTCGAGCCAGTGCCGCGCCTGACGTTCGGCGAACGCGGGGGACGCGAGCAGCAGATCGACCTCACGTTCGTAGGCCGCGTCGCTGGGGTCGGGCAGGAAACGCGCCAGCGCGGCGTCGTCGGGCGGCAGGCCGACGAGGTCGAACCACAACCGGCGCAGCAGCGTGTGCGGCGCGGCCGGCGGCGCGGCGTCGACGCCCTGCGCCTGCAGCCGCGCGTTGACGAAGGCGTCGATCGGGTTGCCGTCGGCGAGCGGTGGTCCGACCTCGGCCAGCGGCAGCCAGGCCCAATGCTGGCGCCGCGTCGCGAACTCGGCCCCGTCGATCGCCGCGGGCAGGCCCTGCTGCGCCGCTGCCAGCGACGCCAGCAGCAGTGCGGCGAGCGGGCCTGCGGCGAGACGCGGGGGCGGGGGCATGGCGCGCCATGAGACCGCGGTCGCGGCATCCGGTCCACCTCCCCGCCGGGCGGACGCGCGTCAGCGTTCGACTTCCATCTCGAGCAGCGCCAGGCCGTGCGTCTTGCCTTGCGCGTCGGTCTTGAGGCTCTCGCTGCCGCCGCCGCCGAGTGAATCGCGCAGCAGGAAGTTGAGCGCCAGCAGGTTGGGCGCCTCGTAGCGCGTGATCTCACCCTTGCAGATCGCGGCGAAGTGCTTTCGCACGCGTTCGATCGTGACCTCACGCTTGAGCACTTCGTAGTCGCGCTCGGTCTTGACGAAGATGCCGACGTTGCTGCCGTCGCCCTTGTCGCCGCTGCGCGCGAACGCGAACTCCTTGAGCTTGCACTTGACCATCAGGATTCCTCCACGCGCACGCGCGTCTGCACGGCCTTCTTGTCGAGCAGGGCCGGCCAGTAGCCGACGATGTCGGTGGCCTTGGGCCGACCGCCGGCGAAGCCGGTGACGCCGGGTGGGCCGCTGGTGACGAGCGGCACCATCTCCATGCCGAACCGATCGACCTTGTTCTTGTCGCCGCACTTCACGCCGATGCGCAGCACGACCTCGGACGGGTCCTTGGTCTCGAGGATGCCCGGGTGGCAGACGCCCGCGCCGACGAACTCGACGAGCTTCTCGCTCTCGGTGAACGTCACGCCGTCGAGCGCCAGGCGGCCGAACACGATGTCGGCGCACAGCCTCGCCTTGGCGAGCGCTTCGGGGCCGCTGACCGTGAGCTGGCCGGTCGCCTTGTAGCCGTTCGAATAGCTCAGCGAGACCTTGTAGGTGCCGGTCGGCGGGCCGCCCTTGATGCCGCTCAGCAACACGCGATCCTTGCCGACTTCTTCGATCTTGGCGCTGGTGAAATCGGCGGTGCAGTCCGGACCGAGGTACCGCTTGGGATCACCCATCTCGTAGAGCAGTTGCGAGATCACCGTGTTGCGGTTGACGAGGCCGCCGGTGCCGTCGTGTTTGGTGACCACGAATGCGCCGCCGGGCGTCGCTTCGATGATCGGGTAGCCGATGTGCACGAAGTCGGGCACGTTCTTCCAGTCGGTGTAGTTGCCGCCGGTGCACTGCGCGCCGCACTCGGCAATGTGGCCGGCCATCGTCGACGCCGCGAGCTTGTCGTAGTCCGCCGGGCCCCAGTTGAACTCGTGGATCATCGGGCCGCCGACCAGCGCCGGATCGGTGATGCGCCCGCCAATCACGATCTGCGCGCCCGCGTCGAGGCACTCGGCGACCGCGAACGCGCCGACGTAGGCGTTGGCCGACAGCAGGCGGTCCTGCACCTCGGTCAGCGGGCGGCCGTCGTCCATGTTGGTGAACGCGTGGCCGGCGGCCTGCAGCTCGGGGATGCGCGTCAGCACGTCGTCGCCCTCGATGATGCCGACCTTGAGGCCCTTGATGCCCTGCTTACGCGCCAGGGTGAGCACGGCCTCCAGACAGGCCTGCGGATTCACGCCGCCGGCGTTGGCGATCACCTTGATGCCCTTGTCGGCGATCGTCGGCAGCGTGCGCTCGAGCATCTTCACGAAGTCGGTTGCGTAACCCGCCTGCGGGTTCCGCCCCTTGAGCTTCTGCATGATGCTCATCGTCACTTCGGCGAGGTAGTCCAGGGCGAGGTAGTCGAGCGGGCCTTCGCGCACCAGCCGCACGGGGCCCAGGATCGAGTCGCCCCAGAAGCCTTGGCCGTAACCGATGAGAACCTTGTCGCGCATGCTGCTGTCGGGGGTGGGTGAAGGGCGAGCAGGATAGGGCATGGGCAGCGGTCATGCGACCGACCTGTCGACCGCATTGCGCCATTGCGCCCGGCCCTGCTTGATCCAGGGCCGATCGTGCTCGACCATGCGCCGTCCCATGCGGATCCTCGCCCTGTCGTTCCTCTCCTCCCTGCTGCTCGTCGCCTGTGGTGAGCAAACCGCTGCTGCCAAGGCTCCCGACGCGGCGCAGCAGTCGCTGCCCGAATTCGCGCCATTGCCTGCCGACGTCGAGGTGACCCTGGCGACTCCGCTCGTGCCCGGCATTCCGGGCAGTCCCGGCCACCTGATCAAGTCCAGCCGCAACCCGAACGGCGACAGCGAACTCGCCTACCTGATGCGCCTGTTCGTCGACGACCTGCGCGACGCGCGCGCCAAGGTCGACGCCGGCGAGCCCCTGCCCAAACTCTACGACCGGCATCGTCGCATGCGCGCGGCCTGGCCGAGCACACCCGACCAGCGCAACGAGCGCTTCGACAGCATGGCCCTGGGTTACCTCGCCGCCGTGCGCGCCTTCGAGGCCGACTCCACCCCGGCCAACTACAACAACATCATCAACGCCTGCATCGCCTGCCACTCAGGGGCCTGCGGTGGGCCGATCGAGTTCATCGACTCGATGAAGTGGCAGTGACGGCCACCAGCGGCCAAGGTCGTCTCATGACTGCGCGAAGGCACATCGCCGCGCTCGAGACGCCCGAAGCGCGTCCCATCGACCTCGCCTTCCTGCTGCTCGCGAGCCTGTTCCTCGCGGCGCTGGTCGTCTGCAACCTGATCATGCGCAAGTTCGTGGTCGTCGACCTCGGCTTCCACGTGTTCACCATCAGCGCCGGCATCCTGCCCTATCCGGTGACCTTCCTCGTCACCGACCTGCTGTCCGAGATCTACGGCCGCCGCCGAGCCAACCTGGTCGTCGGCGCCGGCTTCCTCGCCTCGCTGTTCGTACTCGTCGTCGTCTGGCTGCCCACCCAGTTCGACGCCTCCCCGTTCAGTCCCGTCTCCAACGAGCTCTACGAGAAGGTCATCGCCAACGACGCCTGGCGCGCCGTGTTCGCGTCGATGCTCGCCTACCTCGCCGCCCAGTTCGTCGACGTCTGGTTGTTCGATTTCTGGCGCCGCCTCACCCACGGCCGCCACTTGTGGCTGCGCAACAACGGCTCCACCATCCTCTCGCAGTTCATCGACTCCACCCTCGTCATCCTCATCTTGTTCGTTGGTGACCCCGAGTGGACCGGCGACCGCATGATGACCACCATCCGCGACATGTGGATCTTCAAGACCCTCGTCGCCTTCGCCGACACGCCCTTCTTCTACCTCGGCACCTGGCTCCTCCAACGCTGGCGCCCCGCCGCCCTCTAGTTGCGTACGTACCGAACCGGGTACAAACGACAACCGCGCCTCCCCGATCCGCGCAGAATCCTGCCGCCAATCTCCGCTCCGCGGGCCGGATGTCGTCGACGCCATGACTCCTCCCCGCGACCTGCAAGCCAGCCTGCGCGAACACGGCACCGGCCTGCACCAGCTGGCCTGCGCGCTGCTTGGTCGGGCCGATGCCGACGACGCGGTGCAGGAAGTGTGGCTCGAAGCACTGCGTGCGCCGCCGTCGCGCGAGGGGCCGCTCGGCGGCTGGTTGCGCACGGTGCTGCAGCACGTCGCCTGGCGGACGCGCCGCGGCGAACGGCGGCGGCGCGCGCGTGAAGCCGACGTGACCCGGCACGCGTATGCGTTCGCCGAGGACCACGCCGACGTGATTGCGCGCGAAGAGCAACTGCATCGGCTGATCGCGGCGGTGCACGCGCTCGAGCCGGCGTATCGCGAGGTGATCTGGCAGCGCTACTTCGAAGGCCTGCCGCCGCGCGCGATCGCCGCGGCGACCGGTGTGCCGGTGGCGACGGTCAAGAGCCGGTTGTTGCGTGGGTTGACGAAACTGCGCGAACGGCTCGGCGCGCAGCGTGCGGGAGATGGCGCGGCGGGCTGGCGCTCGGGACTCACCGCGGCGTTCGGGATCGGCGGCCAGCTCGGCGGCGCCGCGACGACGGCCGCGGCAACGACAACAACGACGACGGCCATCTGGTGGCCGGGGGTTTGGCTCATGGCAGCAGGGATGAAGATCGCGACCGCGGCCGCCTGTGTCGCGGCGGCGATGGGGGTGTGGTGGTGGTGCAGCAAGGAGCAGGCGCCGCCGCCGCCGTCGGCCGAGCAGCAGGCCGCCGCGTCGGTGACGCCGCTCTCCGCACCGACCGACGGTGTGCAGCGGACCGCCGCCGAGCCGATCTCGGTCGTGCCCTCCCCCGAGCCGGTCGCCGTGGCCCCCGATCGTCCATCCGCAGCCGCAGGATTCGCGGAGGTGCGTGGTCGCCTCTTGGACGCCGCCACCGGAGAACCCCTCGTCGCCGTGCAGGTGCAGTGGAACGACAACTCGCGGCTCGATGCGCGACCCGGCGATGGCGGCGGAGCGACGGACGCCGACGGTCGCTTCGCCTTCTCCGTGCCCGCCGGTCTGGCGTCGGTGACGATCGTCGCGCAGGCGCCCGGCCACGTGCGGCGATGGTCGATGGTCGATGGTCTGCGCGAAGGTCAGGTCGACGACCTGGGAACCGCGCCGATGCGACCCGGCCGCCGACTCGCGGTGCGCATCGTCGACGCCGCCGACGGCCTTCCGGCCTCTGGCCCGAGGCTCGAATTCCGCTTCGACACGCCGCGCGCAGGGCGTTGGTACGAGAGCACGGCGACGGTCCAGTCGGCGGCGGATGGCAGCTGCCCGCTCACTCCCGAGTTGCCGTTCGTGACCTGCGCGCTCGCGATCCAGGGAGGCGATCATGAGCTGGTCGGTCCGGCGGCGGTCGAGGTCAGCGAGACCGCGCCGGAGGACCTGCTCGTCACGGTGCAGAGGCGCCCCACGATCCGCGGCGTCGTGGTCGACGGCGCCGGAGCGCCGATCGCCCGCATCGGCCTGTCGACGCAGGGCATGTTCGCGCCCGAGGCCGAGACCGATGCGGACGGCGTGTTCACGCTCGTGCGGCGGCGCCCGACCAAGGACCCCGCGGTGACGCTGTCGTTCCCCGACACCGGCAACTGGCTGCCGCACGAGCCGCTGCCCGACGTGGCGTGGGGCACGCAGGGCTTGCGCATCGAGCTGCGCGCCAGCGTGCCGTTCCCGATCGAAGTCGTCGACGACCGCGGCGCGCCGCTCGAACGGTTCGCGGTCACGCTGCACCGCGCCGGCACGTTCTCGACGCGCCACGCGCTGCGCCAGTCCGGCCGGCACGAAGGCGGACGCCTCGATGTCGAAGGGGTGCTGCCCGGCGCGACCTCGCTGCGGGTCGTGCCGCTCGACATCGAATGGTCACCGAGCGAGGCGGTGGCGCTCGCCCACGATTCTCCCGTGCGTGTCGTCGTCGCGCGACGCGTGCCGTGCCGCGTGCTGCTCGTGCGCGGCGACACGCCTGTCGAAGGTGCTCTGGTCGAGACCGTCTACGAACGCCTGCCGCTGCAGGTGCAGCACCGCACCAGGCTCAACGATCCGCGCGACCGCGCCGCACCGGTGTTGCCGATGTGGCCAGAACTGATCGCCGCGGCGCGAACCGGCCCGGACGGCATCGCGTCCTTGTGGCGCGACGTCGCGACCGAGAAGCGCTCCGTGCGTGTCCAGGTCGAAGGCGAGCCCGACATCCTGCTGCGGGAGCCCGCGTTCCCCGAAGGCGACAGCCCCCTGCGTATCGAGGTCCCCGGAACGGGCGTGGTGCGCGGTCGCGTGCTGCTCGCGGGTCGCGCGCGCGGCGAGGTCACCATTCGCTTGCGCGCCGGGGCCCACGAGCCGATGGCCAACCTGCAGCCCGACGGCACGTTCGAGTTCCCCAAGCTGCCCGCGGGGCCGTGCCGCATCGAGCTGTTGCTGCGCGCCGGCTTCGGTTCGCTGCCCGTCGACGATCTGGCGCGCGAGGTCACGATCGATCCGCGGCAGCCGGCGGAGGTTGTCTTCGACCTCGGCGCGCTGGTCACGGCCAAGGTGCACGGCCGCGTCGTCGCCGACGGCGACGTGCCGGCGGGGCTCCTCGTCGACTTCGTGCGCGTCACCGCCGAGTCGGCGAGTGTCCAGGCAACTGCGCCTGTCGGCGAAGGCGGTCGTTTCGCCGTCGCCGGCCTGCTGCCCGGCACCTACCTCGTGGGCTTCCGCCTGCCCGTCGCGACCTCGAATTTCGTGCCAGCGCTGCAGCCGCAGCAGCTCGTGCTCGTCGGCGGCGAGGACCTCGAACGCGACCTGCGCTTCACGCGCCGCAAGCTGATCGTGCGCTTCGTGTATCCCGACGGCACCTCCGCGCGCGGCCACCGCACCGTGGCGCGCTGCGGCGGCGGCCGCTGGCCGGCGAGGTCGCTGTTCGCGCCGGTGCTCGACGAGACCCTCGTCATCGACCCCGCGCCCGCGCTACCGATCGAGTTCGGCGGCTGGGGCAGCGCACCGTGGAGCGCTCCGGTGCTGATGCCTGCTGATCGCAGCGAGGCGGAGGTGACGGTGGTGGTGCCGCGCGGGTGACCGCCGTCGGTGGTCGCCCTCCACTCGGCATCGGGCACCACCATGAAGATTCGACCTCGGAGAGCGAATCTTCATGGTGGCCCCTGTCGCCGTCTCGGCGCTGAACCTGCGCCAGGAGATCAAGCCGCTGGGATGACCACGGAGACGCTCACATGCGCTCGGGCGCCGCGATGCCCAGCAGCCCCAGCCCCGTCGTCAACAACCGCCGCGCCGCCTCGACCAGCAGCAACCGCGCGTCGCGAACGGCGGGCTCGGCACCGAGCACGTGGTGGTCACGCAGATAGCTGTGGATCTCACCCGCGAGCGCGATCGTGTGGCTGGTGACGATGCTGGGCTCACTCTGTTCGGCGGCGCGTTGCACGGCGGTGCCGAAGTCCATCATCGTCAGCAACACGCGTTCAGCGTCGGCGAGCAGCGCAAAATCGATCGCGTCGGGCGCGGGCACGGGGCACTCGGCCTTGCGCAGGATCGAAGCGAGACGCGCGCACGCGTACTGCACGTAGGGGCCGGTTTCGCCTTCGAAGTTCAGCATCGCGTCCCAGTCGAACTTGACGTCCTTGATGCGCGAGTTCTTGAGGTCGTTGAACACGATCGCGGACACGCCGACCTGTTCGGCGACGGCTTCCTTGTCCTGCAGGTCGGGGTTCTTCTCGGCGATCACGGCGCGCACCTTGGCCACCGATTCGTCGAGGATCTCGTCGAGGAACACGGCGTTGCCGGCGCGCGAGGCGAACTTCTCCCACTTGCCGTCTTCGGTCTTGCTGAGCACCAGCCCGAACGGCACGTGCTCGACCGCGTCGGCGACCTTCTCGCCCATCTTCTTGAGCACACCCTTGAGCTGGTCGAAGTGCAGCTTCTGCTCGGCGCCGACGATGTAGAGGATGCGATCGGGGTGGAACGTCGCCTCGCGGTAGAACGCCGCGGCGAGGTCGCGCGTGTGGTAGAGCGTCGTGCCGTCACTCTTGCGCAACAGGCACGGCTGCTGGATGCCCTGCTCCTTGAGCCACACGACCTCGGCGCCGTCGCTCTCCTCGAGCACACCGGCGGCGATGACGCGTTGCATCGCGGCCTCCATCTTGTCCTCGAAGAACGATTCGCCGGTGATGTGGTCGAAGGTCACGCCCAGGCGCGAGTACGGCCCCTGGAACGCCTGCAGCGACTCGTCGCGCAAGAACTGCCACATGCGCCGTTCGGCGTTGTCCTCACCGCTCTCGAGCGCCTGGAAGTGCTTGGCCGCCTCGGCGTCGAGCGCGGGGTCCTCCTTGGCTGCCTGCGAGTAGCGCTTGTAGAGGTCGAACATGTAGCGCATCGGCGACTTGTGCAGTTCGGTCTCGTTCCCCCAGCGCATGTAGGCCGTCATCATCTTGGCGAACGGCATGCCCCAGTCACCGAGGTGGTTGATGCCGTGCACCTTCGCGCCGAGATGGCGGTGGATGCGACACAGCGAGTTGCCGATCACCGTGCTGCGCATGTGGCCGATGTGGAACGGCTTGGCGATGTTCGGCGAGCTGAAGTCGATGCACACGACCTTGCCGTTGTCCGCGGCCGGACCGTAGGGCGCCTCGTTCGCGTTGATCGCCGTCAGCACCTGCCTGGCCAGCGCGGCTCGCGCGAAGCGGAAGTTGACGAACGGGCCGGCCGCGGTCGCCGAATCGATGACGCCGTCGGTCGCCACCTTCGCCGCGATCTCCGCCGCCAGCGCCGGCGGGGCCTTGCCCGCGAGTTTCGCCAGTTGGAAGGCGCCGAGCGCGACGTCGCCGTGGTCCTTGTTCTTGGGCGGGCCGAGCTGCAGCAGGGGTTCGGCCGCGGCGCGGTCGAGGCCGAGTTCGGTGAGGGCGGTGAGCAGGCGGTCGCGGAGGTGGCTGTGGAGGTCGGTCACGAGGGCGAGCAGGATAGCGAAGGAGCGCCGCCCGCCCCAGCACGGCCTCAGCGCCGTCGCAACACCAGCCCGCCGATCGCCGCCGCGCGATCAGGCAGCACGAAACGGAAGTCCGCGCCGCCGTTCTGGCGATTGGCGAAACGCGCGCCGCGCAGTTCGTAGGTCTCGATCAGCCAGTCGCCGTCGGTGCGCGAACTCGCGGGCCGGCTGGTCGTGTAGGCGCCGGCCAACGTGGCCTCGGCGTCGTGCGAGTCGAACTCGACCCACAGGCGTTGTTCGGGGCGGCGGCGCACCTGCAGCTCGAAGTCGCCCTTGCCGTCGAACACGAAGTGGTCGCTGACCTGGAAGTAGAGGTAGTTGCCCAGGCCTGCCGCGGCCTTGCCGGCGCACAGGGTGCCGCCGTCGACGCGGCAGGGGCCGTCTTCGTTGGCGATCTCACGCAGCCCGACGCGCTCGGCGTTGGCGAAGTCGACCGCGACCTGCTGCTGGTCCTTGGCGCCCTCGCCCCAGCTGCGATCGGGTTGCGGCCGCGGCTGAGGCCACTGCAGTTCGATCGGCGCGCCGCCGCCTTCGCCAGCGCGCAGCTTCGTGATCCACGCCGCCGTGAGGTCGAGATACTCACGGCCGAGCTCTCGCGTCGGGCACAGCTCGGTGCCTTCGTGCAGTTCGTTCCAGGTCTCGAGCAACACCAGCTCCGGCCGCGTCGCCAGCGCCTGTTGCCACGACCAGCGATAGAACGCGCCGTCCTCGCGTTCGCGAACAGGCGTGCGCCGACCCGGCACGGCGCGGTCGTCGTAGCCGGGGCCGAGCTGCGCGACCTTGTCGAACAGCTTGGGACCCCAGAGCGCCGCGCCCCAGCTGGTGGTCAGGTCCTGGCCGATCTCACCCCACGAAGCGTCGGCGACGAGGCACACGGTCTCACCCGAGAAGCGCGCCGCGAACCGCTGGCGCAGGTGGTCACCGAGCTGCGGGTTCCAGCCGGCTGCGAAACCGCTGACATAGAGCACCACGAGCGCGCCGCCGCGATGGCGTGCCCAGTGTTTGGGCGGGATCGCCGCGAAGTAGTCGGTGACGGTGGTGCAGAACAGGTCGAGGCCGGCGTCGGTGGTGAGGTCGGCCTTGCCGCCGCGAGGCTCGCGGCCGCAGACGTCGTTGCTCAGAGTGCTGGTGTCGTAGAACAGGCCGAGTCTGGGCGCCTTCGTGCCCGAGGCGGCGAGACTGTCGAGCGCGTCGACCATCGGTTGCAGCCCCAGCCGCGAGAACGCGAGGTTGGGCCGTTCGTAGGCGCCGGGCGCGCCCCAGTAGACCGGCAGCGCGGCGTCGATGTCGGCCTCACCCATCTGCGCGAAGTTCTGCGCGTGCCAGTCAGCCGAGCGGTAGCTGACCTGTTGCGGTTCCGGCAGGTGCCGGCAATGACCCTCGGGCCCCGGCGCGCCCGGCTCGTCGAAGTGTTCGGTCGGCCAGTGGTACCAGTAGAAGTAATGCGTGGCGACCGTGGCGCGCGGCGCTTGAGCAGTGAGCGGCGCGATCAGGCACAGGGCGGCCAACAGGGCAAGACGCATCGGCAACAGGGTAGCCCCACGAACGGCGGATCTCCGCCCTTCTGCGCATGGGGCCCAAGTGCGCAGGGGGATCTCATGTGCCTTCCCCTCCCATGAGACGCCGCCGCATGCCAACTCCAGCCACCCGCCGGTCCCCGTCCGCCACCACCGCCACCAAGGCTCGCAGCAAGCACAGCACCGCGCCGCAGGTCTACTTCTTCAGCGACTTCACCAAGGCGCTGCGCGTGGCCGGCTCGGCCGATGCGCTGCGCGGGTTGTTGGGCGGCAAGGGAGCCAACCTCGCCGAGATGACTTCGCTCGGTTTGCCGGTGCCGCACGGCTTCGTGATCACCACCGCAGCCTGCAAGGCGTTCCTGGCCGACAAGTGCAGGTTTCCCGCCGGCATGTGGGACGAGGTCGAGGCGGCGCTCGCCAAGCTCGAGCGCGTCACCGGCAAACGTCTGGGCGACCCCAAGCGGCCGCTGCTCGTGTCGTGCCGTTCGGGCGCGAAGTTCTCGATGCCCGGGATGATGGACACGGTGCTCAACATCGGCATGACCGATGCGGTCGCCGAGAGCCTCGCGGCACAGACGGGCGACGAGCGCTTCGCCTACGACTCCTATCGGCGCCTCGTGCAGATGTACGGCCGCGTCGTGCTCGGCGTGCCCGACGAAGCCTTCGAGGTGCTGCTCGCGACGCAACGTGCGGCGCGCGGCGTCACCAACGACGCCGAATTGCCGGCTGCGGACCTGCGGGAGCTGACGCGCAAGTTCCGCGACGTCGTCAAGCAGCACACGGGCAAGCCGTTCCCGACCGATCCGCGGCAACAACTGCGGCTCGCGGTCGAGGCGGTGTTCAAGTCGTGGAACGGCAAACGCGCCTTCGACTATCGCAAGGCCGCCGGCATCGACCACGACCTCGGCACGGCCGTCAACGTGGTGACGATGGTGTTCGGCAACATGGGCCAGAAGTCGGCGACCGGGGTCGCGACCACACGCAACGTCACCAGCGGCGAGAACGAGATCGAGGGTGACTTCCTGGTCAACGCGCAAGGTGAAGACGTCGTCTCCGGCACGCGCACACCGCTGCCGATCGCCGACATGGGCGAGTGGGCACCCAAGCTCTGGAAGGAGTTCCAGCGTTACTGCGCGCTGCTCGAGAAGCACTACCGCGACGTTCAGGACGTCGAGTTCACGGTCGAACACGGCAAGCTCTGGATGCTGCAGACGCGCAACGCCAAGCGCACCGCGCAGGCGGCGATCCGCATCGCCGTGGACCTGGCCAGGACCAAGCGCATCACGCGGCAGGAGGCCGTGCTGCGCGTCGCGCCCGAGCACGTCGACTACTTCCTGCATCCGCAGTTCGACGTCGAGGCGCGGCGCGCGGCGGCCAAGGCCGGCGGCACGCTGCTCGCCAAGGGGCTCAACGTGTCGCCGGGCGCGGCGATCGGGCAGGTGGCGTTCGACGCCGACACCGCCGAGCGGTGGGCCAAGAAGGAAGGCAAGCAGGTGATCCTGGTGCGCCCCGAGACCAAACCCGACGACGTGCACGGGCTGCTCGCCGCCAACGGCGTGGTCACCAGTCGCGGCGGCCGGACCAGCCACGCGGCGTTGGTCGCGCGCCAATTCGGCAAGCCGGCCGTGGTCGGTGTGCTGCAACTCGACGTGTTGCCCGAGCAACGCTGCATGACCGGCCCGGGCGGTGCGGTGATCAAGGAAGGCGACTGGCTGTCGATCGACGGCACCACCGGTGAGGTGTTCACCGGGCAGTTGCCGACCGTGGTGCCCGACGTCGCCGACGAGCACCTGCTGCAGCTGCTGTCCTGGGCCGATGACGAGCGCGACCTCGGGGTCTGGGCCAACAGCGACTACGCGCGCGACGCCGAGCGCGCTCGCCACTTCGGCGCCGAAGGCCTCGGCCTGTGCCGCACCGAGCACATGTTCTTCGAGTCCGAACGCCTGCCGATCGTGCAGGCGATGATCCTGGCCAAGGACGAAGCCGAACGCGTCGATCATCTCGCCAAGCTGTTGCCGCTGCAGCGCGCCGACTTCGAAGGGCTGTTCCGCGCCATGAACGGGCTGCCGGTGACGATCCGGCTGATCGATCCGCCGCTGCACGAGTTCCTGCCCGACCACGACCGGCTGATGCGCGAGACCACCGAACTCGAGACCCGGCTGTCGCTGCACGCAGGTGACGAGATCGCGATGACCAAGGACCTCGCGCAGCACCACAAGCTGCTGGCCAAGGTCGACGACCTGCGCGAACAGAACCCGATGCTCGGCCTGCGCGGCGTGCGCCTTGGCATCCACATGCCCGACCTCGTGCGCATGCAGGTGCGCGCGATCTTCGAGGCGGCGTGCAACTGCGCCGCCGACGGTGTCGTCGTGCACCCCAAGGTCATGATCCCGCTGACCACCACGAGCGAGGAGTTGCAGGTCGAACGTTCGATCCTCGAGCAGGAGGCCAAGGCGGTGATGAAGGAGAAGGGCCGCAAGGTGAAGTACCAGTTCGGCACGATGATCGAGATCCCGCGCGCCGCGCTGGTCGCCGACAAGCTCGCCGAACACGCCGAGTTCTTCTCGTTCGGCACCAACGACCTCACGCAGACGACGTTCGGCATCTCGCGCGACGACGCCGAGACGGGCTTCCTGACCGAATACCTGCAGAAGGGCATCCTCAAGGACAACCCGTTCGCGACGATCGACCGCGACGGCGTCGGCCGGCTGATGCGTTGGGCGATCGAGGCGGCAAGGCGCGCGCGCCCCGACATCGACACCGGCATCTGCGGTGAGCACGGCGGCGACCCGCGCACGATCGCGTTCTGCGACGAGATCGGTCTGGACTACGTGTCGTGTTCGCCGTTCCGCGTGCCGATCGCGCGGCTGGCGGCGGCGCAGGCGGCGCTGCGGCGTAAGTGACGGTGCGGCGATGACTGCAAGGTGCAGCTGGCGGCGGCCGTGGTACGCTTCGCCAATGACCACTCGTCGATGGGCGCTGTGCGCAGCGGCGCTGGCCGTTCTCGTCGCCTGCGACGCCGAGAACGTGCGTTGGGCGTTCGTGTCCAATCCGGGCGGCAGTTTCGGCACCACCGGCGGTGCGGTGATCGTGATCCGCGTCACGAGCACGTCGACACTCGGACTGGAAGGTGACTTCGTGCGCGTCGACGGCGTCGAGGAACGCAGCCCGGTCAGTGTGCTGCTGCCGCATGCCGGCGACTTCGGCGTGCTGGTGCGCAGCAGTTCGGTCGAGGTGCGTTCGCCGGTGTTGGCGTTCGACGACGGCCAGGGCATGCGTCCCGGTCGATTCGAGGCTTCGGGTGCGCAGCTGCAGGTGCCGTCGCCAGGCAGTCCAGGAGTGCTGCGCGTGCAACTCGCCGATGCAGCGGTCGTGCATCCTGGCGGCGTCGGCCCGGGCACGCTGCACATCGTCGCGGGCGGCACGCTGATGATCCTCGAGAGCGGCGCCGGTGTGGTCGTCTTCGGCGAACGCGAAGAACCCGAAGTGCTCGGCACGTCCGTGACCTTGACGACGACGCCGGCCGGGGATCAATACGCGCTGCGCCTGCCCGACAACCGCCTGCGCTTCCTGTTCACGCCGCCGCTGCCGCTGCCCGAGCAGCGCCTGCAGTACGACGCGGGCCGCGACTCCATGCGCATCCTCGGGCCCGTGGGCGAGGTGCTCGCCGAACTGCCTGCAAGCGCCGTGACCCTGCAGAACTGCGCCGGGGGACTGTTCTTGGTCGCAGAGCTGCCCAACGGTCTGCCCGGCCAGCCGACGCCGATGCGTCTGCTGATGGCCGCCGACAACCGCTATCTCCTGCGCATCGACGCCTGAGCGGTTGCGTACGGTACCGGGTGCATCCGCCAACAATCGCCCCATGGTTGCCCGAAAGTGCACCGTCTGGACCGCCTGCCAGACGCTCCTGTTGCTGATGGTGGCGGGTTGCAGCGAGGGGAACGTGACGGCTCCGACCTGGGCCCAGCACGTGGCGCCGCTGATCCACCGTTCGTGCACACCGTGCCACCGCGCGGGTGAAGCGGCGCCGTTCGCGCTCGTCACGTTCGAAGACGCACGCAAGAAGCAGGACCTGATCGTCGAGATGACGAGAGAACGGCTGATGCCGCCGTGGTTGCCGACGCACGGCGACTTCGTCGGCGATCGCCGGCTGTCGCCGGCCGAGATCGACCTGCTGGCGCGCTGGGTGGCGAACGGCGCGCCGCGCGGCGACGCGGCCGAAGAACCGAAGCCGCCGTCGTTCCCCGTCGGCTGGCAACTGCGCGAACCGGACCTCGTGGTCACGGCGCCGCAGCCGCTGGTGGTCGAAGCGGGCGGCGGCGATGTGTTCCGCAACCTGGTGATCCCGGTGGCGATCGACGCGGTCAAGTTCGTGCGCGCGGTCGAGATCCGGCCGGG
Organism: uncultured candidatus Brocadiaceae bacterium; assembly: GCA_964392305.1. Lineage (GTDB taxonomy): Bacteria > Planctomycetota > UBA1135 > UBA1135 > UBA2386 > JACKIC01. Next base: position 294,505 of record CAYMPV010000001.1, read on the forward strand.
CAATCGCGCCGTGCATCACGCCGTGCTCGCCGTCGATCCGACCTACGAGTCGCGCCGCCTCGACGCGCTCGACGAAGCGCCAGGCTACCCGGGCATGGTGATGGGCGGGGCGGTGCCGCCCGACGGCCACTTCCTGGGCTGGACGCCCGGCAAGGTGACGCGGCCGGCTCCGCCGGGTCATGCGTTCCGCCTCTGGCCCGGCCACGACCTGGTGCTGCAGGTGCACGTGCAGCCGACCGGCAAGCGTGAGGTCGTGTTGCCGCAGATCGGGCTCTACTTCACCGACGAGCCGCCGACCGAGTCGCTGTTCCCGCTGGCGCTGTTCAACTCGCGCATCGACATTCCCGCCGGAGCCGCGGACTACCGCGTTCGCGACGAGCTGACGTTGCCGGTCGCGATCACCGTGCACGCGATCTACCCGCACGCGCACTACCTGGGCCGCAGCCTGCGCGCCCTGGCGATCCTGCCTGACGGCAGCGAACGGGTGCTGCTGGCGATCGATCGCTGGGACTTCGACTGGCAGGACGACTATCGCTGTGTGTCACCGATCGCGCTGCCGGCGGGCACACGGCTGGTCATGGACTACGTCTACGACAACAGTGAGGCCAACCCGGCCAACCCCAACCGGCCGCCGGTGCATGTGTCGTTCGGGCAGCGCTCGATCGACGAGATGGCGACGTTGACGTTCAGCGTCACCGCCGCGGACGGGCAGCAACGGCAGTCGCTGCAGCGCGCGCTGCTGCACCACGATCTCGGCAAGGAGCCGCAAGCGGGCAACCTCTGGCTGCAACTCGCCGGGCTCGAACGCGAACGCGGCGACCTCGACGCGGCGTTGGCCGCGGTCGCGAAGGCGGAGCGCTGGCACATCGACCGCGCCGCGGTGCACGCCGAATGGGGTTTGTGCCTCGAAGCTGCGGGTCGCAACGACGACGCCGTGCGTCACTATCGCGATGCTCTCGCCGTCGACAACGTCAACGGTCTCGCCAATGCGCAACTCGGCGCGATCCTGGCGCGCCGCGGCGACAGCAAGACGGCGCGAGAACACTTCAAGATCGCCCTGCTGACGTTGCCCAACGTGGCGGTGCTGCACCACAACTACGCCACGGCGAGCTTCAGCGAAGGGGACCTGGTCGCCGCCGAGGACCACTATCGCCGCGCCTTGCGGATCGATCCCGACTACTTCAGCGCGTGGTTGCTGCTCGGGAGGGTGTTGCTCGAGCGTGGTGATCGGGACGGGGCGCGCGAGGCGTTGGCGCGCGCGACGACACTGCGGCCAGACGATCCGGCGGTGACACAGTTGCGGCGGCAACTCGAACGTTGACTGACGGGGGGCGGATCTGCCGAAGGGCTGGGCGCCAGGACGCAGATCGAAACGGCGGCGGCGGCAAAGCCCGGCAAGCAGCCGACGAAACGCTGATCGTTGGTTCTGGGGCGGCCTGCTGCTCATGATCTGCGCCTGCCATGTTGATCATCTTCCGCTGGTGGTACTTCCTGGGCATCGCCGGCGTCAGCCTCACGGCCTTCGGCGTGATCGAGACCGGGCACGCACTCGACAACGAGCCCGAACCGGCTCAGGTCTCGCTCGCGGGGCTCGAGTCCGGCGCCGCGCCGGCGCAGACATTCGTGCGCCTGGGCACGAACGTGGCGATGTATCCGATGCTGGCCTACGAGGAGCGCCGCTCGGGCCGCATCTAGAAGGTCTGCTACCCGATCATCAGCGAGGATCACGCCTACGTGCAGGCGTGTCGCAAGCTCGCCGACCGGTACGGCGAAGCCGAAGTTCCGCCCAACGAAGTGCCCAAGCTGGAAGGCGTCAAGGTCTACGTCTTCGACAAGCAGTGGTCGAAGCTCGCGGATCTGCCCGAGGACCCGATCACGAACGACAGCCTGGAAGGCATCCTGTTCCCCGCCAACAAGCTCAGCACCGACGAACGCAAGCTGCTCGTCACCAGCATTGGTCATCCGGTCGGGAGCGACGTGTGGGTGCTCGAGGCGGGTCGCAAGCCGCGCAGTCTGGCCACGTGCATCCAGTTCGTGATCGTCGGGGCGGTGATGTTGGTGCTCGCGGTGCTGCGGTTCTTCAAGAAGCCGAAGCCGGCGCAGTCGTGATGCGTGGTTCCCGGGCGAGGCGCCGGAGGGGCTTCCAAGGGGCGATCTCACGGCACCTGCTGGTCACCGATACTTGAAGAACGGTACTCATGGTGCACGATTTCAACCATGAGTGACCGGGCGGGCTACGCGGAGGCCGAGCTCGGCAGGCTGGTGGGGATGGCGTCGTAGCGCAGCGGGCGGAGCGGTGATCATGGTCGCCCGGCGACGCTACGAAGCGCTCACCAGTGCCAGACAAGGCCTCAGCTGCCTGGGATACCACGGCGCCCATGGGATTGCCGGTCGCTCCTGGCACGAGAACCGGGGAACCCGGCCGATCGCCACCCCGCGTCACTGCGGCTTGTCGACGACGTCGTGCGTGTAGGTCTGGCCCGCCTCGACCGCGAACGGCTCGACGACCTTGCGGTGCTGGTTCATGTCGTCATTGGGCACGAGCTGCAGCCACGCGCCGCCAACGGGCACGCCGAGGAAGCGATAGCGGCCCTGGCGATCGGTGATCACCTCGGTGACGCTGCCGCTGCGCTGACTGTCCGTCTCGAAGTTCCAGTCGCGCAGCCACACGGCCATGCCGGGCACGGGGTGGCCCGCGTCGTCGCGTACCGTGCCCTCGACGATCGAGGGCGGCGCCAGGGTGAGCGGGGGCACCACGGCCTGCGTGCCCGGCTCGCCGATCACGAACGGCTCGCCCGTCGCCGTGCCCGCGGCACCTTCGACCTCGACGCGCGTCCCGTTCGGCGAGTGATGCAGCCGGCGGAAGTGGAAGTTGCCGTCGCGATCGGTGGTGGCGTAGGCGAATGTCATCCACTGCGGCCAGCGACCAGGCGTTTCCTCGGCCAGGGTGACGCGCGTGAACGCGGCCGGCTTGCCGTCCGCGTGCAGCAGCCTGCCGCGCACCGAACTTGCCGGGATCACACGCAGCTGCAGTTCCTGGTCGGGGGCGACGAGGCACTCGTGTTCCTCGAGGAAGCGGCGGTCGTGCGAGCCGATCAGGTCCGCGCTCTTGGGCTGGTCGATCACCCACGCGTCGGTCGTGGAGTAGACGACGACCTTGGTGCCGGCGCCGAGCGGGCTGTCGAAGGTGAGTTTGCCCTCGTCGTCGCTGGTCGCCGTGGCGCGCGCTCCGCCGTTGCTGCGGCGCAGCACGAACGAGACGCCCGCGACGGGCTGGCCCTCGGCGTCGGTGACCGATGCTGGGCACGACAGGCCGGTGGTGCCCTTCTTGGCGGCGACGAAGGCGATCTGGTGCGGCCCCTTGCCCTGCTCGAGCCGCACCGCGTCGGGCGTGAACGCGTAGCCTGTCGCGGCGAGGCTGACGTTGTATTGCCAGTCGGGCAGGCCCTCGGCTCGCCACTGGTTGCCTTCGATGCGCGGTTGCCGGTACGGCTCGGGCAGGTGGGTGAGGCTGCCGCTGCGATAGGGCAGCCACTGCAGCGAGACCTGCGGGCGGTCCTTCTCGGGCAGGCCTTCGATCGTGATCGAGAACGACGTCGTCTTCTCGGCGGAGGCGACGAGCGTGACCTCGTCGTCGCCGGCGACGCGGTGGCGCAACTCGGCGAGCCCCTGGCCTGGCACCCACGCCGTCAGCTGCGAGAGCCCCAGCGGGACCTTGGTGATCGCGAAGTGGCCTTGCTCGTCGGTCGTAGCCGTTCGCGGTGAACGCGTCAGCGCGCGGCCGGCCGGTGAAGCGCTGACGACGGCGCCGGCGACCGGCTTGCCGCCGGTGTCGCGCAGCACGCCGCGCAGCGTGGCTGCGTCGTGCACCTCGATGTGCACCGTTTCGGCGAGGCTGCCGACGTAGTCGCGCCCCAGGTGGCGGCTCTCGGCGGTCGCATAGACCCAGCGACTGCCCTCGGGCACGCGGCTGAGCCGGAAGTAGCCCTCGGCGTCGGCGATCGTGCGCGCGGTCTTGTCGCCGTTCTCGTCGGCATCGCCGATCCAGATCTCGGCGAGCGGCACCCCGTCACCGCGCAGGTCGACGACGCGACCGCTCAGTGTGCCGGTCTCCGGGGCGGGGTTGCCAGGCTGTTGCGGCAGGAACAACGACAGGGCGAGCGCGACGACTTCGATCATGGGGTCTTCCTCGGCGGCGCAGGATACCTCGTGCAGCGCGGCGCGGTGCGGCGCGCACCTTACTGCCAGTTCTCCCACTCCGCGTACGCCGCAGCCAGCTCCGCCTTCTTCGCCGCTTCCGCCGCCTGCAGCTCCTTCATCTTCGTCGCCGACGCGTAGTTGTCGGGAGCGAGCATCGCCGCCTGCAGGTCGACGATCGCCTGCTCGAGATCGATGATGCGTTGTTCGAGCCGTTCGAACAGCAGCGGGTTTCGGATCCTGCCGGTGTCGATCGCCTTGGCCGGTGCGGGTGCGACGGCGGCGGCTTTGGCGAGTTCGCGGTCGCGGGCCTCGCTGTCGGCAGCGCGTGCGGCGGCGCGTTCTTCGGCGAGCACACGCTGGCATTGCTGCAGGCCCTGATCGAACGTGCGGATCGCGCCGCCGTCGACCCACAGGACGCGGTCCGCGACTTCGGTGACGAGGCGCCGGTCGTGCGTGATCAACACCACCGTGCCGTCGAACTCCTTGAGCGCCTGCTCGAGACCTTCGGTGCCGGCGACGTCGAGGTGGTTGGTCGGCTCGTCGAGGCAAAGCAGGTCGAACTGTGCGCGTGTCATGCGCGCCAGCGACAGTCGCTGCTTCTCGCCGCCGGACAGTTCGCTGACCGGCTTGTCGATGTCGTCGCCGCAGAACAAGAACATCGCCAGGTGGTCGCGCAGCTCGCGGTCGTCGATGGTGCGGTCGAGTTCGCGCATCGCCTCGAGCACCGTGCCGTGCTGCGGCAGGTCGTTCTTCTCCTGGCTGAAGTAGCCGACGCGCAAGTTGTGTGCGCGTTTGATCGTGCCGGCAGCGGGCTGGCCGATGCCGGCGAGCAGCTTCATCAACGTCGTCTTGCCGGCGCCGTTGCGGCCCAGCAGCGCGGTGACCTCGCCGAACCAGATGCGGAACTCACCGCGTTCGATCAGCAGCTTGCTGCCCGCCTTGACGGTCAGCGCCTCACCCTCCATCGCCGTCTGCCCTTGCTGCCCGCGCGTCGTCTTGCCGAACGTGAGGCGCATCGACGCGCGATTGCCCTTGGGTTTGTCGATGAGCTGCAGCCGCTGCAGACGTTTGAGCCGGCCCTTGGCCTGCGAACTCATCCGCCCGGCCATGTTGCGGCGGATGTACTCCATCTCCTTCTCGACGAACTCACGCTGGCTCTTGAACGCGCGCGCCTGCGACAGCAGCGCCAGGTCGCGTTGCTGGCTGTAGTGGCTGAAGTTGCCCTTCCAGCGGGTGGCGACGCCGTCCGCCACGTCGACGATCGCGTTGGCGATCGCGTCGAGGAAGGTGCGGTCGTGGCTGACGACGACCACCGCACCCGGATAACGCTGCACGAACGCCTCGACGAACTCGATGCCCCACAGATCGAGGTGGTTGGTCGGCTCGTCGAGCAGCAGCAGATCGGCCGGTGTGGTCATCAGGATCGCGAGCTGCACCCGCGACTTCTCGCCGCCGCTGAGAATCGACACGTCCTTGTCGAGGTCGGGTGCGTCGAAGCCGAGTCCGAACAGCACCTTCTCGACCCGGTGCGTGCGGTCGTAACCGCCGCCGGCTTCGAACGCCGCCTGCAGCTCGCCGTAGTCGCGCAGCGCCGCCTCGTCGCCGCCCGCCATGCGTGCTTCCAGTTGTCGCATGCGCGCTTCGAGCGCGGCGTGTTCGCCGGTGCCGAGCATCACCAGGTCGCGCACCGTCGTGCCCTTGGGCATCGCCGGCATCTGCGCGCCGTAGGCGATGCGCAGGTTGCGGCGGGTGTTGCGTTCGCCGAGGTCGGGCTCGTCGACGCCGGCCAGGATGCGCACCATCGTGGTCTTGCCCGCGCCGTTGTCGCCGACCACGCCGATGCGGTCACCTTCGTCGACGCGCAGCGACAACCCGTCGAGGATCGGGTCTTCGCCGAAGCGGCGAACGATCTTTTCCAAGCTCACGAGCGTCATCGGGGGCGGCGAGGATAACGACCTCACCGGGCATGTGCAGTGTCCTCTTGTCCACGCCCCGGCGACCGGTACGAAGACAGCATGAGCCGTTCCCTCGTCGTCTGCTGCGCGCTGCTGTCGCTCGTCGTCGTGGCCGGCTGCGTCAGCTGGGGCGAGAAGGGCGGCGCGGCGCAACCGGCAGCTGTCGCCTCCGAACCTCGGCAAGCGGCACTGGCCGTGGCGCCGGCCGCGGAACCGATTGTCGCGACGTCGGTGGCGGATCCCGGTGCGCGTTGGCTCGACCTCGAAGGGGACGTGGCGCGGCAGGTGACGGTGCGGCGTGTGCCCAGGCGTTATCTGGGCCATCCGACCACGGTGCTGTTGCCGGACGGCCGATCGATGCTGTGTGTGCATCCCGAGGGACACGGACGCGGACCGATCGTGCTGCAGCGCAGCGACGACGGCGGCCGTTCGTGGGGCGCGCCGCTGCCGGTGCCCGAGAACTGGTCCACGAGCAAGGAGACGCCGACGATCCATCTGCTCGTCGATCCGCGCAGCGGGCGCGACCGGCTGGTGTTGTTCTCGGGGCTGTATCCGATCCGCAGCAGCGTCAGCAACGACTACGGCCAGACCTGGACGCCGCTCGCGGCGATCGGCGACTTCGGCGGCATCGTCGCGATGGCCTCGGTGGAGCGCCTCGCCGACGGGGACTACGCCGCGTTCTTCCACGACGACGGCCGCTACTTCCGCGACGGCGGCAAACGTTCTTCGTTCACGGTCTACCAGACGCGCTCGAGCGACGGTGGTTTGACGTGGCGCGCGCCGACGGTGGTGTGGACCGGCGCCGAGATGGATCTGTGTGAACCCGGTGTGGTGCGTTCGCCCGACGGCAAGCGCCTGGCCATGCTGTTGCGTGAGAACTCGCGCCAGCAGCCGTCGCAGGTGTTGTTCTCCGACGACGAAGGGGACAGCTGGTCGGCGCCGCGAGCCTTGTCGACGACGTTGACCGGCGACCGCCACGTGGCGCGTTACGCGCCCGATGGCCGGCTGCTGGTGTCGTTCCGCGACATGGCCGAAGGCAGCCCGACGCGCGGCGATTGGGTCGCGTGGGTCGGTCGCTTCGAAGACATCGAAGCCGGTCGCCAGGGTCAGTATCGCGTGCGGTTGTCGCGCAACTGGCGCGGCACGGACTGCGCGTACCCCGGCGTCGAGGTGCTGCCCGATGGCACCTTCGTGCTGGTCACCTACGGCTGCTGGGAACCGGGCGAGGCGCCGTTCCTGCGCGAAGTGCGGCTGCGGCTCAGCGAGCTCGACGCGCTGTCGACGGGGCCGATGCCGGACTTCACCCGGCCGTTCGGCGCGGTGCGGCCGACGGCGCGCATCGAGAGTTGGTGGACGCGCCGCGTCGCCGACGACCTCGATGCGGCGCGCGCCGGCGGCCATCGGGTGGTGTTCGTGGGCGATTCGATCACGCAGGGTTGGAACAAGGAAGGTGCCGAGGTCTGGCAGGAAGTCTGGCAGCCGCGCGGCGCGCTCAACCTCGGGGTCTCCGGCGACCGCACCCAGAACGTGCTGTGGCGGCTCCAGAACGGTCTCGGCGACGCGCTCGCCGCCGCCAACAACGACGTGCGTGTCGTGGTGTTGATGATCGGCACCAACAACGCCACCGGCGGCGAATGCGCGGCCGACGAGATCGCTGCGGGCATCGAGGCCGTGGTGCGCGACCTGCGCCGGCGCTTGCCGCGCGCCAAGGTGCTGCTGTCGGCGATCCTGCCGCGCGGCCAGAAGCCCGACGCGGGGCGCGCGACGTGTCACCGCGCCAGCGAGCTTGCCGCCGCGGCGCTGCGCGACGATGCGCTGGTCGTCTACCGCGACTACGCGGCGCACTTCGTCGGCACGGACGGCGTGATCCGCGCCGAGGTGATGCGCGACTTCCTGCATCTGACGCCGGCGGCCTATCGCACCTGGGCGAATGCGCTGCTGGCCGATGTCGACGCGTTGCTGCGGTGATGGGGTGCGGGGGTGCGGCCCGAGGTGCGCAGGCAAGGCGGGCATTTGGGGGTCCACCTTGCCATGCCGCCGCGCGGCGCTACTCCTGATGCGCGGTGAAGGCCTTACGTCCGTGGTTGCTGATCCCGGTCGCGGCGCTGCTGGTCGCCGCGGGAGTCTGGTACGCCAAACGGCCGAGGCCGTTGCTGGTGGCGGTGCACATCGTCGCCAGCGGCCGGGTCGAGGCGACCGTCGCCAATACCCGCGCCGGCACCGTGATGGCCAACCACCGCGCCCGCCTCGCGCCGGGCCAGGGCGGCCTGGTCGCCGAGTTGTCGGTGAAGGAAGGGGACCACGTCTGCAAAGGGCAGGTGTTGCTGCGACTGTGGAACCACGACCTGATCGCGCAGCTGGCGCTGGCCCGCAGCGAGGTCGAGCAGGCCAACGCCTCTGCCGCCGAAGCGCAGCTGCGCGCCGACCTCGCCGATCGTGAGGCCAAGCGGCAGCGTTCCTTGCTCGAACAGCAGATCGCCGCCGCCGATCGCGTCGATCGCGCCGAGAGCGAAGCCGCTGCCGCCTGGGCGATGCATCAGGCCGCCCAGGCCGCGGCCGCAGTGCGTGAGCGTCAGGTCGCGGTGATCGAAGCACAGCTCGAGCGGACCATCGTGAGGGCGCCGTTCGACGGCGTCGTCGCCGAGGTCAACGGCGAGGTCGGCGAATTCGTGACCCCATCGCCGGTCGGCATCCCGACGCCGCCGGCGATCGATCTGATCGACGACGGGCGTCCGTACGTCAGCGCGCCGATCGACGAGATCGACGCGGCCAAGGTGCGCGTCGGCATGGCGGCGCGCATCACCCTCGACGCTTTCGGCGCACGCGGTTTCGCCGGCAAGGTGCGCCGCATCGCCCCGTACGTGACCGATCGCGAGAAGCAGGCGCGGACCACCGACGTCGAGGTGGAGTTCCTCGAGTTGCCGGATGGCGAGGCGCTGCTGCCGGGGTACTCGGCCGACGTCGAGGTGTCGTTGCGCGTGGCGGAAGCGGTCCTGTGTGTGCCGACCGAAGCACTGCGTGACGGCGACCGCCTGCTGGTTCTCGGCGCGGACGGCGTGATCGAAGAGCGCCGCGTCGTGACCGGCCTGTCCAACTGGAACAGCACCGAGGTCGTCACGGGTGTCGCTGCCGGTGAGCGGGTGATCACTTCCCTGGATCGGCCCGGTGTGCTGGTCGGGGCCGTGGCGGTGGCCGAGCCGCACGGTGTCGCGCAGGACCGGCCGTGATCGAACTGCGTGGCGTCGGGCGGACCTTCCGCGTCGGGGATCAGCAGGTGCACGCGCTCACCGACGTCGATCTCGACATCGGGCGCGGTGAGTACCTGTCGCTGATGGGGCCCTCGGGATCGGGCAAGTCGACGCTGCTCAACGTGATCGGGCTGCTCGATCGCGCCAGCAGCGGCCGGTATCGCTTCGCAGGCGAGGACGTCACCGATCTCGACGATGCCACCCTCGCCCTGATCCGCCGCCAGCGCATCGGCTTCGTGTTCCAGGCATTCCACCTCGTGCCCCGGCTGACCACGGCGCAGAACGTGGGCTTGCCGCTGTTGCTGGGCGAGGTGCCGGTCTCCGAACGGCGGGAACGGGTCGCGACGCAGTTGGCGGCTTTCGGGCTCACGGACCGGGCGCATCACCTGCCCGAGCAGCTGTCGGGCGGCCAGCGCCAGCGCGCGGCGATCGCGCGCGCCACGATCGCACGTCCCGAAGTGCTGTTGGCCGACGAGCCGACCGGCAACCTGGACCGGCGCACCGGCGAGGAGGTCGTCGCCGTGCTGGAGAAACTGCAGCAGGACGGCCTGACCCTGATCGTGGTCACGCACGATCCCGACCTCGGGCGCCGCGCGAGTCGTCGTCTGCGCATGGAGGACGGGCGAATCGTCGCCGACGAAGGTGGCGGGAAGGAGGGTGTGTGAGGTTTGCGGATCAGCTCCGCTTCGCGGCGCAGAACGTGCTGGCGGCGCGCTGGCGCACCGTGTGGACCGTGTTGGCGATGGCGATCGGCACCGCGGGTGTCGTGCTGCTCACCTGGCTCGGCGAGTCCGGTCGTCGCTACGTGACGGACCAGTTTGCGTCGCTGGGAACCGACCTCGTCATCGTGTTGCCGGGGCGCAGTGAGACCACCGGCGGCGCACCACCGATGCTCGGCGAGACCGCACGCGAGTTGACCCTCGACGATGCGCTGTCGCTGCAGAAGAGTCGCGCCGTGCGCCGCGTCGCGCCCATCCAGGCGGGCAGCATCACCGTGGCGTACGGCAACCGTTCGCGTGAGGCGATGGTCCTCGGCTCGACCGCGGAGCTGTTGCCGGTTCGCCATCTGCACCTGCAGGCCGGCGCCTTCCTGCCGTCCGGGGATCCACATCGCAGCTCGCCCGTCTGCGTACTCGGCGCGAATCTGGCGCGCGAACTGTTCGGCGGCGCCCGAGCGCTCGGCGCCTGGGTGCGCCTCGGCGATCGCCGCTTCCGTGTGATCGGTCTGCTCGCCGACGAGGGGCGATCCCTGGGCACCGACCTCGACGAGGTGGTGATCACGCCGGTGGCGGCCTCGCAGGCGCTGTTCGATCGCGAGGGGCTGTTCCGCGTGCTGGTGGAGGCCAGCAGTCGTGACCTCGTGCCGACCGTGGTGGCTCACGTCGAGCGCACGATCACGGCGCGTCACGATGGCGAGAACGACGTCACCGTGATCACCCAGGCCGCGGTGCTGGGCACGTTCGACGGCATCCTTCGGGCGTTGACGCTCGCGGTCGCCGGCATCGCCGCGATCAGCCTCGTCGTCGCCGGCATCCTGGTGCTCAACGTGATGGTCGTGTCGGTGGCACAGCGACGCGTCGAGATCGGTCTGCTCAAGGCGCTGGGCGCCGCGCCGGTGACGATCCTGCAGGTGTTCTTGTGGGAGGCGGTGTTGTTGTCGTGTCTCGGGGCAGGTGCGGGGCTGCTCGGCAGTGAACTCGTCAGCCGCGTCGCGGCGGTGTTCGTGCCCGAACTCGATGGCGACCCGCCGGCGTGGGCGGCCGTTGCCGCGCTGTTCGTCGCGACCGGTGTCGGCGTCGGCTTCGGCACCGGGCCCGCCGTGCGCGCGGCCAGACTCGACCCGGTGCTCGCCCTGGCGAGGAGGTGAACGGATGCTGCTCCGCGATGGCATCGGCCTGGCCTTCGGTGTGGTTCGCGCGCAGAAGCTGCGCGCCGCGCTCACCGGTCTGGGCATCGCCGTCGGCGTCGCTGCCGTGGTGTTGTTGACTTCGCTCGGCACCGGCCTGCAACGCTTCGTGTTGTCCGAGTTCACCCAGTTCGGCACCAACCTGCTGCAGGTGGTGCCCGGTCGCGCGCAGACCTTCGGCGTCTCCGGCGCGATCCTGAACACGGTGCGGCCGTTGTCGCTCGACGACGCCCTGGCCATCGAGCGGATCCCAGGCGTGCTGGGAGTCTTGCCGGTGGTCGCCGGCAACGCCGCCGTCGAATCCGGCGGCCGCACCCGTCGCGCCGCGGTCTACGGCGTCTCTGCGGCGATGCCGCAGGTGTGGCGTTTCCCGCTCGCGAGCGGGTCGTTCCTGCCGGACGACGACCCGACCGCCGCGCGAGCACTCGCGGTGCTCGGCAGCACCATGCAGCGGGAGTTGTTCGGCGACCGCAGCGCGCTGGGCGCGACCGTGCGCATCGGCGGCGAACGGTTCCGCGTCGTCGGCGTGATGCGGTCCAAGGGGCAGTTCCTCGGCATCGACCTCGACGACGCTGTCTACGTCCCGGCCGCGCGCGGCCTCGAGATGTTCGACCGCGAGGGCCTCATGGAGGTGGACCTGTTGTTCGCGCCGGGCGTCGCGCCGCAGACCGTGAACGCGGCGGTGCATCGCACGCTGCTGCTGCGCCACGGCCGCGAGGACTTCACCGTCACCAGCCAACAGCAGATGCTCGACGTGCTCGGTTCGGTGATGTCGGTGTTGACCCTGGGGGTCGCGGCGCTCGGCGGCATCTCGCTGCTGGTGGGTGGTGTCGGCATCCTGACGATCCTGACCATCGCCCTGGCCGAGCGGACCAGCGAGATCGGCTTGCTGCGGGCGCTCGGCGCGACGCGCGCGCAGATTCTCTGGCTGTTCCTCGGCGAAGCGACGCTGCTCGCGGCGCTCGGCGGCTTCGCCGGGTTGGCGCTCGGGGTCGGCATCGGCCGGCTCCTGCACCTGTTCGTTCCCGCGTTGCCGGTGGCGCTGACGCCGCTGCACCTGGCGGTCGCCGAGGCCGTGGCGATGGTGATCGGGGTGACCGCGGGAACCCTGCCCGCGGTGCGCGCGGCGCGTCTGGACCCGATCGAGGCGCTGAGAAGCGAGTGAGCGCTACGGGTTACAGGATCCGGTACTCGATCGCCCGACTCTCGCCGTCGAACAAGTACTCGACCACCAGCACGCGCGGGTGCTTGAGCTTGTCGAGCAGGTTGCCGACCGTCGCCGCGACTTCGGCGGCGGTGCCGACCGGCGCGCCGTTGATCGTGGTGATCACCGCGCCGACTGGGATCGCGAGCGGCTGCAGTTCGTCGGGAACGCGCGCGATGCGGTAGCCGCGATAGGCGCTGCCGTCCTTGGCCTTGCCGTGGGTCGCGTCACCGAGCGCGCCGTCGGCGATCGCCTTCTTGGCTGCGGCGACCAGGGCGTCGCGCTCGGCGCTCGGCTGCATCTGCACGATCGTGTCGTTGAGGTTGCGGATCGGCGGGAACAGCGCCTTCTGCGCCTGATAGGCCCAGTCGAGTAGCGCCTGGTTGTCGGCGTCGGCGGTGGGCCGCGGCAGGTCGGCGGGGCCGATGGTGCCGAGCAGGCCGATCGCCTGGACCTTGACCTTGTCGTCTTCGCTGATCAGCAGTTGCCGCAGGCGAGGCAGCATCGGCTCGAGCCAGACCAACGCCAGGTCTTTTCGCACCGTGAACACCTGCTGCAAGAACCACAGCCCCTGCGCCTGATCGAGCGCGTCGTCGACGTCGAGCAGCTGGAAGAACGGCACGAGGTTCACCGTGTGCAGCGGGTCGTCGTCGCGCGGGTCGCGCGTGATGCCGGCGGCCTTGGCTTCGGGCGAGCCGGGTTTGGGCAGCGACAGGGCGCGCTTCTCGTCGTCGCTGAGTTCGCCGTAACGGCGGCCGAGGTTGGCCTTGATGAACGCCGCCGCGCGCGGCAGCGCCGCCTCGCGGGTCTTGCGCCACGGTTCGCCCGGGATGTGTGAGATCAGGTTGAACACGTAGCCGACGTTCTTGCAGTAGAACGCCGCGTAGAACGCCGTGGCGCGGTCGTCGCCGTTCTTGCTCATGCGCATGATGCCGGCCAGATAGCCCGCATCGATGCCGAGCTGGTCGACGTCGCGCTTCGCGGTGCGCCAGCGGTCGTCGTCGACGAGCTCGCGGCCGTCCTGGTCGAAGCTCTTGCGCGCGTTCTTGTCGTCGGCGATCTGCCGCATCTGCCGCAGCAGCGCGAACAACTTGTCCGGCGGCGCGTAGACCTCGGCCGGATCGCGGAACGGCGACAGGATGTCGCGGTCCGGATAGCCCGATGGCTTGGGCTGTTGCGCGTGCCCCGGCACGGACACCACGGTGGCGAACAGGATGGCGAAGGCGCGCGCGCGAATCATGGCGGGGGCTCTAGCAGGGTGGGCGTCGGTCGTAACGGCGCGGCGGCTTCGCGGCCCGATCACGGCCCGCCGTGCCACCACAGGAACCCGACCTGGCCCAGACCGATCAATGCGCCCAGAACTCCGCCGAGCACGACGATGGCGCGCAGTTCGCGGCTGGCCACTTCGAGGATCAGGCTCTCGAGCTTCTCGACCGAGAACGCGGCGACCTTCTTCTCGACCAGCGCCGGCACGTCCAGGCCCTTCTCCAGGCCCTTCTCGACCTCGTCGAGCACGGCGTCCTTGTGTTCCATGATGCCGGCGACGATCGATGCGCGGATCTCGCCGACGCGGGCCTCGGTGAGGAAGCCGCCGATCAGCGGCAAACCGCGCAGTTCCTGGATCTTGGGGCCGAGACCGCGGTCGAGCACCCGACCCAGCACACCCGCCAGATCGAGCTTGTTGAGGCTGCGCACGATGTCCTTGTGCTCGACCAGGTGGTTGCCGACGACGCGGCCGATCGCCTTGGCGAGGTCCTGCTGTCGTCGCGGCACCAGGCCCTGCAGGCGGAAGAACAGCAGGCGGCGAGGTGCGACCGGCCGGAAGATCATCTTCACGGCGAGCCAGTTGGTGCTCCAGCCGATCACCGCGCCGATCGCGGGGATGGTGAGCCAGGTCCAGACGTCAGGGGCGGGCATCGGGGCGACGAGTATCCGGGCACGAGCCAGGGTTTTTCCAGACTGCTGTCGATCGGCGCGCGGCTGGTTCGTCGAATGTCCGGGCTCCGGTCCCGAGTCGCCATTCCGGTCCCGAGCCAGTTGCCGTCCAAAGCAAGCCATTGCCATGTTCAACAAGCCACTCGCCACTCTCCTCCCCCTCGTCCTGTTCGCCGCCCCGGTGTTCTGCCAGGAGACGCCGACGCCGGCTCCCGAGCTGCAGAAGCTCACCGGGTTGCTCGGCAACTGGGAGGGTGAAGGCACCGCCAACTTCGCGCCCGGTGCCCCGCCCACCGCCTGGCGCGCCCGCGGCACCTATCGCCAGGCCCTGGGTGGGTTCTTCCTGCAGGAGGACTTCGAGATCCGTTTCGACGGCATCCCGGCACCGATGGTGTTCCGCGCCTATCTGGGTTGGGACGCCGAGGGCAAACGCTACGTCACCGCGGTGTGCAACAACGCCGGCGAGGTCGGCCTGCACGAAGTCGTGATGATGCCCGACGGCTCGATGGTGCAGCTGATGATGCAGAGTCAGGAGGGAGTGCCCTACGCCGAACGGTCGCTGCTCGCGGTCAAGGGCGACACGATGACGCATTCGATCGATCTGATGATGGCCCAGGGCCCGTCGATGGGCATCGTCGAGGGCAAGTTCCGCCGCGTCGACGCGCCGTTCGATGGCAGCTTCGACGTGCCCACGTGGAACGGCGCCAA
The DNA here is from genome assembly GCA_964392305.1 of uncultured candidatus Brocadiaceae bacterium. Taxonomy (GTDB): domain Bacteria; phylum Planctomycetota; class UBA1135; order UBA1135; family UBA2386; genus JACKIC01. Next base: position 309,661 of record CAYMPV010000001.1, read on the forward strand.
GCCCCACGCCGACATCGTCAAACTCAACCGCATGGCCGGCAAGTACGCGACCAAGGGTGAGATGGTGATGGCGCCCGGCCAACCGAAGACGGCGATCCACGGTGACGACACGTTCCGCACCGTGTTCGGCGACACGCTGCTGTACGGCGAGACCGTCGGCGCCGCCGAAGGCATGCCGGGTGAGTACCGGTCGCACGCCTTCTGGGGCTACGACAAGAAGAAGGACTGCGCGCGCGCGATCTTCGTCAGCAACATGGGTGAGGTCGGCGAGATGGAAGGTCGCTGGGTCGAAGACAAATTCGTCAGCACGATGGCCGGCACGATGATGGGGCAGCCGATGGTGCAGCGCTTCGTGCTCGAGGTCGACGCCAAGGGCGCGGTGACGCGCGGCGTCGGTCACGCCATCATCGGCACGATGCCGCCGTTCGAGGGCTTCGCCGCCACCTACACCAAGAAGTGAACAGGTGGGGGCTGCTGTCGCCGGTGCCGCGGGGCCTCGGTTTCAGCACGCGTTTCCCACCGATGCGCGGTGTTGGCATGATGCCGCGATGCTGCGCTTCTCGCAGGTGGTCCAGGCCATCGATTCCCACACCGCCGGCGAACCCACCCGCATCGTCACCGGCGGCCTGCCTGCCGTCGCCGGCACCACCATGGCGGACAAGCGCGCCGCGCTGCAGCGCGACCACGATCACCTGCGCCGCGCCCTCGTGCTCGAGCCGCGCGGTCACGACGCGATCGTGCTCGCGTATCTGCTGCCGCCTTGTGACCCGGCCGCACACCTCGGCGTGGTGTTCGCCAACGACGCCGGTTACCTGGGCATGTGTGGGCACGGCGCGATCGGCGTGGCGACGGTCGCGGTGGCCACGGGCATGGTGAAGGCCGTGGCGCCGCGCACCGAGGTCGTGCTCGACACCCCGGCTGGCACCGTGCGTTGTTCGGTTGCGATCGAGGACGGCCGGCCGCGCAGCGTCACGATCACCAACGTGCCGTCGTTCCTGTTCAGGCAGCGCGCGATCGTCGACGTGCACGGTTTCGGCAAGGTCGCGGCCGACGTCGCCTACGGCGGCAACTGGTTCGCGTTCGTCGAAGCCGAACAGCTCGGCCTGCAGGTCGGCAAGGTGCATCTGCCGGTCCTGATGCAGGCGGCGACGGCGGTGCGTGATGCGTTGATCCGCGATGGTGTGCGCGGCGTGTACCCGGGCAGCGACATCGAGGAGATCGTCGATCACGTCAAGCTGTTCACCGAACTGCCCGGAACCGAACCCGGCGCCAAGGCGCTGACGCTGTGCCCGGGTGTCGCCTACGACCGCTCGCCGTGCGGCACGGGCACTTCGGCGAAACTCGCGGTGTTGCATGCCAAGGGAGAACTCGAAGTCGGTCAGTGGTTCCGTTCGCAGAGTGTGCTCGGTACGGAGTTCCGGGCGCGTATCGCCGGCCTGACCAAGGTGGGGCGCTACGAGGCGATCGTGCCCGAGGTCGAGGGATCGGCCTACGTCACGGCGATGACGCAGTTCGTGCTCGATCCCGACGATCCGCTCGCGCACGGCATCTGAACGCAAACTCAGACGACGGGCGCAGCGCGTGTCAGTGACGACCGAGGGTCGTGAACACGCCGGGGAACTTGCCGATGCAGGCGCCGAACGCGGCGAGGCCGAAGATCGCGCGCATCGGCAGTTCGTCGGGCAAGGCCAACTGGTCGCGCGTCAGCAGCAGCACCAACGCGGTCAAGGCCAACTCGCTGGCGATCGTCGCCAGGCTGTGGGACCACCGCACGAACACCAGGATCGCGTGGCTGACCAGATCACCGGCGAGCACGCCGGCGAGCATCGGCTTGCCGCAGTCGTAGTTGCTGGCCACGGCGTAGAGCGCTGCGTAGCCGAGCGCGCGCAGCAGCAGGCCGCCGTACTCGAAGGCGGCGTCGATGCCGTTCTGCAGCGCGTGGTCGTCGAAATCCGCGGTCATCCTGGCCTGACATCGGCAGCGTGGCAGTCGGCGTGTAGTCCGCTATGGTTGCCGCCGATGCGTTGGTCGCTCCTGTCGTTGTCGCTGCTCGCCGGCTGTGTCGGGTTCCACCCATACCAACGGCCGGGTCAGGCCAAGGAGCCGTCGACCGCCGCCGACGCCGCGGTCGAAACGCCTTCGTTCTGGCAACCGTCGTGGACCGAGATCGGCACCAGCCGCGAGAACCGGCCGTTGCGCGTCGCCCGGCTCGGACGCGGTCCGCGGCGCGTGTTGTGGATCGGCGGCATCCACGGCAACGAGCGTGAGGGTCGGATCAGCACCAGCGAGCTGCCGAGGGCGCTGATCGAGACGCCAGGCGCGCTCGAACTGGTGACCCTGACGATCCTCGAAGACGTCAACCCCGACGGCACGGCGCGCAACACGCGCGGCAACGCGATGGGTGTCGACCTCAACCGCAACTACCCGGCGGACAACTTCAAGCCGAGTCGCCTGTTCGGCCTGCGACCGCTCGATCAGCCCGAGGCGCGCGCCCTGCACGACCTGATCCAGTTCGAACGACCGCACCTCGTGATCGTCGCGCACAGCTGGCACGACGATCACTTCATCAACTTCGACGGCCCGGCCGAGCACCTCGCGGCGCGTTTTTCGGAGCTGTCCGGGTATCGCGTGCAGCCATCGACGGACATCGCGCCGACGCCCGGCTCGCTGGGTTCGTGGGTCGGCAACACCATGGGCATCCCGATCCTGACGCTCGAATACCACCGCGGCCGCGATCCGTGGACGGCTTGGCTCGAGACCAAGGCGGCGATCCTGGCGGTCGTCATGGAGGCGTGACCACGTGCCGCTCTGGCTGTGCAAGCGACTCCTCTGGATCGTCTTCACCCTGCTGGGCATCACGCTGGTCACGTTCGCGGTCTTCGACCTCGCTCCCGTCGATCGCGCCACCGTCGAGGTCGCGCGCGCGGCGCAAGACGGCGCGTTCGTCGATGCGCCGGCGCGGGAGCTCGCGATCGTGCAGCTGCGCTTGCGCTACGGAACGCTCGATCCGCAGACCTACGCGCCGCGGCCGCTGCTCGAACGGTATCGACACTGGCTCGGCCGCGCGGTGCGCCTCGACTTCGCCGGGCCCAACGAGGATCCCGCGGCGCTGTGGGAGCGATTCTTCGCCGCGCTGCCGGTGACGATGTTGTTGGGCGCCTTGACGCTGCTGGTCGCGCTCGGGGTGGGCGTGCCGCTCGGCGGGCGACTGGGCGTCGACGCCGGTTCGCGCCTCGACCGGTTCGTCGGCCGCGCGCTGTTGCTGTGTTCGGGGTTGCCCGAGTACCTGGTCGGCACGCTGCTGCTGTTGTTGTTCGCGGGGGTGCTGTGGAACGTGTTCCCGAGCCACGGCCTGGTCAGCGCCGGCGCACACGACTGGAACGTCGTCGCCCGCGCCGCGGACCTGATCTGGCACCTCGTGCTGCCGGTGACGGTGATGGCGCTCGGTCCCGCGGTGGTGGTGGTGCGCTTCGTGCGCGACGCCGTCGCGCGCGCCGCCGCGCAGCCGTTCGCCGACCACTGGCTCGCGCTGGGTCTGCCGCCGCAGGTCGTGCGCAGCCGTCTGCGCCACCACGGCGCGGTGCCGTTGGCGACGCTGGCCGGCGGCCTGTTGCCGATGCTGGTCGGCGGTTCGGTCGTGGTCGAGAACCTGTTCTCGCTCAACGGCCTGGGTCGCCTCGCGTTCGAGGCGGTGCGCGACCAGGAACAGTCGATGGTGATGTTGGTCGTGGTCGTCGGTTCGCTCGCGACGCTGTCGTCGATGCTGCTCTCCGACCTGCTGCATCGCTGCGTCGATCCACGCGTGAGGTTGGCCGCATGAACGGGCGCGACGTGGATCGGCGTCCAGGACCTGCGGCGTTGTGGATCGCCGCGCTGCTGCTGTTCGTCGCCGCGTTCGCGCCGCTGCTCGCCAACGACGTGCCGCTGGTGGCGCGCATCGACGGCAGCTACTCCTTCCCGGCGTTCACGGACTGCCACTCGACGCCGGCGCCGCCGCCGGTCGACATGACCTGGAAACGCTGGTGGTCGCGATTGCCCGCGGATGGCCCGGACTTCGCGTGGATGCCCCCGTGGCCGCACGGCCCTTACGAGGTCGACTTCGCGCGGGCCAACCAGGGGCCCACGTGGTTCCACCCGCTGGGCACCGACGAACAGGGCCGCGATCTGCTCGCGCGCCTCGTGCACGGCACCAGGGCCTCACTGGGCGTCGGCGTCCTGGCAGTGCTGCTCGGCGCGGTGATCGGGGTGCTGCTCGGTGGTCTGGCCGGCATCTGCCGCGGGTTCACCGACGTCGTCGTGTCGCGGTTGGTCGAGGTGTTCCTGTGTTTCCCGAGCCTTTTGTTCCTGATGTTCGGGGCGGCGTTCTTCGGCAGTTCGTGGCTGGCCCTGATCCTGGTGATGGCGGCGCTGTTCTGGACCAGCTTCGCGCGCATCGTGCGCGGCGAGCTGCTGTCGCTGCGCGAACGCGACTTCGTCGCCGTGGCGCGCGGCCTCGGCGCGTCACGCTGGCGGCTGTTGCGCGGTCACCTGTGGCCGCAGCTGCGCAGTCAGGTGGCCGTGACCGCCGCGTTCTGCGTGGCGAGTGCGATCGTTGCGGAGTCGACCCTGTCGTTCCTGGGTCTGGGCCCCGGTGCGTCGGGCACTTCGTGGGGCACCGTGTTGCGCCAGGGCAGCGAGCAGGTCCATCTCGCCGGGTGGCATTCCTGGGGCATTCCGGCGGCGGTGATCGTCGGCGTCGTGGTGTTGTGCCACCGTCTCGCGGATCGGTGGCGCGTCACCCCACGAGCGTGAGCTGGGAGGCAGCCTCGATCAAATTCCCCTGACCGGCCTCACAGCAATCTCAGCGCCTCGTGCAAGCCCGTGAGCGATACGGAGGTGATGCGCTCGTCGAGATCGAAGGTGCGGTTCCCGGGGTGCACGACGAACAGTCGCTCGAGCTCGAGTTCTGCCATCGCGGCTCGCATCGAGCTGGTGACCTCGGGCACCTCACTGAACTTGCACTCGAAGCCGTAGAGGTGACCGCCACGCGGTACGACGAGGTCGAGTTCGGGGCCGCTGTGTACTGCCCAGTAGTGAGCATCGCGGCCAGCCATGAGGCAGCCGATCACGTGCTCGATCGCAAATCCTTCCCACGAGAAACCAAACCGTGGGTGACGAAGCACTTCGGCGCCATCGCGGGACGTAACGCGTGGCATATGAGATGTTTAGAGTCTCTCCGAACGGCTCGGCGGCGCCTGGGGACGGCGGTTGCGAGCGGTGTGTCGCGTCCGGGCAATGCGCCCATCGCTCCGCGGATCGACGGCCCGTCGCCCCACCACCATGAGCCCCCAGGTATCCTCCGCGCCTTGCCATGGTCGAGAGCCCGTCGCCAGAACCGCTGATGAACCGAACCAGAGGACTCTCCGCCCCCGGCCTGCTGTTCGCCGCCGTGGTGCTGAGCTCGGCAGCTGCCGCGCAACAGCCCGCGCGGTTGGTCGAAGATCTCGGCGACCCGGAGCGCGGCGCGGCCGCGGCGCAGGCGCTGCTCGACCTGCGTGAGCAGGCGGTGCCGGCGCTGCAGGGGCTGATCGAGGAGTGGCAGGTGCGCAAGGCGCGCGATCTCGACCGCATGCGTGCGGCGCTGGAGGTGATCGACCTGCTCGGCGAGGTGGCCGCGCCGCTCAAGGCGCCGCTGGTCGATGTGATCACCGCGCAGAACAACGGCAACGACAAGTTGCTGGTGCCGATCCTGACCACGGTCGGCAGCCTCACGCCGTACGGCGACAAGGTCGAGTTCCACAACCTGTTCCACTTCTCGATGGTCGCGTCCGACAAGGACAAGGGCGCGACCTTCACCGCGATCTTCCGTTACCGCGAACGCGACGAGGCCCGGGTCACCGATCTGCCCAGTGCGCGGCAGTGCCTGTCGGCGAACAAGGTCTTCGCGCGCGAGGTCGCGGCCGAGATGCTCGGGCGTCTGGGCAGTGCGGAAGACGCCGTGGCGCTGCGTGATCGGCTGCTCGCGCGCGACGAACGGCCCATCGGCTGGGACCAGGTCAAGCACAACGGCTTCGTCGTTCCGGTCGAAGATCGCTTCGCGCTGTTCGGCGGTCTGGCGTTGGTGCGGTTGGCGCCCGAGGACAGCGTCAGTGTCATCGGTCACGCGATGGTCGCGCGGCATCATCCCTACGTCGCGCGGCGCAAGCAGGCGCTGCTGGCGTTGACGCGGTTCGGGCCCGACGTCGAGGTCGCCGTTCCCGAGCTGATTGCGGTCGCGGCCGGCGAGGAACCGAAGCTGGCCGCCGAAGCGCTCAAGGTGCTCGGCATGGCCGGCAAGTCGGTCGGGCAGCACCTGCGCACGATCGACGCGCTCGAACGGCACGAGAACGGGCTCGTCGCGCGGCTGGCAGGTTCGCTCGCCGCGCGGTTGCGCGCGATGGGCTGCGAGGCTCCGGCGGTGGCTGCAGGTGTCGGCGACGAGCCGGCCGCGGTCGTGGCCTTGCGCGCTGCCGTCGCGGCGCTCGGCGACGCGCCCGAGGCTGCGGCCGCGGTGCTCGCGGCGGAGCAGCAGATCGCCGCCGATCCCGATGCTGCCTGGCCGCTGCTGCTCGAACGGTTGCAGCGTGAGCTGCAGACCGCGCCGGAGGCGCTGATCCGCTGCATCGCCGAGCAGGGCCGCAGGCGACCCGAGAAGGAACGGCTCGAGTTGCGCAGTGTCCTGGCGATGACCGGCGACCGCTGGTCGACGCCGTTCTGCTCGTCGCACAGCGGTGGCCGCGCGATGACCGAGGCCAGTCGCGATGCCTACGGCGTGCTCACGGTGGGTTCGCCCGAGAGCGTCGACGAAGTCGCGGGACTGCTCGGCGACGACAACGTCACGGTGCGGTTGGCGGCGGCGCGGCTGTGTGCGCGCCGCAGCGCTGAGGTGAACAAAGCCGGTCCGGGGCTTCGCGACGCGTTGTGGCGCGCCGTTTCGCGCGAACATCCGGCCAAGAGCCAGTTCGACCAGGGTGGTGGCAGCCGCACCACGTTCACGCTCGACCTCGACGACCAGATCCGCGCCGCTGCTGCCGCCGCGCTGCGCGACACCGACCAGCCGCCGGAGCGGCACCCGTCGCTGCTGTCCCGGGTGCTGCGGTACGACAACGGCGCTGCGGTGGCCGCGGCGGTGACGAAGTTCGGCGCCGCCGCCGATCGCGCCGATCTCGAGCGGGCCGCCAAGGACGATGCGCGACCCGAGGTCGCCAAAGCCGCGCAGCAGGTGCTCGAACAGCGCGGTGACAAACAGCAGGGCGACAAGTAGCGGGCGCCGTTCAGCCGCCGCGCTTGTGCATCTCGAGGTGCGGGTTGCCGCGCAGCGTCGCGCTGTCGGCGAGCGGTCGACGGTCCGGCGTGCGGGCACGTTCTTCGGCGCCGCGGTCGCGGCGCGCGATCCAGACCGAACGCAGCTGCGCCAGCAGTTCGTCGTCCGAGGCACCGCTGCGCAACACGTCGCGCAGATTGGTGCCGTCGCTCGCATACAGGCACGTGAACCACATGCCGTCGGCGGTCAGCCGGGCGCGGTCGCAGGTGGCACAGAACGGTTGGGTCACCGAACTGATCACGCCGAAGCACGTGCCGTCGCCGAGCCGGAAACGTTCGGCGGGCGCGCTGTCGGTGCGCGGCAGGGACGTGATCGGGCCGTGGCTCTTGCCGAGCTGGTCGAGGATGCGGGCGCGCGAGACGACGCGTTCGGGCGACCAGTGGGTCGCGCCGCCGACGTCCATGTACTCGATGAACCGCAGTTCGGCGCCGATCGAACGGGCGTAGTCGAGCAGGGTCGGGAGCTCGCCGTCGTTGACGCCGGCGATGACGACGGTGTCGAGCTTGATGTCGGTGAAGCCGGCGGACCGGGCCGCGTCGATGCCGGCGAGCGTGCGTTGCAGGTCGTCGCGGCGCGCGAGCAGACGGAACGTCGCGGCGTCGAGCGTGTCGAGGCTGATGGTGATGCGCTGCAGGCCGGCTTCGTGCAGCGCTGCGGCCTTGTCGGCGAGCAGAATGCCGTTGGTGGTCATCGCCAGTTCGCGCAGCCCGGGCAGCGCGGCGAGCATGCGCACCAGCACGGTGACGTCGCTGCGCAGCAACGGTTCACCGCCCGTCAGCCGCACCTTGTCGACGCCGAGCCGTATGAACACGCGCACCAGCCGCAGCATCTCCTCGTAGGTGAGCACGTTCGCCTTGGGCAGCCAGGCGTACTCGGCCTCGGGCATGCAGTACTGACACCGCAGGTTGCAGCGGTCGGTCACCGACAGGCGCAGATTGCGCAGCGGTCGGCCAAAGCGGTCGGGCAGGCTGGGCATCGGGCCGGTCAACCATACTGTGCCGGCTTCGGGCTTGGCATCACCGAGGCGCGGTGATCACTCAGGCAGGCGCGCGATCGCGCGGCGCATGCGGTCGGCGACCAGCGGGTTGGACTTGCGCGGCTCGACCGGGTCGATCGGTGGCATCGGCAGTTGCAACGCGTGCTGCATCACCCAGGCGATCGCCTGGCGGGTGTGGTCGGGCGTGTTGTCGGCCGCGAGCAGCGTGGCGAGTTGCGTGAAGACTTCGCGGCGCGGCCGCCGCACCAGCGCGTTGAGCAAGGGCGCGGGCACCGGCTGGCTGAACAGTTCGCGGGCCAATCCGTCGCCGCCGCGGCGGGCGAGGTCCAGCGACCAGGTGTCGACCTGGTCGCGGTTGGCGACGACCTCGGCGGTGACCGCGGCCAGGTCCTGATCGAACTCGCGCCCGACCGCGAGTTCGAGCACCTGCTGCAGGATCCGATCGCGGTTGTCGATCGGCACGCAGTGGCCGTGGCCAGCTTCGGCGATCGCGGCGAAGATCCTCCTGGTGTCGTCACCGGCGAGCTCCGGTGACGTGACCAGTGTGTGCACGAACGAACGGCGATCCTTGCTGAACGCCTTGACGCGGCGCAGGACTTCGGCGCGGTCGTTGTCGTGCGGCGGCGCGTCACCGGCGAGCACGATCACGCGCCGTGCCCCGGCGCGCCACGGCTGTTCGAACGCTGCGTCGAGGCCGTCGCGCACCGCTTCGGGACGGTCGCCGCCGCCCTCGGCGAGCACTTCCTGCACGAAGTTGACCGCCTGCCAGTAGTCGAGTCCGAGCGGCACCTGGCGGGTCACGTAGTCCTCGCGCGCGCCGCGATCGCGATAGGTGACGAGGCCGATGCGCGCGTCGGGAACGAGCGCGCGCAGCACGGCGAGCATCTCGGTGATCGTCGCCTTGGTCTCGTTGATGGTGCGCGTCATCGAGCCGGTGCTGTCGAACACGAACACGATCTCGAGCCCGCTCTGGCGCAGTTCGCCGACGACCTTGCGGAAGCCGCCCGAGCCCAGCCGCGCCACGTCGCCGATGCCGGCACCGCCGGAGCTGCTGCCGCTGCGGCGGGCCAGCCGCGGATTGCTGCCGAGGGTCTGCACGAAGTGTTGCGTCGGGTCCGTCAGGCTCGCGGGATCGATGGCGTCGGGGGCCGGAGCGGTGTCGAGCGGATCGAGGGTTTCGAACGGCGACGATTCCTCCGGTTGCACGACGGGTGGCGCGGGCAGCGCTTCGCCGGTCGTCGTGTTCTGCCGCGACAGGTCGACATCGACGGTCGCCTTGGCGCGCCCGCTGATGTCGGGGGCCGGCAGCAACAGCCACAGCAAGAACAGCAACAGCGCGTGGCCGACGAGCGACAATCCCAGCCACGGGGCATGGCGCAGTTCCTCGGCCATGAGCTCGGCGAAGGTCGGCTCGTCGGGACGTTGCCGCACCCGCGCCAGCGCCACCGCCAGGCGTCGTTGTCGCGACTGCACCCGCATCGCCGGGTCGGGCACGATGCGCGCGTCGCCGTCGTCGGCAACCAGCTGCAGTTCGTCGCGGCCCAGGCGCAGCGTGGCGCCGAGTTGCGCGAGGCCGGTGGCAATCCGTTCTGCGCCGATCCAGGTGCCGTGACCGCTGCCGAGGTCCTCGACTTCGACGCCGTGTTCACCGAGGCGCAACCGGGCGTGATGCGGGCCGGCGTGCGGCAGGCGCAGGTCGCAGTCGTCAGCGGCGCCGAGCACGTAGTCCCGCCCGGGCTCCAGGGCGAAGTCCTGGCCCATCAGTCGCAGGGCGAGCGGCGGCGCAGCGGGGGTCACGGGCTGGTGCTATCCGACGGGTGGAGGGAAGTTGCTGGAGTTGTTTCGGAAGGGGTGGGCAGCGACCATTGGCGAATCTCCATGAGCCTGAAGATCATCAGTGGCGAATATGGCGGCAGGGTGCTCAAGGCGGTGCGGGGCCTGGGGACCAGGCCGCTGCTCGGCCAGGTGCGCGAGGCCATCTTCAACATCCTCGGCGATCGCATCGACGGTGCAATCGTCTGGGACCTGTTCGCGGGTTCCGGCGCCTCGGGCATCGAGTCCTTGTCGCGCGGCGCGGCCAAGGTGTTGTTCGTGGAGAAGAACAACCGGGCGATCGAGGTGCTCAAGCAGAACCTCAAGTTGCTCGGGCCGGACGCGGTCAGTCGTGGTGTGGTGCTGCGCGGCGACGCATGGGATCCGCCCGTGATGCACCGCGCCGCGTTCGGGTCGAGCCGCAGCGACGCGGACCCGCAGAGGGCCAGCGATGCCGAAGTTGCGCCGGACGTGATCTTCCTCGATCCGCCCTACGCGATGGTCGCCGAAGACCCGGTGAAGTCGATGGCGCGGGCGCGGCGGCTGCTGGACCGCACCGCACCCGGCGGCTGCGTGCTGTTCCACTTCGAAGCCGGGGTGCTCGACGCCGACGACTTCGACGGCGACCTCGACCTGGACTTGCGCGAGTGGGGGTCGACCGCGATCGCGATGCTGTGGCGGCCGGGCGAAGCGCCCGAGCACCTGCGGCGGCGGTGGGCGAAGGAACGCGGCGCGGGCGCGGGTTCCTGAGCCGGCTGCCGGCGGGCGCTACTGGCCGACGGTGATGCGCAGCGCGTTGCTGACGCCCTGATACGGCGGCCACGAGTTGGGCAGCCAGTCGAACACCATCGCCTGCGTGTGCAGTTGCAGGCCGACGAACGCGGGGCCGAGATTGGCCAGCGACATCGGCACGGTGGTGCCCAACACCTGCGTCGGCACCAGCAGCACGTTCACGATGGCGTTGTGGGCGATCGACTCGCTGCAGCTGCTGCCGATCACGTGTGGCAGCAGTGAGGGTTGTCCCGGCGGCGCGGCCGCGCCCGAGAACGCGAGCAGCATCACTTCACCGAACACGCCGGTGGTGTTGTCGACCGTGTAGGCGAACTGGCCGTTGCCGATCAGCGGCAGCGAGTTGGTGCGCAGCGTCGGCGGCCCGAACAGGTGGTTGCCGGTGGCGGTGCAGGCCTGCCCGTAGCTTTCGACTTGCACACCGCTGACGTTGTGCGCCGATGGCGTCGGCGTCGAGTCGACGAACCACTCCTGCGCGCGAGTGGCGAAGGTGCCGACCGCGGGCGTGTTGCGCGCCAGGCTCTCGCCGTTGGCGAACGACGGCGCGAACGCACCGGTGTTCCACACGCTGGCCTGCACCGCGAGGCTCTCGCGCTGAAAGCCACTCTGCCCCCAACTGACCCAGTCCTCGATCACGCTGGCCGAGTTCATCAGCAGGTTGTTCTGCGAACGCAGCAGGCCGAGCGCGCCGCTGGTGCTGCCGAGCGGTTCGGCGCCAAGGCCGAACAGGAAGTTGTACGGCGTGTTGCCGGTGTAGAGCTCGCCGGGCGCGACGCTCGCCGGGGTCGGCTGGTTCCAGTGCACCCGCAGGAAGGCGCCGGCCGCCAGCGAGGTGCCCATCGGGAACGGCCACCAATAATTGCGCGGCATGCCGGCGGTGGTCGTGCACTGGTGCAGCGACCACTGCGACAGATCGACCGTGGCGCCGGTGCGGTTGTGCAGTTCGATCCAACGGCCATTGCCATCGGCGCGGATCTCGTTGAGCAGCACGTCCTGGCCGGTCAGGACCGCGGACGTCGTCAGCAGAAGGACGGTGGCTGCGGTGGCGCGAATCGCGGCACCTGGGCGCCGTGGTGTTTCATCCATCATCATCTGGCCGGGTGGTGGTGAGTTCTGCACCGATTCGGCGATCGCGGCGCGGGCGCTTGAGGCATCCCGCAACACTCCGGTCGGGCCGGGCCTTCGCCGCGTTCGGTCTCGACTTCGATCACGCCCGACAACCGGCATCAAGCGGGCCACGGCTGCGCGCCGATAGCTGCGGAGCGAGACGGGCGACCGTGTCGCACTTCGCACCTTGGAAACCAGCACCCGTGACGAAACGTACCTCCGAGCACGTCGAGAGACTCGTGGAGCAGTTGATGGATCGCACCCTGCCGAAGGCAGAGCGAATGCAGCGACTGCGCGAGCTCGCGCGATCGGAGGAGGACGTTCCGGACGAGTTGATGGACCAGGCACTGCGCAAGTTGATGGAGCGGCTCACCGAGTGACCGCGACTCTTCGTCACCCGAACACCCAAGCAAAGCCATGAGAAGCGTGTTGTTGGTTTCGTTCCTGCTCGGTGCTGCTCTTCCTGCGCAGGATCCCGACTTCGGCGACCCGATCGCCACGACCCTCACGCAGGTGCGTGCCGAGCCGGATGCCTTCAAGAACGTCAAGGTCACGTTCCCGATCCAGTTCGCCTCGATCGGTCGGATCTCGAACCCGTTCTTCACCAAGTTCACGCCGACCTACTACGCGAACTTCTACGCGTGGGCGGACGACCAGCCGATCTGGCAGCAGGCCGAGTACCAGGACGTGTTCGGCATGCTGTTCCTCAGCAAGACCAACCCGCAGCTCGACCAGCTCTACAAGCTGGGCCTGTTCGAGCGCGTGCAGGTCACGGGCGTGATCCGCAACACCTTCCAGAACACGCCGTGGATCGAGGTGCTCGAGTTCGCGCCGCTCACCGGCAAGCTCGACACCGCCGTGCTGACGCACCTCTACCGCGGCGAGAAGCTGATGGGCCAGCGCCTGTGGCAGCGCGCGGTGACCGAGTTGTCGCGCGTGCCGGGCGCCAACGTGCCCGCGCCGGCGATGGTCGTCGCCTACCGCAACCTCGGCACCTGCATGCTGCGCATGGGTGACCCCAACCAGGCGATCCCGTACCTGCAGTCGGCTTCGAGCCTGTCGAGCGGCAACGACGCCGAGACCCAGCAGCTGCTGGCGATGGCGCAGACGTCGCCCGAGGCCGCCATCGACCGCGCGGTCGACGTCAAGAGCCTCAAGGACCACGAGCGCCCGATGTGGGAAGCGTTCGAGGTCGGCACCCCGTCGAGCGCGCCGGCCCGCTGATTCGGCGGCCCGCCCTTCGCGGCGGCTGAAAATCGACGGTGGCGGGGGCATTCTTGTCGCCCCGCCATGTCCACCTCCGCCGCCCTGCCCCTGCCCGAACGCCAAGGCCACCGCGGCCCGTTCCGGCTCGGCGTGACGATCCTGGCGATGGCCACGATCACGATCCTGTGGGGCGCGATGACCACGAGCACGGCTTCGGGGCTCGCGTACACCGACTGGCCGATGTCGGACGGGCAGTTCATGCCCGAGCGCAGCCTGACGACCGTGCCGGGCTTCCTGGAGCACTTCCATCGGCTGTTCGCGGCCACGATGGGGCTGTTCGCGCTGGGCCTGGCGCTGTGGTTGCAGTTCGGCCGGCGCGGCAGCCCGGCAGCGCGTCGGCTCGCGTGGTTCTCCGGCTCGCTGGTGCTCGTGCAGGGGCTGATCGGCGGCTTCCACGTGCTCGAGAAGCTGCCGACCGCGTCGGCGGTCACGCACGGCACGCTGGCCCAGCTGACCATGGCGAGCTTCGCCTGGCTCACCTACCTGCTCAGCGATCGCCACACGAACACGCCGGTCGCGGCGGGCGTGCCGACCGGCTCAGGGCGCAAGCTCGCGATCGCGGCGATCGTGATCCTGGTGCTGCAGACCGTCGTCGGCGCGACCGCGCGCCACTCCAACAGCAGCCACGCCTTGTGGACGCACGTCGGCAACGCCTTCGTGGTGTTCGTCGTGGTCTCGATCGCCACCGCCTTCGCGATCGGCAAGATCGGCGAGTCGCCGGGCATCCGCGGCATCGCCCGCACCATGGTGTTGGCCCTGATCACGCAGATCGGCCTGGGTTTCGTCGCCCTGGTGATCCGCAACAGCGCCGGCAAGACGCCGGAGAACGTCGCCAACCTCGGCACCGCGGCCGTGATCTCGGTGCACGTGCTGCTCGGGGCCCTGTTGACCGTGCTCGCGGCGACGCTGGCCGCCCACGTGTTCCGCGCCACGCGGGCGCCGGACGCCGGCGCATGACCGCGACCCGGGTCGGCCAGCTGCGCGCCTTCTGGGAGCTCGGCAAGCCGCGGCTCTCCGCCCTGGCGGTGTTCGCCGTCGTCGCCGGCATCTACATGGGCTGGCCCAGCAAGCGCAGCCACCCGCCGCTCGATCTGCTGATCACGACGACGCTGGGCACGTTCCTGGCCTCGTGCGGCGCCGCGGCGCTGAACATGTATCGCGAGCGCCACCTCGACCCGCTGATGGATCGCACCAGCGGCAGGCCCCTGCCGAGCGGCAGGCTGTCGCCGCGGCAGGTGTTGGTGTTCGGCGCGGTGCTGTCGGTGGTCGGTGTGCTGATGGTGCTGCTCGGCGCCTCACCGCTCGACGACGACGGCACCAGGTCCCTGCAGCAGCTCAACTGGACCGCGGCGCTGTTGTGCCTGGGTATCGTCGTCAGCTACGTCGCCATCTACACGCCGATGAAGGTGGTCTCGCCGCTCAACACGCTGGTCGGCGCGATCCCCGGTGGCCTGCCGCCGGTCGTCGGCCACGCCGCGATCGTCGGCCACCTGGCGATGCCGCAGCTGGTGCTGTTCGCGATCCTGTTCTGCTGGCAGATCCCTCACTTCCTGTCGATCGCCTGGCGTTATCGCGAAGACTACGCGCGCGCCGGCATGCGCATGCTGCCGGTGGTCGACCCCAGCGGTCATCGCACTGGCGTGACCATGCTGCTCTACGTCGGCGGTTTGGGCATCGCCAGCATGATCCCGTTCGTGACCGGCATGGCCGGGGGTCGCTACGCCATCGCCGCGGCGCTGCTCGACATCCTGTTCATCGTGCCGACCGTGTTCGCGGCGTTGACGCGGCGCGACCGCGCGATGCGCATGACGTTCGTCGTCTCGATCGTCTACCTGCCGTTGCTGTTCGCGGCCATGGTGTGGGACCGCCTATGAGTCAGTTGTCCACGTTCACGACGTCACCCGAGCCTCGGACCATCCTGCTCGCCGAATCCGACTTCCGCTTCCTGGCCGACGTCGACGCCACGCTCAACGCGATTGCGTTCGTGCTGATCTGCGCCGGGCTGCTGGCGATCAAGCGCGGCAACGTCGAGCTGCACAAGAAGCTGATGCTGAGTGCGGTCGGCGTCTCGGCCCTGTTCCTGGTCTGCTATGTGATCTACCACCTGAACGCGCCGCCCGTGAAGTTCGTCGGCGAGGGTTGGATCAAGACGTGTTACTTCGCGTTGCTGATCTCACACGTGGTGCTCGCCGCGGTGCAGGTGCCGCTGATCCTGCGCACGGTCTGGCTCGGGCTGAAGGACCGCCGCGAGCAGCACAAGAAGTGGGCGAAGGTGACCACGCCGATCTGGCTCTACGTGTCGGCCACGGGTGTGGTCGTCTACGTGATGCTCTACCACCGCTGACCGGTCGGCCGGTCAGCGGGGACCTGGCGGCGGTCGGTGGTCTTCAGCGGATCTCGGCAGCGCCCGCGTCGGACACCAGCGGCACCGGGCCGAGTTCGATCACCTGGTTGTAGAACCGCACGCCCGAGAACGCCGGGTCGTTGGGGATCGGGAAGCCGAGCAGGCCGCCGGGCAGGAAGAACACCGCGTCGGGGGTCACGTAGAGCGTGCAGCCGGCGCCGAAACCGAACGGCGCCAGCGCCACCGGCGGCGTCTGCGTCGAGAAGCCCGTGATCATGAACGGTGCGCCCGCGCCCAGGTTGAGGGTCTGCAGCACGAACACACCGCCCAGCGACGGCAGGCTGATCAGCGTCAGCGACGGGGCCGTGCCGACCGGCGCGCAGCCGCTGCCGAACGCGTTCCAGGTCGGCGGTGGGCAGGTCGCGTCCTCGACCGCGAAGGCGTCGAGCGCGGCTTCGGTGGTCGAGTTGTTGGGGTTGTCCGAGACCGAGAAGCGCACGATCAGCTGGCCCGGCGTGACGAAGTGGTCGAGCACGCGGAAGCCGTGCACCTGCCAGCCGCTGAACGGTTGCAGCACTTCGATCGCGGTCCAGTTGGCGCCGTTGTCCTGCGACGCCTCGACGATCAGCCGGTCCTCGCCCGTGCTGCAGGCGAACCAGGCGGCGTAGCGCACGATCGGATTGGTCGCGGTCGAGACGTCGATGGTCTCGGTGCGCAGCCGCGTCGGGCCGCCGTCGACGTCGTCGCTGCTGCCGTTGCCGGTGACCCAGCACTGGCCACTGCCGTCGTAATCCTGGTAGGGACCCCACGGATCCTGCGGCGCGCCACGCGTCCACGAGCCGCCGCTGACGTTGGTGTCCTGGACCACCCAGCCCGCGGGCATGGTGTTGAAGTTGTAGTTGCGGATCGTCGCCAGATTGGTCGCCACCGTCGCCATGTGCACCGACGTCGGCGCACCTTGCGGGTCGTAGTAGGTGGTGTTGGTCGTGTCCGTGGCGCTCCAGTAGTAGGTCAGCGTCGACTGGCAGTTCAGCGGCGGCACGATCACTTCGTAGAGGTCGTTGCCGAGCGCGGTCGGCGCGATCGTGGTGAAGGGGCCGCCCGACGACATGTGGAAGTTGACGTTGCCGGAGGGCACCGTCGACAGGCCGCCGATCTGCACGCGCAGCGCCGTGATGCCGGCCGGCGAGACCGAGTTGGGCAGGCCATTGGGATACGTGAACGACACCGGTGCGCAGTAGCAGATGCCGGTCGGGCTCGACAAGGCCGTCTGCAGGCCGTTGTGGTTGCCGGCGGTGCCGAGGTTGCTGCCGCTGCTCGCGGTGCAGCCGCCGTGGGTGTGGATGCCGATGGCCGTGGTGGTGCCGTCGAGCAGCACCGGCGAACCCGAGTTGCCGCCGGTGGTGTCGGTCGTGTATTCGACCGTGGTTCCCTGGAACAGCACGTAGGGCCCCGCGTGGGTCTTCTGCACCTGTTCCCAGGTCGGCGAGACCGGCGACGAGACGATGCCGTAGCCGGTGATGCGGATGCTCTGGTTGCCGACCGGCGGCGGCGTGGAGACCAGGTTGTAGACCAGGCCGCCGTTGGCCTGGAACGGCGTCTGTCCCGTCGTCGAGTTGGGGAACACGCCGTAGTAGGCCCAGTCGTTGCCCGTGCCCAGTCCACCGTTGGTCTGCACCGAGCTGAAGTCGATCGCGTACTGATGCTGTGGTCCGGGGTGCTGCAGCGAGCCCGAGCCCGTCGACAGCGGCACGTTGAACTCGGCGACCTGCATGCTGCTGCCGGTGCAGTGGCCGGCGGTCAAGAAGCAGTGGTTGCAGTCGTTGATCAGCCAACCCGTGCAGCCGACCGGCACCAGACGCGCGACACGCGGGTCGTTGCTGAGCACGCGGTCGTCGGTCGGGCCGCAGATCTCGTCGGTCGACACGGGCGAAGCCGGCCCGGCCGTGACCTCGTCGATCATCAGCCGGTTGTGGCCGGTGCCCGGGCACGCCAGCAGTTCGACCAGCACCGAGTCGCCGTTGAAGTAGGCCGAGGTCTGCCGCCACTGTTCGACGTGCAACAGGTGCTGCGTCTGGAACTGGTTGTCGAGCAGTGAGGTGATGCGCACGAACGAGCCGTTGCCGCCCGGTTCGCGATTGCCCGACAGCAGGATGCCGGCGTAGCGCAGGCGCAGCCACGACGAGGTCGGCACCGAGACCACGGTCGACCAGACGACCGAGGGGATACCGATCGCAGCCGGCGAGGGGTTGTTGTTGGCGACGAGCCCCGAGTCGATCGTGACGATCGAGGTCGAGCCGACCAGGGCCACGGCCTGGGCCGTGGCGAGCGAACTCAGGGTGAGCGAGAGCAGCGAGGCTGCCAGGGTGTTGACGATGCGCATGGTTCCAAGAGCCGCGGGGGGGTCACCGCGGCGGCGAGACACCATACTGCAGTCCCGTTGTCGGCGGTGCCCCCAGGGCAGCCCGGCGATCGAATGGTGCAGAGCGTCAGCGGATCTCGCCGACGCCGGCGTTGGAGACCGCCGCGGAACCCAGTTCGACGACCTGGTTGTAGATGCGCAAGCCCGCCAACGCCGGGTCGTTGGGGATCGCGAGGCTGTAGGTGCCCGCCGGCGAGAACTGCACGGCGTCGGCGCGGACCAGCAACAGGCACGACGAGCCGAAGCCGAACTGCGCCAGGTTGAGCACTTGCGCCGAGAACCCCGTCACCATGAACGGTGCGCCGGATCCGAGGTTCTGGGTGCCGAGCGCGAACGTGTTGCCGAGCCCGGGCAGGCTCACCAGACTCAGCTGCGGCGCCGGCCCCGCGGCCGCGCACCCCACGCCATACGGACTCCAGGTCGGCTGCGGGCAGATCGGATCGACCACCGCGAAGGCGTCGAGCGCCGCTTCGGTGACCGAGTTGTTGGGGTTGTCGGCGACCGAGAAGCGCACCGTCAGCTGCCCCAGGGTGGTGAAGTGATCCCGCACGCGGAAGCCGTGCGCCTGCCAGCCCGCGAACGGGCCGAGGTTCTCGATCTGCACCCAGCTGGCACCGCCGTTCTGCGAAGCTTCGACGACCAGGAAGTCGTCGACATCGTCGTTGGTGAACCACAACGCGTAACGCACCACCGGGTCGTTGTTGCTGCTCAGGTCGATGACCTCGGTGCGCAACTGCGTCGGACCGCCGTCGACGTCCTCGTTGTTGGTGTTGCCCGTGACCCAGCATTGGCCGCTGGCGTCGTAGTCGGCGGCGGGGCCGCGCGAGTCCACCGGCGCGCCGCGCGTCCACGCGCCGGTCGTCAGCGCCGTGTTGATCACCGACCAGCCGGCCGGCGTGGTGTTGAAGTTGTAGCTGCGGATCGTGTTCAGCGCGCCCGCCGACGTCGCCGTGTAGGTCGAGGTCGGTGCGGTCTCGGGGTCGGTGTAGGTGATGTTGCTGGTGTCCTGTGCACTCCAATAGAACTGCACCGGCGTCAGGCACGGACTCGCCGGCACGGTGGCCTCGAACAGGCCGTTGCCGAGCGCCACGGGAGTCAGCGCCGCGAACGGCCCGTTGGCCGCGACGTGCAGGCGCACGCTGCCGGCCAGCAGCGGCTGCGCGCCGCTGATCTGCACGCGGATCGTGGTCGTGCCGGCGGGATCGACGACGGTCGGCAGGCCGTTGGGGTAGGTGAAGTCGAGCGCCGGGCAATCACAAACACCTTGCGGGTTGGCCAGCGCCGCCTGCAGGCCGGCGTGGTTGCTGCCGGTGCCGCTGTTGGCGCCGCCGGTCGAGTTGCAGCCGCCGTGCGTATGGATGCCGATGGCCTGGTTGGTGCCGTCGAGGAACACCGGCGAGCCCGAGTTGCCGCCGGTGGTGTCGGTCACGTACTGCACGGTCGTGCCGGCGAACGTCGCGTACGGGCCGCTGTGCGTCTTCTGCACCAGATACCAGGTCGGCGATACCGGCGCCGTGGTCGAGCCATAGCCGGTGACGCGGATGCTCTGGCTGCCGACGGCAGGTGGGGTCGGCAGCAGATCGAAGGCCTGCCCGCCGTTCGCCTGATGCGGCGTCAGGCCGGTCGTCGAATTGGCGAACACGCCGAAGTAGGCCCAGTCGTTGCCGACGCCCTGACCACCGTTGGTCTGCAGCGAACTCGTGTCGACCGCGTACTGGTGCTGCGGACCCGGGTGCTGGATCGCGCCCGACGAGCTCGACAACGGCACGTTGAACTGGACGACCTGCAGGCCCGTGCCGGCGCAGTGACCGGCGGTCAAGAAGCAGTGATTGCAGTCGTTGATCAGCCACGAAGTGCAGCCGGTCGGCTGGTTGCGGCCGGCGCGCGGATCGTTGCTGAGCGCGCGGTCGTCGGTCGGGCCGCAGATCGTGTCGGGCGAGCCCGGCAGGCTCGGCCCGGCGCTGGCGGCGCCGATCATCAGCCGGTTGTGGCCGGTGCCCGGGCACGCCAGCAGTTCGACCAGCACGGCGTCGCCGTTGAAGTAGGCCGAGGTCTGCTGCCACTGTTCGACGTGCAGCAGGTGCTGCGTCTGGAACTGGTTGTCGAGCAGCGAGGTGATGCGCACGAACGAGCCGTCGGCGCCGGGTTCGCGATTGCCCGACAGCAGGATGCCGGAGTAGTGCAGGCGCAACCACGACGAGGTCGGCACCGAGACCACCGTCGACCAGACCACCGCGGGAATCCCGCGCGCCGCCGGCGAGGGGTTGTTGTTGGCGACCAGCCCCGAGTCGATCGCCAGCACGTGGTGGCTGCTGACTTCGTCGACGGCCTGCGCGAGCAGGGATTGGGGGCCGGCGACGCACAGGATGGCGGCGAACAACGTCGGGACGGCTCGGGCGTGGTTGATGAGCATGGTGTCGTGGAGGCGAGGGGGCGTGAGTGGCGCAGCCACCATAGCCGTTTGCGGTGGCGTGCCCAGTTGGTGCCCCCCGGTGGTGCACAGAGCTGCGGTACACAGTGCTGTGGCGCCCGTGATGGCGCCGCGGCATCCTTCCGCTCCGCACCTCACCATGCTGCACACCCTCGTCATTCGCAGCCTCGCGCTGATCGAACACGCCGAAGTCCGCCTGGCCGAAGGCCTGACCGTGGTGTCGGGCGAGACCGGTGGCGGCAAGTCGTTGCTGATCACCGCGCTCAAGTTGCTGCGCGGCGAACGCGCCTCGGCCGGTCTGGTGCGCCACGGCGCCGACGAGCTCGAGGTCGATGGTGAATTCCGGCTCGGCGAAGGAGAACGCAGCCGCATCGTCACGCGGCTCGTCGCAGAACTGTGCGGCGGCGCGGTCGAGGAGGGGCTGCTGGTCGTGTCGCGCATGGTCGACCGGCACGGCAAGAGCCGCGTGCGCATCGGCGGTAGACCGGCGACGCTCGCGGCACTGCGGGAGCTCGGCGCCGTGTTGCTCGAGATCCACGGCCAGGGGGATTCGCGCGCGCTGATGCGGCCCGAGATCCAGAGCGAGACGCTCGATGCGTTCGCGGGCACGACGGCGCTGCGGGTGCAGTTCGCGACCGCCTTGCACGCGGCGCGCGCCGCGCAGCAACGGCTGATCGAAGCTTCGGCCAACGTGCGCGAGCGGCAGCAGCGGCTCGAGTTCCTGCGGTTCCAACGCGGCGTGATGCACGATCTGCAACTGGGTGAAGGAGAACTCGCCGAGCTCGAGCAGGAACACCAGCTGCTCGGCAATCTCGACGAGATGCGTCAGCGGCTCGACGAGGCCATCGACGTGCTGCAGGACGGCGAGACCAACGCCGCCGATCTGCTGGCGCGTGCCGGTCGGGCCGTCGCCGAAGCGGCGGCGATCGACCGGCGGCTGCAGGGCGCCGCCGAGCGCATGCAGGAGATCGAACAGCTCGTCGGCGACGTCTGCCGCGACCTGCAGTCCGGCCAGGGCCGGCTGGATCTCGATCCGTCGCGGTTGTCGCAAGTCGTCGACCGGCTCGACGAGATCCACACCGCGCTCAAACGCTTCGGCCCGAGCGAGACCGATTTCCGGCAGCGGTTGCGCGACGTCGAAGTGGAGCTGGCCGCCGCCGAAGAGCTGGCCGCCGATCCCGAGCAGCTCGCTGCCGCGGTTCGCGAAGCGACCCTGGAGGCTGCCGCGCTCGGTCACAAGCTGGTGCGTGCGCGCGTCAAGGCGAGCCGGCCGTTCGCCGACAGCATCCGCGGTGAGCTCGTCGACCTCGGCATGCCGCACGCCGAGATCCGCGTCGCGATCGGCGACGAACCGGCGGCCGAGCGGATGCTCGAGGTCGCCACCGATCACGGCCCGAGCGTCGTCGATCTCGAAGTGCGGCTCAATCCGGGCGAACCGTTCCATTCGATGCGCGACACGGCCTCGGGCGGTGAGCTGGCCCGCATCGTGCTCGCCGTCAAGAAGACGCTCGCCGATCAGGACCGGGTGCCGCTGCTGGTGCTCGACGAGATCGACGCCGAGATCGGCGGACGACTCGGGCTCGCGGTGGGGCGCAAGCTGCACGACGTGGCGCGGCATCACCAGGTGATCATCGTCACGCACCTCGCGCCCGTGGCCGCGTTCGCCCAGCATCACTTCCTGGTCAACAAGGTGGTGAGCGGCAAGGCCGACGACGCGCGTACGCGATCGACAGTGCGGCAACTCGACGCCGGCGAGGTCGAGAAGGAACTCGCGGCGATGGCGACCGGCGACAGCGCCGACGTCACCGCCCTGCAGCAGGCGCGGCGGCTGGTCGAGAAGGCCCGCGCCGCGTTGGGTGAGGCCGACGGCTGATCGGCCGTACGGAACCCGATCCGGTCAGAACGGGATGTCGCCGGGATCGATGCGCCGCGGTGTTTCACGTTCGTTCACCACGTCGTTGCTGGAGACCGCGTCCTCGCCGGCGTGGCGGTAGCCGTCGTAGGGCACCTCGTTGCGCCGCACGGTCTCGCCGGTCGGAGCCTGGTATTCCGCCGGGCGGATGTCGACCAGCACCTGGCGATCTTCGAGATCCGCGGGGTCGACCTGCACCTTGCCGCTCGCCGGCAGGCCGAGCGCCTGGAACACCAGCCGCACGCGTGGCCTGCCGCGCGTGCTGAACACCAGGCTGTCCCACGCGGCTTGTTTGCCGACGTGTTGGCCCTCGGCGACCACCAGGCGCAGCGACCAGCGCTGGTCGCCGCCGCGGGTGATGCCCTGGCGCACCTCGGCGATGCGACACAAGTAGGTCCCCTGGGGCACGGTGACGTAGTCGGACATTTGGTTCTTGGCGTCGAAGTCGATTTCCATGCTTGCTCCTTCTCGTGTGGGGCGCGAAGGCGCCCATCCTGGTAGTGGTCGCGTCGACCTCGCCGTCACAGTGTTCTGCGCTTTTCGCGTCGGCTGTCGTAGCCTCTGTGGGCGAAACCCTCCCGCCGTGGTTCTCTCTCCGACCGTCGCTGCCGTGCCCGAATCGATGTCAGCCCGCCGCTACCTGGCGATGGCCCGGCAGCACTACGAGAACTTCCCGGTCGGGTCGTGGTTGTTGCCGCGTGCGGCACGGCGACACCTGCACCGCATCTACGCGTTCGCGCGCACCGCCGACGACCTCGCCGACGAACATCGCGACGCCCAGGGTCTGCGCGACTTCCGCGCCGACTTCCTGGCCCACGTGCACGGCGAACGCCGGGACGTGCCGCTGTTCGTCGATCTGGTGACGACGTTGCGCGAGTGTGGGCTGGAGCTTCATCTGTTCACCGACCTGCTCGACGCGTTCGACCAGGACCTCGTGCAGCGCCGCTACGACGAACCGCAGCTGCTCGACTACTGCCGCCGTTCGGCGGATCCGGTCGGCCGGCTGGTGTTGCGCGTCAGCGGTTACCGCGACGCGGAGCTCGACCGGCTCTCCGATCGCATCTGCACCGCGCTGCAACTGCTCAATCACCTGCAGGACCTCGGCGAAGACCTGCGGGAACGCGACCGCATCTACTTCCCGACCGCCGATCTGCAGCGTTTCGGCGTCGACGAGGCGCAGTTGCTGGCGCCGGTCGCCGACGACGCGGTGCGCGCGTTGGTGCGGCACTGGGCCGAGCGCCTCGCCGCCGACTTCGCGGTCGGTTGGGAACTGACCGAACGCGTGCGCGGCCGGCTGCGGCTCGAGCTGCGGGCGATCCTGCGCGGCGCCGCCGCGGTGTTGCAGCGCATGCAGGCCGAACGCGGCGACGTGCTCGGTGGGCGTGTGCACCTGCGCAAACGCGAGCGGTTGGCCACGGTGCTGGCGGCGCTGTTCGTGCGTCGGGCGCCACGGTGGCCACGGAGCTGGTCTTGAGCGCGGCGCAGGCGTTGCCGCCGGGCGCCGGTTTGCGGCCCGAAGAGATCACCGCGCGGTCGGGGTCCAGTTTCCTCGCGGGCTTCCTGTGCCTCGATGCGACCCGCCGCGAGGGCATGACCGCGATCTACGCGTTCTGCCGCGTCGCCGACGACGCCGCCGACGACGCGCCCGACGTCGACACCGGTCGCCGACACCTGCAGTTCTGGCGCGAAGAACTCGACGCGGCCGCCGCCGGAACGCCGCGCACGCCGGTCGGCGTGGCCCTGCACAGGACGATGCAGCGGTTCGGCGCGATCGGCGACCCGCTGCACGGACTGCTGCGCGGCATGGCGATGGACCTGCAGCCGGCGGGTTTCGCCGACGAAGCGGGTCTGCGCGAATACTGCCACCTGGTGGCGTCGTGTGTCGGTCGCGCCTGCCTGCCGGTGCTCGGCGCCAAGGCGCCGGCGGCGGTCGGTTACGCCGACGCGCTGGGTCAGGCGCTGCAGCTGACCAACATCCTGCGCGACCTGCGCGCCGACGCCGAGCAAGGACGGGTCTACGTGCCGCGCGACTGGCTGCAGCAATGCGGTGTCGAGCCGCAGTGGCTGCGCGGCCAAGGAGCCGACGCGGTCTACGCTGCAGACGGCCCGATGGCGCAGTTGACGGGCCGGCTGGCGCAGGCGGCGCGCGGCGACTTCGCCAGGGCGCGCACGCTGCTGCGTTCGCTGCCGCGCGGTGATCAGCGCGCGTTGGTCTCGGCGCGGATCATGGGTGCGGTCTACGCCAGCTTGTTGACGCGGCTCGAACGGCGGCGCGGCGAGCTGCGGCTGCCGCGCGCGCGCGTCGGCAGGTGGCGCAAGCTGTGGTTGGCCGGCGCGGTGGCGCTCGGAGTGCGGGCGTGACCACGTTCGTGCTCGGCGGCGGCGTGGCCGGGCTGGTGGCGGCGTTCGGCCTGCTCGATCGTGGCCATCGCGTGGTGCTGCTCGAGTCGCGCGCCTGGCTCGGTGGTCGCGCGTTCTCGTCGCCGGATCGTCGGTTCGGGCGCGACCTCGACAATGGTCCGCATGCGATGCTCGGCTGTTACCGGGCGATGCGTTCGCTGCTGCGGCGCATTGGCACGGATGGCGACTTCCAGCAGGACGCGCGGCTGCAGATGGCCTACCGGCGAGCCGGCGGCGGGGTCGACCGCCTGAGCCTGTCGCGGCTGCCCGCGCCGTTGGCGATGCCCGCGGCGTTGTGGCGGCTGCGGCTCGACCGGCGCACCAAGCTCGTTGCCCTGCGCGGCATGGTGAAGTCGCTGCTCGGTGCACCCGCCTCGTGGACCGTCGCCGACTGGCTCGATCGCAACGGCCAGCGCGGTGAACCGGACGCACTGCTGTGGCGCCCGCTGTGTCGCGCGATCATGAACGTCGAACCCGAGCTCGCATCGGCGCGGAGTTTCCTGGGCACGCTGCGCGAGGCGTTCTCGGGCAGCGCCGCGATGGCTGCGTTCTGGTTGCCGAAGAAGCCGTGGTGCGAGGTCCTCGGCGAACCCGCGCGGCGCGCGCTGCTGGCGGCGGGGGCGGAGGTCCGGTGCGGCGAGCGGGTCATCGCACTGCAGCGGCAAGACTGCCGCATCATCCGCATCAGCACGCCGGTCGGCGACCACGACGTCGCCGCGGGGGATCTCGTCGTCGGTGCCTTGCCGTGGTTCGCGCTGACGAGGCTGATCGGCGAGGAATCGCGCGTCGCGGCGCTCGCGAGTTCACCGATCGTCAGCGCGTACTTCGAACTGAACGACGGCGCGCCGTTGCTCACCGACGACGGCCCGGTGGTCGCGCTCGTCGATGGCGACCCGTTCCACTTCCTGCTGCGCACGCCCGGCGGCTCGCCGCGCCACTTCGCGTTGCTGTCGGGCGGCAGTCGGGCGTTCGACGGGCAGACGGTGGCGGCGATCGAGCAACTGGCGCGTGAGCAACTGGCGCGCTTCTACCCAGGAGTGCAGGTGGCGGCGACGGTGCGCATTCGCAAGGAGCAACACGCGACGTTCGTCAACTCGCCGCAGGACGAAAGCGCACGGCCCGCGCCGGGCGCCAGCGTGCCGGGCTTCGACAACCTGCGGGTCTGCGGCGATTGGACCGCGACCGGGCTGCCGGCCACGCTCGAGGGTGCGGCGCGGTCGGCGGAGATGCTGCTGCGAGAAGTCGATCGGGTGCGCTGATCGCGCGGTGTTCGCTGCCCTTGCCCGATCCTCAGTAATCCGAGGCGGGCCCGTAGTAGCCGCCGTTGTTGGCGCGCAAGACATCGTCCAGAGCCATGACGGCGCCCAGGGACACCGCGGTGCGGCCGTTGGGACCGAGGCTGAACAGGTCGTAGTCGCTGTTGACCGGGAACAGGAAGCGGTCGCGGCGGCGCGTCTGCACGGCCGGCACGCCAGTGAACACCTGCGCCGAGGGAAAGGAAGCCAACGTCGTGCGCAGCGACTGTAGTTCCTGATTCGAGATCTCACGACTGGCGTGTGTCGAGACGGCATCGCCGATCTGACGGCTGCGTTCTGCAGCAATCGCCGATGCGTGCCCATCGCTGGTGGCGGCGGCGATCCCCGTCGTGCCCGACGCATTGCTGCCGTTCGCGGCGCCGCCGTTCGCGTTGCCGTTCGCGTTGCCGGTCGCGTTCCCGCTCCCGGTTGATCCCATGGGCGCACCAGCATCGGAAGAAGGCGCCGCGATCGCGGCAGGGTCCACCAACCCCGCCTCGACGGCCCAGTCCAGGCCGTCGCCCGTACCGTCTTCGTAGTTGAAGTAGCAGTAGGGGACACCCCAAGGATCACGCTTGCCGCCGAAGCCGACCTGGAACAGCGTCAGCGGAAAGTGTCCCTCGTTGCGCGCGCTGTAGGCGTCGATCGCCTGCGCGATCGTGATCAGCTCCTGCTCGGCCTTGCGCAGGCGTGCGGTGGTCAGGGCAGTGCGGTACTGCGGGATCAGGATCCCGGCGAGCACGGCCAGGATCAGGACCACGATCATGATCTCGACGAGGGTGAAGCCTCGTTCGGACCGGGGGAATCCCCTATGGGCGAACACAGCCCCAGCTATCGACGTGTCGGCGCGATCGGCTTGACGGGGGCGGAGCCTGTTTCCGGGCCAGGGCAAAGGCCCACCGCGGGATCACTCGATATGCACGTGCCTGCCGCCGTTCTCCTCGGCCATCGGGCGCAGGAAGTCGGTGTCGTTCTTGTCGCCGAAGGTGATGCAGTTGATGGCGATACGACGCAGCCGGTTGGTCTCGCGCACGCGCCGTCGGATCTCGTCCTTGTCGGTGATCGGTCCCGCGGTCGGGGCGCCGTCGGTGATCACGTAGAGGGTGTCGAAGGCGGTGTCGTAGTACTTGTCGTGGATGCCGCGGCCCGAGAACTCCAGGGCCTTGTCGAGCGCGCCGTAGATGTTGGTCGCGCCGCTGGGGCGCAGGTTGCGCAGGAAGTTGGCGACCAGGTCGTCGCGGCTGCCGTCGTCGAGCTTGACCAGCGCGGGTCGGTTGCCTTCTTGCCGCCAGACGCGCACCTCGTCGCTGAACACCACGAGGTTGATCAGCGTGCCGTCGGGCAGCGACATGATCAGCTTCTCGAGCTCGCTGACGACGAGTGCGGCTTTGGTGGTGGTCTGGCCGGCCGGTGCGGCGGTGGTGCGCGCCTGCAGCGTGATCGGCTCCGCCATCGACCCGCTGAAGTCGAGCACGAACAGCACGCGGTCGGACTCGACGTCGATCTTGAAGAACTTCTCGTACTTGTCAGCCAGTGGCGGGGCCTCGCCGGCGGCGAGTTTGGGCTGGACCTTGAAGCCGGCGCCTTCCTTGGCCCAGAACTCCTTCCACGGCGCGATGCTGCCGTGCACGACGCTCTGCCCGGTGAGACCTTCGAGCAGCCGGTGCAGGCGCATGTCCATCGCCCACGGGTCCTTCTTGCGGCCGAGTTCGGCGTCGAGGCCGCGGATCAACACGGGGATCGCCGCCTTGCACTTGCAGTTGGCGAGCGCGAACGCCGCCGCGTTGCGCACCTGCCAGACCTTGTCGCGCACCAGCAGTTCGTCGAGCTTGCCGAACACCTGGTCGCGCAGCGCCAGCACGTCACCGGTCGGGTCCTTGCCTAGCGTCTCGTCGACGTGCGGCTGCAGCGCTTCGCCGAGCGCGCTGGCGGCGGCGATGCGCACGTTGGGTTCCTTGTCGCGCAGCAGCTCGAGCAGCGTCGGCACCAGCTCGAGCGAAGCGCTCTTGGCCATCGCGTTGACGGCCTTGACGCGCAGATCCGACGGCATCGCCTGGCAGGCCCGCAGCAGCGCCAGGTGCGCCTCGATGCTGGTGTGGCCGCCGAGCACGCGCAGCGCGGCGGCGGCGTTTCGCTGGCCCTCGCTGCCTTCCTTGCGCACGTCCCTGGCCTCGAGCATGCCGAGCAGCCACGGCAGGATGCCTTCGCCGGTCATGGTGCGCAGCTGCGCGCTGGCCAGCTCACGCACGCGCCACGGCTGCAGCTCGCGGTGGAAGTCGAGCATCTCGGTGGCGGTGTGCGCACCCGGGGGCATCGGCTCGACGCTGGCGGCGACGAACAGCAGCCGCGCCGCGGTCAGCGTGTTCCACTTCGCCATCTTCTGCATCAACGCGTCGACCGTGTTGAGCGCCGCCTCGTCGGTGCGATCCTCCTTGACGAGTCGGAAGGCGCCCTTCTTGTAGTCCTCGAGCCAGCTGGTGAACGCCAGGATGTCGGCGGCCAGGACCGGGTCCTCGGCGGTGGGATCCTCACCGGGTTTGGGGGGCTGCTTCTGGCCCAGGATCGGCGCGGCGGCGGACAGCAGGCAGAGGGCGACGGGCCCGAGGCGGAACGACATGGCCGCAGGTCTACGGCGAGCGGGCGGCGCTCGCCAGCCCCGGTCGGTCACCGCGGCGTCATTGCGGCGTCATTGCGGCGCGATGCTCGGGTCGTCGACGCGGCCCGCGAACAGCACCAGACCGGTGGGCTCGTGGCGGATCACGAACACGAACGGGCGATCGGCGCGGAACTGTTTGGGGTCTCTGGCCGGTGCGCCCCAGAGCTTCATCACCACGGCAGTCGCCGCCGCGGCTTCGGCGCCCTTCTCGTCGACTTCGATCCAGGTCTGGTGCACGACCTCGCTGACCACCAGGTCGCGCGTGGTGCGCATGCCGGTGAAGTCGGCGCGCATCCCATCGAACGCCGCCTGCATGCCCATGGCCCCGAGCGCCTCGCGCAGGCGCTGTGCCGCGGCGACCTTGAAGCGCGGCAGGGCGACGTGCACCGCGGTCGGCGACAATCCGGTGAGGTAGGCGCCCGCGATCACTTCCTGCTGAGCCGCGTCGAGCGATACGCCCGCCGCGGGCAGCAGCACGTCGCAGACGAGCGCGGCGTTGGCGAACGGCAAACGCACGGCCTGCCAGCGCGCGTTCTCGGCGTACCCGAACTGTTCGGTGACGTGCATCGTCGGCACTTCGATCGACTTGCCCGAGGCCAGCGTGAAGCCGGCCGCCGCGGTCGCCCGTTCGCTGAACGGATGCAACCAGGGGCTCTTCAGCCACAGCGCGTTGGTGAGGACGAGGCGCGTATCCTTGTCGATCAGGTCCGCGGGGATCAGCTCGGGGATGCGTTGGTTGGTCGCCTTGGCGATCGCCGTGTTGATCTGCTCGCGCGCGGCCTGCGGATCGCCGACGAAGTCGACGGCGTGGGCCTCGCTGGCGAAGTCCTCCTTCAGCGTGCGGATGTAGACAGGCACGAGCTCGTAGTTGGCCTGCGCCCACAGCTCGTCGACGATGCGCAGCTGGGCCTTGTCCGGATCGGCGCCGACGTCGCGCAACCCGCGCAGCAGTTCCCTGACAGCCAGGTGCAGTCGTTCGCCGCGCAGGTCCGCGGGCAACTCCAGGCACTTCTCCAGTTCGGCGGCGGTCTCACCGCGCGCGCCCGGCAGGACCATCAACAGGGCGATGCCGACGCTGGCCGGGGAGCAGGTCGCGGGGCCGGTCTTCGCGAGTTGTTCGTGCAGTTTGACGGCGAAGCGGTTGAGCGAAGCGGCGAGCAGCCTGGCGTCTTGCATGGGTTGTTGTGACGGCGCCGCGGCAGAGAGTGCGATGGCGATCAGGGCGGCGATGGAGAGGGATGGCTTGGGTTTGGTGGTGAGCATCGGGCGTTCTCGCGGTTGGGCGCGCGACGAACGCGACGGTCGTGGGGAAGTTCCGAGGCGGGGGTGTGGCGATCGGGATCGGGCAGATTGCCACGCTTGCTGCCGAGCGACGCACTCAGCCCGCACCCAGCAGCTGCGCGAGCGCCTTGCCAACCTCGGGCTGCGCGAACGAGAACCCCGCGGCCGCGAGCGCCTTGCCCTGGCAGCGTTGGCTCGACAGCAGCAGGGCGTCGGCCATCTCGCCGAGCAGCAGCCGCAGCGCCGCAGCCGGTGCGGGAAACCACGTGGGGCGATGCAGGGCCGCGCCGAGCGCCGTCGTGAACTCGCGGTTGGTCACCGGATTGGGGCTCACCGCCAGCGCCGGGCCCTGCAGCGAAGGTGTTTCGAGCGCGAACGAGATCGCGCGCACCAGGTCGTCGCGCGTGATCCAGCTGACCCACTGCCGGCCGCTGCCGAGCCGTCCGCCCAGGCCGAGCCGGAACGGCAGCAGCATCTTGCCGAGCGCGCCGCCGCTCGGGTCGAGCACCATGCCGATGCGCAGGTTCACCACCCGGATCCCGGCGCGCTGTGCCGGGGCGGTTGCGGCTTCCCAGTCCTTGGCGACGTCGGCAAGGAAACCGGTGCCAGGCGCAGAACTCTCGTCGAGAAGTTCGTCGCCGCGGTCGCCGTAGATCCCCGTGGCCGATGCGCAGACCAACACCTTGGGTGGACTGGTCAGCCGCAGCAGTCCTTGGCACAACGCTGTTGTCGCGGGTCCGCGGCTGTCGCGGATGCGCTGCTTACGCGCATTGCTCCAGCGGCCGCCGGCGACGTTCTCGCCGGCCAGGTGCACGACCGCGTCGACGGTGCCCAGCGAGCGTTCGTCGAGGGCGCCGGTGCGGGGATCCCAGGTGCTGCTGCCCGGTGGCGCATGAGTGGCGCGCAGCAGCGGCACGGGCGTGTGGCCCTGGGTGTGCAGCGACGCGGCCAAGGCCCCGCCGACGAAACCGGATGCTCCCGTGATCGCGATGCGCATGGCGTTCTTTTCGCCGAGGTGCCGCGTCCGGATGCCGGGGGCGGGGTTACACACTCGGGGATGAGGGCTATCGTGGCCGCTCCCGCCGCTCGCGCGCAATGTTCCGTTCCCTCTGCAGGCGTCAAGTAGGTGGGCGCGGAGCGTTGCCTCAGCGCACCGCTACGACGACCGGTTTGCCCGTGCCGCCTGGCGGGATTTCGATGGTCTGATAGACACGTTCGTAGCCGGGAACTTCGATGCGCACGGTCCAGGAACCGCTCGCCATCGGCACGCGGAAGCTCAGGCTCGAGACCTTGCCGAAGTGAACCTGCGGTCCGTCGGGCGCGATGATCGTGTACTCGCAGACTTCGTTGCTGCCGCGAACGGGCGTCGGCGGCGGCGCACCGCGCGGCAACTGCACCGTGAACTCCTGTTCGAAGCCGCGCTCGCAGCGCAGTTCGATCGTGCGATCCTCTCCATCCCTGATCTCGACTTCGTGCATGCTCGGCGCGAGGTCGGCACCCGAAACGAACAGCCGATACCTGCCCGGTGCACGCGGTTCGCACACGAGCAGGTCACCATCCCGTCGCGGCCACCACCGACCATCGAGGTGGTCTGCTCGCTCGAGCGTCGCCTTGCCGTCGCGGATCGGCGCACCATCGGTGCAGACCAGTTTCACCCGCAACGTGCCGGGGTCGGGGAGCACGACGTCGCCGAGGTCGAGCGCCTGGCCGGGCGCCAGTTCGAACGGACCCGGGCGCGGGTCGCCGGCCGACAACCGGCGCAAGTAGTAGCTGCCGGCCGGCAAGCGGTCGCACACGAACAGTCCATCTTCGGCGATGGCCAGGCTGCGGGCCTCGTGCCAATCGGGTCGGCAGAGTTGCGCGAATGGTGCCGCCACCGGCGCGCCTCGGCGATCGACGAGGCGCCCTCGCAGGGAGGCCGCCGGCAGGTCGTCCACGGCGAGTCGCAGCAGCACTTCCTCGCCCATGGCTTCGATGTCCGCCCATCGCCGGGCCGGGAAGCGATCGAACGGGTCGTCGTCCTCTTCAGGTGCGCGCGGCGCGTACGCGGTCAGTTGCAACGGCACGCCGCGCGGTTGATCGTGCAGCGTGATGCGACCCTCGGCATCGGTGTGCTGCCGCGCGAGGTCGGCGAAGCGGATGTTGGCGCGCTCGCTGTCGCCGACCCAGATCGCCCAGTTCACGAGTGGTTGGTCGTTGGGGCCGAGCAAGCGCAGTGGTAGCTCGGCGCGGCGCGCGACGACGAAGTCCCGCTGTTGCAGTTCGGCACCGACTACGGTGATCGTCTCGCGTTGACCGAGCGGGTCCTCGATCCGCACGTGATCGTCGAGGCGTGCGCCGAGTTGCACCAGGTGCTCTCCGGGCAACAGGTCGGGCAATCGATAGCTGCCATCCGCCGCCGTGATCGTCACCACACTGCCGACGAGGTGACCGAGCCCGCCCTCGAACTGGCCGAGCTCGCGGGAGCCGCGCCATTCGGCGAGGATCGGCAGGTCCGCGAACGGTTGCCCGGTTTCGTCGCGCACCGTGCCGAACAGTGCGGGCGCCGGCCGCAACACGAGGTCGCAGCGATTGACGGACCACGGCGACACGATCATCGTCGCGGTGGCGAGTCCGCCGGATCCGTCCGCGGGTCCACGCGCCACGATCAGGGTGTCGCCTTCGGGCACCTCGTCGGTCTCGAAGTGACCCGCGCCGTCACAGCGCAGCAGGAACGACTCGCGGTCGACGCCGTTGCCGCGTTCGCGCGCCCGTCGACCGCGCATGCCCTCGGGGTGCTTGCGGCAGTCTTCGTCCACGGCCACAACCACGCGTGCGAACGGCACCGGCGCACCGCCAAGGTCACGCACCTCACCCATCAACTTGAACCCCGGTGCGCCGACCCTCAACTCGAGTTCGAAGCGGCTGCCCGGCGTCCCGGACAAGGAGCCGTAACGTTTCGTGTCGCCGGGCTGTCGCCCCGCTGTCCGCGCGAACAAGAGTGTTCTCGGCGCCACCCCGCGCAGCGTGAACTTGCCCCCGTCGTCGGCGGTCGTGAGGTATTGGGCGTGGTCGTGATGTTCGCGGCTCAGGGCGAACACTCTCGCTGCCGGGACGGGCTTGCGCCCGGGGTCGACGACGCGACCGTCGACATCCATGCCGGTCGGTAGCGTGAACTCGAGCGTGTTCGGCCCCGGGGTGAGCGTGGTGTTCGTCGCCGGGGCGCGATCGGGTTTCACGAGGAGCGTGCCCGCCGGGAGGTCGCGGAAGGCGGCGCGCCCGTCGATGTCGGTTCGGCCTTCGCGTCCGAACGGGCCGAGACCGTCGCCGCGCAGATAGACGCCGATGTCGCTGGCTGCAGTGCCGTCACCGTGGCGAAGCAGGACGACGAGGTCCGTGTCGGGCGTCGGCGCCGGCGCGGACTCGCGCATCGTGGCTGCGGGCCCGACGACTTGCTCTGCATCGGCCATGAGCAGCGACTCGGGAGCATTCGGCGTCGTAGCTGCCGGTGCGGGGCGGGGCTCGTCGCGCTCCAGCAGCGCCGGCACCCAGAACGACGAGAGCAACAGCAGCAGCGCGATCGCCGCGAGCAGCAGGAACTTCTTCATGGCAACGGTTCCGAGCAGTTGGGTTGCGACCGCGGTCACCGCCGTGGCTTCGACACCGAGCGAGTGCAGCACCTCGGCGCGAACGGCGGCGAGGCCGCGGCCCGGTAGCGCGGTGATGGCCACGGCACCGCCGATGCCGGCCGGCAGCGCGCGCCGCAACAGGTCCATGCCGCGCGCGATCTGGGTGCGCACGGTGGCCGGCTTGCGAGCAGTCACGTCCGCGACCGCTGCGTTGTCCAGTCCGTGTTCGATCTGCAGCAGCATCACTTCGCGGTACGGTTCTGGCAGGCCGTGCAAGGCGTCGCGCAAGTGGCGTGCGAACTCCGACTGTTCGGCCGCGTCGACGGGGCCGAGGTGTCTTGGTTCGGCGACCGAAGCGAGCTTGCGCGCAGCTTGTCGGCGTTCGTGGCGCGCCGTGTTGGCGAGGATGCCGAGCAGCCACGGCAGGACCGGCTGAGCCGCGTCGTAGCGGTCCTTGTGCTCGATCGCTTTCAGGAACGTGGTCTGCACGAGGTCCTCGGCCGCGTGAACGTTCTTGGTCAGGAATCTCGCGACCCGCAGCAACTCGGCTGCCGTGCCGTCGAAGACGTCGGCGAGGCTCGCCGGGTCGCGGTCGCGTTGGAACCGCGCGAATCGACGGTCGAGGTGGGAACGGGGCATGGCTGTCGGTTCCTTTGCAGAACCGCGCGTTCCGCTACAGACATTATCGATCCGCTCGTAGGGGGTGCCTACCTGTCCCACCTGCCGCTACGAGCAACGTCGTGGCCGAGGTGCGCCGGCGAGGAAGGCGGCCGCCGGATGCCGCGGATGCCGGGCCCTGGGGTTACACGCGCGGAGTTCCATGGCTATCGTGGCCGCTCCCGCCGCTCGCGCGCAATGTTCCGTTCCCTCTGTAGATCGCTGTCGATGTCCTGCGTGGTGCTGCTCGCCGCGCCTGCTCAGGAGCGGTCCCTGCAAGAAGAGATCAACCACGCCCTCGACGAGGCGCGGCCCGCCCTGCTGACGCATCTGCGGGAGATGGGGTTGGGCAACAACCGCCCGGGGCTGGTGGCGTTGGTGTTGCTCGCGGCGATCCACGATGGCGTCGGCGAAGCCGAGCCGCGGTTCGACAAGGCGCTCGCCAGCCTGACGACCGCCCGACCTGACGAGTGTTACGACCTCGCCCTGCGGCTGATGGTGTTCGAGGCACTGCCGCACACGGCCGAGCGGCAGAAGATCGCCAAGAACGACCTGGCCCGACTGCTCAAACACCAGACCGACGAGGGGGGATTCCACTACCAGGAGAAGTCCAACAACTGGGATCTCAGCAACGCGCAATACGCGGCACTGGGGCTGCGCGCGGCGGTGGCGATGGGGCTCGACGTCGACAAGCGCGTCTGGACTCGTCTGGCGAAGGCCGTGAGAGACCTGCAGGACAGCTACGGCGGCTTCGGCTATTCGCCGGGTGACGGCCGTTCGACGACCACCTCGTACGCCTCCATGACCGCGGCCGGGATCGCGGCGCTGGCCATCTGCCAGCAACAACTCGGCGAGAGCAGCAACGCAGGCAAGTCGTTGGCCAAGGAGATCGGCCGCGGCTGGTCGTGGTTCGAGCGCAACGTCGCGACGATCGGCTCGTCGACCGAACGGCGTTGTTTCTACTTCCACTACGGGCTCGAACGGGCCGCGATCCTGTGTGATGTCGAGAAGGTCGGCGAGGTCGATTGGTACGAGGTCGGCGCGAGGATGTTCATCGCGGCGCAACTGGCCAGCGGCGGCTGGGTCAGCACTCGCGATGGCATGATCGGGCAAGGGAACCAACGCGGGGCGGGCGATCCCGTGGCGACGTCGTTCGCGATCCTGTTCCTGCGGCGCAAGTTCCAGAAGCAGGTCGGCCCGATCACCCAGCACGTGGTGCGCTTCGTCAATCTGGGGCCGCACAGTCCCGACAAGGACGTCGACGCTTGCGCCGAGCAGGTGGCGGCGTTGGGCAAGCAGGCGATGCCCGAGATCCTCAAGGCCTTGCGCAGCACGATCGAACCGCAACGGCGCGCGGCGGCCGGCGCGCTGCAGCGCATCGCCGGGGACACGTTCGGCTACGACCCGGGCAAGGACGCGGACGGCAATCTCGCCGCGGTGCGTGCGGCCGAGTTGTGGCATCTGCGCAACCGCTGATCCTCACTGACCGAACCCGCGGCATCGGCGTATCATCGCGCCCCCTCGCCGCCCCTCGCATGACCGAACTGCACCGCGCCTTCTCGCGCCTCGCCTCGCGGCGGCGCCACCTCGATCAGGGCAACCTGCTGCGTTCGCTGACCCTGGTCATCAACAAGGTGCCGGGCGGCATCAACCTGGGGCAGGGGGTCTGCGATCTGGACACGCCGTCGCCGCTGGTGCGCGGCGCGATCGAGAGCATCGACGGCGGCGACCGGCAGCTCTACACGCCCTACATGGGGCTTCCCGAACTGCGCGCGGCGATCGCCGACAAGCTGCGCCGGCACAACGGGCTCGACCACGGACCCGAGAACGTCGCGGTCTGCACCGGCAGCAGCGGCGCGTTCTTCGCGGTCGGCACGACGCTGCTCGAGCCCGGTGACGAGGTGATCCTGTTCGAGCCGTTCTACAGCTACCACGGCTCGACCGTGCCGCTGTTCGGCGCGGTACCCGTGGCCGTGCCGCTCGACCGCGCCACGTTGGCGTTCGACGCGCCAGCGCTGCGTCGCGCGCAGACGCCGAAGACGCGCGCCGTGGTCGTGAACACGCCGGGCAATCCGTCGGGCAAGGTCTGGACGCGCGAGGAACTCGCGGCGCTGGCGAACGTGCTCGACGGCAGCGACGTCGTGGTGCTGACCGACGAGGTCTACGAGTACATGTGCTTCGACGGTCGTCGGCACGTGTCACCGGCGACGCTGCCGGGGCTGCGCGAACGCACGTTGACGCTCAACTCGTTCAGCAAGACGTTCTCGATCACCGGCTGGCGCATCGGTTTCGTCGCGGGACCCGCCGAGATCGTCGAGAAGTGCGGCATCGTCTTCGACCAGATGGAGGTCTGCGCGGCGCGGCCGATGCAGCGCGGCGTGCAGCGCGCGCTCGAAGAACTGCCCGATTCCTTCTACGAGGAACTCGGCGCCAGCTACGAGAAGAAGCGCGACGCGTTCTGCGCCGCGCTCACCGACGCGGGCTTCGGCTTCGGCAAGCCGGAGGGCGCCTACTACGTGCTCGCCGACTACACCAAGGTGTTCGGCGACCTCGAACCGCATCCGGCGGTGCTGCAGATGATCGAGGAGATCGGTGTCAACGCCGTGCCCGGTGATCTGTTCTTCGCCCACAAGGAAGGGGTGCGTTGCATGCGTTTCCAGTTCGCCGTCGATTGGCCGGTGCTCGAAGAGGCCTGCGCGCGCCTGCGGAGGCTCGCCCGATGAAGGTCTTCGCCTGGTGCGTGTTGTTGGCGTCGCCGTTCAGCGTGGTTCTGGCGCAGGAAGCCGAGCCCGCGGCGGGCCTGGTCGCGCTGCATCAGGCGGCGCTCGACCTGTCCACCGACGGCGTCGTGCTCAACGTCGCGGCGCACCCCGACGACGAGTCGTCGCGCACCAATACGATGTTGCGCCGCAAGTACGGGCTGCGGGTGGTGACGGTCTACACGACCTACGGCGACGGCGGCCAGAACGCCATCGGGCGCGAGATCGGCTCCGAACTCGCCGCGCTGCGCGTGCGTGAGACGCTGCGCGCGGCGGCGATGGGCGACGTCGAAGTATGTTGGCTCGGGATGCCGGACTTCGGCTTCTCCAAGACGCTCGAGGAGACGCTCTCCGTGTGGGGCGAGGAGAACCTGCTGCAGAGCATGCGCGCGCTCGTCGACGGGGTGCAGCCCGACCTGGTGATCACCAACCACAGCATCGACCGCGGCCACGGCCATCACCGCGCATCGTTCTGGGCGATCGACAAGGTCCTGCGTGAACGTGCGGCCAGTGGCAAGGAACCGGTGCCGCTGTATCGCCGCTGCGGCGTCGAAGAAGCGCATTGGATGATGGATCCAGCCGAGCTCGATCCGGCGCGCGGTGAGACCTACGCGGCGCTCGCGCATCGCGCGTGGACGCAGCACGTGACGCAGGGGCCGTGGGGGCCTCACGATCCGATGCGGGTCGGCAAGGACTGGTGGCTTTGCACGTGGCCCGAGGTCACACCCGAACGCGCTGCCGACTGGCAGGCCTGGTTCGGGGGGCGTGGCGTCGGCGATATGCAGCAGTTCGACGCGCATCGACCCGAGCAGTTCAAGGCGGCGGCACTGCAGGTCTATCGCGAATCGCGCGAGGAGTTGCGAGCGCGACTCCAACCCGGCGTGCCGCGGTCGCCGCGACAGGCGCGCCTGGCGCATCGCATGAACGTGGCGCGGCGTGCCCTGCTGACCCTGGCGAACGTGCGCGTGCAGACGTGGCTCGAGCGCGACGAGGTGCCGCAGGGCGGCAACGGCAAGGCGTTCGTGATCGTGCACGGCGTCGAGCGGGTCGCCGAGGTCGTGGTCGAGGTCGAAGGGGTCGCCGCCGGTCCGGCCGAGGTGGCGATGCGCAGCACGCCGTTCGACGGTTTGCCGGCGCCGCCGGCCAACGCGACCACCGCGAGCGAGGAGAAGGCCGAGGTGCCCGAGCCGGCGGTGCCCGTAGCCCCGGTCGTGCCGCCGAAGAGCGTGGTCCTGCCTGGGCGTTTCGTCGCCGAGTTCCCGTGTCGTTTCGGGCGCGACGACGAGCTTGGCGCCGATCCCAAGCCGAGTTTCTGCGTGGTCGAGGTGTCGTTGCGACTGGACGGGGAACTGCTGACCATCAGGACCGAGCTCGCCTACACACCGGTGCCGTCAATCGCCGTGCGTTGGGATCGCGACGTGGTGATGCTGCCCAAGGGGCGGCGCGTCGAGCGGCTGCTGACCGCGCGCGTCACCAGTCACATCGAGACCCCCGCCGCGGCCGACGTGCGTTTGGCCATGGGCCCGGGCATCCAGGCCGTGTCTGCGCCAGGGCGGCTCGAGCTGTCCCCCGAGCGTCCCGAAGCGAGGTTGCTGGTGCGCGCGACCATCGACGCGAACGACCTCACGGCCGATGCGAGTCTCTTGGTCGGGTTCCGTGACAGCGCGGCGCGCCTGCGCGTCGCCGAGGTCGATGTCACTGTTCCCGAGCACCTGCGCGTGGCGCTGGTGCGTGGTCCCGACGACAGCACCGAACTCGCGCTCGCCGACCTCGGCGTCGACTACGTGTCGCTGGATCCTGATGCGCTGCTGACGGCGCGCTTCGAGGACTTCCAGACGATCCTGCTCGACATCCGCGCCTATCACCATCGCCCCGAGCTCGCCGAAGTGCAGGGACGACTGCTCGGTTACTGCCGTGGCGGCGGCCGCGTGGTGGCGATGTACCACAAGCCCAACGAGTGGAACGAGCGCGCCGGGCACCCATCGCTGGCGCCGTTCGCGCTGACGATCGGCAACGATCGAGTCACCGAAGAGGACGCCGCGGTCACCTTTCTGCAGCCCGAGCACCGGCTGATGACCTACCCGCACCGGCTGTCGGACGCGGACTTCACCGGCTGGGTGCAGGAGCGCGGCCTGAACTTCCCGAGCCGCTGGGACGAGGCCTGGACGCCGCTGCTCGCGATGCAGGACAAGGGCGAGAAGGAACCCAGCAAGGGCGCGCTGCTCTACACGAGCTACGGCAAGGGCGACTTCGTCTACTGCTCGCTGGCACTGTATCGCCAGCTGCGCATCGGCAACGCGGGCGCGGCGCGCCTGCTGGTCAACCTGCTCAGTCGCTGATCGTGGCCGGTCCATCGGCGCGCCACGGCGGCGGCAGCAGCCGCCGCTTGCCGTCGCGGCTGCGCGGTACGCTGGCCTGATCGGCGCCGGAGAAGTCGCGATCCCACAGCTGGCACGTGACTTCCTTGTGCTTCTGGTCCAGGCCTTCGCAGTAGTTGGTGAACTTGCAGCGGCGGACCTCGGCGCCGCGACCGGTGCGCATCTTCTGCCACCAGTCGGGATCGGCGAGGCTCTGGCGCGCGGCCGCGATCAGGTCGGCGTC
This sequence comes from uncultured candidatus Brocadiaceae bacterium, assembly GCA_964392305.1. Taxonomy (GTDB): domain Bacteria; phylum Planctomycetota; class UBA1135; order UBA1135; family UBA2386; genus JACKIC01. The sequence goes on from CAYMPV010000001.1 coordinate 349,340, forward strand.
GCCGGCCTGCAGGATCGCTTCGGCCTGGGCGAAGTCGCAGATGCCGCCGGCGGCGATCACGGGCGTGTCGTGGCCCGCCGCGCGCACGGCGCGGCGCACCGCGGCGGCCAGCGGGATGTTGCGCCCGAACGGCCCGCGCTGATCGCTGCGCACCGTCGGCATGCACTCGTGTCCTGAAGGGCCGGTGTACGGATAGGCCGCCTCACCGACGTGCGGCTGTCTGGCGTCGTCGAACTTGCCACCCTTGCTGATCGACAGGAAATCGAACCCGGCCCGCGCGAACGCCACGCCGTGACTGCAGGCGTCGTCGATGCCGCTGCCGCCGGCGATCACCTCGTCGCCGAGGAAGCGCGCACCGACGCCGAAGCCGGGGCTGACCCGTTCGCGCACGGCGGCGAACACCTCCAGCGGCAGGCGTTGACGCGCCGCGAGCGAGCCGCCGTAGCCATCGTCGCGCCGATTGGTGGCCGACAGGAACGAGGCCATGGTGTAGGCGTGGGCGTAGTGCAGTTCGACGCCGTCGAAGCCGGCGGCTTCGGCGCGGGCCGCGGCGGCGGCGAACAGGCCGGGCAACACCTGCGGCAGCTCGCGGATCTGCGGCAGATGCAGATCGTTCACCTCTTCGCGGTAACCGAAGGCGTAGTCGCGAAACTCACGCGGCGTGAGCAGTTCGCGCAACGTGTCGTCGTCGGTGGCCGCGAGCTGGGCGCGCACGCTGGCATCATCGGCGGCGGCGGCGGCGCCGAAACGCGCGGCCACCTGCTGACGATGTCGTTCGGTGACGGCGAGGAAGCGCGCGAAGAACTTGTCCTTCTCGGGGCGCCGACGGATCGTCAGGAAGTCGATGATCTGCAGCAGCAGCCGCGTCTGGCCGCCGCAGCGTTCGCGCACGGTCTCGACGAGGCGGCGCAGACCCGGCAGGAAGCGGTCGTGTGAGGCGCGCAACAGCGGCCCGCTGGGGATGTCGCGGATGCCGGTGGCCTCGACCACGAGCACGCCCGGGCGCCCGGCGGCGAAGCAGCCGTACCAGTCGAGGACGTCGTCGGTGACGAAGCCCTCGTCGCTGGCCCGCCACGGCACCATCGCCGGCACCCAGGTGCGGCTGGTGGCGGTGATCGGTCCCAGCGCGACGGGCGAGAACAGGCGCGAGCGCGCCGCCTCTTCGGTCGTCGGCCAGTGCGGCTGCGGCAGTTCGTGGCGCACCACGCGAGGTCCGTCACCCGCCGCAGCCATCGTCGGCTCAGCTCCGCTTGTGCTTGGGGTTCTTCGGCGGCTCGCGGAAGCCCTTCTGGGCGCGGCGCATCTGGCCCATCGCCTGCGGCGGCTGCTCGAGGCCGAGCGCATACCATTGCATGTCGAAGCCCTGCATGGTCATGCGCGTGCGGTTCTGCAGGCGCAGCAGGTTGTCCTTGGTCGGCGCGTTGTTGGGATCGCGTTTGGCGAACGCGGCCAGCACCTTCTGCGCCTCGTCGGCGCGCTCGGACTTGTGCAACATCCAGGCGTAGGTGTTGTGCAGCAGCGCGTGCTTCTTGTTGACCGCCGCGGCGAGGTGCAGGATCTCGAAGGCGCGTTTGGGCTCGCCGTTCTTGAACAGGATGCAGGCCAGCATCAGCTTGGCGTCGGCGGCGCGCAGCGAGGCTCCGTTCAGCAGTTCGACGGCGCGGTCCTTCTTGCCGGTGTGGTAGGCGATCATGCCCATCTGCGCGAGCACCTGGCCCTTGAGCAGCGGCACCCACCGGCCGAGCGGCAACAGGTCTTCGAGGCTCTGCATGGCCGCGTCGAGCATGCCGGCCTCCATCTGCTTCTGGATGCGGCCCATCGCCGGTTGCAGGCGCTTGGCGACGTTGCGGGCGAGCAGCACCCAGAAGACGACGAACAACAACACCGAGAACAGGATCGCCCAGCCCCAGGCGTAGGCGCCCAGCAGGGTGCCGGAGAAGCCGAGCAGGAGGGCGAGAGCCGAACAGAGGAGGATCGAGTACACGCGGGCGGGATCGGGCTGCTGAAGGGGGGCGAAGAGCCTACGCAGCGAGCCACCGGCTTGCACGCCTACGCGGGTTTCCCGTGGCTTCGGCCTCGGCGCACCCGGTTGTGACGGCCATGTCGGCGCGCGGGGATGGGGCCGAGTCCTGGGAGCAGCAGAAGACAGCGTTCTTTCACTGACCGAGCACGGCGGCCAGCGTCGGCGCGTCGAGGATGCGGTCGGTCCAGGCGTCGAGCTCTGCCGTGGTGCCGCGGCGCACGCGCTGTTCGATCCTCGGATCGAGCGGACCGAAGCGTCGCTGCAGCATGCGCAGCAGGGTCTCGATCTGGCCTTCGGCCTTGCCCTCGACCTTACCCTCGGCCTTGCCCTTCTGAAACGTGCGTTCGAGCGTGCTCATGATGGTGTCTTCGGGTCGGTGCAGGATGCGGCCGAAGGTCTCGCTGAGGACTTCCGCGGTGACGTCGGTGACGGCGAGAGCATACCAGCCGATCGCGTCGATGGCGTCGGCGCCCATCGGTGGGGTGTCGGGCGGCGACGCGCTGCGGTCGACGGTGCGCAACAGTTCTTGCCAGCGCTCGAACGCGCGCGGCACTTCGTCGGGCGCCAGATGCGGCAGGTGCGACAGGCACAGCAGCGTGAGTCGGGTCAGCGCGGTGAGGTGGGGTCGGTCCAGCAACGAGGCGGCGTTCTTGGTGAGGTCGTCGACGACCACACGCAGCGTCGGTTGCCAGACGGCGAGCGGATCGTGCGCCACGGACTTGCTGCGTTCTGGGCGCGCGGTCCGGCCATGCTGCAGAACCACCGCGAGCACCGATGGGAACACGCCCAGGCGCTGCTGGAACGCGCGCCGCAGCAGCACCGCGTAACGCAGCAGTTGGGCCAGGACCTCGGGATCTTCGTGGCTCTTGTGTTCGACGAGGATCAACACGAACCCGGTGCCGTCCTTCAAGGCGGCGACGAACACCCGATCGGCGAGGTGCTGCCGCAGCCACAAGCCGGGCAGCCGCTCCTCGATGGCGGTCAGCGTCGACCAGTCGATCAACTTGCGGACCCTGCGCGGAGTGATGCTGTAGAGCCAACTCGCCGCGTGCGCCGCGTGGCGGAAGGTGAAGTGGAACAGCTTGTCGTGCGGGGACTGCAAGAGGACCTCTCCTGCAGTGGTTCGGGGAGGTCCGATTTGTGCAGAAATCCCCTGTGGACGGGTTGCCGCCCCGCAGCAGTCGGCTGGCTTCAGCCGTCGGCCCAGGTGCCCACGAACCGGTTGGCGACGTAGTGGGTGAACTGGTCGGGCGCGAGCAGGTTGAGCTCCCAGCCGTGCAGGGTCCCGTTGTCTTCCTTCTGGGTCGTCTCGTAGTGCTTGAGGTCCGAGATCGTGGTGCGGTCGGTGCTGTCGTACATCGCGTCCACGGCCCAGACAGCCTCGCCGCAATGCACCGACAACAGCTGCGTGCGCAGACCCAGGTGCGGCGGGGTGTACGGGCGCCACGCCGTGATCGTGCCGACCATCAGTCCGTCGAGCGCGTAGCGGTCGCACAGCCGCACCACCGCGTCGGTCGACAAACGTCCCTTGCGAAGCGAAGCGTGCAGCGACTCGTTCTCGCTGGCGGTCGCGGGCAGCGGCACCACCTCGAAGCGGCGCAGTTTCTGCAACTCGGCGACGAAGGCGTCGCGCACGCGTTCGGTGTCGGTCGGCATGCCGCCGTCCTGTTGGAACGGCAGCACCATGATGCGCCGCACGTTGGCCAGGTCGGCCGGTTCGGCGAGGTAGCTGTTGACCTTCTTCTTCTCCGGCGGTCGCTCGAGCTGGCACGCCGAGAACGTCATGGCGACGGCGCCGGTGAGCGCCAGGCCGACGATGCGGTTGATGGACATCAGCGGCGCTCCGGCGGGGGAGCCGCGGCATCGACGGGGTTGCTCATCACGTCCGAGAGCGAAGCGTTGAGGGCGTCGATCTTGGCCAGCAGCGCGGATTGCTCGAGCTTGGCCTTCTCGATGCTGAGGCTCAGGATCTTGGCCTCGAGTTCGCGGCGGCGACCGCGGAGCATCTCGGCTTCGGCTTCGGCCTCCGCGCGCAGCGCCTTCTCGCGCTCGAGCGTCGACTTCTCGCCGGTGAGTTGGCCGAGCAGGTTCTGCTTCTCGACGATGGCGTCGTCGTAGCGACGCTGCAGCGCGCTGAAGTCGTTCTTGAGCCGGATGTGCTCGTCGAGCAGGCGGCTCTGCTTGGGGCCGAAGTCCATCTCGGTGTTGATGCCGGCCTCGGCGAAGCTGCCCTCGTAGCCGTCGTTGGGGTCGTCCGGCTTGGGTTCGTAGAGCAGCTCCTTGGCCGATTGGCAGCCGGCGATCGTGAGCAGGGGGAGCAACAACCAGGAACGGATTGCCGTCGACATGTCAGGCCTCGCGGGGATAGACGCACTCGACCACCGCGGACGAGCCGCAGCTGCAGCGGATCTCGAAGCCGGCGACGCGGTCGCCGTCGAGCAACGGCACGACGGCGAGCGGGCCGGCGCCGCCGTGGCTGACGGTGCCGCAGTCGACCATCGCCGCCTGGCGCACGATGCGCACGGCGTCGCGACGGATCACGCCCTTGCTCGGGGTTGCGGGAGCGGTGCCGGAGAGCTTGGTCATTCTCGGGGATCGGAAGGGGGGCTCAGGCGAACACGTCGATGTGTCGGCCCTCGTCCTCGTCCTTTCGACCGACTGCGGGGCGGACCTGAAGTCCCGTTCCCAAGGGCCGCTTGCCCCCCGGCTTCGGGCCGGATTGCGGTGTCTGCGGTTCGGCCTCGGTCTGCTCGCCGGCCTGCTGCTGCAGGGCCTCGCGGAACGCCTCGCCACCCTGGTTGCGGTTGGCGTTGCGTTCGTTCACGAACAGGGGGCCGGTGATGCCGTGCAGGCTCCGTACGCTGTCCATCGCTCACTCCTTGGGCTTGAGCTTGAGGCGCAGCCGCTCGATCGCGCGGGTCAGGATCTGGCTGACGCGCGACTCGGTCACGCCGAGGATCTGTCCGATCTCCTTGAGGTAGAGCTGTTCGTGGTAGTAGAGGACCACGACGTGGCGGTCGGTCTCCGGCAGTTCGGAGATCGCCTTGGTGAGCAGCTCGAGGCTCTCGCGGTCGTCTGCGCACGAGCTGGGGTCGAGGCTGTCGCCGTCGGCGATCTGGCTCGACAACGAACCGCCGTCCTCTTCGCCGCCGTAACGCTCGTCGAGCGACAGCGTGCGGCAGGTGTGCAGCGCCTGCAGGTCCTCGTCGAGTTCACGCTCGGTGCAGCCCATCGCGGTGGCGAGTTCGCCGAGCGTGGGTTCGCGGTCGAGGTCGCCGCGCAGCGCCGCGTTGGTGCGGTCCATGCGGCGCAAACGGTCGCGGCGGTTGCGCGGCACGGGGTCGTGTTTGCGCACCTCGTCGAGGATCGCGCCGCGGATCGCGGTGTAGGCGAAGGTCTTGAACGAAGCGCCGCGGCCGGGGTCGTAGGACGCCGCGGCGTGCATCAGGCCGACCACACCGACCGAGTAGAAGTCGTCGCGATCGAGCGAGTTGGGCATCGTCACGGGCAGGCGGGCCACGACGTAACGCACCAGCGGCAGGAACTGCTCGACCAGGCGGTCGCGTTCCTCCGGCGAGCGCAGCATCTTCGCGGCGCTGCCCCTCACGCGTCGTCCTCGGCGGTCTGTTCAGCGCGGCGTTTGGCCTCGTCGCGCGCCATCGCCGTGAGCACGGCGTCGACGACCGGCGCGGCCAGCAGCCAGCCGAGCACCAGCGCGGCGCCGGCCACGGTGACGCTGCGTAGCAGCGTGGTGCCGCCGTCCACGCCCGAGAGCGTGCCGATCAGGAACGTCAGGGCGAACGCGATGCTCGCGAGGTACGCGGTCGCGAGGCGGATCAGTTCTTGGCTACCGGTGCCGGACTTCATGACGCTTGCCAGGGCGTTCATCGGCACTTCGGCGAGCGCGAATTGAGACGACCGACCGGAAGTCGCGGCGCGATGGGGGTTTTGCCGGAGCAGGACTTCCCGCAAGGGTCCGAACGCGCCGTCAGCCGCGGTGCCGGCTGCGCAGAGGTGGTGACCGACTCAGCTCGCCACCGGGCGCAGACGGGTCGCCGGGGCCGCGGGCGCGGCGCTGCGACGCGGCAGTTCGGCGAGGGTCGCGGCGCAAAGCGCGCGCAGGTCTTCGGTGACCTTGGCGTGGCCGTCGATGCTGACCGGGCGCTGCGCCGCGACGCTGCGCGACAGATCGTCGTCATGGCCGATCCAGCCGGTGAGCGAGCACACGCCGCCGAGGAACTTGCCGACCACGGCCGACAGTTTGCCGGCGGTGCGCATCGCTTCGTCGCGGCTACGCACGCGGTTGACGACCAGACGCGGCAACGGTCGGCCGCGCAGGTGCAGCACCTTGCACAAGGCGTAGGCGTCGGTGAGCGAGGCGACGTCGGGTGTGGTCACCGACAGCACCAGTTCGGCGCGTTCGAGGATCGTCGTGGTCGCGGGGCCGATGCCGGCGCCGGTGTCGCAGACGACCAGGTCGTAGTCCTTGGCGGCGGCTTCGATCGCGGCGATCGCGCGCTGCATGCGTTCTCCTTCGGCGAACGTGGCCCTGCCCGAGCACGTCGTCAGCACGCCGATGCCGCCGGGACCCGGCAACACCGCCGCGCGCGGCGCGCAGCGGCCGTCGACGACGTCGTCGAGGTGCAGTGCTCCGGCGAGGCGCAGGTGCACGCCGACGTTGCCGCAGCCCGGATCCGCGTCGACCAGCAGCACGCGGCGGCCGTTCTTGGCCAGCAGGATCGCGAGGTTGACGGCCAGCGTGGTCTTGCCGACGCCGCCCTTGGCGCCGGCGACGGCGATCCAGGTCGCGGTCGGTGCGGACCGGGACGTCAGCCCAGCAGCTTGCGTGGCGGCGCCGCTCATCGGGCGGCCTCCGCGGTCTCGAGGTCGAACGCCGCGTGCGCGAGTTGCATCGGGTCCGCCGGCACGATGTCGTCGGGCACTTCCTGCCCGATGCAGACGTGCGACAGCGGCAGGCCGCGTTCGACGATCGTGCCCAGCGCTTCACCTGGCGCCACGGTCTCGTCCCACTTGGTCAGACACACCGCGTCGATGCCGAGCGGTTCGTAGGCGTCGAGGACCAGGCGGCAGTCGCGCGCGCGCGTGCCGGCCGCGAGGCACAGCAGCGCGCGGCAGTTGCCGGCCTTGAGGTTGCCTTCGAGCAGTGGCAGCGCCTCATGGTCGCGCGGGCTGCGGCCGGTCGTGTCGACGAAGATGCGGTCGTACGACGCGTACTCCTGCATCGCGCGGCGCAGGTCCATCGGCGTGAACGCCACCGTGAACGGCGCGTCCATGAGTTCGGCGAAGGCGCGCAGCTGTTCGACGGCCGCGACGCGATAGGTGTCGAGCGTGACGATCGCGACGCGTTCGCCGCGGGCGCGGGCGCGGCCGGCCAGCTTGGCGAGCGTCGTCGTCTTGCCGACGCCGGTGGGGCCGACGACCGCGAGCGAGCGGAAGGTCGGGTCGTCGTGGTCTTCGAGGCGCGGTTCGCTGCGGATCAGGCCCGCGAGCACCTTGGCGGCGAGGCCGGGCACGGCCGGGTCGCCGGGGCGCGACAGTTCGACGCGCGTGCCGAGCAGCGCGCGTTCGATCGCGCGCAGCACGTCGTCGGTGAGGCCGAAGTCGGTGGCCTTGTCGGCGAGGGGCGAGAACCCCTTGGTCCAACGCGACAGGAACGACTTGGAGCCGGTCTGGTCCGTTCGCGTCGGCGCACTCTGCGCACGCGCGGCGACCACGAGGTAACCGCCACGTGTGGCGCGCGTCTCGACGACGAGCGCGTCGGCGCCGCACTCGACGCGCACGCGTTCGAGGGCTTCGGGGAGGGTCTTGGCTTCGATTCGCTTGAGCAGCATGGTTGTGGGTGGTTGTGCGTTGGATCAGCTCGCGACGGCGATGCGTTGCATGGTCTCGACCTTCTTGGCGGGCGTCGTCTCCTGATAACTGAGCACCGCGGCGTTGGGGATCACGCCGGCGATGGCTTCGGCCAGGAACGGCCGCAGCGAGGCGCGCGTGACCAGCACCGGGTCGCGGCCGTTCTTGGCCATCGACGCCAGCGCCTCGGCGGTGCTGTCGACGAACCGGCCCAGGAAACCGGCCGGCAGGTTGGCGCCGCCTTCGTTGCCGGCGATGGTCTCGGCGAGGTTGCGTTCGAGGTCGGGGTCGAGGAACACGGCGTGCAACACGCCCGCCGGATCCAGGTGGGGCTCGACGATGGTGCGCGCCAGACGCGTGCGCACGTGTTCGATCAGCTGGCGCAGGTCCTTGGTCTCGATGCACGCGTCGGCGAGCGCCTCGAGGATCGTCTGCAGGTTGCGGATCGGCACGCCTTCCTTGAGCAGGTTGGAGAGGATGCGCTGCACCTGGCCGAGCGACAGTTGGCCGGGCACCAGTTCGTCGACGATCGCGGGCGAGACCTTCTTGAGGTTGTCGACCAGCGACTTGACGTCGTCGCGCGTCAGCAGTTCGCCGGCGACCTTCTTGAGCACCTCGGTGACGTGGGTGATCAGCACCGACGCGGCGTCGATGACGGTGTAGCCGAGCAGTTCGGCGCGGTCCTTGTCGTTCTCGCTGATCCAGCGCGCCGGCAGGCCGAACGCGGGCTCGATCGTCTCGATGCCGGGGATCGGCTGCGCGGTGCCGCTGGGGTCCATCGCCAGGTAGTGACCGGCGCGCAACTCGCCGCGCGCGATCTCCTGGCCGCCGAGCAACACGCGGTAGGCGTTGGGGTCGAGCTGCACGTTGTCGCGCACGCGGATCGGTGGCACCACCAGGCCGAGCCCTTGCGCGAACTGGCGCCGCAGCGAGCGGATGTGGTCGAGCAAGCCGCCGTGGCGGCCGGGTTCGACCAGGCCGATCAGGCGATAGCCGATCTCGACGCCCAGGCGATCGACGCCCAGCAGTTCTTCGACCGGCGCGCTCTGTTCCTTGTCCGCGACCGGTTCGGCTTCGGCGGCGGCCTTGTCGGCGGCGGCACGGTCCTGCGTGCGCTGCGTGGCGTTGGAGAGCAGGTAGAGCGTCGTGGCGATGAACACGAACAGCACCGTCGGCATGCCCGGCAGCAGCGACATCAAGCCGAGGATGATCGCGACGAGCTTCATCGCGCGGCCGCTGCCGAGCAGCTGGTCGCCCATCTCCTGACCCAGGCCGCTCTTGTTGGCGCCCTTGGTGACCAGGATGCCGGCCGCGGTCGAGACCAGCAGGCCCGGGATCTGCGCCACCAGACCGTCGCCGATGGTCAGCAGCGTGTACTTCTCGAACGCCTGCACCGGAGCCATGTTGCCGAACACGATGCCCATGATCAGGCCGCCGGCGATGTTGATGCCGGTGATGATCAGGCCGGCGACGGCGTCACCGCGCACGAACTTGCCGGCACCGTCCATCGATCCGTAGAACTCCATCTCCGCGGTCAGCTCCTGCCGCCGCGCCTTGGCTTCTTCGGCGCTGATCAGGCCCGCGCCGAGGTCGGCGTCGATCGACATCTGCTTGCCGGGCATCGCGTCGAGGGCGAAACGCGCCGTGACCTCGCTGATGCGATTCTGGCCCTTGGTGATCACGATGAACTGGATCACCACGAGCACCAGGAAGATCACGATGCCGACCAGCGGATCGCCACCGACGACGAAGTTGCCGAAGGTGCGGATCACGTTGCCGGCGTCACCTTCGAGCAGGATCAGTCGCGTCGACGAGACGTTGAGGGCGAGTCGGAACAGCGCGGTGAACAGCAGCACCGTCGGGAAGGTGCTGAACTCGATCGGCCGGCTGGCATTGAGCACCGTCATCAGGATCAGCAGGCTGATCGTGATGTTCAGGCACAACATCGCGTCGAGCATGATCGCCGGCATCGGGATCAGCATCACGGCGAGGATGCCGAGGAAGAACAGCGCGAGCAGGCTGTTCCGCCGGTTGCTCTGGGTGGTGGTAGGCATGCGTCAGGGTGCTCCGGTCAGGCGGTCTTGCCCTTGAGTCGGTAGACGTGGCTCAGCACCACGGCGACCGCCTGGTAGAAACGTTCGGGAACGGACTGGCCGACCTTGACCGCGCGGAACAAGGCGCGAGCCAGCGGCGGGTCCTCCATCAGCGGCACGTCGTTCTCGCGCGCGATCTCGCGGATGCGCAGCGCGACGTCGTCGACCCCCTTGGCGACGACCGTCGGTGCGGCGTCGCGGGTGCGGTCGTAGCGCAGCGCCACCGAGAAGTGCGTCGGGTTGACGATGATCACGTCGGCCTTGGGCACGTCGGCCATCATGCGATGGCGCAGCAGGTCGTTGCGGGCGCGGCGTTGCCGCATCTTCATCGCCGGATCGCCGTCGGAGCGTTTGCGTTCGTCCTCGACTTCCTGGCGCGTCATCATGTTGCGCTGCTCGAAGTTGAAGCGTTGCCAGGCGAAGTCGGCGAAGGCCAGCGCGAACACCACCAGCCCGACCCACAGCAGCAGCGTGATCGCCAGATCGCCGATGGTGTGCGCCGCCGCCTCGACGGTCTGTTCGTGAAGCCGCAGCAGGGTCTGCCAGCGGTTGCCGACGACCAGCCACAGCACGGTGACGATCACCGCGAGCTTGAGCAGGGCGAACACCGTGCGCGCGATCGCCTGCACGTTGAACACCCGCTTCCAGTTGGTGAACGGGTTGAGCTTCTCGAGCTTGAAGCCGACGACTTCGCGCGACCAGCGCATGCCGATCTGGCCGTAGCCGAGCACCAGCGTGCCGACGCAGAGCATCAGCACGAACAGCCCGAACGGGGCGATCACCTGCATGACCGCGCCGATGAGTTCCTGGCAGACGCCAGGGATGTCGGTGAGCTTGCGATGCTCGAGATCGACGATCAGGCCGCGGCGCATCAGGTCGGCGAGGGACTGCACGAACCAGTCGCCCGAGCTGATCGCCAGCACCGCGGCGATCACCAACAGACCGCCCTGGATCAGTTCCCTGGACAGCGGCGAGTCGCCCTTGTTGCGGACCTCCGACAGCCGCTGCGGCGTCGGCTTCTCCGTCTTTCCTTGATCGTCACCGAAGAGGGGCATGGCTCAGGCGGGGAACATGTCCCGGGCGGTGTCGAGGAACACGCCGAAGACGTGCAGCAGGAACGGGGTGCCTTCGACGATGAAGAAAGCCGTGATCGCCAGCGCCACGAGCACACGCAGCGCGAAGCCGAACTCCATCAGGTTGATCGCGGGCACCGCGCGCCCGAGCAGCACCATGCCGATCGACAGCAGCAGCATGATGCCGAGGATCGGGAAGGAGTACTGCAGCGCCATCTGCACGCTGCCGGAGACCAACGCGCGCAGGCCCAGCCAGATCGGTTCGATGTCGAACGGCTGACCGACGGGGCAGGCGCGGAACGTGTCGCCGACGATGCGCAACGCTTCGTGGTGCAGGTCGAACTGCAGGATCAGCAACATGCCGAACACCTGGAACAGCTGCGACAACACCGTCGCGTCGGTGCCGCTCTCGGGGTTCATCGCGCGCGCCAGCGAGAAGCCCATCTCCGAGCTGATGATCTCACCTGCGCTGATCAGCATCGAGGTCAACGTCGACAGCGCGAACCCGAGCGCCAGCCCGATCAGGCCTTCGCGCAGCCCCATCACGCCGAGCGCCAGCAGGTTGCCGGGGGGCGTGATGCTCTGGTCGCCGACCCACCAGAACACCGCTGCGAACGACACCGCGAGCACCAGGCGCAGGATCTGCGAGTCGACCTGGCGGCCGAAGAACGGCACGACGGACATGAACGCGCCGACCCGCACCAGGTGCAGGAACAGCGACATCGCGTAGCCGTCGTAGAAGTCCAGGTTCATCGCTCGCCGTGCGTCTCGGTCACGCGCCCAGACCGAACGCCGAGAGGTTGCGGAACAAGGAAGCGGTGAACTCGCGCAGCGTGCCGAGGATCCACGGCATCAGCACGACGATGGTGACCAGCACCGCGAGCATCTTCGGCACGATCGTCAGGGTCTGTTCCTGCAGCGACGTCACCGTCTGGAAGAAGCTGATCAGCAGACCGACGGCCATGCCGACGAGCAGCGCGGGTGCGCAGATCATCAGCGCCGTCACCAGCGTCTGCTTGGCCAGGTCGAGGAGGGTTTCGTGTCCCATGGTGTGTCCTAGGTGACGAAGCTCTCGGCCAGCGAGACCACCACGAGGTCCCAACCGCCGACGAGGATGAAGAGCAGCAGTTTGAGCGGGGTCGACACGACCACCGGCGGCAGGCTGAACATGCCCATCGAGACCAGGATCGCGCTGATCACCAGGTCGATGACGACGAAGGGCAGGAACAACACGAAGCCCATCTGGAAGGCGGTCTTGATCTCCGACAGCACGAACGCCGGCACGGTGACGTGGAACGGCGTCTCCAAGGCGGTCGCGGGCCGCGCCGTGCGGCTGAGGTCCAGGATCAGGGCGACGTCTTCCTCACGCGTCTGTGCCAGCATGAACTGGTTCATGCGGGTGGTCGCGATCCCGGCCGCGTCGCGCCAGTCCATGCGGTTCTCGACGTAGGGCAGGTAGGCCTGGTCGTAGATGTCGCTGACCACTGGCTTCATGACGAAGATCGTCATGAACAGGGCGAAGCCCGTCGTGATCATCGCCGGCGGCAGGTCCTGCATCGACATCGCGCGCTTGAGGAACGACAGCACGACGACGATGCGGGTGAAGCAGGTCATCGTCATGACCAGCGCCGGCGCCATCGCCAGCAGCGTCATCAGCAGCACGATCTCGAGCGCCGAGCTCAGGTTCTCGCGGTCGTCGCCGCCGCGCAGCGACAGTGTCACGCCGGGCCCCTGGCCGGTGCTCGGTGCCGGCGGGCCGAAGGTCGGCGGCAGCGCCGGCAACGCGGCGGGGTCCTGCGACTGCGCGGCGAGCGGCGCGGCGAGCGCGAGCAGCAGCGCCAGCAAGGTGAGCAGGCGCTGCATCAGCGACCAGCCTTCTGCAGCAGGGCGCGGAAGTCGTTGAGGCCGGGGGCGGGTTTGGCAGCGGCCGGGCTGCGCGGCGGTGTCGGCAGGCGCCGCGACGGACCGTTCGCGGGGCGCGGGATCACCAGGTTCTTGGGCACCGCGCCGTCGTCGGCCTCGGCGTCGTCGACCACGGTGTCGACGCGCTGCGGGTTGCGCGCCAGCACTTCATTCTCGTCGGCGTTGGCGGCGCCACGGCCTGCCTCGAGCAGCGTCAGGCCGCGTTCACTCTCGCCGACCAGCAGGATGCGGTCGTCGAACTCCAGCGCGTGAATCACCTGGCGCTGTGACAGCCGCAGGCTCTGGCGCAGGGAGACGAGCTTGCTGCCGCCCGTTGGCGCCGCGCCGCCGCGCAGCTTGCGCAGCACGATCACGCCGCCGATGCCGAGCAGCAACACGCCTGCCAGGGCGCTGCCGATCTCGAAGAAGTCGGGCGTGCGCGGCAGCGCCGGCGTGCGCACGGGCGCGCGCAACGAGGTCTCGGCAGCTGGCGGTTGCGCCACTTCGGGCACGGACTGGGCCGCTGGAATGGCCTTCGCGTCGCGGCCCGAAGCCATCGACAGCGGGCCGAGCACGACGAGCAGCGCCGCGGCAGGGGGAACGAGCAGCCACTTGGGCATCGACTTCATGGAGGTCCTCACGTCCTCCCTGAAGCACCTCACGTGCCAAGTGCCCGAACACCATATGTGGTGGGTGACGAGCCGTCAGCCACCAGAGCGGATGGCATTTGCCGACACCCTGTCGTTGTCCTGTACGACAACGTGCCGCGGCGTTACCCTCGCCGGCGCATGGCCGGCACACCCTTCGAAGACCTCCTCCATCGCGTCAACAATCTGCTCGGCACGATCGAGATCCAGGCCGAGGTGGCGACCGCGGAAGGCACCCTGCAGGCGCACCGCAGCGCCATCGAGCTGATCCTGGCTTCGGCGCGACGCACCGCCGCCGAGGTCGTGCAGATCCGCGCCCGGCAGGTTCGAAGCGAGTGAGCGCGTCGGGCTCACGAGTCGGGCGTTTCGACGGGCAGGTCGGCGAGCAACGCCTCGAGCTTCTGCGAGAGCTGCAGTTCTTCGCACGGAAAGCCCAGGATCGTGTCGGCCTTGGACAAGAACGCCTGCGTGACGACACCGCGCGAGGGGTGGTGCAGCAGCAGCACCACCTTGGTGTCGACACCGAATTCCTTGACGCGCCGACACCACTGCAAGCGCCGCTCTTCGGTCGCCGGGATGTCGAGCAGCACGATCTCGCCGCGATGCGCCGCGGGATTGGGAATCTCGCCGCGGCCGTGCCGGCGCAGCTCGAGACCGACCCGGCGGCAGCTGCGGCGCAACACGCGGAAGACTTCGGTCTGCTGCACGAACGCCGCCAGCCGGCCGCGGATCGGCGCGGCAGGGATCGCCTCGAAGCCGTCGTCGTCGGGGCGCAGCCCGGCGAGCGCGATGCCCGCAGCGTCGCCTTCACCCTGCGTCGCCGTGACCGGCCCTGACTTGGCCTCGAGTGGGGCCTTGTTCCAGGCCTCCGCGGTGCCGAGGTCGATGACCAGATAGCCGGACGACTCAGGATAGTCGGCGACCTTGAGCTTGAACGGCGCCACGACCAGCGCGCCCGCGCCCAGGATGCCGTCCTGGTCGAAGCCGGGCTTGACGATGCCCTGGTCCTGCATGCGCACGTCGGCGTTGCCGAGGTTGTCGCGCAGGACGTTGCCCAGGCCCGAATAGAGGACGTTGCCGAGTTCGGCGAAGGCTTCGGCGTCTTCGCCGTCGAGCGTGCCCTTGGCGCGGTGTTGGTTGATGACGTGTTCCGGCGTCATCATCAACATGCCCGACATCGCGATCGCGTCGGGCACCTCCACCAACGTCAGCAGCGACCTCCCTGCGAACTCCTTGTCGAGGGCGCCGCGTGCCACGGCGCTGGCGCGTTCGAGCTGGGCCACCAACGCCTCGGCGTCGATGATCTCCGGTTCGAGCGGCCGCACGCTCAGCTCACGACCGACGAGCGACCCCAAGGTCTCGCCGATCGCGCTGGTCAGCATGGCGAAGAGCCGCTTGAGCTCTTTGCCAGTGCCTGGCTTGAGCGTGGATCCCGCCATGGGTAGGTGACCGGTCAGGCTGCTTCGAAGTGGATGCCGACGTCCATGTGACTGCCGGCGAGGTGGATGCGCACGCAGGTCCGCAGCGCCGGGTCCGAGTTCATGTTCAGACGGACTTCACCGCTGAGGATCACGTTGGGCACCGACAGGTCCATCTGGTTGCCGTTGGCGACCCAGGCGTTCTTGAAGTTGCCGCTGAGCATGTTGACGAGTTCGCCGAAACCGTCGCAGGCCTCCTCCATGCTGCCGAGCTCTTCGGGCTCCATCATCAGCATCTTGGCGGCGATGGTCTTGGCGAGGTCCTGGGTGGTGCGCACGACCACGGTGCCCGAGCGGGTCCCCGTGAAGCCGAGCAGGCCGACGACCTCGGCGCGGAAGACGGATGCGCTCTCCGGGACGACCTCGATCTTGTCGGGCGTCATGAAGACCATCGTCTCGAGGATCTCGCGGGCCGAGTCCTGCAGACTCCCGACCAATGCCGGGTCCAGGGTTTGGTTCGTCATCGCTTGGCTTCCTGGGTTGAAGGTGAACGCGTGACCACGCTCACTTGAGGAACGGGCCGATGACTTCCTGGATCTTCTCGGGCGTGAACGGCTTCTTGAGGTAACCCTTGGCGCCGCGGCTCATCGCTTCCTTGACGACTTCTTCGCTGCCTTCCGTGGTGATCATCACGATCGGCGGCGGCGACGCGAGCTTGGCGCTGACCTCCTTGACGAAGTCCAACCCATTCATGTTGGGCATGTTCACGTCGGACAGGATCAGGTCGAAGGTCTCGCCCGCGACGGCCTTGAGGCCTTCGACGCCGTCGCCGGCTTCCTTGAAGTCGGCGTTCTCGATGCCCGCCTGGCGGATGCCACGCATGATGATCTTCCGCATCGTGGCGGAGTCGTCGACGATCAGGATGTTCTTGGCCATGTGGTCGTGTCCTTAGCTCGAGGTGTGGCGCTGGGCCCATCCGCCTATCGGCCGACGAACGAGTTGAGGTTCAGGAGTTCTTGGCAGCGCTGCATCTCGGCCGTGAGGTGGGCGGTTGCGGTCTGCAGATCGTCGGCGTCGAGCTCGAGCAGCTCCAGCGCCGCCGGCCGCGGTGTCGGGCACCGCGGCGCGACCGGGTTGCCGATGCCAGCGGCGAGCGTGAGCGTGTCGGCGAGACCGAGAACGGCCGCGAGCGGGGTCGTCGGCTCGTCGTCGTGGTGCGTCGCCAGTGGTTCGGCCAGTTCTGCCGGCAGCTGCCAGGCCGTCGCCACGACCGCGGCGGCATGGGCGTGATCGACGCCGAAACACTGTCTCTCGATGTCGCACAGGTCATGCACCCGATCGTCGACCGACGCGCCGAGCTCAGGGCGCCAGGCGGCGCCGTGTCGGGCCAGCGCGATCTTGCCGATGTTGTGCAGGACACCGGCGGTGAATGCCAGGCTCGGATCGAGCGCGACGCGTGCGGCGAGGTGCTGGCACGTGAAGGCACAGCCGAGCGTGTGCCGCCACAGTTCGCCCGGATCGGCGTAGCGTGAGGTCGGCGTCGCCGCGAACTGCGAAGCCGTGCAGCTCACCAGCACGATCTTGACCAGGTTGCGCGTGCCCGCGTAGGCGATCGCCGCCGGCACGGTCGTGATCGCGCGCGCGTTGCCGAACATCGCCGAGTTGACGAGGCGCAGCAGTCGTGCCGTCAAGGTCGGGTCGTGGCGCACGAGGTCGACGACGCGGTCGATCTCGTAGTCGGGATCGTTGACCATCGCGAGCAGCCGTTGCGCGACGTCGGGCAACGGCGGAATCGCCTTGAGGCTGTCGAGGATCTGGTCGACCTGCTGCATGCTCTCCCCCACTCGTGCCTATCGGCACGCCAGCAGCCGATCCTGACGCGACTTCGCCGCGAACCTCAGTCCTGGCTGCGCTGCGCGCGGTCGAGTTGCGCCTTGAGGCGCGCCATGACGTTGCTGTGGATCTGGCAGACGCGCGATTCGGTCAGTTCCATGATCTCGCCGATCTCGCGCATCGTCAGCCCCTCGTAGTAGTACATCAGGATGATCAGGCGCTCCTTCTTGGTGAGGCTGCTGGTGATCATCTCCAGCGCGTCGTGCTGCTGGATCGTGTCGACCGGGTCCACCGCCTTGCGATCGGCGAGGATCTCGACCTTCTCCATCTCCTTCTCCTCGTCGCCGTCGTCCCACTTCTCCGACAGCGAGAAGATCGTCTTGGCGTTGGCCTCGGCCTGGTGCGCGTCGAGTTCTTCGAGCGTGATGCCGAGTTCGGTGGCGATCTCCACCTGATTGGGCGTGCGGCCGAATTCACCTTCGAGGCGGCGGATGGCGCGGTCCAGGCGGTGGGCCTTGAGGCGCACGAGGCGCGGCACCCAGTCCTGCGAGCGCAGCTCGTCGAGGATCGAGCCGCGGATGCGCGTCGTGCAGTAGGTCTTGAACTTGATGCCGCGCGACAGGTCGAAGCCGTTGATCGCGTCCATCAGGCCGAAGGTGCCGGCCGAGCTCAGGTCGTCGAGTTCGATCGACTTCGGCAGCGTCTGCAGCACGCGCTCGGCGATCGAACGCACGAGCGGCATGTGGTGTTCGATCAGCGTGTTGCGCAGGTTCTCGTCACGCGTGCGCTTGAACGTCTTCCAGACCGACTCGAGCTCCCCATCGGTCAGGCCGAGCGGCGCACTCGCGGTCGTCGCCGCCGTCTCGGTTGGCGACTTGCGCGTCGTCGTCGCGGTGCGCGACTTGATGGTGGTGCTGCGAGCGGGGGAGCGGAGGGCGGCGGACTTGGCCATGGTCAGGACTCCAGCAGAGCGGTCGAGGCGGACGTTCGGGCGGTGAGGGAAATCGATCGCGGGGGCGATCGATGGCTGACGCCGGCTCCAGATGCCCGGCGCGGACCGAAGGCCGCGTCTGGCTGTGCGTCGAAAGGCACCGATCGGTCGAACCGCGACTCGCTGCACGATTGCAGTTCGTCGGTGTTCGAAGGTCTGCCTTCCCTCTCCGCCGGCAACACTCGTGATGAGTCCGCGCGGGCTGGAGCATGACTTGGACTGTCGGTCAGGTCCGGATGGATCTGGCCCGGATGGAACGGGTCAGGATCGATCGGGTCGCGTCGTGAACGACGAGCGCGGGTTGGACCGGACGTGAGTCCTAGCTTCATTTCGGGAACCAGGCTGCCGTGGCCGGATGGGAGACCGGCGGAAGGCCCTATGGCTTTGCGTCACCGACTTTCGTCGGGTTTGCCGTTTCGAGAAGCACGTTTGGTGGGAGCCGAAACACCAAAGAACAGCCGGCTCTCGCGAGCCAGTGCCGCATGATCGGCAGGTCGGGCCTCGAGATTGAGCAACTCTCTGTGGAAATCTTGAGGAAAACGCACAAGTCCTTCTCAGTAAGAGCCTTGTGGCGTCACAAAAACTCGCATCGAGCACCGGCGCGGGCCTTCGCACGGGCGTTTCGCGGCGTGGTGGGACACCTGGCCGTCGTTCAGCTGAGCTCCACCAGCGAGTGGGCGCGGTTGCTGCCCAGGCGGGCGCGGCCGTGCAGGAAGCCCAACTCGACCGCGAACAAGCATGCCGCCACCTCGCCACCACAGGCGTGCACGAGTTCGATCGCCGCGGCCATGGTCCCGCCCGTCGCGAGCACGTCGTCGACCAACAGCACGCGTTCGCCGCGGGTGATGGCGTCCTGGTGGATCTCGATCGCGTCGGTGCCGTACTCGAGCACGTACTCGACGCGGTTGGTTTTCCAGGGCAGCTTGCCGGGTTTGCGCACCGGGACGAACCCGACCCCCAGGCGCATCGCCAGCGGCATGCCGAACAGGAAGCCGCGCGACTCGATCGCCGCGACCTTGTCGACCTTGCCGACGTCGAAGGCGGCCAATCGCTCGATCGCGGCCTGCATGCCGGCGGGCGAGTTGAGCAGGGGGGTGATGTCCTTGAACAGGATGCCCGGCTTGGGGAAGTCGGGAACGTCGCGCAGCAGTTGGCCGAGGTCCATGGGGCGTGCCATGGTGCCCGGCGGGACGGCGCCCGGCCAGTGTGAGGCCGGGCGGTCAAGGCGCCGCGGGTCGATCAGCTCGGGC
Organism: uncultured candidatus Brocadiaceae bacterium; assembly: GCA_964392305.1. Classification (GTDB taxonomy): domain Bacteria; phylum Planctomycetota; class UBA1135; order UBA1135; family UBA2386; genus JACKIC01. The sequence goes on from CAYMPV010000001.1 coordinate 368,441, forward strand.
GCGCTGCGGCACCCTTGCGGGCGCGATCTTGACCCTTGACGACGACGGCGCCCGGCATGTGTGAGAGATCCGGTTGGTCCGAAAGACCGCGACGCGGACTGCGGCCCTCGATCTGCCGACGTTGCGGCGCTTCGGTTGCAGGTGCCTTCTGCCCAGGTGCGGGCCGCGGCTCGCCGGCCGCGCGCCGCACCGACCCAGGGGCCTTCGCCGCGCGGCTCTCGTGCACGTCCTTGGCGTCGTAGTAACGCAGCGCGTCAGGGCGCGGCGGCAGGCGCGGTGAGCTCGCTTCGGCGCGCCCGGGACTGGGCCGAGCCGGGCTGGGCCGCGCCGGGCTGGGCCGCGCCGGAGTCGGTCGCGCCGCCGCCCGGCGCGGGCTCGCAACAGGCGCCGGCGCGCTGGTCGCGGCAGGCGCGCTCGTCTCCTTGGCGGTCGCCAACTGCTGACGGCGTCCCATGCCGACCAGCAGCGCCCCGAAGTGCCGGCGCCGGGTTTCGAACCAGGTGCCGATCAGGCGGCTGGCGACGAAGAACGGCAACACGGTCAGCGGTCCGACCATGGCGATCTGCACCCAGATCGCGCGGTCCAACACCAGCCAGGTGGTCAGCGCCGCCGGCGCGAACAGGCCCCAGCAGATCATCGCCAGTGCCACGTATTGCACCGGTTGGCGGGCGACAGCTCGCATCAGCAACACGGGCGACAGCGCCTTGAAGTCGCCGCGCAGGTTGCGCAGAGCCCAGGCCATCGGCGCGAACAGGCCGCCGACCACGAGGCCCGGCAGCGAGGTGCTGAGCGGCGCGCCGAGCAGCATGGCGATGACCGGCGGCGCGATGAACGAACCGAGCACCACGGCGGCGTCGACGACGAAGCGCTGCGCATCGTCGAACAGGCGCCCGAGGTCGCCGATCGCCGGCACGTCGTTGGAGCCTTCGTAGCTGCGGCGCAGGATGCGGCGGCCCATGGCGCCGACCAGCGACAGCACGAGCAGTCCGGGCAGCGCGGCGATGCCGGCCAGCAGCAGGAACGACCCACCTGCGGTCAGGAACCCGCCCAGACCGACCAGCAGCGGGAACGACAAGGTCGTGACCAGGGCGAGCACCGGCATGCGTTGCAGCAGCAGATACTGCAGCGCGTCGCTGAGATGTTCACTGGTCTTGCCGGGCAACGTCTCGTCGTCGGCATGATCGTGGGCCCCGGCATCGCTGGTTGCCGGCACCTTGCTAGGGCCACGCACATGCAGCTTGTTCTCGCGGGTCACGCCGAGCCGTTGCAGCCGTGACTGCATCGCCTTGCGCAACGTGACGTTGGCGATCTCGTGCACGCTGCGCACGCTCTCTTCACGATGGCCCAGTTGCAGGCAGACTTCGGCCAACTCGCGCCAAACCTCGTCCGACGCCAGTCCTCGTTCGATCGCCCGATGCAGCGCCGCATAGCGCAGCTGGGGCGACTCAGAAGATGGTGGCGTGGCATGACTTTCGATCTGCACGGATTGCTCCTTCGTTTGTCGCGGTACCCAACACTCCGGCGTTCCGTGATCGGCTCGGCACGTGTCGCGCTTGATCGTGTGGTCTCCGATCGGGACCGGCGGCGCGGCGATCGACCCCGCTGTGGATCAAGGTGGGTGTGGCGCCGGACCGATGGTGGCGACGAGGTGATGCCCATGCGATCGAAGCTTGTGAGCCGAGTGTCGGTGTTCTTGACAGCCTTCGGGGCGGTGTCCGCACAGGCGGTGGTCGTGCCCGCGGCGATGAACGGCGTCGAAGGCGGCGGCGGAACCAGCATCCCGTTCGGCAGCAACCTCGCCTGTCGGTATCAGTGCATCTACGACGCGCAGGAGCTGCCCTGGACGGGGCCGCGCCTGATCAGCGGCATCTCGATCCGCGCCGACAACGGCTCGCCGAACACGCCGGGCGCGGCGATCGCGGCGAAGGGCTTCGTCGAACTGTCGGTGCTGATGTCGACGACCTACGAGAACTCGTCGACGATGAGCAGCACCTTCGCCGAGAACCGCGGCGGTGATGCGACCTGGGTGATGCTGACCGAACGCATCATGCTGCCGGCGCAGGCGGTCACGACGACGCCGGGGCCGCGCCCCGCGAACATCGACCTGAACTTCACGACGCCGTGGTTCTACGGTTTGACCCCAGGCCGCCCGAACCAGCCGCCACCCGCCAATCTGCTGATCGAGATCTTCATCACCTCGCAGCCGGCTGGTTCGTACCGCATCGACAATCTCTCGGGCTGCCAGGCGATGGCCGCGGACTTCGGCAACCAGGGCCCGGCGTGCCTGTTGCCCGGGCAGACGCAGCAGCCGCCGGATTACCCGACGCTGACGACGAGCACTTCGATGCTGGCCGGCGGTTCGTTCGGCTGGACGGTCAGCCACGTCGCGCCGAACTCGCCGTTCCTGTTGATGATCAACGGCACCAATCAGGGCGGGCTGTTCGGGCAGCCGTCGATGCCGCTGCCGTATCCGCTGTTCGATCCGCTCAACCCTTCACAGCCGCCTGCGGGTCTGACCGCGTTGCGTTGGTCGGCGCCCGACTGCTGGCTCAACATCGACCCGATCGGCAGTTCGATCGGCGTCTGCGACGCGAGTGGTAGTGGTACGGTGACGACGGCGGTGCCGAGCGGGCGTCAGTACGTTGGTCTGACCCTCTACGGTCAGGCGATTGCCTTGGCGCCGACGGCCAACCAGTTGGGGCTGGTGACGACGTTGGGCCGGCAGTCGACGGTGTGCGGGCCCTTGGGCGTGGCGCGCAACTACGCGTTCTTCAACAACAGTACGACGCCGCCGCCCACGCCGCCGAGCAGTGGCAGTGTGCAGTACGGGGTGGGCATGGTGATTGAAGTGCGTTAGGCAAGGTCTCGCCGTTGGGGCTTGCCCCTGGCCAGCCCCGAGCCCACACTTCTCGGCCGTCTTTCCCAGACCCAACGCGCCGATGAAGGTTCTCCTGTGCCGCCCCCGCGGTTTTTGTGCCGGTGTCGAACGTGCGATCGAGACCGTCGAACGCGCGCTCGACAAGTACGGCAGCCCGATCTACGTGCGGCACGAGATCGTGCACAACAAGGTCGTGGTCGACGATCTGGTCGCCAAGGGCGCGGTGTTCGTCGATGACCTGGCCGAGGTGCCGGCCGGCAGCCATGTGATCTTCAGTGCCCACGGGGTCGCGCCGCAGGTGTTCGCCGAGGCCGATCATCTGCATCTGCACGCGATCGACGCGACCTGTCCGTTGGTCACCAAGGTGCACGCCGAGGCGCGGCGGTTCGCTGCGCGCGACTTCACCATCCTGCTGATCGGTCACGCCGATCACGTCGAGGTCGAAGGCGTCGTCGGTGAGGCGCCCGATCGCACCATCGTGGTCGCGACGCCCGAGCAGGCCGAACTGGTCGAGGTGCCCGATCCCGAGAAGATCGGCGTGTTGACCCAGACCACGCTGAGCGTCGACGAACTGATGCGCGTCATGGTGGTGTTGCGGCGGCGCTTTCCGGCATTGACCACGCCGCGGAAGGAAGACATCTGCTACGCGACCACCAACCGGCAGATGGCGGTCAAGAAGCTCAAGGGCCAGGTCGACCTGTGGCTCGTGATCGGTGACCGCATGAGCAGCAACAGCAATCGACTTCGTGAGATCGGCGCCGAGTCGGGTGTGCCTTCGTACATGGTGCTCGGCAGCGACGAACTGGATCCCGCGTGGTTCGTGGGCGCGAGGTCGGTCGGCGTGACGTCGGGGGCGAGCACGCCCGAGAGCAGCGTGCAGGCCGTCGTCGCGCGTCTGCGTGAGTTCGGCGCGGAGTCGGTCGAGGAGGTCGACGGCATCCCCGAGACGGTCGAGTTCATGTTGCCGCACGAGCTGCGGTGATGGCGTGAGGGCCCGATGAAGGTAGCCCGATGAAGGTGGCCCGATGAAGGTGGCCCTGTGCCAGATCGACACGACGGTCGGTGACTTCGCCGGCAACGCGGCCAAGATCGCGGCGTTCGCGGCGCGGGCACTGGCCCAAGGGGCGCAGCTCGCGGTGTTCCCCGAACTCGCGGTCTGCGGTTATCCGCCCGAGGACCTGTTGACCAGCCGCGCATTCCTGGCCGCGCACGACGCGGCGCTCGAAGAATTGGCAACGGCGGTGCCCGCGGTGCTGCCGGTGCTGGTGGGTTGCGTCGCGCGCAATCCGGTCGCCGCGTCGGGAGGTGGGCGCGCTTTGCACAACGCCGTCGCGTTGCTGCACGAAGGTGAGGCGCGCATCGTCGCGCGCAAGAGCCTGCTGCCGACCTACGACGTGTTCGACGAGTCGCGTTACTTCGAACCCTGGCCGCGCCCGCAGGAGAACGTCGTGACGATCGCCGGCGAACGCGTCGGCGTGGTGGTGTGCGAGGACGGCTGGAACGACGAACGCTTCTTCGGTGAACGGCACTACGCGCTCGATCCCGTCGAGCGGGTCGTCGCCGCGGGTGCGCAGCTGGTCGTCAACCTCAGCGCCAGTCCGTGGTCGCTGGGCAAGGAGACCCTGCGGCAGCGCATGGTCGCGGCCGCGGCGGCGCGGCACGGCGTGCCGATGATCTACGTGAATCTGGTCGGCGGCGACGTCGAGCTGCAGTTCGACGGTGGTTCGCTCGCGGTCAAAGCCACCGGCGTCGCGTGCCAGCCGGTGTTGTTCGCCGAAGCGCTGCAGATCGTCGACACCAACGCGGCGTGGACCGAGGCGCCGTCGGCCTGCGCCGCGCCGCAGCTGCACCACGCGGCGATCGTGCAGGGCATCCGTGCGTATGCCGAGAAGTTCGGCTTCCCGCGCGCACTGATCGGGCTGTCGGGCGGCATCGACTCGGCGCTGACCGCGGCGCTGGCCGTCGACGCGCTCGGCGCGGTCAACGTCGTCGGCATCGCCATGCCGTCGGCGCACAGCAGCGCGCACAGCGTCGCCGACGCGCTGCAGCTCGCGAACAACCTCGGCATCGTCTGCCACCGGTTGCCGATCGAGCCGTTGCGGGTCGCCTTCGAGCAGACGCTGGCGCCGGTGTTCGTGGGCACCGAGCCGGGCCTCGCCGAAGAGAACCTGCAGGCGCGCATCCGCGGCACGTTGCTGATGGCCTACGCCAACAAGCACGGGCACCTGCTGCTGACCACCGGCAACAAGAGCGAGAGTGCGGTCGGCTATTGCACGCTCTACGGCGACACCAACGGTGCGCTCGCGCCGATCGCCGACCTGTGGAAGACCGAGGTCTGGGCGCTGAGCCGCTGGCTCAACCGCGACGGTGAGCGCATTCCGTGGAACTCGATCGAGAAGCCGCCCTCGGCGGAGCTGCGTCCCGATCAGCTCGACACCGACAGTTTGCCGCCGTACCCGCAGCTCGATCCCGTGCTGCGTCTGCTGATCGAAGAGCAGGTGCCCGTCGCCGAGATCGCGTTGCGCACCGGCATGGCGCGTGAGGTCGTCGCCGAGCTGCAGCGCAAGGTGCAGGTTTCGGAGTTCAAGCGGTACCAGTATCCGCCGACCCTGCGGGTCAGCGAACGCTGCTGGAGCGGCCGGCGCATGCCGGTTTCGCATCGCTTCCGCGAACAGTGAGTCGACGCGGACAGTGACTCGACGCGGACAGTGACTCGACGCGAGCAGTGACTCGAGCGGGGCCGTGATCGGCCGGCGGCGCGCTCAGTTCTTGCGCTTGAGCAGTTCGTCGAGCCCGCGCTTGAGCAGGTCGCCGCCCTTCTTCTCCAATTCCTTGGTCGCGGCGTCGCGCAGCGTCGCGGTCAGATCGGGCAGGCCGAGGGTGGGTGAAGTCACGGTGCCACCGAGGTTGGCTGCCGGCAGTTTGCCGCCCAAGGCCGCGAGCACCCGCGCGCCGTCCTTGTGTTTGGCCAGCAGGTCGCTGAGGTCGAGGTCGCACGCGACCTTGCCGTCGAGACCGACGCTGCCCTGCAGTCCGATCTTCTGGCCACGCGCCAGCCACTCGCCGACCTTGCTGGTGACCTGGCCCTGGTGCAGGCGGAACTCGCAGCGGAACGCGTCGATCGCGAGCCGCTTGCCGTCGCCGAGCGACGCCGCCTCGCCGAGCACGGATCCCAGCGGTTGCAGCAGACCGCGCAACGCCGGGGCCGGCGAGAAGCTCGTCTCGCGCAGCGCGAGTTGGCCGCTGGCGGACCAGTCGTCGAGCAGTTGCAGCCAGTTCTGGCCGGGCGCGAACGCCATCGGCCCGGTTGCTTCGACCTGCAGGTCACCGACGCCACGCAGGTCGGTGGTGCTCGCGTCGAGGCCTGCGAACAGCGGCACGAGGTGCTGCAGCAACCCGGTCGCGGGAGCGCCCAGTTGGCCGTCGGTCCAGGCGAGCGTGAGCGTCGACGGCCGGCGGTCGCTGCCGACCAGATCCGCGGTGAACGAAGCCGTCAACGGGCCGCGGTTGAGTTTGCTGTCCTGCGTGGTCGTGACCTCGAGTCGCCCGCCGCGCAGCGAACTGGTCAGGCCCAGGCCGGTGAACTCGTAACCTCCCACGTCGACGCGTTCGGATGAGGCCGAACCCACGACCACGAGCTGCTGCTGCAGCGCCTGCACCGTCAGCTCGTGCAGCGTCGGTGGGATGCCGATCACGCACGACGAACGGCCTTTGGTGCCTTTGAGCCAGGTCGGCATCGGGCCGCCGAACGAGGCGAGTGCCTCCAGGTCCGCTTCACAACGGAAGGCGAGCAGTCGGGCGTCGCCGAGCAGCGTTTGCCGTTCTGCCTCACTCACGCCGCGCAGGCGCAGGAAGCCGAAGTCGGCGTCGAAACGGTCGGTGACCAGGTCCTGCACGCCATCGGCCGAGGCGCTGCCAACCGACAGGGTCGGCGCGATCACCCAGCGTTCGCCGGTGATGTCCATGCCGTGTACCAGCGGGCCGGCGAGGCGCGGCGTCTGCACGGTCAGGTTGCCGTCGAGCAGCACCGCGCCACCACTGGCGATGCGCGCCGTCAGCGTGCCGTCGACGAGGCCGGCGAGCGCGGTGAGTTGCCCAGGAGCGAACGCCGCGGCCAGCGGGTGGTAACGCGACAGGTCGAGACCCGCCGCACTGAACATCACGTCGATGTCCCGCGTGTCGATGTCGGCGTCGACCTTGACCGCGAGCTGGCCGCGCTGCGCGGAGGTGTTCGTCGGTTGCAGATCCGCCGTCAGATCCAGCGTGACCTTCTTCGCATCGAAGGTCTTCTGCGCGTTGCACGTGATGTTGGAGACGGCTTCGACCAGGGCGCCGTCGCGGCGGATCTCCAGCAAGGCGTCGCGCAGACGCAGGTCGAACTGCAAACGCTCGAGGCCCTGCACCTGGTGCTGGTGACGCGGCGGCGACGTGGTCGGTTGGCGCGGACTGCTTCCAGGTCGGTTCCCCGTCGTCGAACCGCTGCGGAATTCGAAGCCCTCGCCGAACAACGTGCCGAAGTTGGTGTTGCCGGCGGCGTCCTCCTCGACGCGAATCTCGAGGCCTTCGACGTTGCCGCTGAAATCGAAGCGGCCGGAGAACGCCTTCGTCAGGCTGAAGTCGCCGCCGACGCGCGCGACGCGCAGACACGGTTGCTCACGCGAGAAGCCCGGTGGGTTGGTGATCTCGACGCCCTGAACGCCGATGCCCGAGAACCACGAGAAGCCGATGCGGTCGATGCGGCACGGCACGCCGAGCTCCTGGGAGAGGTTGGCCTGCGCTTCGACACGGAAGGAGTCGAGGGCGATCGCGTGCGGCAGCGCGAGGATCAGCAGCACGAACAGCACGAACAGCCCCAGGAAGATGCGCCAGAAACGGCGGCGGCGCTTCGGTGGCATGGGACTGCTGGGTGACGCTGACGTGGATCCCGAGGAGCTTTCCATGGACGGGCCTGATCATGCCGAAAAGGGATGCGGTGATGAACGGGGCGCAACAATCCGATCCGAGCATGCTCGAGCGTATCGATCTGGCGTTGGCCAGCCGCCTGGTGCGCGCGATCGGCGAGCCGGAGCCGTTGGCGACGGCGCAGCAGGTGCTCGACGGGATGCGCGCCGCATCACCCACGGACGCCGCCTTCCTGGCTTCCCTGCTGAGGTTGCGCGGTTTCGTGCTCGCCGACGAGGACGCCCTGGCGGTGTTGCGCAACGAACCCGGGCGCCTGTCGGCAGTGTCACAGGAGTACCGGATGCTGCGGGGTCTCGAGAAGGGGCTCGTCGCGATGCGCGAGCGGGCGCGCGAAGGGTCGCCGCCGGACGGTTGGTTCCTGTTGGAGATGTTCCGCGCGATGACGCAGGAACTGCCGCGCTTCCGCAACAACGAGCTGCGACGCGGGCCGCCGTGGGACGCGGTGCTCTACACCAACTACCCGTCGCCCGATCAGCTGCACTACCTGCTGGACACGTTCGACGTCGCGCACCACTACCGCGACCACCCGATGCTGTTCGGCGGCTTGCACCCGATCCGGCAAGGATTCCGCATCCTGTGGCGGTTCGCCCGGATCGCGCCCTTCCCGGACTTCAACGGCGTGATGGCGTGGCTGGCGATGAACGCCTGGCTGCAGAGCAAGGGTTACCCGCTGTTGCCGGCCGAGCCGCTCGATCAGGCGTTCGTCGCCAAGCTGATCGGCGGGCCGCCGCCGACCAGGATCGTGCAGTTCGAGGCCAGGCTGCTGGTCGCGATCGAACGCGCGGCTGCCTGAACGGATGTGTAGTGGCCGGTCAGAGCCAGCTGGCAGCGGCAGCCGCGAACTCTTCGAGGTCGGGCAACTCGTTGGCCAAGGTCGAGGCGATGCGCGCGTAGTCGATCGTGGCGTAGTGGTGCGCGAGCACGTTGCGCAAGCCTGCCCAACCCATCAACCGGTTTGCCAGTCCGCGCTCGATGCGGCCGGCATCGGCGAGATGCTCGAACGCCTGCTGGTAGGTCACCGCGCTCGGTTGTTCCGCATCTGCCGCGGCGTGAAGAGCCAGATCGATGGCGGCCTGAGCTGCGACGTAGAGCGCGTGCGACACCATGTGCTGGGTGTCCCGGTCCTTGATCAGTGCCTCGACGTCGAATCGCTGCCGATAACGCCGCAAGTCGGCGAGTGAGTCCTGGAGCAAGCCCAGACGTCGCAGCACGGTCTCGCGCTCGACCATCAGCTGGCGCCTCGTAGGCGGGTCTGCATCGCCGACAGTCGGATTCTCTGGGCCTCTTCGTATGCCGGCTTGAAGTCCAGCCACCTCGAAGTCGCGTTGGCTTCGAACACGTGGCGCGCGTCCACCTCACGGTCCAAGATCACGACCCGCTCCGGCAGCAGCGCCCCGAGCAGCGGCAACTCGGCGTTCTGCAGGTCGACGAGGTCGACCTTGCGGCCCGTTGCGGTTTCGAGTCGAGCCACGATCTGTCCCCAGGCGACCGCTCCGGCTGGCAGCGATGCAGCTGGCATCACCGCGACGTCCACGTCGCGCCCTTCCTTGCCGCGAGCCACCGAGCCGAAGACGTATGCCCATCGCAAGTGCGGCTCGGCCTCGAGCACGTTCTTCACGGCGGCAATCAGTTGCGCGGACGAGGCCATGTGGGCAGCGTAGGCAGGCCCTGATGAGGCAGCAAGCTCGTGTGTCCGATCAGGCTCGCGGCGCTGCGGCGCGGATGCTGCGCACCACGCCCAACGGCAGGACGGTGTCGTGGTCGAGTTGCAGCTGCGCGAAGTCCAGACCGGTCAGCACGCCGCACACGGTCGTGTTGGCGACGACCTCGACCGGGCGCCCGAACAGTCCCAGCCGATGGCGGAAGACGCGTTCGAGGTGGGTGGTGTTGGCGTTCTGCAGGTCGGTGAGCATGCGGTCGATCTGCACGGCGAGTTCGACCAGCAGCGCGTATCGATCGATCACCTGTCCGGTCGACAGGGCCAGCGAGGTTGCGATCGGCTCCAGGTCGGGGGGGAACCGGACGCGGTTGCAGTTGATGCCGACGCCGATCAGGTAGGTGGTGGGGCCGCCGACGCCCGCGTCGATCAGGACCCCCGCGAGCTTGCGGCCGTCGAGGAAGACGTCATTGGGCCACTTGATGCGCAGCGGGCGCCCGGCGAAGCCTTCGCAGGCCTCGGCCACCGCGACCGGGGTCGCTGCCGGCAGACCCAGCGGGCTCGGCAGGACCGCCGTGAAGCGAAAAGTCACGGCCAGATCGGCGCCCGGCTCGTCGTGCCATTCCCGCTGCTGGCGCCCCCGGCCCCGGGTCTGATGGTCGGTCCAGAACACGGCGTCGACGGGCGCGGCCGGACTGTCTGGATGCTTGGCAGCGGCAAGATCTTGTGTCGAAGGACACGACGGCACGAAGTGGCACTGTGCGAACCGTGTGCGCTCGCGGAGCAGTGTCTCGATCTGGGCAGCGTCGACCATTGCAGCAGTTGGTTGGCAAACCCCGACATCATCGTCGACTGAAGTTGCAGATCCAGTTCTGCCGATGCTGTGGAAGTGCTGGACGGTGGCGTCCAGGCAGGCAAAGGAATGAACAGGACTGGCGAGCTACTGCCCAGAGGGTTTCAGGGTCCGGTGACGGCCTGGAGCTCCCTCGTGCCCTCGGCGGCGCGTGTGCTGCAGCTGCCCCGCGATCGCCGCGCCTGGCGTTCCGCTCCTGCCGACGCCTTCGCCTACGACCTCGTCGAGGTCACCGCGGTCACCGAATCCGCCGGTCGCATCGAGGATGCGCTGGCCGACCTGTGTGCTCGGCTCGAGACCGGCGGCACCTTGCTGCTCGACTTCGACAATCAGCAATCCGCACGCGCGCTGCGTCTGGCCGTCGAAGGCCGCAGCAGCAGCTTCGAACCGCTGGGCAGCAGCGACGATCCGTCGCAGGTGCTCAGCCTGAAGAGGGTATTGGCCGCGGCCGTGGCCGCGGGCCTGACGGTGGTCGACGTCCTGGCCGTTCCTGACGGCAGCAGCGACTTCCGCGACGGCTTCTGCGCGTCGCTGTTCACCCATGGCCTGTTGCCGGTCGACTGGCTCGACGGACCGCCCGCAGCCCGCTACTGGGTGGTCTGCCGCAAGGTCGCCCCACTCGCCGGCACAGTGGTCCTCGCCGGTGGTGATGCCGCCGCACGCACGCGCACCAAGGACTGCCTCAGTGCTTACCTGCCCGAGGACTGGGAAGTCGTCGAGGGCGAGGGCGTGCTGGAGAGCGCGCAATGGAATCGCGGCATCGCCGCAGCCCGCGGCGAGCTGGTCTGGCTGCTGCGCGCCGGGTCGACGCCGAGCGAAGAACTGTTCGTCGCGCAGAGCGTGCGGGCGGGCATCGGCTCGGTGGCGCCGTCGGCGGACGACCTGCGCTGCAATTCCGGCGACATCGCCGGACTGATGTTGCCGCGCGTCGATCTGCTGTTGGTGGGCCCGATCCCCGAGAACTACTCGAACACGCAGGTCGCCCTCGAGGATTACAGCATGCGGCTCGACGCCCGGCTGCCCGAGGTCGAACTGGTGCCGCACGCGCTCGAGAATCCGCCGATCCCTGTCGAGAATCCGGCCCAGTTCGCGGCCGAGGCTCAGGAGCTGTTCGCGCGTTGGTCACAGCTGACCGGCGATCAGCGCGCCGCCGATCCGGCTGCGGCAGCGCCGCCGGAACCCGAATGCCCGTGGGCAGGCCGCTCGCCGAAGGTGTCGCTGTGCATGATCACGCGCAACGAGGAGCGTTTCCTCGGCGAGTGCCTGCGTCTGGCGAAGGACGCCGTCGACGAGATCGTGATCGTCGACACCGGCTCCACCGATCGCACCATCGAGATCGCGGAGTCGTTCGGCGCGCGCGTGTTGCACCGGCCGTGGGACGACGATTTCTCGGCGCCGCGCACGGCCGGCATGCGCGCCGCGACCGGCGACTGGATCCTGATCCTCGACGCCGACGAGTTCATCGCCGAGGGCGGCTGCAGCCGCATCCGTGAGCTGGTCGAGGATGTCCGGATCAGCGGCTACCACCTGCACTTCGTCAACGTCTACGGCAAGGGCCGAACGATGGGCGTGATGATGGTGCGACTGTTCCGCAACCTGCCGGGCGTCGAGTACCAGAACATCATCCACGAGCAGGTGACGCCGAGCCTGCAGCGGGCCGGGGCCGAACGCGGCCTGGTCCTCGGCAGCGCCAACGTGGTGGTCGATCACCACGGTTACACCGACGAGGTGATGGATCAGCGCGGCAAGAACGAGCGCAACGAGCGCCTGTTCAAGAAGCAGCTCGAACTGCATCCGGACGACATCTACACGCACTACAAGTACGGCGACTTCCTGCGGCGTGTGCCGGGTCGCGGGGAGCAGGCGCGCGCCGAGCTCGAGAAGTGTCTGCAGATGATCATCGACGGCCCGCCGAGCCTGCCCAGGGGTCTGCCCTTCGCGGGTGAGGTCGCGGCACTGTGCGCACTCGAGGCGGCGAGAATCGGCGACAACGCGCGGGCCCGGGCGGTGCTCGACATCGCGCTGCGTCGGTTCTTGCCAACTCCCAACCTGCACTACCTGAGCGCGAATCTGTGCCTGGCCGAGGGGCGCGCCGAAGACGCGATCACGCACTTCCGGCGTTGCCTGGCCTACCGTGGTCAGGTCCTGGTCGTGCCGATCCAAGAAGGCATCACCAGCTACGTCTCGCTGACCGGGATCGCGCAGGCCTGGCTGCTGCGCGGCGACTCCGAACGCGCGCGCCGGCTGCTGACGCAGGCGATCGCCATCGAACCTTCCTACGAAGTCGCGCACCTGGTGCTGTCGCGACTCTGGCTGCAGCAAGGCGATCTGCAACGCGCGCTGCAGGTGATGACCTCCTTCCTGGCAGCGCATCCGGACTCTCCGGGAGCCTGCCAACAGACGACGCTGATCCTGCAGCGCCTTGGCCACAAGGCCGAGGCGAAGCGCATGGGCCAGCACGCCGTCCGCTTGCTCGAGGCGCGTGCCCTCGATCACGAGGCGGCGGCGATGAACGAAGTGCTGGCCACGATTTGAGGCCTTTTCCCACCCCCGAGACGAGGAGAGTAGACATGACCACGCTCACCAAGACCCAGACGGCGACTCCTTCGTCGACGTCGACCCAGCGCACCGGCTTCGCCGGCATCCCCACGCGCATCCGTGACATCCGCGATGCGCAGATCCCGCCGCTGGTCGTCGATCCGATCGACGACCAGAACAAGGAAGCAATCTGCGAGAGCCTCGGCGAGCTCAGCACCAAGCTGGCCGAGATCCACCGCACCGCCGCGGAGGCGTTCCTCTCGCAGGGCCTCTACGAGCAGAGCCTGCCGCACCTCGAGGCGTCGGTGACCTTCGGCAAGGGTGAAGCCGAGTACCAGATGCAGCTCGGCTTCGTGCGTTACGTCACCGGCGACGACATCGGCGCGATCAACACCTTCAACATGGTGCTCGCCAACGACACCAACAACTCCGATGCCTGGTTCAACCTGGGCATGGTGCTGTTCGGCCAGAACCAGCACGCCGAAGCCGAAGACTGCTTCCGCCGCGCTTCGGAGATCTACCCCAACGACGCGCAGACCTGGAACAACCGCGGTGTCTGCCTGTGGCAGATGCAGCGCCAGGGCGAGGCCAAGGCCTGCTTCCAGGAAGCGCTGCGCATCGATCCGCAGGACGCGGACGCGCAGTTCAACCTGAAGTCGTTCGTCTGAGCCGACGAATCCGTCGATTGCTCGGGTGGTGACGGTCGGTTCTCCGTGGGGGGAGCCGGCCGCTCAGCCCGTGTACGGACCCAGGCTGAGGTGCTGCCGTCGCAGACTCGCCTGCCGGTATCGGTGCCGAGATTCGGCGACGCCGACCTGAGGTCCGACCGGATCCCGGCGAACCGACATGCCGGTCCGCGCCTGTGGGATCCGCCGCACGATTCAGGTGCGGCGATCGTCGCGAGCCATGCCGCGGCGCACGAACTCCTTGAGCGAAGTGGAGATCTCCTCGTGCGCCACCACGGCTCTCCAGCCGATGTACATCCAGAACAGGGTCACGGCGACCCCCCCCACATGACGGCGATCAGTGCCAGGAATCCCATGGGTTCAGTGCTCCTCTCGTCTGCTGTGTCGCGAGTGATCGTGCCCCGAATGCGTTGCAGCCGTGCGGCGCGGCGTCGCGTGGCGTTTCGACTCGCCCATCAACCGATTCGCTGACCGGGTCAACGGGCATACGGCTCCGGCTTGTTGGGCGCGTGGTCACCAATTGACTTCCAAGGTGACCTGCGAGGCCCCCTGTTCTGACGCGAAACCGGCGATCTTCGCGATGTCTTCCAGATCTCGGGCAAGCTCCTCGTGGATGGGGTCGCAGTCGTTCGCCGACAGCGCGTAGGTCTGAACGATCCTCTGGACCCTTGGGTCTTCCGCCAACACCAACTCGCGGAGTCGCATTGCGGCGCGCTCCAGGCCTGCAGGTGAGACCCAGTCAACCTCGTCGTCGGCGACACCTTCGGTGGTGAAGGTGAGCAACTCGGCAACGCCCAGGTCGCGCATTGCCTGCTTCACATCATCGTGATGCTCGCGCTCGGCCATCCAATTCCCCCAGGCCTTGTCGTCGTTCCAGAATCCAGGCTGAGCATCTGTCTGCTCGTTCGTGATCCCGGGCCAATAGACACTCACGGATGCTCCCATGGGGCGACAGCTCAGATCGGATTTGCGCGACGCAGTCGGGTGCGACCGCTCGGTGGCCACCGTCGGCTGCTGCGCCGCGTGGGCAGGCCATTCTCACGGGGTCACCAGCTTTGTCAACGCACGGCACTCCGGGCACGTCGACGGGGTCCGGCACGTCGAAGTGCCGTCAGTAGCTGCGGCCAGTCGGGGACTCGAAGTATGAATCTCCTTGTTGGTTGTCATCTGGCAAGGACCAGGTGCCCGCGTGCCTGCCGCGTCGGTCGGCTCTATCCAACCACTTTCCAGCAGCAGAGGGTCAGTTCTGATCGCGGCTGGCGGCGTTGCGGCAGCTCGATCTGCTCGAACTTCGCGTCGCTTCCCGCGTCGTGATGGTCGGCCCTGTTACTCGACACTTGCGAAGCGCACCTCGCAGATGCCAGACCAGATCTGCACCCTCAGGTGGATGGGGCGTCCGAGCGCGTCAACCGCCGACGCTTCCTCGCGATCGGCCCGAACTGAGGAACCCCGAACTCACCGGGCGGAGAGTACATCACGAGGTTCGAGGTTCGGCCAACCTGCCAACGTCTCCTATACGCGCGCCACTCGCGGCTCGTCGGCTGCTGCGGCCGGTTGTGCAGGCCCCAACCTCTTGAGGTCTCGGCCGCCGATGCGCCACCAGACATAGGTGCAGATCGCCATCCCGAGCGCAGGGCCGAACGTTGCCACCCAGTCGACCGCTGACGACGAGACGGTCACAAGGTCCAGGTCGGGTTGCTGCCAAATCCATGGGCGTGGATGCGTGATCTGACCGCCGACCAGTCGAACGTCCCACACAGGATGGAGTGCCTGCATCAAGGTGCCGACCACTCCCAGTGCCGTGAACAGGTAGCGAAGCATCACTGTTGCCCAGAACATGCTCATGGGGTTGATTCGCTCAACGTCTTGCTCAGCCGGCGATTCTGACCAGGTCCCCTGGCTGGAGTTGGATGTTGTTGGCAGTGTTACCCGTCAGCAGCATCTCCCGCACGTCCACCTCGAACTGAATTGTCTCGGCGCCGGCGCGGCGAAACACGACGACATGGCGCAAGTCTCCCACGGATTGGCCGGCCTTGATGACGGCATCAATCAACGTGATGACCTGGCCGGTGGTGCCGATCTCGATTGGCTTGCGCGAACCGGACACGTAGACGTGGATGGTGTCACCCCTCATCTCCCACGCGCCTGAATTGCCGCCCACCGATGAGCAGCCCGACAGCACGGCTAGCGCGAAGGGAAATGCCACGCCAAGAACTCTAGGCATCATGCGGCTGATGGTATGGAGGGTACGAGCAAGAGCAAGGCGAGTCCTGTTCGATGCCGCGCGGTGGTGGCTCGTGCGCCCCAACTTCTTCGGCATTGAGCCGCAAGCACCGGCTTGGCGGCACTCGTCGGCTCCTATGCCATGTTGGACGGGACCCTACATGCGATCGAAGGCTTCCTGGTAGTCAGTGCTGATCCAGAAGTCGCGCGTCGGAAAACGACGGGCGAAGAAGGCGGCGATCAAACGCCCAACTCGCTTCTTGTTGCTCACCTCGAACGTCACGTCTCGCTGCCCGGCTCCCACCGACTGGCCTGACCACTCCCCAAGACCGGAGGACTCGACATGCTGCACCAGGGTCGCGAGGACGGCCTCATCGGCTGCATCATCCGCACTCAGCCTGAAGCCGACCCACAGCTCACCCGGGGCATCAGCCAGCGGCTCGTCTGGCGAGTGATCTTGCAACGATCGCTCCGCAGTCTTGCGTCGACGGGTCGGCGACGATCGACGACACAGCAGATCCAACAAGCGCCCCAGCATGGTCTCCGTCCAACGTCTTTGCCCATCAGCCGCGAGCACCGCTGCGGCGCCCGCCGGCTGCAAAGGCTTGTTGGGCGATCATCCTCGGAAGTAGTCCCGCGGGGTGCAAGGCCCACGAGCCTGTAGCCTCCGCTGGACCTTGGCTCGCGATCGAGGATCCGTGATTCGCCCGGCAACCTCTGTTGCCACTGCGGGCTCCGTGACCATGACCATGGCGAGTGCATCGCCAAGACAGCGCGTCACCCGCCAGAACTGATCCTGCTCATGCGTGGTCGCGATGTCCTCGAGCAAGTGGCGGCGGACATCCGGCCCGAGGCTCCAAGCAGCCTGTAGGAGTTGGAACAGTGCCTCAGCCCGAGAACCAGCTGGCTCGGCGGCAAGCGCTCGAACCCGGGCCGACTCAAGAGCCCCCGTCCCGGCCCGTGCGAAGCCGCGCTCCAGCAAGGCCCGGATCGGCCATGCAGCAACGGCTGACCGCTTGTAGTCGTCGGCACAATCGTCAGCGCTGGCCAGTGACTCTGCTGCGAGACGCTCAACGCTGGCCGCATCCGCCCAGCGCGACACCGCTGCAAGTGCCTGCGCCCGGAACCACGGGTCCGAAATCTCCCGGGCGATCCGAAGCGCCTGGTCGGCATCATCCTTGGCGAGCCTCATGGCTCGATCTCGGAGTGCTGTGGGGCTCATCTTGATCCGCCCAACGGCTGTGGCGCTGACCCGCGAGTGCCGCTGCGGCGGTCGCCGGCTCCTGCGTCGTGTTCGGCGGCGCAATCAGGAGAGGAGATCGGGCCCCCTCTCCACGCGCATCAGCCTGGCCCCCTCGTCCGTCAAGACGAGGTGAACATGCAGGTAGTAGTCGTGAATGCCCTCTGGCTGATCATGGCCGGTCTCAGTCACGAACGTGACGTGCCACTCACGGTACGATGGTGGACCTTGGCGCTGCATGGCGAAGATCTCACCGCGAGCTAGCGTCGCGGCCTCGTCAGAGGGATTCTCCGCCAACCACTGGTCTCGAAATTGCGTAGCGAGGTCGGCAGCCCGGGCGAGTTCCGCCGATGACGCGCTCGGAGCCCCTTGGCACGCGCAGAGAAAGACGAGGCAGGCCACCGGGAGCGGGAGCGAGAACGGTAGTCGTGGGGTCATGCTTGGTACCGACCTCGTCGAACGAGGGGAACACATGTTGGTTCCGAGGACCTGAGCGCAGCGGCCGTCGCCAAGGGAGCAGCAACTGATGCAAGAAACGGAGTCGCGCCCGCCCAACGTCTCTGCTGCTCAGGCGCGAGGCGTGCGGTCGGTTGCTTTAGAACCTCGGTTGGTTTCCGCGCGCCTCGTCGCTTGCTGAGGGTTGTTGGCTGGCCACCCTACCGCTACGTGGTTACCCGTGCCACCGGCGAACGCGACGTGATGACGTCGATCCGCTCGTCGCCCGTGATGATCATGTAGTGTGTCGCGCCTGGGTGGTGGATCAGGTCTGCATCCGAGAAGGAGGCCAGCCACTCGGACTCGGCAACGGTCCAGAAGGGCCCATGGGTCGGCTTGGCACCGTGGAACTTGGGCCAGAAGGCGAGACAGGACTCCTCCAGGGTGCTCCTGAAAGCTGCCACGATCCCGAACGCAATCTCGATCGTGCGGCCGGAAGCCTCGACTCGAACGACCAGCCCATCTCGATCGTCGTGCAGCGATAGCAGCGACACCGACTCCGCGGTGACCCCGGCAGGACACCACTGTGTGAAGCGCTCAGGCATCCTGGTCCAGCCAACGTCTCTGCCCTTGAGCCGCGAGCGCCGCAGCGGCGCTCGGCGGCTCCGAGGGCTTGTTGGGCGGTCTACCGGTCATGCAACCACTCCAGGAACTGGCCCGCAACCTCCGGGCTGAGCTCGAGCACTGCCTCAGCAACCGATGCGGAGCCCTTTGCCGCTGCGATGGCAGCAAGCGCGCACGACAGCAACTCAGGCGACCATGGCTCGGTGGCAGCTTCAGCGACCAGACTGGGTAGGCGCGCCAACGCCGCCGAGTAGGCAGGCGAGAGATCCGCAGGAATTGGCACGCACTTCTGTCGGCGACATACCTCGACCCACGCTGGGAACTGGAAGTAGGAGAAGTCTGCCTTGCTGGGCGCCGTCGCCAGCGCGGCAACAACGTGCGGCACGGCAGCGAACGAAGCAGAGTAGACATCTCCTTGGTGAGCGAGAGAGCTCCAGATGCTGAACCACGGCTCGGCGTCACCAGCACTGGTCGGCAGCGAGGAAAGCTGCCGAAGGAGCGCAGGCGTGTCGCCGGCCGTGCCATAGGCGTGCCTCAGCTCGGCCCAGCGATGACTGTCAAGTGAAAGCAAGGGACGTCTCCAAGACCCGCCCAACGTCTTTGGCCATCAGCCGCCGGCCGCTTGGGGCCGGCCGGCTGCATGGCCTTGTTGCGCGGGATCGTACGGCAGTGCACGACGGGAGCGCCAGACCCGGTTTATGAGAATGATGCCTCCCACGAAGCCAGCCAAGTAGCTCGCCGAGTGGGCCCACAGGTTTGCAATGAAAGCGACGTGTCGGTCGCTCGGAACACGGGAGGCCAGGGGCTCGACCAACACAACCCAACCCGAGCTAGCGACAGCGAACCCGATCACGCCAGCGATGAAAGACACCAACCCCATGCAAGCCAAGAGCATGGCAATCGGCCGAACGAGTGAGCGCGCAGTGCGGCGCGGTCGGGACCCGCGTATCGCAGCGAATGCGAGAGGCGCGCCAAGAAGCAGGCCAACCCACCAAGTCGCGATGATTCCCCAGCCAAGGCCAAGCAGCGTCGGAGATTCCGTCGCGAACACTGGGGGATGTCCGATCGTGAAGTACTCGATGCAGACTCGCGCGGTCACTTGGTCGTGAACAACGCCGAAGACGATGGCTGCCACGACACTCAGTCCGATGATCTTCAGCGCATCCACGACATCTCCGCCCAAACAGTCTTCGACAGAACGGCCCAACAGCGAGCCTCCCATCTTCCCCGTCAGCCTAACCACGCCCGCGAATGCCACAACGACCTCGCCCGGCGTCGTCCGCGCCACCTCGGTCGCGCCTGGGCCGGACCTGTCCAATCGCATTGGGCTACCGACGGGCCCCGAATCGCGAGACAGCCGCGCCCGCGCCTACGTGAGCAAACCCGAGTCGCCGCGCACACTGCGCTGCGCCTTGCCGTAGCCGCGCAGGGCCTTCTCGCCCTTGCGCGCACGGCTGATCTCCTGCTGCAGCGCCGCGAGGCCGCTGCGCATGCCGTGCTCGAGGCGGCCGCGCGCGGCGGAGGCTTCTTGCAGCAGGTCGGCCGGCAGCTCGTCCTCACCGCGCAGCTGCTGCAGGTGTCGGTCGGCGATGTCGACGAGGGCGCCGGCGCGGTCGAGGTCCGCCTGACTCAGGGCCTCGTAGGCCTGGTCCCAGCAGGCGACGAGTTCCTGCAGCAGGAACTCGGCGGCGGGTCGTTGGTCCTGGTTCACCACCGGGCTCAGTTGGTGATGATGCCGTCCCAGCCTTCCTTCAGCGTGCGCATCACCTGCAGGGCGTTGGTGACGCCGACGGGGGTGCGCGTGAGGTTGGACTGGCTCAGCTGATCGAGGCTGTACTCGTAGAGGCGGTCGAGGTTCTGGGCGATGTCGCCGCCGGCCGCGTGGTCGAGGCTGGCGCGCAGTTCGCCGATGATGCCGATGGCGCGGCTCAGGGCCTGGCCGACCTCGGGTGAACGCGCGGTCTTGCTGTCGTCCAGGCCGATGCGCGACTTCTCGAGCTGCTTGATGGCGCCGTCGTAGAGCATCTTGACGAGCTTCTCGGGCGAGGCCGTGAGCACGGCGTTGCGTTGGTAGGTGGCGGCGGCTTGTGCGTAAGACATGGGGGTTCCTCTTGCGGTCTTGGTTGGGTCAGCGTTGTGAGAGATTGTTGAGGCTGCTGAGGCCGCTTCCCTGGCCTTGCAGTCGCGAGAGCAGGCTCTCGAGGTTCGCGTACTTCGCCTCGAGCTGCTTCTGATACTGCTCGAGTCGGCGTTCGGCCTGTTCGATGCGATCGGAGGTGTTCTTGACCTGGCGATCGAAGCCGTCGGAGCGGGCCTTGAGCAGGCCGTCGACGCTGTCGGTGTACAGGTCGATCTGCGTCTCGATGCGCGCCGAGATGCCGTTGGTCGCGTCGGAGAAGATCCTGGCGACCGCGTTCTCGTCGGTGCTGAGGCCTTCCTCGAACTTCGACTTGTTGAAGGTGAGCTTGCCGTCCTTGTCGGACGTGATGCCGATCTGCGAGAACAGCTGGTAGGACTCGTTGCCCGTGGTCGCGACCTGGCCGCCGACGATGCTGCGCAGGCTGCTGCGGATCGAGCGCAGGGTCACGTCGCCGAACAGCGGGCCGCTGGCCTTGCCTTCGCCGTCGACCTTGTTCTGCTCCGCCATGAAGTCGACGACCTTGTTGTAGGCCTCGATGAAGCTCTCGACCTTCTTGCTGGTCTCCTCGGCGTCGGTGGTGATCGTGACGGTGAGGGGCGTGAACGGGCCGCTGGGCGGATTCGGCTGCGCCGACACCGACTTGAGGTCGAGCGTGACGCCGGCGATGACATCCGAGATCGTGTTCGAACTGCGGTAGGTGTCGATGCCGTTGAGTTTGAGGTGCGCGTTGGCGGCATCGACGATCGTGTTGCCGCCGATCTCGGTGAGCAGGTCCGCGAGTTCCTGGTTGCCGTCGCTGAACGTCAGGCTGAACGCGCCCTCCGTCCCTGCTTCCGTGGCGCGGACCACCAGCTGGTAGCGGTTGGCGCCGCCGTTCTGCGTGTTGCCGGTGTCCACGACTTCGGCGCGCACGCCCAGGTCGTTGGTGGTGGCGGTGTCGTTGATGCTGGCGGCGATCTCCTGCAGCGACGGGGTGTCGTCCGTCGTCACGATCCATGAGTTGCCGCCGATGTCGATCGAGAACTCGCCCGGGATGCCGCTGCCGAACGAGGCCGTGGGACTCGAACTGCCCAGGCTCGCGCTCACCTGCGCCGTGGCCAGGCTCTCGACCGTCAGCGAGTAGGAACCGGGCGTCGCCGACGAACTCGCGCTCGCCGTCAACACGTCCTCGTTGCTCGAGGCCGCCTTCATCGCCAGGAAGTCGGTCGTCGACTTCAGCGCCTTGGCCGCCGTAGTCAGCTTGTCGAGCAGGCCCTTGAGATCGCCGAACAGCGACTTCTGCTTGGTCAGCGAGGTCTTCTTGGCCTGCAGCTGGTAGATCGGGCGCTGCTCGACGGCGACGAGGGCCGAGATGATCGCCTTCGTGTCGAGGCCGGAGGCGAGGCCCCCGAAGCTGATTCCTGCGCTGGACATGGTCTTTGACCCCCTCCGCGAGTGCGGTGGCTCTCCCTGGAGTATCGGAACCAGGGCAGGGGCACTTGACCCTTTGTTTGCGGGCCGCCCCTTGTCGTGGGCGGTTCGCGAATCGATCGTCCCGTCTCGGGGCTGCCGGTGGGCGCCCAGTCTCAGAGCGAGCGATCGACCAGGCCGCCGTGGAAATCGCGCAGCTTGTTCACCAGGTCGGTGGCGTCCCCCTCGGGGATGGTGCGCAGGACTTCACCGGTTTCCCGGTCGCGGATCACGAACGACACCTGCTCCTTCTGGACGTCGACCTCGATGTCGAGTTCGGTGTCCACGGGCAGCGACAAGAACTCGACCACGCTGGTCATGGCCGACTTGCGGCGTTCCTTGGCGGCCGGCTCCTCGTCGGGTTTGCGCGCACCGTTCTCGGCGCGCTGGTTGCCGGTGGCGCCGCCGTGCACCGGCTGGGTGGGTGCTGCTTCCACCCCCGCGGGCTTGGCGATGCGTTCTTGCACCTGGGCCGAACGGGCGCGCAGGTCCTGCTGGTGCGAATCGGGCAGTGAGGAGCGATCGAGGTCCATGTCCGGCTCTCCTGGTCGAGATACGGCGCGACCCGCCGGGGGAGGACTCCCCCGGCGAGGCGCGTCGGCATCCATACCTGCAACGGGCCCGGCTCGATCAGCCGAGCAGGCGCAGCGCCGACTGCGGCAGGGCATTGGCCTGCGACAGCACGGAGATGCTGGCCTGTTGGAGGATCGAGTTGCGGGTCAGTTGCGACGTTTCGTAGGCCACGTCGACGTCGCGGATGCGCGACTCGGCGGAGCTCAGGTTCTCGACCGTGATGGCGAGGTTGTTGATCGTGCTGCTCAGACGGTTCTGCGAGGCGCCCAGGGTGCCGCGCAGGCCGCTGACGGTGTTGATCGCCGCGTCGATGTTGGTGATCGCGGTGGTGAACGCGCCGCCCGAACCGATGTCGAGCGAGTTGAGGCCCAGCGTGGTGCTCAGCGCCGCGGAGAGACCGACCGAGATCGTGTCGATGTTGGCGGTGGTGCCGAAGCCGACCTGGAAGCTGACGCTGGTCGAGCTGCCGTCCAGCAGCTTGATGCCCGAGAACTCGGTCGAACGGCCGATGCGGTTGACCTCGTCGACGAGGCTCTGGAACTCGGTGTCCAGCGTCTCCTTGTCCTGGTTGCTGACCGAGCCGTTGCTCGACTGGATCGCCAGTTCACGCAGACGCGTCAGGATGGAGCTCACTTCGTTCAGCGCGCCTTCGGCGGTCTGGACGAGGGAGATGCCGTCGTTCGCGTTGCGCTTGGCCTGGTCGAGCGAGCGGATCTGCGAACGCAGACGTTCGGAGATGGCGAGACCGGCGGCGTCGTCGGCCGCGGTCGAGATGCGCAAGCCCGTCGACAGACGACGGAAGTTGCCCGAGAGCTTCTCCGAGACCGACGCCAGGTTGCGCTGTGCGTTGATCGATGCGGAGTTGGTGTTGACACGAAGACCCATTCTTCTTCCCCGTTGCGTGACTCTGGTGTGGTGTTGCGCAGCGCTCGTGCGTGCGCATGGTGAAGATCGGCACAGAGTCCCCGGCAAGCTGAAGTGGAATGCCGCATTTTCCGGCGCGCTGTGCAGGTCTGCGGCAACCGCGCCTTGGCATGGTCGGGTCGTGGTTGCGGGGCGGGGGGTCGGTAAGGGCGGCCGGGGCGGCGAGAACCAACGCCCCGGCCATGCATCGGTCAGGCGAGCAGGCGCAGAGCCGACTGCGGCAGCGCGTTCGACTGCCCCAGCACGCCGATCGCCGCCTGCTGCAGGATCTGCAGCCGGGTCAGCTGCGCCGTCTCGAAGGCGACGTCGACGTCGCGGATGCGGGACTCGGCCGCAGCCAGGTTCTCGCTGCGTGCGCCGAGGTTGTTGATCGTCGAGTCGAGGCGGTTCTGGGTCGCGCCCAGGCGGCCGCGCAGGCCCGAGATGCCGTCGATGGCCGAGTCGAGGGCGTCGATCGCCGCCGACGGGTCGCCGGCGCTGCCGATGTCGAGCACGTCGAGGCCGAGGTCCGCGGCGCGCGCCGAGTCGAGCGACACGGTCATGGTGTCGACGCCGGCGACGGTGCCGATGCCCACCTGGAACGTCACGCTCGCCTGGGTGCCGTCGAGCAGCTTGATGTCGTTGAAGTCCGTGCTCTGCGCGATGCGGTCGATCTCTTCGACCAGGGCGCCGAACTCCTGCTGCAGCGTGTCGCGGTCCTGGGTGGACACGGTGCCGTTGCTGGCCTGCACCGCCAGTTCACGCAGGCGGGTGAGCAGGTCGCTGGCTTCGCCCAAGGCACCCTCCGCGGTCTGCACCAGGGAGATGCCGTCGTTGGCGTTGCGGCGCGCCTGGTCGAGCGAACGGATCTGGCCGCGCAGGCGTTCGGAGATCGCCAGGCCGGCGGCGTCGTCGGCCGCGGTGGCGATGCGCAGGCCGGTGCTGAGGCGGCGGAAGCTCTTGCCGAGCTGGTCGGTGATCTTCGCGAGGTTGCGCTGCGCGTTGATCGAAGCGAGGTTCGTGTTGACGCTGAGTACCATCGTTTTCCCCTTGTCGCGCGCCGGCGACTCTCGCTGGCGCGTGGCCATTCACGGCCGATCTCGCGACGACTGGAGGTCCCGTTGTCGGATTCCCCGACAGCGCTGGTCCAGGAACGGGACCGGGCGAGGCAGCGGCGGGGGCGTGCGCGGCAGCATGGGGCGCCCAAGTCCGAAACGACGCCCGGGTGAACGCCGCGAGGCGGCGACCTCCCGGGGGAGATCGCCGCCTCGGCGTCGATTCGGATTCCTCCGGCTCGGATCAGCCGAGCAGCGACAGGGCCGACTGCGGCTGGGCGTTGGCCTGGGCCAACACCGAGATGCTCGCCTGCTGCAGGATCGAGTTCCTGGTCAGCTGCGCGGTTTCGTAGGCGACGTCGACGTCGCGGATGCGCGACTCGGCGGCGCTGAGGTTCTCGACCGTGATGGCGAGGTTGTTGATCGTGCTGCCCAGACGGTTCTGGACCGCGCCGAGCGTGCCGCGCAGGCCGCTGACGGTGTTGATCGCCGCGTCGATGTTGGTGATCGCGGTGGTGAACGCGCCGCCCGAACCGATGTCGAGCGAGTTCAGCGACAGGGTCGTGCCCAGGGCCGCCGACAGGGTCACGCTGAGCGTGTCGATACCGGTCGTGGTGCCGAAGCCGACCTGGAAGCTGACGCTGGTCGAGCTGCCGTCGAGCAGCTTGATGCCGTTGAACTCGGTCGAGCGGCCGATGCGGTCGACTTCGCTGACCAGGCTCTGGAATTCGCCGTCCAGCGTCTCCTTGTCCTGGTTGCTGACCGAACCGTTGCTCGACTGGATCGCCAGCTCACGCAGGCGGGTCAGGATCGAGCTGACTTCGTTGAGGGCGCCTTCGGCGGTCTGCACGAAGGAGATGCCGTCGTTGGCGTTGCGCTTGGCCTGCTCGAGCGAGCGGACCTGCGAACGCAGACGCTCGCTGATGGCGAGGCCGGCGGCGTCGTCGGCCGCGGTGCTGATGCGAAGGCCCGTCGACAGGCGGCGGAAGTTGCCGCTCAG
>CAYMPV010000002.1:0-298057 GCA_964392305.1 uncultured candidatus Brocadiaceae bacterium
GCGACCGGACCCACGACATGGCCGTGGCGGCCTGATCGGCGGTGGCCCTTGAACTCCGCGCGGCTGGCCCGTCCGTCCTGCAGCCCCATCAAAGCCAGCAGTTCCCTCTTACTGCGGCCCCAGGATCAGCAGCAGGCCGTTCGACGCCACCACACCCGCGGGCGTCAGACCGACGCTGAAGGTGAAGGACTGCGCCGCCACTTCCAGGCCCGTGAACGCCGGATCGACCGGCAACGCGAGGTTCTGGTTGTGACTGCTGCCGGGCGCGACGAACAGGTGGGTCACGCCGTTGACGATGTGGCCGTAGCAACCCGGCATACCGAAGCCGGTCAGGTCCTGCGGCGGCGTCGCCTGTTGGAACGACAGCAGCACGGCACCGAACGGGGTTCCGGCCGGGATGCTGGACGTCGTCAGACCGATGGTCGTGCCCAGGATCGGACGCGCCGAGGCGGCGAACTGCAGGCCGTGGAACGGCTGTGCACACATGTTGATGCCGGCCGGCAGCGACGCCGAGATGTCGCTGCTCCCCGGATCGACGGTGACGCCGCCCGGCGACCAGCCGACCAGCACGTTGCCGCCGTTGTTGTCCATCGTCTGCCAGACGATGTGCACGTCACCGTTCGAACGGAACTGGTACTGGAACGTGTTGGTCTGCGTCGACCCGTAGGTGCGCACCGCGTTCCAGGTGACCCGAACCTCCGCGGGTGTGCTGTCGACCACGATCTGACCGCCCTGCTGCGGGTTGAGGTCGCGCCACGATGCCGCCCAACGCGGCTGACCCGACAGGTGGTCGTTGGCGTCGGGGATGAAGGCCGTGCCGTTGCTGCCGACCGAGACGAACCCGTTCGAGCACACCGTCAATTGCGTCGTGACCCCACCCGGGAACGACAGGCTGAACGGCAGCGTGATGGTCGTCTGCGCGTCGTCGCCGAGGTTGAGATTCGTACCGGTCGGCGGCACGTAGGTCGCGGTCGAGTTGCCGGCCGTGTACTGGCCGTTGCTGTAGTTGAGCGCCATCGCCGAGTTGGCGAGGTCGAACGACGGGCCGGTGAGCATCTCGTAGAACGCGCTCTGGCACGAACCGCAGCCGACGCTCGAGCCGAGCACCGCGACCTGCGCCGATGGGATGCCGCTGGGCACCTGCGAGCCGACCGTCACCGACAGGGCGCCGGGGCCGACCCGCGCCTGGTCGATGGCGACGACGCCGAACGACGGCGCAACGTCGCAGTCGAAACCGAAGTTGTAGATCGTGTTCCAGTTCTGCGGGCTGTTGGCCGTGGCCGAGAACACCACTTCGCTGCCGACCTTGGCCGCGGTCCAATCGTTGAGCGGATCGCTGTCGATGTCGCCGAACGAGTAGTTGCTGACCACCGCCGCCGGATCGACCGGGATGCGCAGCGAAGCGCCACCGCGGTTGTTGTCGACGTTGTGCACCGCGTACTCGTAGTGGTACTGACCACCGCCGAGCGGCGTGATCTTGACCGCGACGAAGAAGCGGCCGTCGTCGTTGCCGTTGTGGCCCGAGTCCAGGCTGGCGCCCGGCCACTGCTGCAGGATCGAGCCGTGGCTCTGCCCCACCGAGTTGTTCGGGAACGACCACGTGCTGCCCGACCAGGTCGGGTTGGTGCCGCGCGATGCCAGGTTGTCGCCGCGATTGGCCAAGGCCTCACCCTGGTGGATGAGGTGGATGCCGTAGAAATACGCCGCGCCCGGCGTGGTCAGGTCGACCTCCTGCACGGTGACGCGGTTCTTGACGTTGTCGAAACCGCTGATGTTCAGGCTGCGCACGCCGTCCATCGGGCCCAGACCCGTCTGCGGATCACCGATGTCGAAGTAGCTGCCGACCGGGTTCCAGGTGCCGAGCCACGGGTCGATTTCGGAGGGCGGGCCGAGCCAGGTGCGGTCCGCGTTGTTGCCGTCGCCGTAGGTGTCGTAACAACCGATGCCCATGATCGAGCCCGTGCTCGGGTTCTGGCAGCCGTTGTTGCTGCCGCAGCTTCCCGACGACGAGTTGGTCGAGGTGAACGCGTGTTTGCAGTACGACCAGTCACTGATCTGCTCGAGGCGGTCGTTGTGCAGGCGCACCAGCAGGAAGCCGAACTTCGGGTGGTTGGACTGCATCGCCGCATACCACGGGATCGTGACCGAGCCCGGGTTGCACATCGTGTTCAGCATCGCCATGCCGATCTCGCCGTTCGGGTGGGCGGCGCCGCGGCGACCGTAGTAGGTCAGGTTGTCGACCCGGGTCACGCGTCCGTCGAGACCGACGACGGTGTTGGACTGGGCGACCACGGAGCCGGCGACCGACGTCACCAGCGAGAGCAGGACGATCCCTTTGATGGAATCCGAAAGCATGGAACCTCGCGAGACTGGGACAGGAGCAGAGCAGAAGGGTATCCCGGACGCAGTGGGGCGAGGCGCCGCGAGAACGGCGGAACGATACGCACGCACTTCGAACAGACAACTCCCCCTTGCACATCGGGGCACGCATCCCTTGAGTCATCGCCCCATGACAGCGAGTCATCTGCTGCGTCTTCTGCCCATCGTCTGCGTCCTCGCTGCCGCTGCCACCGCGCAGACCAGGCTGTTGCGCTTCCCCGACATCCACGGCGAGCAGGTGGTGTTCACCTATGCGGGCGACCTTTGGAAGGCGCCGATCGGCGGTGGCACGGCGACGCGTCTGACCACCGCGCGCGGCGTCGAACTGTTCGCGAAGTTCTCGCCCGACGGGCGCTGGATCGCATTCACCGGCCAGATCGACGGCGACGAACAGGTCTACGTGGTGCCGAGCGAAGGTGGCGAACCGCGCCAGCTCACCTACTACCCGGCGCGTGGGCCGCTGCCCGACCGTTGGGGCTACGACCATCAGGTCTACGGCTGGACTCCCGATGGCAGCGCGGTGTTGTTCCGCAGTCTGCGCGACGCGTTCACCCTCACGCGCGGACAACTGTTCACCGTGGCGATGCCTGGCGCGGCGCGACAACGCGGCGCACTGCCGGTGGCGCTGCCGATGCCGGTGTCGGGCGCCGGCGACTTCTCGCCCGACGGCGAACGCATCGTCTACGCCCCGCTGTTCCGGGACTTCCGCACCTGGAAACGATACGAGGGCGGCTGGGCCACCGACCTGTTCGTGTTCGATCCCGCGACGCGCACCGCGGTCAACATCACCGAGCACCCGCGCACCGACCGCGACCCGATGTGGATCGGCGAGCACATCTGGTTCGCCAGCGACCGCAGCGGCACGCTCAACCTGTGGTCCTACGACCCGCGCAGCAAGACCGCGCACCAGGAGACGCAGAGCACCGTCTGGGACGTGCGCTGGCCGAGCGCGGGTGGTCCCGACGACCAACGCATCGTCTACGAACAGGGCGGAGAACTGCATTGGTTCGACTGCCGCAGCAAGGAAGACCATGCGATCGTGATCAAGGTGCCCGACGACGGTCGCCAACATCGCGCCACCATCGTCGACGCCAGCGCGCAGCTCGAACACTTCGCGTTGAGCCCGGGCGGTCGGCGTGCGGCGTTTGCGGCGCGCGGCGAGGTGCTGACCGCACCCAAGGAGCACGGCGACGTGCGCAATCTGACCAACTCCCCCGGCGCGCACGACAAGCACCCGGCGTTCTCGCCCGACGGCGCGACCATCGCGTTCGTCAGCGATCGCAGCGGCGAGGAGCAGATCTGGCTCGTCGATCACCTGGCGGCCACGGCGCCCAGGCAGTTGACCAAGGGCCTGGCGGTGATGCTCTACGCGCCGGTGTGGTCACCCGATGGCAAGACCATCGCGTTCGGCGACAAGGACGGCGTGGTGCGGCTGTGCGACGTGGCCACCGGCGCGTTGACCGAAGTCGCCGACGAAGCACACGGCCAGGTCGACGACCTGGCGTGGTCCCCGTGCTCGGGCCACCTGGCGTTCTCGCTGACCGGCAACAACGAACTCGCCGCGGTGTTCGTCTACACGCTCGCCGACAAGACCCTGCGCCGCGTCTCGCGTCCGCTCGCCGACGACCGGTCACCGGCGTGGGATGCGCGCGGCGAACGGTTGTTCTTCCTCGGCCTGCGCGGTTACCAACCGCGGTTGGCCACCACCTACGAGTGGGACTTCCAGATCGATCGCGCCTTCGGCATCTACGCGCTGGCACTGCGCAAGGACCTGCCGGCCTGGCTGCCGCCGCGCAGCGACGAGGCCGTGGTCGCGGACAGCAAGAGCAGCAAGGACAGCAAGGAACCGGCGCCGAACAAGTTCGACGCGCCGATCGCGATCGACTGGGACGGGCTCGCCGATCGCGTCGAGGCGGTACCGATCGAACTCGACAACTACTTCGGCCTGTCGGCGACCGCCGACGGCCTGCTGTTCGGCAAACGCGGCGGCAGCTTCTACGGTCGCGGCAGCGACCAGCCGACCACGCTGCACACGTTCTCACCCAAGACGCGCAAGACCGAGCAGCTCGCCACCGGCATCGGCGGCTACGCGCTGTCGCCCGACGGCGGCCACGTGCTGATCCGCAAGGGCCGCACGTTCGTGATCGCCGAGGCCAGCGGCAAGGGCAAGGACGGCCAGACCGAGTTGACGCCCGAACTGCAGGTCGAGAAGGTGCCGAGCGACGAGTACTGGCAGATCTTCGCCGAGGTCTGGCGCCGCTACCGCGACTTCTTCTACGTCAGCAACATGCACGGCCACGACTGGCAGGCGTTGCACGACCGCTACGCGCCGCTGGTCGCCCACGTTCGTCACCGCAGCGACCTCAACTACGTGATCGGCGAGATGGTCGCCGAGCTCAGCGTCGGCCACGCCTACATCGCCGGCGGCGACACCGGCGCGCCCGAGCGCACGCCGCCGGCGTTGCCCGGCCTGCGGTTGTCGTTCGATCGCGCCGCGGCGGCGTATCGCATCAGCGCGATCCTCGCCGGCGAGAACGACGACGCGGTGCTGCGTTCGCCCGCGACCGCGGTCGGCGTCGACCTGCGCGTCGGCGACTACCTGCTGGCGATCGACGGCCAGCCGCTCGCGGCCGAGGTCAATCCCTACAAGCTGCTCAAGGGCAAAGCCGGCCGCACCATCACCCTGCTCGTCAACCAGCGGCCGCAGGCTGCTGACGGGCGGGCCGTGACCATCACACCGATCGCCACCGAGGAACACCTGGTCTACCACGCGTGGGTGTCCGCCAACCGCCGCCGCGTCGACGAACTGTCGGGCGGCAAACTCGGCTACGTGCACCTGCCCGACATGGGCGCCGACGGCATCCGCGAGTTCGTGCGCCAGTACTACGCCCAACGCGACAAGCAGGGCCTGGTGTTCGACGACCGCTACAACGGCGGCGGCAACATCTCGCAGATGGTCATCAACCGCCTGCAGCGGGAACTGCTCATGTGCACTTTCGGACGCACCAGCGGTTACCGGCCGTATCCGCGCGCATTGTTCGACGGCCCGATGGTCTGCCTGCTCAACGAATCGTCGGCGAGCGACGGCGACATCTTCCCGGCCATGTTCCGGCGCGCGGGCCTGGGCAAGCTGGTCGGCAAACGTTCGTGGGGTGGCATCATCGGCATCACCAACCGCGGCATGCTGCTCGACGGCGGCACCGTCAACGTGCCCGAGTTCGGCAACACCGAGCCCGGACCCGCGTGGACCATCGAAGGTCACGGCGTCGACCCCGACATCGTCGTCGACAACGACATCGGCGCGCTGCTCGACGGGCGCGACCCGCAGCTCGAGAAGGGTGTCGCGATCGTGCTCGAAGAGTTGCGCGCCGCGCCGCGGCCGGCGCGCGTGGCCCCGCCGGCGCCGGTCAAGACGGGGCGCTGATCATGGCGAGCGAGAAGAACGGTGGTGGCAAGCACAGTGGTATGAAGAACACTGGTACCAAGAACACCGGTGCCAAGACGGGCGGCACCAAGGGAACCAGGCTGCCCGAACTGCGCCTCAAGATCCGCGTCAACGGTCGCCATCCGTGGTTCTACCGCAAGATGATCGGCAAGCCCGAGGCGCCGTTGCCGGCGGGCACGCCGGCGAAGGTGCGCGACCGCGACGGGCGCCTCGTCGGCACGGGTTTCTACAATCCGCGCGCCGAGCTGGCGCTGCGCATGTTCAGCGACGGCGTCGTCGAAGACGCCAAGAGCCACTTCGTCGAGGCGCTGCGCCTGGCAGTGCAGCTGCGTGAACAGACGTTGGCGCTCACCAAGGTCACCGACGCCTACCGCCTGATCCATGCGGAGGGCGACGGTTTCCCAGGCCTGGTGCTCGACCGCCTCGGCAACGCGATCGTCGCGCAGGTGGCGTCGCTGGGCATGAAGCAGCAGCTCGAGCCGCTCGGCGAGTGGCTGCTGCGGCACTACCAGAACAGCAAGCTGGTGCTGCTGCAGGACAAGGACTGGGCCGAACGCGAGGGCATGGAGAAGCTGCCGCGGCCGGTGGCGGTGAGCACCACGGTGCGTGAGCACGGGCTGTCGTACGCGGTCGAGGCGGGCACCGGTCACAAGACCGGCTTCTTCGCCGACCAGCGCGACAACCGGCTGCTGCTGCGCCAGTTCGCCAAGGGCCGCGCGGTGCTCGACCTGTGCTGCAACAGCGGCGGCTTCGCGATGAACGCGGTCGCCGGCGGCGCCGCCAAGGTGATCGCGGCCGACCTCGACGAAGCGATGGTCGAGCAGACGCGGCACAACGCGGCCGCCAACAAGCAGCAGTTGACCGCCGTGCACGGCGACGCGTTCGATCTGCTGCGTGAGGCGCAACTCGGCGCGCACGACCTGATCGTGCTCGACCCGCCCAAGTGGGTGTTCCACAAGGACGAGATCGAGGCGGGCCTTGCGCGTTACGCCGACCTCAACCGCCTGGGCATCGAGAAGGTCGCACGCGGCGGACTGGTGCTGACGTGTTCGTGCTCGGGCAGCGTCAGCGAGGACCATTTCCTGCGCATGTTGCGCGACGCCGCGGCGATGGCGCGTCGCGACGTGCGCGTGCTGACGGTGCGCGGCGCGGGCGCCGATCATCCGGTCGCGCTCGAATGCCAGGAGACGCGGTATCTCAAGGTGGCCCTGCTGCAGGTCCGTTAGCAGCTGGCGGCGCCGCACGGCCACCCGATCACGGCCGCACGCTCACGCGCACAGATCACGATCGCTCGAGTTCGCGCGCCAGCCTCACCTGGGCCCGACGCAGCAGCACCTCGGTCGCGTCGACCGTCCGGCCCAGTTCACCGGCGATCGCCGCGAGCTCCAGGCCGACGAACCTCTGCAGCACGAGAGCTCGCGCATAGTCCGTGGGCAGGCGCTCGAACGCCGCTTCGATGCGCAGCAACTCCTCCGTGGCCATCGCCGCGCGGCTCGGGGACAGCGAGTGGTACACGGCGCTGAGCGCGCTGTCCGCGCGCACCTCGCCACCCGATTCCGGAGTACGCTTCGCGGCTTTCCAGTGTCGTTCGTGGTCTCGGACCTTGAGCAACACGGCGTGATACAGCCAACTGCGGAACGCCGCTTCGCCGCGAAACTCGAAGCGCTCCCCGCGCCGCAGCACTTCCAGGCAAACCGACTGCACCACGTCCGACTCACTCTCCCGAGCGCGCAGGAAAGAGCCGATCTGCAACCGCACGAAGCCGCGCAACGTCGGCAGATGGCGCTCGAGCAGCTGCCCCACGGCCTGGCCATCGCCGCTGTGGATCGCGGCATACAGCATGGCGGAATCACCTGGCAAGCCGCCGGCATCCTGCTCGTGGCCCATGGCGCGGCATGATCGACGCCGCTATGAGTTCTCGCAAGCGGCGGTGAGCGGACGACAGACTTGGCGAGGTGCCGGTGGTCGAGAACAAGAATGGCCCCGACGGATCTTCCGCGGGATGGAACACTGTCGACGCCCAACTGTTCACGTGGCTCGGCAAGGAGGCGGCCGAGCGGGAACGCCTGTTGGCCCGGCTGCGCGTCGGAGATCCGGGGCTCGCCGATGCGGTGACGATGCGGGTCGACGAACTGCAGCGCGCCGGCTTCCTGGCGCAGCAGGGTTCACTGCCTGCAGCCGGGGACTCGTTCGGCAACTACCGCATCGTGAAGTTGCTCGGCAGCGGCGGCATGGGCACCGTGTATCTCGCCGAGCAGGTCGACCTGCACCGGCGTGTGGCCCTCAAGCTGATCCGTCCGGACCGACTGGCCGACGCCAACGCGCGCGCCAGGTTTCGGCGCGAGGCGCGCGCGGTGGCGAACCTCAGGCATCCCGGCATCTGCGCGGTCTACGAAGTCGGCAACGTCGGCGACACGCCGTTCCTGGCGATGCAGTACGTGCCTGGACAGACCCTGGCTCAGGAACTGGCCGCCCGCCGTGCCGCGGCGCACGTCGGCAACGATGCCAGCAGTGGCATGCCGCACACCCCGCACGAGATCGCCGACGCGCTGCTGCGCATCGAACTCGTCTCCGAGGCTCTGCATGCCGCGCACGAGGCCGGCGTCGTGCACCGCGACGTCAAGCCGGGCAACATCCTGATCGACCAGAACGGCAATCCCGTGGTCCTCGACTTCGGGCTCGCCCACGAGCAGACGACGTCGCCCGACGAACCCTCGCTGACCGCGACCGGCGCGCTGGTCGGCACCCCCGCCTACATGCCACCCGAGCAACTGCGGGCCAAGGGTGAGATCGACCGGCGCGGCGACATCTACTCCCTGGCGGTCACGCTCTACGAGCACCTGACCCTGCAGCGCCCGTTCGCGGCGCCCGATCAACTGACCCTCTACGAGTGCATCGAGCGCGACGCGACGCCGGACCCGCGGGGCATCAACCCGCGACTGCCGCCCGACCTGTCGGCGGTGTTGGCCAAGGCCATGGAGAAGGAACCGCAGCAGCGTTACGCGACGGCGCTGGAGTTCGCGGGCGAACTGCGGTGTGTGCGCAACCTGCAGCCGGTGCGCGCACGTCGCATCGGCCTCCTGGCTCGCCTGCGTCGCTGGACGCGCCGCAATCCGGCCGCCGCAGCGGCCCTGGGAGTCATGGTCGCCCTGACGACCACGATCGCGGTCCTGCTCACGCAGACGATGGAACAACGCGACCAACTGTCCGAGTTGAGCGAGGCCTCGCTCGCCCGCGCGCTGCTCGGTGCGGCGGCGACCGAACAGGCGTTCCATCCGCCGCTGTCGCTGCTCCTGGCCATCGCGGGGCAGCGCCTGCTACCCGGTGCCGAGTCGTTGGCCCAGGTGCGCGCATCCCTGCAGGCCAACGTGGAACTCGCGACCTTACGCGGTCACGAACACTATGTGATGAGCTCACAGATCGCCGCGAATGGCAACCATGCCGTGACCGGTTCGTACGACGGCACCGTGCGGCTGTGGAGCCGCGCCGGCGTGGAGCTGCACTGCTACCAGGTCGGAGCCCCCGTCGCCGCGCTTCAGCTGCACGAGTCCGCGAATCAAGTCTTCGTGGCCACCGCGCGGACTGGCGGCGCCAACCCCGACGACAAGCCCCACGGCGCCATCCTGCGCATCGATCTGCGCAGCCACGAGGTCACCACACTCGCCGAAGGTGATGCACCCCGCTTCACCGTGGTCGCAATGCCCGACGGTCGCGTCGCGGCCGGCGGCGCCAACGGCGTGCTCGAGGTCCTCGGCGACCAGCCGCGTGCGTTCCCCCACCGTGCCGCGGTCTGGAAGTGTGTGGCCTCACCCCTGCAACCCAACCTGCTGGCGACCAGTGACTACAACCGCAAGGTGCGGATCTTCGACCTCGGCGCCGCCGGCGACGAGCCCCAGCGGGTGCTCGACACCGCGGGCTACGTCGACTGCCTCGTGTTCTCCCCGACGCGAGACGAACTGCTGATCGCCGACTACACCGGGGTCGTTCGGGTGATCGACCTGCAGAGCGGCAGCGAAGTCACCTGCAGGCACGGCGGCTCCAACGGTCAACGGGTGCGCTTCGCCAAGTGGCTGCACGACGGCGAGCACTTCGTCACCGCCGGCGAGGACGGACGGGCCTGCATCTGGCAGCGCAATGGCATGCTGGAGACGCAACTGATCGGCCACCACGGCCCCATCTACTGCTGCGCGGAGTCGCCGGATGGCACCTTCTTCGCCACCGCCGGTGAAGATGCCGAGATCCGCCTGTGGAACAGACAAGGCTTGGGGTTCGCGGTCATGCGCGGCCACGGCAGCGCGATCAGCGGCGGGCTGTCGTTCGCTGCCGACGGCCGGACCCTGCTGTCGGCGGCCACCGACTCCACCGCGCGTCTTTGGGACCTGTCGATCGAAGGCCTGCCGGTCTTGCGCAGCCCGGCCGGGGGTCTGGTGACGGCGCAGTTCGTCCCGGGGTCCGACGAAGTGGTCGGCACGACCACCGATGGTCGCGTGTTGGTTTGGGATTTTGCCAACCGGCTGCGCGAACTGGCACTGCCACAGAAGAGCTGGGTGGGCGCCGCCGTACTCGCGCCCGGCGGCGAACTCCTCGTCGCCCAGTTCGGCGGCGCGATGCACCGCATCGACCTGGCGTCATTGACGATCCGCAAGTCGTGGCGCCCCGCCGATCCCCATGACTCCGCCGCGCGCATCCCGTTCCTGACCGAGGGCGGCGACCTGCTCGTCTTGCAAACGACTTGGGGTGACTATCCGCCAGCCCTGCGCCGCACCACCCTCGAACTGGGCGACCAGGAGCTGATCGCGACCTTCGCGCCGGACTGCGTCATCCACGCCTTCACCGCCGATCGGCGCGGCGAACGCGTCTATCTGGCCTGTGGCGATGGCAGCGTGCTCATGGTGCGTGCTGACGGCCAGATCACCACGGCCGTCGAGCCGACCGGCAACGGCTTGATCACCATCGCCCTCTCGCCGGATGAGCGTTGGCTCGCCACTGGCGGCACGGACATGGTGGTGCGTGTCTACGAAGTGATGAAGGACGGCACCGGGCTGCGCGAACGGCGATCCTTCTCGGGACACGAGCGCGACGTGTTGCGAGTGCGCTTCTCGGCCGATGGCGGGCAGTTGTTGTCCACCTCGCGCGACCACTCCGCGCGCCAGTGGTCGCTCGAAGACGGCCCGCTGGCGACGTTCCGCGGCCATGACGCGTTCGTCTACGACGCCTGTTTCCGAGCCGACGGCTCGCAGGTCCTGACCGCGAGCCTCGACGGCACCGCGCGTCTCTGGCACGCCAACCCTTTGGATCTGCTCGCCGCGGCGCGCGCTCGTTTGCCCGAGCTCAGTCCTCAGGAACTCCGCGCCTACGAACCTCTGCTCACCCCGGGCGCAGCGATACGAGCGAAGTGACGGCCGCGTCCGCTGCCGGGCACGGATTTGTGGACCTGGTGTGTCGTCCTGGCCGCGTGCTGCCCTTGTCGGGGTGCGCCCCGGACTTCCCAGGGGCACATCCGACAAGTCCCCCAGAGGAGAACGACAATGAACCGCCTCAGCCTCGCCCTGATCGCCTCCACCCTGTGCGCCGTTTCGGCCCAGGCGCAATGGCTCAACTTCACCAGCTTCGAAACGCCCAACTACGTCGTCGGTCAATCGACCGAAGGCGTCGGCGGTTGGACCACGCTGCTGTCGCCGCAGGCCAACGAGATCGTCAACGGCCATGCCACCGCCAGCAGTGGCCGCCGCGCGCTCAGCGTCTGGGGTGGCAGCCCCAACCTCACGCCGATCGGCGGCCTGCTCGACGGTGCGTGGCGTCGCGACGTCACGGTACCAGCGGCCTATGCGCAGACCGCGATCGTGCACGTGCAGTGCGACGTGCGCCTCGATGGCCCAGACACGGGCACGGGTCCCAACGACGACCTGCTGAGCGCCAACCTCTACGCGCGCAACGGCAGCGGCCAGACACCGTTCATGTATCTGTCGTCGACCGGGGAAGTGTTCTGCTTCGCCAACAGCTCGTCGGGCTCGACTGGTTACGCGTTCCAGACGGACGTGGGCCTGGGCCACTACGCCCGGCTGGCGATGACCCTCGACTACACCAGCCACGTCTGCACGTTCTGGGTCAACTACCACATCGTCGGCCAGCTGCCGTTCGG
This sequence comes from uncultured candidatus Brocadiaceae bacterium, assembly GCA_964392305.1. Taxonomy (GTDB): domain Bacteria; phylum Planctomycetota; class UBA1135; order UBA1135; family UBA2386; genus JACKIC01. Next base: position 11,967 of record CAYMPV010000002.1, read on the forward strand.
CGGCGCCGCCACCGAACGTTTCGAAGGCCCGATCCTCGAGTTCGCCGCCTACGACAACCTCGCCTACGTCGACCCGTCGCTCTATCGCGGCTACTGGGACAACCTGCTGGTCGTGTCGTTCCCTGGTTGTCGATGATGAGCCAATGGCGCGGCGCTCACGGCGCCGCGCCCCACGGCCGCACGAACGCCTCCGGTTCGACGCCGAGTCCCGCGGCGACGCGGTTGATGTAGTTGAAGTAGCCGGCGATCTGCGTTGCATCGTGGATCGCGACGTCGCCGAAGCCCGCCGCGCGCAGTGCCATCACGTCGGCTTCGTCCATCGCCGCCGGCGTGCGCGTCAGCTTGTCGGCGAATTCGGCCAGGGCGCGGTCGGCGTCAGCCAGCGGGGCCGTTCGCCAGTTCGCCGCCACCGCCTGCACCCAGGCGTCGCGTTCGGCGTCGTCGGCGAGCCAGGAGACCTCGGCACGGAGGTCGTGGGCATGGGCGCGCAGTCAATAGACACAGGCGTTGGCGTCACTGACCACCACCGCCAGCAGTTCCCGCTGATGGCGCAACAGCGGTGACGGGCCATGCATCAGCGCGCCGTAGAACCCCATCGACGCGCGCAGCACCGTCGGGTTGGGGGTCATGATCCGCACGATGTTCCAGACCCGGCCGGCGCGGGCACGCGCCGCATCGAGTTGGCGGCGGCAGTCGCCTTCGGCCTGTTCGTCGGAGACTTGCTGGATGTAGGGCATCGGCGAGCTTGCGGTTGGTCGCGGCGGGCCGGCAGTGTAATCACCGTTCCTGCGGCCATGGACACTCTCGACGAACTGCTGCGCGCGCGCCTCGACCCGGTCGGCGACTGGCACCCCACGACGCTGCGCCACGCGGCCGTGCTGTGCCCGATCGTCGCCGGCGGCAGTGAGGTCGATCTCGACCACGTGCTGTTCGTGGTCCGACCCGACGACCTGCGCCAACATCCCGGCCAGGTCGCGTTCCCTGGGGGTATGGCGGATCATGGTGAGTCGCCGCTGCAGACCGCGCTGCGCGAGTGCCGCGAGGAGATCGGCGTCGCGTCCAGCGCGCTGACCGTGCTCGGCAGCCTGCCGCCGCGCGAGAGTTCCTCCGGCATCCTGGTGCAGTGCCTGATCGCTCGCATGTTGCCCGTGCCGCTGGTCCCCGAACTCTGCGAGGTCGCCGCCCTGCTGCGCGTGCCGCTCGCCGCGCTGCGCGACGACTCGCTGTGGCATGACCGCGCTGCGCCGCCCACGGCCAGCGGTCGACCGCTGCGCATCAACAACACCGGACACGGCGGTTCCACGAGCCCACACTTTCGGATCGGTGACTACACCCTGTGGGGCCTCACGGCGCGCTTCGTGCGCGACCTCACCGCGCGGCTGGGGTGAGGTACGCAACTCCGCCACGCGGTCAGCTTGTCGGCGAAGGTCAGCGCGGCATGGGCGGGGCTGGTGGAGGGTAGGCGCACGATCTGCAGGCGATCGGCGTGAGGCAGCGTGGGGACGACGCGGCGCAGGAACAGGGTGTGGGCTGTGCCGCCGTTGCAGAGCACGCGCCCGATGCCGCGATGCTTGGCCAGGAGGGTGGTGAAGTCGTTGGGCAGGGCCGAAGTGCGGTCGATGGCGGAATCGAGGCTGCCGGGGCGCAAACACGACTGCAGCACGTCCCAGAGGGCGATGCCGGCGTCTTGCAGGCGCACGGTGCGCTCGGCGTACGGCAGCGCGGCGTCGAAACCGAGGATCGCGCCGACGATGCGCCAGAAGGCGTTCTGGGGGTGCGCGTAGTATTCGTTGGCGGCGAGCGAACGTTGGCCCGGGATGCTGCCGAGGATCAAGACTGTGGCGCCGGGGGCGACGATCGGCGGGAAGCTGGCGATGCGGGCCACGGCCGAAGGCTACCCGGTCTTGGGTTCGGGCAGGCGATCCTGCAGACGCTCGGCCCCGATCGCGCGACAGAAGGCCTCGAACTGCGGCGCGGGACCGCGCCAGCGCAGGTCGTCGAGCGACTCGACGAACGGCACGTCGGTGCGCAGGGTCGCCAGCCGACGATAGAGCATGGCCTCGGCTCGATGTTCGGCGAGCACCGCAGCGAGCCCGGTCGCGCCGCGCACGGTGACGGCCCATTGAGCAGGGTCGTCGGGGATCGCCTCGAGGTGCCCGTAGTGAGCGAGCACCGTCGCGGCGCCCTTGCTCCCCCACTTCGGCAGCCCCGGGATGCCGTCCTGTTCGTCGCCGACGAGCGCGAGGTAGTCGGGGATCGACGCGGGCTGCACGCCGAACTTCGCCACGACCCCGGCCTCGTCGAGCACCAGTTCGCGGCGGCGATCCAGGCCGACGATGCGTTCACCACGAACGCACTGCGCGAGGTCCTTGTCGGGCGTGCACAGCCAGACGCGCTCGACGCGCGGATCGTTGCCGTAGCGCGCGGCGCCCGCGGCCAGCGCGTCGTCGGCCTCGAACTCCAGCATCGACCACGCCACCATCCCGAGCGCGCGCACACCTTCTTCGACCAGCGGAAACTGCGCCCACAGGTCCGGGTCGATGCCGTCGCCGGTCTTGTAGCCCGCGAACAGTTCGTTGCGGAACGACTCGATGCGCGTGTCGAACGCCACCGCGACGTGAGAGACCTCGTCCTGCCGCAGCAGCGCGATCAGGCTGGCGAGCACACCTCGCGTCGCCGCGACCTCGCGGCCGGCGTCGTCGCGCGCGCCCGGCACCGCGTAGTAGTTGCGGAACAGCTCGTAGGTGCCGTCGATGAGGTGCACGTGCACGGGACTACCCGCGCAACTCGCCGCCGATGCTCACCGCCTGCTCACGCACCTTGCCAAGGAACTTGCTCTCGTCCTTGTCGTCGAGCGTGCGGTCCTCGGCGCCGAGCGTGACGGTGAAGTTCAGGCTCTTCTTGCCCGCGGGCAGGCGTTCGCCGCGGTAGACCTCGAACAGCTGCACGTCGCGCACCAGCTTGCGACCGACGCCGCGCAGGAACTCGGCGACCTCGTGCACGGTGCGCGCTTCGTCGACCAGCAGGGCTACGTCGACGGGCAGCGGCGGGAAGGTCGGCACGGCGCGGTAGCTGGCGATGCGGCGGCCGTTCGCATGCAGCGCGCGGATGTCGAGGCAGGCGATCGCGGTCGTCACGGGCAGACCCATGCCGCGCGCCACGCCCGGGTGCAGGTGAGCGACGTAGCCGCACGGCGACCCGTCGCGATCGATCGCCACGGCGCGCGTGGGATGCACCCACGGCTGGTCGCTGCCGTGCCACACGCGGGCCATCTCGGCAGGGTATCCCAGGCGCAGCAGCAGGGCGGCGATCTCCTCACGCAGCACCGCGAACGGGTGCTCCCCGTCGCGGCGGCTGATCACGAACGCGACCTCACGCACCTCGTGCGGCAGCTTGCCGTCGCCGTGCATCTCGGGGTGATACCCCTTGCCGTGTTCACACAGGCGCACCTCGGCGTGCTGACGCAGATTGCCGACGACGCTGGCCAGCAGGCTCGGCAACACGTGCCGGCGCATGCGGCTGATCTCGGGCGCGACCGGCGTCTTGACCGTCACGTAGGCCTGCTCCATCGCGCCGCAGCCCTGCAGCACCGCGTCCGGCACGAAGCTGTAGTTGTAGGCCTCGGCGAACACCAGCTCGGTGCAGGCGACCTCGAGCAGGCGCCGCACCAGGAACAGTTCCTCGTTGCGCGCCGGCGGCACGATCGTGCCGACCAGCGGTCGTTCGGGGATGTTGTCGTAGCGGAACATGCGGCCGACCTCTTCGATCAGGTCGTCCTCGATGTTGATGTCCTTGGTGGCGCGGAAGCTGGGCGGCAAGACCGTGAAGCCTTCGGCGGTGACCTTCACCTCGAACTGCAGCGAGGTCAGGATCTTCACCACCTGCTCGTCCTCGAGCTCGATGCCGAGCTTGTGCGCGAGGCGCGCGCGGCGCAGCACGATCGGCTTGCCAGCGTAGGCGAACCCCGCCGGATCGAGCAGCGGCCCGGCCGCGACCGCGGTCGGGCAGTAGTGCTGCAGCAACGCCACGAAGTGATGCACCGCGAGCTCGGCGTTGGCCGGATCCTGCGCCTTCTCGAAGCGCGCGCTGGCGTCGGTGCGCAGGCCCAGCCGCATGCTGGTGCGCCGGATCGTCGCCGCCTGGAAGTTGGCCGACTCGAGGAACAGCGACGTGGTGTCGGCATCGACCATCGTGCCGACACCGCCCATCACGCCGGCCAGGGCCTCGGGGCGATCGCCGCAGCAGATCAGCAGGTCCTGCTCGGTGAGTTTGCGCTCCTGACCGTCGAGCGTGGTCAGCTTCTCCTTGGCCTTGGCGCGGCGCACGATGATCGGGCCGTCGCCGACGTGGCGCGCGTCGAACGCGTGCATCGGCTGGCCCAGGTCGAGCATCACGAAGTTGGTCAGGTCGACGGGCAGGTTGATGGCGCGCTGGCCGACCGCGGCCAACAGGCAACGCAGTTCGAACGGCGACTTGCCGGCCGTCACGCCGTCGATCAACAGGCCGCAGTAGCGCGGGCACGCCACCGCGTCGGCGATCTCGATGGCGACCTTGTTGCCGTCCGCCGGCAACGCCTGCGGCAGCGCCGCGGGCCGCAGTTCGCGCCCGTAGATCGCGGCGAGTTCGCGCGCAAAACCGTAGTGCCCCCACAGGTCGGGGCGGTGGTTGATCGACTTGTTGTCGATCTCGAGCACCCAGTCCTGGACCGGCGCGACGTCGATGAAGCGCGCGCCGATCGGCGTGTCCGCGGGCAACGTCAGGATGCCGTCGCTGTCCTCGGAGATGCCGAGTTCGGCCTCCGAGCAGATCATGCCGTGCGACTCGACGCCACGGATCTTGCCCACCTTGATCTTGAGCGCGCCCTTGCCGCCGCTCGCGGGCAAGGTGTCGCCGGGGCGGATCACCACCACGCGCTGGCCCGCCGCGACGTTGGGCGCACCGCAGACGATCTGCGCGACACCGCCGTTCTCGTGGCCGAGGTCGACCTGGCACACCGACAGCTTGTCGGCGTCCGGGTGCTTCTCGCGCGTGCGCACGTGGCCGACGACCAGGCACTCGAGCCCCTCGCCGAAGCGCTGCAGGCCCTCGATCTCGGCCGTGCTCATCGTCAGGTCGGCGAGGATCTGCTTGGGCTCGATGCCCGACAGGTCGACGTGGCGTTGCAACCAACGCAGCGAGAGCTTCATCGCGGCACCTCCGGAAACTGCTGCGCGAACCGCAGGTCGCCACCCATGAACTGACGGATGTCGTCGATGCCGTAACGCAGCATCACCACGCGCTGCAGGCCCATGCCGAACGCGAAACCCGTGAACTGCTCGGCGTCGATGCCACCCTGTCGCAGCACGTTGGGGTGCACCATGCCGCACGGCAGGATCTCGATCCAACCGGACTGTTTGCACACCGAGCAGCCGTTGCCGCTGCAGAACGGGCAGTTGACGTCGAGTTCGAAGCCCGGCTCGACGAACGGGAAGAACCCGGGCCGCAACCGCACCTGCACGTCGCGTTCGAGGATCACGCGCAGGCAGGTCTTCATCGTGTGGATCAGGTTGGCGACACTGACGTCCTTGTCCACGACCAGCCCTTCCATCTGGTAGAAGGTGTGTTCGTGGCTCTTGTCGACGGTCTCGCAGCGAAAGCAGCGGCCGGGCACGATCACCTTGAGCGGCGGCTGGAAACCGTTCTTCGCCAGGCGCTGCATGGTGCGCACCTGCACCGGTGAGGTGTGGGTGCGCAGCAGGTTGCCGTCGCTGAGCCAGAACGTGTCCTGGCTCTCGCGCGCCGGGTGGTCACCGGGGATGTTGAGCGCGTCGAAGTTGTAGTACTCCGACTCGATCTCGGGGCCGTCCTCCCAGACGAAGCCCATGCTCGTGAACAGGTCGACGAGCTCGTTCTGCACGATCGTGATCGGGTGCAAGGCGCCGCGCGCCGGCCGCGGTCCGGGCTCGGTCGGATCGAAGTCGGTCGCCGCCAACTCCCGCTGCAGTTCGGCATGCGCGTACGCTTCGCGCCGCGCCGCCAGCGCCTGCTCGACCTCCTGCTTGATCGCGTTGGCGAGCTTGCCGAACGCGGGCCGCTCCTCCTTGGGCAGGCTCGTGACCGAACGCACGAAGTCGAGCACTTCGCCCTTGGCGCCGAACAGGCGCGTGTCGACGTCGGCCAGGGCCTTGGGATCGCCCGCCGCCTCGATCGCGGCGAGCCACGCTGCGCGCTGCGCGGTGGGGTCCATGGTCATGCGCAGGTCGGGGGGACCCGCTTGCAGGTTCGTAACGCAATCACGGTCGGTACAGCAAAACGGCGCCGGATCTCGCCAGCGCCGTCAGGTTTCGTCGCGGCGCCTGCCGGCGGCCGTCACGAAGGTTCGTCGCTCAGACGAGGGCGCCCTTGGCCTGTTCGCAGATGCTCGCGAACGTCTGCGGATCGTGGATCGCCAGCTCGCTGAGTTCCTTGCGGTTGAGCTTGATCCCGGCCTTCTGCACGCCGTGGATGAACGCCGAGTAGCGCAGGCCGTGCGGCTTGACCGCGGCCGTGAGGCGCACGATCCACAGCGAACGGTACTGGCGCTTCTTCTGCTGGCGACCGGCGAAGGCGAACGAGTCGCCGCGCAGGGCGGTGACGATCGCCTGCTTGAACAGGTTGCGGCGGCCCTGGCGGAAGCCCTTGGCGCGCTTGAGCACGCGGTTGCGGCGCTGCCGCGTGGCGGGACCATTGGTTGCGCGTGACATGGGTTACCTCCCTCCCAGCAATTCGGCCATGCTGACGGCGATCAGGCCCTTGCACAGGCCCTTGGCCCGCAACTGGCGCTTCCGCTTGGTGCTACGGCGCACCATCAGGTGCGACGTGTAGGCGTGGCGGAACTTGACCTTGCCGGTCTTGGTCAGCTTCATGCGCTTGACCACCGCCTTCTTTGTCTTCTGCTTGGTCATACACTTCGCTCTTGGAAGGCGGAGGAAGGTAGCGACGGTCCCCCCCCTGGACAAGTGCGGCCTGGGGAAAAGTATTGGCTCTGCGGCGCCACTGCGGCGAAAACCCGTCGGCGGACCGCCGTTCCGCGCCTCACCGCATGGAACTACTGCTCGCGCTGCTGCTCGTCCTGGCCTTCCTGCTGGCCGCCCTGGGCCTGGCCCTGCCCCCATGGCGCCGCCCGGCGGCGATCAGCCTGTTGGCCATCGCCGCGTTGGCCCTGGCCCACGGCCTGCTCGGCCCGGCCGAACGCACCCTGGTCACCGAGCACGGTTACGCCGGCTTCGAAGGCGCGGCCCTCGAGGTCAGCGTCGTGGCGTTCGAGACCAGCACCTTCACCGCCCCCGGCTGGCAGTGGCCGCTGCCGTTCCTGGCCTTCGCGGCACTGTGGGCGACGGTGCTGATCCTGCTGGGCGACCGGCGCCCCGCCAACGGCTACGTGCTGCCCATCCTGTTTGCCTGGACCGGCATCGCCACCTGGCTCGGCATGCAGGCCTGCGCCGCCCCCGCCGCCGTCGTGCAGCCCGTCGGCATCGACCGCGTGTTGTGGCCCGCCGGCCTGGCGATGGCCCTGTTGGTCGCGCGCCACGCCAGTTCGCTGGCGAGCCTGTTCCTGGGCCTGTCGCTGGCGACCGTCGCCGCGCGCCTGCCGGCGGCGCTGTTCAGCAAGTACGCGAGCGACCACCAGCTCGGCACCAGCCTCGACATCAGCAGCATCCGCGACATCGTCAACCCGCTGACGCAGTTGCAGTTCAACCCGCGGCTGGTGCCGGGGTCGGGTGAGCAGCAGTTCTGGCTGATCTGGCTCGAACACGTGATCGCGTATCCGGCGTTCTACACGCTCAGTGTCGCGGGGATCGCGTTCGCGGCGTACATGTTCCACAAGCACGGGGAGCCGGCGGCGAAGGGGTAGCCATGCCGCCAACGGAAACGCAGGCTCGGCACGAAGTGATCTCCGATGCCACGAGCTCCCGGACCGACTCGGCTCACCACGAGTCGACGCTGACAACGGTGCGCGCAACCAGCCGCTTCGCCTGCACACTCGGCATCCGGGCCCCGGAACACATCGTCGGAGTCTCGACATGACAGACTCCGGCCCTCCAGCCCCACGCGGCGAGTTCCTGATCTACCGCTCCGACGACGGAAGCACGCTCCTACAGGTGCGGTTCGACGGCGAGACCGTGTGGCTCACTCAGGCTCAGATCGCCGACCTGTTCCAGACCACGCCGCAGAACGTGACCATCCATCTGCGCGAGATCTACGCCGACGGCGAACTCGATCATGAAGCAACCTGTAAGGCCTACTTACAAGTTCGCCGGGAGGGTGGTCGGCAGGTGCAACGCCTGCTCAAGCACTACTCACTCCCTGCGATCCTCGCGATCGGCTACCGCGTCCGCTCGCCACGTGGCACCCAGTTCCGCCAGTGGGTCACAACGCGCCTGACCGAGTTGCTGCAGAAAGGCTTCACGCTCGACGACGAACGCCTCAAGAACCCTGCGTCGCCGGGCTCCCCCGACTACTTCTCCGAACTGCTCGCACGCATCCGCGACATCCGGTCGTCGGAGCGAGTCTTCTACAAGAAGGTGCTTGAGATCTACGCCACGAGCATTGACTACGACCCACGCGCCGAGGCCTCCCAGCTGTTCTTCAAGACTGTGCAGAACAAGATGCACTGGGCAGCACACGGCCAAACTGCAGCAGAGGTGATCTCCCGCCGCGCCGATAGCAAGAAGCCGAACATGGGAATGACTTCATGGACCGGCCGGAAGGTACGTAAGTCCGATGTCGGGGTCGCCAAGAACTACCTTCAGGCAGAAGAGATCGAAGCACTCAACAGGATCGTCAACGCCTACCTGGAGTTCGCGGAACTACAGGCCATGAACCGCCGGCCGATGCACATGGCCGATTGGCTCAACAAGCTAGACGACTTCTTGAAGCTGTCGGATCGAGAGATCCTGAACCACGCGGGGTCGATCTCTCACGACGACGCCATCGCCCGGGCCACCTTGGAATACGAGCGTTACGCTGCTGAGCAGCACGCCCTGCCAACTCCCGCCGAGCAGCATTTCAACGAGGCGCTGCGCACTGTGAAGAAGCTCGAGCAGAAGCGCAGGAAGAAGCGCCGCCATGGAAGCGAAGAGTGACAACACACCGCGCCTCGGCGATCCATCGAATCGTGCGAATCGCTGCCCGACCAATGGCTCGCCAGCACCGGCGACAGCGTAGCCCGCGACTGGCCGGAGCATGCCACGACCTTGCTGGACATCGCTCGCGAGCGCCGTCGCTGACGCGCACCGGCACGGTCCGCCACAGACGCCGCGCGCTCGACGACACGCGATCATGGCACCCACGGCGCTTGCCATCCCGCGAATCGCCGCTGTCATCACGAACATGCCCATCCGCCACACCGCCGCGCTGGCCGTCGCCCTCACCCTCCTCTTAGCCTGCTGCGCCATGAACCCAGCCGACCGCACGGCCACACCCCGCCTCAGCCACGACGTCTACTTCACGCTCAACGACAACAGCGACCAGGCGCGTCGCACCCTGGTCGACGCCTGTTACACGCGGCTCGCGCAGCTGCCCGGCATCACCTGGTTCGCGGCCGGAACACGCGCCCCCGACCTGCAGCGCGACGTCAACGACCAAGGCTACGACGTGTCGCTGCACGTGTTCTTCGTCGATCGCGCCGCGCACGACGCCTACCAGACCGCCCCGGCGCACGTGTTGTTCATCGCCGAGAACAAGGCCAACTGGAAGGCGGTGCGGGTGTTCGACTCGGATCTCGCCGGGCGCTGAGCACGGACTTCGCCCTGGCCCTCGACGGCCCCCGGCGGACCGGCGACACTCTCGCGATGCCTCGCCGCGCCCTGGGAACGATCCTCGCCCTGGCCGTGCTCGCCGCCGTGGCCGCGCTGCTGTGGCGCGTGTTCGCCAGCGACACGGTGCCGATCCCGCCGCCCACCGAAGAATCTGGCGCGCAGATCGCAGCGGACCAAGGGCCGACTTCCCAGGTTCACGATGCGGTCAGCGCGACCACGCAGCAACCGACCGCGGCCGAGGCCAGCAGCGACGCGGCAGCGACGGTCGAGCGCGAAGCTGCCGCAGCGACCGGCGCGCCGCTGATGCGCCTTCGGGTCGTCGATGCCGACGACCAACCCATCGTGGCCACGGTGCAGTCGATCGGGGAACCGGCCATGAACAAGATCAGCACCGCCGAGGACGGCTGGTGCACGCTGCCGATCGCCGTCGACAAGAAGGCCAAGCCGGTGCGTTTGCGCGTCGAGGCAGACGGCCGGCATCGCCAGACCGACTGGCAACGGCAGAAGGAGGTCACCGTCAAGCTGCCGTGGGTCGGCACGCTGCAGGGCCGCATCGTCGACGACGAGAGTGGCGCGGCGATCGCTGGCGCCGAACTGCAGCGCACGCACGGCGCCTGCCAGGGCTGCGAGCCGGACAAGGCCACCAGCGCCGCCGACGGTGCGTTCTCGCTCGGCGACGTGCCGCGCGGCGAAGACTGTTACTTCCTGATCACGGCGAATGGCTATCCGGTGCAGGACTTCCGCCTGCGTCTGCCTGGCAAGGGCGAACCTGTCGACAACGTCTTCCGCATGCGGCGCGGGGTGATGGTCACGGGCCGCTGCATCGACCTGCACACCAAGGTGCCGTTGCCCGGCGCCAAACTCAGCAGCCGCAACCGCGAAGTTGCGCAGACCGGGGCCGGCGGTCGTTTCGAGGCATTGGTGCTGCCGCCCGAGGACCCGACGGCACTGCTGTCAATGGAACTCGGTCTCGACGATTACTGCCGCAGCGTGTTCCGCATCGAACGGCAGGCGATCACCGAACTCGAGCTGCCGCTCGTGCGCGCGCTGTCGCTGAGCGGCACGGTGTGCACACCCGCAGGAACACCGATCGAAGGTGTGCGCATCAGCGGTGACGGCGGCGAAGTCCGCGACCTCGAAGGCATGCCGGCGCAGACGCGCGTCTCCAGCAACCGCACCGAGCGCGGCTCGATCCTCACCGACGCACAGGGCCGTTTCGAACTGACCGGCCTGCCGCCGGGCGGCAAGGGTCGGGTTCGCGCCTGGCACGACGACTACCAGGCAACCGGCGAACTGCGTTGGGGCACGCCGTTCGAGGCGAAGGCCGACGCGCCGCCGCTGCGCATCGTGCTCGAACCCAAGGCCCCGTTGGGCAGCGTCGGCACGATCGTGGGCACGTTCACGATGGGCGGCAAACCCAGCAGCGGCAGCGTTCGCTGGAAGGGGCCGTCGCGCGAGGGTTGGGTGCAGGCCGACGGCGAGGGCCAGTTCCGCATCGAGAAGGCCCAGGTCGGCGAGGTCGCGCTCGAGGTGCTGCCCGATTCGTTCCGGTGGGTCGAGCAGGAGCATCGTGAGCGGCTCACGGCCAGGCAGAGCGTGACGGTCACGGCCGACACCGAGGTCGAGGTCGTGGTGCAGCTGGCCGCCGAGTTGGCCCCGATCACGGGCATGGTGCGCTTCGACGATGGCAGCCCCGCCACCAAACGCAGCGTCTACGTCACCAAACCCCAGCTGCAGCTGAATGCGCGCACCGACGACGCCGGCCAATACACCCTCTCCGTACCCACCTACCTGACGACGGTGACCATCAGCGCCGGCGGCGACCCCAAAGAGCGCGACGTGGCGCCCGGCGCGACCGGCATCGACTTCGTCGTGCCACGTCAGGGCACGATGCGGTATCGCGCGCGCCGCGAGGATGGTCGTCGCGAGGGCATCCAGTTCGCCGCGCGCCGCGACGGCGAGAAGTGGTTCCGCCAGCTCGAACCGTGGCGCGCGCCCGACCCCGAAGGTTATCGCGGCGAACAGTTGCCGCGCGGCAGCTACACCGTCGTCGTCGCCGCCGGCGATGCCGCGCCGGTGGTGCAGCACGTGCAGCTCGAGGACGAAGTGCTCGTCGACGTGCTGCTACCCACCGGCACCAACGTCACCGTGCGCCTCGCCGAAGGCATGGCAGCCCTGCCCAAGAACTGCACGGTGAGCCTCGTCGACCAGAACCTCGAACGCGAAGACGCCGTGAACGCCGGCTACATGTTCGGCTCGAGCGCCCTGCAGCGCCGCGTCGGCGACCTGACCAAGGAAGCCACCGTGCGCGGCATCGGTCCCGGCCGCCATCGCCTCGCGGCCAGCCGCAAGGGCGTCGTGCTCGAGCCCGACCATGTCGACGTCGGCACCGAGCCGGTCACGGTGACGCTGCGCTGGCGCGAAGAGAAGTAGCGGCGCGCGCCACTTCGCCACGCTCGCACCGCGCCGGTCTTCTCGACCTAACCCTTACGCTCGAGCTCGTCGGCGAGCTTGCCCGCGTCGTAGATCTTGCGCAGCGCCTCGATGATGATCGCCGGGTGCACCGAGACGGTGCGCGAGATCTGGTCGTCGAAGACGTAGTTGTTGCCGAGCATCTCGATGTTGCCGTCGAAGATCAGGCCGACGACGTTGAGCTCCTTGTCGATCATCGGCGAACCCGAGTTGCCGCCGATGATGTCGCAGGTGGCGACGAAGTTGTACGGCGTCGCCAGGTCGAGTCGCTTCTCGCGGTCGAGCCAGATCTGCGGCAGATCGAACGGGTGTTTGCCGCCGAATTCGTGGTGGCGCGCGAACAGGCCGTAGAGCGTGGTGAAGTACGGCGCCAGCGTGCCGTTCATCGGGTAGCCCTTGACGACGCCGTCGCTGATGCGCAGCGACATGGTCGCGTCGGGCGGGATCGAGTTGCCGTAGACGGCGAACGCGGCTTCGCCGACGCGCTTGTTGAGCGCAGCCTCCTGCCTCCCCAGCTCAGCCGTCTTCTCCTTGTCATCGAGAGCGGCGACCTTCTCCTTCTGCAGCGCCGCGATCTTGTCCCAGGTGTCCCCGTACTTCTGCTGCAGCTCGGGATGCTTGGCGACCTCCTGGCGCAGCGCCGATTCGGCGCGCTGCTTGATCTCGATGATGCGCGGGTTGCGCAGACCGTCGAGGTATCCCTGCAGCGCCTTGCGCGTGTTCTCCTGGCGCAGGATGTCGGCGCGCATCTTGCGCTCGTTCTCGGCACTCTCGGCGGCCTTGGCGTTCAGATCGACGAGCGCCTGCTCGGTTGCGGCGACGCGGCTGGGCAGCAGGTGGTCGCGCAGGAACTCGCACTGCGCGAGCGTCTGCAGACGGCCGGTGCGACCCGGGTTGCCGGTCACGAAGACGGTTTCGCCTTCCTTGGCGCCCTCGGTCTTCCACGTGAAGAAGTTGGCGCTGCTGTCGACGGGCTTGCCGCCCTCGTAGGCGCGCAGGAAGGTGAAGTCGAGCCCCCAGCGCGGATAGCAGAAGTTGTCGGGATCGCCGCCGAAGTGCGCGCTCTGGCCATGCGGCGCGCACACCAGGCGCAGGTCGGAGTAGACCTTGTGGCTGTAGAGCTGGTAGTTGCCGCCCTGGTAGAGCGCGATGATCTCGTGGCGCTGGTCGGGAAACGCGGTCTTGGCCGCAGCGAGCACTTGCTCCTGGCTGCTCTCGGCGACCTCCTTGGTGACGTCACGCTGGGTCAGCAGCTGCGTCATGATGAAGCCCGGGGCGTTGAGTTCGTTCTCGTAGCTGGCGGCGTAGAAGCCGTCCTTGAGCCAATCGGCGTCACCCTGCAGGGCGACGATCACGTCGCGGGCGCAGTGGTGATTGGTCATGATCAGCCCGTGCGGACTGACGAACGACGCCGAGCAGAAGAAGCGCACGTCGCCGTTGTCAGCGACCCGGCCAAAGCGCAACGACGACAGCTTGGCGCGTTCGAGCCATTCGTCGGTCGGCGCAAAGTCGTAGGCCTGCTGGAACCAGCCGACCGGCGCGGCCTCGAAGGTCCACATCCGGCCCAGTTCCTTGTGGGCCTGCGCCTGGACGGGCGCGAGCAGGGCAGCGAGGGGAAGGAGCAGGCTGGCGGCGCGGACCAGCGAGAAACGCGCCTCATGGGTCTTGGTCATGGCTCGTCGGAGGGCGCAGTCTACGGACCAGGCCCAGCCCTCGCGAACCGTCGCTGCGGCTTTCCGACGGCGCCGCCGCAACCGTGGGCGCAGTGGTTCTCTGCCGACACAGGCGCTCGACCGGCGATCACCTCAACCGGCGACCACGGTGAGATCCCGCACGAACGCCTCCGACATCTGCAGGGTCATCTGCAGATCCGGGTGGCGCACGACGATCCAGCCGTCGCCCACCACCACCTTGCGCCAGTCGCGTTTGGGTTCACCGATCGGCGTCAGTTCGATGGTCGCGACGTGCTGGCCGTAACGCGCCAGCAGTTCGCGCAGGCCGCGATGCTCACGCACCACGCTGCCCGGTCCCTGCGCCCGCTTGAAGATCATCGACGCGTTGTACTTCGGGGTCGTGTCCTGACTGAGCCGGCCGTGACACACGGCTTCGGCCCAGCCCTTGAACAGGTCGAGGTCGTAGGCGTAGTTCATCGCGTGCACGAGGCGCGCGCCGGGCGGGCGGCCGCCGATCTCGCCGAACACGGCCTCGCCGCTGGCGGTGCGGAACCACTCCATGTGCGTGAATCCGTACTCGAACCCGAGCGCCTGCAACACGCCGTGACCGAGCTCGACGCCCGGGCGCGGGAAGTCGGCGTGGATGTCCTTGAGCACGATGTTCTGCATCGAGATCCACGCGTTCTGCGCGAGGATCATCGGCTTGGGGCGGTACCACGAGACGTTCTCGAACAGGATCTCGCCGCCCGCACAGACGGTGTCGTAGGTCAGCTCCTCACCTTCGATGTACTCCTCGACCGAGACCTCGACGACCTCGCGGGTCTTCTGCAGCGCGGCATCGAACTCGGCGGCGTCGTTGCAGCGGAAGGTGTTCTGGCTGCCGGCGCCGTCGATCGGCTTGATGATCGCCGGATAACCGACCTTCTCCACCACCGCCCAGGCCTCGTGGCGGCTGCGGGCCCGGCCGTGGCGCGGCACCCGTAGACCGGCGCGTTCGACCGCCTCCTTCATGCGCTCCTTGTCGCGCACCACGGCGGTCTGCTCGACGTTCATGCCCGGCACGCCGAACTCGGCGCGCAACCGCGCCGCCAGGTACATGAGCCGTTCCCACGAACACTCGACGCGGTCGACGCTGCGGCCGCGCAACCACCGCCGCAACTCGGCGACGATCGCGTCCTCGTCGCTGAGCGAACGCACCTGCAGGTAGTCCGACAGCGCCTGCCGCGCCTCGGCCGGCAGCGCCGCGGCGGGCTGGTCGCCGACGCCGAACACCTTGGCGCCGACCTCTGCAAGGCCGCGCACGAACAGCGGCATCTCGGCGGGGAAACCCGGACTCAGGAAGACGACGTTCATGGCTCGGAAGGCATGGCGGTGTGGCGCGGCAATCGCAGTTCTCGCATCTCAGGCGTCGACGTCGACGCGCAGCGACTTGACGATCCTCTGCGCAGCGGCAGTGACGAACTCGGTGTCGGGATGACGCACGATCGCGTAACCGTCACCCTCGTAGCTGGTGTTGACCGCCGCGCCCTTCTCGGGCAGACGCAACTCGACGAGGCTGTCGCCGAGTTCGGCGCGCAGGGCCTCGACGCCGCGCACGCCGGCGATGCGGGCGTTGGTGCGGCCGCCGGCCTGGCCGCGCAGGTAGGCCGCCGCGACCGCGAACCGGCGGGGCGCGGGCGTGAAGGTCTCGAACACCATCAGCTCGGCGAACACGCGATACATGTCGACGCCGTGTGCGTAACTCATCAGCGTCATGAACTGCGCGCCAGGCGGCCGCGCCGCGACCTCACCGATCGCGATCGACCCGTCGGGCCGGCGGAACCACTCCAGGTGCGACATGCCGGTCCACATGCCGAGCACGCTGAGCGCGCGCGGGCCGGTGCGGTGGATGTCGGCGAACTCGGGGCCGGTGAGGTCGCGCGGCAGCACCACGCACCACTGGATCCACGGGTTCTCCATCACCGCCAGCGGCGTCGGATGGTAGCAGCAGATGTTGTGGAAAACGTGCTGACCGTGCAGCGTCACCGAGTCGAACGAGAACTCGCGCCCCTGCACGAACTCCTCGATCAGCACCTCGCGCCCCGGCCGCGGCGGCGCGCTGGCCAGCGCCATCTTCAGTTCGTCGTCGTCGGCGCACCGCGCCGTCGCCTTGGCACCGGCCCCTGCCGGCGGCTTGACCACCAACGGATAGCCGATCTGCCGCGCCGCCTGCAACGCCGCCGTCGCGCTATCGACCAGGCGGTGCCGCGCGCAGCCGATGTCGTGCGCGGCGAACAGGTCCTTCATGCGCGCCTTGTCGCGAAAGTTGCGGGCGCTGGTGCTGTCCATGCCGCGGATGCGCAGACGCTCACGCACCACCGCCAGCGGCTCCTGCAGGGGCTCGAGGATGCCGAGCAGGCGGTCGATCGGACCGTGCGCGGCGACCACCGCGCGCACGCCGGCCTCGAGGTGGCCCTCGTCCATCGCGTCGGCGACCTGACGGAAGCCCCGCAGTTGGCCCAGGAGGTCCTTGGGAAAGCGCTCCCGCGGGTCTTGTGAAACCACGGTCAGCTGCACGTCGGGCAGGCTGAGCACGGCGCGCGCGAAACGCAGCGTGTTCTCCTTGGCGAACGGAATCGCGAAGACGACGTGCAGCATGAACCGGCGAAAGCTACCGCCACCGCCAGCGCGGTGCCACGGCCCGATTCCGTTCCGACGAGCATTGTCGGCGCCTGCCCATTCCCTACGCTGCAGAGCCATGCGCCCCCTGCGCCTCGCCTTGTGCGCCTCCGAGGTCACGCCGTTCGCCAAGACCGGCGGACTCGCCGACGTCACCTCCGGCCTCGCTCGTTTCCTCGGTCAGGCCGGCCACGACACGCGGGTGTTCGTGCCGCTCTACAAGAAGATCATCGACAGCGGGCTGCAGACCACACCGCTGCCGGGCGCGTCGGCGATCGACGTGCGGTTCCCGAGCCGCACGATGCGCTTCTCGATCCGGACGGCGATGTTGCCGAACACGATGCCCGCGAACGCGGCGAGGACGGAGCGGCAGAAGGGTGACGTGCCCGTCTACTTCGTCGACTGTCCCGAGCTGTACCACCGCCCGGGGCTCTACACCGACGACGGCGACGAGGTGGTGCGCTTCGCGTTCCTGTCGCGCGCCGTGCTCGAGACCTGCCAGCGGCTGCAGTGGTCGCCCGACGTGATCCACTGCAACGACTGGCACACCGGTCTGCTGCCGCTCTACCTGCGCACCGTCTACGCGTGGGACCGCCTGTTCCACCAGACCAAGACGCTGCTGGCGATCCACAACATCGGCTACCAGGGCGTGTTCCCCGAGAGCCAGCTCGACGCCATCGGCCTGGGCGACCAGCGTGCACACCTGCACCACGGCGACCTGCGCGACGGCCGGTTCTCGTGCCTGAAGACCGGCATCCTGCACGCCAGCCGCCTGTCGACGGTGTCGATCACCTACGCCAAGGAGATCCAGACCGCCGAGTACGGCATGGGCGTCGAAGAACTGCTGCAGACGCGCAGCAAGGACCTGATCGGCATCGTCAACGGCGTCGACTACGGCGACTGGGATCCGGCCACCGACCCGCTGCTGCCGCACCACTTCTCCGCCGAAGACACCAGCGGCAAGCAGAAGATGAAGGCGGCGCTGCTGCAGCGCATGCAGCTGCCGTACGACCCGCGCGCACCGGTGTTCGGCGTGGTTTCGCGGCTGACCTCGCAGAAGGGCTTCGAGCTGTTCAGCGACTCGATCCCCGTGTTCCTGCAGCGCGAAGACATGCGTCTGTGTGTGCTCGGCTCGGGTGAGGACAAACACGAGAAGTACTTCCAGTGGCTGCGCGACACCTGGCCGAACAAGGTCGGCATCTACCGCGGCTTCCACGACGAACTGGCGCACTGGATCGAAGCCGGCAGCGACGTGTTCCTGATGCCGAGCCGGTTCGAACCGTGTGGGCTCAACCAGATGTACAGCCTGCGCTACGGCACCCCGCCCGTGGTGCGCAGCACCGGCGGTCTCGCCGACACGGTCGAGCCGTGGGATCCGGGCACCGGCAAGGGCACGGGCTTTCCGTTCCTCGAATACTCCAGCCATGCGCTGTCCGGCACGCTCGACTGGGTGTTCCGCAACTGGCGCAACCAGAAGGGCTGGAGGCAGCTGATCAAGAACGGCATGCAGCAGGACTTCTCGTGGCAGAAGCAGGGGCCGCTGTACGTCGAACTGTATCGCAGCATGATCGGCGCCGGCGGCAAGTGAAGCTGAGCGCCACGTCGTCGTTGGCACGCGCCAACCGGCGGGGCATCATGCCGGGATGCACGTCGTCCTCGTCGAGCCAGCTTTCCCCGCCAACCAGCGCGAGTTCCTGCGCGGCCTCCTGAGCACAGGAGCACGCATCTCCGCGATCGGCGAACGGCCGCTCGAGGCGCTGCCGCGCGAACTGCGCGAAGGGTTGTTCCAGTTCGAACGCGTGCGATCGGTGGTCGACGAGCACGCGCTCGGTGAGGCGGTCAAACGCCTGTCGCAGAAGGCGCGCGTCGACCGCCTCGAGGCGACGGTGGAGGCTCACGTGTTGGCGGCGGCCCACGTGCGCGAGCGTCTGCACATCCACGGCACCACCAGCAAGACCGCCTGGCTGTGCCGCGACAAGCCGGCGATGAAGGACGCGGTGCGCGCCGCGGGCATCGCCTGCGCGGCGAGCGCGCGCGTGAAGAGCAACGACGAGGCGGTGGCGTTCGCGCAGGCGACCGGCTTTCCGTTGATCATCAAGCCGCTCGACGCCGCCGGCGCTTCGGGCACCAAGAAGGTCAACGACGACACCGAACTCGCCGCGGCGCTCGAAGAACTGCGCGTGCCACAGGGCCGCGAGGTGGCGATGGAGGAGTTCCTCGAGGGCCACGAGGGCTTCTACGACACCGTCACCGTCGCCGGCAAGGTCGTGCTCGACTTCGCCAGCCACTACTACCCCAACGTGCTCGAGGCGATGCGCACGCGCTGGATCTCGCCGCAGATCGTCTGCACCAACCGCCTCGACAGCGTCGACAGCTATCGCGAGGTCAAGCGCATGGGCCAGCAGGTGATCGACGCGCTCGGCATCTGGACCTCGGCGACACACATGGAGTGGTTCTTCGGCGAGAAGGGCCTGAAGTTCTCCGAGATCGGCTGCCGGCCGCCGGGTGTCGGCGTCTGGGATCTCTACAGCTCCGCCAACGAGATCGATCTCTACGCGGCCTGGGCACACGCGATCGTGCACGAGAAGGTGCCGTTCAAGCCGTCGCGTAAGTATGCGGCCGGCATGATCGCGCTGCGCCCCGACCGCGACGGCACCATCAGCGCCTACGAAGGTGTCGAGCAGGTGCGCCAGCGCTGCGGCGACGCGATCATCGACATGCACCTGCCACCGGCTGGCACCCGCACCCAGGGCGTCGAGGGCGGCTACATGGCCAACGCCTACGTGCGCCTGCGGCACCCGGACTACGACGCGCTGCGCGGCCTGCTGGACTTCGTCGGTCAGACGCTCAAGGTCAAGGCGCGCTAGCCCGTTCCGCAGGCCTCAGTTCAAACGCAACAAGAACCGCCGCACCGCGAATCCCTGGCCGCGCAACGCCGCAGCGCCGACGAACTCGTGACCCGGTGACACGTCGATCAGCGACCAGCGGGTCGGGTCTTCGCCGTCGTGGCAGGCCTCGAACCTCGGCTGCTCACCGAGGCTGACCTCGAACGAGTCGAGCGACATCGACAAGCCCTCGCCGAGCGCCTTGATGTAGGCCTCCTTGCGCGTCCAACAGCGGTAGAAGGCCAGTTCGCGCGCCGCGCCGTCGAGCGCGTCGAGCGCCGCGAACTCGCGCGCCGAGAAGTGCCGCCTGGCGATCGGCGTCAGGCTGTCCAGGCGCCGCACCTTCTCGACGTCGACCCCGACCTCGCTGCCGGCGACGGCCACCATGGCGAGTTTGCCCGAGTGCGACAGGTTGAAGAACGGGCCCGGCTGTGCCAGGTACGGCTTGCCGCGAGGGCCCTGCGAGAACTCGATCGTCTCGGGCGTCGTGCCCAGGTAGCCGGCGAGGATCCAGCGCAGCGAGCCGTGGCCGATCTGGAAGCGGCGGCGGTGATCGGCGAAACGGAACCGGTCCAGGCGCTGCCGTTCGGCCGGCGACAGCAGACCCGTGAACGCTTCGGGCTCGCCGTTCAGCGGCACCGCCCAGACGTGCAACTCACCCGGGCCGAGTTCGAGGTCGTTGGGCGTGCGAGCGGCAAACGAAGCGTGCAGGGCGACGTCTTCCATGCTGTGCGGGCCAGCCTAACCGAACGGTCGCTCCGAAAGCACCATCGCTCAACGGGCATCGGCGACGATCAGACGCGCGATGCGACCGCCGGCACCGGCAGCCCACACGGCGTGCCCGGCGCGGGTCAGGCAGTGCCAGCCGAGTTCGCCGAACGGCAACCAGTGATCACCACCGTCCCTCGACCAACTGCAGCCCAAAGGCCCGGCGGCCAACACGCCGCCGTCGTCGAACCAGAGCACGGCCGACCGGTAACCGTCCGGGCCCGCTGCCGCGGCTCGCCAGGTTTCACCACCGTCGTGCGTGATCGCGGCCGTTCCCGCCGCAAGCTCGGGCGCGGCGTAGTCGCCGCCGACCGCGACCCCACGCAAACCCGCCGCGTCGAAGGCGACGCTGAACGCCCCGCGACTTGCCGCGCCGCTCGCCAACGGCAGGCGCACCGCGAACGAGCCGCGCGGGTTGCGCCGCACGAACCGCACCGCGCCCCCGCCGGTGACGATGCCGAACCCACCATCGGCGAACGTGACCACACACGTGCCGCTCGCCGCGAAACCCGCCTCGCCCGCAACCGTCGGCACCATCACGTCGGCACCGATCGGCACGAACGTTCGGCCTGCGTCGTGACTCTCGAGCACGTAGAAGCCTTCCTGCACCGGGTCGCCGAACAGCACCACGTGCTCACCGCACGCCGCCATCGCGTCGAAGAACGCCGCCGGCCGCGCATCGGCGAACACGACCTGCCAGCTGCGGCCACCGTCGTCGGTGCGCCAGACGTGGGCCGGCGCCCCGGCCACCATCACAATTGCGGTGTCGGCGTCGAAAGCGACGACGTCGCGGAAGTCGCACAACGCGCTGTCCGGCGGCGGTACTGCCTGCCACGACAACCCGCCGTCGACGGTGCGCAACAGCGTGCCGCCGCTGCCCGCGACCCAGGCCGTCTGCGCGTCGACCGCAGCGATGCCGCGCAGGCTCGCCTGCGTCGGTGCCACCAGGACCTGCCAGTCGGCTGGCGGCGGCGCCACCGGCGCAGCCGCGCACCCGGCGAAGACAACACAGGCGAGGTGCACGCAGCGGCACGGTCGGGGTCGGTTCATGCCGCTACCAGATCCCCGAAGCGACGCGAGCGCCAGCACCAACGTGCCCCGTACGCGACGAGGCGAGGCCGCTTTCGCGACCTCGCCTCGTCGTGGCGTTTGCAGCTCAGGCTTACAGCGAGCCGATCAGCATGCGCGTGCCGTTCGAGAACAGCGCACCGAGCTGGTTGGCGCCGGGCGTCAGGCAAGCCGACTGCGAGAGCACGATGATGCCGTTGAAGGCGATGTTGTTCGGGATCGGGAATGGCTGCACGAAGCTGCCGTTGTTGACCACGAAGATCGCCTGGGTGACCTCAGCGCCCTGGTACTGGAAGCAGCCCGGGGCCCCGAAGCCTGCGAGCGACACACCCGGGTTGATCTGCAGCAAGCTCATCAGCGAGATGCCGAACAAGGTACCGGCAGGCGCGTTCTCGGCGACGAAGTTCGGCGTGGTGCCCAGCCGCGGACGCGCACTCATGATCTGCGTCAACTCCTGGCTGTCCACCATGCTGGTCTGGAAGCCGGTAGTCAGCGCCAGCGACAGGTCCATCTCGTTGACGAGGGCGTTGTGGCCGGTCGAATAGCCGACGACGATCGGGTAGCTACCACCACCGCCAGCGGGGTTGTTGCCGTCGTAGCGATACTCGACGCTGCCGGTCGCCAGGAAGGCGATCTGGAACGAATACGGCGTGGTCGCGCCGGTCGGATCGGCGACGCCATTCCAGGACACGACCAGGTCGTTGGCAGCCGTCAGCTCGACGGTGATGTTGCCCATCGTGAACGGATCGATGTTCTTCCAGTACGGCGCCCACCGAGGTTCCCCGGCATAGAGTCCGGCCACCGTTGGCGCCGCGTGCGGATTGCTGACCGGAGCCGCGCTCAGGATCGGCGTCACGTAGCCATCGGTGCAGATCTCGAGGTCATCGGCGAAACCGATTGCCGTGCCGTCCGGGTACAGAATCGGCACCGTGAGCGGACCACCGAGCACGGTCGAGGCCCGGAAGGTCTCGTTGCCGCTGGCCAGTACCGCCGCGACCGCGGTGGGGCTCGGCGGCGTGAACGGCGAGCCGCCCGACGTCACGGTGTAACCCGAACCCAGGCCGAGCGTGATCGTGCCCGTGGTCGGCACGCCGGTCTGCCCCGACAGATCCCAGCCGATCGGGTTCGGGAACAGCTCGTGAAACGAGGTACGCCCCTTGTTGCAGCCGTCGCCGTAGTTCTCCCATGCGGCGATTGCGATCGGCGTGCCGCCGTTGGTGTAGTGCAGGCTGCCGGCCCACATGCGCGGCTGGAAGACACCGCCGCTCAGGAACGCGTTCTGCGCCGCGCCACCGCGGATCGTCATCTCGGTCGTCGAGTGCACGGTGTTGGTGCAACTGCCCGGGATCGACGTGCTCGTGCAGGTGAGTCCGTTCGTGTACCCGTGGCTCCAGGCAACTGTGCCAGCCGGTGCTGTCACTGCGGTTTGCGACTTCAGCGCCACCCCGTACGTCCCCGGACCGAGCGTCACGGGGGAAGTGAACATGAAAGGCAGGTTCTGGTAGGTGTTCGCGATCGGCGTGTAGCCGGTCGCTGTCGCGGTCGCGACGGGTGTCCACAGCGAGGCGTTGGTCACGTTGCCGATGTAGGTCGACGGACCGAGCCACAACTCCAGTGCAAGGTTGCCTGCCGTCGTCGACTGCGTGTAACCGATCCACGAGTTGATCTGTGTGATCGAGACCGTGCTGTTGACCTGCAGGTCGAAATAGAGGCCACCGCCCGTGTTTCCTTGGTTGTTGGCGGTGAGGCCGGTGGCCAACGGCGACTGGGCGGCGAGGCCGGAGAGCAGGGACAGAGAGAGGCTGAGAATGACCGAAGTGCGCATGGGGAGCCCTCTAACGGCAAGGTGGGAATCAGGGACGACCCACAGTCGCCCGTGCTTGGACGGGGGACAGGATCACTTGGGTTCCATGCTCCCCTGGCGAAAGCTCCTGTAAAGCCCCAGCGCCCGGGCGGATGACCAGCCCCTGGGAGCGACCACTCCGCGTAGCCATGGCGTCTTGCCGGACACCACCGCATCGTCGCCACACACCCTCAACGCCGCCGCGGCCGATCGCCCGGCCGTTCCGGAGCCGGCAACTTCGCCTTGAGCGCCTCGAGTCGCCTGGCGAGTTCGGGACTGGCGAGCCGCTCGACCAGCCGCTGCCCGAGGTTCACGAATTGCGGGTCCACGCGCGCCGGCCGATCCGGTGGTGTCGCGGCCACCGTTGCCTCCACAAGATCGAGCACCACCGTCATCTCCTGGCGAGCTGCCGACAGGTCCCCCTGATCAGCCAGGAGCGCAGCGAGGTACAAGCGCACCGTCAGCGACTGTTGCTGGACACGCGGATCGCGCGATCTTCCCTGGCCTTCGTCCACCTGGTCGAACCGCAGCGCGTCCCGCAGTTCGGCGATCGCCTCGGCGCGGGTCGCGTCCCTCTCGGCACCGCTCTCGCCGGCGGCACGCATGCGCAGCAGCAGGCCGAGGCCCGCAGAGACGCGGCTACACAGCGCCTTGTACTCGGTGTAGTCGGGCTGCTTGCCATGCAACACCTCGGCATGCTGCTTGGCCTCGCGCAACTTGTCGATCTCCGGCGCCACCGTCGCGGCCATGTCCGGCCGCGAACGACCCCCGCGCAGCATGCGGCGCAGATCGACAGCCAGTCCGTTGCACAGCTCGAGGCGGTACTCCTCGTGGTCGGGAAACCTCGTGATCAGGTCGCGGAAGATCGCCACGCCACCGTCGAGGTCGCGTTGTCGTTGCCCGTCATCCCGCGCATCTCCGCGACCTGCGGGCTGTCCGTCGAAACACAGGATGCGCGCCTGCAGGGCTCGGAAATCGGGATTGCTCGCGTCCTCCTCCAGCAGTGACTGCACCAGTTCTCGCGCCGCGTCGAGGTGCCGGCGCGCGGCATCGACCAGTTCGCGCATCTCGCGCACCCGCGCTTGCGGGCTGGTTGGCGACTGCTCCGGCACGGGTCCCCGGCGCCGGAACTCGACGGCCCGACCCAACAGGAAGTGAACCTCGGCGCGCTCGAAGCGCACGGCCTTGCTGTCGCCGAACTGCTCGGCCTCGAGCAGCTGGAGCGCGCGGCGAAACCGCTGCCCGGCCTCCGCCAGATGACCGCGCCGCTGCTCGAGCTGGCCGTAGTCGACCTGCACTGCAGCGATCTCACGGGTGACGTCGCGCTCGGTCACGAACTGGTAGCGATCGAGCGACTGCTCATAGGCGGCGGCGGCCTCGTCGAGCTTGCCGAAGCGGCCCTGGATCGCCGCCACGCGCCGGTAGGCGCGCGCCGTGTCGAGGCGCAGCGATTGACTGTCCTGGTTCTGCGAGGCGAACGCGTCGTAGAAGCTCAGCATCTTCTCGAGCAGCGCCACGTTCTGCGGGCGCACGCTCGGGGTGACCACGATCGCCTCGCCCGTGTCGGGATCTTCCTCGAGCGCGAGAACCCGATCGCGACCGACCAGCGCGTCGAACACGTCCGTGAACGCGGACAGCGACAGGCGCAGGTTCGCCTCGGCACGGTCAGATTGCTGCTGCGCCTCCGTCGCCGAGGACTTGGCCTTGCCGAGCGCGTCGTCGGTGATCACGTAGGCGGTCCAGCCCGTGATCGCCGCGCCGACCACCGCCACCAGCGTCGCTGCCGCCAAGGTCGCCATCGCGCGATTCCTGCGGCACCAGCGCCACACCAGGCCGATCGAACCCTGGCGCCGCGCCGCGATCGGTCGGTCCTCGAGGTAGGCCTGCAGGTCCTGGGCGAACGCGCCCGCATCCGCATAACGGTCGCCGGGTTCGCGCGCGATCGCGCGTTCGACCACCAACACCAGGTCTTCGGGCAACTCCGGGCACAAACGTCGCAGGTCGGCGGGACTCTGCGTGCGGATGTGTTCGAGCAGTTCGCTGCGCGTCTTCGCCGCGTAAGCCGGACGCAGCGCCAGCAGTTCGTAGAGCGTGATGCCGAGCGCGTAGACCTCGCTGCGCACGTCGTACTGGCCCGCGAACTGTTCGGGCGCCATGTACTGCAGCGTGCCGAGCAGGTCACCCGAGTGCGTCAGGCCCTCCTCCTCGAGCGCCTTGGCCAGACCGAAGTCGGTGACCCAGACGTTGTCGTCGCGGTCGAGCAGCAGGTTGCCCGGCTTGATGTCGCGGTGCAGCGTGCCGTGACCGTGCGCGTGGTGCAGCGCCAATGCCGCCTGCTCACCGAGCCGCGCCACGAAACGGGCCCGGTTGCGCCACGCGCCGCTGCCGGCGGGCGGCGCCTTGGCCTCTTCTTCGCGCCAGCGATCGAGGCTCTGGCCGGCGATGAACTGCATCGCGTACCAGTGGAAACCGTCGCTCTCGCCGCTGCCGAACACCGGCACGATGTTGCTGTGGTGCAGCTGCGCGGCGATGTGCGCTTCGCGGCGGAACCGCGACAGTTGTCGCTCGGTGAGCAGCGCGGCCTGCGGCAGCACCTTGAGCGCGACGCGGCGATCGAGCGCCTCCTGCACGGCCTCGAACACGACGCCCATGCCGCCGCGGCCGAGTTCGCGCACGATGCGGAAATCGCCGAGCCGTTCGAGCGGCGGCAACACCGGGTGACGCTGTCCGCCCGTGGAGCTCTGCCGCTCCTGCTTGGCGGCCTCGAGCGCGAGCAGCGTCGGCAACAGGTCGCGCAGCATCGCGGCGTGTTCGGGGTGGGCAGCGGCGAACGCTTCGACCGCCAACTTCTCGCCGGCGCGACGCCGATGCAGGAACTCCTGCGTCAACCGATCGATCGGATCGATCGAGTCGTCGAGCGACGAGGAGTCGCTCACGACGCGAAGTCCCCGAGCAGGCCCTTGAGCCGCGTCAACGCGCGCACGTAGCGGTTGCTGGCCGCGTTCTCCTGGATACCGAGCACCGCGGCGACCTCCTTGTTGGACAGCTCCTCGAAGTGACGCAGCAGCAGCACCTCGCGGTCGATCTCGTCCATGCTGGCCAGCGCCGCCTCGACCTTCTGCCGCACCTCCTCACGCAACACCGCCTGGCTCGGCGAGGTCAGGTGACCGACGAAGAACCCCGACAGCGCGCCGCTCGCGGGCGCAGCGATCTCGCGGCCGGCTGCGCGCATCTTGGCGCCGACGTGTTTGCGGAACAGGTCGACCATGGTCTGCTGGGTCACCAGGCGCATCCACACGAAGAACGGCTTGTCGTCGCCGCGGAACGCGCCGAGGCGCTTCTTGGCCTCGAGGAACGCCTCCTGCAGCACGTCCTCGGCATCGATGCGACCGACCAGACGCGGATCGAGGCGGAAATGCACCATGCGCTGCAGCCGCTCGCGCAGCCGTTCGAACAGGGTCGCCATCGCCTCGTCGTCACCATCGCGCAGGGTCTGCTCGAGCGCTTCGTCGGTCGGTTCCATCACGCCGGGAAAGATAGCGGGTTACGAGACCCGGGCAGCATCACCCACGGCGGTTCCGGCGAGCAATGCGCGCAAGGTTTCGGTCGCGACGGCGATCGCCTTGCCACCGGCGGCAGCCGTGAACAGTTCGACCTGCGCCGCCGCCTGCTGCAGGAACATCTCGGCGCCCGGCACCACCACCGCCCCCTGCGCCGCCGCGTCGCGCAAGAACCGCGTCCAGCGCGGCTGGTAGACCATGTCGAGCACCACCGTGCCCGGCGCGAACCGGTATTCGGGCACCGGCCGCTCCTCGGGGTCGCGACCGATGCTGCCGAGCGGCGTCGCCTGCAGGATCACGGCCGGAGCCAGCTCCTCGAGCACGCCGGCCGTCATGCTGCCGAGTTGCACGCCGGCGGCCTTGGCGAACTCGCGCGCCGGCTCGAGCGAGCGCCCGAGCATCGTCACCGCAAAACCCATCTCCGCCAGCGCCACCGCGCCCGCCCGTGCCGCGCCGCCGGCGCCGAGCACCACGCCGCGCCGGCCGTCACCGGCACCCACGCCCGCCGCGGTCAACGCCTGACGCACGCCGGCGACATCGGTGTTGTAGCCCTCACGCATGCCGTGCGCGGCGACCAGGATCGTGTTGACGACGCCGGTGGCCTCGGCGGTGTGCGTCAGGTGGTTGCACGCCTGCACCATCGTCTCCTTCCACGGCGCGGTGACCGACAGCCCCTTCAGACGGTCTGCGGGCAACATCGCCAGCACCGCCTCGGGTCGATAGGTCTGCAGCGGCAGATAGACCGCGTCGATACCCAGCCGGCGGAACACGCGGTTGTGCAGCCAGGGGCCGAGCGAGGCCAACGCCGGGTTGCCGAGCAGCCCGAACAGCTGCGTCCTGCTGCTCAACTCGCGCACCCGATAGAGCCCGCGCAGCAGCGCCACAGGCAGCTGCCCGGGCGCCGTCTCCTGCCCCGTCCCGATGCTGCCGTAGACGAACGGAGCCCCGAGCATCGCGGCGAGCACTCGCGTCGGCCAGGCGGTGTGCCCCATCGCGAAGGCCACCGTCGGCATCGCCTGCTGGTCGGTCGAGCCGAGCAGATCGAGCACCGGCGCGGCATCGGCCAGGTCGTGCGCGCTGACCACGATCTTGGCGACAGCACCGCCAGCCCCGTGAATGCGATCGCGCAGGCTACGCAGTTCCTTGGGCACACCGGTGAAGCTGTGGTACGAACGCATCAGCAGCCGCAGGCGCGTGCCGCCGAGCGGCGGCGCCCACGGCTCGTCGATCTCGAGGTCGAGTCCGGCGGCGCCCGCCGCGATCGCCATCGACAGCAACGCGCGCCGTTCGGCCATGGTGCCGCGGAACTGGCCGCCGTCCTCGGGGGTTCGGCAAGCCACCAGCACCGGCAGCTGGATCGACTCGAGCAACGGCGCGAGGTCCAGGCCCGATGGCCACAGATCGAGGCGCAGTTCGAGCCAGTCGGCGCCTTCCATCGCCGCGCGGCGCGCCTGCCGCAGCACCTGACCAGGCGACTCGGCGAACATGCTGGCGATGATCTGGGCCATGGGCGGGAGGACGGGGATTCAGCCAGTCGCGGGGCGCGAATCGTCGGCGAGCGCGCGCCGCACGGCGTCGGCGCGATCGGCCGGCAACCCCGCCGCGATGGCCAGATCGAGCGCCACGCGCATCAACTGCACGTAGGTCATCGACGCCGCGGGCATCGTGACCAGCGCCGCCCGATGCGCCTGCACCGTGGCGGCGTCGCCGCGGCGCACCGGCCCCGACAACGCCGCCACCGGGCCGCGTTGGGCACACGCCGCAGTCGCCGCATGCAGCAGGGATGCCGCGACCTGGCGTCGACCTTCGTCGTCGAGGCCACCCGCGGCGACCAGGCACTGTTGCACCAGTTCGTACAGCGCGGTGACGCCGTTCGCGGCGAGCGCGCAGCCGGCGTGATAGAGCACCGGGTCACCACCGTCGCGCCACACCGGCACCATGCCCAGGCGCTGACACAGACGCAGCAACAACCGCCGGCAACGCGGCTCGCCGAGCAACACGGCCGGCGCGCCGGCGAGGTGTGCGGCGCCGTGCGCGGCGCTGGCAAACGGCAACACCGGATGCAGCGCACCGCGACGGATGCCGGGGACGCCGTCGAAGACGCCCAGATCGAAACGACCGCTGGTGTGCAGCCACAGCCCGCACGGGCGATTGCCGGCCGCCGCCTGCGCCGCGGCGATCGCGGCGCCCAGGTCGGCATCACCGACGCTGAACACCACCACATGGGCCCGCACGAGGTCGGCGAACTGCAACGCGGTGCCGGCTCCGGCGAATGCCACCGCCGACGCCGCCGAACCGTCGCTGCGCCCGACGAAGCCGAGCAGGTGCACGCCCGCTGCGGCCAGCCGCTGCCCCAGGGCACGACCGACACGGCCAGGGCCGACGATGGCGACACGCAGCACCACGCGCCCATGCAAGCACGCCAGGCCCGACGAGGCCAGCGGCGATCGCCCAGATGGGCTGGGGCCAAGTGTGAGCTGGCGTCAAGAGTCGGCTGGCGTCAAGGCGCGCTGGCGCCGAGGCCCTCGCCAGCGGCCTGGTCGCGTTGTTCGCGGCGGCGCCGTTCACGCTCCTCCTGCCGCCGTTCCAGTTCTTCGAGGTACTCGTCGTCGATCATGTCGCTGAGCATGTCGAAGTCGTCGAACGACTTGGGCCGGTACGCCGCGCCGGCCTGCTGGGCGGCTTCGGCTTCTTCGGCGTAGGCGCGCACCACAGCCTTGTGCAGCTCGATGCGCGTCGGCGCGTTGATCGGATGGGCGAGATCGGCGTGCAGACGCGGGCGGCCGCGCTCGTCCTTGGGGGCGCGTTCGGGGTCGAGCTTGCCGCCGCACTGGTTGCAGTAGGCGGCGCGCAGGTGGTTCTTGTGGCGACAGCGTTGGCAGTGATCGGCGAGCTTGCGGCTCGGCATCGCCACGAACGGTCCCTTGACGCCGTCGATGATCTTGAGGTCGCGCACCACGAAGGCGTCGTCGATCGTCACGCTGCAGTACGCCTTGAGCTTGTTGCGCGGGTCGTCGGTGAGCTTGACGCGGATCTCCGTGATGCGGAACCGCACCTCGCCATCGCCTTGCCTGTTGTCGTGTTGTCTGCCGTCGGATTGCATCACGCCCCCCATTCGTTCCTGTCGACCCCCTCGCCCGAGGCCGAGCTTGCCGTCAGGTCGCGCCACCCCCGGGTTCCGCACCCAGCGCTGCGACCTGCACCGGCACATCTGGCGGCACTGCTGCTCGCGGCACTGCTGCCGTCACCGGTGACCCGGTCGCGGGTCCCACGCCACCCGCGGCGGCGCTGCGCGTCACCAGCACGCGCACCCCGTCGGCCGACAGTTCCTCCTCCAAGAGCCCGGCCGCGGCGGCGGCCGTCGCGGCGTCGTCACACGCGACGAACAACGTCGATCCGCTGCCCGACATGCAGACTTGCGGAAAGCCGCACGCCACGACGCGGTGGCGAAGATCGGCCAGAGCCGGTCGCACCAGTTCGGCCGCAGGCTGAAGGTCGTTGTAGAACTCGCGGTAGGACCCCATACGCCCTTGGGCATCCGAATTGTCGGCTGCCGTAGATGGGCGGACGCTATCCCCATGACATGGGACGTTCCACCGCATCGCAAACATTTTGTACACGTCCGCGGTCGGGCAACCGAAGGGCGGCAGCAGCAGCACGAAGTGCCGCGCCGGCACCTGCGCGGGTTCGAGTTCGTCACCGACACCGCGCCCCCACTGGCTGCCCCCGCGCAGGAAGAAGGCGACGTCGGCGCCAAGAGATCGCGCGAGTTCGTGCAACCGATCGGGGCCGGCGGCCAGGCCGTTCGCCGCCGCGGCCAGACGCAGAGCCGCGGCGGCGTCGCTGCTGCCACCACCCAGACCGCCGCCCGCGGGGATGCGTTTGTGCAGGTGCACCTGCCAGCCGCCTGCCGGCGGGTGGTGCAACGCGAACGTGCGCAACGCCCGCACCACGAGGTTGTCGTCGCCGGCGTCGACCGCCAGCGAGGGCTGATCGGCGGTCACGGTCAGCCCGATGCCGGGCTCCGTGCGGCGCCGCAACCACAAGCCATCGTGCAGTTCGAGCGCGTGGAACAACGTCTGCAGCTGGTGGTACCCATCGGCGCGCCGGCCGACCACGTGCAGTTGCAGATTGAGCTTGGCGCGCGCCGGCAGATACCAGACCGCGGGCTCGCTCACGCTTCCTCCGGCTGCGGCACCAACGACAGATTGTCGATCAGCCGCACCGGGCGCTGTCCACCGCGGAACTTCGCGGCGACCAGCACCCGCCCACCGTGCACCGGACCTGCGGGCAACATCGCGAGGTCACCTTCCCGCCGCAACTCCACGTAGTCGACGGCGGCTCGCGGCTCACTGGCCAACACGGTGTGCACACGTTGCAGCAACGCGTCGCGGTCGCGTTCGCCGCGCGCGAAGGCATGGCGCGCGCTCTGCAGGGCGCGGTGCAGGACCGTGCTCGCGGCGCGATCTTCCGCGGCCAGATAGACGTTGCGACTCGACATCGCCAGGCCGTCGGCTTCGCGCACGATCGGGCAACCGACCAGCCGCAACGGGAACCCAAGGTCGCGCACCATGCGGCGGATCACGGCCAGCTGCTGCGCGTCCTTCTCGCCGAAGTAGGCCCGGTGCGGGCGCGACATCGCCAGCAGGCGCGCCACCACCGTGGCCACGCCACCGAAGTGGCCGGGGCGCACGGCGCCTTCCATGCCCTCGGCCTCGGCGCCGACCGCGACGTGGCTGGCGAAGGCCGCGTCGTACATCTGCCCGACGCTCGGTGCGAACACGGCGTCGGCGCCCGCGGCGAGCGCGAGTTCGACGTCCCGTTCGAGGTCGCGCGGATACGCCGCGAAGTCCTCGTTGGGCCCGAACTGCAGCGGGTTGACGAACACCGTCAGCAACACGCGGTCACATTCCTGCCGCGCGCGCCGCACCAGGCTCTGGTGACCGGCGTGCAACGCGCCCATGGTCGGCACCAACCCGACCAGACACCCGCCCTCGAGCCAGGTCGCGGTGCGCGCCGCCAGCGCCGCGGGATCCTCGAGGACCACTGCGGGCTGCAGCGACGCCAAGGCCTGCAAGTCGACTCCCAATTCCTGCAGTGGCTCGGTGACGAAGGCACGCTCATGCCAGCGCGGATGCGGCACGACCAACTCACGCCGGTCGATGTGCTGCGCGCCATAGGTCAGGATGTCGAGGTCGAGCGGACGCGGGTGATTTCGCGGCGCCGGCACCGTGCGCCCCGCAGCGACCTCGAGCGCCTTGCAGAGCTCGAGCAGCGTCTGGGCGGACAAGGTCGTGCGCAGTTCGGCGACGCCGTTGAGGAACGCGCCCTGCGGCGGCCCTTCGCCGACCAGTTCGCTCTCGAGCAGCGTCGAGACGCGCACGACGTTCACGCCGGGCACCGCGTCGAGGCGCTCGAGCGCCCCACGCACGTTGGCCTGGCGATCGCCCTGGTTGCTGCCCAGGCCCAGATGGACCGTGATTTCGCGCACCTGTCCGGACTCCGTTCAGTTCCGGCTCGGGGCGCTGCGCAGCGGCAACTCCTCGTCGCCGCCTTCGTCGTCGTCGTCGTCACCGCGACGCAGGACCATGCGGAAGACGCCGAGCAGCGTGCCGAGCACCACGTAGCCCGTCGTCACCAGCGCGAGCGCGAGCTGCCATTCGATCGCCGCGACGATGATCAGCAGCACCAGCCCGGCGAGGAACGGCATGCTGTGGCGCTTGCGCAGGATCGTGTGCATCGCGTGCGGAAACGGCACGCGGCTCACCATCAACAGCCCCAGCACGACGAGCACCCACGGCATCGACTTGACGATCAGTTCGTAGTGCTCGGCGGAGAACAGCGCGCGCCCGGCCGAACCCTCCGCCTCCTTGGTGCAGAACAGCGCGATCAACCCGCAGACGACCGCGGCGGCGGCCGGCGACGGCAGCCCGCGGAACTCCTGATGGTCGGCTTCGTCGGCGGTCGTCTCGACGTTGAACCGCGCCAGCCGCAGCGCCGCGCACAACACGTAGACGGCCGCCGCGGCGTAGAACAGCTTGGGATGCACGGGCAGTAGACTGTTGCTGTCGACCTGCGCGTGCCAGTCGACGAGCACCTTGCCCAAGAACGCCGGCACGACGCCGAACGTGACCATGTCGGCCATGCTGTCGAGCTGCGCGCCGAACGGAGTCGCCTGGTTGGTCATGCGCGCGACGCGCCCGTCGAGCGCGTCGAACAGCATCGCCACGAACACCAGCACCGCCGCAGTCTCGAACATGCCGACGACCGCGCCGAACGGGGCGCCGGGCTGCGCCAGGCGCAAGGCGTCCGCCACTTTCGCCATCGCGAGGAAGCCGACGAACACGTTGCCCAGCGTCACCAGGCTCGGCAGCACGGGCACTTCGCGCAGGCGCCGCAGGGCGCGCCGGCGGCGCGTCGGAGGAAGGTCGAGGGGCCGGGTGGAAGTCATCGAAGGCCGGGCATTGTAGCGACGACGCGGCCGGACACCTCGTGCGGAAGTCGGGGCCGGACCGATGCGGGTTTCGACCATCGGCGCAGCTACGCTGCCGACGTGAACTTCCTGCTGCTCGAGGCCGGCGAACTCGACCCCGATGGCGTCGCCAGGCTGACCGGCCGGCGCGCGGCGCACGCGCGTTCGGTGCTCGGCGCCGCCGTCGGTGACACCCTGCGCGCGGGCTTGCTCGACGGTCCGCTCGGCAGCGCCGTGGTCGAAGCCGTGAGCGACGACGCGGTCGTGGTGCGCGCCACCTGGGACCGGCACCTGCCGACCAGCACCGACGTGCTGCTGCTGGCCGTGCCGCGCCCCAAGGTGCTGCTGCGCATGCTCGGTCACGCTGCCGCGTTCGGCTTCGCCGAGATCGTG
This sequence comes from uncultured candidatus Brocadiaceae bacterium, assembly GCA_964392305.1. Lineage (GTDB taxonomy): Bacteria > Planctomycetota > UBA1135 > UBA1135 > UBA2386 > JACKIC01. The sequence goes on from CAYMPV010000002.1 coordinate 45,538, forward strand.
CTGTTCCGCAGCTGGCGAGTCGACAAGAGCCACCTCGACAGCACCGCGATGCGTCCCGAGGTGCAGCGCGAGCACCTGTTGCTCGGCCTCGAACAGGCCGGGCGCACGCAGCTGCCGCGGGTGCGGTTCTGCCCGCTGTTCAAGCCGATGATCGAAGACGAACTACCGAGCTGGTCCCTGCCCGCCGCGCGCTTCGTCGGCCACCCCGGCGCGCCGGTGCAGACCGCCGAGTTGGCCCTCGGCCCACACGCGCCGTTCGGATTGTGCCTGGGCCCGGACGGCGGCCTGCTGCCGTACGAGGTCGAACGCCTGACCGGGGCAGGGTTCCTGCCCGTGTCGTGCGGACCACACGCGCTGCGCACCGAAGCCGCGCTGAGTCTGCTGTTCGGGCAGCTGGACCTGCTGCGGCGGCGCGCTAGCCTGCGCGGGTGAGCCTTCTGCGCGCAGGACTGTCCGGCTGCGGCCACGTCAGCGCCGCGCAGTTGCTGGCCCTGCGGGAGCAGCGCGACTGCGAAGTCGTGGCGCTACACGACGACGACCCAAGGGCTCTCGCGGCGGTTGGTGCCGCCACCGGCGTCTCCTTGCTGCTGCCGACGTTCGCCGAACTGCTGGCCACCGGCATCGACTTCGTGGTGCTCGCCGGGGGCGAGGCGCTGGCTGAACGCTCCATGCTCGCCGCCGAACAGAGCGCGCACGTGCTGCTGCACGCCGCGGCCGCCGACGACGTCGACGGCCTGGCCACCGCGGTGTCCGCCTGTGAACGTGGCGAGGTGCACCTTGGGCTGGTGGCGCCGCTGCTCGGTGATCCGGCGCTTCACGACCTGCGCGCACTGCTGGTGAGCGGTGCGATCGGCGCGCTGACCGAACTGCATGTCCAGGCTCACGCGAGTCCGATGGCGCTGGTGCCGCTGGTGGCGTGGTTGACCGGCCGACCCGCACGCCGTGTGTCAGCCGCTCGCGAGGACCCGCGCGGCAACCGGCTCGTGACCCTGCAGTTGCCCGGCGGCGCGACGATAACACTGACCACCGGACCGGACGCCGCGACCAGCCTCATCGCCCACGGCACCGATGGCCGGTGCGAGATCAGGCCGCACGACATCGGCATGCAGACCATGCGGCCGTGGCACGGCGAAGTGCTGTGCAGTCCTTCGGCGGGCAGCGAACACTGGTCCGAGCGGGTGCCCGCGCAGGAAGCGTCGGCTCGCGGCCGCGCCGAGCCGCACGGCACGTTCGCGCGCTGGATCGACGACCGCGACGTGTTCCCGTGCCCCGGTGAGCAGTTGCTCGAGGACCTGCGCACGCTCGTTGCGCTGCAGGCCTCGCTCGGCTCGGGCCGCAGCGAGGATGTGTCGCGCAGCTGAGCAACGCCGCACTCGAGCCACGAAGCCGCAGGATCAGCGGTTGCCGTACTGCTGCTCGTAGTACGACTGGTAGGCGCCGCTGCGAACGCGTTCCCACCACGCCTTGTTCTGCAGATACCAGTCGACGGTCGCACGCAGCCCGCTCTCGAACGTGTGCCGCGGCGTCCAGCCGAGCGTCGCGCGTGCCTTGCTCGAATCCATCGCGTAACGCCGGTCGTGACCGGGGCGGTCGGTGACGTAGCGGATCAGGTCCGTGCCCTTGCCGACCAGGCGCAGGATCTCCTTGACGACGAACAGGTTCTCGCGCTCGGCGTCGCCGCCGAAGTTGTAGACCTCGCCGGCCGCGCCGCGTTCCATCGCCACCTTGATGCCTTCGCAGTGGTCGGCGACGTGGATCCAGTCGCGAACGTTCTTGCCGTCGCCGTAGACCGGCAGCTGCTTGTCCTCGAGCGCGTTGGCGATCATCAAGGGGATCAGCTTCTCGGGGAACTGGTAGGGTCCGTAGTTGTTCGAGCAGCGTGTGATCACGCAGTCCATGCCGTGCGTGTGCACCGCGGCGCGCACCATCAGGTCGCTGCCGGCCTTGCTCGACGAGTACGGGGAATTCGGTTGGATCGGCGTGTCCTCGGTGAAGTAGCCCCAGGCACCCAGCGAGCCGTAGACCTCGTCGGTGCTGACGTGCACGAAGCGCGACACGCCATGGGCCCGGCTCTGATCGAGCAGCACCTGCGTGCCGATCACGTTGGTGCGCACGAACGCGGTCGCATCGAGCACCGACCGGTCGACGTGGCTCTCGGCGGCGAAGTGCACCACGAGCTCGGGCCGGTGCTGCGCGAACACCTGCTGCATCGCGGCGGCGTCGGCGATGTCGCCCTTGACGAACGTGTAGCGCGAGTTGTCCTGGACGTCGGCGAGATTCTCGAGGTTGCCGGCGTAGGTCAGCGCGTCGAGGTTGACGATCTCGTGGTCGCTGCCGAGCAGCAGCATGCGCACGAAGTTCGAGCCGATGAAGCCGGCGCCGCCGGTGACGAGGATCTTGCTCACGTGTTCTGTTCCGCTTGCAGGTAGCGTTCGATCGCAGAGTGGTAGTCGGGCATGGCGCAACCGCGCACGCGGTCGAGCTTGTCGGTGCCGAGCACCGAGTATGCGGGCCGCGCGGCGGGCCGCGCCAGCGTCGCGGCGATCATCATGTCCACGGGCACGTGTCCGAGTCCCGCAGCGGCGAGGATCGCGACCGCGAACTCGTGCCAGGTGCAGTCACCGGTGTTGGCGGCGTGGTAGACGCCGCCTGGCGCTCCGCTGGCGCAGAGGTCGAGCAGCGCCTGCGCGAGGTCCGGCGCGTAGGTCGGCCGGCCGCGCTGATCGGTCACGACCGCGAGCGGCTGACCGCTGCGCGCACGGGCCAGGATGGCCTTGGGGAAGTTCTTGCCGCCGGGACCGAACACCCAGCTCGTGCGCACGACGTAGAAGTCGTCGCGGCCGTGCGAGAGCACCGCCTGCTCGCCGTGCAGTTTGCTGCGACCGTAGGCGGACAGCGGCGCGGTCGGTGCGTCCTCGGGATACGGCGTCGTGGCCCGGCCGTCGAACACGAAGTCGGTGCTCACGTAGACCAGGCCGATGCCGCGCGCGGCGCAGGCGGACGCGAGGTTGGCGGTGCCCTCGGCGTTGACGCGTTCGGCGCGGGCCGGATCGGCTTCGCAGCCGTCCACGTCGGTCCAGGCGCCGCAGTGCAGCACGAACCGCGGCCGGTGACGATCCAGGCACGCGTCGATCGCCTGACGATCCTCCACCGGCAGCTCGGTGTGGCTGGCTCCCACCAACGCCGCGCCGTCGCCGGCGAGCGCCAGCAGGGCTCGCCCGAGCTGGCCGCCGGCGCCGGTCACCAGGTACGAGTCGGTGCGCATCGGCTCGGCTTCAGACGTCCATGCGGTTGGCGCCCGACTCACGCACGAGCGCCGCGGAACGGAACAGCGACTCGAACGTGCCGGCGTCGGTCCACCAGCCCTGCAACACCTCGCAGGTCAGCTTGCCGCGTCGCAGGTACTCGTTGTTGACGTCGGTGATCTCGAGTTCCCCGCGCGACGACGGCTTGAGGTCGCGGCAGATCTCGAACACCGTCGGGTCGTACATGTAGATGCCGATGACCGCGAGGTTGCTCTTGGGCTGCTTGGGCTTCTCGACGATCTCGACGACCTTGCCATCCTGGACGGTCGCGACACCGAAGCGCTCGGGGTCGTGCACCTCCTTGAGCATGATCTTCGCGCCGCCGCCGGCCTGCACCTGGTGGCGGAAGTCGTCGGCCGCCTTCTTGATGTTGCCCTCGATGATGTTGTCGCCGAGCACCACGCAGATCGAATCGCCCTCGGCGAACGCCTCCGCGAGCTTGAGCGCATCGGCGATGCCGCCCTCGCCTTCCTGGTAGGCGTAGCTGAGCCGCGCCAGGCCGAAGTCCGAACCGTTGCGCAGCAACTGCAGGAAGTGTCCCGCCGAGTTGCCGCCCGTGACGATCAGGATGTCGGTGATGCCAGCGTTCACCAGACACTGGATCGGGTAGTAGATCATCGGCTTGTTGAAGACCGGCAGCAGGTGCTTGTTGGTGATCTTCGTGAGCGGATAGAGGCGGCTTCCGAGACCGCCGGCGAGGACGACACCTTTCATGATCGTGATGCTCCGGGGACGAGGCTCCGGTACCAGTCGAAGGTGCGCTGCAGTCCGGCCTGTAGACCGTGCTGCGGCGCGAAACCGAACAGCCGCCGTGCGGCGCTGACGTCTGCGAGCGAGTGACGCACGTCACCGGCGCGCGGCGGCGCCATCACCGGCGCGGCCGGTGAACGACCGCCGAGGTGCGGCGCGGCCAGCCTGGCGAGGTGCTCGTAGAGCTCCAGCACCGTGGTCGCCTGCCCGTAGGCGAGGTTGACCGTGGTGCAGCCAGGCGTTCGTGCGTCCAGGCACTGGCGCACGCCGAGGGCGACGTCTTCGACGTAGGTGAAGTCGCGCGACTGACCGCCGTCGCCGTCGATGCGCGGCGCGACGCCGTTGAGCAGCGCGTGGCAGAACGCCGCGACCACGCCCGAGTACGGGCTGTCAGCCGTCTGCCGCGGGCCGAACACGTTGAAGAACCGCGTCACCACCACCTGCATCCCGTAGACGCGCGCGAACGCACGACAGTAGAGCTCGCCGGCGAACTTGGCGGCCGCGTACGGTGACAACGGGTCTTCGCGCAAGCCTTCGTGTTTGGCCAGGACGTCCTGATCGCCGTAGGCCGAGCTGCTGCCCGCATAGACGACGCGCGCGCCGACGGCGCGTGCCGCGTGCAGCACGTTCAGGGTGCCGGTCGCACAGGCGTGGTGCGTAGCCAGCGGGTCCTCGACCGAACGCACCACCGACGGCAGCGCCGCCAGGTGCACCACCTTGTCGACGCCGCGCATCGCCGCCGCCACGGCGGCCGGGTCGGCGACCGAACCCTCGACGACCTCGACGGGCATGCCGGCCAGGTTGTCGCGTTTGCCGGTGCAGAAGTCGTCGAGCACGACGACGCTGCGACCCTGCCCGGTCAGCAGTTCGCAGACGTGTGAACCGATGAACCCGGCGCCGCCCGTGACCAGGACCCGCGCGCCGTTCACGTCACCAGTCTTGTTCACGTCGTCGGGCAAGACAGCACTCATGGAATCCGGCCCGCCGCCTTCTCGGCGCGGTACCAAGCACAGAACCGATCGATCCCATCGGCAATCGGCGTGCTGCAGCGGTAACCGAGTTCGCGTTCCGCCAGGGTCACGTCGGCGTAGGTGACCGGCACGTCCCCGGGCTGGTCCGGCAGGCGCTGCAGCCTGGCCGGCTTGCCGAGCGCGCGCTCGAGGTGCTGCACCAGTTCGGCCAGCGTCGTGGTCGCCGAGCCACCGAGGTTGTAGATCGCGTAACCACGGTCCCGCCGCATCGCCGCGACCACGCCGGCGACGATGTCGTCGACGTAGGTGTAGTCGCGACGCGAACTGCCGTCGCCGAAGAACAGGATCGCCTCACCGTCGGTGATGCGCCGGGCGAACTGGTGGATCGCCATCTCCGGCCGCTGCCTGGGCCCGTAGACGGTGAAGAACCGCAGGCAGGTCACCGGGTTGCCGCGCAGATGGTGCCACGTGTAACACTGCACCTCGCCGGCCTTCTTGCTGGCGGCATACGGGGAGATCGGCCGGTCGACGCGGTCGCTCTCGGCGAACGGCACCTTGCTGTTGCCGCCGTAGACCGACGAGCTGCTGCCGAACACGAACCGCACCGACGGGTCCTCGATCGCCTGCAGCAGGGTCTGGGTGCCGACCAGGTTGACGTCCCAATAGCGGACCGGCTCGGCGATCGACGGTCGCACGCCGGCCAACGCGGCCAGGTGCACCACGGTGTCGGCGCCCCCGACCGCGTCGCGACAGGCGCCGGCGTCACGCAGGTCGCCGTGCACGAACCGGAACCTGCTGCCGCCCGCCGCCGCCAACTCGGCGAGGTTGCGCCGCTTGAGAGCCACGTCGTAGAACGGGTCGAGGTTGTCGAGCGCCGTCACCTGCCAGCCGTCGGCGAGCAGTTGCTGACAGAGGTGCGAGCCGATGAAGCCGGCGCCGCCGGTGATGAGGACGGATGGCACGAGTCGAGGCGATTTGGGGCAGGTGTGGTAGCGCATGCCACGCCGGCTGTCCAACCCGGGCTCGCATTCGCTGTTGGCAACGACACACGTGGCGGTGCGCGTCAGCCACGGTCACGCCGTCATCGCGGCACGGACTGCAGAACGGACTCCGTCCAGGCAGCGCGGTGCCGCTTGCGCTACGCTTTCGCGCATGCGTTGCCACAGCATCACCCTCCTTGTGATCCTGGCGGCCGGCCTCATCGGACGCCTGCCCGGCCAGGAACCGGTACCACCGGTCGATCCCGCCCTCCCCGCCCAGCTCAAGGAACTCAAGGACCTGGTCGGCGACCGCAAGATGACCGGCGACTTCCAGGCGATCGGCTTGATCCAGCAACTCGCCAAGGAGCCCGACAAGCGCAATCCCAAGGACAAGGAGAAGATCGCCAAGGCGTTCGGCGACGTGTTCAAGACCGGCAAGGTGCGCCCCGCGGACAAGGACATCCTGTACCGCGAAACCGCCGACGCCTTGTCACACTTCGGCGAGGAGGGCGCCAAGGAACTGGCCAAGGCCTACGAGAGCACCCGCATCAAGGACCAGATCCCCCTGCAGGCTCATCTGCTGCTCGCGCTCGGTCGCACCGAGGATCCCAAGCAGGTCGACCTGTTGCTCGACACGGCCACGCGTTCCCCGCACGACGAACTGCGCGCCGCCGCTGGAGAAGCGCTCGGCAACTACACTTCACTGGACGCCAAGCCGCGTCGCGAAACGGTCAAGCAGCTGATCCGTGAATGGGGCAGCCTGCACTCGAGCGCGACCACGCCCGACCCCACCAACCCGAACGCACCGATCGACTCCGGCCCGCAGAACGCGCGCCGCACGCTGCGTGCCGTCGAGGCGAAGTGGCAGACGACGTTGACCAAGTTGACCGGCGTGCAGAACTCGCAGTTCGCCGACTGGCAGCGCTGGCTCAACAAGAACCCCAACTGGCCGGTGCCCGAGAGTCCGAAGAAGAAGTCGTGAGCCGACCGAACCTGCCGCGGTGTCGCCAGGCCCTGTTCTGCCTGTTGGCCTCCAGTCTGCCCGGCATCCTGGCCGCGCGAGGCACCGGCACGCCGACCGGCGCGGCCCAAGAGCCCGTGCCGTCGTCGACCCTGCTGTCGCGACTCGCCGCCCGCGATCTCACGGTCGGCGACGGCCGACAGCTCTGGGCCGACCTCACCGGTCGGCCGGTCGAGGTGCGTGGCCAGGCCCTCGAACTGGTGCGCCGCCACTACGTCGAGGCCCAACGCACCTACGACAAGGCGCGTGACCGTCTGCACAAGCAGGCGCGTAGGCTCGTGCCGCAATGCCAGCGTGAGCTGCTCGGCCGCAAGGGCGCCGCCGAGGTCGAGACCCTGCGCAGCGAGGCGTTGGCGCTGACCCACAGCCCGACCTTGGACAAGAAGACGATCCACGACGCGATCGACCCACGGCGGCAACGCCTTGAAGAACTGCTGCTGCCCAGCCCCACCAGACTGCAGGCCGCCGACGCCACGTTCGCCGCAGCCGTCACCGAACTGCGCGGCACCCTCGACGCCGCGCGCGGCTGGTTCGATCTCTACCTCGGCGGTGTGCATACGCTCGACGAGGTGCCTGGCGGCCGACGCATCGTCGACCGCCTGCGCCAGGAACCCGACCCGCCGCCCGCCGACTCGATCGATACCGAGCTCGAGTTCCTGTGCCTTGCCGCGCTGCCGATGACCGGCCGCGAGCAGAAGGCCCTCGAACACAACGCCACGCTGCGGGCGACGATGGACCGCGAGGAGTACCTGGGCACCTTGCAACTCAACCGCATCCGCTACGCCTTCGGCCTGGGCCTGCTGGCGATCGACGAGAAGCTCGGCAACGCCGCGCGCGACCACTCCGGCGACATGTTGCGCCTGGGCTTCTTCAGCCACACCTCCCCCGTGACCGGCAAACACAGCTTCGGCGACCGCGCCGCCCTGGCCGGCACCAGCGCCAGCGCCGAGAACATCGCCGCCGGCCAGGCGACGGGCCTCGGTGCGATCGAAGCCTGGTGGTACAGCCCGGGCCACCACAAGAACATGCTCGGCGGCCACAGCCGCACCGGACTGGGGCGCGCCGACCAGCTGTGGACGCAGATGTTCGGTGGTTGAACTGTTCGGTGGTTGAACCGTTCGGTGGTTGAACCGGCCACCACCACTACGCGCCGCGCGATGCGAGCACTTCGCGCACGACACGCGCCAGGTCCCCGGCGACGAACGGCTTGTTGAGCACCCGCGCCACGCCGGCAGCCGTCGCCGCCTCGAGCACTTCGGGCTCGAGGAAGCCCGAGCACAAGATCACCGGCAGCGCCGGCCGCAGTTCGCGCACCCGACTGGCGACCTGCAGTCCCTGCAGGCCGGGCATGTCGTAGTCGGTGACGACGACGTCGAAGTTGCAAGGCGCCTCGCCGAGCACCAGCAACGCCTGCTCCGGCGCGGCGAAGGTCGTCACCTGCATGCCCATGCGCTCCAGGCCGCGTTTCATCACCCGCAACAGCGCCACCTCGTCGTCGAGCAGCAGCACACGCTCATCCGCCCCACCGGGCGGCGATTCGTCGGCCGCTGCCGTCGTCGTCGTCGCGCGCGCGGCCGGCAGCAACACGCGGAAGGTGGAACCCCGCCCCGGTTCGCTGTGCACTTCGATGGCCCCACCGTGACGCTTGACGATGCCGTGCACCACGGAGAGCCCCAGTCCGGTGCCCTCGGTCCCGCTCTTGGTGGTGAAGAACGGTTCGAAGATGCGGCCCAACGTCGCCGCATCCATGCCGCAGCCGTCGTCGATCACCTCGAGCAGCGCGTGTTCGCCGGGCGGCAACTCGGCGCCGAATCCCTGCCTGCCCGCCACCGTCATCGGCCGCGCCCGCAACGTGATCCTGCCGTTGCGGTTGCCGATCGCGTGCCAGGCGTTGGTGCCGAGGTTGAGCAGGACCTGTTGCAACTGTTCGGCATCGGCGAGCACGTCCGGCACGGCGCCGTCCTTCTGCACCTCGATCGTCAGGGCTTGCGGCACCGTCGAGCGCAGCAACCGCTGCGCCTGCGCGAGCAAGTCCGCCACGACGACCGCACGCCGCTCGACCGGGTCGTTGCGGCTGAAGGCGAGGATCTGCCGCACCAGGGCCTTGGCCCGGTCGGCCGCCTTACGCACGTCCCCGAGCGCTCCCGCCAACAGGTCGGTGTCGCTGCCCGCTTGCAACGCCAGGTCGACGTTGGCGGCGATCACCGTCAGGATGTTGTTGAAGTCGTGCGCGATCCCGCCCGCCAGCGTGCCGATCGCCTCCAGGCGTTGCACCCGCTCGATGCGGCTGGCCAGCGCCGCTCGTTCCTGCTCCGAACGCTTGTTGGCGGTGATGTCGACGTGACAACCGACCAGACGGAGCGGCTTGCCGACGGCATCGAGCACCACCCGACCGCGCGAGTAGATCCACCGGTAGTTGCCGTCGCGATGCCGCATGCGGAACTCGCTGCTCACGTACGGGATCTCGCCGCGCAGGTGACTCTGCACCGCGTCCAGCGCCGGACCGACGTCGTCGGGGTGGCACCGGGTCCGCCATTCGGTGAAGTCGTCGCCGATCTCGTGCGGCGCGTAACCGAGCTGCGCCTTCCACTCGGGGCTGAAGAACACGCGGTCGGTGGCCAGATCCCAGTCCCAGAAGCCCACCTCGCTCGAACGAGCCGCGAGGTCGAGCCGCACCGCCTGTTCGCGCAGCTCGGCTTCCGCGCGGCGCCGCTCGGTGATGTCGCGGTTGAACGACAAGATCACCTGCCTGCCGCCGAGTTCCGCGAGCCGCGCCGTCACTTCGACCGGGAACTCGCTGCCGTCGCGGCGGCGGTGCATGACATCGAAACCCACACAGCCATCGCGGAACAACTGCTCGATGCGCCCGCGCACCCGTTCCGCATCCGCGGGAACGTCGAGGTCGCCGATGGACATGCGGAGCAGTTCTTCGCGCGAATAGCCGTGCTGGCGCATCGCAACTTCGTTGGCGTCGAGGATGCGCCCGAACTCGTCGTCGCGAACACCGACCACGAACACGGCGTCCGGCGCTGCCGCGAACAGCTGTCGGTAACGCGCCTCGCTGTCGCGGATCAGCTGCTCGGCGCGACGGGCCTGGGTGACGTCCTCGTGCAGCACGAACGCACAACGACGCCCGTCGATGGTCAGGCACTGGGCCCGCATCACGAACCGCCGCTCCAGCTCGGGCGTAGGACACGAGTACTCGAGTTCGAAGTAGTCGAGCGCCCCGGCGAGCAGACGCCGCAGCGAGTCGGCGACCTGCACGGCCTCGGGGAAACGCTGCCGGTCGGCGCCGCCACACACCGTCAGGTAGTCGACCCCCTCGCCGCAACGCGCGGCGCCGTGCCGCGCGGCGAACTCACGCCAGGCTTCGTTCACCCACAGGATGCGGCCGCGACCGTCGATCAGACAGGTCTGCCCCGAGGTGGGCCGAAGCCCGCGGCCGCCGTCGTTCGCCTCGCTCCGCACCGTCGGATCACCAGAAGTGCTCATGCCGCCGGCGCGACAGGGTATCCCGAAGACCGCACCCGTGGCCATCGCCAGGGCCGGTTCCCGAGGTAGACTTCGGGCCGCCGCGATGCGCCCCCTGCTCACCTTCCTGACCCTGGCAGCCGCCGCCACCGCCCAGTACCAGCTGCCGCCGGTGCCGGTGCCCAGCCAGAATCCGATGACCCCGGCCAAGGTGATCCTGGGCAAGATCCTGTTCTGGGACGAGCAGTTGTCGAGCGACGACTCGATCGCCTGCGGCACCTGTCACGTGCCCGAGGCCGGCGGCGGCGACCCGCGCTGGGCGCAGGGTCCGCATCCTGGTCCCGACGGCCTCTATGCGACCGACGACGACATCGTCGGCTCCCCGGGCCTGACGCGGCAGGACGGCAACGGCGCTTTCACGGCCGACGCCGTGTTCGGCCTGCGCCGCCAGGTGACGCGGCGCATGGCCGGCACCAACCACGGCGCCGCCTATCACGCCGACCTGTTCTGGGACGGCCGCGCCAGCACGACCTTCGTCGATCCGCAGACCAACCAGACGCTGATCCCGTTCAACGGAGCGCTCGAGAGCCAGGCCCTGGGCCCGATCCTCAGCGCCGTCGAGATGGGCCACGAAGGGCGCACCTGGCAGGACGTGTCGCAGAAGCTGCAGGCGCGTCGGCCACTGGCCCTGGCGCTGTCGCTGACGCCCGACGTGCAGGCGGCGCTGGCGGCGAACCCCGACTACCCGTCGCTGTTCGCGACCGCGTTCGGCGATCCGGCGATCACCGCCGCGCGCATCGCCTTCGCCCTCGCCTGTTACCAGCGGGTACTGATCCCCGACGACACGCCGTGGGATCGCTACGTCGCCGGCCAGACCGCGGCGATGACGCCGCTGCAGCAACAAGGCTGGATCCTGTTCTTGGGCATCGGCCGCTGCAACGCGTGCCACACGCCCGGTCTGTTCACCGACGATCAGTTCCACAACCTCGGCCTGCGTCCGAAGAGCGAGGACCGCGGCCTGGGCGGCGTCAGCAACATCAACTTCGACGACGGCTCGTTCAAGACGCCGACCCTGCGCAACGCCGGGTTGCGGCCGCGCCTGTTCCACAACGGCCAGAGCGCGGCGTTGCTCGACCCCAGCCAGCTGACCGACCCCAAGTCGACCCTGTCCGTCTACATGAACGGCGGCGGCGTCGACAGCAGCAACCTCGATCCGTTCCTGCTGCCGCTCAACCAGTTCAACGTGACCAATCAGGACATGTTGACGATCCAGCACTTCGTCGCCACCGCGCTCACCGACCAACGCGCGGCCCAGGGGCTGCCACCGTTCGACCATCCGCGCCTGCGCAGTCTCGATCTGGCCAGGCCGCGCGTCTTCGGCGCGGGCGTCGCCGGCGGCGACGAACCGTTCGTGATCGACACCGCGCCGGCGAACCTCGGCAACCAGCAGTGGCAGCTCGGCGTCGCCGCCGGCCAGGGCCTGTCGCTCGCCTACATCGGCTACGGCACGCGCTCGATCGAACCGCTGCAGTGGCTCGGAGGACTGCCCTGGAACGTCGATGTCGGCGACGGCCGCCTGCTGCTGCTCGGCGGCAACCCGGGCGACCCCGCGCACGCGACCTGGCGCGTGCCGATCCCCGACGATGCGGCGCTCGCGAACCTGTCGCTGTTCTTCCAGGCCTGGACCCTCGACCCGCTGGCGCCGCTCGGCGTCGCGACCAGCCGCGGCGTCGAGTTCACGATGCGCTGAGTGATCGTGCGCTGACTACCGGCGATCGTCGAGATCGGCGATGCGCACGTTGCGGAACGACACCGGATCGTTGTGGCCGCAGAAGCCGAAGAAGCCCTCGGTGCGGTCCTTGCCGACGTGGTTCTGCAGGTGCGACGGCAGCCCGGCGACGTCGGCGTCGAGGATCACCGTGCCGTTGAGCTCGACCGTGAAGCGCGAGCCGCGCACGGTCACGACTTCGAAGTTCCACTCACCCACCGGCCGCTGGTAACCGCGTTGGCTCGGCACCATGCCGTAGACCGAGCCGTGGTACTGGTACGGCTGCAACGTGGCGTACTTGGGCGCCGAGTCGTCGAGCACCTGCACTTCGAAACCCGCGTAGGCCGGATCACCCTTGCCCGGGTAGCGGATCGCGAGCCCGTTGTTGCCACCGGGCGGCACCAGGAACTGCAGCTGCACGGCGAAGTCCGAGTAGCTCCTGGTCGTGAACAGGTTGCCGCCCTTGCCGGCCTTGCACCGGATCGCGCCATCGACGATGTCGTAGCTGTCGGTGTCGCCCTGCCAGCCCTCGAAGGTCGCGCCGTCGAACACCGAAACGAACTGATCGCCGTGCACCGCGCGAAGCAGGTCGTCGGCCTCGTCCGTCGGGATCTCGCGCACCCACAACTCGCGAAAGCGGATCTCGCCGCCGTGCGTCTGCAGCTGCAGCGGCCCGCTGGCCGGCAGCGGCAGCGCGCGGTTCCAGTAGTTCTCCATCACCACGCCGTCGACGGTGACGACGCCGTTGAGCTTGACCCAGACGCGCTCGCCGAGCTGCCGGATCTCGAGCCGGTTCCACTCGCCGAACGGCTTGTCGGCGAGCTGCGGCGGGAAGCGCTCGTGCTTGTCGTTGTTCCACAAGCCGCCGCTGCCCTTGTCGGCGCCCAGGTTCCACTTGCCGCCGGCCTCGGTGTAGTCCCAGATCTGCACCTGCGGACAGCCGCGCAGGTAGATGCCCGAGTCGGCCTTGGCCACCGTGCGGTACTCGATCACGTAGTCGGCGTCGCCGAACACCGCGTCGGTCGTCAGGTAGGCGCCGTTGCCGTCGTTGACGAGTTCGCCGTTCTCGACGCGCCAGTGCGCCGCCATCGTCGCATCGTCCTCGGCGCGCAGCTTGCCGCGCTCCTCTGCGGACATCGCCGCGAGCTTGTAGGGATCGAAGTGCCGCTGGCCGTGCCAGCCCGACAGGCCGACCCCGTCGAACAGTTTGCGGTAGCCCTGGTTGGCGAGGTCCGGCGACGCTGGGGAAGCGGCGCAGGCGGACAGGACGAATGTCGCGAGGACGAGGCGCATCGGAGCCAACTTAGCGAGCCGCGGCGCCGCGTTCGCGCACGAGTTGCACGAACTCCGCCGCCAGCGAGGGCCGATTGCGCAGCGCCTTGCCGGTCGCCAATGGCACCGCGTGCCTGCTGGACGCTGAGCGATGGCGCTCGATGTGCGCGATCACACGCCCGACGAGCGGTTCGCGCGCGGACGTGACGGCCGAAAATGCCTAGGCTAGTCGCCTGCATGCACACCGACCTCGAGTTCGTCTCCGCGCTGGCGATCCTGTCCCTGGGGGCAGGCCTCGCGGCCCAGGACCTGCGCATCCGCGATCACGCCATCGGCGTCACCGGCACCTACGACAGCGCGCGGCAGGCGCTGATCGGACTCGGGTCGCTCGGCGAAACCCTCGAGTTCGACGGCACGAGCTGGCGCCAGCGGGCCCTGCCGCGGCAGAACGGTCTCTACGGCAAGCTGGCCTACGACGAGCAACATCGCTGCACCTGGTTCGTCGGCAGCGACGACAACCAGCAGTTCGTCACTTCGCGCTTCGACGGGTCTTCCTGGCGCGATCTCAACCTGGCGACGACGCCGTCGCCGCGCACCCAGTTCTCGCTCGCCTACGACAGCCAGCGCGGCGAACTCGTGCTGTTCGGCGGCCAATCGTTCACCAACACGTTCCTCGCCGACACCTGGACGTTCGACGGCAGCACCTGGCAACAACGCTCGCCCAACACGGTGCCCCCGGCGCGCAGCAACGCCGGCGCGTCCTTCGATTCCGCCCGCGGCCGCGTGGTGCTCTACGGCGGGTTGACCTCCTTCCAGCTGCGCGACACCTGGGAGTGGGACGGCACCGACTGGACGCTCGCCAACAACGTCGGCGCACCGTCGATCCGGTGGGACCCGGGCATGACCTACGACCCGCAGCGGCAGCGCACGCTGCTGTTCGGCGGCTTCGACGGCACGCTGCACGACGACTTGTGGGAATGGGACGGCGCGTCGTGGGCGGCAGTTCCCACCCCGCCGCTGCGTCCTGCACCGCGCATGAACCCCGTGTTCGCGTTCGACGCACACCTGGGCGAGTCGGTGCTCGCCGGTCGCAGCGACAACGACCTGATCGTCGACACGTGGAGCTGGAACGGCACCCGCTGGCTGCGGCGCGACGCGCCGACCCGACCTATGCAGCGCGGCAACGGCAACCTCTTCGCGGCCCCGAACGGAGAACTGTTGCTGTATCAGGGCATGGCGACCTCGCCGACCACGTGGCGCTGGACCGGCGACGACTGGTCGGCCCTGCCGGGACTGCAACCCTCCCCGCGCTACGCCGCGAGCGCCTGCACCGGCCAGCAGCTCGCCTATCTGTTCGGCGGTTTCGACCCGCCGACCGCCGCCATCGGCAACGACTTGTGGGGCTACGACGGGCTGACTTGGCAACAGCTCAGCACCAACGGGCCAACGAACGGGATCGGCGCGGCCCTGGCCTACGACTGGGCGCGCGGGGAGTTGCTGCTGTTCGGCGGCAACAGCGCCAGCTCGCAACTGTCGTCCGACACCTGGATCTTCCGCAACGGCGGCTGGGTGCAGGCTTCGCCCAACACCACGCCACCGGCGCGCGCGGTCGCGTCGGCGACGTTCGACTTCAATCGCGGCGCCATCGTCATGGTCGGCGGCTGGGGCGGCCCCAACAACTTCCTCAGCGACGCGTGGCAGTGGAACGGCGTCGACTGGAGCCCCCTGCCGCCGCTCGTCGCCGCGCCCAGCCCGGGTGGCAATCAGCTGGGCTACGACGCGAACCGCGGGACCTGCGTGATGACGATTTCGGGGGCCGGCGGCCGTTCGCTCGACGCCTACGAACTGACCGCAACGGGCTGGACACAGCTCACCATCGGCGACGCCGCGCTCGCCTCGGGGCTCGGCGGCGCCAAGACCATGGTCGGCTTCCCCTTCGCGGACGGGCTCGCCCTGGGCGACGAGCGCTCCCTGTTCACGATCGACCTGGCCGAAGCGCGCAGCGCGGACTACGGCGCCGCCTGCACCGCAGCCGCCCCCGTGCTCGCGGCCAACACGTGGCCGCGACCGGGCACCACCGGCTTCGCGATCGAGTGTCTCGCCGCTCCGGCGACGCCCATCGCCGCGTTGCTGCTCGGCCTGCAGAGCGCCAATACACCGATCGCCACGTGCACGCTGCGCGTCGGCAACGGCGTCGCGGTGCTGGTGCCGCTCAATGCCGGCGCCTTCGGCTCTTCGCCGATCCCGATCCCCAACGACCCCGCGTTCCTCGGCCTCGACGTGTTCGCGCAGGCCGCGACCCTCGATGCGAGCTCGCCGAGCGGCTTCACCCTGTCGTCGGGGTTGCAGGTCACGATCGGCTCGTGAGCGCGGCGAGCGGTTCCAGAACGAGACCGCCGTGGCGCGTCTGTCCCCGGGGTCGCCCGCGCAACGAATCCGCGCCATGCACCTGCCGACCTTCGCCCTCGTCACCGTCCTGACCGCGGCCTCGCTCGCCAGCCAACAGACCGCCTCGTACCACCCGCTGCGAGTCGATGACCGCGCGCTGCCACCAGGCCAGCTGTTCGACGTGCGCGACGCCGCGCGCGACCGCACCATCCCGATCCGCGTCTACCTGCCCGCGAACACCGCGCCCGCGCCCGTGATCCTGTTCAGCCACGGCCTCGGCGGTTCGCGCGACACCAGCCCGTACCTCGGTGAGCACTGGAGCAAGCGCGGCTACGTCGTGGTGTTCCTGCAGCACCCGGGCAGCGATACGGGCGTCTGGAAAGACGCGCCGCTGCGCGACCGAATGAAGAACCTCAAGGCCGCGGCCAATGCCAAGGAACTGCGTGAGCGCTGCCTCGACGTGCACGCCGTGCTCGACCAGCTCACGACCTGGAACGACATCGACGACCACGCGCTGCACCGCCGCCTCGACCTCGACCACGTCGGTATGTGCGGCCACTCGTTCGGCGCATTCACGACGCAGATGACGAGCGGCCAGAACGTGCCGCTGCTCGGCCAGCAACAGCTCGATCCGCGCATCGACGCGGCGCTGCCGATGAGCCCGAGCAGCCCCGCGGCCGGCGACCTCTCGCAGGCGTTCGGCAAGGTCACGATCCCGTGGCTGTGCATGACCGGCACCGAAGATGTCTCGCCGATCGGCAACCAGGACGCCGCGTCACGCCAGAAGGTGTTCGCCAACCTGCCGAAGACCGTCGACCGCTACGAGCTCGTGCTCGACGGCGCCGAACACTCGGCGTTCGTCGGCGGCGAGGACATGGCGCGTTTCGGCAAACGCAACTCCAACCACCACCGCGCGATCCTGGCGCTGTCGACCGCGTTCTGGGACGCCTACCTGCGCGGCGACGGTGCGGCGCGGAGCTGGCTGCAGGGTGACGCGGCGCGCGGCGTGCTCGAGGACGCCGATCGCTGGCAGGCGCAAGCCGCCCAGACCGCCGGCAAGTGACGCTCAGCCCGGCGTGTTGATCAGGAACGTCGCGATGTCGCCGAGGAACTGCTCGAGGTACTCGCGGTGTTCGGGCGCGACCTGCTGCTCGTCGATCGACGCCATCATCAGCTGCATCCAGCGATCGCGCGCGGCGCGGTTCAACGCGAACGGATGGTGCCGGATGCGCAGGCGCGGATGGCCGCGCTCCTGCAGGTAGGTCGGCGGACCGCCGAAGCGGTAGATCAGGAACGAGCGCAAACGCTGCTCGGCGCCGTCGAAGTCGCCTTCGGGGTACATCGGTCCGAGGATCGGATCGGTCGGCACACGTCGGTAGAAGCCAGCGACGATGGCCGTCAGTTTCTGTTCGCCGAGCAGTTCGTAGATCGGCAGCTCTCTCGGATCGGTCACGCGGGGCAGCGTGATGAATCCCGGCACGAACGCAAGTACGATCCCGCGCCCGATGATCTTCCACGATCGCGCCGACCCAGCCGAAACCGAGTTCGACCGCAGTTTGCGGCCGACCTCGTTCACCGAGTTCGTCGGTCAGGAACAGATCCGCGACAACCTCGGCATCGCGATCTCGGCGGCGCGCGCGCGCCGAGAACCCCTCGACCACGTGCTGCTGTGTGGACCCCCCGGCCTGGGCAAGACCACGCTCGCGCACCTGATCGCGCACGGCATGGACACCGACGTGGTGATCACCTCGGGCCCTGCGCTCGGCGCGCCCAAGGACCTCGCCGGCACGCTGACCCGACTGCAGCGCGACCAGGTGCTGTTCATCGACGAGATCCACCGGCTGCCCAAGGTGCTCGAGGAATACCTCTACTCGGCGATGGAAGACCACGCGATCGACGTGGTGCTCGACCCGGGTCCCGGCGGCCGCAGCGTGCGCCTGGGTGTGCAACCGTTCACGCTGGTCGGCGCGACCACGCGCGAGGGTCTCTTGACCGCCGCGTTCCGCTCGCGCTTCGGCATCGTCGAACGGCTCGAGCCGTACCCCGCGACCGACATCGAACAGATCCTGCTGCGCGCGGCCAGACGCCTGGGCGTCACGCTCGACGCGGCGGCGGCGAGCCTGTGCGCCGAACGCTGCCGCGGCACCCCGCGCATGGCGCTGCGATTGTTGCGCAGAGTGCGCGACCTGGCGCAGGTGCAGGCCAAACCCAGCATCGACGTCGCCGCCGCCGAAGAAGGCTTGCAGCGGTTGCGCATCGACGGGCTGGGCCTGGAAGAAGTCGACCGCCGGCTGCTGCGCGCGCTGGTGCAGCGCGGCGAACCCGTCGGGCTCAAGACCCTGGCGGCGATGATCGACGAGGCCGAAGACACGCTCGAGGAAGTGCTCGAACCGCACCTGATCCGCTGCGGGCTGTTGGCCAGAACGCCGCGCGGCCGGGTCGCCACGGCGCGCGCCTACGAACACCTCGGCCTGCCCAACGCCGCGCCAGCGCGACGCGACGGCGAGCTGCCGTTCGCATGAGCGCGTTCCGCTTCGAGTTGCTGGGCCAGGTCAAGACCGAACACGGCACGCTGCGCCGCGGTCGTTTCCACACGCCGCACGGCACGTTCGAGACGCCGTGCTTCGCGCCGGTCGGCACCTACGCGTCGCTCAAGGGTCTCACGCCCGAACAGGTGCAGGCCACCGGCGCCGAGCTGATCCTCGCCAACAGCTATCACCTGCACGTGCGCCCCGGCGCCGAACGCATCGAGCGGCTCGGCGGACTGCACAAGTTCATGGGCTGGGACGGCCCGATCCTCACCGACAGCGGCGGCTTCCAGGTGTTCTCGCTCGGCGGCAAGGTCAAGATCGACGACGCCGGCGTGACCTTCCAGTCGGTGATCGACGGCAGTACCCACCGCTGCACACCCGAGTCGGTGCTCACGTTCCAAAAACAGCTCGGCCCGGACATCGCGATGGTGCTCGACCACTGCCCGGCCGGCGACGCACCACCCGACTACCAACGTGCCGCGCACGAACGCACGCTGCACTGGGCGCGTTTGGCGCGCGACCAACACGAGCGCTGGGGCGGCAGCAGCCGCGGTCAGGCGGTGTTCGCGATCTGCCAGGGCGGTGTCGATTCCGACCTGCGCCGGCAGAGCGCCACCGCGCTGGCCGAGATGGACTTCGACGGTTACGCGATCGGCGGGCTGTCGGTCGGCGAGACCAAACAGCAGATGGCGGTCGCGCTCGACGCCTGCGTCGATGCGCTGCCCGAAGGCAAGATCCGCTACATGATGGGCGTCGGCATGCCCGAGGACCTGGTGGCCGCGACCGCGCAGGGCGTCGACATGTTCGACTGCGTGGTGCCCACGCGCCACGGGCGCAACCACACCGCGTTCGGCGCGAACGGCACATCGCTCAAGCTGCGCAACGCGCAATACGCCGACGATCCTGGCCCGCTGGTCGAAGGCTGCGGCTGTTACACGTGCAGCAAGTACTGTCGCGCCTACCTGCGCCACCTCGCCGTCGCCGACGAGATGCTGGCCGGCATCCTGCTGTCGATCCACAACATCCACTTCCTGCAAGACCTGATGCGCTCGATCCGGGCGCGCGCCGAAGGAGCCGCATGACCCTCGCACTCCGTCACATTCTCTGCGGTGCGCTGCTGACCCTGCTCGGTGCGGCCGCGCCCGCCCAGGGCAAGACCGAGTCGCTGCGCCTGGGCACCTGGAACCTCGAGTTCCTGGGCGCCGACGGCAACTTCCGCAACAACCTGCCGCCGCGCGACGACAGCGACTACGCCGCGATCGGCAGGAAGATCACCGAACTCGGCGTCGCGGTGCTGGCCGTGCAGGAGATCTGCGGCGACGCGCCGCTGGTCAAGATCACGGCCGCGGCGGGCCCGACCTGGCAGTTCGTGCTCGGCACCAGCGGCAGCTGGGACGACGGCAAGACCAGCCAGCAGATCGGCTTCCTCTACGACACCGCCAAGGTCGAGCTGCTGTTCGTCGACGAACTGCTGCAGCTGCCGCGCGACATCGACGGGGTGCCGATCTTCCACCGTGTGCCGCTGACCGCCGCGTTCAAGAGCAAGGCCACCGGCTTCGACTTCCGCGCCACCACCGTGCACCTCAAGGCCGGGCGCAAGGCGCAGGACCTGACCAAACGGCGGTACGAAGCCAGCCACCTGCACACCTGGCTGTCGTCGCTGCGCGAACGGCGCGACGAGGATCGCGACATCGTGCTGCTCGGCGACTTCAACAGCACCTACGGCGACGAACCCGAGAAGCTGCTCGAGGCCGGCGGCGGCCTGCAGTATCTCGAACTGTCGACGCGCCAGCCGACGATCCTGCACTTCGACGACCCGATCGATCAGATCGTGGTCGGCAAGGACTTCGCCGAGGTGCAGCGCGCGACGTTCGCGGTGCGCGCGGACTTCGGCGGCCTGTCGCGCGACGCGTGGCGCAAGACCTACAGCGACCACCTGCCGGTGACCGTCGACCTCATGGCGACCGGTGACGACGACCCCAAGGCGACCTTCACGCGCACCGGTCCGGCACCGACCATCGCCGCGACCGCGCCGGCGGCCAGCACCGTGCGCACCTCGCCGCGACGTACGGGTTGGCCACCGCAGCCCGGGCAACGGGTGCGCCTGCGGTACGGCCTGGACGGTGATCTGCGCCACGAACGCGTCGCCGAAGGCCTGCTCGTCACCATGCCCGAGGGCGACCAGCAGATGTGGCTGGTGATCCAGACCAACGAAGGCATCCTCGGCGTACCGCTCAACCGGGTGCTCTCGGTCGAAGTGCTCTGACAGCACCGCTAACGCAGCACGAAGGCGATCACCATCGCCAGCACCAGCAGCGCGGCGATCACGTAGAACCACGGCGAACGCCGCGTCGTGAACACCTCACCGGGGTGCCCTTCCTGCCCGGCCGCGTAACCCTCGGGCAGATCCAGGCTCTGGTAGTCGATCTCCTCCTGGCTCTGCCAGCCGGTGTCCGTGTCGCTGCCACACTCCTTGCACGCGGCGCTGCCGATCGGCACGTCCGCGCCGCAGTGTGGGCACTCGAAGATCTCGCGGCGTTGATTCCGTCGCATCGAGCGGACGATACCGTGCCAGCCCGTTTCGTCATGCCTGCATCCCGCCGCCGTTCCCTGCTATCGCTCGCCGCGCTGTTCGTCGCCGCGTTGTTCGTCGGCGCACGGTTGGTCGGCCAGGGGGACGTCGCCAGACCCTACGACCCGCTCGACGGCCTGGACCCCGACGGACGCATCCCCAAGATCCAGCTGCCCGACGGGTTGCCGCACCCCGAACGCTGGCGCTACACGCCGCCAGGGCGGATCAAACCGGGGTCGGTGTTCGACCGATTCCTGGTCAGCTCGTTCATCACGCCGCTGCTGTTTCGCGAGGAGGACATCGGTTTCGGCGGCGGCTTCGCGCTCACCGACGTCGACTTCCGCAACCAGAAGTACGCCGAGTTCGCCAACATCGTCGCCACCTACTCGGCGGAAGGACAACAGACCTACAGCATCTTCTGGCAACGCTGGCTCGAACACCGCGAACTGCCGAACGGCGGCATCGTGCGCGAAGAGCGCAACCGCGTCTTCGCCAACGCCGGCTACGAGAAGACCCTGACGCGTCGCTTCTTCGGGTTCGGCAGCCGCACCACCGAGGCCGACGAGACCAGCTACACCGAAGAGGTGACGGGACTCGGCCTGGGCATCCGCATGTCGGTCCCAGACCCGAGCACCGACTGGCTGCTGCACCTCGGCATGCGCGCCGAGCACCACGGCCTGTCGACCGGGCAGGTGACCGGGGTGCCGAGCACCGAACAGATCTTCCCGATCCTGAGCGAAGAGGGCGACGGCGAGACCCAGTTCTGGTTCAACGGCGACCTGTCCTGGGATACGCGCGACAGCCTGCACCAGCCCTACCACGGCACCCGCGCCGGCATCACCGCCAACACCGCTTTCGGCAGCGGCGGCGACCTCGGCAGCATCCTCGGCGTCGACCTGCAGCACGTGATCGAACTGCCGCCGCTGCTGCACCGCGGCGGTGACAACCGCGAGGAGAACCCACCGACCGACGTGTTCGCGGTCAGCGCGTTCGTGCGCGACACGGTCGGTGAGTTGCCCTACTACAGCCTGCCGACGCTCGGCGGCAGCAGCACCCTGCGGGGCTACATCCAGAACCGCTTCACCGATCGCGCGGCGGCGCACTTCGTCACCGAATACCGGTTCGGCATCGTGCCGCGCGGCATCGTCTTCACCGACACGATCCGCATCGAACGCATCGGCCTGGCGGTGTTCTACGAGGGCGGCACCGTCGCGTCCGGCATCGAAGACCTCCGCGACGGCCGCTACCTCGACAGCTACGGCATGGGTTTGCGGGTGGCCTTCGCGCGTGAGGCGACCTTCCGCGTCGACTTCGGCATCTCGGACGAAGGCCTCAACTACACGATCGCGTTCGGCAACAGCTTCTGAATCCGCGGCTGGCCATCGCCGCACGCTCGCGCAACGATGCGCGCATGAAGCGCACGACCGTCACCAGCAAGCAGACCCTCGTCGACCTGTTTCCGCCGATCGAGCCGTTCGACCAGGGCAAGCTCGAGGTCAGCGAGCTGCACACGATCCACTACGAACAGTGCGGCAACCCCAAGGGCAAGCCGGTGGTGTTCCTGCACGGCGGTCCCGGCGGCGGCATCGACCCGATCTACCGCCGTTACTTCGACCCCAAGAAGTGGCGCATCGTGCTGTTCGACCAACGCGGCTGCGGCCGGAGCCGGCCGTTCGCGGAGCTGCGTGAGAACACCACCTGGGACCTGGTCGGCGACATCGAGAAGCTGCGCGAGAAACTCGGCATCGACCGCTGGGTGGTGTTCGGCGGCAGCTGGGGCAGCACCCTGGCGTTGGCCTACGCACAGACCCACACGGCCCGCGTCGTGGCGATGACGCTGCGCGGCATCTTCATGCTGCGGCGCAGCGAGCTGCTGTGGTTCTACCAGGAAGGCGCCAGCCACATCTTCCCCGACGCCTGGGAGAGTTATCTGGCGCCGATCCCACCGCGCGAACGCGGCGACATGATGAAGGCCTACTACAAGCGCCTCACCAGCAAGGACAAGAAGGTGCGGCGGCAGGCCGCCAAGGCCTGGGCGGTGTGGGAAGGCAGCACCAGCAAGCTCTACACCGATCCGGCGCTGGTGAAGAAGTTCGGCGGCGGGCGCTTCGCCGACGCGTTCGCGCGCATCGAAGCGCACTACTTCGTCAACGGCGGGTTCTTCTCGCGCGACGACCAGCTGCTGCGCGGGGCCCGCAAGCTGCGGCACATCCCCGCTGTGATCGTGCAGGGCCGGTACGACGTCGTCTGCCCCGCGACCTCGGCCTGGGACCTGCACCGCGCCTGGCCCGAAGCCGAGCTGGTGATCGTGCACGATGCCGGTCATTCGATGACCGAACCCGGCATCCGCAGCGCCTTGATCGAGGCGACCGACAAGTTCGCCAGGCTGTAGGCAACCAGTGCGCACCCAGCCGATGCCGAGCTCCATCCCGCGTTCCTTCCTGCTCTCCCTGCTGCCGCTGACCTGCGTCGCGACCGTTCTGCGCGGCCAACAGCCGTCGTACGAACCCGTCACCGAGGCACGCCTGCAGGCTGCCTACGTCGACGCACGCGCCGCCTGCGAGAAGGTGCTCGGCGCCAGACTCGAGCAACTGCCGCCGCTGCAATTGGCCGAGGTCGACGCGCTGGCCGAGGTCATCGCCGCCGAGAACCTGCCCAGCGTGCGCCTGCGCGAGCCCGACGACGACAAAGCCACAACCGCAGCCGAGCAGATCGGTGCGCAGCTCGCCCCGGTCGTCTACGCCAAGTACGCGTGGTCGACGCGCACCTTCCTGGTCGTGCCGAAGACCTGGGAGCGCCTGGCGCGCACCCTGCAGCGTCCCGAACTGACCGCCGACGTGACGCTGCGCGCAGTGATGGTGCACGAGCTCTGCCACGCCATCGACGACCACAAGTTCGACTTCGCTGCCCGCCTGCGCGAGGCCAAGACCGCCGACGCCGTCACCGCCTACGGCGCGGTCATCGAGGGCCACGCCCAGCTGCAGGCGCGGCGGGTCTGCGCCAAGAGCGGCTGGACCGATGGCTTTGCGACCCTGACCGACTCGGTCGGCGCACTGCCGGCGAAGATGATGGTCGGCGAGGCCGAACAGTTCCTGCTGCGCACCAGGGCGGCAGCTCTGGCGATGGCCTACGTCGACGGCGAGCGCTTCGCGGCAACGGTGTTGGCGGCGCGACCCGAGACGGGCGCGCGCGACATCTTCGAGGCACCGCCCAAGGATGCCGAGACGATCCTCGCGCCGAAGTGGTACCTGGATCCCACATCACGCCCCGAACTGCTCTACGACTTCGAACCGGCGCTCGATGCGCTCGTGGCCACGTTCGACAAGGACGTCTGGAGCAGCTCCCGCAGCAACGCGACGGGCAAACAGCTGGCGGCGGGGCTGACGATGTTGCCCAAGGAGGAGATCGACGCGCTGGTCGCCTCGCTGCGCGCGATGCGCATCGTGCAGCTGGCACCGACTGCGGCACCGCAGTCCAAGATCGTGATCCTCGCCGCGATGGAGTTCGACAGCGAAGACGCCGCGGCGCGCTGGATCGCGCTCAGCAAACGCGTCAGCGACCACAAGGACGAGACCATGGACAAGGGCGTCCTGCGCATCACCGGCTCGAAGACCACCGAGCTGACCGGCAACCCCCTGCGCGGCTACCTGCAGGAGAAGCAGATGAAGAACGGCCGCGTCAACTTCTCGGTCGCGTCGATCGACGCGATGCAGGGCCGCATCGTGCTCGAAACGGTCTTCAGCGGCGAACCGCCCGAGGTCGCCGCGCACATCGAACTCGTCGAAGGCCTGCTCACCAAGGTCAAGCTCAGGAAGTAGCGGCGCCTCAGCCGGCCCCCGCCGGATCGAGCCTACGGCGCCGGCAGGGTCACTCGCGCGTAGCCGAAGGGCAGCGCCGCACTGACCGCCTGGCTCGACAACAACACGGCCTCGCTGCCGTCGAGCCCGGCGCCGCGCAAACGGTCCGGGCCACCGGCGGCCGCATCGACGGCGAACACCACGCGCGCATTGTCGTGCGACCAACGCAGCCGCTTGCTGGTCGAGAAGGTGTTGAAGATCCCCGAACGCATGCTCGACCGACCATCGCTGCCGACCACGTGCCACTCGCCGGGGTGGAACGCCGCGCCCTGGTTGCGTTCGAGCAGCGCCAGGTGTGTGCCACCGCGCGACCAGTCGATCGTCACCACTTCCAGGTTGCCGGTCTCGCTGGCCCGCACCGCCGCGAGGGTCCCGCCCGGCACGATCTGGTAGACGCTGTCGCTGTTGCCGCTGCGCCGCGTCACGTAGGCGAGTTTCTGGCCGCTCGGCGACCACCGCAGCACCTCACCGCGCAGCTGTTCACCACCCGTGAACGGCGCGCTGACGGTCCGCAGGGTGTTGGCGTCGGCGTCGTGCAGCAACACCCGCAGTTCGCCGGCGGGGCCGTTGCTGTTGGGGTCGTGATCGCCGGCGACCGCCAGCTCGTTGCGCGTCGGCGCCCAGGCCAGCGCGTCGAACGAACCCGTGAACACGCGACGACTGCTGCTCGGGTCGATCCGGTAGACGTTCACGCCGACCTCGGCGTTGCTGGTGACCGAGTACACCGCCTGCGCCATCCAGGTGCTGTCGAACGACCACACGTAGCTGCCGATCTTCACGGTCGGACCGGTGGCGCCGTTCGAGCGGATCACCGGCACGGCCTGATCGACCGGGCGCCGCCACACCTCGAACTGGCCCAGTGCGCCGGCGTGATCGGCGCGCATCGTGATCCACCGGCTGTCGGGTGAGAAGCTCACGTCGACGATCTGCCGACCCGGCGGCACGACCAGCACCGCCTGCGCGCCCTCGACGCCGGTCTGGGCGTCGTGCAGCAGCAGTTCGAACTGCGTCGAGGTCTGCTGCATGGCGCAGTACAGATAGCGGCTGTCGGGCGACCAGCCGTAGTCGTCGGTGATGTAGATCGAGACGATGCCGGACTGGAAGACGCGGTAGTGACCGGCGCCGGTGCGCCCCACGGAGAACAGTTCGGCGCGATCGTCGACGATGCCGTCGGCGCGGTAGGCGAGGCGCTGACTGTCGGGCGACCAGGCGAAGTCCATCACGTCGCAGAACGTGTTGAGCAGCGACGACACCTTCACCGGCGCCGAACCGCCGATCTCCCGCACGTACAGCTCGTAGGTGTCGATGCCGTCGCAGTCGGCGACGTAGGCCACCGCGCCGCCGTCCGGCGACACCGCGAACCGGCGCACCGCGGTCATCGCCG
Organism: uncultured candidatus Brocadiaceae bacterium; assembly: GCA_964392305.1. Taxonomy (GTDB): domain Bacteria; phylum Planctomycetota; class UBA1135; order UBA1135; family UBA2386; genus JACKIC01. The sequence continues at coordinate 71,808 of CAYMPV010000002.1, forward strand.
GCGCCGACAACGGCACCGGCGCGGCGGTGCCATCGTCGCGGACACCGAGCAGGTTCCGCCCTTCCTCGGTCGCGTAGACGGCGGTCTCGGCGATGCGGGTCGGGCCCGGACCGGGCCCGGGCGTGATCGGGGTACCGCCGCCCCCGCCGCCGCCGCATGCGGGCAGCAGCAACAGCAACGAGGTCGGCAGCAGGGCTTCCAGGAGGGAAGAGAACGGTGTACGGCGCGACATGGAGTTCATGACGACCGCCGATGCGTCAGGGGCGGCCGCGACCCGCAGACATCGGCGCAGAATCGGTGCCGCGACGTGCGCAACGGGGTTGTTATCTTCCGTTGCCATGCGACTGCTACTCGCGGGCCTCGCTCTCACTTTGGGTGTGCCTTTGCACGCGCAGGCCGCGGTGACCAAGGGCAGGGTCCTGGACGGCGCCGGCAACCCTGTGTCCCAGGCCAGCGTGACGTTCGCCCGCGCGACGACCCGCAGCAGCAGCCGACCCGGCACCGAGGTCTACCGCACCGCGACCTTCGACGATGGATCCTTCGAACTCACCCTACCGACCGGCTTCGTCTACAGCGCCTGGGCAGTCGCACCATCGCCTGCCGGGGCGCGCCTGCGCAGCGTCGACAGGAAGAGCTCTTCGCCGGAGATCAGGTCACCATCCGCACGATTCACGGTGGCAGAGACCTGCTCACCCTGCGTGAACTGCCGACGCTCGGGGATGGCCCGTTCACCTTCGAGGTCCGCGGCGCGGGCCTGCACGCACCGACGTGGCGCACAGCGATCGCGAACGATGGTGTCGTTCAACTGCCCGATCTGCCGCTTGGCACTTGGACAGGGTGGGTTCTCGACGCCGCGGACTACGTCGTCGCCAGCGTCGGGACGTCCTCACCGACCCCACTACCCCGGGCGCGCGAGGCCCGGTTCGAGGTGCGCAACGCCGCCGGCGCTCCGGTGGCCGACGTACGCGTGCACGGGGTGCACCGGCTGGCCCGATCCACTGACGCACCGCTGCAATTCTCAACGCCGCCCGATCCCTGCCGATTCAGCGTCTCCCCCACGACCGATCGAGACGGCAAGACCCTTGCGGTCGTGCGCCACGATCCGCACCTGTGGTGGGTGAACGCTCCCGGCCGCGTCGCCGTCGCCGCGAAGTCAGTCCTGCAACTCTCCGCTTTGTCCAGGCTGCTGCGTCCGAACGATTCCGAGCAAGTGCGTGCGACTCCGCCGCCTTCTCCCTTCCAGGGTTCGTTGGACCTGATCCTGCGACCAACACCCACGCTGCAGGTCGTCTTCCGAAGCGGCGACGCCCCCATCAGCGGCCTCGGTGTCACCGCGGCCGTGCTCTGCGCCATGCACCCGGACCCGGACGCTCCGGACCACACGGCGTTCGGCGAACTGCGACTCGACGCGGCGACCGATCGCAATGGTGTTGCGGCGTTCGCCTCGTTGCCGGCTGGCCAACTGCAACTCTCGATCGATGACTACCTCGACATCAGCACCGCGATCTTGCCGCGTGCCGGGCTTCCTGCCGCGCCGATGCACCTCGATCTCGACCAGTGGCCGGTGTTGGACTGGCAAGTAGCCGGAGTCGCGCCCGACGGACTGCGCCCGCGGCTCCTGCTGCTGCCTGCCCAGGTGACCGAACACGAAGCGGTGCCCGTGGTCATCGTCGTCGACCGTAGCCATTGTTGCCGCGTCCGCATGGAGCCGGGCGATTGGTTGGTCATCGCCACCGACGGTCGCGGTTTCGTCGCCCGGATGATGACCATCACCAAGGCGGCACCAGCCGAAACCACGCACCTGAAGCTCGCGCCCCTCGCCCGCTTCGCCGGCCGGGTCGTCGACGCGGGCGGGGAACCAGCTGCCGGCGTGCTGGTCTGCACCTCCTACACCACAGACCGGGGGCCTCCCGAAGGCGCGGCAGTGCTCGATCGCCTGCTGCACGAACATCGCCGAGTGCTCGACTCCGGGCTGACGCCGCGCACCCAGACCGACGCCGACGGACGTTTCGAACTGTTCTACCTGCCGCTCGCCGGCATCACGCGCGAGTGCAAGGCGGCGCCCGACCTGCCGTCAGTACCACTCACGCCACGAACAGACGTCGAGTTCCGGCTGCGTCGCTGACCGCGGACGCCCCGCTCAACCGAAGATGCAACGTCCGTGCGTTGGACACCCACCGCACGAGCGCGGTGCCGAAGTCGTGGCCGGGTGCGCAGGGACCTTCGTTGTCGAGAAGCGCGGTAAGTCTGCCGCTGCCGCTTGACATCCGCACCGGCAACTCTAATATCTGCGCAATCAGAATGGTGACAACTTCCAAGAGCAGGGCAGGAGCCAAGGGCAAGGCAGGAAGAAGCAAGAACGGTGCGACCGGCAACCGTGCGACCAGCAAGCGCGCCGCACCGTTGCTGCCGTTCCGACCAGGCCCAGGTGGTGCCCGACCAGGCGCGGGTCGCAAGCCGAAGATCCCCGGCAGACCCGGCATCGATCACCGGCCGCGCAAGTCGCTGGCGTCGCGCTTCCCCGTTCACGTCACGCTCAAGCTGCGATCCGGCCTGCCGCGCCTGCGCAACAAGCGTGAATACGAAGTCCTGCGCGCGGCGTTCGCCGCCGGCTGCGCGCGCAACCTGCAGGGCACGTTCCGCCTCTGCCACTACGCGGTGCTCAACGACCACCTGCACCTCATCTGCGAGGCGCAGGACCGCCGCGCGCTCGCGCGTGGACTGCAGGGCCTGCTGATCCGCATCGCCAAGGCGCTCAACAAGCTCTGGTCGCGCCGCGGCAGCGTCTTCGCCGATCGCTACCACGATCGCATCCTCACCTCCCCTCGGGAGGTGAGGAATGCGCTGCGTTACGTCTTCGGCAACGGCAAGAAACACGCGGCAGAAGGCCGTGAGATCACGGTCCCACAGGCGATGGACACGTTCACGTCAGCGCCGTGGTTCACGGGCTTCCGCGAGCGCATCTTCGTCAAGGGCATCGAAGCCATCGTTCGGCCGGTGGCCGACCCTGGCACCTGGATGCTGCGGGAGGGCTGGCAGATCCACGGCCGGCTCAGCGTGCACGAGGTTCCGGTCACCGCGTGACTGAGCGGTATCGCGCGCTGCAGCCTGTTCGCTGCTGACTTCGCTGCTGCCCCAACTCACCGAACGGCGAACCACGAGCTCAGTACTCACGCAGCTTCTTCATGCCCGGCATCGGCACCGGGTACATGCCATCCGGCCCCGCCAGCACCGGTGCCGGCGAATCGAACGTGAGCTTGTCGACATCGGGCGCGAACTCGTGCTCGCCGTCGAGGATCTGCTGGCAGGAGATCTCCTGCCCGGTGTGCGCGGCCATTCGCCCCATGGCGGTGACCAGACTGGTCTTCACGCCGGTCTCGACTTCGTTGTAGTCCTTGCCGGCGACGATCGCCGCGATCAGCTCGTTCCACTCGTTCTGGTAGGGATCCTGCCGATCGCGAGGCACGTCCGACCGCCAGATGCGGTCCTTGTCGGTCTGCGCCTGGCCGCGATACGTGCTCGACGGCAGACCGCAGTCACCATTGGCACTGACCACCGCCATGCCCTTGGTGCCGTGCGCGTAGCTCGAATAGATCTGCTTGCAGCCCGGGATGCAGCGGCCGTCGAAGAACATCTTGCTGCCGTCGGCGAACGTGTACTCGACCGCGTAGGTGTCGAGGTTCTGGTCGATGTAGACGCCTTCCTCACTCTGTCGGTAGTGGCGTCCGCCCACCGCCTGGGCCGCGATCGGCCAGGCGCCCTTCATCCAACACAGGTGGTCGACGATGTGGATGTTGAAGTCGCTGAAGTTGCCGCCGCTGGCCCACAGGAAGCTGTGGAAACGCTGGATCTGGTACATGAGTTCGCTGATGCCCTCGGGCTTGGGCAGCGAGCGGAAGAACGCGGCCGGCCCGTGCATGCGGTAACCGCGCAGCATCACGAGTTCGCCGATCTCGCCGCCGGCGATACGTTCGCGCAACTCACGCATGCCATGGTTGTGGCGCGACATCAGGCCGACGCCGACCCGCAGGCCCTTCTGCCTGGCCTTCTCGTTGAGCTCGAGCATGCGTTTGCTGGTCGGGCCGTCGACCGACACGGGCTTCTCCATGAACACGTTGAGCCCCTTCTCGATCGCGTAGGCGTAGTGCACCCAGCGGAACGCCGGCGGCGTGGTCAGGATCACGATGTCGCCGGGGCGCAGGCAGTCCATCGCCTTGCGGTACCCGTCGAAACCGACGAACTGGCGCTCCTTGGGCACGTCGGCGCGTTCGCCGAACCGCTCCACCAGTGCATCGACGACGTCCTGCGGTTTGCCCGCGAACACATCGGCGACCGCAGCCAGTTCGAGCGACGCGCCGGGCACGGCCAGCGCGTTGGTCGCCGCGCCGCCGCCGCGGCCGCCGCAGCCGACCAGGGCGATGCGGATGGTGTCGCTGCCGGCGACGTGCACGTTGGCCGCCGCGGAGCGGGCGAGCACGGAGGCTGCGGCGAGGCGGCCGGAGGTGGCGAGGAACTCACGACGGGAAGGACGGTTCGGCTCGGCTGGCATGGACTGCATCGTCACTGCCCGGCGAGGCGAGTCAATCGGGCCATCGATCCGCCCGAGGGGGCTTTGGCCGCTTCCTCGCCGGAGGACACCTGCAACGGATCGGTCTCGCCATTGCAGGCGCGCCGGCACCCGTGATGCTGGCGGCGTGGGCAGCACCTGCCCACGACCAGCCCTCAACTCGGAGTCGTTCCATGCGATCTCTCACCTCTCTCACCGCGGCGCTTGCCGCGGTTTCGCTTTCGTACCTGCCGGCCCAAGCAACGGGCGCGCCGTGCCTCGAGTCCAGCCTCGGCACCAACCTGCTGCTCAGCGACGACTCGGTCGCGCCGAACAACGTACTCGGCTTCAGCTTCCCGGGTCCTGGCGGCGCGCCGGTGACCGCGATCGACATCAGCAGCAACGGCTTTGTCTGGCTCGGCTCGAGCAATGACAACGGCTGCTGCGGCGGCTGGCTGCAGGACTTCCTCACCAACCTGCCGCGCATCGCGCCGTTCTGGGGCGACCTCGATCCGTCGTCCGGCGGCGGCGTCTACTTCAACACGTTCCCGGCCACCCCGTCGAGCATCGCGCGCGCGGTGATCACGTGGGATCAGGTGCCCGAGTACGGCACCAGCACGCCGATGACGATCCAGCTGCAGCTGTTCGCCGACGGCTCGATGGTGTTCGCCTACGACGCCAACGTCAGCAACCTCTACCACAACGTGCTGATCGGCGTGACCGAGGGTGTCACCGCGGTCGCCAACCCGGTCGACTTCTCGACGATCTCGGTCACCTCGCCGCACATCAGCATCACCAACCCGACCATCCACGAAGAACAGAACAGCGTCATCGACATCGCCGGCAAGAGCTTCGAGTTCCTGCCCAGCGGTTCGGGCGGCTACATCGTCGTCGACCGGCCGGCGTGCGCGTTCGGCAACACCTCGGTGTTCGGCACGGGCTGCCCCAAGCCCGCCGTCTGCTACGAACTGTTCGACTTCGTCAGCCTGGTCGACCTGTCGAACACGGCCATCGACTTCCTCGCGGCACCCGGCCAAGGCTACGTCGCCGTACCGACCACGGGGTTCTTCACCGGCTACACCAACGCCATCACCACCGGTGACGACGTGGTCTCCGGGCCGTTCACGCTGCCCTTCACGTTCGCGTTCCCGGGCGGCAGCACCAGCGCCATCGACATCAGCAGCAACGGCTTCGTCTGGCTGTCGACCGGCAACTTCGACTCGCGTTGCTGCTACGGCGACGCCTACCGGTTCGTCAACGACGCGCCGAGCATCGCGGTACTGTGGCAGGACCTCAATCCCGGCGTCGGCGGCACGATCTACTTCGACGTCGATCCCAGCAACACCGCCGCGCACATCACCTGGCTCAACGTGCCCGAGTATCCCAACCAGGGAGCGAACACCTGCCAGTTGACGCTGCGCAGCGATGGCAGCTTCCGGATGTCGTACCAGGCCGTCGCCAACACTGCGCACGACTGCCTGGTGGGCTTCTCGCAGGGCAACGGCGCGCTCGATCCGGGCAGCCGCGACATCAGCATGCTGCCTTTCACGTTCGGGCCCGGCGGCACGCCGCTGAGCCTCGCCGCCCAGACGGGTTCGCGCCCGGTCATCGGCACCACGTTCACCATGGAGGTCGACCGCATCACCGCGGGATCGTTGCTCGGCGCGATGGTCTTCGGCTTCAACGCGCTGATGCCCGGCATCGACCTCACGCCGCTCGGCATGCCCGGCTGCGAGCAGAATGTCAGCCTGGACGCGTCGCTGTTCTACCTGCTGACCAGCGCACCGGCCGCCTTCCCGTTCACCGTGCCCAACGACCCCGGCTTCATCGGTTTCCTGCTCTACGCACAAGCCGCGACGGTCACGCCCGGGGTGAACACCACGGGCGTCGCGGTCTCGAACGGCCTGGCGATCCAGTTCGGCAACTGAAGCAGGCGCCGACACGCCCCACCTGCAGTTGCGACATCCTTGGGGCGCGCCCGGCCATCGAGCCGCTGGGGCTGTCCGTATGCTCTGGCCCCATTCACCCCGCTGCCCGCTGCTGCCCATGCGCCGACCGCTCCTCGCCGTAACGGCCCTTTCCCTGTCCCCGCTCCTCGCTCAGGGCTTCGGCCCGCAAGGCGGCAACCGGCCGACGGGCCCGACCACACCGCCGGACCCGGTGTTCACAGCGGCCATGGTCAAGGACCTGACGTGGCGCAACCTCGGCCCGGTCAACCCGATCGGCCGCATCACCGACATCGAGGTGCATCCCGCGCGGCAGAACACGTGGTTCGTCGGCACGGCCGGCGGCGGCGTCTGGAAGACCGACAACGCGGGCACCACGTGGCAGAACGTGTTCGATCGCCACGCCACGGTGTCGATCGGCGATGTGGCTACGGCGCCCAGCAACCCCGACATCGTCTGGGTCGGCACCGGTGAGGAGAACGCGCGCAACTCGGTGCAATGGGGCGACGGCGTCTACAAGTCGACCGACGGCGGCGCGACGTTCGCACACATGGGGCTGCGCGAGACCTTCCAGATCGGCCACATCGCGATCCATCCGACCAACCCCGACATCGTCTACGTCGCAGCGCTCGGCCGGCTGTGGGGCGAGAACGAGGAGCGCGGCGTCTACAAGACCACCGACGGCGGCAAGAACTGGCAGCGGGTGCTGTTCCTCGACGACAAGACCGGCTGCATGGAGGTGCGCCTGCACCCCAAGGAGCCGGACACGGTGTTCGCGTGCATGTTCGAACGCAAACGCCCGATCTTCGACGACAACGATCCGAGCGTGCGGTTCGGCGAGAAGGCCGGGTTCTTCAAGAGCACCGACGGCGGCGCCAACTGGCGCGAAGTGACCAACGGTCTGCCGTCGTGCCAATGGGGCCGCAGCGGCATCGACCTGCGCGGCGACAGCGACACGATGTTCTTGATCGTCGAGACCGAACGCAGCGGCTGGGCGACCGGTGAGCGCAAGGACCGCCAACCGGGCGACCCGACCGACGCGCCGGCACAAGGACAACAGCAGGGACAACAGCAGGGACAACAACAGGGCCAGCAGCAGGAGCCCGGTGCGCCGCAGCAGGCGCCGCGCCGCCGCCCCGGCACCGCCTTGATCGGCGTCTCGCTCGAAGGGGAAGACGGCCCCGAAGGCAGCCCCGGCGCGATGCTCGGCGAACTGACCGAAGGCGGTGCACTCGGTGCCGCGGGCCTCAAGACCGGTGACCGCATCACCAAGATCGGCGACGCGGCCGTCACCAGCTACGAGCAGATGCTCGAGATCGTGCGCGGCTCGGTCGGCGGCGACAAGGTGACCGTCACCTACGTGCGCGACGACGAGACGGCCAGCGTCGAGATCACCTACGGCACCCGCGCGCCGCAGCAGGGTGGTGGCCAGGGCGGCGGCGGCCCGAATGGCCCGTTCGGCGCGCGTCTCAACGGCCAGCAGGAGAACAAGCAGCACCTGCAAGGGGAACTCGGCCACGAGACCGGCGGCGTGTTCCGCAGCGACGACCGCGGCGAGACCTGGCGCCGCGTCAACAGCCTGACCGAGCGCCCGTTCTACTACTCGGTGATCCGCGTCGATCCGCAGACCGATCAGAACGTCTACTGCGTCGGCACATCGCTGTGGGGCAGCAACGACGGTGGCAACAAGTTCGCGGCCATCAACCGCGGCATCCACGTCGACTTCCACGCGATCTGGGTCGACCCCGACGACAGCGGTCACCTGCTCGCCGGCTGCGACGGCGGCGTCAACGAGACCTTCGACGACGGCAAGACCTGGCGCGTGCACAAGGGCTTCTCGGTGGCGCAGTACTACGACGTCGTCGCCGACAACAACGTGCCCTACAACGTGATCGGCGGCCTGCAGGACAACGGCACCTGGGTCGGTCCGTCGCGCAGCCGCAACCGCGAAGGCATCACCGCGGCCGACTGGGTGACGATCTACGGCGGCGACGGTTTCGGCGCGCAGACCGACCCGGTCGAACCGTGGATCGTGTTCGCCACCAGCCAGAACGGCGCCATGGGCGCCGTCGACCTGCGCACCGGTGGCTCGATGCGCATGCAACGCGACCGCCCCACCGACGGCGCGGCGCGCTGGAACTGGGACTCGCCGTTCACGCTGTCGCCGCACAACCGCCTCACCGTCTACCACGCCGGCAGCCACGTGTTCCGCGGCGAGCGCTACGCCCACCTCGACAACAGCGCCGCGCGCAGCGGCCAGGACGCCGTCAACAACCGCGGCACGATGCGCATGCGCTGCATCTCCAAGGAACTGGGCGCGACCAGGACCGGCACCGCGGTGTCGCTCGCCGAGAGCCCGCGGGTGCAGGGCCTGCTCTACGTCGGCACCGACGACGGCGCGCTGTGGCGCACCGACGACGGCGGCACCAACTGGACGCGCCTCGACGCCAACCTGCCGATCCTGGCGCCGCGTTACGTCAGCGACATCGTGCCCTCCTACGCCGCCGACGACCGCGTCTACCTGACGCTCGACGGCCACCGCTTCGACGACTTCGCGACCTACGTGTTCGTCTCCGAGGACCGCGGTGACACCTGGAAGTCGCTGGGCCTCGACCTACCGACGCAAGAACCCTGCTACGCGGTGATGGAAGACCCGCGCAACGAGAACCTGCTGTTCTTGGGCACCGAGTACGGCTGCCACGTGTCGCTCGATCGCGGCCAACGCTGGTTCCCGCTCGGCCGCGGCCTGCCGACCGTGGCGGTGCGCGACCTGTTCGTGCAGGACCGCGACAGCGACCTGGTGATCGCGACCCACGGCCGCGGCGTCTGGGTGCTCGACACCGAAGCGCTGCGCCAGTCCACCGCCGAAGTCGCCAAGGCGCCCGCCCACCTTTTCGCGGTCGAGCCCGCGATCCTGTGGCGCATGACCAGCCGCGGCCTGCAGGGCCACGCCGACTACAAGGCCGACAATCCGCCGTACGGCGCCACGTTCCACGTCTGGCTCGCCGAAGCCCCCAAGGACGCGCCGGTGCTGACCGTGCACGACCTGTCCGGCAAGGAGATCGCCAAGGTCACGGGCAAGGCCCAGGCCGGCCTGCAGGCCGTGGTCTGGGACGCGCGCGTCGAACGGCGCCTCGCGGCGCCCGGCAACTACTCGGTGCGCCTGACCGGCCATTCCGGACTCGGCGCGCAGGCGTTCGAACTGCTGCCCGATCCGGCCGCGGCGGCGACCGCCGATCCCACCAACCCCCTCACCGACCGCGAGTGATCCCCATGGCCCGCATGTCAGCCTCATCGTCCGGCGCCGGCATCCTCGTCGCCCTCACCCTGGCCTCGTTCGGCACCCGCCTGCAGGCCCAGATCTCCGACCACGAACACGCACAGTTCAACGTCTTCGCGCAACTGCGCTGGCAGGAACTCGGCCCGGTCGCCAGCGGCGGCCGCATCGTCGACTTCGCCGTGCATCCGCAGAACCCACGCGTGTTCTGGGTCGCAGCTGCAAGCGGCGGCTTGTGGCGCAGCGACAACGGCGGGCTGTCGTTCACGCCGCAGTTCCAGGACGCCTACTCGATCTCGATCGGCGACATCGCCGTCGCGCCCAGCAACGGCGACGTGCTCTACGTCGGCACCGGCGAAGCCAACAACCAGCGCAGCTCGTACTGGGGCAACGGCGTCTACAAGAGCCTCGACGGCGGCAAGACGTTCGCGCACGTCGGCCTGCCGCACACCGAACACATCGGCCGCATCGTCGTGCATCCGAACAACCCCGACGTCGTCTACGTGGCGGCGCTCGGCGCGCTCTACACGCCCAGCGAGGAGCGTGGCCTCTACCGCACCACCGACGGTGGCGGCAGCTGGCAACGGGTGCACCACCTGGGACCCGACGTCGGCTTCGTCGACGTGGCCATCGATCCGCAGCACCCGCAGACCCTGATCGCGTCGTCGTACGAACGGCGCCGCCGCGCCTGGAACTTCTACGAAGGCGGCCCCGGCTCGCGGCTGTGGCGTTCGATCGACGGCGGCGACAAGTGGCAGCAGCTCACCGACGGTTTGCCCGAAGGTAACCTCGGCCGCATCGGCGTCGAGTTCTTCGCCGGCGACGGCAACACCGTCTACACCTGCATCGAGAACCTCAACCCGGTCGGCACGCGGCCCAACGCGGCGACCCCGCCGAGCGGCGACGACCCACGCGACCGGCAGGCGCCGCCCGAGAGTCAGGTCGAGCCGGACGCCGAACTGCTCGCCGATCCAGTCGCCTATGCCGACCACGAACGGCGCGTGCAGCAGGCCCAGGACCCGCAGCGGCGTTCGCGCAAGAAGGTCGTCGGCGGTGAGGTCTACCGCAGCGACGACGGTGGTTCGACCTGGAAGAAGCACCACGGCGACACCGACGTCGGCGGCAGCCCGGGCTACTACTACGGCCAGATCCGCGTCGACCCGAGCGACCGCGACACGGTCTACGTGTTGTCGGTGCCCGTGCACCGTTCGACCGACGGCGGCAAGACCTGGACACCGCGCCGCGGTTCGCGCGACGCGTTCGCCAACTCGCTGCACGTCGATCACCACGCGTTGTGGATCGACCCCAAGGACGGCAAACACTGCCTGCTCGGCAACGACGGCGGCCTGGGCGAGACCTGGGACGGCGGCAAGACCTGGCGGCACACGGCGCGCCTGCCCATCCTGCAGTTCTACACGGTGGCCGCCGACCTCGGCACGCCCTACCGCGTCTACGGCGGCCTGCAGGACAACGGCTCGTGGGGGTTCCCGGTCCACGGCAGCACCAGCAACGGCATCAACGCCGAGGACGCGTTCCGCATCAACGGCGGCGACGGCTTCTACGTCTGCATCGACCCGAGCGATCGTGACGTCGTCTACAGCGAGTCGCAGTTCGGCGGCATGAGCCGGCAGAACCTGCGCACCGGCGAGCGCAGCAGCATCAAGCCGCGCGCCGGCAAGGGTGATCCCGAGCTGCGCTTCAACTGGAACACGCCGATCGTGCTGTCGCCGCACGCCCCGCACACGGTCTACACCGGCAGCCAGTTCCTGCACCGTTCCCGCGACCGCGGTGAACACTGGACCACGATCAGCCCCGACCTCACCACCAACGACGGCGACAAGAAGCAGGGCAACGTGCCGCACTGCACGATCACGACCATCGCCGAGTCGCCCAAACAAGAAGGCCGGCTGTGGGTCGGCACCGACGACGGCCGCGTCTGGACCAGCGGCGACGGCGGCGGCCGCTGGATCGAACTCAGCGACCGGTTCCCCGAAGCGACGCGCGGCCTGTGGGTATCGCGCGTCGAGGCGTCGCCGCACCAGGCCGACACCGCGTTCGTGAGCTTCACGGGTTATCGCGAAGACCGGCGTGAGCCGCTGGTGTTCCGCACCGACGATCGCGGCGACACCTGGAAGTCGATCGTCGACGGCCTGCCGGACGAGCCCGTCAACGTGATCCGCCAACACCCTCGCAACGAGAACGTGCTGCTCGCCGGCACCGAGATGGGAGTGCACGTGTCGATCGATCACGGCGCGACCTGGTTCTCGCTGGGCAAGGACCTGCCGCGCGTGGCCGTGCACGACCTGATCGTGCATGCCCGAGAACCGCACGTGCTGGTCGGCACGCACGGCCGCGGCATCTGGGCGCTCGACGCCGCGGCGCTCGAGCAGTTCACCGCCGCCACCTTGTCCCAGGGTTTCGTGGCGCTGCCGCCGAGCGACGGCGTGGTGCTGCGGCGCGGTTTCAGCCCCGGCTACGTCGGCGCCGAGTCGTGGTCGGCGAACAACCCGTTCGTGACTGCGACGTTCCGCTACCTGCTGGCCCAGGACACCGATCGCGACGTCAAGCTCGAGGTGCGTGACGCGACCGGCGCGGTGCTGTGGAGCCAGGACGGGGCCAAGACCGCCGGTTACCACGAGGTCGCCTGGCAAGCCGCGCGCGGCGCCGGTGGGCGCGGGGGCTTCGGCGGCGCGGGCCGCGGCCGACCGGCGGGCCAGCGCCCCGGCTCGTTCGCGATCGCGATCAAGTTCGGCGACAGCGAGGTGGTGCAGACCTTCACGGTGCACGACCGCCGCCCACCCGGTTCGATGCTCGGCGGCGTCCCGGGGCTCGGCGACGACGAGGCGACACGCAGCGAGGAGCAGGCTGAGGGCGGCGAAGAAGAGCAGGAAGCCGAGGCCGGCGAACGGCGCCGCGGTCAGGACTAGCGTCTGCGTCGTCAGCGACTCTTCGGCGCGCCGTTCTGCGGCGTGCCACCGGCGTCGTCATCGTCGACTTCGTCGTCGAGTTCGTCGTCGTCGAGATCGTCGAAGTCGGCCGCATCGAAGTCGTCACACTCGTCGGGATCACTGACCTCGAGTTCGTACTCGCCGAGCAGCACGGCCTGCACCTCGGCGAGCAGGTGGATGCGGGCCAGCGCCTCGAGCTGCTTGGCGCTGGCCGACCCGGTGTCCTTGCCCGCCATCCACGCCGCGGTCAGATCGTTGAGCGCGTAGAGCGCCAGCCGCGCGGCGTTGAGCGCCGCGAGCCACGCATTGACGTGCACGTCGGGGATGACCAACACGTGGCTGCCCGCCGGGTCGACCTTCTTCATCGCCGCGAGGTCGCGGCGCACCAGCTGGCAGCGCGAAGCGAACAGGCGCTCGAGTTCGGGCACGGCGTGGTCGCGCCAGTGCTGCTCGTCCTCGAGCGTCGAACAGGTCTCCGGGTAGATGCGTTCGGTGACGCGCGGGTCCGTGCTCTCGAGCAACAGCGGCACGCCTTCCAGGGTCGCGGCACACTCGGGGGTCATGCCGCCGAAGACGTAACCATCCGCAACTCGTGCAGCCCACATGTGGCGCTATCCATCGACCACTTCGAGAGTGGTCAGCAAGTGATGCGTCTGCAATTTCTGCGCGTAGGTCTCGGCCTGTTCGCGGCCGCCGGTCCAGACGACCGAACGGCCGGTGTCGTGCACTTCCATCATCAGCTTGCGAGCCTTGCTCTCCGGGTAACCGAACACCTGCATGAACACCTTGGTGACGTAACTCATCAGGGTGACGGGATCGTCGAGCACGATCACGTTCCAGGGGCGGGCGAGCGAGGTCTTCGACTTCGTCTCGGTCTGGGTGGCTTCCTTGGTGGTCGCGGCAAACTGCACGGCGGCAGTCTAACGCAATCCCCCCGCGCCGCGCACCGCACGATTGTGGGCGACACTCGGGGCAATACCGGCCGCGTTCACCAGCTCTCCTCGGCGCCGCCCAGCCGCAGGATCGTGCGCCATTCCACCGCTGTCACGGGCTGCACCGACAGACGGCTGCCACGCTGCAGCAGCACCATCTCGGCGAGCTCGGGCACGTCCTTGAGCTGTTCGCGGGTCACGGGCACGTCGAATCGCTGCACACACTCGATGTCGACCACGAACCAACGCGGCGCGTCCAGGGTTGCCGCGGCGTCGTAGTAGTCGCTGCCGGCCTCGAACTGGGTGGGGTCCGGATACCCCTCCCGCACCACCTTGGCGATGCCCACCACCGCGATCGGGTCGGCGTTGCTGTGGTAGAACAGCACGCCGTCGCCGACCTTGATCTCGTCGCGCAGCAGGTTGCGCGCCTGGTAGTTGCGCACGCCGCTCCAGAAGGTGCGACGGTCCTGCTCGAACTGCTGCCAACCGTAGCTCTCGGGCTCGGACTTGAGCAGCCAGTAACGGCGCGGCGACCGACTCGCGCCGGTGACGCCCGGGCGCGGCGCCGCTGTTGGCCGCGCGAGTGCCGGTTCTCTGCGAGGTTTCTTCGGGTGCGGCTTGCCGACCATGACGCGCAGCCTACGCCGCGCGCCACCGCCGGCCAACACCGCGGCCAACAGTGCGGCCAACAGTGCGGCTGACACCGCCAGCGACACCGCTCACTGCCACAGTTCGCGCAGGCTCTTGGCGACGAAGTCCGACAGCTCGAAGCCGACGGCGGTCTGGCCCTTGGGCTGGGCCACGAGCGGCGCAGCCTTCGAGCGATCCCACAGCCGCAGCTCGGCGAACACATCCCCGCTGCCGCGCTGCAGCGACAGCAACCAGTCGGGGTCCCCGAACCGTCCATCGCGCAGGTCGACGGCCCGTTCGGCGCGCAGGTCGCGCAGCACGTCGTTGACGAAACCACCGAGCTCGTTGCGCGGCTCGGGGTCACCTTCCTTGACCCAGTTCTTGCCGTCGTGCTTGAACACCAGCACCTGGCCGGCGCGCGACTGCAGTTCGAGGCGTTCGATCTGCGTGCTGATGCGCACCACGTCGCGGTTGCAGTAGGCCGTGAACGAACGGCGCAGTTGCTCGACCGGCGGCGCCGGCACCAGCACCACCGTGCCCGGCTCGTCGGCGCGACAGGCGTAGACGAAGCTGTCCTCACCGCGGTTCACCTCGTTGCCGATCCACAGCGTCGCGCGCTCGCCCTTGAACCCACGCACGTCGACCGCCAGGCGACCCTGGCCCAGACCGAACGCCGGATCGTCGCTGCCCTTGCCGGCGACGAACTCGCGCGCGTGCAGGTTGTTGATCGCCTGCACCAGTTCGTTGACCGGGGTCGGGTGGGTCGCGAACTCGACCGGTTCGGCGAGACGCCACTCGTCCGCCGACGACGAACGCAACAGCCGCAGCCGGTCACCCTGACCACCGTTGGCGTCGACGACGACTTCGGCGAGGTCCTCGGCCACGTTGCGCAACGGCACCAGGATGCGGGCGCGGATGCGTTCGACGGCGTTGACGAAGATCTGCGTGTACTGGCGGTTGTCGCTGGTGAAGGCGATGCCGTCGCGGTTGGGCAGCATGCCGAACAGCTGGCCTTGCTCGAGCCACAACTGCACCTGCTCGTCGCCGAGACCACCGCGCGTCACGATCACCAGGTCGGGATCGCGCTTGGGCAGTCGGATCATGCCGTGGATGAAGTCGCCGACGCGCAGCGACAGCACCGCCTCCACGAACGACAACGCCACATCGCTGTCGGCGCGCCCCGCAACCGGCTGTTCGAGCCGCCACTGCAGGCCCTGGCGCACCAGCTGCAGGGTCTCGTTCTTGCCCGACGGCAGCCGCTGGGTCACCACGAGTTCGCCACACGTCTGCGGCTCGTTGCGGAACACGGAGCGGTCGCGCAGATCGTCGAGACCGACCTCGAGGCTGGTCAGCAGGCCTTCGCCGCCCTCCCAGATCACGCCGTCGCGGCGCACGAAGCGACCGTTGCCGAGCGGGCTCGGCGCGCCGATCTCGAGGTCGACGGTGACACCATCGGCCCAGGTCGCCCGGAAGGTCAGCGCCGGCGGCAGCAGGCCCGTCTTGCGGCGACCTTCTTCGTCGTCCAACAGCGGCGTGCGCCGCAGCTGCGCCGAGTCCCAGGCAGCCAGGATCTGCCGCAGGTAACCCGGTGACGCCAGGTCGACGATCGGTTCACTGATCTTGAACAGGCCGTCGCCGCCGCGGGTCAGTTCGACGGCCGGTCGCGCTTCGAACTGCCAGCGCACGGCGAGCGCGTCGGTGAGCGAGCGGCCGTCGAGCGCGGAGGTCTCGTTGGACTCCCTGGCCGGCGGCTTGCTGTCCGTGAAGTACAACACCGCGACCAACGCGCCGACCAGGATCAACAACACCAACGTCGCCTTGCCACCCATCACTGCCGTCTCCGCATGAAGAACACCGCGCTGCCAAGCAGCAGGAACAGGCCGGGAACCCAACGCATCAGCAGGTCCTCGATGCGCTCGATCTGCTGCGGCTGCAGCTCCATCGCGCGCACCCGGTAACGATTGCCCTGGATGTCGAGCAGCACCGAGCGTTCGGCCATCCAGTTGCAGATGTTGTTGGCGAGGTCACCGAACAACGGGTAACCGACGTTGGTGCAGAACACGCCCGAGACGATCATCGCCTGCCCCGCCGGCTCGCCTTCGACCTTGTTGGGCACCTCGACGCCCATGCCGACGAGGAACGGGCGCAGTCCGACCTTTGGCGCGCGGTTGTCGGGTCGCCCCTCGGGCCCGGGCACCGCGAGCCAGCCCGATGGCCCGGTCTGCAACAGCGGCTCACGCCGCACGCCCTCGGGCGCGCCGCGTTCCTTGATCTCGCGCGCACCGGCCACCTCGAGCGGCCGGGCGTTCTGCGCGATGCGCCGCGTCACCGGGTGGTTCGGGTTGACCTGCAGCTGCAGACGGGCGACGCCATCGTTGCCGTCGAGACCCTGCCCACGCGCCTGATTGGTGACGTCGGGGATCAGGTGGTAGACGGGCTGCTTGCCGATCTCGTAGCCGAGCAGTTCGCCGAGTTTGCCGCCATCGGGGTTCCAGTCGGCCAGCCCTGCCCACGAGTAGTTGAGGAACAGACGACCGCCGCGCTGCAGGTAGTCGAACAACGCCTGGGCGTCGATATCGGTGAACTCCTGCCGCGGCTCGAGCACGATCACCATGGTCGCTTCGCGCGGCACGATCTTCTGCCGGCTCAGGTCCAGGTGTCGCACCTCGAAACCCAGGCCCTGCAGCCGTTCGACGAACATGCCGTAGGCGCGACCGATGCTCGGGTTCAGGAAGTCGAGGTCGGGCGAGTAGCTGTTCAGGAAGTAGACGACCGGCACACCCTGCACGAGCAGGCTCTTCATCGCCGAACTCAGCGCGATCTCACCCTTGTAGTCCTTGAGCGTCGGCACGCTCATGCGCGGGCCGGGCGCGGGCGCCTGGCGCAGCTCGGGCAACTCGATGTCGGCGAGGTCGGCCAGCAGCGACAGCTTCTTGAAGCGGCGCTCCTTGCCGAGCTGCTGTACCGACACCACGACCATGTCGGTCGGCTCGGTGACTCCGAACCGCTGCGCGGCCTCACGCGCGGAGGCGGGATCGCCGTAGAGATCGTGTTCGATCAAGCGGGTGTTCTCGCCACCGAGCCACACGTACCGACGCAGCAACAGCCTGGTCAATTCGCGCAGACGCTGCTGGATCGACAGCCATTGCGCACCGACCTCGTCCCTCGCCTGCCCGGAGTTGGGCGGGAAGAACAGGTGGAACTCGACCTGACACTTCTGATCGCGCAACTCGGCGAGCAGCTCTTCGGTGGCCGGATCGACCGAGTTGACGGCCTGCGGCGTGAGGTCGACGAGCGCCTTGAACGTCGGGCGCGACGCGGTCCAGACCAGCAGCACCCACAGCGCGAGCGCGAGAACCGCGGCGACCAACAGGTTGCCCCAGGCAGCGAAGCGGCGCAGGTTCATGCGATCCTCCGCGACGACAGGCTCACGGTGGTCAGGAACAGGAAGAACACGATACCGCCGACGTAGAACATCACCTGACTGGTGTCGATCAGACCGCGCGCGAACCACTCGCCGAAGTTGCGCATCACGTCGAGCTTCTCGAGCAACTCCCGCACGTAGAACTCCTGCGCGAGCGAACCCAGCTGACCGGCGATCTTCTGCGGCAAGGTCAGCAAGCCCAGCGAGAACAGGAAGGCGAGCGCGGCCGACAACAGCACGTTGTCGGTGAGACTGCTGGCGAACAGGCCGAACGCGAGCAGCATGCCGCTGAGCAGGAACATGCCCAGGTAGGCCGCGACCACGGGGCCGAATGCGAGGTCACTGGCGAGGTACGGTCCGTACTCGAGCAGGTGCAACACCACCACGCTGGGCAACCACAACAGGGCGTAGAAGGCCGCGGCAGCGAGCCATTTGCCCCACACCACGCCGCCATCGGTGACCGGCGCCGTCATCAGCGTCTCGATCGATCCGGTGCGCCGTTCCTCGGCGAGGCAGCGCATGGTCAGCAACGCCGGCACCAGCATCACCATCAGGAACGTGCTGGTCTGTCCGTACGTCGCGGTCGGAAACTGGTCGAGGTCGCCGCGGTAGTAGGCGAAGCTCTTGACGAGTCCCTGCAGTTCGTAACCACGCAGCAGGTAGAAGTTGAGTGCGATCACCCAGCTGATCGGGCTCACGCAGTAGGACCACAGTTCCTTGCGGAACGTCACCCACGCACCGCGCAGCATCACAGCAACACCTCTTCGGCGAGCGCGTGCTCGGCCTGTCGATCACAACCCTCGGTGAGCTGGTAGAAGAACTCCTCGAGCGACGGCAGGTCCAGGCGCAGGGCGACCACGGCGATGCCCGCAGCCAGCAGGCGCTGGCCGATCGCCTCGCGCGGGTCGACGCCGGCCTCGACGGTCGCTTTGAGGGTCGCGTGCCCCGCATCGTCTGACGTGAACCCGTGTTCCCCGATGCCGCGCAGGTCGGCGACGCAGGCCCGCAGCCCCTCGACGCCGCACGCGGCCGTCACCACCAGCGAACGGGTGGTGTGCGCCTGCACCAGGCTCTCGGGGGGTCCATCGGCGCGCAACCTGCCGCGGTGGATCACGAGGATGCGCGAGCTGACATCCTGCACTTCGGCCAGGATGTGGCTGCTGAACAGGATCGTGTGTTCGGCGGCGAGGTCGAGCACGACCTGCTTGATGCGGCGGCGCTGGTTGGGATCGAGCCCCGAAGTCGGCTCGTCGAGGATCAGGATCGGCGGATTCGCAACCAACGCGTCGGCGAGCCCGACGCGCTGCCGGTAGCCGCGCGAGACGTGGCCGACGAGCTTGCGCGCGACGTCCTCGACGCCGGCCTTGCTCATCGCGCGCGACACCGCGAGCTTGCGTTCCTTGCCCGGCACACCCTTGAGCGCGGCGCGGTAGCGCAGGTACTCGACCACCCGCAGGTCGGGGTAGATCGGCACGTTCTCGGGCAGGTAGCCGAGGCACTGCCGCGCCTGCAGCGACGCCTTGGAGACGTCGTGACCGGCGACCGATGCGGTGCCCGACGACGCCGGATGGAAGCCGGTCAGGACGCGGATCGTGGTGGTCTTGCCGGCGCCGTTGGGCCCCAGGAAGCCGACCACCTCACCGCGGCCGACCTCGAATGACAGGCGATCGACCGCCAGGGTCGCGCCAAAACGCTTGCTCAACTCGTGGACGACGATCATCAGCGGGTGCGGTAGCGCTTCGCCCGGCCGTCAGTAACAAGCACACATCGCTTGGGCCGAAAACGCGCGCTTCGAAGGGTAGTCCGGCCCGCCGCAAAGGCCAGCGCGGCGTGCGCGACGCGAAGCGATTCGTGGCGAGTGGTCCGTGGCAGCGACGGTTGGCGCGCGACACGGGCGTCTCACCGGGCGACACAACGCATTGCCTTTGCCGAGTCGCTACCCTCGGTCTCGACCACCGCCGCAACCCCAACCCCTTGACCGATCTCGACCCGACCGACGCTGCCGTCGCCAGACACCGGCGCCGGGTGCGCATCGCCCTGTGCATCGCCAACGCGATCGCCGCGAACGAGCTTACCTCGTTCGGCCTCGGCGCGCTGCGTGTGCCTTCACCGTTGCTCGAGCACTACGGCCGGCTCGTGCTCGTGTCGGTGCCCGCGATCCTGCTCTACGCGGTGCGCCCCGGTCGCCCGGTCACCGTGCTGAGCGTGTTGGGCGTCGTCCTCGAGGCGCCGTTCGTGCTCCTGGGCAACGTGTTGGCAGGTGGCGCCTGCGCGATGTTCGCCGCGGCGGTGACCATGGTGATCGCGCAGGGCGGCATGCAGTCGATCGCGCTCGGCGTGTTGCTGGGCCTGCTCGTGCTCACGGCGTTCTGGCTGCGCGCATCGCGGCGAACCCTGCAAGGCCTGCCCTGGCTGGCCCCGGCGATCACCGCGTTCGCGTGCGCGGCCTATGTGCCGCCGGACGTCGTCGCGCGGACCGACGACGGTCACCACCTCGTCGAGGCGGGACTGCGCTGCTTGCCGTCGGACCCCTTCTACCGCGTCTGTAGCGTGACCACGCTCGTGCCAGGAGTCCTGCAGTGGTGGCGCGCGCTCGGCCGCCTGCCGAGCGACGCATTCGAGATCTCGATGCACCGCGAGGGCGACGACGTCGTCGTCGATTACCGCAGCAAGTCGGAGGACTCACCTCCGTCGCTGGTTGCGCAGAGCCTGCGCGTGCGATGACGAACGCCGCGGCGGCCGGGGCCGTCTGCGGCGCTCGCGGTCACTTGACCTCGAAGTCGGCGTCCTTGATGTCCTCACCACCATCACCGCCGCCGCCAGCGGTCGCGCCCGCACCTTCACCTTGCGGCGCAGCCCCCGCGCCGGCCATCGCCGCGCCCGCGGTCTGCATGGCCTTCTCGAACTTCTCGAGCGCGGCCTTGAGCTTGTCGATGTTGTCGCCCTCCATCGCCTTCTTGACCGCCGCGATCTCGGTCTCGACCGCACCCTTGGTCGCCGCGTCGACCTTGTCGCCGGCGTCCTTGAGCTGCTTCTCGGCCTGGTAGACCAGCGAGTCCGCCTGGTTCTTGAGGTCGACGAGTTCGCGGCGCTTCTTGTCCTCACCCGCGTGGGCCTCGGCGTCGCGCGCCATCTTCTCGACCTCGTCCTTCGACAAGCCCGAGCCGACCTCGATCTTGACCTTCTGCTCCTTGCCCGTGCCCTTGTCCTTGGCGGTCACCGACAGGATGCCGTTGGCGTCGATGTCGAACGTCACCTCGATCTGCGGCGTGCCGCGCGGCGCCGACGGGATGCCGTCGAGCTTGAAGCGGCCCAGCGTCCGGTTGTCGTTGGCGAACTCACGCTCACCCTGCAGCACGTGGATGTCGACGCCGGGCTGGTTGTCGGCCGCGGTCGAGAACACCTGGCTGCGGCTGGTCGGGATCGTGGTGTTGCGTTCGATCAGCTTGGTCATCACGCCGCCGAGCGTCTCGATACCGAGCGACAGCGGGGTGACGTCGAGCAGCAGCACGTCGCTGACCTCGCCGCCGAGCACGCCGCCCTGGATCGCCGCGCCGAGGCTGACGACCTCGTCGGGGTTGACCGAGCGGTTGGGTTCCTTGCCGAACGCTTCCTTGACGATCGCCTGCACGCGCGGGATGCGCGTGCTGCCGCCGACCAGCAACACTTCGTCGATGTCCGACGGCTTCATCTTCGCGTCCTGCAGGCAGCGCAGCACGGGGCCGCGGCAACGCTCGAACAGGTCCTCGGCGAGCTTCTCGAACTGCGCGCGCGTGAGGTTCTCGGTCAGGTGCTTGGGACCCGTCGCGTCCATCGTGATGAACGGCAGGTTGATCGCCGTCTGCGCCGCCGAGCTGAGCTCGACCTTGGCCTTCTCCGCGGCTTCCTTGAGCCGCTGCAGCGCCATCTGGTCGTTGCGCAGGTCGATGTTCGTCTGCTTCTTGAAGGTCTCGCAGAGCCACTGGATGATGCACTCGTCGAAGTCGTCACCGCCCAGGTGCGTGTCGCCGTTGGTGGCCTTGACCTCGAACACGCCTTCGCCGACGTCGAGCACCGAGATGTCGAAGGTGCCGCCGCCGAGGTCGAACACCGCGACCTTCATGTTCTTGCCCTTGGCCTTCTTGTCGAGGCCGAAGGCGAGCGCCGCGGCGGTCGGCTCGTTGATGATGCGCTCGACCTTGAGGCCCGCGATCTGGCCGGCGTCCTTGGTCGCCTGACGCTGGCTGTCGTTGAAGTAGGCCGGCACGGTGATCACCGCGCGATCGACTGCTTCGCCGAGGTAGGCTTCGGCCGCTTCCTTGAGCGAACGCAGGATCAGCGCCGACAGTTCGGGCGGCGTGTAGGTCTTGCCCGAGACCTCGACCTTGACCAGCTCGTCGGCGGCGCCGACGACCTTGTAGGGCACCATCTTCTCCTCGTCGCCGACCTCGTTGTGGCGACGACCCATGAACCGCTTGATCGAGTAGATCGTGTTCGTGGGGTTGGTCACGGCTTGACGCTTGGCCGGCGCGCCGACCAGGCGCTCGCCGCTGGGCGTGAACGCGACCACCGAGGGGGTCGTGCGTGCACCTTCCATGTTGGCGATGACCTTGGGTTCACCACCCTCCATCACCGAGACGACCGAGTTGGTGGTTCCGAGGTCGATTCCGACGATCTTCGACATGGTCACTCCTGGTTGCGGGACCGACCGGTCCCGACTTGCTGCTGGGCTCGCGTCAAAAGCGGGTTGGTCGCGGCGGCTGCCCTCGCCGTCGCGAGGCGCGCTGTAGACAAATGTCGTGCCCTCGTTGGTCCAGGCCGTAACCCTTTGATCGACAAGAGTTAGCCCACCAGTCGGCCGGCCCCATCCTGCCACTGTGACAGTTGCGCCGCGGCGCCTCTGTGCCAATTCGGCAGCGCGCCGTTTCGCCCGGTTACAGCGGCCGGGCCCAACGCCCGACCAGCACGTTGACCAGATGCAACGCCGCGAGCACCGCGGTGCCGCCGACCATGGCCCGGTAGACGGATTCGATGCCGCCATCACCTGCGGCCGCGAGCGCGAACCAGACCCCGAGCACCACGAAGCCGACGAGGTCGATCACCAGCGGCGTGATCATGCGGCCGGCGCCGTGCAGTGCGCCGATGGCGCCGAGCGCGACCGCGCCGAGCACCTGGCTGTAGCCGGCGATGCTCAGGTAACTCTGCACCGCGGCGAGTTCCGCGGCTGTCGCCGTCGGCAGGAAGCAGCGGGTGATCGCATCGACGTTGGCGAGACACGACAGCAGCACCCCCAGGCCGAACAGTCCCGCGAGCAGCGCTGCCCACAGCCCCGACCAGCGCGCCGCAGCCGTTCGTCCCACCACCACGGCGCGCCCCGCGAATGCGGTCGCGGCGTTGGCGAAGCCCAGCGAGCTGAACAGCACCACCGTGTCGAGCCGCGTGGCGATGCCGAGCGCGACGGTGACCGTGTTGCCGTAGCTGCGCTGCGCCACCGCGGTGAGCACGAGCACCACCGCCGCGCGCAGGCCGATCTGCACGACCTGCGGCCACGCGTCGCGCAGCAGTGGCCCGCCGACCGGTTCGCGCGCGCCTCGCGGAACGTCACACAGCGACAGCGCGTGCTGGCGACGCCGCAGCCACCACCAGCCGAGCAGCGCGGCGATCGCGCGCGAACCCACCGACGCGTAGGCCGCACCGACCACACCGATCGAAGGGATGCCAACCGCGTCCCAGCCGAACAGCAGCACCACGTCGCCCAGCAGGTTCAGCAGGTTGGCGAGCAGCAGCAGCGACAGCGGCACCAGCGCCTCGCCGACCGCGCGCATCGCCGCGGTGGTCTGCATCAGCACGAACATCGGGATGCAGCCGAGATTGCTGACCACGAGGTAGTGGATCGCGTCGCCGCGCGCGCTGCCGGTGAGTCCGGTCTCGTCGACCATCCACGGCGCCGGCAGCGCTGTCGCGACGCCGATGGCGATCGACGACCACAACATCCACCATTGGGCGCGAACGTGTTGCCGGCGCGCACCGTCGCGATCGCCTTCACCGAGCCGCCGCGACAGCTGCGCCAGCAGCGCCGTCGAAACGCACTGGCCGACGATCATCGGCAGGAAGTTCCACGTCGAGGCGACGTGTGCGGCGAGGATCGCGTCGCCGCCCAGGCGCCCGACGAGCGCCAGGTCGACCAGGTTGATCACACCGTGCGAAGCGAGGCCGATCGCGAGCGGCAGGCCGAGCAGCAGCACGGTCAGGAACGGGCCGCGGCGCAGCAGCTTGTCCTGCGCGCCCTGTTCGTCGTGTTTGGGCACTCAGTGCACCTCGCAGGTGCCGAAGTTGGTGCGCGCGGGGCGCCCCGTCGTGTCCGCGCCTTGCCAGAACCAGTGCACCCGACACGCACCGAGCACGTCGGCGCAGAACCGCAACGGACCGACGACGCGCTGCCGGGCCTCTGCGGACAGCTCGCCGCGCCGACACCGCTCGACGTAGATCCCGGTCGGAGCGAGCACGTAGAGATCGAAGTCGTCGGCGTCGCGAGGTGCTCGCAGTGCCGCGACGAACTCCTCGACGGTGCCGCGCGCCGCGGGCCCGTCGCGCGCCTGCAACGCAGCCAGCTCGGCGTGCGCGCGCACGATCGTGGCTTCGGGCAGCGGCGCATCGGGCTGCGACAACGATACGCCCGCGACGCCACCGCCGAGCGATGCCGCGACATACCACGACGCGACCGCTGTCGTGTCGAACCACAAGATGTTGTCCTCGCCAGGCACGGGCGGATCGATGGCCTGGCCCGATGCGCCGCCGCCGAACACGGCGAGTTGCCCGAGCGGCTCGAAGTCGACGTGCGCCGCCTTCGTGACCACTTCGATGGCCCCCACGGCAACCGGCGACGTCATCAGCTTCGGCACGAACTGGCGCGGGTCCTGCGGGCTGCGGATGAACTCGACGGGTGGCCCTGCGACCTTCTCCGTCGGCTGCAAACGCAACGACGCGCCGCTCCACGATGCGAAACCACCACCGTGCTGTACGAGGGCGTGGATCGGCGTACTGTTGCCGAACAACCCGGGATTGCCAGGGTCCCGCTCCAACATGCCGGCCAGGCCGCTGACCGGCAGATCGACGGGCGCGAACGGTCGCTGCGTCAACAAGCCCCACAAGCCTGGCTGCAGCATCGGCTGCCCCGGCAGGGCGACGACGCCGAACGGCTTGCCGGGTCCCGCGTCCTTGGCAACGGCGAGCAGTTCGTGCTGCACCTTGCTGACGAGTTGGTCTTCTTGCGAATACCGATCGATCCAGATGCGGCTGCCGATCGCCAATCCCGCGGCGATCGCCAGCAGCCCCACCGCGAGTCGCGCTCGCGACAACCAACCCGTCGCCACGACATCGACCGCGAGCGCGACGAACAACGCCAGAGCCGGCACCGCGTCGAACACGAAGCGGCCGAGCAGCAGCCCGTCCTTCCACTCGACGTGCGTCGTGCCCGGCAACAGCAGCAGCAGCGCCCACGGCGCGCACCACAGCGCGCGGCGCGTTCCGGCCGCGGCCAGCGCCTGCCACAGCAACACGAACATCGCCGCGAACAGCCAGCCACCCAGCGAAACGCCACCGCCGAGCGGCGGCACCAGCAACTGCTTGCCGAGTTCGAATGCACCAACGAACCGTTCGCCGAGCGTGTGCCCATCTTCGGCGGTCGTGAACCAGCCGAGCAGCAACTTGCGGAACACGAGGTAACCGCCGACCAACAACCAGAACGGCGCGTGTGTGCGCCACAGGGTCCGCCCCTGCAGCCGCTCGCCGCGCAGCAGCGACAAGGCCACGAACGTCACCGGCAGCAGCACCGCTCCTTCCTTGCTCGCGTTGGCCAGCGCGGTCGCGAGCAGCGGCCAGACGATGCGCCCGTCACCGTCGCGCCAACGCAGGAACCCCCACATCGCCACCGCCGACCAGAACACCTGCAGCCCCGTGGTGCGCGCCGCGATCCACGCGGTCGGCTCGACCGCAGCCGGGTGCAGTACCACTATCGCGCCGGCGGCGAGCGCGACGAACATCGGTCGCTGTTTGGCGAGTCGCGCCGCGGTGGCGGCCACGGCCGTCGCCGTGCCGCCGAGCAGCAGCACGTTGAACAGATGGAAACCCAGCGGTGACGTGCCGAGCGCCCAGTTGGCGCCGAACGAGAGGCTCACGAACGGGCGATACAGATCGCGCACGCCGAACCACGGCCGCCCCCATTCCTCGAACACACGCCCCCAACGCACCGCGTCGGCGTCGCGGTCGAGGTAGTAGACGCTGAGGAAGTCGTCGCTGCGCCAGCCGTGCCACAACGTCGGCCAGAACCAGACCAGCGCCAACAGGGCGGGCAGGCACAACCACCAGGAACGGCGCTGGGCGGGCGACATGCGTGCGCCCTGGTTACCCGGCGCGGCCGCCAGCGCAAGCGCCGAGGCGGATGGCGCTGCGGCCCCTGGACGCGACGACTCAGCCGCCGAGGATCTGCTTGACCCGCTCGAGGATCTTGGTCGGACTGAACGGCTTGGTCATGTAGTCGTCGGCGCCGGCGCTCTTGCCGACCTCACGGTCACTCTCCTGCCCCTTGGCGGTCAGCAGGATGATCTTCACGGCGCTGAGTTCGGGGTCCTGACGCACGCGCTCGGTGACCTCGAAACCGTTGATCTTCGGCATCATCACGTCGAGGAACACCAGGTCGGGCTTGTGCTCGCGGATCGCCGCGAGGCCCTCTTCGCCGTTGCGCGCCTCGAACACCTGGTAGTTCTCCTTGCGGAGCACGAAGGTGAGCGATCGACAGATGAACGGTTCATCGTCCACCACGAGGATCTTGCGTTGGCTCATGCGGGTTTCCTGTTGCCGGCGCGGCGGATGACCACCGCGGTGACGTCGTCGGCGCCTTCCTGGCCGCCGCGGAAATTGGCGAGTTCGTGCACGATGCCGTCGACCACGCCGCGCGCCGAACGGCCCGGCGCGAGCTGCGCGAGCAGCGCGGCGAGGCGCTCCTCGCCGAACATGTCGCCGTCCTGGTCCATCGCTTCGGTGATGCCGTCGGTGAACAGCAGCACGCAGTCCTTCGGCCCCAGCTCGATGCGGCGCGATTCGTAGTCGGGCTTCGCCACGAAGCCCAGGATCGTGCTCTCCGACTCGATGCGATCGACGCGGTCGGTCTCGGCGCGGTAGACCATCAGGTCGTTGTGCCCGGCGCTGACGTATTCGAACGAAGCTTCGTCGCCCTGCAGCGTCACCGCCGCCGCGGTGAGGAAGCGCTCGGTGCGCGTCAGGTCCTCGAACATCGTCGCCGCCAGATCGTCGAACACCTGCACCGGGCAGCTGCGCACCGAAGCGAGCGTGCGCAGCGTCGCGCGCGCGCTGACCATCATCATGCCCGAGGCGAGGTTGTGCCCCGAGACGTCGGCCACCACCACCATGGTTCGGCCGTCGGCCATCTGGACGTAGTCGAAGTAGTCGCCGCCGACGGCGCCACAGGCCTGGTAGTCGGCCGCGATGTCGAAGCCCGAGACCATCGCCGGGCGGGCGGGCAGGATCTGGCGCTGGATCGCCTGCGCCATGCTCAGTTCCTTGCCGAGTTCGGCGGTCTTGCGCGCACCGAGCACCGAACCGAGCATCGCCGCGAACGACTCCGCGACCTGCCCTTCTTCGTTGCCGAGCAGCGGGTTCTCGCCGTAACCGCGATCGAACTTGTCGGTCAGGATCAACGCACCGAGCACCACCATGCGGTCGCCCGAGCCGTAGGTGACCGGCACGCCGAGCACCTGCCGCGCCGCGAGGTGTTCGGGTTGCCCCGGTTCGCCCAGCCGCTTCTGGGCGGGCACACTGCGGATCACCACACCTTCGGTGACGGCGAGCACCTCGGCGAGGAAGCCCTGCTCCGCGCTGATCACCGGGTCCAGCGCCAACGACGGGTCGTCGCGTTCGGCCTGTGACACCGAGTCGTGGGTCGCGGTCACGACCACCTCACACATGCCCTTGCTGGCGACGAAACCGTAGAACACCGCCCGGCACGCGCCGGCGGCGCGCAGGCACGCCTGCACGCCCATCGCCGCGATCTCGACCTCGTCGACTCCGGCGGAGAGTTTCGGCAACGTCTCGCCCAGCATCGACACCTGCTCGAGCAGGCGCAGCGAGCTCATGCTCATGCTCTCCATGTCGCTCTCGAGGTGTTCGCGATCGGCGACCGAGGCGAGCAGGGCCTCGATCAGGGGCAACACCGCGGCGCCGTTCTGGCCGAAGCTGGCGACCAGTTCCCCCATCGGCAGGTCGCGGCGCACCGACATCGCCCCCGGTGCAACCTCGCCGAAGCGGGTGCACTGTCCCGAGGCGGAGCGGAATTCGAGCGCCAGGTCCGGCAGGATCCTGGGCATCGCCGCGAGCAGCTCGGTCGATGCGGGCGTGAGCGACACGGCCTAGATGTTGACCTTGACGCGCGCGAACTTGCGCATGCGCAGGACGTTGTAGCTGCCTTCGCGGACGTAGGAGACGTCGTCCATGACCACGCGCGCGATGTGGATGCCGTATCCGCCGCAGGCCGTCGGCATGTCCTCGTTCTCGGCCAGCTCCTCGGTATCGAACGCGAGCGGGTCGAACGCCGGCCCCTGATCACGCAGGCTGATCTCGAGCCGGTCGTTGGCCAGTTCGAAGGTCACCTCGACGGGTTTGCTCTCGTCGCGCTGGTAGGCGTGCCGCAGCACGTTGGTGACCATCTCCTGCAGAGCCAGCAGCACGTTGTAGCGGGTGCCCTCCGGGTCCTCGTCGAAGACGACGGACTCGAGCAAGGTCTCGCCGGTCTGCCAGACCAATCGCAGGTGGTCCATCGGACCAGACAGTTTCATCGTGACCTGTGCGCGCATCGGGACTCCCGGGTTCCAGCCCGCCTATCGGCTCAGCACCCCCCAGGCATGAACGCCCAAGCCGGGATTGGTGTTGGCCCCCGGTCCCGACCCGGGATCGACGCCGATCTCACCGTTGGCATCGGCGCGCCGGGCCCGCTATGTTGCCCGCCGCGGTGAAGCGAGTGTTGCCCGGTCGGCGACACCAGGCTTCGCGGGAGGCTCTCGTGACTGGATACAAGCGCTGCGGCGCGGCGGTGGGTCGGTGCGTGCGCCGGCTCTTGGCGGCTCGGCTGGGTGGCGCGGCGCTCGCGTTGGCGGGTTCGTCGCTGCTGTTCACGGGCTGCGTCAATCCCAACGTCATGCGGTCGTCCCAGGCGGGAGCCTCGGGCGTTGCCGCGAACGGCAGCAACCTGACGGTCAGCGCGAGCTGCCTGTTCGCCCCGGGCAAGCCGTCGGCCGACTACGAACTCGAGGACCTCGAGCGCGCGAGCACGACGGCGGCCCTGCTCAGGCGTGCATTCCTGCTGCTCGAATGCCGCCGTCCGGACGCCGCGCTCGACGCCGCTGCGCAGGTGCTCTACGGCGCCGCGGCGCCCTCGGCCAACGAAGAGGCGTTCGCGCGATATGCCCGGGCCGAGGCCTACAGGATGCTCGGCCACCCCGAACGCGGCAACTACGACCGCGACGTCGCGCGCCACCTGGCCCTCGACGTCGAACTGCAGCGCCGCCTCGACGTGCACCCGCTCGCCGAGCCCGTGGCTGCACCGGTGGCGTCTGCACTCACGATCCAGGACCGCGCGCGCTGGCGCCCGCAGGCGCCGCGACGCAGCAACCTCGAACCGATGGGCACGCCGCGCCGGATCACGATCCATCACTCGGCGCTCTACTTCCGCGACACCCGCGTAGCGACGACCATCGCCCAGCTGCAGGTGATCCAGCGCGATCACATGCAGAACCGCGACTACGGCGACATCGGTTACCACTTCCTGATCGACCCCGCGGGTCGCGTCTGGGAAGGCCGCAAGCTCGAGTACCAAGGCGCCCATGCCAGCGGCGCCAACAACGTCCAGAACATCGGCGTCTGCCTGCTCGGCAACTTCGTGCGCGGCAGCGCCGGTCAGGGGCCGACGCCGCAGCAGGTGGCGGCGATGCGCGGGCTCGTCAGCGAGATGATGCGGCGTTACCAGTTCGGCCCCGAGGGCCTGCACGTGCACAACGACTTCAAGGCGACCGAGTGCCCGGGCCCGCTGCTCGAACCGGTCGTCGCCGACCTGGCCCGCGACCTGCGCCGCGGCGTCACCCGCACTGCCGGCGCGACCGCCGCCGGCTACTGAAGGCCGGCTACTGAAGGCCGGCTACTGAAGGCCGGCTACTGAAGGAACGGGGCCCGACCACTTCGGGCGTAGCTGTCCCCACGGCCCTGCCGATACCAGGCTGTGGATCCGACGCCCGC
The DNA here is from genome assembly GCA_964392305.1 of uncultured candidatus Brocadiaceae bacterium. GTDB lineage: Bacteria > Planctomycetota > UBA1135 > UBA1135 > UBA2386 > JACKIC01. The sequence continues at coordinate 101,793 of CAYMPV010000002.1, forward strand.
CGACCTTGGACGCCGCGCGCCCGCAGCGCTGCCCGGCGCGCGCACCAGCTGCGCGTTGCTGACGGTGTGCACGGTGCTGCTGGCCTGGCCGTGGGGCAACGTCGGCTGGGCGGTGATCGTGCGGCCGTGTTACTTCGCGCTGCTGTTCTGGTTCTTCTGGCGCACCGGGCGTGCCCATCGACAACTCGACGGCCAGGCGATGCGGCTGGTGCGCACGGGCTTCCTGGTCTTGTGGCTGTCGTTCACGGCGGCGGCGGTCGTGCACTTCGCCGATCTGCAACCCACCCACGCGGCCTTCGCCTACCTGCGGCAGGCCTGCGAGAGCGGCGCGATGTTCCTGCTCGGCACGACCCTGATCTCGTACGGGTTGATGTTGTGGATCCCCCAAGTGCTGCACAGCCACCAGGTGCTCGGCAGCGACTACGAACGGCAACGCAGCGAGTTGCAGCTCGCCGCGACCGAACGTTCCCAGCTCGAGCAGCGCCTGGTCGACGCCGACCGCCGCGGCATCCTCGGTGAGCTCGCCGCCAGCATCGCCCACGACCTGCGCAACCCGCTGACGATCGTCAAGGGCACCGCCGAGTCACTGTGCCGCAAGCAACGCAACCAGGCCGACATCGCCGAGCACACGGCGGTGATCCGCCGCAACATCGACAAGGCCGACCGCACCATCGCCTCGCTGATCGACCTGGGCCGGCCGCGCGCCAACGAGCCGCAGCAGTTCGGCGTCACGGACCTGCTGCAGGAGCTGCACGGACTGGTGCACGTCGAGGCGCGGCGGCGCGCGGTGCACGTCGACGTGTTGCCGTCGCGCGGCAAGGACACCGTGCTCGTCGATCGGGTGCTGCTCGCGCAGGCGCTGCTCAACCTCGTGCTCAACGCCTGCCAGGCCAGCGCGCCGCAGCGCCGGGTGCAATTGCGCGCCGTGCGCGTGCGCCGCAGCGATGGCGACGCGATCGCCTGCGTCGTCGAAGACCGGGGCTGCGGCCTGCCCACCGACTGGCGCGCGCGCCTGTTCACGCCGTTCTTCACCACCAAACCACAAGGCACGGGGCTGGGCCTGTCGAGCTGCCGCCGCATCGCCGGCGAGATCGGCGCCCGCCTGCGCGTCTACCCCCGCCACCGCGGCGGGGCGCGCGCCGTGCTGCTGTTGCCGGCCGCCGAACGCGGCCAGTCGATCGCGACCAGGGAGGAGCCGGCATGGGCCAGCCCCACCTGCTGATCGTCGACGACGAACCGGACATGCGCTGGGTGCTGCGCGGCCTGTTCGAAGACGAGGGGTTCGTCGTCGCCGAAGCCGACGACGGCGACGCGGCGCTGGCGCAACTCGCCGACGTCAACCCCGACGTGGTGCTCAGCGACATGCGCATGGCGCGTATGCAGGGCCTCGAACTGCTGCAGAAGGTGCGGCGCCTGGACCCGGACCTGCCCGTGGTGCTGCTCAGCGCCGTCGAGGATCTCGCCACCGCGGTCGATGCGATCAAGGAAGGCGCCTTCGACTACCAAGCCAAACCGTTCGATCCGCAGCGCCTGCTGCTGACGGTGCGCCGCGCCGCCGAGCAACACGCACTGCGCCGCGAGGTCAGCACGCTGCGTTCGGCGCTGCCGTCGGCGTCGTTCGACTTCGGCCCGAGCCTGCCGGCACAGGAGCTGCGGCGCACCATCGACCTGGTGGCGGCGCAGACGTCGCTGTCGGTGCTGCTGCGCGGCGAGTCGGGCACCGGCAAGGAAGTGGTCGCGCGCGCGATCCACGCGCTGTCGCCGCTCGCCGGCGGCCCGTTCGTCGCCGTCGACTGCGGTGCGCTGCCCGAACACCTGCTCGAGAGCCAGCTGTTCGGCCACTGCAAGGGTGCGTTCACCGGCGCCGATCGCGCCCGCACCGGCCTGTTCCCTATGGCCGACGGCGGCACGTTGTTCCTCGACGAACTCGGCAACCTGCCGCTGGCGCTGCAGGCCAAGCTGCTGCGTGCGCTGCAGGAACGCGTCGTGGTGCCGGTAGGCGGCAGCGATGCGGTGCCGTTCCGCGCCCGCCTGCTGGCCGCGACCAACGCCGAACTCGACCACGACGTGCGCGCCGGGCGGTTCCGCATCGACCTCTACCACCGCGTCGCCGAGTTCGTACTGCCGCTGCCGCCACTGCGTTCGCGACCCGAAGACGTGGTGCACTTCGCGCGGCTGTTCCTGGCCGAGGCGAACCGGGAGATGGGGCGCAACGTCACCGGCTTCACGGCCTCCGCCGAACAGGCGCTGCAGGCCATGCCGTGGCCAGGCAATCTGCGTGAGCTGCGCAACGTCGTGCGCCGCGCCGTGGTGTTGACGGGCAGCCACGAGCTCGACGCCCGCGACCTGGCACCTGCGGAAGGGGCGCTGCACGAAGCCGCGGCCGCGACGCCGGCCGGTATCGACTCGGGTTCGGGCACGCTCGCCGAACGGGTGCGCGGCGCCACGGCGGCGCTCGAAGCCGAGATCCTGCGGCGCACGCTGCTCGACAACGACGGCAACAAGGCCGCGGCGGCGCGCGCGCTGGGCATCGACTACACCACCTTGCACCGCAAGCTCAAGCGTTACGCGCTCGACGGCTGAGGCCGTCTCGACTCACGCCGGGGCGTCCCACCGTGGCACGCCCGACCATGGCACGCCTGCCATGGTGCCGCTGCCAGCAATTGCGACTGCAGGCCGTTCGCGGCCCAGTCGTCGCACCGACCACCGCCGGTGGCATCGGGCCGTGGCGCCGCCGGCAACCGTTCGTGCACTTGGCACCGGGCGTGCTCCCTGTCTGGTGGACACCCGGCAACCAACCGCGGCCGCACCCGGCGTAGGGTGCGGCCGCGAGTCTTTCCAGGCCGCCCGTTCGCGACGATGTGCTTCACGCGGTTGCCGGCACCTCGTGCACGCTCAGCCGACCGTGTCGCAGCCAGCCCTGGGTCAGCATCCAGGTGCGCGCGTCGGTCACGGGTCGCACGATGGCCTCGATGCCCTTGACCGTGATGCGTTCGCGAAAGCCGTCGAACCACGGCGCCGACGTGAACGTGTCGATCGCCTGCGGCACGCTGATCTCGCGGCCCTCGGCCGCGTGCTTCTTGCCGTTACCGAACACGTAACGCAGCGCGTTGCGCACCTCGCGCGGCGACTTCAGGATGTGGTCGTGGTAACGATCGGCGAACACGCTGCCGCGTCGTGACCACAGCTTGTTGAGCGCCTTGGCGATGCGGATCAGCAGGCCCTGCAGCCCGCGGCTCAGCGCGGTGCGGCTCTCGGCCTCGCAGATCAGGTGCAGGTGGTCGTTCAGGACCGCGTAGTGGCACAGCCGGAACGTGCCGCTCAGGTTGCGGGCACAGCCGGCGGCGAACGCTGCGCGCAGGGCCTCGTAGGCGGGTTTGCTACGCAGGCGGGGCAGGCCGGTGCGCAGCTTGAGCGTGACGTGCACCGGAAAGCGCGACGCGAGCGCTGCGCGCTCGCGGTGATCGACGCCCGGTTGGCCGCTGATCTTCGGCTTGCGACCGGCGCCGGGACGGGCTCCGCCGTGGCTGGGGCGGAACGGCAGCGACGGGGCGGTGCGTTTGCCGGCGGCGCGGCTCTTGGGCTCGGGCTTCGCTGCGTCTGCCTTCGTGCTGCTGGCCTTGGTGCTGCTGGCCTTGGTGCTGCTGGCCTTGGTGCTGCTGGCCTTCGCCGTCCGCCTGGAAGTCGTCGCCATGTTGATTGCGCAGATATATAAAGGAACGCCCTGTCTGTCCACCACGATCCCGGAACTCCCAACTGCAACCGCGCGCGAACCAATCCACCGCACTTGCCCCCCTCGCCGCGTGCGGGCCTCTGCATCGCCTGGTTCCGCGGCCGCTGGTCAACGAATGCCGTAGGGCTCGCTCCGGGGTCGGGATCCCAGACGGGGATTCGCGTTGCGCCGCCCGCACGCCTTACTATGTCCCCGCCATGCGCGGCTCCCTATGCATCCTGCTCACCCTGATCCTGGCCGCGTGCGGCGAGCCCGCCGGCCCCAAGGCGGGTGCGGGCACGACCTCCGGAACGGCCAACCAGGTGCCGCAACCCCAAGCCCTCAGTCACGACTTCGGCACCATCCCCCACGGGCAGGCGCGCCAACACGACTACGTCTTCGACCTGTCGCTCATCGCCGCGCCCGGTCGGCGCTACGTGCCGCTGCGCGCGCACATCGATTGCTCGTGCGGCAGGACCCAGGTGCTGATCCGCAACCAACAGGGCTACGAACGCGTGATCGACGGCCGGCCCGACCCGACCAACGCACCCGAGCCCGGCGACACGCTGCTGGTGCGACTGTTCTTGGACACCAAGATCAAGGACGCGGTCGACCTGCCGTCGGCGGCATCGCGCGGTTACCTGCTGCTGCAGCCGGTGGGCGACCGCGACGGCAGCCAGCGCGTCACCTGGCCGTTCCTGGTGCAGTTCGCGATCGACGCACCCGTGGTGCTGCGGCCGTTCGCCGAGCTCGACTTCGGCCGCGTGCCGCAGTCGGCGGCACCGACGATCCTCACCACGCTGCGCGGCGACGAGAACCACCGCACCATCAAGTTCGGCGCCGTCACCTGCACCTCGCCCGACATCACCGCGACGATCGAGCCGCACCAGGACGACTTCGTGCTGCGCGCGCGCTGCCGGCCGGGCGAACTCGGCAATCAGGCCGCCGTGGTGCAGGTCGCCACCGACCTGCCCGGCTACTCGGTCAACCTCGGCGTGAAATGGAAGGTCGTGCCCGACCTCGAAGCCGCGCCGCTGCCGAAGCTGTCGTTCCGCGCCGATCTGAGCCGCGAGCAGACCGCGGCCGAGGCCGACGCGCAGTTCCTGCTGGTCGTCGACCACGACGAATCACGACCGCCGCAGTTCGTGGTGCGGCAGATCGTCGACGACGCCGGCCGCGACGCCAGTGCGCGGTTCGCGGCGACGCTGGTGCCGGTTCCCGGGAGTTCGCGGCAACAACGTCTGTTCGTGCGGTCTCTCGGCGGTGAACCTGCCGACTTCCGCGGCATGATCGTGCTCGGCAAACCCGATGCCACCGCCGACGGCCCGACCCTCCGCATCGAACTCGCCGCCTTCCACCGCCCATGACGCGCATCCGCCCCCTGCCTCTCGCCGGTCTGCTGTTCGGCCTCGCCACCTGCCTTTGCACGCTCGCGCAGTGCAGCCCGTCCGAAGCCCCGCAGATCGCGAACACGGCGACGGCAGCAGGCGCCGCACCGGGCGTTCACGAACCGCAGGAACAAGAACCCAACCCGACGGTCGTACCCGAGCGCGACCAGCTCAAGCTGCTGTTGTCGGGATCGATGGCGGGGCGCCTGGAGCCGTGCGGCTGCGCCAGCGGTCAGCTCGGCGGCCTGGCGCGGCGCATGCAGTACATCGGCGAACGCCGTTACCACGACGTGTTGCTCGAGGGCGGCGACCTCATCGAAGGCAACACGCCGCTCGACCTCGAGAAGCTGCTCACCGCCGTCACCATCCTCGCGAACATGCAGCACCCCTACGATGCGATGGGCATCGGCGCGCGCGACCTCGAACTGCCGTTCGACGACTGGGTCGGCTACACCGCGGGCGCGCCGTTCGTCGCCTCGGACCTCACCTGCGACAGCCCCGACTGGCCCGGCAAGCCGTTCGTCGAGAAGCAGGTGCGCGGTCGCGCCGTGCGCATCGCCTCGCTGACGTTGTCGCTGCCCGAGCAGTACCGCGGCGAAGACAGCAAGATCCGCCTGCTGGCGCCGTTGGCCGGTTACGCGCGCGCCCTGGCCGGCGCCGACGACGACGCCTGGCGCATCCTGATCCTGCACGGCACCGACGTGCGCGCGCGTGAACTCGTGCCGACGCTGGTGCCCGCACCGCATCTCGTCGTCTGCTGCGACGCCAGCTACGTCGAGCCCACTTCACGGCCCGAGATGGTCGCCGGCGTGCCCGTCGTCTACCCCGGCACGCGCGGCCGCATCCTGCAGGAATGCACGCTCTACCGCCTGCCCAAGGGGCCGCGCGCGGCGCTCGAACTGATCCCGCTCGCCGGCAGCCTGACCGTGCCGGGCGGCGGCGGCGACCCCGACGTCAAGACGGTACTGCTCGCGCACCGCGACACGGTCAAGCAAGACAACCTGCTGCAGAAGATGGCGCGGCAGTTGCCCACGCCGAACGGCGCCAGCTACGTCGGCAGCGAAAACTGCAAGGGCTGTCACGTCACCGCCTACGCGGCCTGGCAGATCAGCAAACACGCGCACGCCTGGGAGACCCTGCAGAAGGCCGAGGAAGACCCCAAACGCTACGGCTGGCCGGTGACCGCCTATCCCGATTGCGTCGGCTGTCACGTGGTCGGCTACCGCGAGCAATCGGGCTTCGTGTCGTTCGAGGAAACACCGCAGCTCAAGGACGTCGGCTGCGAACGCTGCCACGGCCCGGCCAGCGAACACATCGCCAGCAACGGCCAAAAGCGCCTGGGCCTGCACGGCGGCGTGCAGGGCTCGGTGCTGTGCCTGCAATGCCACGACTACGAGCAGTCGCCGACGTTCGTCTACGGCGACATCTGGCCGCGCATCGCCCACGGGCTCGACCCGAAGTGACGCCCGGAAGATCACACGACCCGTGAGTGACCCGGACAGCGGCGCTAGATTCTCGCGCCATGGGTTCGCCTACTCGCCGTGACTTCCTGATCCACTCGGCCGCCGCCGCCAGCGCCCTGTCGCTGGGCCCGGGCTGCACCAACGCGACCGCCAGCCTGCCGCAGCGGGCCCGCTCGCCCAACGACCGTCTGCGCATCGGCGTGGTCGGCTGCGGCGGCAAGGGCCTGTCCGACATGCAGGGCTGCGCCCGCACGCAGGACATCGTCGCGCTCTGCGACGTCGACGAGGGCAAGGCCAAGAACGCGCGCAACGAACAGCCCAAGGCGGTCTTCTACCACGATTGGCGCGAACTGCTCGACCGCGAGAAGCTCGACGCTCTGGTGGTCAGCACACCCGACCACAGCCACGCGGGACCCGCGCTCGCGGCAATGGCGCTCGGCATGCACGTGTTCGTACAGAAGCCCCTCACGCACACTGTGCAAGAAGCACGGCTGCTGCGCGATGCAGCGCGCAAGAGCAAGGTGATCACGTCGATGGGCAACCAGGGCACGTGCCTCGATGGTTTTCGCACCGCGGTCGAATGCGTGCGCGCCGGCCTGATCGGTGAAGTCACCGACGTACACGTCTGGACCGACCGGCCGGTATGGCCCCAAGGACTCGACCGCCCCGCGCACATCGACGCGATCCCCGCCTCGTTCCGCTGGGACCTGTGGCTCGGCGCGGCGCCGTGGCGACCGTTCGCCGCGGGCCGCAAGGACGGCGACTTCAAGGGCTACGCACCGTTCCACTGGCGCGGCTGGTGGGACTTCGGTACGGGCGCGCTCGGCGACATGGCCTGCCACGTCGCCAACCTGCCGTTCTACGCGCTGCAACTGGACGCGCCGACCACGGTCGAAGCGGTCGCCAGCGACCACCACGACGAGACCGCGCCGAAGAGCTCGACGATCCGCATGCAGTTTCCGGCGCGCGGCCAACGCGGCCCGGTCAGCATGACCTGGTACGACGGCGGCAACCTGCCACCCGCCGAACTGCTGCCCGGCGTCACGCTGCGCAGCGGCGGCTTCCTGCTGGTCGGCTCCAAGGGTGTGCTCTACTCACCGACCGACTACGGCGAGAAGTTCGACATCTACCAGAACGGCGCCATCAGCCAGGTTGAGTATCCCGCACCGACGCTGCCGCGTTCGCCGGGCATCCACGACGAGTGGCTGCAAGGTATCCTGTCGGGAACCCAGCCGATGGCCAACTTCGAGTACGCGGCGCCGTTCACCGAGGCGATGCTGCTCGGCAACCTGGCGCTGCGTTCGGGTGAGAAGCTGCAGTGGGACAGCCAGAGCTTGCGTGTCACCAACAGCGAGGCGGCGCAGCGGTTGGTCAGCAAGGAGTACCGGCGGGGCTTTTTGCTGACCAAGGTCTGAAGCCAAAGCCCCCCCCTACGGCGAGCATTCATGAACCCTACCCGATCCAAATTGGTCTCACGGCTCTACCCCGTGTTCCTGATCTCGTGTGGGCTCGCGACAGCCCTCGCCCTGATGCTGATCTGGGGCGACAGGCCCGACAAGCTCCAGGTCCGCCTCCTGTTCACCTGTTGCGTCATCGCCGTGGCCAGCGCGATCACCATGAGCGCCAGCCGAATTGTCGCCGGGCCGCCGCCCGAGGACGACGTCGGCTAGCCCGGCAACGCGTCTCACTTCTTGCAGAAGCGATCGAGCCAGCTGCACATCTCGTAGAGCGTGTGCAGCACCGACTCCCGCGCCCGATACCCGTGGCTCTCGTGCGGCAGCATGCACAACCGCACCTCACCGCCGTGCCCCTGGATCGCGACGAACAAGCGCTGGCTCTGGATCGGGAACGTGCCCGAGTTGTTGTCGTCCTCGCCGTGGATCATCAGCAGCGGCGCCTTGATCTTGTCGGCGAACGTGAACGGTGACATCTGCAGGTAGACCTCACGCGCCTCCCAGTAGGTGCGTTCTTCGTTCTGGAAGCCGAACGGCGTCAGCGAACGGTTGTAGGCGCCCGAACGGGCGATGCCGGCGGCGAACAGGTCGGTGTGTGCGAGCAGGTTGGCGGTCATGAACGCGCCGTAGCTGTGCCCGGCGACGGCGATGCGTTTGGCGTCGACGACGCCGGTCGCGGCGAGCGCCGCGACCGCCGCGGCCGCGTTCTGCTGCACCTGCAGCACGAACGTATCGTTGGCCGTGCGCTGCGGGCCGACGATCGGCATCGCCGCGTCGTCGAACACCGCGTACCCGTGCAGCAGCAGGTAGAGGTGCGAAGCGCCGCGCGGCCGCACCGCCCGCGTCGGCGCCGCCCGCACCTGACCGGCGTCGCTGGCCGAGGTGTATTCGAGCGGGTAGGCCCACACGAGCGTCGGGTGCTTCTGCCCCTCCTGGTGTCCGGGCGGCAGGTAGAGCGTGCCCGACAGCGGCACGCCGTCGGCGCGTTCGTACTTGATCAGGCGCTTCTCGAGGTTGCGCGTCCACGCCGCCGCGGGATCGTCGAGCTGCAGGATCGTGCGCCGTTCCCCGGTGGCCAACGTGACCGCGACCATCGACGGCTCGTCGTTCGGCGATTCACTGCGCACCAACGCCACCTGCTGGCCGTCGTCGAGGAACGCCACGAACTGCTCGTAGCGCCCCTCCGCCGCGACGAACAGGCGCTCGCTGCCGTTGTCGGCGAGGCGGCGGCGATCGAGGAACGGGCGATCGCCGGCCGGCGTCGCACCGCTGCCGCTGCTGTAGAACCAGCCGTCGCGCAGCAACAGCACCGTTTCGCCGTTCGGCAACCGATCGAACACCGGCCGCCCCGGATCGCCGTAGACGTCCTGGGTCGAGCGCTCCTCGAACAGGCGCCCCGCCGCGGCGGGCTCGGTGGCGTCGAACACCCACGTGCGCGTACGCCGGGTGCGCCGATCGAATTCGCTGGCCAAGGCCACCTTGCCGCCCGCGGCGAAGCTGACGCCGGCGGCGCGGTGCTCGGTGCGAAACCACAGTTGCGGCTCAGCGCCGGGCTCCGCGAGATACACCGCGTCGCGCTGCGGCGCGTCGACGCGCGGGTCACCGCCGTCGAGCGCCTCCGTCCAACGCAGCGTGTGCGCGGCGGTCGGCACCCAGTCGATCGAACGTCGCCCCGTCGGCACGCCACCGATCGGCACGGTGTCGAGCAGGCCGTTCGCGGCGATCTTGCCGACCTCACGACCGCCGAAGTCCACGACCGAGGTGCTCGACGGGAAACTCCGGTACGTATGCCGGAACGAGAACGGGCGCTCGAAACGATCGACGAGCAGCAGCGTGCCATCGGGTGATGCCGCGACCCGATCGATCATCGCCGGCCGACCGACCGGGACGATCGTGCCCTGCTGCGCATCGACGATCGCGAGCTGGCTGGTCGCGTAGTGCTCGAACAGGTCCTCGTCGTGGCTGTCCTGCAGCAGGTCCTGGAACGTGCGCACGGGCTTCTTGACGCCGCGCTCGGCGGCTTCGATGCGCGGTCCTTCCGGCGCACGCGGCCGCGCCGGCGGCGATGCCGCGCCCCGCAGCTTGACCAGCAGGCGCCGCTGATCGGGCAACCACTGCAGCGGCGCGCCGAGCGTCGCGTTCAGCAACACGCCGTCGATGCGCTTGGGCAGCGCGGTCGCCGGATCCGCGACCCACAGCTCGATGCCCGCGTCGGTCGTGTGCGTCAACGCGAAGGCGCGGTCGTCGGCGGTCCAGTAGGGCCCTGACCAATGACCCGGTGCCAGCCGCACCTGATGGCGCTTGCCGTCGTGCGGCGAACGCAGCTCGATGCCCAGTTCCCTGGTGCCGAGTTGCGGGCCGTAGGTGTCCGGGTCGATACGCAGGCCGGCGAGCTTGAGGTGAGGCCTCGCCACCACGTCGATGCCCGCGAACGGCTCACTCGTGGTCAGCACCAGCCAGGTGCGACCGGGCGACAGCGAGACACTCGGCGGCGGCGGCGCGGTGACCGCCTTGGTGATCGCGTCGGGCGGCAGTTGCCAGCCTTGGGGTTCCTGGGCAACGAGAGCGAGCGCCAGCAGCGCCGGCACCGACAAGCGTAGGGCGAGCATGCCCGGCATGGTCGCGGCGGCGGTTCGCCAAGGCACGCAGCTTCGCGCAACGAAATGGCAATCGCGGCGTCAGATCACCCGGCGATGCGTTCGAGCACCTCGCGGTGCCTCTTCTCGAACACTTCGCGGAAGTCGCCGTGATCGACGAAGTCCAGGCGCGAGTCGGACGGACGACGGCTCAGCAGTTCGGCTTCGATCAGGTTGAAGACGATCTCGCCGAAGTCGCTCGGGCCACGCACGCCCCAACGTTCGAACACCACGTCGGCCATCGGGCCGAACTGGTCGGCGGCGTGTTCCTTGATGCCGATCAGCAATTCGCGACCGCCGACGTGGCGATCTTCGCCGGTCAGCTGGTCCTTGCCGAGGTGCGCCATCGTGTAGTCGAGGGCATCGAGCACGAAGTAGTAGGCGTGGCGCGAGAACCGACGGTCACGCCGGCGCACGCCCATGATCTTCTCTTCGAGCAGGTCCTGTTCAGGTGCAGCCATGCAAACGGTTCCTCGACAGGCGAACGGGCACGTCAGTGCCGTTATCGACCGGATCGGAACCGCCCTTGAGCACGGCCGAGTGACCACTCGACTGCGCCATCCCCCACGACGCACAACCCGGGGCGATGACGACGCACGAGACCGCGCGCGACGCCCTTCCCCGTTGAGAGTTACCCCTCAGACCCCGTGACGGAACGAAACCAGGCAGGCCGTGAGTACTTGCTCGGGCGGGATCTGCAGCTGCAGATCGCGCTCGGCGGCCAGGGATTGTTCCAACCACGTGGTCCATGGTTCTGCGGACGGCGAACCGTACGGAGTCGCATCGACCTGCGCAAGGGCATCGAGCTCACGCTGCAGTTCGGCGCGCAGCAGCCACAGGAAGGTGCGCGCCGCGTCGATCTGCAGGCGCCGTTCGGTCACGCCCTCGAGCGCGGCTCGGGCCACGGCGACCGGCCGCAACTGGTTGGGATCGACCAGCATCTCGCGAACTAGATCATGGAGCTGTACCACCTGTTCGGTAGTCGCCACCAGACCGAGCCCGAGGCTGCCGCGGGCGACGGCGACCGCGGCGTCGAGGTGCGGCGCGGCCCCGGGCACCAGGCGCAGGATTTCTGCGCGCATCGTCTGGTCCGGCAGCGGCAACACCCGGATCCGGCGCACACGCGAACGCACCGTCGGCAGCAACTGTTCGGGCCGCGTGGTCTCGAGCAGCAGGAACGTGGCCTCGCCGGGCTCCTCGAGCGTCTTGAGCAGCGCGTTCTGCGCCTCTTCCTCCATCGTGTCGGCGTCGGCGATGCACAACACGCGCGCGCGCCCTTCGACCGCGTGCCGCGCCAGCACATCCTGCGCCGCACGGATCTGGTCGACCTTGATCACGTAGAAGCTGAGATTGTTCTCCTTGTGATCGTGTTCGTCGAGCGCGCGATGCACCACGTGCAAGTCCGGATGCTGGTCGCTGGCGACACGCGCACAGGTGCGGCAACCGCCGCAAGGTTCGTCCGGATCGAGTTCCGACGGACACAGCAGCGCCGCAGCGAGCCACTTGAGCACCGTCGACTTGCCGCCGCCGCGCTGACCTTCGACGACCAGCGCGTGCGGCAGTTGCAGGCGCCGGGCCAGGCGCACCTCGTGCGCGAGTCGTTCTCCTTGGCCGAGCGGGCGCAGCAGTCGCGCCACAGCGCCGACCGGCGCAGGCGTGACGTTGGCCTTGCTGCGCCCTTCGCGCTGCCAACCGCTCACGCGAGCCTCCGCGCCGCACGCTCCTGGCCCGCGAGCAACCGCGCGACGTGCGCGCGCAACGACGCCTGCACGCTGGCGAACGGCCACGCGGCGTCGAGAACGGTGGCGCGCACCTCGAGCTGCGTGGCGCGCAGGAAACCGTCACGCACCTTGGCTTCGTAGGCCGGGCCACGCGCCTCGATACGGTCGTCGCTGCGGCTGCGGCGCCGCGAACGGCCGACGGCGGGTGGCACGTCGAGCACGTAGATCGCGTCGGGCAGGCAGGCGCCGTGCACGCGGCGCGTGAGATCGAAGAACGCGGCCGCATCGAACGGCGAGTCCATCGCCAGCACCTGATAGACGAGCGTCGACAGGTAACAGCGTTCGGCGACGACGAAACGACCGGCCGCCAGCGCCGGCGCGATCACGTTGTGCACCAGTTCGGCGCGCGCCGCGGAGAACAGCAGCACCTCGGAGACCACCTGCAACGATCCCGTCGCCGGCGCCAGCAGCAGGTTGCGCAGCGCTTCTCCCACCGGCGTCGATCCCGGTTCGCGCACATGCAACACCTCGCGCCCGCTGGCGCGCAGCCACTCGCACAGCGCCTGGCTCTGCGAACTCTTGCCGCAGCCGTCGGGGCCGTCGAGGGCGACGTAACAACTCACAGCAGGCCCTCGACCTCACGCCGCAGCTCGGCCGACTCGGCCAGCTCCTCCTGCAGCGAACGCACCATGTAGCTGACCGCGGCACGCGTGCGGCCACTCATGAAGCGCCCCACCTCACCACCGCTGAGCCCTTCCTGCAGACACAACATCGCCAGCACCTTACGCGCCTTGCTGAGCCGCCGGCCCTGGCCCTTGCCCACCAGGCTGTCCTTCTCGACCGCGAAACGTTCGGCGACGCGGTCGCGCAGGCGCGTGAACATGCGGCCGGGATCGATGAGCTCGAGGTATTTGGCCGGGGTCGTGCTCTGGCGCGACTTCGCCCAGGCGACGCGCAGCTCGGGGAACGAACCGCGGCAATCCTGCGCCAGCGTCTCGATCACCTGCGCGCGTCCGTTGCGCGACGGCGCACCTTCGAGCGCCCGCAGGTACCGCAGTCGTCCGGCGGCGCTCGGCAAGTCGATGGCGGTGACGAAGCCGGCGAGGAACAGCGTCGCCAGCGACGCATCGAGGTCGCGGATCTCGTGCGGGTGCCAGCGCGCCGCCAGCAAGGTCGCGCTGACCAGCGGTTCGCGGTTGCGCAGCACCCGCAGCAGGAACTGCTGGTACTTGGGCTTGCCAGCGATGCGATGCACTTCGTCGATCACCAGCGGACGCTCCTGCACGAGCTCTTCGTAGAGCCCCTCGACACGCTTCTCCTGGTGCGCCGCCTGGAACGCCTTGAACAGGTCGGGCGCCGTGAACCACAGCGGTCTGCCGCGGCTGGCCTGCCGCCACCACCGCAGCAGGAAGGTCTTGCCGACGCCGGCCGGGCCGTGGAAGAAGAACCGGTTCGACGGCAACGAACGCTGGTCACCGAGGCTCTTGAGCACCAGGTGCGCGGTGCGGTTGCCGTCGTCGACCACCGGATGCGTCGGCGAAACCTCGAGCGCTTCGATGCGGTCGTCGTCGCGGCTCTGCACCTCGACCAGCAACTGGATGCCGAAGTCGGTCGACAACACGTCCTGCAGCAGCGGCCGGTAGAGGGTGCGCACGCGGTCGGCGACGAGCCGGCTGGTGGCCTCGAAGTGCACGGTGCCGCGCTCCATCAGCACCGGGCGCAGCTCGGCGAGCCAGGCCGTGTAGACCGCGTCACCGGCACGGGCACGCAAGGTGTCCTGCACTCGGTTCCAGCACTCTTCGAGCACGGGCAGCATGGGAGGTTCGGGCCGCTGCATGGGCGCAGTCGGACCGGGCACCGTAGCTGACGGCTACCGCCCTCGCCACTCCTCTTGCAAGGTCGCGGCATAGCCGGCGGCGTCGGTGCCCCGGGCCTGCTCACGCACCCGTTCGAGCAGCTGGCGCGCCTTGACCATGTCGCCGAGCTCCCCGCGCAGCCGGGCGGCGCGCAACCACAGGCCGCCGCGTTCCTCGAGCTGTTCGGGCGCGTCCGCCGACGGCGCTTCGCCACCGCGCGCGTACTTGCGGTCCAAGGCCGGCAGCACCGCCGCCGCCACCTCGAACTCGCGCGCGGCCTCGGCCTTCTTGCCGAGCGCCTCGTAGGCCTCACCCATACGCACGTGCAGTTCGCGGAAGAACGGATCGATCTGGTTGCACTCGATCAGGTACTGCAGCTCACCGCGACGATTCTCCGACTCGCGCTCGAACTCGGCCAGCGTGTAACGCGGCGTGAACGCGCGGGCGGTGCGGCGGCAGTAGGCCTTCATCTCCATCTGCGCCTGGGTGCGTTCGCCTTCGTCGCGGTACAGCCGGGCGAGCCGCAGTTCGGGAGCCGACGTCTGCTCGGTGCAGGCCGGCCAACACGCCTTGGCCCGTTGCCACATGTCCTTGGCGCCCTCGGCGTCACCACTCTCGAGCAACGCGTCGCCGCAGGCGATGCGCGAGTCGAAGTCGTCGGCGCCGGCCGCAAAACCCTTGCGCCAGTGTTCGATCGCGCTGTCCAGTTCCTTGCGGCGGCGGAACAGTTCGGCGCGCACCAGCATCGCCTGACCGTGCTGCGGATCGGCGCGCAGCACCTCGGCGAGCCAGCGCCCGGCGTCGACCGGGTTGTCCTGCTGCAAGCAGGCCCAAGCCAGATCGACCCGCACCTGCAGGTTGCCCTGGTCCTGCGCGGCCTTGCCGAGCAGGCGCCGGTAAGCCTCGGGGCTGTAACGCGGCACGAGTCGCATGCCGCGCAGCTTCTCGCGCTGCACGTAGTCGAGCAGCTCCTTGTCGAACGCCGACGACGAGGTGCCCAGCGCCCGCTGGAACGCGTCTTCGGTGTCGAGGTCGTCGCCGTAGGCCTTGAGCAGTTCGAGGGCCTTGTCGAAGCCGTAGTTCTTGGCGATCAGCTCGACGATCAGACCACCCTGGTAGTAACCGAACAGGATGCGCGGGCCGCGGAACAGGCGGTTGAGCAGGCGCACCGGCGGGATCTCCTGGTTGACGAACGCGTCGAACAGTTCGCGGTCCATGCCGCGCTCCCACGCCGGGCTGCGTTGTTTCTCCTCGTAGACCGAGAAACCCTCGGTCAGCCAGCGCGGCACACGGTGGCGGCTGACGCCGAGCGTCAACACGTGCGTGTACTCGTGCCACGCGGTCGCCTCCCACATGAAGTCCTGTTTACGCAGGTCGCCGTCGCGCGGCGACACCAGCGTGACCAGCTTGCCGAAACACGCGCCCAGCGCCGTGAAGCCGCGGAACCCGATCGTGCGCACCGAGAAGTCGTCCCAGGTGTGCAGCGTCTCGACCTGCACGGGCTCGTCGGGCAGGTAGCTGTACTTGGCGCCGAGCACTTCGGTAGCTTCGAGCAGCACCGGCATCAGGTAGGCCTGCAGGACCTCGACGTCGTCGCGATGCAGCTGCAGCCGGAATCTCTCGTTGTCGACGGTCGTGTACTCGGTGTCGAGCAGTTCCTGCACCGCCAGCTGGTTGTTGCGCCACGGCTGCACGTAACCGGGTTGCAGCGACTTCGCGCGCTCGAGCAACTCCTTGGCGGCAGCGCCGCGTCCGGTGTAGATCAGCGCCTTGGCCTTGCCGTGCAGCGTCGCGACGTCTTCGGGCCCGGCCGCCAGCGCGCGGTCGTAGAACCGCAGCGCGTCGGCGAAGCGGTACAGCGCCACGAGGTGGTCGGCCAGGATCCGGTCCGGCACCGGCCAACCCGGGTCGCCGGCCATCGCCCGGGCCCGATACTGGGTGTACTCGTCCTGCTTGCCGACCAGGAACGCTGCCGCGGCGCGGTGCGCCAGCGCCACCTTGTCGTGTTCGTCGATCGCCAGCGCCGAATCGAACATGCGCGCGGCCTCGTGGAAACGCCGGTCGTCGAGCACGTTGCTGCCGCGCTCCACGATCGCGTCGACGCAGTTGGGGTTGCGCTCGAGCACGCGGTCCAAGAACGCCTCGGTCTTGCCGCCGTCGAGCATCATGTTGTTGCTGCGGACTTCGTACATCGCCAGCAACGCCGCCTCGAGATCCCCGTTGGTGTCGAGCACCTTCTTGAGATCCTTCTCGCCCGACGGAAAGCCGCTCGTCTCGCCGTAGGCCGTGAACTTGATCCGGCCGTAGACGATGCGCGGCATCGGCGCCTCGGGGTCCTTGGCCATCGCGTCCACACACAGCGCGCTGGCGCGTTCGAGACTCTCGCGGCCGCCGAGGCGGAACAGGGCGGCGGCGCGCCAGGTCGGCATCGCCGCAGGCCCGGCTGATTCTTCGCCCGGCCCCTCGTCGGCGGCAAGTTGCTGCCAGACCTCCCGCGCCTTGCCGCGCTGGCCGTCGCGCCACAACACGTCGCCGAGTTCGTAACGCAGCCGGGCGTCGGCCGGGCGTTTGCTGATCCCGGCGGCCAGCGTGCTGAGCGCGGCCTCGTATTCCCCGAGCCGCCGCTGCGCTTCGCCCAGCAACAACACCGCCTGCGGGTGCTCACGCTCGGCCGCCGGCAGCAACTTGATCGCGTCGCGCACCTGCTCGTATTCACCG
Organism: uncultured candidatus Brocadiaceae bacterium; assembly: GCA_964392305.1. Classification (GTDB taxonomy): domain Bacteria; phylum Planctomycetota; class UBA1135; order UBA1135; family UBA2386; genus JACKIC01. The sequence continues at coordinate 118,741 of CAYMPV010000002.1, forward strand.
CGCCCCAGGTCGAGCTGGCCGATGCCGAGCCGCGCCTCGAGCACGATCCACGGCTTGGGCCGATCGGCCGGCGCTTCCTCGGCGAACGCCGCGAGCAGTTCGTCGAAGTCGGCCTGCGCCGAACTCCACTGGCCGCGTTGCAGCTTGCGCTGGCCGTCGCGCAACATCAGTTCGTAGACGTCTTCGCCGTCCTGGGCGACCGAGGACCCGGCGAGGCCGACCAGTGCGGCAATCGTGAGGGAGAACAGGAACCGCGAGCTGATCATCGGCCCACAAGATACTGGTTGGCCCACCGGACTGTTGGCGACTCGCGCAGGATTCCGCTACTCGCCGGCGCACCGCGCCAGCACGGTGAAGAAGCCCGGAAAGAACCGACCCTGCACGCGATTGGCAGCGTGGGAACGCGCCGCGAACTCCGCCTCGAGCGCGAACACCGCCTCGCGCTCCCCGATCGGCGCGTTGCCGTTCAGGCTCGTGCCGAGCAACTCCCAGCCGGCGACATCGAGCCAACCGCAGACCTCTGCCAGGGTGTGCTGGGTCTCGTGCGGGTGCAGCACCTGATCCCGGAACCAGGACCGCGCCAGCGTCTCGTCCATGCCCCGCACGCCATCGAGCTGAAGGAACCGCGCCAGGGCCGCAGCTTCACCGTCCCGGTCGAGCACTTCGCGCATCATCTGCAGGAACACGCGGCGCCCCGGCTCGTGGTAGAGGCCGACGAAGGCGTGACCCGAGCGACGGGCGTGGGTCAGCAGTCGCCCGAAGGCGGCGGCGGCGTTGCCGGTGTGATGCAACACGCCGAGGCTGACGACCAGATCGGCCGCGCGCTCGGGGGTGTAGGCGAACAGGTCGCGCAACACGAAACGCAACCGTTCCCCGGTGCCCAGTTCCGCGGCGACCGCACGCGCTCGTTGCAGCGCCGAACTCGCGAAGTCGACCGCAGTCACCTGCACGCCGTAATGCAGCGCCAGGGTATTGGCCAGCCAGCCCGTGCCGCAGCCGAGTTCCAACACCTCTCGCACCTCGCCGCGCCGCAGCAGTGCGTGCAGGTCGGGGTAGGACGCGGCCAGATCGTGAGCTCGGATCGTCGCCGCCGCCTCCCGGGGCGTGGCGTGCTGATTGAACGGCATCGCCTCGTAGAAGCACCGCACCCGCTCACCGACCGTGGCCACACGCGCCAGCGGCGCCGCCGGGTATCCGCGGCGGCGCGAGGCGACGCTGCGCCGAACGGCCGCCAGCGAGCCGTTCTCGTGCAAGACGCTGATCAGGGAGTCGGCGAGCGCAGCGTGGCAACGGGGACCGCAGTGCTGTCCGTCGACCGATCGGTCGAGCCCGGCGTCGAAGGGCAACGACTGCAAGAAGTCCGCGCGCACCTGTTCCACGAGCGGCCCGACCGCGGGATGCGCGCACGCCTTGGCCGTCGGCCAGTGTGTCGCGTCCACGAGGGCGAGGCCCGGAATGCAACGCGACCCCAGATAGCTCTGCATCAGCAGGACCTGCCGCAACAGGTCGAGTCGACACTGCACCTCGGTGACGAAGTCCATGTAGTGCCCGGCGCGCGCGAGCCCTTCGACCCACAGGTCGCGAACGGGACCCGGCGGCAACGCGAGGATCGGCTCGCGCACCCTGTCGTCGCGCACCCAAGGCCCCACCTGGAAGACATGCTGGCCGACCGCCGCTTCGGTGCGATCCGGCGCCGCCACGCCGATCAACACCAGATCCGGAGCGACCGCCCCGACCTGCGCCACCACGGTCCGCGCGATCTCGGCGTTCGATGCACCACTCTGCGCGAAGTTGACGAGGTTGACCTCGTCGCGCGTCAGACCGGCGGCGACGGCGACCCGCTGCGCCACCTGCGCCGGCCAACTCTCGTGCTCTTCGACTCCGAACCCGAAGGCGTTGCTCTCCCCGAACGCGAAGATGCGCAGCGGTGCGTCCGATCGGAACTCCTCACCGCGGTAACCGAGCGTGTTGTAGGAGTAGGTCACGCGACCGGTCTGATCGTGACCGAAGCGGTGCTGCGACCATCGCTCGCCGAGCCGTTGGCGGCGTTCGTCGAGTACACCGCTGTACGGCAGCGGGCTGCCGACATACCGCCAGTGTGTGGTCATCGTCGGACTAGAACATCGGGTAGATGTTCGGGTGCTGTGAGGCGGCCTCACGCGCCTTGCGCCGCCGCCACGGCAGCAAGTCCCGGCAGCGCCGCAACACGGAACGCACACGATCGAGCCACCTCATGGTCAGGCCTCCGCACAAAGGTCACGCAACAGGCTGGCGCGCGGCCCGGCGAGCCGGCGCAGCAACAGGTCGGCGGCGAGGCCGCAACCGGCGGCGACCACGGCCGCAGCGGCGAACACCACTTGCGACCGCGACGAGGCGGCGGCGACCACCACCAGCAGCATCGCCACCGCCAGCCCCGCCGTGCGCACCAGCCGCGCCGCGCGCATCGCGCCGCGACACGACGCACACTGCAACACGTGCATTCGGAAGCGATCCGCCGACGCGGGCACGAGTCGCTGCAGCGATGCCGCGCCGCGTTGCCGCAAGCCGACGCAATCGGCTCGATCCCGGTCGTACTGATCGAGCCACCGTCGGTAGGCGAGCACCAGCGCGTCGCTGGAGCCGAGCGGCAACCAACGCTGCGCCAACACCTCGGACGTCGCCGCGATCGCCGCTGCCTGCCCCTGCACCACCGCCATGTCCTGCTCGAGCAAACGACACTGATGACCGTGTTCCCAGAACCGCGGTCGCCAGCGATCGCGCCACGACCAATCGTTGCCGTAGGCGCGATAGAGCAGTCGGCAGCGACCCGCGGCGAGCGGCAGCGCGTACATCGCCAGGCCGCGGAACCGTTCCGGTTGCCCGACGGCGGCGTAGTCCGACCAGTAGTGCACGAGCCCGGGGGCGACGAAAGCGACATGCGCGGGTGGCTGGCCCGGAACAACCGCGATCCGCCCCTGCTCCGACCGGCCCAGACGCGCCGCGAAGCCGTGCGGCGTGAGCGGCTGCACCTCGAACGCGATCGGTCCCGCGAGCCCGGCATGACCGCCGCCGCGCACGCCGTCGTGCGCCACGTGGATGTGCGCGTAGTCGAGCACGTTCTCGATCAGGAAGTCGTGGCCATAGGGCAGATCGATCGCGAAGTCGATCACCCGGCACGAGGGCTGCTCCAGCGCGGCGACCGTCGGCAGTTCCGGTGGCTGCTCGGCCGTGACGCCGATCCCGAGCCACAGCAACCCCTGGCGCACGACGACGGGGATCGCGGCGACGCAGGCCGCGGCCGGGACCGCGTGCTGCGCCAGCAACTGCGGGATGTGTTGGCAACTGCCGTCCCCGGCGAACGACCAGCCGTGGTAACCGCAGCGGATCAGACCACCGCGGACCTGGCCATCCGACAGCCGGGCCAGGCGGTGTGGGCATTCGTCCACGAGGGCCCGCCACACGCCGGCTGCATCCGCGAACAACACGTAGCCGCGACCGAGGACCTCGACCCTGGTAGGCCGTTCCCGGGGCAGGTCGATGAGGAAGGCGATCGGGTACCAGCCAACGTCGCGCGACGCGGCGACGTCACCTGTCCGACGCCCCGGGGCAGCCGGGGTAGGGTGCATGGCAAGACGAGCCGCCGTGGGCCACGGCGGCGTCACAGCCTAACACCAACTCGCGCCGCGCCAAGATGCCTGCGCGCGGCCGCAGCGGCCGGGCTGCGCACGGCCTTGCACGAGCAGCCACCGCATCCGGCGCTCAGTACTCGTTGCGCAGCCGCACACCGTTGCTGGTGTCGAGCACCGGCGACGGAGCCGCCAGGTCCAACGTCAATGCCTGCGCGAACACCGAGAGGCCCGGCCACGGCGGCAACAGCAACCCCGCGCTGCCGGTACCGAACGGTCCGACCGGCACGAACAGGCTGCTGTCGAGGCTCTGCAGCAACAGGCAGTTCGACCACGGCGCCGGCAACGGCGCCGCCGTCTGGCCGAAACCGAACATCATGAGGCCGAGACCGTTCGCGGGCCCGCCGCCGAAGCTCAGCGTCGCCTGATGGCCAGCGGGCACCGGGCCGATGTTGCCGAGCAGTTGCAGCGTCGCGCAGGGTGCGCCGTAGGCAACCGCCGACGCGGTGAGCTGCAGTCCGAAGTAGTCGACGAGGGCGCGCCCGACCTCGGCGCCGAGTTGGCGGTAGTCGGCCTCGGTGTTCCAGCCGCCGGCCGGCCCGGGGCCGTAGGTGCCTTCGAGCGTGATCGCCATCACCGGCTGCTGCAACGCCGGCGCACCGGTCCAGGTCGGCAGCGCCGACCAACGGTCGTGCATCATCGACTCGACGAACGGCCGCGACGGCGCGCCGGCGCTGCTGCTCTGCGTGCTGCCGAGATTGGCGAAGGGGCTGCGTTGGCGCAGCGCCGCGATCCACAACGCCTCGATCTGGTTGACGATCGGCAACACGCCCGAGTTGTTCGAGGTCGGGTTCCAGTTCGCGTTGGCGGTGTGCTGGAAATGGAACGGGTAGGTGACGTTGTGCGAGCTGTGCAGGTTGAGCACGACCTCGATCGGGTTGCTGCCCGGCGCCTGCGGCGTGCCCATGAAGCCTTCGATCGCGGTGCGCAGCGCGGCGACCTCGGGCTGGCTGGTGTTGTAGGGTGCGGCCCACTCGTTCTCGAGGTTGCTCGAGTTGGCGTTGGTGCGGTAGTTGCCGAGGAACACGCCATCGGGGTTGGCCATCGGCACGATGTCGATGATGGTGTGGTCGAGCAGCACTTCCGCGTAGGGGTCGCCCGAGCCGAGCCATTCGACCAGACCCTCGACGGTGAAGTAGCTGGTGGTCTCGGCCGGGTGGATGCCGGCGTGGATCCAGATGCGCTTCTTGCCCGTGTCGGCGACCGCGCCGTCGGTCAACTCCACCATCTGGATCGGTCGCGCCAGCACCGACTGCCCCAGCGTGCTGATGCTGCGCACGCGCGGATGAACGGCCAGCGACTGCAGCCACGCGTCCTTGCGCGCGACGGTGTAGGGGAAGTACTTGGCCAGACGGATCGCCGCCGTGCCCGCCGGCACCACCACCGTGAACCGGTGCGAGCTGCCGCCAGGCTGCGTCGGCACGGCGCTGAGCGGCAGCCGTTCGTAGGCGCCGAAGTTCACCCCATCGGTCGAACGCGACCACACCGGCAGGATCACGTCGCTGTAGCCAGCGTTGTCGACGGTCACCACGAGCGTCGCGCCCGCCGGCGCGAAGTTGGCGATCTGACAATGCCACCAGCGGCGGAAGCTCGTGGGCAGCGCACCGCTGTTGTTGTCGTTCTCCATCGTCAGCGTGACCTGGAAGGTGCCGGCGCTCGGGGTCACCGTCGCGGAACGCAACCGCATCGTCTCCCCTGCGAAGGTGACCACCGGCGTCTGCGCGCGCGAAGCGATCACCGGCAAGGCGATCAGGAACAGCAGGAGAGCGGGCCGGCCGAGGTGCGAACGCATGGGTGCGGGGAGTCTGGTGCCGAGGAGTCTGGGGGGCCGGCAGGTTCGCGGTCGACCTTGTCGCCGTCAACCCGCGCCGCCTATGTTGCCGGACCTTGAGCCACGCCGACTACTACCGCGGGGTCGAAGCCGCGACGCAGGCGCTCGCAGCAGCGCCCACGACAGCGCCGGCCGTGCAACGCGCCCAACTCGTGCACGCGGCCCTCGGCGATCTGCTGGCGACGACGGCGGCCGCCACGGAACTCGCGTGTGCGGTCGGCTGCGCCCACTGCTGCCACTTCCCGGTCGGTGTCACCTTCGGCGAAGCGCATCGGTTGGCGGCGGTGATCGCCGCCGACGCGGCGCTGACCGCGACGTTCGCGCGCGACGTCGCCGCCAGCGCGGACCGTGCCTGGGAAGACCTCGTCGGCCTGCCGTGCCCGCTGTTGCGCGAGAACCGCTGCGCGGCGCACGCTGCGCGGCCCGTGCCGTGTCGCGCGATGGCCAGCCGCGACGCGGACGCCTGCCGCGAGGCGCTGCGCGGTGGCCCGGCACCGCCGCTCGACGGCGAGGCGTTCTGGCGCGGCCTGGGTGCTGCCGCCGCGCTGGCCAATGCGGACCTGCCCAACGGCACCCGCGAACTGCGCGCCGCGACGCTGGCCGTGCTCACGCACCGGGACCACCCTCCAGGCGAGTGCGCCGCGGCATTCCTGGCGGCGCGTGCTGCTCCCGCGGACTGAAAGCGCGAGGCGGCGAGTTCAGACCTGTTCGTCGAAGCCGGTCACGGCTTCCCGGTAGTCGGAAGGGATCGGCCGCGGCTTCTGGCGGTCGTCGACGAACACCAGCACCGCGGATGCCTTGGCCAGCACCTCGTCGTTCCCGCGCACCTCGTAGTCCATGTGCATGCTGGTGTCGCCGATCTTGCTGGTGCGCGCGGCGACCTCGATCTTCATGCCCAGGCGCCCCGGCTTCTTGAACTGGATCCTGGTCTCGGCGAGCAGGAACGGGATCACGTGGTCTTCCATCAGCCCCAGGTGCTGGAAGTACAGGTAACGAGCCTGCTCCAGGAAGCTCATGTAGACGGCGTTGTTGACCACACCGACCGAGTCGACGTCGACCCACCGCAACGGGACTTCCGCACTGAACCGGTAGAACATGCCGGTATCGTGCAGACACGGGTCGACGGAATCGATCCCCCTGTCGAGCTGCCAGGAGCGATTGCAGCCCTCGTTCGTCCAGACGCCCCGTGATGCGAACCGCCGCCGACCCTCGACCTTCACCCCGAATCCTGCTGCTGCTACTGCCGGCGCTCGCCGCCTGCGCACCGACCGCGCTGCTGGCCCAGTCCGCCGCACCGGAACGCGGTCGGTTGACCGAACGCACCTCGCCGCTGCAGGTGGTCGAGCCCGACGAGTCCGAACGCAACCTGCGCATGACCCCGGTGGTGCGCGCCGTGCAGAAGGCCGCCGACAGCGTCGTCAGCATCTACCTGAACCAGGAAGACCTCCGCGGCGTAGAAGTGAACCAGGGCCAGGGCTCGGGCGTGATCCTCGACGCCTCGGGGCTGGTGATCACCAACTGGCACGTGATCGCGCCGGTGACGTTGGCCAACCGCGCGCTGCAGATCCAGGTGCGCCTGCGCGACGGCCGCGCACTGCCGGCCAAACTGCTGACCTCGACACCGACGCGCGACCTCGCCCTGCTGCAGCTCGAACTGCCCGCCGGGCAGACCGTCAAACCCGCCGAGATCGGCCGATCGTCGGACCTGATGATCGGCGAGACGGTGATCGCGATCGGCAACCCGCAGGGACACGCCAACACCGTCACCAGCGGCGTGTTGTCGGCGATCGGCCGCAGCATCCGCGTGCGCGCACCCGACGGTGTGTCGCGCGACTACACGGAGCTGCTCCAGACCGACGCCGCGATCAACCAGGGCAACAGCGGCGGCGCGCTGCTCGACATCACCGGCAAACTCGTCGGCATCAACAACGCCATGGCCGTCGGTGCCGAGAACATCGGGTTCGCGATCCCGATGGACGTCGTGCGACAGGAGTTCGACCGGCAGCTGATCCGCAGCAGCAGCTTCGCCGCCGCCGCCGACTCACCGTGGCTCGGCTTCGAAGTGCAGGACGCCGAGGGCGCGGTGCTGATCGGCGACGTCATCGACGGCAGCCCGGCCGCATCGGCGGGCATCAAGGCCGGCGACCTGCTCGTCGGCATCGGCGAACAGCCGGTGCGCAACTCGATCGACTACCTGCGCCACGTGTTCACGGCGAAGGTCGAGAAGCCGTTCCCGCTGGTGCTGCGCCGCGGCGGACGTGAGATCAAGCTGGCGCCGGTCCCGACCACGCGCGAAGTCGGCACGATCCTCGACGCGATGGGCGCGGTGATCGTCGAGACCACCGTCGACAGCGACGAACTGCTGGTGCGCAAGGCGACCCTGGCCTTCTACCAGGGCAGCGGCATGCGCCGCGTGCCGATGTTCCGCAGCGCGCTGCGCGTCGACCAGGTCCTCGAAGGTTCGCCCGCGGCAGCCGTCGGTCTCGAGCGCGGGGACGTCGTGCTCGGTTGGTTCCGTCCGACCCGCTTCGGCGATCAGGAACAACCGCTGCAGAGCCGCGCCGAACTCGCCGACGTGCTCGCTGCCGCGCGGGGCCGGAGCGTGCGCATCGTGGTGCTGCGCGGTGACGACTCGCTGGTGGGCACGCTCGACGTGCGCGGCCACCGCGGTCATTGATCGCACCGGCACGAGGCCACTCACCGCCAGACCCAGTCGCAGCGCGCCAGCAGCGTGAACGAAGTCGCCAGGTCCGGATCGTCGCGCGCCGGCACGTCACCCAAGCTGGAGCGGAACGCGACACGCTGCACCAGGCGGTGCAGTTCGTCGGACGGCAGGCCTTCGAGCATCAGACCAGCCGCGGCGACTTCACAGACGCGCTTCTCGTGCACGAGCCGGCCGCGATACCAGCTCCAGTGGGTCGGCAGGCCGCGGCGGGCCTTGCCGAGTTGCTCCACCAGCAGGCGCTGCACGTCGGCGACGCGGTCGCCGAGGTCGGCGTCGGGGCGTCGCCGCAAGTGCGCCTGCAGCGCCGGCACCACCAGCCCACCGGTGATCCAGGCGCGCTCGAGGTAGGCCCCGCCGCCGAGTTCGCCCTCGCCGAAGCGGAACGTGTGCAAGGTGGCGTCGTAGCGGCGCGCGATCGACATCGCGAGACGGTCGGCGGCACGTTCGAGCGGCGCGTCGGGGCCGAGCACCAATACCGCCTCGAGCTCGGCCAGGGGCCAGGCGTAGTCGCGTGCGCATTCCTGCCGACCCTCGCCCATCGGCACTGCACCGGCGAGCGCACGCGCCAGGTTGCGCGCCGCCTGCAGCAGTTCGTCGTCGGCCGTCAGCAATGCGACCCACAACAGGCCGCGCACCCAGGCGTGCCCTGCCTCGGGCACGCCGGTGCGATGACCCTGACCGTGGCGGAACGGCAGCCCCGAGCGCAGGTCGAGGTCGCGGTCGACGAGGTGTTCCGCCGCGCGGCGCGCCTGCGCGAACGCGGCGGGGTCACCGAACGCGATCGCGCACCGCAGCAGCGCGTAGGCGGTGTCGAACTCGTTGTTGGTGATGACGTCACCCGAACGCACGAAGTCCCCCGCACCGCGCACCCCGGCCAGCTCCGGCAAGCCCGGCCGCACCTCACGCAAGCGCCTACGCACCGCCTCGCCGACCTTGCCGGCCTTGCCGGCCGGCGGCAGCAAGCCGCTCGCCGTGTGCGCCTGCCGGTCCAACTGCAGCAGCGGCGCGGCGCGTTGCAGTGCCGGACCCGACCACGTGGTCCGCGCTTCGCCCACCGTGAACACTTCGCCGCCCTCGAGCCACGGCGCGGTGAACTCGTCGCGACACCACGTGTCGACGACGCCGGTGCACCAGCGCCACTCGATCCGGCGGCGGCGGCCTGACGGCACCACCTCGTCACGCAGTTCCCGCACGAACGCGGGCCCACAACCCGTTGCACGAGGACCGTCCCCACCGGCGATCACCCGCGCCACCCCGCGCGGGGCGACGATCGCCAGTTCGACCCAGCTGTGGGCATCGGGGTCCGTGTTGCCCGGCAACGGCAGACGGCGCCACTGCAACCGCCCCTCACCGACGAGGCGCAGCCCCTGCACCAGGCTGGCCTCGGGCAGCGGGTAGCCGAAGCGCACCGGCGCATCACCGACCGGCACGGCGAGCAACACCTGCAGGGCCACGACACAGAGCATCGTCATGACCGCCTTGTGCCCGCACGGGCCCCGGCATGACGCCGTTCCGAGGATTATTCGCGCCAGGCGCTGCCGAAGAACCGACCACCGGCTTCGAGCCAACGCAGGAAGCTGTCGTGATACGGCGCCGTGAGCTCCTGCCGCAGCTCGTCGCGATCCATCCAACGTACCGCGAGCACTTCGTGGCCGGGCTCCGGCTGCCCCGGACCGACCTCGGCGGCGAAGAAGAACGAACGCCAGGCATGCTGGCGCTGCCGTTCGGCCAGGCGTTCGCCCTCCTGCACGAACAGGAAGCGGGGCACGCCGACCAGCTGCAGGCCGGTCTCCTCCATGAGTTCGCGCGCCAGCGTCTCGTGCAGCAGTTCGCCGGCTTCGACGCGCCCGCCCGGCAGATCCCAGGTGCGCACCAACTCGCCGCCGATCCAACGGTCGTTGCCGACCATGAGGATCTGCGCGCCGCGCTCGATCACGGCGAAGGCGCCGAGGAAGTCACCCATCGTCGACCAGCCTACCGCGGCGGATCCGGCAGCAACGCGAACGTCGCGACGCCATGCGTGAACGACAGTGGCTGGCCCGAGGTCGCGACCAGACCCGACTCGACCTGCAGGTTGGCGGAGTCGCCGACGCCGCCGATCACGACCTGCGGCACGATGCCGGCGACGGTGGTCACGGACAGTTCGAAGAACCCTTCGCGCGATCGCACCAGACCGCGCACCGGCAGCGGCGAGGTCAGCTCCTGCGGCAGCGTCAGCAGCCCGGTCACCTCGAGCGCACCCTGCACGACCCGTTGGTCGAACTCCAGGCGGATCGGCGTGTTGCCGGCGGTGACTTCGATCTGCCCCTGCCACACCCCGGTCAGGTCCACCACCGGCGGCAAGTCGCGCTGCCACGTGGCCGACCAGTGCCCCGAGTCCATCGCACACTCATAGGTGCCGACGAGCAGACGTTCGGGCAACAATTCGCCGCGAAACACGGTCTCGCCGTTGCTGCTCAGTTCGAGCACGGTACCGACCAGGTTGAACTCGTAGAGCGTTGTCGGCAGGCACGGATGGTTGATCAACAGGCCGACCACAGGCGCGTTCTCGAACTGCTGCACCTGCAGCGTCACTTCCCCCATCTGCGCGCCCTCTTCGGACTGCCAGTGCCCGGACCACTCTCCTGCCAACGCCGCCGGCACGGCGCTGCCCGACCCGACGGTGCGGAACTCGACCTTGTTGCAGGCCGCCAGGAACAAGAGCAGCGGCAGCACCAGGTAGACGAGACTGGCGAGAGGGCGCACGGGCACACGATAGCCATCCCGGTGCGTCCGGGTAACAGGGGGGCCACCGCGGCGCGGGATCTTCATGCCTGGGCCTTCATGTCTGGATGTTCATGCCTGGATCTTCATGCCTGGATCTTCATGCCTGGGCCGCCATGCCAAGGGTGGCGACGTAGGCGGCATGCAGACGTTCCGCCACGTTCGCCGGGGCGCAGCAGGCGACCAGGGCACGGCCAGCCGCCGGGTCAGGCCGGTTGCCCTCGGCGAGCCGCGTCAGCGCCGCCGCGAGCCCGGCGGGCCCACGAGCCTCGGGCACGAGGATCCCGCGACCCTCGCCGAGCGCGTCGCGAACCCCGGGCACGTCGTAGCCCACCACGGGCACGCCCGCCGCGAACGCTTCGATCGCCACCAACGGCAAACCCTCGCGGCGGCTCGGCAGCACCAGCGCGTCGTAGGCGGCGAGCTTGTCGGCGATCTGTGGGTCGGGTCCGCACAGCCGCAGGCGACCAGGCGCGTTGGCCTGGTGCGCGGCGAACGCCGGCGAACCAGCGCTCACCCCGACGACGTCCCCCGTCCAGCCTGGGGCCGCGGCGATCGCGGCGCCGAAGTGCTCGAGCCGCTTGACGGGGGCATCCCGACCGACGAACACCGCGCGCCGTTGCCCCGCATCGATGCCGAGCAACCGGCGCGCTTCGGCCCGCGACAACCCCGCAGGAACGTGCACCGCCGGCGGCATCACCACGATCCGGTCGGCGCCGGCGACGCCGAGTTCGACCAGTTCGGCACGACAACTCTCGCTCACGGCGAACAGCAGCTGCGTGCGTCGCGCCAGCCGCCGTTCCAGGCGCCGCAACCACCACGACCCCAGCGCCCCGAAGTAGTCGCGCAGCACCAGGCCGTGGAACGTGTGGGCGACCACCGGCACGCCGTGGGCGAACGCGGCCTGCCGTCCCAGCCAGCCGGCTTTGGTGGTGTGCGTATGCACGACCTGGGGCGCGAACGTGCGCAGCAGCTCGCGCAACTGTCGCGCGGCGCGCCGGTCGCCGAGCGGCGACAGGCTGCGTCCGAGCCGCGGCACGACCACCCAGCCGACGGCATCGCTGCCGGCCGCGAGCGCTTCGGCCAGCGCCACGCGCGGCACCCCGTGATCCGCGGGCGACAGTTCGACTTCCGCGCCGGCCTCGACCTCACCGGTGACGAGCAGCGTGGCGACGCCGAGCCGGCGGTGTTCGTGCCACAGCGCGATCGCCTGCCGCGTCGGCCCACCGAGGTTGGGCCGCGTCAGCACACGCATCACCCGCACGCGATCGTCCTGGCAGCGGCGCTCATCGAGCGCGCATCATCACCGGGATCACCGCACGCTGTCGAGTTGCGCGTAGAGGAACAGGTGCCAGCCGAGCAGCACCGTGTAACCGACCAGAACGATCCACAGGCCGATGCGCGCCGGCTTGAAGTTCTTGGCGAGCACCAGCAGCGTCACGGCCAGGCCGATGCCGATCGTCTTGAAGATCACGAACGGCCACGGGTGGTGGCCGAGGTCGAGGATGATCTGCACCAGCGGGTTCATCTCCTGCCCGCCATGGGACAAGAACAGCAACGTGAACCACGCGTCGAGAAGGTTCAGGGCGACGATCAACACGGCCATCAGCAGCAGTCGCGGCCCGTGCACGTCGACGATCGCGCCTTCGCGTTCCCAGTCGCGCCGCACCGTGCGGCGACGACCGCCGAACCAGACATGCCACGCGAACACGGACTGCGGCTTGCGGCGGTCGGCGGTGTTGCGACGATCCGCCTCATGAGCAAGCGCGCCTGCGGCTTGGGGGGTATGACTCACGCAGGAAGGCTACCCCGCGTGAGGCGAAGGGGCGCAAGTCGCGCTGTTGGCGATCGCCTGCCGGCGATGGCACGGGCGGTTGGGGATGTCCGGATGTGAGCCTGCGGGTTGCGCGGCGGCGCAGGGGCTGGAGACTGTGCGCCTGCCTCGAGGTCATGCCCAACCGTCTCAACACCATCCTCATCGCCGTTCTGATCGCCAACCTCGGCGCTCAGCAACCGGTACCAGGACCCGCAGCCCAGGGCCGCATCCACGGGCGGGTGGTCGATTGCCTGCAGGCGCCGATCCCGCTCGCCGAAGTCTGGGCCGAGGTCGATGACACGATCGTGGCGCGCAGCCGCAGCGACGCCGAGGGAGTGTTCTTGCTCAGCCGTCTGCCCACGGGCCCGATCAAGGTCATTGCCTCGGCCGCCGAGCACGCCTGCGGCTTCGACACCATCCTGCTGACGCCGACCCAGCCGTTTGCATGGACCGAGGTCCGCCTGCTCGACGCCGCGGTCCTGACCGGGATCATCAGCGACCCTTCGGGCGCGCCGATCGCCGGCGCGAGAGTCAGCGCCACCCATGCGCACAGCATGGCCAGAGCCAGATCGCCGAGCGTCGTCACGGACGCCGATGGCCGCTACCGGTTCGATGCCGTCGCGGTCGGTACGACGATCGTGCACGCATTCGCCGCATCAACCCAGGTCGCGGAGCAACGGGTACACGTCGGTCAGGTCGAACAACTCGACTTCCGCCTGGCCGCCGGTCCGAGCACCACGGTCCGCTTCGTCATCACGGGAGCGACCAGGTCACAACTCGAACGCGCCCGCTGCACCCTGCACGCCGTGGTCGAGGGCGACCCTGGACAAGTCGCGCCCGACTTGATGTTGGCAGGCCGGCCCGACGAGCAGGGCACCTGGCAGGTCGTCGGACTGCCGCGGCAAACCCGCCTACACGGATGTCGGGTCACGATCGCTGACGCCGCCGTCACCCCCCCAGTGGCGCGCGCCCCGTCAGGACAGGAGCGAGTCGAACTGATGTTCACGGTGGGCGCGACGCCGTCGGTTGCTTCGCCGCCGGCGAGGTCGCCGGTGCGCGGCGTCCTCGTCGACCCCCAGGGCGAGCCCCTCGCCGGCGTGACGATCCGTGCCCGCGGCCAGGGCGGCCTGCACACCACCACTGCGTTGACGCAAGCGGACGGCAGCTTCGTGATCGAGAGTCCGGTGCCGAATGGCGCACGCCTGCTGCTCTCGACCGGCGACCCGGCCCTCGTGATGCACCAGGAGAAAGCAGATCTACGAAGCGCGTGCCGCGAACACGCCGAACACGCGGTCACGTGTGCGCCGGGCCTGCAGCTGCGCGTCGAGGCGATCGCGGCGGTGCAGTTGCAGGGCAGGATCCTGGATCCGGGCGGTCAACCCGTGTTCGGCGCCGAGGTGAAGCTGTTGTTCCCCTTGGGTGAACAACTGCCAGCTTTCCACACGGTGCGCACGGTGCACAGCGATCGCGACGGCCACTTCCGAATCGCGCCGCTCGACGGGACGCTCGTGCGGGAACTGCAACTCGCCGTGACCAGCCTCGCCGGCACCTCCACCATCGCGGCGTTGCCGTTGCCGACGTCGGGTGCGCACGACCTCGGCGATCTGCGTCTCGTCCCACCGGCGGTGATGACGGGCACCGTCACCGACGACGCCGGCGGGGTCGTACCGGGCGCGCTGGTCGTCCTGGCCCACATCGAAACAGCGGGTCGCCTGCGCGACTACGTCACCATCGATTACACCGTCGCGGGCCGCGACGGCCGCTATCGCTTCGGCTCGCTGCCGCCCGGCGAGTACCGCCTGATCGCCAGCGACCGAGGCGTCGGTGCGGCCGGCCCGGGCTTCCACGAACGCCGGCTCGAAGCGGGAGACGCCGAGACGATCGACTTGCGCCTGTCTCGCTGAGCGTCGGCCCGCCGATCAGCTGAACTTCGACCTGCCCGGCATCGCCACCTCGAACTGCGGCGGCTTCATGTCGAACGTGACGTTGTCCGGCATCAGCACTTCCTTGCTGTCGTTCGCCTCGTCCCAGGTGACGCGCTTGCCGGTGTAGGCGGCCATGCGACCCATCAGCGCCATCATCGTGCTGTTGCACATGTACTCGCCGTTGTTGATCACGCGACCGCGGCGGATCGCGGCGAACATGGCGTCGTGCTCGGACTGGTACATGTCGTCGGCGTGTCCTTCGAAACGCCAGTTGATGCGGCCGTTGATGGTGTGCTGGAAGACGTTGGCCTTGCCTTCGCTGCCGATCACGTACTCGTTGACGTCGCGCCAGCAGCCGTTCTGCTGCCGGCAGTAGCTGTAGCCGCGGGTGCCGTCGGCCCACTCGTAGATCGTCGCGAAGTGATCGTAGACGGTGCCGAACAGCGGATCGGTGCGCACCTGTCGACCGCCCAGCGAGGCCGCGGCGATCGGGTAGACGTCCTTCTTCATCCACGCCATCACGTCGAGCGTGTGGATGTGCTGCTCGGCGATGTGGTCACCCGCGAGCCACGGGTAGTAGAGCCAGTTGCGCAACTGCCACTCCATCTCGGTCCACTGGGGCTGCCGCGGGAAGCTCCACAGCTCGCCGGTGATGTAGTTACCCTGGATCGCCAGGATCTCGCCGATGGCACCGCTCTGCAGCAGCTGGATCGTGGCACGCCGCGCGTCGTGGTAGCGATAACACAGTCCGCTGACGACGGTCAGGTTCTTCTTCTTGGCCAGTTCGCAGGCGGCGCGCACGCGGCGCACGCCGGCGGCGTCGGTCGCCACGGGTTTCTCGGCGAACACGTGCACCCCCTTGTCGATCGCCTTCTCGATCTGCATCGGCCGGAACCCGGGCGGCGTCGCCAGCAGGATCACGTCGACGCCACTGGCCAACACCTTGTCGATCGCGTCGAGACCGACGAACTGGCGTTCGGGCGGCACGTCGATCTGCGCCGCGGCGCGTTCGCCCATCGCCTCGACGATGCCGTCGAGGCCACCTTCGAGCCGATCGAGGAACGCGTCACCGACTGCGTGCAGGACGTTCTCGGGATGGGCGCGCAGGGCTTGCACCGCCGCGCCGCTGCCGCGGCCGCCGACACCGACGATGCCGACCTTGATCTTGCCTTCCCCGCTGTGCACCGGCGTCGCCGCGCGCAACGCGTCGAGCGAACTGCTGGCCGCCAGCACCGCGGCGGAAGTGGAGGCGGTCTTGAGGAACGAACGACGCGAGGGCTTGGTCATGAGGTGAGGCGGCGTCAGGGGCGACAGAGCGAAGGGCAAAGGGTAGCGGTGTACAGGGTTGCGACAAGGACGAGGATGCGCATGCGGGGTGATGTACCAGGTGCGTGACGAGGCGACGTTCCCTGGACGATCGCGGAAGGCTCGGCCGCCGGCTGCGTCGGATGGCCCATGATCCGGTTGCGGTATGGGGTTCCCTGGGTGCTCGCGGCGAGCGCGGCGGCGCTGCACGGCGGCGGCAAGCGTGAGCTCGTGCTCAAGCTGCAACACGTCCGCATCGAGGAGGTGCTGCCGATCGTCGAAGACGCCCTGCGCCCGGCGCGACGCGAACCCTTGCCCTGGGTCAGCAAGGTCGAAGCGAAGACCAACACCGCCACCTTCTGGGCCACCGCCGACGTGCTGCGGCAGATCATCGACCTGATCGAACGCCTCGACGTGCCGGCGGGACGCGCCAGCTGAGCTCCGCGCCTCACTGGCGCGTGAACGTTCCCAGCAACTGTCTTTGGCGCCCATCGACGTCGACCAAGGCGACCTCGACATCCCCCTTGGTCCCCAGCTGCGTCGCCACCTGCTGGCGATCGATCCCGGCGCCGGTCGCGACAAGCATGCGCAACGACGTGCCGCCGCAGTTCGGACCACGACGCCTGCACCTGCCGCAGGAGCCCGCCGATCCTCTCCTGCACCGACCGCGACGATTGCTTGACAATCGCCCACCACGGTCAGGCTAGGGTGCGCCGATCGCCGCCCCCCGCAACAACCCCTGGACGACGCTGTTCCTGTTCGCCCTCTTGTCGGGCGCTGGGCTCGTCACGCTCGTCGGCTGGAGCCTCTACGGCACCGCGCGCCAGGGTCGGCAACGCGCCGAACTCGACGCCCGCGACCGGGCCCGCGACCTCACCCTGGCGCTGCGCGTCGCGCTGCGTTCGCCCGAACTGCTCACCGTGCTCGACGACGCCGACCGGTTCGAGGTTCAGGATGGCCGTCTGCTCGTGCCCGACACGATCGGCTGGCTGCAGCAACAGGCGCGACCCCGCGACGACACGGCCGTCGCCGAACGGCAACGCCTCGCGCAGCTGGCCGAATTCACCGACCACGACCCGGCCGGGGCCGCCGCGCACTACGACACCTTGCTCGCCGACGACGGTGTCGACGCCGACGACGCCCAGACCGTGCGCCTCGCCGCGGCCTGGCAAGCGTTGCGCGCCGGTGACGGCAACCGCGTCACCGCGCTCCTGGCCGCGCTCGATCCGGGTCTTCACGCGTTCACTGCCGCAGATCTCGACGCGCCGCGCCGTGCCGACCTGATCGCCGGCCGCGCCTTGTTGGCCGCCGCGCGCCCGGAGCCACTGCCCGAACCATGCCGCCGGTTGTTGCCGACGCTGCCCGCAGACTTGCTGACTCCCGCGCTCGCGCGTCTGCACGAACGCGGCGTCGCCACCGACGCGCTCGTTGCCGAGGCCGGCGCCCGGCAACACCACCGCGCGGTGTTGGCCGTCGCTGCGGCGCACCTGCCCGAACTGCGCGTCACCGACACGATCACGCGTGCCCACGGCGGCCGCCTGTTGCTGTGGTACGCCACCGAACACTCCGCGAGCGACGCTGCCAACATCGCCGGCAGTGGCGCCTGGGCCGACCCTCGCAGCCTGCTGCGGCTGCTCGGCACCCGCGTGCCCGACATTCCGGGACTCGTGTTCACGCGGCCCGCCGGTGACCACGAAGTCGTGATCCCGGATCTCGCCTGGGTCGAACCCACACCGGTGCCGCCGACTCCCTGGTTCGCGCGCCCGACCGCGCTGCTGGTCGCGACGTTGGTGCTGCTGTTGGTGTTCGCGGGCAGCGTCGGCTTCGCGATGCGCGCGGTGCGCCAACAGGCCGCGGCGATGCGGGCGCGCAGCGAGTTCTTGACCGGCGTCACCCACGAACTCAAGACGCCGATCGCCTCGATCCGACTCGTCGCCGAGGTGCTCACCGACGACGAGGTGCCCGTCGAGAAGCAGCGTCAGTACTTCGCGCTGCTGGCCGGTGAGGCGGCGCGGTTGTCGATGTTGATCGACAACGTGCTCGACCTGGGCCAGATCGAACGCGGGGAACGCAACTACGACTTGCGGGCCGGCGACTTCGGCGAGGTGGTGCGCCGCACCGTCGCGCTGTTCGCGCCGCTCGGCGAACGCGCCGGCATGCCGGTGACCCTGCGTGGTGCGCACGACCCGGCGCCGGCGATCGTCGACGCGGGCGCGCTGTCGCAGGCGTTGCTGGCGGTGTTCGAGAACGCCCGAAAGTACGCCGCGCGCGGCGGTCGTCTCGAGGTCGACGCCACCACGGACCAGGAGCACTTCGTGATCACGGTGCGCGATCACGGCCCGGGCGTGCCGGCCGCCGAACGCGACGCGATCTTCGCACGGTTCACCCGCGGCACCGCGCAACAACACGGCTCGGTGCCCGGCGTCGGCCTGGGCCTGTATCTGGCACGCACCATCGTGCAGCGCCACGACGGCACGCTGACCTGCGGCGCGCCCACCGGCGGCACCGGCTGCGTGTTCACCTTCCGCCTGCCCCTGTTGGAACCCACCCGATGACCTGGTCGCTGCTACTGGTCGAAGACGATGCCGCGATCCGCACCGTGCTCGCCGACGCGCTCGCGCACGACGGCCACACCGTCAGCACGGCTGCCGACGGCGACGAGGCGCTGGCGCTGCTGCGCGAACGCACGTTCGACCTGTGCATCCTCGACGTCATGCTGCCGGGGCCCAGCGGTCTGCAGATCCTGGAAACCATGCGCGACACCGACCAGCAGACGCCGGTGCTGTTGCTGACCGCGCGCAGCAGCGAAGGCGACAAGATCCTCGGGCTCGAACTCGGCGCCGACGACTACGTCACCAAACCGTTCTCGCTGCGCGAACTGCGCACGCGGGTGCGGGTGCTGCTGCGGCGCGTGGTCCGGCCCGCGGCCCTGGCCCGCGGTCAGTTCCGGCTCGGCGACGTCGACGTCGACCTCGACGCCTACCAGCTGCGCCGCGGCAAACACACGCAGCGGCTGTCGCCGACCGAAGCCGCGATGCTGGCGCTGCTGTGGCAACACCGCGGTCGCGTCGTCGACCGCACGCGCTTCCTGCACGAGGTCTGGGGCGGCGCGGGCAGCGTCAGCGACCGCACCATCGACACGCACCTGCTGCACCTGCGGCAGAAGCTCGAACGCGACCCGAAGAACCCGCAGTGGCTGCTGACCGTGCACGGCGTCGGCTACCGCCTGGCCGCGGAGGTTTCATGAGCCTCCCACAGACCGTGAAGACCCTGACTCTGAAGACCTGCCGACCTTGACGAAGCCGCGACACCGATTCGACCACCGCGCGACCGACCGCCGCCGCCCGTTCCGTCCGATGCCGTCATGAACCACAAGCTCACCACCTGGACCGCGGCGCTGCTGTTCGCCGCGGTCGTTCCGGCCCAACGCAGCGTGCTGCGCGACGCGCTCGACCGCGCCGTCCTGTTGCAGCGCCAGGAGGGCGACCTCTCGGCCGCCGAGAAGGCCTACCGCGAACTGCTCGCCGGCCACACCGACGGCGCCGTCGCCCAGGAGGCCGCGCTGCACCTCGGCGGACTGCTGTGGCAGCTCGACAAGAAGGAAGAGGCGCGGCCGTTCCTGCAGCAGGCGGCCGCGGCCGGCGGCGAGGTCGGCAAGACCGCGCAGGCGCTGCTCGATGGGCAGGACCCGCAGAGTAAGCAGGGTCAGCAGCGATTGGCCGAGGCGCGAGAGCTCGTGAACCGGCTCCACACCATCGTCTGGAGCCAGCACAACGCCAAGAGCAAGGAGATCGCCGACGGCTTCGGAACCGCTCGCACCACGCTGACCGCGGACCTGCTGCGCTGCGGGGATGCCGGCGCGGTGGCGCTGCTCGAACAACTCGACGACGTTGCCCGCAAGGACGACGTCACGACCTATTACCAGGACCCGGACAAGCTCGCGTTCTCGGCTCTGCTGTGGCAGTTCGACACCCCCGCGGCGCGCGACTACCTCGGCAAGGTCGCGGCGCAGGGCCCGCTCGAGTGGCAGCGCTTCCTGACGAAACCGGTCAAGGAGCAGCGCCGGGTGCCGCGCGGCCTGCTGCCCGCGGTGCTCGCATTCGCACAGGTCGCCGACCCGGCGGGCCTCGTGCAGGACAACCTGCACGCCAGCATGCAAGGGGTCGAGACGGCGCAGGTCATGCAGCTGCTGGAGCAGGGCCCGCAGGCCCGGAACGCCGCGTTCCTGGCGCTCGCCTCGCGCTGGCCCGGGCTCGACGCCACGGAGCGGGAAGGGCTGCTCGACCGCATCCGGACCGCCTTGCCGCAGGATCTGGGCACCGAGAACGCCGCCTGGCAGCTCGCCTATCGCATGGGAGCCGACGGCCCCCGATCCGCGCAGCGCGTGCTGCTCGAACGGCTCGCGACGAGTTCGACCGAGCTGATCCGGTCCTTCAGCAATGCCACACGCTGGACGCTCGGCGACAAAGAGATGGCGCTGCTGTTGGCTGCCTGCCGGCATGCGGGGGCCCTGCCGGAGCGCGACAACGGCTCCAACGGCCTCGCGGAGCTGTTCCGCACGCAGCAATGCGAATGGACGGAGCGCAGCCTCGACGCCGTGCGCGAGATCGTGGCGCTCGGCTACGCGCGCCGCGACTCAGGTCAGATGCAATGGCTCTGGCGCTACCTGCAGATGGCGACGCCGGCGCAACAGGCCGGCATGGTGCGCGCGATGCCGCAGCTCCAGAACTGGCAGAACGTGCTCAGTTCGCTCGGCCGCGCGCCGGTACCCCACGAAGTGGCGCGGGCGCTGGTCGAGGTCACGGATGGCGCGCTGCGCACCTACCCCGAACGCTGGGACATGCATTCCGAGAACCAGGGTGCGAAGGTCCCGGGCAACGCCCTGCACGGCCTGCTGGCGACGATCGCGATGAGCGGCCTGCCCGAGGCGCCGGCCTGGTTCGAGGGCCTGCTCGCGCGGGAACCCTGGACGGCCAGGGCCGTCGCCCACGCGCTCGTACTGCGCCCCTGGCCCGGCGACGCAGAGGCCGCCCGCCGCGGCCTGCGCACGCTGCTGGTCTGGGCCACCCCGACGGGAACGTATTTCGACGCCGAGACCCGCAACGAGGTGTTCGCCGCACTGGCGCGCTGCGGGGACGAACCGGCGATCGCGCTCTATCCGCGCGCCTACGCCCTGGGCCTGCGGCCCGTGCAGTACCGTGGCGCCCCGCAGACGCAGTGGCAGGGCCGCGGCCTGCAGTTCCTGGGCATGGACTGTTCGACCCCGCAGGCACTGCCGTGCCACGGCTACGACGACACGCAGCTCGCCGCCGCGTGGCAGTTGCTGCTCGATTGTGAGCAGCAGGACGAGGTCTGGGCGGATCTGCGCGACCTCAAGGACCGGGTCCCCGTCGCGGCGTTGCCGCTCGTGGCTGCGCGCCTGCCGCAGCGGCTCGCGAGCGTCGATGCGAAGGAGCGCAACGACCTCGCCAGCATGCTCGTGTCGTTCCGCCGGGTCGCCGAGGACGACCTCACCAAGACCCCCGCGCTGCGCGAAGCGATCGCCGGGCTGCTGCGCACGGACGATGCCCGAACCGCCGGGTACCTGCTCGCCCAGCTCCGGGAGGCCGTCGCCGCGCGGTTCCTCGACGACGCTCGTGCGCTGCTCGGGCGCACCTCGCTGCCTGCGGACGTGGCGTTCAAGATCCGGCGCTCAGGCGCGGAGCTGCGCACCGAGGACTGGCTGCGGGCACTCGAGGACTCGCGCTGGGAGTCCCGCAAGTATGTGCTCACCCAGCTGCCGCTGCCCCTGGACCCGAAGCTCGCCGCCAAGGTCGACCTCATGCTGCGCAGTGACGCCGAGCCGGCGGTTCGCGTAGCCGCCGCCGACACGCTCGCGCGCCTGACCGCGGCCGAGGCCGTGCCGACGCTGCTGCAGGCCATGTGGGACGAGAGCCCCAACGTCGCCAAGGCCGCGACCGACGCCCTCGAACGCATCCGCTTCCACCAAGAGCAGCAGGTCTACTGGAAGAACGCGCGCGCCGGCATCGACGTCAGCACCACGAGCGCCACCGCCAAACTGCTGATGCAGGCCGGCCCCGACCAGCCCAAGGACCAGCGCCTGCTCGCGATCGGCTCGCTGGCCGCGCTCGGCGCGCCGACCGCGCTGCCCTACCTGATCGAGTGGAGCAAGGACCAGGACGGGGAAATCGCCGCCGCGGCGAAGGCCAGCCTCACGGCGATCCTCGCGCGCAACAAGTAGCCAGCGTCAGCGGCGCGTGGGTTTGCGCGCCGCTTTCCTCGCTGGCTTCCTCGTCGACTTCTTCGCCGCTGGGCTCTTCACCGCACCGTCGAGCTCGGCGATGCGCCGCTTCTTGGCCTGCGCGCGGTAACTCTCGTCGAGCCACACTTCGAACTGCTCGACTGGGGGCAACGAAACGCCGTCGAGCTGCATCGACACCCAACCGCTCTTGCCGAGGCCGTAGCCCGTCGGCGCCGCGCCCTCGACCATCAGCGCGATCGAACACGACAGCGGCAGCTTCAGCGACACGCTCGCGGGATCGCCGGGCGCGCTGAGGTAGGCGAAGGTCTTGTCGTCGACGGCGAGGTCGAGGTGCCCGGGCCACGGGCTCTTGGTGTGCGCACCGGGATACTTCTTCAGCCCGAGTTCGCGCAGGTGGGCAACCAGCCTGGCAGCGGCGGACTTGGTACGGGCGGTCGCCATGGCTGGCAACTGTAGGGACCAGGCGGCTTCCGGCGAAGTGATCCGCGCCGTCCGCCGGTCCGGCGAAACGACTCACGACGCGCGGATCCGGGACCGCGAAGGGGCCGACCCTCGCACCGGCGTGCCGCATTCCGTATCCTGCCCGGCCCGGCGCCGGTGCCCCTCCCGCGCCGACCCTCCGCGTCCCCCACCCGCTGCTGCCCGATGCGCCAAGTCGCCCTGCTCCTGTTCTGCCTGCTTCCGGCCTGCGCCACGCCCTTCAGCGAGAAGAAGGACCAGCTCGCCAGCTACCAGCGCCACGCCAAGCTCTACTACGACGGCGCTCGCTACGATCAGGCGCTCGGCCAGATCGAACGTGGGCTCGAACTCGAGCCCGACGACTACATGCTCAACGCGCTGCGCGGCACGATCCTGCTCAAGACGAGCGAGAGCTCCACCGGCACCGACCACCGACTGCTCGACGAAGCCACGGCGTTGCTCGAGAAGGTGTTCGAGACGCGCTCGGCCAACCGTCACGAACCCTACCTGCTGTTGCACTACGCGCTGGCCCGGCAGAAGCAGGGTCGCCGCCACCTCGGCGAAGCGATCCGCCAACGCGACCAGGCGACGCGCGCCCAGGGTGACGCCGCCAAGGAATTCACCACCAAGGCCGCCGACGAACAGGCTCTCGCGCTGAACGAACTCGAGGCGGCACGCAAGCTGCTCGACGTTCTGATCGATCGCGGCGAAGTGCTGCGCCTGGCGCACTACCACCAGTTCCAGATCGCGCTCGACCTCGGCGACAAGAAGGCCGCCGACGAACACGCGACCGCGTATCTCGAGCAGATGGCCAAGGAGCAGGAGTTCCTCAAGAAGGACATCGAGAGCACCCCCAACCTCGCCTACGAACGCCAGCAGGTCGAGCGGCAGCGGCAGATGCGCAACGAAGAACTGCTGGCGCGCGGCGTGCTCGCGCAGATGTACTACGACGCCAAGGCCTACGAGAAGGCCCGCGCCATGCTCGACCGCATCCTCGAGCTCGATCCGTCGCGCAGCGTCGACTACTACAACCGCGGCCGGGTGTTGATGGTGCTCGGGGAGAAGGCGCTCGCCAAGGCCGACTTCCGCAAGTTCCTCGCGACCACCGACCTGCCGACGACCAGCGACAAGACGACGCTGGCCCTGCGCGCGCTCGATCAGTGAGGTGGCCGACCCGACCGGCATGCCGCCCGCGACGCTGCCCGCCAGCCTGCGGCTGAAGACGCAGCAGCACTTCCGGCGCGTCTACCAGCACGGCCGCCGCGCCGCGGGCCGCTGGCTCACCGTCGTGATCTGTCCTCGCGGCGAAGTCGAACCCGGTCCGCGCGTCGGCCTGTCGGTCAGCAAGGACCACGGCGGCGCCGTGCGCCGCAACAAGCTCAAGCGGCTGTTCCGCGAGGCGTTCCGGCTCGAACGCCACCAGCTGCCCGGCCACGTCGACCTGGTGATGATCCCGCGCAAACGCGACGAGGACTTCCCGCTCGACGAACTGCGCCGCGAGCTCGTCGACCTGTGCCGCAAGGCGCTGGCGAGCAAACAGCCACCGCGCGAACGGGGGCCGCGCAAACCGCGTCGTGACGCTCCCGAGGACCGCGCGTGAAGTGGTTGCTGATGCTGCCGGTGTGGCTCTATCGGCGACTCATCTCGCCGTGGAAGCCGCGCACGTGCCGGTTCGATCCGACCTGTTCGTCGTACGCGATGCAGGCCCTGCGCCGGCGCGGCGCGATCGTCGGCAGTTGGCTGACGATCCGGCGCCTGCTGCGCTGCCACCCGTTCTGCGAGGGCGGCCACGACCCGGTGCCCGAGCGGCCCGCGCGCAACGAGACCGCTGCAAGAACCCGCGGCTGATCACGGCAACTCGCCGGGCCACGGATCGATCGCCGCGGCGGCCACCAGCACGCGTGGGCCCGTGCGCACCAGGCCGTCGGGGCGATGGTCGTCGCGCAGCAGCCGCTGCAGTTCGTCGTCGTCGACGAACCACGACGGATCGACGTGCGTGGGGACTTCGCAGCGCGCCAACACCGAAGCGTCGTCCGTGAACACCGTCCAGGACGGCGCGTTGGCGACGGCAACCTCGTCGCCGCTGCCATTCGCCTGGCGCCACCCAGTCGCCTGTGACCACCACGGCGACGACGCCACCAGCGTGAGCACCAAGCACAACCCGGCGCGAACGGCGCGCCGCCGGCGCCGACGCCAACGCACCGCACCGAGCAGTTCGGGCAACGCCTCTCGCCGACGACGCAACGCCGCGGCACTGAGCACCATCTCGTGTTCAAGGGACATGCAGCCACTCCGCGGCCCTCTGCCGCAACTTCGTCAAGACCCGCCGCAACCGGCCGTGCGCCGCATCGGCGCCCAGACCCAAAGTACAACCCACCGCCACCACCGACGCGCCATCACCGAACCGCGCCAGCAGCAGCGCACGATCGGTCTCTTCGAGTTCGGCCAGACGTTCGCCGAGCCAGCGCTGCTGTTCGGCGCCGGCGAGACCCGACCACGGCTCGCGGCGATCTTCGAGTTCGGCGTCACCGACCACCCGCTGCTCGCGCCGTTGCCGCCGCTGCTCCTGCCGCAACTGGTCGACGACGCGGCGGAACACCACCTTGCCGAGCCACGCGGCGACCGCGGCTTCGTCGGCGAGCCTGGGCAGTTTGCGCGCCACGGTCAACATCACCTCGTGCACGACGTCGAGGCAGAAGTTCTCGTCGCGGCGGCTCGCGGCGCGCGCGAGCGCCAGCGTCGGCGCGAACCAGTGTTCGTAGAACGCCGTGAACGCCGCCTCGTCGCCGGCCGCGATGCGGCCCGACAAGGTGGCGCTCTCGATCGCCGGGTCGCGGCGAGGAACGGCGGGACCGTGCACTGCTGGCAGGGTGCGTTGGCCTAGCGGTCTTTCGTGGCAGGCTGCTTCGCCTCACCGCCGTCGCGCGACGCCCGCGGCGCAGGACGGTCGCTCTGCAGCACGCTGAGGACCATCTCGACACTGACCTGTTGCTCGGCCGTGCCGCGCACGATCAGCAACCCCGAGTCGCGGTGATAACGCAGCACCGGCGGCACCTTGTCGTCCTGGGTCGCGGCCTCGATCGCCGAGAGCACGGTTTCGACGCGCAGCGGTTCGACTCCGGCAGACTGGCGCGCGGCGTCGGTGACGCGCGACACCGAGAACACTCGCGACACGATCCGCGCGTCGTCGCCCGATTGGCGCGAGCCGCGCGCCGTGATCGTGGTGCGCGGTGCCCGGTCATCGGTGACGATCGAATAGACCGGCTCGCCGGGACCGTTGTAGTCGCGCACCCGCACGAGGTAGTCGGACTCGGCGACTTCACAGGCGCCCTGCAGGGCCTGCTCGAGACCCGCGCCGCGCAGGTCGATCGGCGGCAGCACCGCCTCGGCGGCGCGCGCCGCGACGACGATGTTGGCCTTGGGCTGCACCAGCCGGACCTCACGCACGAACTTCTCGAGCGTGCCGCCCGAGAACGTCAGGGTCACGGTGACGGGCGCGGGGGCGGCGGGGCGCGGCGGAGCCGGGTTCTGTTCCTGGGCGACCAAGGTGGTGCACAGGCAAAGCAGGGCGGCGAACTTGCGGACGGACAGCGGACTGACGTTCATGGTCTCTTGCGGGTGGAGGTTGTGGTTCCACCCCACAGACGTCGCCGCCGACCTGATCCGTCGCCGGGGCCGCAAAAAAGATCGCAGCCCCGACGGACGGACACCCTACTTCTTGGCGTCCTTCTCGGCCTGCTCGACCAGCGTCGCAATCGCTTCGTCGAGCACGTCGTTGCCGGGGCTGCCCACCCACTTGTGACGGATCACACCCTGGTGATCGATCACGTAGAGGGTCGGCCAACCACGCACGTTCCACTTGCTGGGGATCGGCCCCGAAGTGCCCTTGTCGCCGCACCAGAACGAGCGCCAGGTGACGCCCATGTCCGCGGCCTCGGCATGGTAGTAGTCCTTGTCCTTGTCACTGTTGACGCCGAGCAAGGCGAACGGCTTGTCCTTCATCTTCTCCACGAGCGACCGCTCGTGCGGGATCATGGCCCGGCAAGGGCCTCACCAGAATCCCCAGAAGTCGAGCAGCACGACCTTGCCGCGGTAATCCGCGAGCCGGAAGGCGACGCCCTCGATGTCCGCGCCCTCGATGTCGGGGGCGACCATGCCGATCTGCAGGTTCTCCTGTTCGAAACGCGGCCCGGCGATGCGGTCGGCCAGGATGCTGCCGGTGGCGAGCTTCTCGGCGTCGGCGAGGATCTTCTCGGCGGCCTGCTTGTCCTCGGCGGTGGCGTTGCGGTTGCGTTGCAGGGTCTGCGCCTGCCAGTACATCGCCCACGCCTTGGCCAGCGGATCCTTGTTCTCGGCAACCACGCGGTCGAGGAACGCGGCACCCTTCTCGGCGCCGAGGTAACGCGTCAGCGAGGTGGCGCTCTCGAGCAGCGGCAGGATCGCCGGGCTGCTGATGAAGTCCTGCTCGATGCGTTCGACCACGGTGAGCACCGTGTCCTTGTCGGCGAAGTTGAGCGCCGCGTAGACGTAGAACGGCAGCGCGCCGTCCTTGCCGGCCGCACCGTTCGCGGCTTGCTCGGCGAGTTCGAGCGCGCGTGCGCCGAAGGCCTTGCCGTCGGGGCGTGTCAGCTTGCCGCTGAGTTCGCGCAGCTTCGCCGAGTCACGAGCATCACGCGCCGCCTTGTATTCCTCGGTTGCCTGGAGTTCCTTGAGCGCCGCGCGATAGTCGCGGTTGGCTGCCGTCCAGTCGGCAACCAGTTTGTCGTACCCGGCACGCGTCGCAGTCGCGTCCGCAGCCTGGGCTGGGACGAACACCGCAAACAGCAGCGCCGTGAGCACGGATCGGGTCATGTTCATGATCGGTCCTGTCGCACCACGAGGTGTTTGCCGGAGAACGCCGGCTCGCTGCCGGAGGGGGCACCGGCACGGGCGCGACCATACGCCGTTCCCCACCGCTCAGTCGTCGCACTTTGGTCCCGATGGCACGGGTCCCGATGACACGGGTCCCGACGAGACAGAGACAGCTGCCCCCGCCAGCACCCCGAGCAGCGCCGCCAAACTGAGCACATCGAGCCGGTTGTGCTCGAGCACGCGATCCACAGGACCGCTGCGATCGCGGATCCAGGCCAGGAACGCCGCGGGCGCCTCGCTGCCCGGCAGGTCGTCGTGGCGTTGCAGCCCGAGCAGGTGCTCCTCGACAGTGCGCAGCCGCGCGTCGGGCAACACCTTGCCGTGGGAGCGACGCACCAGGTGGTAGAGGTCCAGATGCCGCGGCGTCAGCACCGGCGCCTGGACCTTGTGCACGGCCATGCGCGCATGGATGCGGTGCCGATCGTAGCTCTTGCCGACGAACGTCACGGGCACCGGCCGCTGGGCGAGCCGCATGGCGACATGCTCGAGCACCGCCGGCTCTTCGCCGAAGTCGCGCAAGAACAGCTGTTCGAACACGAACTCGTCGCCTTCGAAGAAGCCCAGCCCATACGCAAACACCACCGTGCCGGCGCCGCCGGCCAACCCGGTGGTCTCGGTGTCCAAGAACAGGCACTGCTCGCTCAACAGCTGCGCGAAACTCTCGTCCTTGGCCAACGTGGCCAACCGCTCTCCGTCCAGGTGTCGCGACGCACCGAGCCGCACCGCGCCGTGCACGAACGCCGCCGGATAACGCAGCTCGCGGCGCCAGTAGGCACCGTGCACCGAGTGCTGCTCTTCGCCGGCGGGCAGCGCCACCACCTGGCGCGGGTTCAACATCGTCTCGCCGGCGGCAAGGCGCGCCTTTCGCCGCTGCAAGAACTCGCGCATGCCGCCTGCGGGTGCGCGGGTCTCGGCAGGCGTGGGCAACGCCGCCGGCTTGCCGAGTCTGAACGCGCGTCGCAGCTTGTCGCGATCGGGAGCTACCACGCAGCACCTTCCGCGGCCGACGCCGCGCCACCGGCTGGCGCGACCTGCGGGGCCAACATGGCGCGCAGGATCGCGATCGCCACCCCCTTGCTGCGGTTGCCGAGGCTCGCCTGCGGGCCGACGCACGACGGACAACCGCTGCGACAGCCACAGCGCTGCACCAGTTGCAGCGCCGCGGTGAGGATCTCGCGATGCACTTCGAACAGGCGCTCGGCCAGGCCGACGCCGTTGGGGATGCGGTCGTAGAGGATCACGGCCGGCGCCTCGAAGTGCGGCTGCAGCGCCTCGGCGAGCACCTTGACGTCCCCCGGATCGACGCGCACGAACAGCGGCACCAGGCCCTGCAGCAGCTCGCCGACGCCGTGCAGGCAGCTGGCTTCGCCACCGCGATCGAGGCCGAGCGCGCGCACCAGTTCGGGACGCAGCACCAGCGCACAGGCCTCGGTCTCGAACTCCTCGGGCGGCAGGTCGATCTCGCCGACGCCGACGTTCTCGCGGCTGTAGAACTTGATCTTCTTGAAACCCTTGGCGAGAGTGCTGACGTGCACGCCGCCGCGGTGCGCGGTGTAGCCGGCGAACTGCTGCTGCGCGTCGAGGTGCAGGATCTTGACCTCGGTCTCGGTGTCGGCCTGCGTGTAGTAATCGGCGTCGATGCGGCGCACGAACGCGCGCCGATCCGCGTAGTCGAAGCGTTCGACCAGCCAGGTGTCGCCCTGGTGGCCGTAGATCGCGCCCTGGTAGACCTCGGTGATCGCCGACGGCCGGTCGATCTCGGCCAGGATCGTGCGGCTCTCGACGTCCTGGATCGTGACGTTGTCCATGTCGGCCGCGGTCAGGCTGACACCGTCGGCCGGATAGGTGCGATCGGCGTAGTGGTACCGCCCGCCCTGGAACACCAGCACGCCCAGATCGTGGGTCAGGAACTCGAGCACGTCGTGCACCCCGGCCGCCTGGCCGAACCCTTCGGCCGGATCGATCGGCAGCTCGAACGCCGCGCACCGCACGTGGTTGGTCAGGATGATCGCGTTGTCGGGATCGATGCTGACCGCGTCGCGCGGCGCGTCGAACAGGTACCCGGGGTTCTGCACCAGGTACTGGTCCATCGCCGCGCTGCGGGCCAGGAACAGCACCGCGCTCTCCTGCGAACGACGACCGACGCGGCCGGCGCGCTGGAACGTGCTCGACACCGTGCCCGGATAACCGACCAGCACGCAGACGTCGAGGCTGCCGATGTCGACGCCGAGCTCGAGGGCGTTGGTCGAGACGACCGTGCGGATGCGCCCTTCGCGCAGCCCCTTCTCGATCTTGCGCCGCAGGTTCGGCAGGTAACCGCCGCGATACCCGGTGACGCGTTCCTGATCGATGTGCCGCGCCGTCGCTTCGTCGCGCAGGTACTTGAGCAGCACCTCGGTCTGGTTGCGCGAACGCGCGAAGAAGATCGACTGCAGCTCACTCTGCAGCAGCCGCCCGCCGAGTTGTCGCGCCGCCTCGCTGGCCGGCACGCGCATGCCCGAAGCCGGCGAGATCAACGCCGGATTGACGAACAGATAGTGTTTGGTGCCGCGTGGACTGCCGTCCTGGTCGACGACGCGCACCGGCTTCTCGAACAGACGCTTGCCGTGTTCGCCGGCGTTGCTGATCGTCGCCGACGCGCCGCAGAACACCGGATCGCTGCCGTAGTGGCGACAGATGCGGCGCAACCGCCGCAGCACGTTGGCGACGTGTGAGCCATAGATGCCCGACAGCGTGTGCAGTTCGTCGACGACCACGAACCGCAGGCCCGTGAACAGCCCCTGCCACTTGGTGTGGTTCGGCAGGATGCCGGCGTGCAGCATGTGCGGGTTGGTGAGCACCAACGTGCCGCGTTCCCTCAGCGCCGCGCGCACCGCCGGCGGCGTGTCGCCGTCGTAGACCGCGACGGTGAGTTCGTCCTGCCCGGTCGCGGCGAGCAGCCGCTCGAGGTCCGCCATCTGGTCGCGCGCCAGCGCTTTGGTCGGATACAGGTACAGCGCACGGGCGTCGAGACCTTCGCGCAGCAGCGCGTCGAGCACGGGCAGGTGGTAGGCGAGTGACTTGCCCGACGCAGTCGAGGTCGCGATCACCGCGTCGCGGCCGTCGTGCAACAGGTCCGCGCACTCTCGCTGGTGTGAATACAACTCGACGATGCCGCGCGCGCGCAGTGCCTCGCCGAGCGCCGGGTGCAGCCACTCGGGGAACGGCGCCATCCGCGCGGGCCGCGCCTCGACGCGGTGCATCGCGTCGATCGTGCCGATCGCCTCGTCGCGCTGCTCACGCAGCTGCCGCACGAACTTGCTCAGGTCCACGGCGAGGCTCCCGCCGCAGCCGCTTCGATCCAGGATCCGCCCATGGCGGGCACTGTAGCGAGCGACCGAACAGAAACCAAACACGCCGGGGCCGCGATCCTCCTTGCGAAGGCTCACGACCCCGACAAACGGGCGCGATCACTGCGCGAACTGCAGTTCGACGGCGTTCGACAGCGCCACCGCGACCGACGGCACCAGGATCTGCGCGTACTGGAAGTTGACGTCGATGCCGATCAGGGCGGGGTTGTTCGGCACGTTCCACGAGTAGGAGTAGGTGCCCGGTCCAGCGACACCGGGCGTGATGATCTGGTTGGCGAGGATGTTGCCGATCAGGATCGTGCCATAGGGCGACGGCACGTTGGCGCGGCCGAGGCCGGTCACCATGAAGCCGATCACGCTGGCGTCACCCTGCTCGACGCTGAGCACAGTGGTCTGGCCGAGGAACGGCAGCGCCGTGCAACGCATCTTCGGCGCATCCGGGCCGGCACCCGACGGCGTGCCGGCGCCGTACGGGACGCCCGCGCACGAGGTCACGCCGAGCACGACGCGGCCGATCGCACCGGCCGGCTCTTCCCAGTAGGGCAGGGTGTTGGGGCTGGGGCTGGTGGCGATGTTGAACTGCGTGCCGAAGCGCGTCAGCGTGGTCGGCACACCGAGCACCGAGCTGCTGAACGGACCGGCCGGCGTCGCGTACGACGTCAGCATCGTGGTCGTACCGCAGGCGGCGATCACGCCGACGTACTCACCGGCGTCGAAGCTGAGCACGCACGGCGTCGGCGTGGTGCTGGGCACACCGATCGCGGAGAACTCGAGCCCCCCCATCGCCGTGGCCGGATAGGCGGGCGGCGCGCTCGCCATGCGGTAGATCAGCACGTTCTGGGTGCCGTTGTTGGTCTCGTCGGGCACCGAGGCGGAGACGATCGAGAACTTGGTCGGCGCCTGGAACCACAGGCCACGCGTGCTGGTCGCCGAGCTGTAGGTGTTGCCGAAGCCGGGCACCGGGATGATGTCGATGCCGACCGAGGTCGTCGTGCTGCTGTTGCTGATCGCGTCGGAGACGGTCAGCGTGACCGTGTACTGCCCCGGGCCAGGGTAGACGTGCGCGGTGCTCTGGGTCGTGTAGTCGACCACGGAGTCGCCGTCCACGTCCCAGGCCCAGCTGGTCGGGTTGCCCACCGAGGTGTCGGTGAACACGGCCACCCCACCAGGAAGCAACTGCGTGGTGAAGCTCGCCTGGACTTCGTCGACGGCGATGTACTGCGGGATCGTCTGCGACATCGAACCGTGCGTGGCGTCGACCACGGTCAGGGTCACGTCGTAGCGGCCTTCGGTCGCATAGCTGTGTGAGCAGTTCTGGGTCGTGTAGTCGACGACCGAATCGCCGTCGACGTCCCAGGCCCAAGCCAGGATGCCACCCGGATCACTGCTGTAGCTGGTGTCGGAGAAGTTGACCGGCGCATTCAGCGCCACCGAGGTCGGCGTGGCCGTGAAGCTCGGGAACAGGCCCGACGGCGGCACGGCGTAGAGCAAGACCCGGCCGATCGAGCCGGACGTCGCGGCGAGGAACGTCCCGGTCGTGCCAGTCGAGACCCAGGCCGGATCGCCGATGTCCCATTGCCAGCCGTTGCGCATGAGCGTGTGCGGCGTGCCGACGATCGTCGTCGCGTACGGTGCAGTGCTTCCGTACGAGTTGTGCGCCGTGAAGTTGGTCTGACCGGTCGCGGGCGACCAGTTGCCGATCACATCGACGACGTCACCGGTGCTGACCAGCAGCGAGCCGACCGAAGTCCGGGCGCCTGGATTCGCTGCGGTCGGCACGTTGCCGCGGCTGTAGTAGGCCACGTTGCCGTTGATCCGGATCAGATAGGCGGCCTCGTCGCCGGCTTGATAGGCATCGAGCGGCAACTCGACGTCCTGCAGGATCATGTTGGCGGCGGCGGTGAAGTTGAAACCGCGGCTGAAGCCGTTGTAGGTCGAAGCGTGCGGGGGAATGACCACCTGGCACAGGGCCGAGGAGATGAAGGTGGCGGCGGCGAGCGCCGCGATCAGGACGGGCTTCATGGTTCGCATGGTGTTCTTGGTACGGAGCTTCAGCCGGGTCGGCACGCGGCCGAGGAGAACGCATGGCCCTCGCGAGCCGCGAGCAGCTCATGACTGGTCACGGCTAGACGACCGCAGGGCTCCAGATTGTTCCCCAAGGACCCCGGGCATCCTGCCGGCCGAAGCGGAGGGGGAAGGCAGACAGCACCGGCATGACCGGCCCTGATTGCTAGTGCGCCGTAAGCATCCACAACGATCTCCGTGCGGACCTTCGACCGGGACAAGACGATGACAACTGCGCAAAGTGTTCCCCGAAAATTGTTTCGGCGCGCAGTACACGGCGCCGCAGGGCCTAGCGAACACTGCATTCCAGGGCACATTCCCCTGCCAAGAATCGTCTGGTCGGATACCCGCGCCCTCCGTCGCCACCCCTCACGCCTACATGCCCATCGCCTCACTGCAGCGCGTCGCCCGCCTCGTCCTGGTGTCACTGCCCCTCACCGCACTTTGCGCCCAGGCTCACGAAGCGTTCGAACGCTTCGAGCGACAGACGGCCGGCACCTGGATCGTGCGGTGGCACGACGCCACCAGCACCCCCGCCGAGATCTACGGCAGCGGCGCGCCGCTCGCCGACTGGCGCGAGAACAGCCTGGCTGAGGCACGGCGGCACGCGCAGGTGCTGCTCGGGCAATGGCCGGACCTGTTGGGTTTGGGCGACAGCGAGTTTCGCGAAGTGATCGGCGCGCGCCTGGGCCGCAGCTGGTCGCTGACCTTCGCGCAGCACTTCGGCGGCCTGCCGGTGCTCGACGCACGCGTCGACGTGCGAATCCACGGCAACGGGCGGCTCGTGTTCCTGGGCAGCACCGCCTGGCCCCTGCCCGCGAGCTTCGACGTCACGCCGCGGATCGACGAAGCCAACGCCGTGCGCCTCGCGTGGGCCGGCGCCCGCTGCACACCCAATGACGTGTCGCAGCCCGGCACGAAGCGGCAACCGCGGTTGGTGATCCTGACCGACACCGCGTCACGCACCGCGAGCCTCGCCTGGGAAGTGCCGATCGCCGCCGTGCTCGCCGACGGCAGCGGACCGATCGGTCGCGCCTACGTCGACGCGCGCAGCGGCGCGTTCCTGCGCTACACCAACGACAAGCACGAGTGCGCCCTGTGCGCCAGCGGCGCGGGCCCACACGGGCACGCGGCCGCGCCGGCGCCGACGCCCGCGACCTACACGGTGATGGGCTACGCGCACGATGGCACGTCACCGGTGGCCACGCCCAACAACGTGCCGCTGCCCGGAGTGCAGATCGACCTGCCCGGCGTCGGCACGTTCTTCACCGACAGCAACGGCCAGTTCAGCGCCGACCTGACCACCGCCGCGACGATCACCGCCCGCCTGGTCGGCCAACACAGCGCCCAGGTCTACGGCAGCAACGCCCCCACGGTGCCGATCACGCTGCAACCCGGCGTCGGCGCCACGCTGCAGTTCGCCGCGTCGGGCAGCAGCCAGAACACTCTCGCGCACACCACCACGTACCTGTGGACGTGGCGCATCAACGAGTTCCTGCGCGGCATCGTCGGCAACTCGCCACAGCTGAATCAGGCCGACCACGTGGTGCCGACCGTCAACATCAACAGCACCTGCAACGCCTACTACGTCGGCAACTCGATCAACTTCTACCGCGCCGGCGGCAGCTGCAACAACACCGCCAGCGCCTCGGTGATCGCCCACGAATGGGGCCACGGCCTCGACGACCAGTACGGCGGCATCTCGCAGGTCAACGGTCTGTCGGAGGGCTGGGGGGACATCCACAGCCTCTACCTGCTCGACGACCCGGTCATCGGCCACGGTTTCTTCACCAGCGGCGGCGGCATCCGCAACGGCAACAACACGCGTCAGTACCCGAGCGGCAGCGGCGTTCACGACCAGGGTGAGTCGTGGATGGGGTTCGCGTGGAAGTTGCGGCAGAACCTGCGCACCAGCCTGGGCACCACCCAGGCGCTCGCCATCAGCAACGACATCGTGCTCGGCTCGATCGTCGCCAATGCCATCGACCAGCAGAGTGCCGTGCGTGAGGTCTTCCTCGCCGACGACAACGACGGCAATCTGCTCAACGGTGTGCCCCACTACGCCGAGTTGGTGGCGGCCTGCAACGTGCACAACCTGCCGTACCCGGCGATCCAGGCCGGCGTGCTGCAGGCCACCAGCCTGGGCACGGCCACCGAGATCGGCGCGCCGCGCGTCGCCGAGGTGATCGCCACGCCGACGTTCGGCACCTGGACCCAGGTCCGCCTGCACTACGACGATGGCCAGGCACACCAACGCGTGATGGTGCCGGGCGCCGTCGCCAACAGCTATCGCGCGATGCTGCCCGGTGCGGTCGCCGGCCAGTCGATCCGCTACCACTTCGAAGGCCAACACGCCAGCGGACCGACGTTCCGCCTGCCCACCACCGGCGAGTTCGCCTACGTCACGCTCGGCGAGCAGCGGGTGTATCTCGAGGACTTCGAGACCGGCGGACCGGGCTGGACCCACGGCGCCACCAGCGGCAACGACGACTGGGAGATCGGCGTGCCCGCAGGCCTCGGCGGCGGCAGTTGGAGCGACCCCGCCGCGGCATTCAGCGGCACCCGCTGCGCCGGCACCGACCTCGGCCTCGTCGGCGACGGCGCCTACAGCGCGTCGAGCCACATGTGGCTGCGCTCACCGCCGATCGACTGCACCGGCCAGACAGGCTTGCGCCTGCGGTTCCGCCGCTGGCTCACCTGCGACGGCGGCATCACCGACCTGCTGATGATCCGCGTCGCCGGCACGTTGGCCTGGATCAACCCGTTCGCACCGACGCTCGACAACGGTTGGCTCGTCTACGAAGTGCCCGTGGCGCAGGCGGACAACCAACCCGCCGTGGTCATCGAGTTCTCGCTGAGCAGCGACACGACCTACGAGTACGGCGGCTGGAATCTCGACGATGTCGAGCTCTACCGCCTGGCGGGCAACGTCGTGCCGCCGATCCGGCTGGCGGTGCTTCCCGAGCAGGCACAGCAGGGCAACCCGGTCACGATCGACGTGCAGACGCCCGGCTTCCGCCCCTTCGGCCTCGCCTTCAGCGAGCAGCAGGGGCCGCTGCTGCTGCCCGGCCTGCCGCCGCTCGCCGTCGGCCCCAACTACATCGCGCTGTTCACGACCACCGACGCGAACGGCCACTACACGTCGACGTTCAATGCACCGCCGCCAGCGGGCCTGATGGGGCTGACGTGGCACAGCCAGGTGCTGACCCTCGACGCACAGGGCGCGTTCGCGACCAGCAACCGGTTCACCAATCTGTTCACGCAATAGGCAAGCAGGTCCTGCTCACCGCGCCCCGGCTGCGACCCGTCGCCGCAAGAAGTCCGCCAGCGACGCGTACAGGTGCGTCCGGGTGCCTTTGCCCTCGTAGATGCCGTGCGTGCGGTTCGGATACGCGAGGTATTCGAACAACTTGCCGGCCGCGACCAGCCGGTCGAACAGCAGCTCGCTGTTCTGGAAGTGCACGTTGTCGTCGCCGGTGCCGTGCACGAGCAGCAGCTGGGCTTTCAGGTTCGCCGCGAACATCACCGGCGAGCACTGCTGGTAGACCTGTGGGAACTCGCGCGGATCCCCGCAGTAACGTTCCTGATAGATCGTGTCGTAGAGCCCGATGTGGGTCACCGGAGCCACCGACATGCCGGCGGCGAAGAGGTCCGGGTAACGCAGCAGCATGTTGAGGGTCATCGCGCCGCCGCCCGACCAGCCCCAGATCGCCAGTCGCGAAGTGTCGATCCACGCGTGTTTGCCGCACAGTTCCTGCACGCCGAGGTTCCAGTCGTGCGAACTGAGCACGCCGATCTTCTGGTAGAGCGCCTTGCGCCAGTCGCGCCCCTTGGGCGCCGGCGTGCCGCGCGCGTCGATCGACATCACCACGTAACCCTGTTGCGTGAGCCAGCGGTGGAACAGGTGATGGCCCAAGGACCAGGTGTCCTTGACCGTCTGCGACCACGGCTCGCCGTAGACGTGGAACAGCACGGGCCACTTCTTCGCGGCGTCGAAGTCCGGCGGATACATGACCCAGCCGTCCATCGTGACCCCGTCGTCGGTGGTCACCTTGAAGAACTCGTTCTTGCCCTTGGTGACCGCGTCGTAGCGCGACTTGAGTGCCGTGTTGTCGACGAGAACGCGGACTACCTCGTGCCCTGGAAGACGAACGAGCTCGGTCGTGGGAGGCACATCGAACATCGAGAACGTGTGGATCGCGAGGGACCCGTCCGGGCTGATCTGGTAGTCATGCCAGCCCCTCTCCAGAAACCACTGCTCCCGGTCCTCCGAAGGGCTCTTGCGCCGTCCGACGATGCTTGGATTGCCGTCCTCGACCCGGCACAGGAACTTCGTCGTGGTCTTCCCTGGCTGACACCCGCTGACGTAGATCAGCCCCTTGTCGATGTCCGCGAAGTCGACCGCCATCACGTCGAAGCCCCTGGTCAGCGCCAGGTGCGTCACCAGCACCTGCTTGCCGCGCGTATCCCATTCGATCGTGCCGGCCTGCCGCCACGCCATCGCCCCTTCGGGCTGGAACGCGACGTCGCTGGTCCAGAAGAACTTCTCGCCACCGGCCACCCAGCGGAAGTCCTCACGCACGTCGACGTAGGCCTCGTCGCGCTCTTCGTGCACGACGCGCACGGCGCCGGTCTTCGCGTCACCGCCGTAGACCACGAGGTGGTTCTGCGCGCGCGGCAGCCACTGCAGCATCAACTCCTCACCCTTGGGGTGCCACTCCATGCGCGGCACGTAGGTCTCGCGCGGATCACCGGGCGTCTGCATCCAGACCGTGTCACCGCCGGTCGCCGCGATCACGCCGACGCGGCAGCTCGAGTTGGTGGTGCCGGCCTTGGGGTACTGCACCGGGATCACGCGCGAGTAGCGATCGGCCAGGTTGTCGATCATCAAGAACTCGCCGACGCCGCTGCAATCGAGCTGCCAGTAGGCGATCGACTTGCCGTCGGGACTCCAGCGGAACCCATCGCGGCAGTCGAACTCCTCCTCGTAGACCCAGTCGAAGGTGCCGTTGATGATCGTGCGTGAACCGTCCTTGGTGAGCCGCGTCTGCTTGCCGGTGGCGACGTCCTCGACGTAGAGGTCGTTCTGGCTGACGTAGGCGACCTTGGTGCTCTGCGGCGAGAACTTGGCGAACATCAGCGACGACTTGGGCAGTTCGCCGCCGAGCCTTCGCGGCGGCGCGCTGCCGTCGAGCGGCAGCACGTAGTATTCGCCGCGCGTGTTCTGCCGCCAGACCCGTTCGCTGTCGGTGAACACCAGCAGCTGCTTGTGATCGGCCGAGAACGCGTAGTCCTCGATGGTCAGTGCCGCACCAGCTGCCGGCACCCACAACATCGCCGCCGTGACCAGCAGCGAACGCTCGCCGCTGACGGCGTCGTAACGCGCCAGTTCGAGCGGCCCGCCGCCGGCCTTGGGCTCGAGCGTCGCGTAGTGCGCGCCGTCGAGCCAGCGCGCCGGACCGAAGCGTTCGGGGGCGAACTCGCCGGAGGTGATGCGCTGGGCATCCAGGCGCGCGGGATCCTGCGCAACGGCGCTGCCGAGCAGCACCAGCAGGGAGACGAACAGGCGACGGCGTACGTTCACGCCGCGCATGCTAACGCGCCCGCGACGAGCCTCAGTTCTTCTTCTTCTGGCCCGGCAACAGTCCTTGCAGGCCACCGGGCAGCAACTTGTTCTTCGCCTCCTCCGCCGCCTTCTTGGCTTCGGCCTCGGCTTTGGCCTTGGCTTCGTCCGCCGCCTTCTTGGCCGCCTGCTGAGCCGCGTCGAGCATCTGCTCGGGACTCTTGGCGGGATCGACGATGCCCTGCAGCGCCGCCGGTGCACCTTGCAGCAACTTGCCTGCGTTCGCGGCGACGAAGTTGGCGAGCTCCTGTTTGCCGGCCGCCACCAGCGCCTGCTGCAGCGCCTGGTCGTCGAGCGTGATCGATGGCCGCAGCAGCGGCCCGCGCACCCCGATCGGCAGTTGCAGGTTCTCGACCTTGGTCTCCTTGGCGCCGGGGAACGCGAACAGCGTGTCGCGCAGCGCCACCTGCAGCGGCAGGTCGATCGCGAAACCGTCGCTGCCGGCGTTCAACCGACCGCTCGCGCCCAGGTCCATCGTGCCGCCGCGCAGCGGCGGCGCGCCGCCGATCTTCAGCTTGCCGAAGACGTCGTCGACGGCGAGTCGGCGCAGCGCGAAGGTGAGCCCGACCCCCGGGTTCGCGGCGGTGCCGCCGGCGAACGTGAACTGCAGCTTGTCGGATTGGGCGGTGAGGCCCAGCGCCATCGGCTCACTGACCAGGCCCGGGTCGGTCGAGACGTTGCGACCGCGCAGGTCGAGCTGCTCGGCGACACCGTCGATGGTGATCGCGATGCCCTCGATGTCGAGCTTGCGGATCAACAGCCGCGGCGCGCCCTGCAGCAGGTGCGTGGCGACGACGCGCGCCATGCCGACCTCCTCGGCCTGCTGACGCCGTTCTTCGACGATGACTTCCGGGCTGCGTTCCTGCGGCGGCGTGCCGGCGTCGTCGCCGCCGATCCGCTGCAGCCAGTCGCGCACCTGCTGCAGGCGCTGCTTGTAGAGTTCGTAGTCGGCGAGGTAGTCCTCGATGGTCTTGGTGCCGGCGGGCGGCGGTGGCGGCGCCGGCGGTTGTGGCCGGGTCACCAGCGTGCCGGGCACGCTGCGCGCCGCACCGCTGCGCGCGTCGGTGGCACGCAGTTCGTCGATCACGAAGCGTTTGCGCAGCAGTTCCCCCGTGTCGATCGTCGCCACCAGCCCTGCTGCCGCGAACAGGTCGCGCCCCAGGTCGCCGGCGTCGGCGATGTGCAGGTCCTCGATGCGCACGCGACCGCCGTCGAGATCGAGCGCCGCCGCACGCAGATCGACGGTGGCGCCGTTGACGCGCTGCAACGCGGCCTGCAGGTTGCTCGTCAGGATCGGCTGCGAGAACCACTGCTGGAACACCCACAAGCTGGCCAGGCCGATCAGCACCATCGCGACGCCGAAGACGCGGACCGGCAACCCCTTCTTGGTGGAGGCCGCGAGATCGGCCCAGCTCTGCTTGCCCTTGCCCTTGCCGAGCAAGGCCCACGTCAACAGGCGCACCGAACGTTTGCCGCTGAGTTTCTGGTAACGCTCGCTGTTCTCCTCGAGGCCGGCCATGCGCTGGCGCAGCGCCCGAATCGACCGGTTGAGCAGCACACCGACGACCACGCCGAACACCAGCCCGACCAACAGCCCACCCGTGGTCGCGTAGTACTCGAGGCCGAACCAGGCCGTGACCGGAGCGTTGACCAACATCGCGAACAGGCCACGCAGGGGTCCTTCGAGCAGGAGCGTGCCGACGAAGTACGACACCGGCAGCAGCAGCAAGCTGAGCAGCTTGGCCAGCAGCAGCACCAGTCCGAACACGGCGAGGTTGGCATTGAGCACCAGCACCAGGCTCAGCAGGGTCACGATCAGCCCAGGGGCCTGCGCAAAGCCGCCGCCGAGGTCGCCGGGCAGGAAGAACCCGGGCACGAAGCCGAGCGCACCCCCGAGCACCGTCGCCAACAACACCTGCCGCGGCGTCGCCTTGCCGCGCAACACCGCACCGATCTTTCGCGTGATCAACATGCCGGCAGGGTAAGGCATCGTGCCCGGCCCGCGCCAACGACCTCTGCAGGCTGGCTCGCTGGCGCGCCCCCGGGCATACTTCCGCCCGCCCCCTCAACCAGATCAAGAGGCTCCAACCGTGCAATTGCCGCTGCTGTTCTGCGCCCTGGCCACCGCCGCTGGCGCCGTCGCCCAAAACACCACCGTCACCACCATCGCGCTCACGCCGATCGCCGCGCTGACGCGATCGAGCGCCGGCGACACCTACGAAGGCATCGCCGCCAACACCGCGATCGGCAGCTCGCCCAACAACGTGTTCCTGGGCGAGTCGCAGAGCCTGGCCGGTTACCAGAGCGCCACCACGATCTGCTACCCGACGATGCCCTACCAGGGCGGCATCGGCGTCAACTTCTTCGAACGCGCCTACGCGCGCGGCACGACCAGCGCCGAAGCGGGCACCAGCGCCTCGGCCAGCGCCGCCGGCGCGACCTTCGGCCCGCACGCGATCCTCTGCACCTTCCACAACACGCCCGGCACCGTCGGCAACATCGTGTTGTCGTTCCGCGCCTCGACCGCGCCCAACGGCGCAACCTCCTTCGCTCTCGACGTCGGCAACGACAACGTCGTCGAGGCGCAGGGCACGAGCACCACCAACGTGTCGCTGCCGTACACCTTCGGGCCCTCGGGCAGCGTCGACGTGCGCGTCGACAACGAGTGTTACGCCGTCGGCAACGGCAGCAACACGACGCAGTACTCGTGGACCGAGATCTGGGTCGCGTTTCGGCCCGACCTCACCGCCACCTGCACGATCCAGAACTACGGCACCGGCTGCGGCCCCGTCGCCGCCGGCAGCGAGCTCGTGATCGGCAACCAGCGTGTGCTCACCATGTTGGTCACCGGCTGTTACCCCAACGCGCCCGTGATCGCCGTCACCGGCACGCAGCAGTTCAACCTGCAGCTGCCGGGCGGCTGCGCGCTGCTGTCGTCGGGCGAAGCGATCACGCTGCTGACCGCGGACGGCGCCGGGCTGGCGTCGAAGTCGTGGACGATCCCGGTGACCGCGCTGGGCACCGCGTTCCATCAGTTCCTGCCGGTGACCCTGCAAGGCAACAGCCTGGTGATCAGCGCCAGCAACGGCGTGCGCATCGACTGCACGCCGTGAGCCGGTCGGCGCCCCGAACTGGCCACGTCGCGCTGCTGATCGGCGCGGCGCTGGCCACGGCGGCACCGGCCCAGCAGGGTTGGCTGTTGCCGACTGGCGGCGCCGCGCGCTACGTCGCGATCGAACGGTTTGCGCCGGAGCCCGACGGCGAACTGCCGGGCTGCCTGCTGCCGCACGCCACGCTGCTGCTGCACAGTGAACTCGCGGCGGGCGGTTCGCACGTCGCCATCGACGCGCAAGACTGGCGCTGGATCGCGCCGCTGCTGGCGTTCGATCTGCGG
Organism: uncultured candidatus Brocadiaceae bacterium; assembly: GCA_964392305.1. Classification (GTDB taxonomy): domain Bacteria; phylum Planctomycetota; class UBA1135; order UBA1135; family UBA2386; genus JACKIC01. The sequence goes on from CAYMPV010000002.1 coordinate 160,834, forward strand.
CTGCAACCCGGCAAGATCACGACGCGCCTGGCGCGAGTGCCGCATCTCGGCGACCTCGACGTGCGCGGTGAAGCCACCAGCGACGGGGATCAGTTGCGTCTGCAGCTCGACCTGCGCGTCGTCGCCAACCGCGACGACGGCTTCGCGGGCAGCGGCACCGGCAAACTCGAGCTGACGCGCCGCGTGGCCGACGGCGTGGTCGCCGAGTTCGCCGCGCAATTGACGCTGCAGATGCAGTTCGGGCCGCGGCTCGGCGCTCGCGCGCTGCACGGCACGTTCGCCCAGGATTGGCACCTCGACCGCGTCGTGCCCCACCGCGAACCCGGCTTCACCAAGGCGGTCGGCGAAGCGATCGTGCGCGGCGCCGACCCGATCCGCCACGCGCTGCGCCCCGAACGCGACGAGTTCGCGACGCGCCCCGCTGGCAAGGACCACCCCTGCGGCGAAGGCCGGCTGGCGCTCGGCATCCAGACCCTGCTGACGGCCGGCCTGCCGCCGACCGATCCCGTGATCGTCGCCGCGCTCGACGAACTGCGCCGCCGCCGCATCGTCGAGACCTACAGCCTGGCGACGTCGATCCTGGCGTTCGACGCGTTGTACGCACCACCCGGCGAACGCGACGCGCTGCGCTCGGGCGCACTGACGGCGCCGGTGCCGCGGCAGATCGCCGCGGCCGACACCGGCCTGCTCGCCGAGTGGACCACACGGCTGCGCAACAACCGCGACTCGTCGACCGCCGGTGCCCGCGTCGCGCGCTGGACCTATCTGGGCGGCCAGCAGTTCGACAACTCCAACTCGCAATACGCCCTGCTCGGCCTGTGGCAGGCGCAGTGGTGTGGTTCCACCACGCCGATCTCGGTGTGGCAGGCTGCCGCCAACCACTGGCTCGCCGCGCAGCACCGCGCCGACGGTCCGGCGCGCGCGCTGCGTTGCATCGATGCGCGCACCTTCGCCGAGCACGGCCTGCAGGCGGCCTCGCGCGGCGGCTCGGCGTCCACCGCCGCGCCGCGAGGTTTTGGCTACAAGGCTGCGAACGACGGGCCGGCCTACGGCAGCATGACGGCCGCGGGCGTGACCGGCCTGGGCTTGTGTCGCGAAGTGCTCACCGCCGGCGGCGCCAAGGCACCAGCGAAACTCGACAACGCGCTGCGCGCGGGTCTCGCCTGGCTGTCGCGCGAACGTAGCGTGCGCTGGAATCCCGGCCCGGTGACCCAGCGCCACGAGTTCTTCTTCTACTGGCTCTACAGCCTCGAACGCGCCTGCCAGCTCAACCACGTCGTGCTGCTCGACGACTGGGACTGGTACCACGACGGCGCCCAGGTGTTGCTGGCGCTGCAAGACGCCGACGGCGCGTTCGGCCCGGCCACCTTCGAAGAACAGTGTTTCGCGGTGCTGTTCCTCGGCCGCGCCCAGCTCGCGGCGCGCACCGGCGGCCTCGATGACGACCGCTGATCGACGGCCACGAGACCGACTCGCATCTGAACCGCGCGACTCAGCGAGGACACGAAGTCACGGCGCGGTTGTCAGGACCGCTTCACCCGGCATCACGGCGTCATTCGCGCACAGGCGCAGCACGCCGCTGCTGACCTCGATGTCGTAGTGCCCCTCGGCGAGCCCGGCGATCGGCACGAGTTGGTCGTGGCGCACCCGCGGCGACAGGCGCAGCCACGGCGACGCCTCACGCACCCCGTCGACACGCCGCCAGATCACCATCTGCACCCGCCGGCCAGCGAGCTCCGCCGGACAACGCACGATCAGCGCCGACGCGGTCGGTACCGGCAGCAGCAGCGACTGGCGGGTACCGCTGGCGTCCTGGACCTGCACGAGGCGCGCGCCGTCGTCACCGGTTGCGACCGCTGGCGCCACGGTGGTCGCCGGCTCACGCGGCGGCAAGGTGACCGTTCGCGCCAGGATCACCAGCGCTCCAGGAATCACCCACCACCGCAAGCCTTGGGTCATGCCGTGGCTTTCGGCCGCCACCGCGGTGCAACTGCAGTGGAAACCCGCGGGGCCCCACTCGCGGCCGTTCCAGCGTCGCCGTCAGTCGCAGCAGCTCAGTCCTGCAGGCGGGCTTGCGAATCGCTGGTCGGGCGCGGCGCGTGCACCATGCGGACCACCAGGTCGCGCACCGCGGACCACGTGCCGACGTCGTTGAGGGCGCGAGCGACCTGCACGGCCCCCGCAACGAAGCGCGCCGGCGCGATCCGCTCCACGGCTCGTTGCAGCACCCATACCGCCGCATGCAGGTCCTTGGCGTAGTGCTGCACGGCGCGGTGTGCCGTCAGCAGGGACTCGTCGTCGCGAACGGGCGGCAGCGAGCTGAGCAACGCCGCCTCCTGCGGCCGCCGATGGCGCCGCAGCCATGCCGGCACCAACTCCCGCACCAGGCCGTCGAGCAGCACGTAACCGCGCTGACGTTCGTCCGCAGCGGAACCGCGCGTGTTGACCAGCTGCGGCACCAGCGGCCGCAGCAACCGGTTGCGGGCGTCGTCGGACAGGGAGTCGTTGACCGCGCGCACGAACGCCGACAGCACCGGACAGGCGCAGGCCGGCTCGTCGCTGTGAGGTTCGCCGGCGAGCCAGGCCACCATCTCCATCGCGCACATGCCGTCGTCGCGCGAAGGATGAGCGCCGCGGCGCAGAGGGTGCTGGTCGATGAGTCGCTGCAACATGACGGGGGCGGCGACGTCGTCAAACGCCGCATCAAGATCCAAGGGGAGGTCGAAGTCTATCGCACCGCACGTGCCAAGGCGCAGCCGCACGTTGGCGCCGGTGGCCCTGCGACGACGAACCGCCCATGGCACCAGCGACTCTCACACGATCAGCGCGGCAGCAACTCCTCGGGAACGGTGTCGATCGCCGCGCTGGGCCGCGGCACGCCGAGCTGCAGCGCCAACCACACCGCGCCGAAGCCGGGTGTGATCGGCCGCAGCAGACGCCGTCCTTCCGGAGCCCCGCCGCCGTACGCGAACGCCACCACCTCGCGGTCGTAGGGGTGAGGCGAACCGTGGCTCGCCGGCAACGAACCGTCGAGCCAGTACGGCTTGACCACGAGTTGCACGTCACCGGCACGATCGGGATGCAGCGCGGCGCGCAGCGAAGCCCGCAAGGCATCATCCTGGGCCCCGGGCGTCATCAGATCGGCGGTGGCATACGCCGCCGCGATGCCTTTGGTCGACGCCGCGGCTGCCGCGGCGATGCGGCTGGCGGTGAGCACGACATCGCTGATCGCCGGCCCGCTCGCCGCCGCGGCCAGTCGTTCGTGATCGAGGAACATCGAGTATTCGCCGACGTGCGACAGGTATCGCTCACCGCTCGCCAGCGGGCCGAAGTGGGCGCGAAGCGCCGCCTCGGCGGCCGCCCTGGCCATCGTCGACAACGCCCCGCGGCCCGCATCGACACCGTTGTCGCGCGCCCACTCGGGCGTCGGCCCGACGCCGTGATCGGCGGTGAGGAACAGCGCGTAGCGGCCCTCGCCGACGGCCCCATCGAGGAACTGCAGGAACCGTCCCAGGGTCTGATCCAGGCGCAGCAGCCCGTCGCGCGCCTCGACCGACTCGGGACCGAAGTAGTGGCCCATCAGGTCGGTCGCCGAGAAGCTCACGCACAACAGATCGGGCGCGGCGTCCACACCCAACTGCATGCCGCGCACGCTCGCTTCGGCGCACAGCCGCACCAGCTCGTTGCCGACCGGCGATGCGTAGAGCTGGGTGTAGAACGCACCCGAAGGCTGGTCGGTGCCGCCCGTCATCGGTTGCGGCAGGGTGCGCTGCTTGCTGCCGTTGCCGTGCACGTACTCGTACGGGCGATCGTCGACCAGGCCGGCATACGCATCGGCAGGGCCGAAGCGGTCCCAGACCCAGCCGTGGAAGGAATCGACCACCTTGCTGGCATTGAAGTCGGCCAGCCACTGCGGCGTGGTCTCGCACCAGAACGTGTTGGTGACGAACCGGCCGGTCGAGTTCTCGCACCAGACCGCGACGTCGGCCGAACGCCCCGCCATCAGGATCGCCGAGCGGTCCTTCCACGAGATGCTCACCACCTTGCTGCCGGCGATGTGCGCCTTGAGGCTGTCGCCGAGCGTGGGCGCCAGCAGACGGTCGGGGCCGCGATTCTTGCCTTCCGGCAGATCGGCCAGCGCCGCCTGCTCGTGACCGGCACAGTAGACGACCTTCTTGTCGGCAACCGAGTACCACTGGTTGCGAGCGATGCCGTGCGCCGACGCCGGCGCGCCGGTCGAGATCGTCGCGTGACCCGGCCCGGTCTCCGAACAGGCGTGTTGGTAGGCGCACTGCAGGAACTGCACACCGTGCTGCTGCAGCCGTCGGAAACCGCCGTCGGCCGCGAAGTGCGGCGCGGCCTGCGCGTAGACCCACGCCGCCAACTGGTCGACGGACACCAACACCACCAACCGCGGCGGTGGCGCAGGGGTGACAGCAGCAGCGCGCTGCGCGGGCAACAACGGCGCGGAGAACAGGGCGAAGACAGCCGCGGCGAGACGATTCATGCGCCGAGGATCTTCGCGACCCGCTCGATGGTGCGCCAGGGCAACAGACCGAGATGGTAGATCGCGATCGTCTGCACACCGTGCTGCTCGGCGTCGCGGCGAACCTTCATCAGATCCTCGTCGCTGCTGAACTGCGGCGCCTTGGGCCAGATCGACAGACGCCGGGCCGTCGCCGCGAGCGGCGCCATGCCGGGATGCTCGAACAGCGCGGCGATCGCCGCCGGTCCCTCACCGTATGCCGTGAGCACGACCTCGTGCGGCGCCGCCGCCGCGGCCTGCGCTGCCGGCAACTGACTGCCCGTGAACGCCGCGTCGGGGTGCACCTGCAGCGCGCGCCGCTGGGTCGCGGGCAGCAGCTTGCAGCAGGCCGTGAACAGTTCGCGGATCACGCCGGCTCGCGCCTCGGTCACGGGTTGCAGCAACTCCTCGGCGGCCTCCGCATCGGCGATCACCGCCGGCGCCATGGCGTCGCCGCGTTCGATCGAGTCGCCGATCACCTGCAACAACCAGGACCGCACCGCCGCGGCGTCACCGCCGGCGGCATCGATGCGCTCGGCGCACGCCGGGCACAGGCACAACGACAACGCCCGATCGAGCAACCCGCGCGGTGCGAAGCTCGCCTTGTCGTGATGGCTCGAGTGTCTGTGACCCATCCAGCCGAACGCCTCGAACTCGATCGCGGCGAGCCCTGGCTGCGCACCCAGGTCCGCGACGATACCCAGCGTGTACTGCTGCACGATCGGCTGCGCGGGGCACAGCGCGTAGAGATAGCGGTCGCCGCAGACGTTCTGCACGCACAGTTCGGGGTGCAACCCGCCAAGTCGGGAGTTGTGATGGAACACGGTCCAGGCGCGCACCGACAGGTCGTGATCGAGAGCGGCAGCACACAGCGCTTCGAGCGGCGACGCACCCTGCGGCGGCACGAAGCCCGAGGCGAGCGGGCGCAGTTCGCCGTACCGGGCCGTCGGTCGGTAATGCACGACGCCGTCTTCGAGGAATCGCACGCGACCGCCCGGATGCCACGGCATCAACCAACGACCATCGTGATAGCTCGTCGCCATCGCCACCTCCGTGAAGCCGAGTTCCCGCAGACGGCCGAGCCCGCCGTGCTCCGAGAGCGCCTCGAGGTCGAACGGGTGGGCGTAGATCGCAAGTCGCATGGCCGATGAGCGTAGGCGCAAGATGCACCGGTGAACAACAACGCACGTCGCACTAGGCTCTGCGCCTGATGCCCGATCCGGCCAAGCTTCGTTCCGTCCTGCTGCTCACCGCGCTGCTCAGCGCGCCCTCCTGTCGTTCGACCGACGACGACGCCGCGGCGCCGACTGCGGCCATGCAGGATCCACGCACCATCTTAGACCAACGCATGGAATGGTGGCGGCAGGCGCGCTTCGGCATGTTCATCCACTGGGGCCTCTACGCGATCCCCGCGGGCAAGTGGGGTGAGAAGGACAGCCACGGCGAGTGGATCCGCACCACCGCCGAGATCCCGCTGGGCGAGTACGACGAGTTCCAACCGCAGTGGAACCCCACACAGTTCGACGCCGAGGCGTGGGCATCGATGGCCGCGGCCGCCGGCATGAAGTACCTGGTGATCACCAGCAAGCACCACGACGGCTTCTGCCTGTGGGACAGCGCGCAAACCGACTGGGACGTCGGCAACACGCCGCACGGCCGCGACATCCTGCGCGAACTCGCGGCTGCCTGCGACCGCCACGGCGTGGTGTTCTGCACCTACCACTCGATCATGGACTGGCACCATCCCGACTACCTGCCGCGCAGGCCGTGGGAGAAGGACCGCAGCAGCGACGGCGCCGACTTCGATCGTTTCGAGAAGTACCTGCACGCGCAGGTCACCGAGATCGTGCAGAACTACCGCCCGGGCGTGATGTGGTTCGACGGCGAGTGGGAATCGACCTGGAACCACGAGCGCGGCCTGCGGCTCTTCGAGCTGTGCCGCCAGCTCGACCCGAAGATGATCGTCAACAACCGCGTCGACGTGCACCGCGCCGGCATGCAGGGCTTCGCCAAGGACAGCGAAGCGGTCGGCGACTTCCAGACGCCCGAACAGGAGATCCCGGCGACCGGCGTGCCTGGCGTCGACTGGGAATCGTGCATGACGATGAACAGCCACTGGGGCTGGAACGCCTACGACACGCAGTGGAAGAGCACGACGACGCTGTTGCGCAACCTGATCGACATCGCCAGCAAGGGCGGCAACTACCTGCTCAACGTCGGCCCGCGCGCCGACGGCACGTTCCCGCCCGACGCCGTGTTGCGCCTGCGCGAGATCGGCCAGTGGATGGACAAGAACGGCGAGGCGATCTGGGGCACGTCTGCGAGCGTGTTCGACGACCTGAAGTGGGGTCGGTGCACGGTGCGGCGCGAAGGCAGGACCAGCAAGCTCTACCTGCACGTGTTCGACCTGCCCGCCGACGGCATCCTCGAACTGCGCGGCATCGCCAACCACGTCACCAAGAGCCCGTACCTGCTGGCCGACCCGCGCCGGCAGTACTACATGCCGATGTCGGTCGGCAGTTACGACCCACCCAACACGATCCGCGTGGCCGTCGATCGCAACGACCTCGATCCGCACGCCACGGTCATCGTCGTCGAGGTCGAAGGCATCCCGGTGGTCTACAAGCCGCCGGTGATCACCGCCGTGAGCGAGTTGTTCGTGAACAGCGTCGACGTCGACCTGACGACGCCGACCGCGTCCGCGGAGGTCCGCTTCACCACCGACGGCAGCGCACCCTCGGCCAACGCCAAGGCCGCCGTCGGCCCCGTTCGCGTCACCGCGACGTGCACCGTCAAGGCCGCGACGTTCCGCGACGCCATGCAGGTCAGCGATGTCGTCGAGCGCACCTTCGTCAAGGTCGACCCGGTGCCGCCGGTCCAGCCCGTCGCGCCCAACGCGGGGCTGCACTTCACCAGGCACACGGCGGACTGGACGACGATCCCCGAGAACCGCCGCGACCTCGTCGCCGATCTCTCGGGCACCACCACTGAGATCACCGCCGGCAAGGCGCCCGGCGAACACGTCGCCCTGCGCTTTTCGGGCTTTCTGCGCGTGCCCGAAGACGAACTCTACCGCTTCCGATTGACCAGCGACGACGGCAGCAAGTTGTGGATCGCGGGCCAACTGGTCGTCGACAACGACGGCCCGCACGGATCACAGGCCAAGGACGGCGCGATCGCGCTCGCGGCTGGCCTGCACCAGATCGAGCTGGTCTGGTTCAACATCACGGGCGGCGCCGAGCTGTCCTTGTCGTGGGCGCAACCGGACGCGCCGTTCACGAAGGTGCCGCCGGCGGCGCTGTGCCACTGAAGTCACGGTCGACTGCCACCGCCACCCTGCCTACGCTGCGCCGGTGCCGCGGCTCTCCTTCGCCTTCGTCCTGCTGCCCCTGGCCTCTTGCGCAGTCGCTCCCACTCCGCTCACGAGCGACCGGCTGACCACGGCGAGCGGTCGGCTCGCCGCCGAACTCGTGCACCGACCCTATGACCCGGTCGACGCGGCGACGACCTGCAAGGTCTACCATCACGTGTTCGCGCCGGACGGCCGGCTGCTCACCAAGGGGGAAGGCGGTGAGTTCCAACATCACCGCGCGCTGTTCCTGGGGTGGAACCGCACCCGTCGCGGCGACCGCTACTTCGATTTCTGGCACTGCCACAACGGCGAGCGCATCGAGTTCCGCGGGTTTGCCACCGACGGCGCCGCCGACGCGCAGACGATCGACCTGGCCTGGGTCGCCGGCGACGGCGCGGTGGTGCTCGAAGAACGGCGCGCGCTGGTCGTCAGCGACCTCGACGGCGAGACCACGCGCCTGGACCTCGACGTCACGTTGACTGCGACGGGCGCCAGCGTCGTGCTCGATGGCGACCCGCAGCACTCCGGCCAGCAGTTCCGGGCCCTCGACATGTTCGCGCCGGCCGACGCCCCCAAGGTGCTCTACGTGCGCCCCGCGACCGCCGTGCCACACGGCAACGACGTCTGGACCGGGTGCGACTGGATCGCGGCGATCCTGCCGCTGCAAGGCGGTCCGGTCACGGTGCTGCGCGTCGAACACCGCGACAACCCACCGGCGACCTGGTCGACGCGCGACTACGGCCGCTTCGGCGCGATGCACAAGACCGTGGTCCGCGACGGCGCACCGCTGCACCTGCGCTACTCGTACGCCATCGGCACCGGCGAACGCGACGCGACATGGTGCGAACGCACCGCCGCACGTCTCGGCGGCCGGTTGCCCGACGATCAGGCGAGTTCGGGATAGAGGCGCTGCAGCGCCGCCTCGAAACGCACCAGCAGCGCGCGATGCGCCGGCGCCAGGCGCGGATCGGGATGCACCGCGGTTCCGAGCTGCACGAACGGTTGCGCCACCGCATCGCAGGACAGTTCCGGTTCGCGTAACCGCCGCACGCTCCACAGCGCCTGCAGCGCCGCACCGAGCGCCCCCGACTCCGCCTCGGCCAGCGGCCGCACCGGCACCCCGAAGCAGTCGGCGAGGATCTGCTGCCACAGCACGTTCTTCGCCGCGCCGCCGACCAGGCGCACCTCGCCGGCTTCGATGCCGAGATCCCGCAGCCGCTGCAGGCCGAGCGTGAGGTTGGCGGCGACACCTTCGAGCGCGGCGCGATACAGGTGCCCGGGACGGAGCAGCCCGGGCCGCACACCGAGCAAGGTGCCGGTGGCTTCAGGCAGGTCCGGCACCCGTTCGCCGACCAGGAACGGCACCAGCATCAGCCCGTCGCTGCCGATCGCGACGTGCCGCGCCGCTTCGGTCAGCGCGTCGTGCCCCAGGCCGGTGAGTTGCTCGAGCTCGGTCAGCGGCCCGGTGGCGTTCATCACGCACAGCAGCGGCAGCCAACCGCCGTCACTGCTGCAGAACGGCGCGATCAGGCCCGCAGGGTCGATCACGGGCACGGCGCTGCGCGCGAAGATGGTGCCCGACGTGCCCAGGCTCACCACCACCACCTTGGCCGTCGTCGCGCCGCTGCCGATCGCCGACATCATGTTGTCGCCGCCACCGAGCGCGACCGGCACGCCGGCGGGCAGCCCGAGCAGTTCGGCGCCGCGCGCCGACAGTGGCCCCAGCAAGTCTCCGGCCAAGCGCAGCGGCGGCACCATCGTCGCCAGGTTCACGTCGATCGCCGCCATCACCTCGGCGTCGAAGTCGCGGCGACGGGCATCGAACCAGCCCGTGCCCGACGCGTCGCCGCACTCCATCGCCGCGACACCGGTGAGCACGAAGTTGACGTAGTCGTGCGGCAGCAGCACCGTGCGCACGCGCGCCCAGTTCTCGGGTTCCTGCCGGCGCAACCACAGCAGTTTGCTGGCGGTGAACCCCGTGGGCACGGGACGGCCCAACCGCTGCGACAACTCCCGCGCCTGTGCCGCCGTCGCCGTGTCGCACCACAGCTTGGCGGGCCGCACGACCTGCCCCTGTGCGTCGAGCACGACGGCGCCGTGCTGTTGCCCCGACACGCCGATGCCTGCGACCTGCCGCGGATCGCAGCCCTGCAACACCTCGCGGCCGGTCGCGGCGACCGCGTCGATCCAGATCGCCGGATCCTGTTCGAGATGGCCCGGCGGCAGCCCTTCGCACAGGCCGTAGCTGCGGCTGGCCCGCGCCACGATCGCGCCGCGCGCGGCGTCGACGATCACCGCCTTGGTGCCCTGCGTGCCGACGTCGAAGCCGAGGAAGAGTCCGGTTGCTGGCCGCGCCATGCGCATGGCATAGCCAGCAGCACCGGCGACCGGAAGGTCAATCGCGGGCCTGAGCGCCGACGGCGTGTGCCGAGAAGTACTCGCCGACCACGAACGCCGCGCGGCGACGCCCCAGACCGTGGTAGACGTTGCGCTGGGTGGCCAGTTCGCCGACGGGCAACACCCGGACGTCGAACGTGACCCGTGTCGCGGCGGTGCGGTTCCACGGGCCGGCGTGCAGGCAACGTGAGTCGAACACCACGACGTCGCCGACGCCGACCGCCAACGGTCGGCAGATGCCCTCGAGGTGATCGATCAGCTGCGCGTCGGTACGCACGCTGCGCCCCAGGCGCGTGAAGTCGTGCCCGTACTCACGCAGCACCGCCATGCTCTCGGGCAGCTCGGCGAACAACAACGACCGCGACGCTTCGCAGCGAACCAGCGGGACGAACACGTTCACCTCCCGCGGGTTGTGGCCGATCATCAGGTCGTTGTGGTAGCTCGTCGGTCCCGGATAACCCGGTGCGTCGGGGAAGAACACCCGGAACGTCGGGGTGATCTGGTAGTGAGCCGGCCCGAGCCCGAGCTGTGGCACGACGACCTCGTCGAGGAAACGCTCGTAGAGCGGCGCGAACGCGGCCGGCATCTCGTACAGCACGCGCGCCGCGGCACTCTGCTGCGAACCGTCCATGACCTGGTGTTCGGGCGCGACCAGCTCGTGCAACTCCTCGAGCCGATCGCCACGCGCCGCCAGCGCGGCGCGGTCGAGCATGCCCGCCGCCGCCAGCGCATCGCCGACCATGGCCCGGAAGTCGTAGCGCGTCGGGTCGTACCTGAGCACGGCCTTGCCGCTCGGGTGCTGCCGCTGCAGGCCGCTGGTGCGCTCCATGTCGGCGAGGAACTCGGCGCGGAACGCCGGGTCGGTGTACGCGGCGAATTCGAACGTGTACTGCGGGGCCGCGGGCGCGGCGCTGGTCGTGGTCATGCCGACTCCTCCCCACGCACATCGACACGCATCCAGCCCCGACTTGATCAACGCGCCGGCTACGGCCCCGTGCCAAGGGCGACCTGGCCTCGCCGAGCGCAGAGGCGAATCAGCCGCGCACGCCGAGCAGATGTTCGACCAGCAACTGGTCGAGCCGCTCGTAACCCAGGCCGCGCCTCGCCGCCGCGTCGACGTCGATCGTCGCGCCCTTGAGCGCCTGCGCCTTCTGGCGTGAGAAGCCACCGGTCAGCAGCGGGTCGAACGTCGCGTCCTTCTGCTCGGCGATCAGTTGCCGCACCTCGACATCCTGGTCGAAGGCGACGGCGCGCGCGTGCAGGATCTTGTAGGTGCGCATGCACCCCTTGGCGAACTCCCACACGCCGGCCTCGTCCTCGCTGCGGTAGGCGTGCGCGTCGAAGTGCCGCGGCCCTTCGTAACGCGCACCGCCGAGCGTGCCTTCGAGCAGGCGCACCAGCAGGAAGGCGCCCTTCTGGTCTTCGCTGCCAAAACGCAGGTCCTGGTCGTACCGGCCGATCTTCTGACCGTTGAGGTCGATGTGGAACAACTTGCCGCAGGCCATCGCCTGGGCGACGTTGTGCGCGAACGACAACCCGGCCATCACCTCGTGCGCGACCTCGGGGTTGACGCCGACCATCTCGTGGTGCTGCAGCGTGCTGATGAAGTGCAGCATGTGGCCCGTGGTCGGCAGGTAGAGATCGCCGCGCGGCTCGTTGGGTTTGGCCTCGAGCGCGAACCGCATGCCGTAGTCCTGGTCCTTGGCATAACCGCACAGGAAGTCCATCGCCTCGCGCATGCGCTGCCACGCGCTGCGCGGATCGCGACAAGCGTCGGCCTCGCTGCCTTCGCGTCCGCCCCAGAACACGAAGATCTTCGCGCCCAGTTCGGCGCCCAGATCCATCGCGCGCATCGTCTTCTGCAGCGCGAACGCGCGCACCTTGGGATCGTTGCTCGTGAAGGCGCCGTCCTTGAACACCGGATGGGTGAACAGATTGGTCGTCGCCATCGGCACCTTCATGCCGGTGTCGGCGAGCGTCTTCTTGAACTCACCGACGATGCGGGCCTGTTCGCTCGCCGACGCGCCGAACGGCACCAGGTCGTTGTCGTGCAGATTGACGCCGTAGGCGCCGATCTCGGCGAGTTTGCGCACCAGATGGTTGGGATCCTGCACGGGCCGCACGGCGTCGCCGAACGGATCGCGTCCGGGGTTGCCGACGGTCCACAGACCGAACGTGAACAGGTCGTCGCGAACAGGATCGAAGGATGCGGCCATGGGGCCGGCAGACTAGCGCCTCGACGCCGTCAGCGAAGCAGTTCCTCGGCGGTCCAGGGTTCGCCGCGCCCGGCGTGCGCCTTGCGCACCGCCTGCACGTCGTTCGCCCCGATGCCGGCGGCGCCGCGCGCGAACGCGGCGCGCACGTAGGCGAGGACGTCGGCGAGGTCGGCGTCGGTCAGGTGGCCCTGCCCCGGCATCTCGCCGTCCCAGGTCTGGCCGTTGGCCTCGATCGGGCCCTTGACCCCGTGCAAGGCGATGCGGATCAGGCGGTCGGCCGGCCCGGCGACCCACTCCGAATCGCGCAGCGGCGGCGCGAGGCCGGCCATGCCGTTGCCGTCGAGTTGGTGACAAGCGGCACAGACGGTCGCGAACAGACGTTCCCCTCTGGCCAGGCGCCGCTGCTGTTCGGGATCGCGCACCACGGTCGGGGCGGCGCCCGCGGCGGGCACGATCGCGATCGCCGCAAGCACCTCGCCGGCGCTGCGGGCCACCGCCGCATCGCGACTCTGCATCAGGATCGACAACGCCGGTGGCGTCGCCGGCATCGTCAAGCTGCCGCGCCGCGCCGCGCCCTTGGGCAAACCCTCCAGCAACCCGCGCAACGTCGCCGCGGCGCGTTCGGCAACGGCCTCGCTGGCGAAGTCGAGCAGTTCCGCCACCTGCGCGGCGTCGCGGCGACGGGCCACGACGCGGGCCAAGGCCCGGGCGACCCCGTCGGACAGTTCGCCGACAGCACAGCGGCGCAACACCGCGACGGCGCGCGTTCCCGCGGCCGCAGCGGCGAGTTCGAGCGTCGTGTGGTCGGCGCCGGCCTGCATCAGCAACGCCGCGAGCAGCCGTTCGGCGCGCTCGTGCTGGCCTGCCGCGGCGCGCTGCTGCAGCACCTCGCCACAGGCGACCGCCGTGTGCCAGACCACCGAAGGCGGCCCTTGCGGCGCACGCGCCTCGAGCAGAGTCCACAACACGCCATCGCCGGTGGCCAACTGCGCCGCACTGTGCTGCAACGCGAAACACACGACGCCAGGATCGGGGTCGCGCATCGCCAGACGCAGGTCATCGCGTTCGAGGCGGTGCAGCCCGGCCAGTGCGGACAGCATCACGATGCGGATGGCCGGACGCGGGTGGCCACGCAGACGCGATCGCACCGCGCCCGCCGTCGCCTGGGCGCGGCGCTGCACGAGTTCCCGCAGGGCCAGTTCGCGCCAGATGCTGCTGGTCGACTCCAGCGCGGCGACCAGTTGTTCGGCCGTTGCCGCGGCGATCGAGGGTTCCTCGCCCACCGCTGGCGACGCGGGGCCCTCGGGCAAGATCCGCCAGATGCGCCCCAGCCCGGTCGGCCGCTCGAGCCCACGCTTGTGGATCTGGTCGCGCAGGAAGGTCGTGACGTAGTTGCGGTGCTGGATCACGCCGCGGTACATGTCGACGAGGTAGAGCGCGCGGTCGGGCCCGCCGAACAGGTTGACCGGGCGGAATCGTTCGTCGGTCGAGGCCAGGAACTCCTGTCGCTGCGCCTGATACGGGTTGACGCCGCGCATCAGGCCGTCCGGCTCGCTGAGCACCACGCGGCGCACGCAGTTGCCGGCGGGCTCACAGACGAACACGTCACCCTGACACGGCAGCAGGTCGTCGCGGTAGACGTGGGGTCCGCACACCGCGGTGTGGATCGCGAGCACGTAGTCGACGAGGCGTCCCGGCTGGTAGCCGCGGTTCACGCCGGGTGTGATCCGGATCGGCCAGACGGTGCGGTCGGCGACCAGGCGATGATTGAGCCCCGGCAGCGCGCCGCCACCGAGTCGCGCCGCCGCGAGGCCGGGAACGAGATCGCAGCGCAGCCAGTCCTCGTTGTAGTTGAAGTAGAAGCGACCGCGATCGTCGTGGCTGATGCCCCACTGACCGCCGCCGCTGCCGGTCTCGACCGCGAACCCCTTGTCGGTAGGTCGCAGCACGCGCTTGTCGTTGGCGAGGTGGATGCGATGGTCCAGCCCCCAGTCCAGGCCGTTGCCCGAGTGTTCGGGGTTCTCGCGACCCGCTTCGAAGCCGCCGAGGATCGGCTCCTTGCGGTCGGCACGACCGTCACCGTCGGCGTCGGGGCACCACAGCAGCTGCGGCGGCTCGATCACCAGCGCGCCGCCGCGCAGCGGCAGCACCGCGCGTGGCAGCACCAGACCGTCGAGGAACACGCGCGCGCTGTCCATGCGGCCGTCGCCGTCGGCGTCGTGCAACACCGAGATCCGGCCGATCGGTTCGTGTTCGTCGATGGCGTCGACGTCGCGCATGTAGGCGCGCATCTCGACCACCCACAGGTCGCCGGCGGCATCGAAGGTGGCAGCGACGGGGTCGTTGATCAGCGGCTCGCTGGCGACCAGTTGCACCGCGAAACCGGGCTGGATCGTGAACGTCGCCAGTTCCTCGGTGGGACTGCGCACCGTCGCCGGCGGCACCACGACCTCCGCGGGCAGCAAGGTCTGCGCTTCCCCGGGGCGATCACCGCGCTGCGCGGGGAGCGACAGGACCAGCAAGGTGCAGACGGTGAGGACAGCAAGACTCCGCATCGGGCCGCGCAGCCTAACGCCGCCGCGACGTCATGCGAACCCATCGCCGCGCACGAATGTCGCGGCGGAGTGGCGATCGCGGTGGCGCGCGAGCCAAGGATCGGCGGAATGACGACGCCGCAGATCAGTGCAGACTCAGTGCAGTTCAGTGCAGACGCACGAAGCCGCTCGCCGGCACCACCACCGAATAGGTGCTGCTGTCGATCAGAACCCGATACTCACCGGGCACCAGACCACCGACTTCCCAGCCGTTCGCTGCACAAGCAAACCGCACGGCCACCGGACTCAGACCCGGCAGCGTCGACTCGGTGCGCTCGAAGCGCAGGGTCAGGACTTCGGCCGAACTACCGACCTGCGGCCGCAGCGCCGGATCGACGAGCACCCGCCCCGTCGACAACATCGTCACCACCGCGTTCGGCGCCCATTGTCCTGCCGGCAACCACCCCACCTGGCCATCGGCGCCGACCGCCAGCAGGCTCTCGCCTGCAGCGAGGCCCCGGATCGTGGACAAACACGGATCACCGTTCGAGTCGGTGCCTGCGAAGCCGGCAAACCGCGAGGTGATGCGCGACCCCGACTGCGTCGCCCCCTGCACCGTGAACACCTCGACGCCGGACACCGCGTGACCGGTCGCCTGATCGACGAACTGCACCGGGAAGCCGTCGGGACGGAACAGACTGCCGTCGAGCAACTGGTAGCGACTGGCGCTGGCCAACAACAAGCTGGTGCCGGGGATCGTGTCCAGCTCGGGGAACGCCGACTCGATCGCTTCGAACGGCCCGAACGGCTCGTAGACGCGCACGGTGTTCTGCTGCGAGAACCGCAGTTCCCGGACCGTGTCCTTGCCGGCCTCCTGCACCCACAAGGTCTCGCCGCCGACGCAGGTGTCCTCGACGCGACCCGACAGGTCGGTGTGCACTGTGCGCTGCCACATGGCGACGCGCGCCGGCAGGTTGGGCACTTCCTCGTAGATCGTGTAGTCGGTGTCGGGCAACAGACCACGCATGTCGATGGTGCGCAGGCCGGCCATGCGGATCGCGGGCATCGTCGCCAGCGCCGCGACGTCGCCGCGCATCGGCACCGGCACGACGGTCGTCTGCAGCGCCGGGTCCATGAGCAACAACACCAGGTGCTGATGCGGCGGCAGGTCGTACGGCAGCTGCCCGATCTCGAAGCCACCCTGCAGGTTGGTCAGGATCGGACTCTCGGCGCGGTTGATCACGCAACCGAGCCACTCGTCGACCACACAGACCTGGATGCGCACGAACGGGCGCCCCAGGCCGACGTCGTCGACCACGGTGCCCGTGAGCCGGATCGAGGGCGACAACACGATGCGCCTGGTGAGGTTGGCTTCGTCACCGACCAACGTCATCGGCACGGCGCTCGGCGCCATCGTGCACAGATCCGGCCGCGAGCGCGGCGGCTCCGCATACACGATCGCGAAGTTGCCGAGATCGCCGCGCCCCAGACCGACCGTGAAGGCGCCGTCGTACCCCGAGGACGGACCACTCGAGCGCAGCTGACCATCGCGCATGAACCCGAGCACGACGTTCGCGCCGCCGACCGGCTGCCCCGAACGCTCGAACACGCCGCCGTGCAACTGGACCTGCGACTCGGTGACCGGCGGTGGCGCGCTCTGCCGCGCCGACGTTTCGCCGACGGCGCCACTGCCGCTGCCACGCGTCACGCTGGGATCGCCGCCGGTGCGGTAGGAACCGGTCTCGCCGACTGCGATCAGCGTCTTGCCGCCGCCGGCAGTCAGCATCACGGCCGGCTGGCCGCCGAGCACTTCGATCGACACCTCGAGCTCCACCGGCATGTCCTGCCAGTTCTCATCCAGCTCGTGCTGGCGTCGCGCGGCCTCGACCGACAGCCGGTAGTCACCGACACCCAGGTCCACGGCGCTGCCGTCGGCCATCGGCACCTTCACACCGCGCTGGCTCTCGATCCGCACATCGCCGCGCAGCAGCATCGGCACGCCGTCCTGCAACCGCATCCGGGCATCGCCCCCCAGACGCATGCGTGCAGCCGGCTGGTTCTCCGCCTTGCGATCGTGCCACTCGAGGTTGGCCATGCCGCGCGAACCGACGGCCAGGTGTTCGCCCTCACCGAGGCCCCGGCCCAGCCCCAGCAATCGACCATCGCTGTCGCGGGCATTCGACGCCGCCGTGACCAACAGACGCGCCTGCGCCTGCGGCGCGAACACGTCACCGAACCTGGCCACGATCGTCAGGATGCCGAGCAACAACAGCACCGAGACGCACAGACCGGTCAGCAGGCTGCGCAACGGCAGGGCGCGGGACCCTTCGCGCGGCGCGGGCACGACCGCCTGAGCAGCGCCCGCCTGGCCAGCAGCGCCTGCCTGGCCAGCAGCACGGCGCGGGACGCCACGGCTCGATGCATCATCGACCTGCCTTGCAGAGGCCGCTTGCGACCCGACGTCCGCTGGCGATGCCGAGTCCGGCCCACGCAACGCCTCGAGCACATCGCGGGACAGGATCGAGGTCTCGTCGAGCACCAGGCGGTTCAACACGCGATCGGCAAAGCCCGCGGCCACCGTCGCCTCGCCCGGCATCTGCCCGCCACCGAGAGACTTGCGCAGCAGCCAGACCTCGTGCTCGGCGCGCGACAGCGCCACCCCGCAGGACCGGCACGCCTGCACGTGTTCGATCACGACCTCGTGTTCGATGGGCAACAGGTCGCCGTCAGCCGCGTCGCGCAGCAGACCGCGGATCGAGGCACAGCGAGTCGAAGCCGGCGGGAAGCACTCGAGATCGCGCGGATTCGGCGGCTGGTGCAGGACACGCTCCTGCGCACCCCAGCCGGCAGCCCGCTCGCGGCCCCCCTTCTGGCGATCCGGCTGGCGATCCGGCTGACGGTCCGGCTGGCGGTTCGGGCGATCGGCGCTCATGCTTCGAGCACCTCCTGCAGGCGGCTGGCGAGCAGATCCTTCGCCCGGGCCAGCTGCACCTTGACGTTGCTCAGCGAGATGCCGAGGAAGTCGGCGATCTGCTGGTTGGTGAGGCCGCGCTCGTACTTGAGCTCGATCGGCGTGCGCATGCGGTCGCTGAGCCGCTCCAGTTCGGTGCGCACCGCCAAATCGATCGCCGCCGTGCGGCCGCGCTGGGCCAGCCGCGGGTCGGCCACTTCGTTGGCGAGGTCGCGATCCCCTTCCTGCACCGTGGGCAGCGAATGGGCGCGACGCCGGCGCAACTTGTCGCGGCAAGCGTTGCCGGCGATGCGCAGCAGCCACGGCTCCAGGGACCGATCGGCATCGAAGCTCGCGCGCGCCCGGTAGACCTTCAGGAAGGTGTCCTGGGCTGCTTCCTCGGCGTCTTCCGGGCGCCGAAGCATGCTCATCGCCATGCCGTAAACCATGTTCTGAAAGCGCTCGACCAACTGGGCGAACGCCTCCAGATCACCGGCCTGGACCCGGAGCATCAATTCTTTGTCGGAACAGTCGCTCAACGGGTGGGCAAGGGAGGGACGCGGGAGCGTCGCGCAGTATGCGCCCACTACGCCGCCACCGGGAACGGTGGCCCGGAAAATGTCGAGGTTTGCGGCACTCCGCAGCTCCTCGTGGACCAGGACCCGGCATGGGTTCGGGCACTTTGGTCCTCAAGGCAAGCCCCGGAACTGCCGATCCCATGGCCATCGCGGAGCCTGCCGCGCCCCCACTCCCTCCTCACCAGCTCCCCCCATGGCCAAGATCCCAGACAAGCAGGGCCTGTTCTTCGAACTCGACGGCGTGCTCGTCGAGCACGTGCGCCTCGACCCCGACGGCGAGATCAAGTTCCTGCCGCGCGCCCTCGACGCGCTGCAGCGCATCGACCCGCAGCAGTTCCGCCTGTTCGTGGCGACCAGCCGCCGCGACATCGCCTTCGGCGAACTCAAGGAGCGTGAGTTCACGCGCTTCTGCGAGGCGTTCCTGGTCTGCATGCAGAAGGCGCAGGTCCCGATCGCCAAGATCTACTCGTGCCCGTACCACCCCAAGGGCAAGGGGCGGTTCAAGAAGGAGAGCGTGTTCCGCAAGCCGGGCCCCGGCATCTTCAAGATGGCGCAGCAGGAGTTCGACCTGAACCTGCAGCGCTGCTGGATGGTGGGCCACACCACCGCCGACATGCTCGCGGCGCAGCGCGCCGAGATGGGCACGATCATGGTGCGCACCGGCCACGCCGGTCAGGACGGCGAGTTCACCGTCGACCCGCACTTCGTCGAGGACGACTTCCACGACGCGGTTGCGCGCGTCAACCAGTTCGAGCATTCGCTGCGCGTGTGACGCAGCGTGCGCCCGGTCAGCGGCGCAGCGCGGCGACGCCCGGCAGGTCCTTGCCCTCGAGCAGTTCGAGGCTGGCGCCGCCACCGGTCGAAACGTGCGACAGGCGGCTCTCGATGCCGAGCTTCTCGGCCGCGGCGACCGAGTCACCGCCACCGACCACGGTGAACGCGCCCGAACTCGCCACCGCCTCGGCGACCGCCTCGGTGCCCATGCAGAAGGCGTCCATCTCGAACACGCCCATCGGCCCGTTCCAGACGATCGTCTTGGCGCCGCGCAGCGCGGCGACGTAGCGAGCCACGGTCGCCGGACCGATGTCCAGGCCCATCAGCCCGTCGGGGATGTCGCCGACGTGCACGGTGGCTTCGGCGTCGGCCTTGAACTCCGCCGCGCAGACGTGATCGACCGGCAGCAGCAGTTCCTTGCCAGCGTCCTGCGCCTGGGCCAGGACCCGACCGGCTTCGGCGAGCAGCTCGGGCTCGACCAGCGACTTGCCCACCTTGTGGCCCATCTGCCCCAGGAACGTGTAGGCCATGGCGCCGCCGATGATCAGCTTGTCGACCTTGGGCAGCAGGCTCTCGATCACGGGCAGCTTGTCGCTGACCTTGGCGCCGCCCAGGATCGCCACGAACGGGCGCTCGGGCGCGGTCAGCACCTTGGTGAACGCGTCGAGTTCCTTCTGCATCAGCAGACCGGCGGCGGCGGGCAGGAACTCGGCCACACCGCTGACCGAGCTGTGCGCGCGGTGCGCGGTGCCGAACGCGTCGTTGACGAACACGTCGCCGAGCTTCGCCAGGCTCTTGCGGAACGCGGCGACCGCGGCCGGGTCGGCCTTGACCGAGGTGGTGCTGCCGTCGGCGTTCTTGACCTTGCGTTTGCCCTCTTCCTCGAGGTGGAAGCGCACGTTCTCGAGCAGCACCACGGCGCCGGGCTCGAGTTTGCCCTTGGCGCACGCGGCTTCGACCTCGGCGCCGACGCAGTCGGGCAGGAACGTCACCGGCCGGCCGAGCAGGCGCTCGAGTTCGGCGGCGACCGGCCGCAGCGAGTACTTCTCGACGCGCTCGCCGTTGGGCCGGCCCAGGTGCGACATCAGCACCACCGCGGCGCCGTGGTCGAGCGCGTAGCGGATCGTCGGCAGCGCCGAGACGATGCGCTGGTTGTTGGTGATCAACAACGTCGCCTTGTCCTGCGGCACGTTGAAGTCGACGCGCATCAGCACACGCTGGCCGCGCAGTTGCAGATCGCCGAGGGTCTTGAACGTGCTCATGGGGCCGTGGTCGCTGGCTGCCGGGTCGGACGGATCAGAGGGCTTCGGCGATACGCATCGTGAGCTCGACGACGCGGTTGCTGTAGCCCCACTCGTTGTCGTACCAGCTCACCAGCTTGAAGAAGTTCTTGTTCAGCTCGATCGACGACCCGGCGTCGAAGATCGACGACGCCTTGCAGTGGATGAAGTCCGACGACACGACCTCGTCCTCGGTGTAGTCGAGGATGCCCTTCAGGTAGGTCTCCGAGGCCTTCTTCATCGCCGCCTTGATCTCGGTCAGCGAGGTGTCCTTGACGGTCTTGACGGTCAGGTCGACCACCGACACGGTCGGCGTCGGCACGCGGAACGACATGCCGGTCAGCTTGCCCTTGACCTCGGGCAGCACCAGCGCGACCGCCTTCGCGGCGCCGGTCGTCGACGGGATGATGTTCTGCGCTGCGGTGCGGCCGCCCTTCCAGTCCTTCTTCGACGGGCCGTCGACGGTCTTCTGCGTCGCGGTGTAGGCGTGCACGGTGGTCATCAGGCCTTCGGCGACGCCGAACCCTTCCTTGAGCAGCACGTGCACGATCGGCGCCAGGCAGTTGGTCGTGCACGACGCGTTGCTGATGATGTTGTGCTTGTCGTAGTCGAGCTTGTCGTCGTTGACGCCGAGCACGACGGTGATGTCCTCACCCTTGGCCGGAGCCGAGATCACGACCTTCCTGGCGCCTGCGGTGAGGTGGCCCTTGGCCTTCTCGGCGTCGGTGAACAGGCCGGTCGACTCGATCACGACGTCGACGCCAAGCTGCTTCCACGGCAGCTCGGCCGGGGTCTTGGCGCTGACCACCAGGATCTCCTTGCCGTTGACCACGAGCACGTCGTCCTCGGCCTTGTCGGGCGACGACTTCTTCGACGACACGGTGCCGGCGAACCGGCCCTGGGTGGAGTCGTACTTCAACAGGTACGCGAGGTTGTCGGCCGGCACGATGTCGCCGACCGCGACGACGTCGAGTTCGGTGTCGAACAGACCCTGTTCGACGAGGGCACGGAAGACGAGGCGGCCGATGCGACCGAAACCGTTGATGGCGACCCGGGTGGCCATGGCGAGGTAAGCTCCTGAGGCTGGTTGTTTGCGCTGAAAATCGGCCGAGCAGTCTAGCCAGCCCAGCCGTCGATCCCAATGAGCAGTTTCCTCCGACTCCTCGACAGCACCGCCCGCTGCCTGGGGCGCTACGAGCATTCGGTGGCCGAACGGACCGTGCTGGCGGCCGTTTCGGGGGGGTTGGACAGCACAGTCCTGCTGCTCGCGCTGGTCCGACTTCGGGACGAAGAACGGCTGCCCGGACCGCTGCACGTCGGCCACGTCGACCATGGCGTGCACGCCGGCAGCCGGGAGGCGGCGCAACGCGTGGTCGATCTGTGCGACCGCCTGGACGTGCCGGTCACGGTGCGGCGACTGGTCCTGGCTCAGGATCGCCCTGGCGAACAGACCCTGCGCGACGCCCGCTACGCCGCGCTCGCCGAGGTCGCGGCGGCGACCAACGCGGGCCTGCTGGTCACCGCCCACCATGCCGACGACAACCTCGAGACGGTGTTGTTCCGGATGCTGCGCGGCACCGGTCCGCGCGGGCTCGCCGGCATCCCCGAGGCGCGCTGGGCCGGCCGCGGCGACCATCGTCTGCTGCTGGTGCGGCCGTTCCTGCGTTGTCGCCGCAGCACCCTCGAACACATCCTGCACGAACTCGGCGAGACCGAGGTGGCGATCGACCCCACCAACCTCGACCTCGGCTACGCGCGCAACCGGCTGCGCCACGAGACCATCCCGGCGCTGCGTTCGCACCTCGGTGTCGGCCTCGACGTCGCGCTGATGACGGTCTCGAGCACGGCGCGCGCCGCGACCGACATCCTCGAAGCCCACGGCCGCCGGATCCTGGTGCAGCGCGCGCGCAACCGCACCGCGTGGCGGCTCGAACTCGACCTGCGCGCGATGGACGAAGACTCGCGGCCGTTCGTCACCGAGGCGCTGCGGCAGGCGCACCTAGGTCTGCATCCGCGCGGCGAGGCGCCGCTGCGCGACTGGCTCGACCGCGCCACGGCGTTGCTCGACATGCCCGACGGCAAACGCCTGTCGGGCCGCGGCGGACTGCTGCTCGAACGCACGCGCGACGGCGTGCTGCTGGTCGACCCCGCGCGCGCCGGCAAACCGCCGAACACCGACGACGGCGGTCAACTGTTCTCGATCGACACCGGTCGCCATCGTTTCGGCGCGACCGAGTGGAGCCTCGCCGCCTACGAACATCCGCTGCCGCCGCTGGCGCCATCACCGGCCGCGGCCGGGCGCTTCCGCGCGCTGCTCGATCCGCGGCTGGCGCCGGGTCCGTGGCGGCTGCGCACGCGCCGTCCGGGCGATGTGTTCCAGCCCTTGGGCGGCGAACACGACCAGGACCTGCGCCGCTTCCTGCAGAGTCGGCACCTGCCGCGCTTCGACCGCGACCGCCTGCCGCTGCTGGTCGACGCGAACGATCGCATCCTGTGGATCCCGGGCATCGAGATCAGCGAGCGGGTGCGGCTGCTGCTGAACACGCGGCGGTGTGTCGAGGTGGTGGCGAGCTGCGGCTGAGATACAGAACCAGCAAACTCGCCTTCACCTTCTGCAGGTTGCTTCCCATCTCCGCCGAATCACGAAGGGCTCACTTGTCGAGTGGGACGAGTTCCATCCTGGCCCAATCCATCGCCGCAGGCACGTCGATCCGGTGCCCTGCCAACGTCGTCTTCCGGGTGGACCACATCGCGTCGGTCATCCCCGCCGGCCGCCCGGCATTCAGTTCCTCCACAGCTGAGCGATGCGCTTCCATGCGCTCCTTGCGCTTGTCGTACGGCAGAGAATTGAATCTGTAGATGTAGTCGTCGTTGCGGTAGCGGACGACACCCTCGACTTCCTCCTCCATCGCGCGCAACTCTGGGCTGACGGAAGGATCCAACGCCAGGACCACCTCGACTCCCTGACCATCCTGCGTCGTCGTCGCATTACTGATCACTGCGCACACCCAGTCTTTCGGCAGTGCCGATCGCACCTTCAGTCCATCTCCAGCAGTAGTGTGGAATGCCCAACCCTTGCCCTGACTCGCATGCCTCATCAGAGCTTCCCAGCGTCTCGCCGTACGCAATGCCGAGATCTCTTCGAGGTGGGCATCGGCAGTCCCTTCGACCGCTGCCCGGCTTGACTTCTCGGCCCACGCGCGGTGTGCAGCGTCGAGAGACTTCTGCACTGCGGCAATCAGTTCCGAGACCTGGCGGGAGTCCAACTTCCCGATTGTCGCGAAGGAACCCAGCACCAACTCCTCACCGTCGGCGTCCACGCCGCGAAACTCCACGCGGTCACCGCGGACCATCCGGTCGGTCCAAGCGGCAGTCTCCTTGACCCCTACCACAACCGGTCCGCTCTCCAAAGGCACATCGGCCTCCACTGGCAGGCCGGTGGGCTGAGCGTCATTCAGGCCGCCAGCGAGCCACCAGATGCCCCAAGCAGCACCTCCAAGAAATGTGAAGATTGCACCGATGCGAAGCCACGAGTGACTATCCCGCACAGCCACGACAGGCCTCCTCGAACAATGCGGTGTACTGAAACACCTGCCCAGTGCAGACATTGGGACCGTTGCCGCATTGTACGCTGATGACGTCAGCTCCGTCGTCATTGTCGTAGGAGTTGGACCCGTGGGCACAACCCAGCTTGTTGCCTCCCACCGTCACCCCGACCGAGTACCCAGCACCACCTGCTATCAGGAAGACGTTGACGCCATTCAGGCAGACTTGCATGGCCACTGGCGGCTGCCCGGCCGGCTGCGGACAGCAGGCCCCCCAATTGTTGACCGAGAAGTCCACCCTCATGTTCCCGATGCACTTCACCTCCGTGGTGCAGACCTCACTACCATCGATCTTGCACTTGCCCTTCTGAGTCTCGTTGACGGGACCGTAAGCGATGGTCAGGCAGACGGGAGGACCGGCTTGGACGACTGGATTGATTGCGTACTCGCAGTCGCAGTCTGGAACGGTAGCCACCACCACGACCACGTCCGGGACGTCGAGGCTCGCTGGCGACGACCAGCCCGTCGAGCATGGCATGACGGCACCTGTATCGAGCCGGGCTCGCTCATCGGCTGAGCTCAGTGCGAGGCAGAGAGAGAGAGAGAGAGAGAGAGAGAGACGAACACCCTGTTTCCATGCGCCGCAGGCTAGCCACCGTTCCCGGCCACGTCAACGGCCTCGCACATCACCGACAACCTCGACGCAACGCCACTCGAGCCGGCCTGACGCCGCCCGCAACGCCACCCAACTCTGGTACTCAGAGACGCACAACGCTCATCTCCGAACTCATGATGCCCAACCCCATTGCACTCGGTAGGCTTCCCCGTCCATGACCGCGGCTGCCAGCGAGCGATGATCTTCTCCGAGCCGCGCTTCCTGCTGTTCTTCGTACTCGTGTTCGCGGCGCACTGGGCGTTGCCGACGAACGGCCTGCGCAAGCTGCTGCTGCTCGGCGCGAGTCTCTACTTCTACGGCTGCTGGGACCCGCGTTTCCTGGTGCTGATCGTCGGCTGCGCCACTGTCGACTTCGTCGCCGCGGGCCGCATCGCGGCGGCACGCGCGCGCGGCGGCACGGGGCGCGGCTGGCTGCTGGCGAGCCTCACGTACGACCTGGGCACGCTGGCGTTCTTCAAGTACTGCAACTTCTTCCTCGCCTCGGGATCGCAGCTGCTGACGTGGCTGGGCCTGCCCGTGAGCGAGGTGACGCTGTCGGTCGTGCTGCCGGTGGGCATCAGCTTCTTCACCTTCCAGGCGATGAGCTACACGATCGACGTCTACCGCGGCCACCTGCAGCCGGTGCGCAGCTACGCGGACTTCCTGCTGTTCGTGACGTTCTTCCCGCAGCTGGTCGCGGGCCCGATCGTGCGCGCCGCGCAGTTCCTGCCGCAGCTCGTCGAACGGCGCCGCTTCGCCGACGTCGACGTGCAGCGCGCGATGGCGCAGTTCTTGTCCGGCTTCGTCAAGAAGACCATCGTCGCCGACCGCATCGCGGTGCCGGTCGACGCGGTGTTCGCCGCGCCCGCGGACTACTCGACAGCCTCGATCTGGATCGCCGTGTTCGGCTACGCGGTGCAGATCTACTGCGACTTCTCGGGCTACTCGGACATGGCGATCGGCTGCGCGCGCCTGCTCGGCTACGAGCTCTGCGAGAACTTCCGCGCTCCCTATCTCGCCGCCGACATCAGCGAGTTCTGGCGGCGTTGGCACATCAGCCTGTCGACGTGGCTGCGCGACTACCTCTACATCTCGCTGGGTGGCAACCGCGGCGGCAAGGGCCTGGTGATGCGCAACCTGATGTTGACGATGCTGCTCGGCGGCTTGTGGCACGGCGCCGGCTGGAACTTCGTCGTCTGGGGCGGCATCCACGGTCTGGCGCTGGTCGTGCACAAGGAATGGGTGCAACGCGTCGGTTCCGGGCGGCTGCCGTTCGTGAGCCGGCTGCTGACCCTCTACACGGTACTGCTGGCGTGGATCTTCTTCCGCGCGGCGACGTTCGGCGACGCGTGGGTGATGGCCAAGGCGTGGCTGTTGCCATGGCTGGGGCGCGGCGCACCCGGCGCCAAGGAAGTGGCACTGGGTGCGCCGCTGCCCGGCCTGCCGCTGCTGGCCAACGCCGGTGTGCTGCTCGCGGCGCTGCTGCTCTGCCACGTGCTCGTCAACCGCGGGGCGCACCTGTGGCTGCGCGCGCGGCTGCCCGCGTGGTCGATCTCGCTGCTGTTCGGCGCAGTTGCGGCGGCGGCGCTGGCGCTGATGCCGGCCGGTGCGCGGCCGTTCATCTACTTCCAGTTCTGAGCGCCCCCTTCGATTTCGGCAGCATCAGCTCGCGCCTTTGCCATCGCCGAACTTTCGCGCCATGTGCGACAGAGAGTCGGCGAGATTCTCGTGGGCGACCATCGCGCGCCAACCAACCATCATCCAGAAGATCGTGCTCACGAGATCCACGACGCCGCCGTGATCGAGAGTGCGCCGCGGACGCCTGCCCCACACCCGCTACACCGTTCTGTCGGTGACCAAGTCGTGGACGATCGCCTTCACCACACCCTCTGCTCGATAGCCGCGGGACCTCACGTATGCCTCGAGGTCCTGGCCGTCGGCGGACGCGGACTGCGCGCCGATGCGCAGCTCTTCCCAATGCGCCTGTGCGTGCGCCCACTCGGCACAGAACGTCAGCTCGCCCACCCTGGCCCGAAGGTCGTTCCAGGCGATCCCCAAACAGATGCACGTACTGGCAACCAACACCGCCCGCATGGTGACCGAGGCCTCCCATAGATACAGCAGCAGGGCGCCGCTCCAGAGGGCACATACAAGCGGCCCCACCGGCCAACGTGTACCCGGCGGATCGCCGATCATGATGCCTTGCGCACTTCCGCTGCGCCCGCTGTGAGCCGAAGTTACTGCCCGGCCTCGTTGACTCCGATGTAGGTGCCGGCGCTGGCGCCGAGCAGCACCCACCACGTCATGCGCCGGAGCAATGCGAACGGCGGCTCGCCCGAAGCCATGTCGATCACGTCGAACCACATGTCGGCGACACCCAACCCGAGAAGGCCGAGGAACGCACCCGTGACCCCCGACAGACCGACCATCGAGACAACTCTCAGCAGCATGCACACCAGTCTGAACGGATTGTGGGCCATGTAGGTTGGCAGCGGGGTCCGCCATGCGCCGCCAGCCCTCAGAAGAACGCCTCACCCCAGACCGCGTAGCCAGCGACGTAGTACGGCACCAGGACGAGGACCACGCCCGCCAACGCGAAGGCGCCCGCCAGCACCAGCCCCCGCCGCCAACCGCGAGACCAGACCAGGTAGATGGGCACTGCGACGGGCCAGGCGATCATGATCCCGAGTGGAGCCAGCCCCGGCATCGGTCGCCTCATGCGTCGCGCATCGGCGACGCAGATGACCGCCATCCCACCCGCCACGGTCCACTTCAGGAGCAGGTCGATGGCCGCTGGCTCACAGATCGCTGCCCGAACGCCGAGCAGCGCCAGGAGCAGCGAAAGGCAGAGCATGCCCACGCGCCGACCGTTCACTCGACCAACCTGTGGTCGACGAAGACGTGGCATCGGAGGAGCCACCCGCGACTGAACGATGCCTTGACCTGCTCGCCGGCTCCGTCGCCAGCTCTGATGATGCCGTTGAGCTGCCTGAAGATGCCAACCCCCGCATCCTGCAACTCTCCGTCGACGAGAAGTCGCGCCTCGCCCTTCCAGTAGTGCTCCACACGAATGGTGTGCCCCTTGTAGCTGACACTCCAGAACTTCATGGGTCAGTCCTCATCCGTGCAAAGCCCTTCGAGCTCGGTCCCGCGCCGAGCTGTGTGATCTCGCAGGCCGTCGCCTTGCGGGGCCGCAAGCGCCGCGCGCCAACCGACTGCTGCCGCGCGTCAGTCGTCATCATGCATCGCGATCGACGACGCGTCGACTGCTGCATGCCAGCGGGCCTGATCCTGAACCAGTGGGCGGTAGTCCGCCTTGCGAAGATTGCCGGCGTTGAACTGCTTGACCAGGAACAGCCGAAGCCTCCAGCCGCAGGGCTTGGGCTTGTCGAAGTCGAAGACGATGCCACCCTTGTTGCCGGGCTGAAACACGTCGACGCCCACGCCATGCGTTCGGTACCACCAGGCGGTCCCTGGCAGCTGCCTCAGTCCGCGGTGCGGGCCCAGCAACACGTCCTCTGCTCTGGCCAGGCCAAGCCCGTCGACCAGCAGCTGCTCCGCCCAGACGCGGGTGGATCGCCAACGCGCGGCGAGCGCGACAACCAGTTTGGCATCTGCCCCAGGGTCATGCATTGGCCAAGGTCGGTTGGTAGACCGAGCACACGTAGGTCAAGAACCGGTTCGGCGCCACGACCTCATGCCAGACGAAGGCGACGGCCCTTCGGCACCGGAACCGGTCGCCCCGCGTGTTTGGCTGTCTCGATCCACAAAGCGACCGCCTCTTCGCAACTCGACAGGGCAGCTTGGGCAGTGTCGCCGTGAGCCGTGCATCCTGGCAACTCCGGTGCCTCGGCGACGAATGCGTCGTCGTCGTCGCTCCAGTAGATGATGATCTCGTACTTGTGGGTCATGCGTTCCCTCCAGGGCCGTTCGGTGAAGGCTGATGGTACACATGGCCTACGCCTGTGGCCCCGCCGCAACCCGCGGGCGAGGGCTCCCGCTCTCGCGTGTTGGTTGGACCGTCGCGCTCGACGGCTGCAGCTGCGCGCCGCTCGGGCTCGCCAGCTGCATCGGCGGTTGGTCACCGATGTAACCACCTTGGAGCTACTCATGATCCCTGGGCGAGTTGCGTAGGCGCAGGCGAGCGGCCTCAGCGCAATGGGATTCGGCAATCGAGGCAAGGTGGACGATGCGGTCTCGCACGCCTGGCAGATCGAGGTCGCAGAGTTCGATGCACTTCTTGCGGTACATCCAGCTTCCATCCCACAGGCCATCGACAATCAAGAATGCGGCCGAGGTCGGATCCTGATCGATCAGGTCTTTGAGCACTCTCCACCGTCGCTGAGAGAGCTCCGCTTCAGCGTAGTTGGTCGCCGACCACGAGGTCCGCGCGCGGTACTCCGCCTGACGCTGCAGCAGGTCTCGCAACAGGCCCGCAACTCGCTCATCTCGCCGGGCGAGCTCGTCCCAAGGAGCGCCTCCCGCACCCATGTATCCCAAGAGCGTGTCGTCATCGAGACGTGGAACCAACTGAGCCCACGTGTCCACATCGAGCACCACATCACTGCCGAGGATCGCCGAGAGGGCAACGTCCCAGTGCTGACCACGAACGACGTAGCCGCGCAAGAACGCAATCGACTCCGGGTGTCGTCGGGCGGCGGCCTCGACGAGCATGTGAACCGCGTAGTCGACGGTGTCCTCACTGGCTTCCAGACCAAGCTCGTCGATCCAGCGAAACCACTCGGACAAGTCCTCAGACAGGGCGAAGATCAGCTCGACGTAGGCTTCGCAATGCTGGTTCAGCCCGCGGCTCGACCCGTCCTGCGTGCACAGGCACTCGAGCAGCACTCGACCCGCTTCCGCTGCCGGCATGGCGAGCAACTCGCGCACCGCATCGCCGCGTCCACGCTGAAGTCGGCCAAGGAGACTATCCGGTGGGTCCAGTCTCGAGTCGCTCACGCAGGATCCCTCAGACTCGCCGGCACAACAGGATCGGATCGTCGCCGGCGGAGCCGAGCCGCCTCCACAGAACGAGCCCAAACGGGTAGCCGCCCGCGCGCCACAGCGGCAGGCTCACCATCCACTCCGAGAAGCCCGTGCCTTGGCTGCTGGACATCCACCACGCGAACAACATCGAGCATGGGATGGCCCCAGTCCAGGACTCCCACTAGCGCCGCGCGCTCATGGTAACTGCCGATTCCATGCCTGCCCGTTGGGCACTGGGTCGGGACCGGGTTGCGAGCGCCGCCACAGCGCTCGCCGGTTCTTGCCCTGTCAGCCACCATCTACCCAACGCCGCTCACCGCACCCGACAACCGACCCAACCGCAGCCGCCGCGAGCGGTGACCGCATTGCTCCGCGATGCCATGCCCCATCCGTGCACGCGCAGGCATCACCAAAGCCCCGGTGCAGGCGACTACCAACCCTGGCCACCGCCGATCCAGCACCGAGCCCGCCCATCCCACCGCCCGCGAACCACCGCCGCACCCTCAACAGTCCCTCGCGCCACCGAACCCGATCCGCCATACTGCTGCGCCCCTCGAACTGCTTCACCCCACCCCACCACGCCAACGTGCGACTCACCGTCGAGACCGGCCCCCTTGCCGGCACCGTCGTCTCCCTCGACCGCGACCACCCCGCCACCCTCGGCAGCGGCCCCGACTGCGCGATCCGTGTCAGGGAGGCTGGCGTGTTGCCCGAGCACGCGGTCGTCAAGGCGCTGCGCGGGGAGGGGTTCGGCCTCAAGGCGCTGGCCGCGGGCGTGCGCGTCAACGGCCAGGCCATCGAAGCGACGCCGCTCAACGACGGCGACATCATCGAACTGGGAACGACGCGCATCGCCTTCGGTGAGGTGCAGAAGCAGGGTTTGCCGACGATCCCCGGCTATCGCATCGGCGAGGTGCTCGGCCGCGGCGGCATGGGCATCGTCTACCGGGCCGAGCAGACCAGCCTGCACCGCGAAGTCGCGCTCAAGGTGCTGAGCCGGGAACTGACCAAGGACCCGCAGTTCGTCGCCAAGTTCGTCGCCGAGGCGCGCGCGGCGGCCAAGCTGCAGCACCCCAACGTGGTGGCCGTGTTCGACGTCGAGCACGACGCCGACATCTACTTCTACTCGATGGAGCTGATGACCGGCTCGCTCGAGGACGAACTGCGGCAGCGCGGTGCGTTGCCCGTCGACCGGGCACTGCGTGTGATCGCCGACGCCGCCGCGGGCCTGGCCTACGCCGAGTCGCTCGGCATCGTGCACCGCGACATCAAGCCCGACAACCTGATGCTCGACCAGCACGGGGTCGTCAAGATCGCCGACCTGGGGCTGGCGCGTTCGGACGACGAGGTCGAGGAGAAGGCGATCGGCACGCCACACTTCATGGCACCCGAGCAGGTGCTCAAGAAGGAGATCGACCACCGCACCGACCTCTACGCGCTCGGGTGTACGTTCTATCGCCTGATCACGGGGCGCACGCCGTTCCGCGGCCAGAGCGTCAAGGACATCCTGCGCGCGCAGGTCAAGGACGAGGCCGAGCCCGCCCACAAGGTCAACGGCGAAGTGCC
The DNA here is from genome assembly GCA_964392305.1 of uncultured candidatus Brocadiaceae bacterium. Classification (GTDB taxonomy): domain Bacteria; phylum Planctomycetota; class UBA1135; order UBA1135; family UBA2386; genus JACKIC01. Next base: position 192,192 of record CAYMPV010000002.1, read on the forward strand.
GGCCGAAGTCGGGGCGATCGTGCAGCGGCTGATGGCCAAGGACCCCAAGGACCGCTACCAGACCGCCAACGATCTGCTCGAGGACGTGCAGCAGCTGCTGCAGCCGCCGCACAAGAAGGGTCTGTGGATCGGCCTCGCCGCGGCGGCGGTGTTGGTCGCCGGCGGCGCGATCTACTGGGCCGTCAACAAGCCCAAGGAACAGACGATCGTCGAGAAGTACCGCGACAACCCCGAGATGCTCGAGCTGGCCACCGAGAACGAACAGCTCAAGGTCGCGGCGCGTGAGGACCAGGCGACGATCGCACTGCTGACCGTGCGCCTGGGTGGCCAGACCGACCTGCAGCTGGCCGCGGCCCTCGACCAGATGGCCGCACAGCACCCCGGCACCAAGGCCGCGATCGAAGCGCAGCAACGCGCCGGTGGCGTGCGTGAGGACGTGCGCGCCAGGGAAGCCGCGGCCGAACGGCGCCGTGAGCAGGCCGAAGCCCACCTCGCCACGTTGCGCACCAAGGTCGACCAGGATGTCGCCGCCGGCAACTTCGCGGCTGCGCTGCTGCACGTGTCCGCGCCGCCCCCCGCCGCGATCGCTGCCGATCCCACGCTGACGGCCGGCGTCGGCAAGCTGCGCGACGAGGTGCTCGCGGCCGCCCGCAACCGACTCGCGACGCTGCAAGGCGCGATCGAGACCGCGTTCGCGGGCACCGACCTTGCAGCCGTCGAGGCCGCCAACAAGTCGATCGTCGACACCTTGGCCGAACGCAAACGCTGGCCTGCCGAGCTCGCCGCCGAACTGGACGCGCTGCAGGGACTGCGCGACCGCGGCGCCACGATCGCCGCCGGCCTGGCATCCGCACAGCAACAGACCCGGTGGCTCGCTTATGCCACGTTGCTGCAGGCGCCGGACGGCGTCGCCGCGCCGCTCGCGCGCCTCGACTTCGCCGCTGCAGCCGCGGCCGCCGAACGCTTCTGCGCCGGCGGCCTCGACGACGCCGCCTCCGTGCGCGCCCGCGGCCTGCAGGCGACGCTGCTGCAGGCCGAGCGCTTCGCCGCCGCGTTCCGCACCGCCGTGGCGGCGACCCCGCTGCCCTACCCGGGCGGCAACGAGGACACCGAACAGGTCACGCAATGGGATCTGGCCACCGGCCAGCTCACCGTCGTCGACACCAGCAAACGCACCGGCAAGGAACGCACCGTGCCGATCGCCGAGGTCTCCCCCGAAGCCTGGCAGGTGCTGGCCGATCAGGTCGCGCCACCGGCGCCCGGCAGCCGCGCGTGCTTCCTGACCTTCGTCGCCTTGTTGGCCCACGAACGCGCCGCCAGGAAGTTCCTGACCGACTTGGATCCGCGCGACGACAACAGCGGCACCATGGGCGAAGGGTATCCATTGGGCACCGTGTTCCTCGAAGTGCTGCGCCGGCGCCTGCCGACCGGCGACGAGCCGTGGCTGACGACGCTGCGCGACGAACTCGACGCGGCGGCGCGCCTGGTGTCCGGCTTGCGCGCGCTGTCCGAGAAGCGCCACCTCGCGGCCGCCACCCACCTCGAGAAGGCGCTCGCCGAGCATCCGCACAGCTTCCTCGTCATGCTGCTGCCCTGAGAGGCCGACGTGAACATGGAATCGCGACGCCGATGAGCCTGCAGGTGCGCGACCAGGACGGCGCGGCCTGGTTCGCGATCAAGGCGGTGCCCGGGGCCAGTCGCGACCGCATCGCCGGCCTCTACGGCGACGCCCTCAAGGTGCAGGTCAGTGCGCCGCCCGAGGGTGGCAAGGCCAACGTGCGCCTGTGCGCCCTGCTGGCCGCGGCGCTGGGCGTGCCCCAACGCGACGTCAGGGTCGTGCACGGCGCGAGCAGCGCGCGCAAGGTGATCGCGGTCAGCGGCCTGGACGCCGCGACCGTGTTGCAGCGACTGCTCGCTTCGAGCTGAACGACGTTCGAGCGGAACGACGACGGTCGACGACCCTCGACTGTTCTCTTGCCATCGACGCGCCGCTACGTTCTGCGCCATGGCAGGCGCAGCTCCCCAACGGTTCAACTCGCGCGAGATGGCCCAGTTCCTCCAGGCGCGGACGCCGCTGCGCCCGAACGTGGCCATGTTGCTCGGCAGCGGCCACGCTTCGATCGCCAATCAGCTCAAGGAGAAGATCGTGCTGCACGGCGACGACCTGCCCGGAGCGCCGCTGAACTCCCCGCTGCTGATCGGCACCCTCGAAGGTGTCCCCGTGGCCGTGGCCGACGCGCCACTCGCCGCCTACGAAGGTTACGCGGCCGGTGATCTGGCGATGCCGGTGCGCGTGTTGCGCGCCACGGGCGCCGACCTGCTGATCCTGACCGCCGGCGCCGCGAGTCTCTCGCAGCAGATCGAGCCGGGCTCGATCGCCGTGATCGAGGACCACCTCAACTTCAGCGGCGTGCACCCGCTGATCGGCCCCAACGACGACAGCCTCGGGCCGCGTTTCCCCGACATGAGCGAACCCTATGCGCGCAATTGGCAGGACGTCGCGCGTGAAGTCGCCCTGCGCGCCAACATCCCGTGCCTGCCCGGCGTCTTCGCCGCTGTGTCCGGGCCGAGCATGCCGACGCGCGCCGAGTTCCGCTTCCTGCGCAACGCCGGCGCGGATCTGGTCGGCATGTCGCTGGTGCCCGAAGCGATCGCCGCGGTGCATGCCGGCTTCGACGTGCTGGCGTTGGTCGGCGTCACCCAGCAACTGTTCGGTGGCCGCTCGATGCAGACCTCGATCGAGGCGATGATCGAGGCTGCCGACCTGGCCGCGCCGCGCATGGCCAGCCTGTTGGTCGGCATCACCGCCGCGACCGCGCGCGTTTGAGCGCCCACCGAGCAGCCCCTCGCCTCAGTAGCCCCTCGCAACCAGCAGCCATGAGCAGCGACCGCAGCCACCGCGACAACAACCACGCCGGCCACCAGCGGCCGCGCCTGGGAGTACTGCTGAGCGGTTCGGGACGCACGCTCAAGAACCTGCTCGAACGCATCGGCGACGGTCGCCTGCGCGCGTCGGTCGCCGGTGTCGCCAGCGATCGCGGCGACGCGTTCGGGCTGCAGCGGGCGATCGAGAACGGCCTGGAGACCCGGGTGCTCCGTGAGCCGTCGGCGATGTGGTCGTGGCTGCTCGAACTCGACGTCGACCTCGTGATCCTGGCCGGCTACCTGCGGTTGTTGCCGATCGTGCCCGAGTTCGAAGGACGCGTGCTCAACATCCATCCGTCGCTGTTGCCCCGACACGGCGGCAAGGGCATGTACGGCGAACGCGTGCACCGCGCCGTGCTCGCAGCCCGCGAGCCCGAGTCGGGCTGCACCGTGCATCTGTGCAACGACGATTACGACCGCGGCCGGATCCTGCTGCAGGCGCGAGTGCCGGTGTCGCCCGACGACACCGCGACTTCACTGGCCGCGCGCGTGTTCGCGGCCGAATGCGAAGCCTATCCCGCGGCGATCCACCTGCGTTGGGCCGAACTCAGCAGCGACGGTTCGTCGGCCTGACGTTCACGCCTGGCCGCCGCGGCGGCGACCGAACCAGCGCCGCACGATCTCGTCGACCGCTGCGCCCGCCAGGATCACCGCCCCGACCACCGCGAACTCGAGCCGATTGCTGCCGGCGACGAGGTTGATCGTGTTCGGCAGGACCTGCATCAGACACGCGCCGAGCACGACGCCGAGCACCAGCCCTTCGCCGCCGCGCAGCGCGACACCGCCGAGCACCGCGCCGGCGATCGCGTACAGCTCGTAGAAGCTGCCGAAGCTCGAGGCCTGCGCCGAATTGACGTCGAGCACGAACAGGCACCCTGCCAGACCCGCGAGCAGCGAGCAGGCGACGTAGGCCGACATCTCCAGACGATCGGTGGCGACCCCGGCGAAACGCGCCGCCTCGCGGTTGCTGCCGAGCGCGAACAGGTGCCGACCGACCACCGTGCGCCGCCACAAGAACGACGTCAGCACGGCGACGACGACGAACACCAGCAGCGGCACCGGCAGCCCGAAGCCGCCGCCGAGCGGCACCGTGCCGGTCGCCAACCACCGCACACCTTCGCCGGTGGTGCCCAACCCCATCGTCTGATCGCCGGTGAACGCGCGCATCAGACCGCGGTACAGCAGCAGGCCGCACAGCGTCACCACGAACGGCTGCAGCCGCAGCCGCACGATCAGCAGGCCGTGCCACAGCCCGATCGCCGCCGACAGCAGCAACACCGCCGGCACCGCCAGCAACGGCGGCAGACCGAGGTCACGCAGCAGCCACGGCAACAGGCAGCCGGCCACGCACACCACCGACCCGATCGACAGGTCGATGCCGCCGGTCACGATCACGAACGCCGCCGCGATCGACAGGATGCCGAACTCGCCGATGCGCTTGCACAGGTTCTGCAGGTTGTACGCCGACAGGAACGGGTTGGTGCCCGTCACCGCGTCGTGCGAGAGCACGGCCGTGACGACCACGACGACCGACAACAACACGGCGATGCCGAGGATCTTCTTCACGCAGGGACCTCGTCGGACTGCAGCCGCTGGCCGGTAGCCAGCATCATGATCGTCTGTTCGCAGAACCGTTCGCGCGGCAGTTCGCCGGCGATGTCCCCCTGGTGCACCACCAGCACCCGATCGGCGAGCGCAAACACCTCTTCGAGTTCGGAGCTGACGAACAGCACGCCGAGGCCGGCCGCGGCGAGCGCGTCGAGGCGGGCATAGATCTCGGCGCGTGCACCGACGTCGACACCGCGCGTCGGCTCGTCGAGCAACAACACCCGCGGCGCCGCCGCGAGCCACTTGCCGAGCACCACCTTCTGCTGGTTGCCGCCCGACAGCGCACCAACGCGCAGGCTCGGGCTCGCGGCACGCACATCGAGCTGCCGACACCAGTGCGCAGCGAGCTCACGTTCGCGCTGCGGCGACACCCGCCAGCCGCGCCGGTGCAGGGTCGGCAACGACAGGTTGTCGGCGACCGAATGACCCAGCACGAGCCCTTGGTGCTGGCGATCCTCGGGCACGAGCACCAGGCCCGCGGCGGCGGCGGCGGCCGGCCCACGGCCGTGCAGCGGTCGACCGGCCACCTCGACCGAGCCGGTTCGCGGCACATCGACGCCGAACAGCGCGCGCAGGATCTCACTGCGCCCGGCGCCGAGCAGACCCGCGATGCCGACGATTTCACCGGCGCGAACCTGCAGGTCGACGCGCGCCTGCGGCCACGCCGAAGTCGACAGGCCGCGAACGCACAGCAGCACCTCGCCCGGAACGCGCGGCTGGCGCGGTGCGCACGCGAACTCACGCCCCACCATCAGCCCGACGATGCGTTCGTGTGAGATCTGGTCGCGGGCCAGTTCGCCGCTGTTGCAACCATCGCGCAGTCCGACGACACGATCGGCGAGCCGCTGCACCTCGCCGAGCCGGTGGGACACGTACACGATCGCGGTGCCCGCACCGCGCAGGTCATCGACGATCGCGAACAAGCGCTCGGCTTCGATGTCGGTCAAACTCGAGGTCGGCTCGTCGAGGATCAGCACCTTGGCCTGGGCGCGCAACGCGCGCGCGATCTCGAGCAACTGCCGCTGACCGGTCGCCAGCGAGCTGACCGGCAACCGCGGATCGACATCGAGGCCCAGGCGCGCCAGGAGGTGGCGTGAGGCATCGACCATGGCGGCATCGTCGAGCCACAGGCCACGTCGTCGTTCGGCGCCCAGGAACACGGCCGCGGCGATCGACAACTGCAGACACTGCTGCGGTTCCTGAGCGACACGCACGATGCCGCAGGCGATGGCATCGGCCGGCCCGCGGAAGGTCAGGGCGCGCCCGCCGACCAACACCTCACCGGCGTCGGCCCGCAGTGATCCCGACAGGACCTGCAACAAGGTGCTCTTGCCGGCGCCGTTCTCGCCGACGAGCCCGACGACCTCGCCGGCCCGCACCGAGAAGTCGACGCGCCGCAGCGCGTGAACCCCCGCGAACGCCTTGTCGATGCCGCGCGCGGCGAGCACCGTGCCGCCGGTTGCCGCCGCGGCAGTGTTCACTTGCGGCCCGTCTTCTGTCGCAGGTCGGCCCAAAACGCCGACACGTTGTGCTTGTCGATGCGCCGCGCCGGGATGTCCAGGAACCCACGCGCGGGCAACAACGCCTGCCGCTGCGCGTCGCCTTCGGCGCGCAACAGACGGGCCATCAGGGCCACCGACTGATAGCCGTACTCGTAGGGGTTCTGCACCAGCGTGCCGGCGACCTCGCCGTCGACGATGCCCTGCAGCGTCTGGTCGTTCTCGTCGAAGCCGAACACCTTGACGCGGTCCAGGCGTTTGGCGGCCTTGACGGCTTCGAGCACCAGCGGCGGCTCGTATTCGAACAGGCCGACGATGCCGGCGAGGTCCTGCCAGCGACCGAGCGCGTCTTCGATCACCGCCTTGCCCTTCTGGCGATCGAACTGGTCGGTGAAGGTGGCGCGGATGGTGAAGCCGTTGCCGGCCAGGGCGGCGTCCTGCGCGTCGAAACGCGACGCATCGGGCGAGCGCCCGAGCAGTTCGTCGATCAGGCCCTGACGCCGGCCGCGGGCGTTGTCCTGGTCCAGGGTCGCCACCAGCACGACGATCGCACCGCCGTCGGGCAGCACCTCGCGGATCATCTGGCCGCACAGACGACCGGCGTCGTAGTTGCGCATGCCGATGTAGGCGAGGCGCTTGCTCGCCGGCGCGTCCGAATCGTGCGTGATCAGCAGGGTGCGCGCCGCGAGCTGATCGAGCAGGTCCCCCATGTTCGCCGGGTCCTTGGGGCTGACCGCGATGCCCGACACCCCTCTGGCGGCGAGGTCCTCGAGGATGCGCTGCTGCTCCTCGGCGGTGCCGTTCGCGGGCATGCGCACGGTCACGTCGACGTCGTGCTCCTTGGCCGCAGCTTCGGCGCCGCGCTGCGCGATCGTCCAGAACTCGGCCACGCAGTTGCTCACGAACGCGACCTGCGGCCGCGCCGGCGCGCCGGACTGGTCGGAGCAGGCGGAGAACGGCAGGGCCAGCGCGAACAGGCCCGCACCCAAGAGTGGCATCGACTTCATCGTGATCTCCAACTCAGCACATCATCTCCAACTCAGCACACCGTGACGCCGCCGTTGACGGCGAGGTCCTGTCCGGTGACGAAGGCCGCCGCATCGCTGGCGAGGAACGCCACCACCCCACCGACGTCGCCGGGCACACCCCAGCGCCCCGCCGGAATGCCCGCCAGGTAGGCCTGCTTGACGGCCTTGGGGTCCTTGGCGTGGCGTTCGACCGGGATCCAACCCGGTGACACCATGTTCACGGTGATGCCGAACGGCGCCAGTTCGGTCGCCATGCTGCGCGTCCAGCCGGTCTGCGCGCCCTTGGCGGCGACGTACGGCGCGAAGTTGGGCACCCCGCGGCGGAACACCTCGCTGCCGATGTTGACGATGCGGCCGAAGCGGCGGCGCTTCATCGCCGGCAGCACCGCGCGCGTCAGCAGCACCGGCGACTTCAGGAAGAAGTCGAGCATCTGCTGATGGAACGCCCAGTCGTACTCCTCGAACGGCATCTGCGGCTGCGCCGGCGTGGCGTTGGGCACCAGGATGTCGATGCGGCCGAGCTTCTTCTCGACCAGTGCGCAGAGCCGCTGCACCTGCTTCTCGCTGGTCACGTCGGCGCGCAACAGCGCACCTTCGTAACCGCGCATGCGAAAGTCGTCGAACGCCGACTCGGCCTGCTCACGATCACCGGCGTAGTTGAGCGCGACCTTGCAGCCGGCGGCGCCGAGCGCGAGCGCGATCGCCCGGCCCAGCCCACGCGTGCTGCCGGTGACGAGCGCGGTGCGACCGAGCAGCGTCGTCGGCCGCGGTTCGAAGTCGAGCGGAACGGTCCTGGGGCGCGTCGGGCTGGCGGCGCCGCGGCGGGTGGTGGCGGGCATGGGGCCGCGAACGGTATCGCGCTCGGCCGGCCCAGGCCACCGGCAGCCGACCCGCGCGGCGCGCGACCGCCGCATCGGTCACCGCCGCGTCGGTGACTGCCGGATCATTCGCTGCGTTGCGAGCCCAGGATGTGCATCGCCCAGTAGAGCAGCGTCATCACCGAGGCCGCCGCGGCGGCGACGTAGGTCATGGCGGCCGCGTCGAGCACCTTCTTGGCGCCGTCGAGCTCGTCGCTGGCCAACACGCCACTGCTCTGCAGCGTGACCAACGCGCGCTTGCTGGCGTCGAACTCGACCGGCAGCGTCACCAGGGTGAACACCGTCGCCGTCGCGAACAGGGCCAGGCCGATCCACGCCATCGTCATCGAGCCGCTCGCGTAGCCCATGCCCAGGCCCAGGATCATCACCCAGAAACCCAGGTTCGAGCCGATCCCGGCGACCGGCACCCACGCCGACCGGAACTTCAGTGGCCCGTAGCTGTGGGCGTGCTGGATCGCGTGGCCGACTTCGTGCGCGGCGACGCCGAGCGCGGCGACGCTGTGGCTGCCGTAGACCACTTCGGACAGGCGCAGCACCTTGCCACGCGGGTCGTAGTGGTCCGTCAGCTGGCCGGCGACCGGTTCGACCGCGACGTCATGGATGTCGTTGGCTTGCAGGATCGCGCGGGCCACCTGCGCACCGGTCAGACCGTGGCGCGAGGGCACCTGCGCGTAGCGCGCGAACGTGGACTTGACCTTGCTCGAGGCCCACAGACTCAGCAGCAGGCCGGCACCGATGACGATCCAATAGACGGGGTCGGAAAGCATGATGGGAAGACTAACGAACCGCCCCCCATGGGCGACCGGAAGTCCGTGGGGTTAGGCCGATTGCCGTCGAGCACAAGGGCGTGGCCTGCGCCCCGTGCCAAGGGCACCACCGAAGGGCCGGGCAGTTCGCCGCGGATTTTATTGTTGCAACAACCATTGTTTGGGCGATAGTCGCCGCCATGTCGAAGCTGCAACAGGAACTGCGCCAGAGCCAACCGTTCGCCTCGCCGGCGATGGAGACGTTCTTGAACCTGCTGCGCACGGCCGAAGCAGCGCGCGCCGCCGAGGCCGACCTGTTGCACACCCACAACCTGACCGGCGCCTCCTACAACGTGCTGCGCATCCTGCGCGGCGCCGGCGAAAGCGGCCACCCGTGCCAGGAGATCGGCGCGCGCATGGTGACGCGCGTGCCCGACGTCACCCGCCTCGTCGACCGCCTCGAACAGCGCGGTCTGGTCGAGCGCCGCCGCTGCCAGGCCGACCGGCGCGTCGTCTACGTGCGCATCAAGAAGCCGGCCCTCACCCTGCTCGAGCAGCTCGACGCGCCGGTCGCGGCAATGCCCGAGCGGTTCTTCGGCAAGCTGACCGGCAAGGACCTGCGCACGCTCAACCAGCTGCTGGTCAAAGCCCGCCACGACGACGCCTGACGGCGCTTGCCCCGCCACCAACCCACCCTTCACGCACTGATACTTGTTTCAACAACCATCGCTTCCAGGAGACCCAAGATGAACGCTCTCGATCGCCTGCACTCCCCCAACCTCGGCCTGTTCCTGATCCGCGCCATGCTCGCCGTGGTGTTCTTGTTCCACGGCTCACAGAAGCTGTTCGGCGCGTTCGGCGGCTACGGCCTCGACGGCACCTCACAGTGGATGAGCAGCATCGGCATCCCGATGCCGTACGTGTCGGCGCTGCTCGCGGCGCTGGCCGAGACCCTGGGTGGCGTCGCGTTGGCCACCGGCCTGTTCTTCCGCCCGATGCTCGTGCCGCTGGCGTTCACGATGGTCGTGGCGGCCTTCGTCGGCCACGGCGGCAAGGGCTTCGACGCCGCCGCAGGCGGCATGGAGTACCCGCTGACCTTGCTCACCGTCGTCGTCGGCCTCATCTTCACCGGCCCCGGCGCGCTGCGTCTGGGCAAGCAGGAGGTGAAGTGATGATCACGATCCGCAAGAGTGAAGCGCGCGGCAGCTTCGACTTCGGCTGGCTGCAGACCGCGCACACGTTCTCGTTCGGCGAGTACCACGACCCGGCGCACACCCACTTCCGCACGTTGCGCGTGATCAACGAGGACCACGTCGCGCCGGGCAAGGGCTTCGGCATGCACCCGCACCGCGACATGGAGATCCTGACCTGGATCCTCGACGGCAGTCTGCAGCACGAGGACAGCATGGGCCACAAGGCCGTGATCCGTCCCGGCGAGGTGCAGATCATGTCGGCGGGCACCGGCGTGCTGCACAGCGAGGTCAACCCGGACCCCGAGCGGGCGGTGCATCTGCTGCAGATCTGGCTGTTCCCCGATCGCAAGAACCTGCCGCCGCGTTACGCCCAGAAGGGCCTCGATCGCGCGCAACTGCGCGGCCAGTTGGCGACGCTCGCGGCGCCGCCGGGCGAAGGCGGCGTCGTCGACATTCATCAAGACGTGCACATCCTCGCCGCGGAACTCGAACCCGGGTTACGTGTCCGGCGCGAGTTGCGACCGGGTCGCGCCGCCTGGGTGCAGGTCGCGCGCGGCGCGGTGTCGGTCGATGGCCACGAACTGCGCGCCGGCGACGGCGCGCAGATCACCGACGCCCCGTTCGTCGAACTGGTCGGCGCCGGCAAGGACGCCGCCGAGGTGATCGTCTTCGACCTCGCGTGAGTCGGCTGCCGCGCCGCTGGTCACGCACCATTTGCGTCTGGCCCTGTTCGACCAGCGAGGCCGCGGCACAATGCGCGCCTCGCAGCGTTCCGAACGTCGAGGCCCCATGCTGCTCATCGCACTGCTCACGCTGGCCCCGCAGGGCGCTGGCGAACCGGCGACCGACAAACCCACAGCCACGCCAGCGGCCATGGCCCGCGCCTCTGCGGCCGACGAGCCGTGGATCGACCCGGAACTGGCGAAACGCTGCCAGGCCGCGGCCGACAAGGGCCTGGCGTGGCTCGCCGCGCGCCAGGCCGACTGTGGGGCGTGGAGTGGCATCGTCGGCCACAAGATGCAGGACGACTACATCCTGCTCGACAAGGCCCTGTCGCGCGACGAGCAGGAACGCACCGGCCACGGCCACCTCGGCGTATCGGCCCTGTGCGGCATGGCGTTCCTGGCGGGAGGCAATCTGCCCGACCGCGGCCGCCACGGCCGGATCGTCAAACGCACCTACGACTACATCGCCGGTGCCGGGCTCGAGAGCGGACTGCTCACCGACTCCGGCACACGCATGTACAGCCACGCCTTCGCGACGCTGTTCCTCGCCGAGATCGCCGGCATGGTCGGCGGCGGCCGCGCCGAGAACGACCTGACGCGCGCCCCGCTCGAGCGCGCCGTCAACCTGATCGTCGACAGCCAGAACGAGGTCGGCGGCTGGCGCTACAACCCGTTCGATCGCGAAACCGACCTGTCGGTCACGGTCTGCCAGCTGCAAGCGCTGCGCGCCGCGCGCAACATCGGCGTGCGGGTACCGCCGCAGACGATCGAGCGGGCGATGGGTTACGTGCAGAAGAGCCGCGTCGACCGCGGTCGCTCCAAGGGCTTGTACTACTACAAGATCTACGGCCGCGGGGCGTTCGACAAGGCCAACGAGTACGCGATCAACGCCGCGGCGTTGACCGCCCTCAGCAGCGCCGGCATCCACGACGAGAACCTGTCGGACCCGGTGCTGACGTTTCTCGACGGCAGCTACAGCGGCATCGCCGACTACTACCGCGATCACTACTACTTCTGGTACGGCAACTACTACGCGGCCCAGGCCTTCTACCAGTACGGCGGCAAACGCTGCCGCGCGTTCTTCGGCCGCCTCGCCGGCGATCTGCTGCAGAGCCAGCGCCCCGACGGCAGCTGGGAAAACCGCGTCGGTCCCGGTGACGAACTGGCAACCGCGGTCGCCTGCATCCTGCTGCAGATGCCCAAGCAGTACCTGCCCATCTTCCAGCGTTGAGGCGCTGCGCCGGCGGGCAACGCCCGTCGACGAGGGCCGCATCATGCCCGCGGGCGACGCCGCCTCGGCTGCCGCGAGAACCGCGAGAACAGGAGAGGCCCTTGATTCCACGGCCCCAGCGGCAAGGATTCCGGGCGGTCATTCTTCCGGTCAGACAGGGTCATGCTCAACACCAACGCACGCGTCGTTTCCGCCGCGTGCCTGCTCGTCGCCACCGCCGCGACGCAGGCACCCGTTTCCTTCGACTCCCCGCAGCCGCGCACCGCGGTCGCCGCGCCCGATTGGGTCACCGCGAGCGGTTCGGGTCTGCAGACCGCGCTGCGCGACAGCCGCACCTCAGCTGGCATGCTGCCGCCGCGACCGACCGAGTTCGGCGCCGACCTGCTGCAGGCAGCCAACTCCCCGCAAGGTGACGGCTACTCGCTCACCGAAGTGTTCCAGAGCGCACACGGCGACTTCCTCATGCGCCGCGAGCGCTACGACCCGCAGATCGAGCTCACCAGTCGCTTCTTCCCCGGCGCCGAGGTGGATGGCGAGACGGGCAGCTTCGACCTGCTGCAGTACGACTTCGACGCCGACCTCAAGGTGGCGATCTACCCGGACATGTTCGTCAAGTTCGGCGGCTACTTCGGCGGCCGTCGCTACATGACGTCCGACGCGTTCGGCATGCCGGACGAGACGCTCTACCACACCGGCGTGCACTTGGGCGTTGGCGCATTCCTCGACGACTACACGCTGCTCGAGATCAACGTCAGCCCCGGCCTGTGGTCGGACCTCGACGGCGGCATGACCCACAAGGACTACGACTTCCCGGGCGAGCTCGTGTTGACGATGCGGCCCATGGACGAGCTCTTCTGGAAGATCGGCGCGCGCTACAACCAGGTCTTCGAGGATGCACCCTGGCTGCCGGTCCTCGGCATCAACTGGGAGATCACCGAAGGTCTGCGCCTGGACATCACCCTGCCCGAGCACATCGAGGTGTCCTACTGGCCGGCGCCGAGCACCGGTTACATGATCGGTGTCGACGTCACCGGCGGTCAGTACCAGGTGCGCACCTCGGCAGCCGCCGGCCGCGAACGCGCCGACGTGCAGGTGCAGGAGATCGTCGCCTACCTGGGCGTGCAGCACCGCATGAACGACAACCTGTCGGTCTACGGCAACATCGGCATGGTGCTCGCCGGCGACTACGACCTGACCACCGGTGCCTCGGCCTTCAACCGCATCGATGGCGACCTCAGCAACACGGTGTTCGCGGAGCTGGGCCTCGGCTTCGATTTCTGATTGCTGATTGCTGACGCCGGCGCAACGCGCTGGCCGGCAACGGGCGAAGGAAGAACACCGCGGCGCTGCGCCGGCTGATTGGACGCAATGCGCCGCGGGGCGAGCAAAGGCAGGTGCTGACGCCGGCGCAACGCGCTGGCCGGCAACGGGCGCCGCTACCTCATCGCGCTGCGATAGACAGCGAGGAACCGATCGAGGTTTCGGCCCGCCTCGTAGTCTTGCTCGGCGCGCGCGCGGTTGGCCGCGCCCTGCGCACGACGCAGCGTCGCGTCGGCGCAGAGCAGGCGCAGCGCCTGCGCGAACGCAGCCGGATCCTGCGGTGGCACGACGAACGGCGCGGCGGCGGCAGGCAACACTGCGCGCACGTCACCGACGTCGGTGGCCACGATCGGCAAACCTGCGGCCATGGCCTCGAGCAGCACGAGTGGCATCTGCTCGGTGCGTGAGGAAAGCGCAAACACGTCGAAGCCGCGGTAACTCGACGAAGTGTCGTCGGTCGGACCGCAGAACACGACGCGCTCTGCCACACCGAGCTGCGCCGCGAGCGCTTCGAGCTGCAATCGTTGGCGACCGCCGCCAACGAGATGCAGCTCGATCTGCGGCACCAGCGCCACGGCGCGCAACAGGGTCTCGTGGTCCTTCTCGGGCCGCAGCCCACCGACGGTGCCCACGACCATCCGCGTCACCGGCTGACGCGGCGCCGGCACGAAGCGCTGCAGATCGACGCCGTTGGGCAGGTGATGCACGTGCGACACGCCCCACTCCGACGTCGCGATCTTCGCCAACCCCGAAGAGGGCACGATCACCGGCACGTGCCGCAGCACCCAGCGACGCAACCAACTGCGCCGCCGCAGCCGGCGTTGCACCTCGTCGGGCAGGAACCCATCCTCGTGATGCACGAGCGCCAAACCAGCGCGCACGGCCGCCCACGCCGACTCGATCGCGCCCCAGTTGTAGGTCAACACGAGGTCGGGCTGCTGCGCGGCGAGCCAGCGCCGCTGACGACTCACCGTCGACAGCGTGCCCGCGCGCGGCGGCGGCGGCACGAACGTCACCTCGACGCCTGGCGGCAGCTGCGCCTGCGCCTCGGTGTTGTCGTCCATCGCCATCACCACGTGCTGGGCCGCCGCACCCAGGCGCGCCATCAGCTGCACGGCACGGATCTGCGGACCGCCGGCGCCGAAGGTCGAGAACACGTGCACGAACCGGGCGCGAGCCGTCATGGCGACCCGGCGAAGGCGCGAATGAGGAACTCGCGACGATCGGCGATCGGCGCAAAGCCGAGGTCGCGCCGCGCGTCGCTGCAGTCCAGCACGGTGCGGAAGCTGCGTGAGGCGAAGTCGCGGAACGACGGCCACTCGCGCGGCCGCCGCGCCAACCACTTGACCGCGTACTTGCCCACTTCCTGCAGCCACAGCCAGCGCAGCGCCTTACCGTGGAAGTGGTAGCTGCGGCCGCTGCGCGAGGCGAGTTCGGCCACGTAGCCGCGCGCCGAGAGGCGCACCTCGCCAGCCAGGTTGTAGTCGCGGTTGGCCGCCGCCGGCGCGTGCAGCGCGGCCACCATCGCCAGCGCACAGTCGTCGGCGAGCACCAGCGGCAGCGGCGAAGTACCGGCGCCCCAACCGATGCACTGGTTGTCACGCACCCACATGCCGATGCCGGAGTGTTCGCGCACGCCACCGGCGCCGAGCACGATCGCCGGCCGCACGATCGTGACCTCGAGCCCCGCCGCGCGCGCGGCCCGCAGTTCGCGCTCGGCGGCGATCTTGCCCCGGGCATAACCCGACCGCTGCTGCGGTCGCGGGTCGGTGCCACAATCGCCAGCGACCGAGCCCGCCGCACCGAGCCACAACGCCGCCGTGCTGCTGGTGTAGACCAGGCGCCGCACGCCGGCGGCGCGCGCCGCGTCGGCAGCGAGACGCACGCCGGCCGCCATCACCGCCTCGACCTTGGCCGGATCGTCGCCCGCGACCGTGGCCAGGTGCAGAACGCAATCGGCGCCTTCGAATGCGCGCGCCAGCACCGCGCCATCGGCCGCATCGCCGACGAACACGCGCACCGACCCGTCGCGCAGTTCCGCGGGCAACAGCTGCGGCTTGCGCACCACCAACGTCACGGGCTTGCCGAGCCGGCGCAGTTCCGCGATGCAACGCCGCCCCAGGAACCCGGTGCCCCCGAGCACCACGACCTCACCCGCCCGCGCCGTCACCGGCTCGGGCAACGACGCGGGCGCCGGCGGCGGCGCAGTGGCCACGCCAGCTGCCGCAGCAGTCTGCTCGCACATCGACAACACCGCGAACGCCGCCGCCGGCCGCAGCGACGGCGCCAGTGCGGCACCACGCACCGCGGTGTGGAACGCGCGGATCGAGCCGCGCATGCCACGCAGGAACGGATCGTCGGGGAACGACAGTCTGAACAACGACAGGCAGTAACCGGACACCGCGCCGCAGCTGCGCGCCAGCAGATGGCGACCGCCGGCGGCGAGGTTGATGCCGTGATCGAGGAACTCGAGCCAGCGCGTCTTGCGCCGCGTCCAGCAGGTGCCCCGGGCCAGATCGAGCAACGCCGCGCCATCGCTGCCGATCGCCTGCAGCGTGGTCTCCAACCACGGTTTGCCGAACGCCATGCGGATGCCGGCGGTGCCACGTTCGCACTGCAACGACAGGTGCCACTCGGCGACGAAGGCCACGCCGTTCGGCAGCGGCGTGCGTGCGCCGGTCACCGCGGTCACCTCGCGACACGGTCCGAGCAGCGCCTCGACCATCGAGAACAGGTGCACCCCCTGCTCCCAGACGATGTTCGCCTCGGTCTGGAACATGAAGTGCGAGACGTCGCCGCTCGCCAGCTGGCGCAGCGGCACGTGGTGCATGAGCTCGACGTGTTCGAGTCGGCCCAGACGGCCGCGTTGCAGGTGCTGCTGCAGCCGGGCCAGCGCCGGATGGAACGTCTGGTTGTGGTTGACCGCGAGCACGCGGCGCTGGTCGCGCGCCGCAGCGGCCAGCGCGAACACCGACGCCGACGCCAGCACCAGCGGCTTTTCGACCAGCACGTGCAGACCCTCGCCCAGGCAGCGCGCGGCGAGTTCGCCGTGCAACGCGGGCGGAACGAGCAGGTGCACCGCGTCGACCTCGACCGCCAGCAACATCTCGTCGAGGTCCGCGAACGCGTGCGGCACGCCGTGCTTCTTCGCCAGCAACCCGGCCCGCGAACGCGCCGGATCACACAGCGCCACCACTTCGACCTCGCGCATCCCGCCCAGCACCGTGAGGTGCACATCGGCGATGAACCCCGAACCCAACAGGGCGACGCGCGTGCGACGCCCAACCACGGCGTCCGTCGGCCACGGCAGCAGATCGGTCGGCAAATCGGGCATGGATCCTGGGGTCGTCGCGGTCGGCACGCGCCGCGCATACTGCGGCAACTGCAAGGGTCGGCGCAACCGTGGCGTTCGGCCTTCCCAGACACCATGATTCGGCAATCGATGGCAGCGTTCCGCAGTTGTCTTCTCTTCTTCTCTGCCGCCGTTGCCACCGGGTCCGCCGGCGCACAGGCCCCCGAACCGCTCACGCTCGAGAAGGTGCTGACGGCCGGCGCGGCCCTGGCCATCTCGCCGCCGACGGTGCTGTGGCGCCCTGCGGGCCACGAGGCCACCGTGGTGCTGACCGCCGACGACGGCAACCAGAGCCTGCACGCGCTCGTGGACGGCAAAGTCAGCACCGAACCGTTGGCCACGGCCGTCGCACTGCGCACGGCGCTGGGCGGACCGGACAAGGTCCCGGCCCGCTTTCCGGCGCTTGCCTGGATCGATGCCGACACGCTGCGGGTCGAGCTCGGGGACCGCGTCGCCCGCTGGCACCTGGGTGAGAACAAGCTCGAAGCGGTGCTGAACTGGCCCGCCGATGCCACGTCGCACGCGGTGGCGCCGGGCGACGGCCACGCGGCCTACCTGCTGGACGATCAGCTGCACGTGCGCGCCGCAAACGGCCGCGACCGCCAGCTGACCTTCGACGGCGACGACGACATCGTCTACGGCGGCGCCGCGCACCGCGCCGAGTTCGGCATCACCAAGGGTCTGTTCTGGAGCGCCGACGGTCGTCACCTCGCGTTCTATCGCGAGGACCAGCGACCGATCGCCCCGTATCCCTACCAGAACCTGGACGCGGTGCCGCCGTCGCCCAGACACGGCCGCTACCCGATGGCCGGCCGCCCCGACTCGGTGGTCCAGGTCGGCATCTACGACACGAGCACCGGCAACCAGCAGTGGCTCGCGCACGACGACGCGCTCGACCTCTACTGGACCAACATCACCTTCGGCCCCGACGACACGGTCTGGGTGACGCTCGTCGATCGCGGCCAGAGCCAGCTCGAACTGGTGCGCTTCGCCACCAAGGACGGCAGTCGACTGGGCACCGTGCTGCGCGAACAGGACCCCGAATGGATCGAACCCGAGCACGGCCCCACGTTCTTGCCGGACGGCCGGTTCCTCTGGTGGTCGACTCGCAGCGGCCACCGGCACCTGTGGCTGCACGACCGGGACGGCGCGCAGCTCGCCGAACTCACCAAGGGCGCGTTCGACGTGCAGCAACTGCTGCGCGTGACCGACGACGGCAAGGTCTGGTTCCAGGCTTCGGGTGAGGACCCGCGGCAGCTGCACGTGTTCGTCACCGACCTCACCGGCGAGGACACGCGCCAGGTCACGCGCGAACGTGGCACCCACCGCGCCGAACTGTCGCCCGACGCGACGATCGCCTATGCGATCTGGTCCAACCTCGAAACACCGCCGACCGCGCGCCTCTTGGGCCCCGGCGAGAACGAGGTCACGGCGCTGCCGGCGACGCGCAATCCCGTGCTGCAGTTCCAGCTGCCGACGCAGCGCATGTTCCAGGTCAAGGCCGACGACGGCACCGTGCTCTACGGACACCTCGCGCTGCCCCCCAACCTCGGCGAGGGCGACAAGGTGCCGGTGCTGCACTACGTCTACGGCGGCCCCCACGTGCAGCTCGTCACCGACGCGTGGCTCGGCGGCGCACCGCTGTGGCTGCAGGCGTTCGCCGCCGAAGGTTACGCGGTGTGTCGCCTCGACAACCGCGGCACGCCCAACCGCGGCAGCAAGTTCGAACAGGCCGTGTTCCGGCGCCTGGGCACGCTCGAGGTGCAGGACCAGCTGCGCGCGATCGACTGGCTCAAGCAGCAACCGTTCGTCGACCCCGCGCGCATCGGCGTGCACGGCTGGTCCTATGGCGGCTACATGACGCTGCGTCTCATGCTGCTGTCACCCGAGACGTTCGCCTGCGGCATCAGCGGCGCCGGCGTGACCGACTGGCGCATGTACGAGACGGGTTACACCGAACGCTACATGGACACGCCGGCCGAGAACGGCGATGGCTACGAGGCGTCGAGCTGCCTGCCGCTCGCCGGCAAGCTGCAACGCCCCTTGCTGCTCGTGCACGGCACCGACGACGAGACCGTGATGTGGTCCCATACGCTCGACTTCGTCGACCGCTGTATCGACGCCGGCAGGTTCGTCGACTACCTGCCCTACCCGATGCAGAAGCACGGCTTTCGCGGCGCGGACCGCGCGCACTTCTTGATGTATCTGAAGGTCTACCTCGACCGGCATCTGAAGGCGAAGTGACGGTCGGGCGCGGCCGGCGGTGAGGAAGCGGGTTCGCCCCTTTCCATGGTCGCAACCTGCCGCTACCGTGCCCGCCCGTCGGGCCGTAGCGCAGTCTGGTAGCGCGGCTGGTTTGGGGCCAGTAGGTCGGAGGTTCGAATCCTCTCGGCCCGACCACTTCAAGTTGCTGAGCGTCCCATAGATGGGGCGAACGGGGTTCTCCACGGTGGAGCGCGTGCAGCCGAAAGCGACGGACTGCCCGCGAAGGACTGTCCGCGAAAGAGTCTCCGCCAACTGCACGGAGGCGAAGGTGGACAAGCGAACGAAGGTGCCGCAGATGCGGCGACACAGCAGCGGTGTCGCTGGCGGCAACGTCCATCGTGGTTGCCCACGACCACCGCAGCGACGATCCGACGCCGAGCGCCGAGGTTCGCAGCGTGATTGAACAGCTGCGCGAAGCCGGCGAGCTGCTCGGCATCCCGTTGCTTGACCACCTGTTGATCGGTGACCAACGCTACTTCTCGTTCGCCGACGAAAGCTGCCACAGCTGCCAGGGGGTGGGCCATGAGCGGCTCCCGGCAAGCTCCGTTCACCGAACGCGGGGAAGGTCGAACCCGAGGCAAGGGCCGCCCGCCACCGACGCGCTTTCGTCGGTGACCATTACGTACAGCGATGTCTTGCCCAGCGGAGGGCTCGACCCGCGCGAGGTCCGAACGTCGAGAAGGAGCTTGGCGAACCCGCTGACCGAACCATCACCGGGCTCCTGCGCCACGATCTCCCAGTCGCCCGCACAGTCCCAAACCATGCCCGCGTCGACGAACTCGAACCGCAACAGGAAGGTGCGGTCAGCACCCAGCACCAGACTGCCACTGCCGATCTCCTCGGGCTTGCCGTCAAGGTCGAAGGACGAGGTTCCGGAGAAGGTCCCCACGATCACCGGTAGCCCGTGCGTACTTGTCGATGCCGCGACAGGGTTCGAGACCGCGGAGCAGGCGGCAACCAGGAAGGCCCCGCAGACCGGGAGGAGTCTGCCGCGGTTGGTTGGCATGAGGCCGACGATCCTACCGCCCCGCGATGGTGCTGACGCTGCGGACGGTGTCGACGCTGACGCTGCGACCCCGAACACCGTCAGCGTCAGCAGTGTCAACAGCGTCAACTGCGTCAGCACTTGTGACGCCATCTTCGGCGAGCCGATCCACGTCTACACGCGAGCCGATGCGCTCGCGGACGGCGTCCTTGTGGATGTCACGGAACCCGCGACCGCCGGCATGCTCGGCGGGTTCGCGGTGCCCGTGGCGGTGACGGCGGCAGTGTGGGCTGCGATCGAGGCGATCCCTGCCAGCGTGCGCGGCCTGGCGGACTCGAGGGGACGTTTACACGACGTGCTCTGGATGGCGAGCCTCGCCGTTCGCCGGCACAAGGCAGCTTGCGGCCTACTGCGGTTCCAAGTGGTCCTGCCCCAACGAGGCACTCGCAAGCGCGTGCAAACGCTCTGCGCCCACGTCGGCCCCGACGACCAAGGGCGGCCATGCGTCACCATCGGGTACCCGGAGGACTTCTGACCATGAAGGCCATCGGATACCAGCCCACGCCAAGCGCGCAGCCAACCCTACCTCTCGTTCGCGGGAGGTTTCGACGCGCTGCCGGAGACATCGCCGTGAACCCTCTTCATGCGAAAGTCGGGATCCACAGCATCTATGGTGTCGCCGCGGATGACGAAGGTCCTGGGGTGAAGCCTGGACAAGTCCGGCTCGTTCTTGCATCGCACGCGGACGCCGCCATCTGCAAGGTCGGTGGCTTCCCAGGTGCCTCGAAGCTCGAGGGGGTCACGGTCTTCGCCACCGAAGAAGAAATAGAAGCTCCATCTGCCATCGGCACGCAGGACGAATCGCCGAAGGATGTTCTCGTTCTCTGTTTTCAACACCCCCTCGTACACACCCACGAACCAGGGTTCGGGTGCAGGACCGCGCTGCTCAGTCGAGGTGCAGGCGTACGCGAGGCCGAGCAGGGCTACGGCGCTCAAGAAGTGGCGGCTCATTCGGTCGCCAACCCTACCAGACTCTCACGGGCCGCTGGCCCGGGGCTCACGCGCAAAGGGAGGCCGGCATGAAGGCCATCGGATACCTGCGCGTGTCGAGTGAGAACCAGGCCAAGGACGGCAAGGACGGCTTCCCGCGTCAGCGGGAGGCCATCCGGGCCTACTGCGTGGCCAAGCGCCTCGAACTGGTCGAGACGCAGGATGCCGGCGTGTCCGGCACGGTGCCCCTGGAAGGCCGCGACGGGCTCTGTGCGGCCCTACAACGATGCGGCGAACTCGGCGTCGGGGTGCTCGTCGTCGAGAAGGCGGACCGCCTTGGGCGTGACCTCATCGTCTCCGAGATGGCGGTGCGGGCGTTCGGCGAGGCCGGGGTGTCGATCGTCACCGCGGACACGGGGCAGAGCCTGACAGAGGCCGACAACGACCCCAGCCGCAAGCTCATCCGCCAGGTGCTCAACGCGGTCGCCGAGTACGAACGGTCGGCGTTGGTCGCCAAGCTGCGCGCTGCGAGAGAGCGAAAGAAACCAAATGGCGGGCATCACGTGGGGTGCTACCCGTTCGGTGCGCATCCAGGACGGCCTGACGAGGCGAGGACGCTGGACCGCATCCGCGAACTACGTCGCCAGCGCCAAGGGAGGCAACGACTGGCGTTCGCGCAAATCGCGGCGACCCTCAACGCCGAAGGGCGGGCGTCTCGGTCGGGGCGAGAGTGGACGCCAACGATGGTGCGAGACGTGGCCAGCTAGGGAGCCGTCAACGGTCACGCCACTTGGTGTGCCAGTAGCCCTCCGCCATGATGACGCGGAAGGTGACGTTGATGCTCAAGCCACTCCTCCTGTTCGTATCGCTCGCGGCTGGCACCTGCCTCGACGCGCAGTCGGTGACCTGGATCCAGAATCCTGCCAACGGCAAGGTCTATGGGGTAGCAGACACGACGATGTCATGGTCTGCCGGCGAGGCCTTCGCAGTCTCGCTTGGAGGACACCTGGCGACCATCCGTGGCCCAGCTGAACAAGCGTGGCTGGAGGCGCACTTCGGCCCGTTCTTGGGGCCTCACGGCCTGTGGATCGGGTTCAACGACATTGCTGTGGAAGGCGTCTGGGTCTGGAGCAGCGGCGAACCGGTGACTTACACCAACTGGGCACCCGGTCAGCCAGACAACGGAGGCACGCTTGCGGAGAACGCTGGGCAGCTCTTCGGAACGAACGCCGGGTCCTCGCAGTGGCAGTGGAACGACGAGACGGAGTCATTCTCCAACCTCGTGTTCCCGCTCATCGAGGTTCCCGCGACAACGCTACCAGCCTCCTACACGTTGTTCGGAGCAAGCTGCAACTCGCCGACCAGTACCCCGATCAACTTGGCCCCCCTGAACGGGGGCGTTCCACGCATCGGGTTCTCTTCGAGTCTGAGGCTCTCAGGTCTTCCGGCGGGCATCCAGGTGCCCGTGTTCGTCCTCGGGTTCAGCGACACGCAGAACTCAGGCCCTCTAGGATCACATGCACTGCCCTTTGAGTTGTCCCCGCTAGGGTTCCCAGGCTGCTGGCAGTTCGTGTCCGACGACAGCACTCAGTTCACCCTCGCACTCAACGGGCACGCCGACTGGCAGATCACCTTGCCGAGCTTCACGATCCTCGCTGGGTTCCGGTTCTACGTGCAGGCTGCCGTGCCGGACGCCATCACGGGCACCGCATCCCTTTCGAACGCGGTCGCTGCCGTCATCGGGTACTAGGGCCATGGAGAGCCAACCGAGCTTCCCGACGGACAGGACGGCGCTGCTCTGCGTCGTCAGGACCTTTGTTGGAACTGCTCTTCGAGCGCGTGGCCGGTGATGACGGCAACCCGGACACAACGCCGAGCTGGCCGATGGGCTGGACTTCGATCAGGCGGCAGAGGCTCTGCTGGGGCACAACGAGATGACGCGGGAAGGTCGACGAGTCGCTCGACACCGACGACAACGATCGCTTGGCAGTGACCGGCGCAGCCTTGCGCACGCTGTTCGAGAACCCGAAGTAGCTGGGAGCAGTTCCTGGGGCGGTTGCAGTCCGAACCTGGGTGGCGCTAGGCTGCGTGCAGGTGGAACTTGCCGATGTTTCGGCTCGTTCTGCCGAGGACTTACTTAGGCTTGCCGTGCTGATGCTTGGTGCCTCATTACTCACACTGCCTTGCAAGGACCCGGGCGTTTGGTTAATGGCGGTCCTCATAACGGTGTTGCAAACTCTAGCTATGCGCTTCGTCTTGCTGAAAAGACGGCTTTGGCATGTGAATTACTGGGGTGCTCTTCTCTGCGTTCAGTTCAGCAGCTGGGTAGTGGTTATCGGGTTCTGGTCCTGGGTATTGAGTCATGGAAAATGGCTGACTGACATCGGCTTGCTGGTCCTCTGGCTCATCACCATCCCACTCGAATACTCCTTGCTGCGCCTTCTCAGCGCAGGCTTCAAGGAGCCGATGACTCCTGCTAGGGCGGCTGCAACGTCGGTCGGCGGCGCTCTAGTGCGGACCGCGGCGATCTTTGGCTTGGTGGCCTGGTCCTGGTGTAGTATGCCCAGCTAGGCGCAGAAGCCAGTTTGCGCCCAGAGGCACTCGCGGCTCAGCACCACAAGACGTTGGACGAACTGCCCCAATCCGCTTGGAGACGCATGCAAGAACGCATCGTGACAACCGGGAAGCAGCGAATCCGCATGCTCTGCTACTCGTACGCGGTTCTATGGGTGTGGTGCGCGCCGCTGTTCATCATCGACCTGATGGACATTGGACATCAACTCGTGGCCCTCGGCTTTCTTGTGGCAATGCCGATCTGCATCGTGGTCGTGCTAGAGGCGCTCTATGGAAAGGGCCGCAGCGCCCCGGGCCGCGGTAGTTCGCGCGCCTTCTTGGCACAGCTTTCACTATTTTTGATGATGGCGTCGGTAGCCGTGCATGCTTGCTGGCCAACGCTCTACATCCGCTTCTTCTTCTGGCGGCATGAGCAACAGTTCCAACGCATTGTCGATCACTTGGAGGCGTCGTCGAGGGTCACTCGATACCAGAGCGGCACGGTCATTTGGTATCGTTGGAACACGATCTCTGACGTGGCCATCGCATTCGTTCACGAACCGGGCCGCCGCCCGGGTGACGCGTTGCTTTCGCGAGAGGTCACGCCTCTGTATCCGTCCGGGATCGCCTTCGACCTGCACCTCGGTGGGCCGTGGTACGCGGCTCGCTACTAGACTCGTGGCGCTGGTCGCCCGGGATCACCATACGTTCACTGACCTGTATTGGCGCCGCCGCTGCGGAACGCCGAGGAACGTGCAATGCCGCAACGCCCTCCTACAATCTGTAGGTGGTCTCCTGGCCCCCTCAGCACCGTATAAACGCATCCACGACGGACCGCTTCTAGCAGCGGTGCGAGTCGAACCGGCGTAGCGGCTACCTGGACTCGATCGAGGCAGGAGGCGACAGCTGGTGGGACCGCACCGTCGCCCAGGAGCCCCTGCACACGCCTGCGCCGGAGCCTGCCAGGAGGCCCAGGAAGCCCGCTGCTCCCGCGAGTTCGTTCCCCGCGTCGCTACAGCCCGGCAACGCACGATCGGAACTCGGACCCAACCGTGATCTCTTGCCTACAGACGCTGCACTGTGGGTTCTGGTCGAGCGCGCACTGGGTTGCCAGTGGTTGCACCGCCGCTAGCCTGTCCTTGCGCAACGTCATCCCTGGACCTCATCGGGCTCGTTTGCGCCCGCTCAGTCAGGAGAACACCCATGCAGATTCGTGCGCAGTCCGTTGTTTCGACTTCGTGGCGGCACCGAAGGTCGCCCAATCAGGCGCTGTTCACTGCTGCCGTGTTGGCTGCGCTTGCGGTCCCGACTGCGGCGCAGCTTCAGTTCGAGGGGCTGCCGAGGAAGGGGTTGCCGGTGGCCAACGACAACACCACCTCGGTGGCGCTCGGCGACGTCGACGGCGACGGCGACCTCGACATGGTGATCGGGAACTACTCCGGCCAGCAGAACCGGCTCTGCGTGAACAACGGCACGGGCGCGTTCTCGGACGCGACGGCGAGCCGGATGCCGGTGGACACCGACTACACCACCTCGGTGGCGCTCGGCGACGTCGACGGTGACGGCGACCTCGACATGGTGATCGGGAACAGGACCCGGCCGGTTTCCCAGAACCGGCTCTACTTGAACAACGGCACGGGCACGTTCACCGATGCCACGGCGAGCCGGATGCCGGTGGCCAACGACAACACCACCTCGGTGGCGCTCGGCGACGTCGACGGCGACGGCGACCTCGACATCGTGATCGGGAACTTCGGGCAGAACCGGCTCTACCTCAACTTGCAGCGCCAACTCGACGCTCCCGCCGACCTGCAGATCGGCCATACCTACACCCTCGACGCCTACATGCGCTACGGCCCGGTCGGTCAGGGCACCTTCGCACTACCGGTAGTGTCGTTCCTCCCGGCGTCGACCGCGATCCCGCCCTACGGCACGCTCGGCCTCTCCCAACCGCTGATCTCGCTGCCGCTGATCACGATCCCACAGCCCGCCGGTGTGGGCTCACTCAGCCTCGCGATTCCCAACTTGCCGGTCTACGTCGGCATCTCGGTCTACTCGCAGGCGCTGCTAGTGGCGTTCCCGTTGCAGGCGACGCTCAGCAACGTCGCGCACGACGTGATCCAGTAGGGCACGCGCAAGGGAGTCACCGGCGCGGCAACGGTCTAACCAACAACGCTGGGCGCCCGCGCCCGGACAGAGAGCGGGCGGTGTCATGGCAACACGTTGCCGACGACCGGTTCCACTGACGCACCCGCCGTCATCCAGGGGACCAGGCAACGGCACAACCAGAACTCGCCGCTGTGCCTCGACGCGCGTCCCCAATGCAGCCGTACCGAACCCGCCCACCGCGAATCACTGCAGCGTCTTCACCCACTCCCTCAACTCCGCCGCCGGCGCCCCATGGCTCACGATCACGACATCCAAGCCATGCCCATCGACGCGCCGCAGAGCGCTGCCGATGGCCGCGCGGATCCAAGCTGCATCATTCCCGAACGCGCCTCCCCCCAACTGCGTGAGCAGAACGGTCCGCGAACCACTTCGCTGCGCGTTGAGAACAGCCGCCCACAAGGTCGCCTCATAGGCAGCCTCGAGCACCAGCGTGGCGAGCGGCTCCCAGTCCGCACCGCGAGCACCAGGACAGTAGGACACCGGCAACGCCGAGCAGAACGCCTGGGAAACCCGCGGCCCGGGCGACGACACGCTGGCCGTCACCTCGACGTCCCAATGCAAGCCGATCTTCAGCTGATCGCGAAGCGCGCTTCGCCCCATCACATCCAGACCGGACAGGTAGTGTGAGAGCCGGTCGACGCTCTCTCGCTCGAACAACACGTAGCCGTTGCGAGTGAACCAAAGGCTGGCGGCAGGTCGCTGCACACCAGCCGCCAATGCCTCGCCCAGCACCGAGAAGGCCTCGATCTGGCGGTCCCTCGTCTGCCCCACCTGCTCACCGACCGGCACGAAGTAGTTGCGATACACGGTGGCTGCGCCGGCCGCGATGGCGCAGGCGGGGCCTTGGGTATGGTCACCGGCGTAGCAGGTCACGCCATCATCAGGTGTGACATGCGGCCCAACCATCTCGAGCAGGTTGAACTGGGACGCCACCTGGAACAGCGCCCCCTCGTGAGCCGGGTCTCGATGCAAGGCCCCCACGTCCGCCTGCACGAGCCGAACGCGGCGCTGGCCGGCAACGGCACCGCCGGCTTCCGTACGCTCGCGGAGTTCCCGTAGGTCGACGAGCTCGAGCTCCCCGATGCCGTAGTCCTTGCCGTTGACTCTCGATCGCAGGCGCCTGCCGCGCACCTCCAAACGCTCGCGCGTGCGCAGGTAGCCGCCCTCACCGATGTCCTCGGGGAAACCAACGAGTTGCTCAAACCAGTCCATGTCGCGGCTGCCACGTGTACACCAGACCGCAACGATCGAGCGAACCTTCCGGCGCCGAACCCCGCACGAGAGACGATGGCCCGCCGTCCGAACCCAGCGTTCTGGTGCCTGGAATCGACCTCGACCTGGCGCGCGATGTCGGCACAGTCTGGCAGCAGGACGCCAGCGTCCGGATCGGCGCCGACGCCGTACCACAACTGATCCTTCTCCGCAGAACCACCACGAGGCCAGAGCCATGACTCCCACCCACGGTCTCTTCTCTTCCGAGTCCGTCTCCGAAGGTCACCCCGACAAGCTCGCCGATCGCATCTCCGACCGCGTGCTCGATGCGTTCTTGGAACGTGAACCAACGGCTCGTGTCGCTTGCGAAACGATGCTCACCGACCAGTGCGTGATCGTCGCCGGCGAATTCCGCACGCGTGACCGCCGTGTGTTCCAGGCCGTCCGCGAACGCGCCGTCACCCTCGTGGCCGAGGTGCTGCGCGACGCCGGCTACACCGACGCCGACTCCGGCATCGATCCCGATCGTTGCGAAGTCCAGGTGCGCTTCCACCGCCAATCGCCGCAGATCGCGCAAGGAGTCGACCGGGCGGACGGTGTGCTCGGTGCCGGCGACCAAGGCATGATGTTCGGCTACGCGTCCGACGAGACACCGGAGCTGATGCCGGCACCGATCCTCTACGCGCATCGACTGGTTCAGCGCCAGGCGCAACTGCGCCGCTCCGGACAGCTGCCTTGGCTGCGCCCGGACGCGAAGTCGCAGGTGACGTATCGCTACGAAGATGGCAGGCCGATCGAGGTGACGGGTCTGGTGCTGTCGACGCAGCACGCGCCCGAAGTCGATCAGCAAGAGCTGCGTGCGGCCGTGTGTCGCGAGATCCTCGACGTCGTCGTGCCCGCAGCAATGCGCTCGCGCGACTGTCGCATCTGGATCAACCCGACCGGCTCGTTCATCGTCGGCGGCCCCAACGGCGATACCGGCCTGACCGGCCGCAAGATCATCGTCGACACCTACGGCGGTGCCGCCCCGCACGGCGGCGGCGCGTTCTCGGGCAAGGACCCGTCGAAGGTCGATCGATCGGCTGCCTACATGGCGCGGTTCCTCGCCAAGCAGGTCGTCGCTCGCGGCTGGGCGCGTCGCTGCACGGTGCAGCTGGCCTACGCCATCGGGGTCGCTGAGCCGGTCAGCTTCCTGATCGAGGCACACGATCGGGACCACGCCAGGAATCGGGAGATCGCGGCGGCCCTGCAGCAGGAGTTCGACCTGACGCCAGCCGGCATCATCCGGCGACTGGAACTGCTGCGACCGATCTACTACCCGACGGCTGCCTACGGGCATTTCGGGCGCGCCGACCTGACGCTGCCTTGGGAACAGGTGAACGGGAAGGCGGGTGGACTCGCCTGAGCGAGTTCCAACCGCCGACGCGCCGCGACGACGGTCAGCCCCGCACCCCGCTCTGCCGTCGATCGATCCACCGGGACATCACCCGACCCACCCCAACACGCGCAGGACGACCGCCGCAGCCAACATCAACAGCATCACCTTGACCACCAACCACAGCACCCGGCCCGCGCGCTGATTCCAGTGCTCACGCGGCTCTCCCCAATCCTGCTCCGCGTCGAACTCCTCCTGCTCTTCACGCTCTCGAGCGGCCTTCAACTCCGCCTCGATCTCCGCCGCAGTCGCCGCACCCTCGGGCTCGAACTGCTCGTCGAGCGCCGCGCGGGCGCGCTGCTCGTCGGCGGCGAGCACCATGACGCACGTGTGATACGCCGGCGCTCGGCCGCGCAGGTCGGCGGCCCTGGGCACCTCGGTGGCCTTGGCGATTGCCGCGATGCCACGTGCCCGCAGGTGGTCGGCCAACTGTTGCGCCTCGTACGCCGACTGGGTCGGGACGAGCTCGACCATGTGCGCGGCGAAGTCGGTAGGTGCGTCGTCTTCGGTCTCCATCCAGGCCGGCACTCCATGGCAGGTCGTGTTCGAAGAGACTACCGCATCTCCGGCAGACAACTGGCAGCCCCGGCGCGACGCCGCACGAACGCTTCGCGTTGCGCACGCAGGTAGAGATCCGCCGCGGTCCACAAGGCCTGCTGGCCCTGCGCATCGCCAGGCTGTTCACGCACATGCAGGATCGCCGTCGTGACGCCTTCGATGCACTGGTCGATCGAGACCTCCTCGAAGCCCACGTGCCGCAGCTCTTCGGGCCGCAGGTCCCCCGCCAACCGCTGCCGCAGCGTTGCCGCTGTCGCGTAGTCGGCGAGTGACGCGAGCAGCAAGTCTCGCTGCGTCGTCGAGGCCTCTCCTCTCGTCACCAGCTCCCTGGCCACGGTGCTCACAGTGCGCGGCGGTGCCTGCACCCGGTCCACGTCGCGCGCGGCGGGACCCTCCACCTTCCCCGTGCCGGCACAGGCGACGAGCGCGAACGACAGGCAACCGAGCGCGAACTTCACCTCGCCATGTTACCTCCGTCGACGCTGCGGCACTTCCTCGTCGACGTCGGCGACGACGTAGAACAGCAGCAGCCCGACGAACAACACCAGCACGCCGGCGCCGCAGGCGATGGCGCCGTCACACACGGGCACGGCGGTGAACAGGGCGAGCGCGAGCGCCAGGCCCCACCGCCAATTGCCGGTCGCGTCATGGTCATCCCTCATCACCGTCCTCCGTCGTCGGCACCGAAGTGCGGCGCGCGGGCTCGGGCAGCGGAATGGGCAGAGGAATGGGCAGGGGGGTCACCTTGCGCCCGGTCTTTCGCTCGAGACCGTGCCAGGCCTGCAGCAAGGCGGCGTCGTGCAGTTGGTCCTCGTCGCGGCTCGCGCGCAGCAGCAGTTCCAGGAGCACGTCGTGGATCTGCCGCAACAGCATCACCTCGTCAGGGTTGACGGCGCTGGTCGCCGCCGGGTCCTTGTCGTCGGAAGTCGGCATCGGATGGTCCTCGAGATCCCATCCGCCAGCGCGCGCTCGACCCCATCACGCCCCCCCACATTGCCGACGACCCGGGATCCGCCCGGCGCCGTAGCCGCCTTGGCGCGGGAACTTGCGTTCAGCTCACCCCGCGGTCCGCTCCGCCGCCGCCAGCAGTTTCTTCTGATAACGCCCCTGCACCACGTCGACGATCACCAGCACCGCGAGCACGAAGTAGAACGTCGACTTCGACATCGCTTCGACCGGGTGGCCGAAGAACGAGAGGTGCGCGAGGTGCCCGCCCTCGCTGAGCAGCATCACGCCGACCAGCAGCAGCACGAACAGTCCCAGCACCTCGTACATGCGGTTCTTCTGCAAGAACGTCGAGACGCGATCGGCGAGCCACATCATCAGCAGTCCCGAGACCACGACCGCGATGGCCATCACGCCGAAGTGGTCGGTCAACGCGATCGCGCCCAGGATCGAATCGAACGAGAACACCAGGTTCATCAGCACGATCATCGTTACCGCCTTGGCGAAGCTGTGGCGCGGTCCACCTTCGCCATGACTGCCGAGGTCGCCGGGCGTGAGCATGTGGAAGATCTCCTTGACCGCCGTGTAGACGATGAACCCGCCGCCGACCAGCACGATCAACGCGTGACCGCTGAGCTCGAAGTGCAGCGCGTGCGTGTCCAGGTGCACGAAGGCGTCCTGGAAGTAGGCGATCGCCTTGGTCAGCACGAACAGCAGCACGATGCGCAGACCGATGGCGATGCCGATGCCCAGGCGCCGCACCCGTTGCCGGTCGCCTTCCGCGACCCGTTTGCTCGCCATCGAGATGTAGAGCAGGTTGTCGAAGCCGAGCACTGCCTGCAGCAGGATCAGCATCAAGAGGGTCAGCAGGTTCTGGATCGAGAAGATGTCCATCGGCGGCGGCAGTCTAGGAGCGACTCCGCGGCGCGGGAACGACGGATCTCGCGGTGCGTGTGGGCTTGGGACGGCGTTCGCAAACGGCCGTCGAGGAAACCGACGCCCTCGCTACGATCAGCGGCGATGAGCCAGCCCAGACAGCAAGGAAGGAAGCGCCGCCGCTTGCTGTTCCTGCTGCTCACCCTGCTGCTGTCCCTGACCTTCGTGCTCGCCGCCGTCGAGGCATGCCTGCGCATCTTCGATCCGCTCGGCCTCAACCACGAGGTCGAACACATGCGCTACCGCAACGAAGCCCTGCGGTTTGCCTGGCACGGCCTGCCGCCCGAACGCTTCGGCGAGATCGACCTCGACGGCACCCTCTACCGCCAGCGGCCGTCGCTCGACCTCGACCTGGGCAGCTACACGCTGCGCACCAACAGCCTGGGGTTCCGCGGCCCCGAGATCAGCGCCGCCAAGCCGGACGGCACCTTCCGCATCCTCATACTCGGTGACTCGGTCGCCTACGGCACCGGCGTCGACGACGAGGTCACGTTCCTGCGCCGCTGGGAAGCCGAACTCAACGCGTCGGGCCGCGGCCGCTTCGAGGTCGTCAACACCGGCCACCCGATGTACGACACCAACCAGGAACTGGCGCTGTTGCGCGACGAAGGCCTGTCGCTGCAACCCGACCTGGTGCTGCTGGTCTACGTCGTCAACGACATCGAACCGACGCGCGACGTGGTCGAACAGGCGCTGCTCGGCAAGGCCGCGGACCCGGCCGAGATCCTGCCGGACCCCGGCGACTGCTGGACCTGGCTCGCGGCGAGGATCACACCGGTGCTGCCGGCGACGGCGAAGTTGGTGCAGCTGCGTTCGGATCCGCTGCTGCGCTTCCTGAGCACGCAGCCGCCGGGCACCGAGTACGTGCCCGAACGCTTCGGCAAGGGGCCGCGCGGCTGGCCACGCAGCCAGCGCGCGCTGCTGGAGATCAACGCACTGTGTCGCGGCGTCAACGTGCCGTTCCACGTGCTCGACAACACCATGCCGGCGCTACAGGCCCTGCCGGGTTGGTGTCGGGAGCACGACATCACCTGCCACCCGTTTCGCTTCACCCCCGAGGAACTGCGCCGGCCGATCCGCAACTCGCCGCTCGATTCCCACGCCAACGCCGCCGGCCACGAACTGCTGCTGCAGAAGCTGCGCGTGATCGCCGCCGAACTGCCGATGCCGCGGTGAACCAGAGTTGCCTTCGCGACGGTGCCTTCTCAACCGGCCATCGGAACCGACACCCGCCGCGCGTAAGCTGCGCCCCGTGCCCCCACCCGCCGCCCGCTCCTCCCGCCCGATCGAACGCGGCGACGAACTGCAACTCGACATCGTCGCCCTCGGCGACGGCCCCGACGGCGTCGCCCGCATCGACAACTACGTGGTGTTCGTGCCCGGCACGCTGCCCGGCGAACGGATCTGGGCGCGCATCACCTCGGCGACGCGCAAGTTCGCACGCGGCGAGGTGCTCGAACTGCTCGAGGTCGCCGACGACCGGGTGCCCGCGCCGTGCCCGCACTTCGGCATCTGCGGCGGCTGTCATCGCCAGCACCAGTACTACCCCGCGCAACTCGAGGACAAACGCGCCAGGCTGCAACGCGCGGTGACGTTCGCGCTCGGCGACGGCGCGCCGCAGGTCGGTGCGACGATCGCCGCGACGCCGTCGTTGGGGCAGCGCCACAAGGTCGCGCTGCACCTGCGCAACGCCCCCGATCGCTCGCTGCAGGCCTGCTTCCACAAGGTGCGCAGCGCCGAGCTCGTCTGGGTGCACGACTGCCCCACCAGCGACCCGTTGGCCTGGGACCTGGCGATGCGCGCCGTCGAACTGCTGCACGAGCTGCCGCACGGCGCTTGGGACCCGGACTTCGCGCCCAAGGACCTGCTGCGCAGCGTGCTGGTGCGCACCACCACCACCGGCGACGCCCATCTGATCTTCGTCGCGCGCGAACCGTTCATCCCGGGCCTCGATCGCCTGGTACGGCCGCTGCACGACGCAGGCGCGACCACCATCGGCGTCAACCACAACCACGGTGAGTTCTCGCAGCTGCTGGGCCCGCGCACCGCGATCGTCTCGGGCCCCGAACGCATCGCCGAGAAGATCGGCGAACTGACCTATCTGCTGTCGCCCGACGCGTTCTTCCAGACCTCACCGCAGGCCGCCGGGCACCTCGTCGCCGGCGTCGTCGACTGGCTGCAGCCGCAGGGCCGCGACGTCGTCGCCGATCTCTACTGCGGCAGTGGCCTGTTGACGCTGCCGCTCGCGCAACGCGCGCGTTCGGCGTTCGGCATCGAACTGCGCCGCGACGCGATCCTCGACGCCGAGGTCGCCGCCGCGCTCAACCAGATCCGCAACACCACCTTCCGCAGCGGTCCGGTCGAACGCTGGCTGTCGCGCTGCGGCAAGGGCGAGCTGCCGGTGCCCGATCTGGTCGCCCTCGACCCGCCGCGCGCGGGCCTGGAAGCCGCGGTGGTGCAGGAGCTGGCGCGGCTGCGGCCGCGGCGCATCGCCTACGTCTCGTGCGACGTGGCCTCGCTGCAACGCGACCTGCGGGCGCTGGCCGAGGCGGGGTATTCGACCACGGCCGTGACCGGTGTCGACATGTTCCCACACACCAGCCACGTCGAGTCGCTGGCCTGCCTGCAACGCACGAAGTAGCCTCACCCGCCGGCATGAACGCACTCCTCCGTCGCCTCTCTCCCCTCTGTGGCGCGGCGCTGCTCGCCGCCTGTTCCTCGATGCAAACCGACCAACCCAGCGTGCTCGTGCGCGACTTCGGCGTCGACGCCAACGGCCGGCCGGCGACGTTGTGGACGCTGCGCAACGACCGCCTGCAGTTCGACGTCACCGACCACGGTGCCACACTCGTCGCGGTGCGCGCGCGCGATCGCGCCGACCACTTCGACGACGTCGTGCTCGGCTTCGACGACGTGCGCGGCTACGAGTCCGACCGCAACCAGTACTTCGGTTGCACCACGGGCCGGGTCTGCAACCGCATCGCCAAGGGTCGCTTCGAGCTCGGCGGCTACACCTACCGCCTCGCGATCAACAACCCGCCCAACACGCTGCACGGCGGCGCCAACCGCAGCTTCGACAAGGTCGCCTGGCGCGGCGAACGCGTCGGCGACGACGCCACACCCGGCGTGCGCTTCACCTACCACAGCCGCAACGGCGAAGAAGGGTTCCCCGGCAATCTGCACGTCGAGGTCACCTACTGGCTGATGCTCAGCACGATCAAGATCCAGTATCGCGCCACCACCGATCAGGACACGCCGGTCAACCTGACCAACCACGCCTACTGGAACCTCGCCGGCGCCGGTGCGCCGACGGTGCTCGATCACGAACTGTGGCTCGACGCCGAACGCTACACACCGACCGACGACACCTTGATCCCGACTGGCGAGATCCAGAGTGTGCTCGGCACCGCGCTCGACTTCACCAAGGCGCTGCCGCTGGGCCTGCGCATCGGCGAACTCGATGGCACCGCGGCCAAGGGTTACGACCACAACTACGTGCTGCGTGACAGCGACGGCCTGCGCCGCGTCGCCGCGCTGCGCCATCGGGCGAGCGGGCGACTGCTCGAGGTGCTGACCACCGAACCGGGGCTGCAGATCTACAGCGGCAACTTCCTGTTCGGGCAAGCTGGCAAAGGCGGCCAGACCTACGCGCACCGCAGCGGCGTCTGCCTGGAGACGCAGCACTTCCCGGACAGCGTCAATCAGCCGCGGTTTCCGAGCACGATCGTGACGCCGCAGCAGGCCTACGAGTCGACCACCGTCTACCGGCTGACCGCCGAATGACCGCCGCACCGCTATCCTGACGCTCATGCGCGCCCTGCTGATCCTGTTGCTCTGTGGCCTGTCCGCCGTCGCCCAGCGCGCCAGCGCCCAAGATCGGGCGAAGCAGGAAACGTCGGCGCCTGCGATCGAGGCGCCGTCGTTCGTCTTCTTGCGGCAGCCACCCAAGGGGTTGCCGGTGATGCCGACGCCCGAGGGCTATGCACCGACCGAGGGCATGTTCGAGCTCGGCCGGCGCCTGTTCCACGACGGCATCCTGAGCCACGACCGCTCGGTGTCGTGTGCGACGTGCCACCCGCAAGCGACCGGCTTCGCCAGCGCCGAGCCGCTGCCGATCGGCATCCGCGGTCAGCGCGCCAAGCTGCACGCACCGGCGCTGTGGAACCGCGGCTACGGCACGCTGCAGCGCTGGGACGGCGGTTCGGCGAGCCTCGAGGCGTTCGTGCTCGAACCGATCGGCGACGAACGCGAGATGGGCTCGAGCGTCGATGCGGCGTTGTTGCGACTGAACGGCGACGCCGACTATCGCAAGGCGTTCGAACAGGCCTTCGGCGGCGCCGCCGATGCCGAACGGCTGCAACGCGCGCTGGCGACGTTCGTGCGCGGCATCGTGCGCGGCGACGCGCCTTACGACCGATTCCTGCTCGGCGAGATCAGCGCCATGTCCAAGGATGCGCGCGCCGGCCAGTGGGTGTTCGAGAGCAAGGGTGCGTGCTGGCGCTGCCATACGCCGCCGCTGTTCACCGACGAGCAGTTCCACAACACCGGTGTCGGCGTCGTGGACGGCATTGCCGAGTCGGGCCGCGCCGGGCGCACGGGTGACGCTGCGGACACCGGCAAGTGGAAGACGCCGACGCTGCGCGGCGTGCTGCACACCGCGCCCTACATGCACGACGGCTCGTTGGCGACGCTCGAGGACGTCGTCGATTTCTACGCGCGCGGCGGCAACAAGAACGCGCATCTCGATCCGCACATGCAGGTGCGGGACCTCACCGCCGACGACCGACGGCATCTGGTGGCGTTCCTGCGTTCCCTGTGAACTGGCAGCGCTGCGGCGGTGACGCCGGTCAGCGTTTGTGGCGCTGCCGCAACGCGTGCAACAGCTGACCGCCATCGGCGACGCGCGGCAGCACCGTGTGGTCGCTGGCGAACTCGTGGCGGTCGGCGTCGAGCACGATCACCTTGCCGCGGAAGCCCTCGGATCGCAGCGCCGCGCTGACCTGCCCCGCCGACAGTTCGCCGAGAGTGGCCGGCAGCACGAAACCGCTGACCTCGCCAGGTGCCCCGTGCAGCAGGCGCAGACACGCATCCAGGTCGCCGACCGTGCTCAGCGTGAAGCCGGCGCGGCGCAGCAACGGCTCCGCCAGCAGTCGGCTGTCGGCCAGTTCTTGCGCAAACGCGAGTCGACCACCGTGCACCGCGCCGAAGTCGCTGTCGTCCTCCGACAGCGGATCGAACCAACTGGCCCCTTCCGCCGGCGGCGCCGCGAACTCCAATTCGTACGAACACGCCTCGATGCCGGGGCTGTCGACGGTGAGTGATCCCTGCAGCAGCTCACACCAGCGCCGCGCCAGCGTCAGCCCGAGCTGTGGTCGTTGCCGGTGGTCCTGGGCGACGAACGGCACGAACGCGTAGCTCGAGTCGATCTCGCCGAAGCCGCCGCCGCGCGTGGTCACGCGCAGACACATGCGCGCAGCCGCCGTCGTCGACGCCGCGGGCAGGTAGGCGATGCGCACGTGCACGGGCCCGCGTTCGGCCCGCTCGCAGGCGACGCGCAGCACTGCGTCGACGGCCGCACTGGCGAGCCCGGCATCGAACTGCGTCGCATCGGGTAGCAGGCTCGCGTGCGTGACGACCAGTCCGAGTTCGCGCGCCGCGGGCCGATTCCTGGCTCTTCCGATGACCTCGTCGAGCCAGCGTCGCATCCCGACACGTTGCGGGTTGACCCTGCTTTGCCCGGCTTCGAGCGCCTGATAGTTGGCGAAGTCGCGCAACAGTTCGCGCGCGTAGGCCGCGTTCTCCACCGCCGCATCGATCGCCGTGCGCGCCGCCTCGGGCAAGGTATCCGGGTCGATCAGTTCGAGCAGCGTCGTCACCGTGGCCAACGGCAGGCCCAGGTCGCGCAGGAAGCTCGCGGTCACCGCGCGTTCGGGATGCTCCCGAACGACGATGCCGGGCGCAGGCGACAGGCGGCCCACGCGTGGCGCGGCGGCAGGCGGCGATGCAGGGGAGATGCTCACGAGGACCGACGAGACGACCGTGGCAACGGTCTGCGGCGGTTCATCGGCCAGCTGGGGCGCCCCACTGAAGTGGTCGGGGTTGCGTACGGAACCGGGTACAAACCACAACCGGCTGCCGCTGCGCGGCAGCCGGTTGTGGTTTGTACCCGGTTCGGTACGCAACCCCCGGTCAGTGTTCGGGGGTCGCGTCGATGTCGAGCGCGGGGCCGGCACCTTCGGGTTGGCGGATCGAGTCGACCATCGCCTGCGCAGTGGCGGACGGGCCCTTGGTGAACGGCACCAGCAGCAGCGCGACGGCGAAGTTCAGCAGCATGCCGACGACGCCGATGCCTTGCGGACCGATGCCGAAGCACCAACGCGACCAACCGAAGTAGACGGTGCCGAGGATGTAGCTGGCCGTGAACAAAAGGCCGGCGACCATGCCGCTGACGGCGGCGACGGTGCCGATGCGGCGGTGGAAGATGCCGAGCACGAGCACGGGGAAGAACGACGCCGCAGCCAGGCCGAACGCGAACGCCACCACCTGTGAGACGAAACCAGGCGGGTAGATGCCGAACACGCCGGCGATGACGACGGCG
Organism: uncultured candidatus Brocadiaceae bacterium; assembly: GCA_964392305.1. Classification (GTDB taxonomy): domain Bacteria; phylum Planctomycetota; class UBA1135; order UBA1135; family UBA2386; genus JACKIC01. The sequence goes on from CAYMPV010000002.1 coordinate 229,343, forward strand.
ACGCCGATGGTGATGCGCGACAGGCTGAGCCGCTGAGCTTCGGTCGCCTGCGGCCGCAGCATGCGATAGTAGAGGTCGTGGGCGATGCTGCTGCTGATCACCAGCAGCAGGCCCGACGCGGTCGACAACGCCGCGGCGAGGCCGCCGGCGGCGACCAGGGCGATGATCCACGCGGCCAGCTGCGCCATCTCGGGCGTAGCCAGCACCAGGATGTCGGCGTCGGGACCGCTGAGCTTCTTGGCGGTCATCACGGCGCGGCCGTCGATGCCGCGCGCGCCCTGGCTGTCGAGCCACTGCTGGTGCTGCGCGCGGATGTCGGCGAACTCGACCGCGGTCAACGCGCCGGTGCGGAACAGTTCGTTCTGCGCCGCCTGCGCCGGCCCGTGATACCCGAGTTTGCCGTCGCCGTCGTCGAGCCAGACGACGAGACCGGTCTTCTCCCACGTGTGGTACCACGACGGCAGTTCGGCCGCCGTCTTGCCCTGCAGGCTGTCGAACACGTAGTAGCGCGCGAACGCCGCGGTCGCCGGCGCGGTCAGGTAGAGGATGGCGATGAAGAACAGCGCCCAGAAGCCCGACCAACGCGCTGCGGCGACGTTCTTGACCGTGTAGAAGCGCACGATCACGTGCGGCAACCCCGCCGTTCCGGCCATCAACGCGAGCGCGGTGCAGAACACGTTGACCTTGTCCCAGTCGCCGGTGAACGCCTCGGTGTAGCTCGGGAACCCCAGATCGCGGTGGATCTGGTCGAGCTTGGCGAGCAGCGGCACCGACTCCTTGGTCAGTTCGCTGCCCATGCCGACCTGCGGCAACGGCGCGCCGGTGAGCTGGTAGCTGATCGCGATCGCCGGGATCACGTAGGCCAGGATCAGCACCCAGTACTGCGCCACCTGCGTCCAGGTGATGCCTTTCATGCCGCCGAGCGTCGCGTAGACGAACACGATCGCCATGCCGATCATCACGCCGACGTTTACGTCCACCTCGAGAAAGCGCGCGAACACGATGCCGACGCCGCGCATCTGGCCGGCGACGTAGGTGAAGCTGATGAACAGCGCGCACAGCAACGCGACCAGCCGCGCGGTGCCCGACTCGAATCGGTCGCCGACGAAGTCCGGCACGGTGTAGTGGCCGAACTTGCGCAGGTACGGCGCGAGCAGCAGCGCCAGCAGCACGAAACCGCCGGTCCAACCCATCAGGTAGACACCGCCCGCGTAACCGAGGAACGAGATCAGCCCGGCCATCGACAGGAACGATGCAGCCGACATCCAGTCGGCGGCGGTGGCCATGCCGTTGGCGATCGACGGCACGCCGCGCCCCGCGACGAAGAAGCCCTTGGTGTCGCGAGCGCGCGCCACGAACGCGACGCCCAGGTAGAGACTGAAGGTCAGCGCGACGAACAGGAACGTCCAGCCTTGCACGGTCACGAAGACACCTCGGCAGCGTCGATCGCGGCGAGTTCCCGACGATGCCGGCGGTCGAGCCGCGCCATCAGCACCGCGTAGAGCAGGATCGTCAGCAGGAAACACAGGATCGAACCCTGCTGCGCGAACCAGAACCCGAGCGGGAAGCCACCGAGTTGGATACTGGCAAGCGTATCCGCGAGCAGCACGCCACAACCGAGGCCAGCCACGGCCCAGAAGAGCAGCAGCGACAGCGTCAGACGCAGGCTGCTGCGCCAGTGCGCGGCATGGGCGGCGGCGCGCGCGGCGACGGCCGAAGGAGACGAAGAGGGCATGTCGCGCAGTATCTCCCGCGGACATCGCCGGATTCTCACCGGCTTGCCGTTTCCTTGCCGGACCGGTGCACTAGTGGGCCCACGCCGCCCACCAACGCCTGTCGACCCTCGCCTCGGTTGCCGGGCCTGCCCACACGACCTCCATGCACACTCCCGTCCTCGAACGCGCCGCGTTCGCCCTGCTCTCGTTCACCCTCGCCACCATTCCGGCTCTCGCCCAGCAGACGATCGTGATCGGCGCCGCCGCCGACAACACGCTCTACCAGAGCACCACCGGTGCCACCAGCAACGGCGCCGGCCCTGCGATCTTCATCGGCGCGACCAGCACCCTGTCGCTGCGCCGCGCCGTGCTGCAGTTCGACGTCGCCGCCGCCGTTCCGGCCGGCGCCAAGATCCTGTCCGCGACGCTGCAGCTCAACGTCGTGCGCGCCAATACCCTGACCGCACACACGGCGACCGGCCACCGCCTGCTCGCGGCCTGGGGCGAAGGCACCTCGGCGACCGGGCCCGCGGGCGGAGGCAGCGGCGTGCCGTCGACCAATGGCGACGCCACGTGGATCCACACGTTCTTCCCCAACACGATGTGGTCGACGCCCGGCGGTGACTTCGCGGCGACGCCGAGCTTCTCGATGTCGTTGCCGGTCAACGGCCCCGCCACTTCCGCAGCATCCGCGGCCAGCGCCGCCGACGTGCAGAGCTGGCTCGACCAGCCCGCCAGCAACTTCGGCTGGCTGCTGCGCGGCGACGAGACCGCCGGCAACACCGCGCGCAAGTGCGACTCGCGCGAGAGCGCTTCGGGCAACCCGACGTTGACCGTGACCTACATCACCCCTGGCCAGACCGCGGCGATCGGCACCGGTTGTGCGGTCGGTACCGGAACGTTCACGCTGGCGATCGTCGGCACGCCCGCCGGCGGCACCTCGGTCGGCATCGCCAAGAGCAACGCGCCGGCGCTGCAGTTCGGCGCCAACCTGTTCGCGCTCAGCATCGACCCGGCGGGCACCCTGCTGCCGCCCGGCTGCCGCCTCTACCTACCGTTCGGCGGCACGATCGTCACCGGCAACCTGTTCGCCACCGACGCGCAAGGCGCCCAGACCGACTCGCTCGCCATTCCGCTGGGCTTCCCCGGCGTGTTGATCGCCGCCCAGGCCGCCGTGCTGCACAACAACCCGGCCGGCTACGTGCTCAGCAACGCGGGCGCCCTCTGCATCCAGTAGCGCCTGGTTGCGTACCGAACCGGGTACAAACGACAACCCGCTGACGCTTCACGCGCGCGGGTTGTCGTTTGTACCCGGTACCGTACGCAATGGCAGGCGGGCGGCGAGGCGTTCGGCAGCGGCGAGCAGCAGCAGGAGCGTGAGCGGGAGCCAGTCGGGGATCACGAAGTGCTCGGAACGCAACACGGCCAGACGCGGCTCGGTGGGCAAGGAGGCGCGCGGTTGCAGGTCGCGGCCGGCGAGCGCGGCGAAGGCCGTGGCTTCGGCGGGCAGGGTGACGCGCGGCGTGATCGTCGGCGCGCCCAGCAGTTCGCTCGCGGCCGCAGGCGGCGTCGGCATCGCGGTGTGCGCGATCCACTGCGCGAGGCGACCTGGGAACGCGGCATCGCGGCGGAACTCGCGGCAAGGCTCACCGCACAGATCGGCGGCGAACGCGCCGACCCGACCCAGGCCGCGGTTGGCGTAGGCGAGCAGCGGCCATCCGTCGGGCCCGGCGGCGAGCAGGACTTCGGCCTCGAGCGGAGCTTCGCCGCCGCGTGCACTCTGCAGCGTCGGCCAGTCCGCGCTCGGCTCGGGACGCAGCAGCGGCGAATCGGCGACGGCGACCACGCGCAGCCGCGACGGTCCGGTCGGCAGGCTCGGTTCGGGTGGCGGCGGCGGTGGCGGTTCGTCGGGCGGCGGCGGTTGTTGCGGTTGCTCGGGTGCCGGCGAATCGGCGCCGCGCGGCTGTCGGCCGGCCGTGGCCAACGATCGTGTGACCTCGGCGGTGACGAAGGTCGGCACCAACTCGGCGTTCTCGAGCGGCAAGAAACGGCCGCCGCCGTCGCGCGTCAGCTCTTCGGCCTCGCGCTTGAACTCCGGCGACGTGAACGGATCGATGATCGCGATCACCGACAGCGAGATGTGCTGCCGCGTGAACAGGTCGTTGGCCAGGCTGCGCAACGCGAAGCTCTCGGAGCTGTCGAACTCACCATCGCTGATCACCACCAGGTGCCGCACCGCGGCCTTGCTGCGCTGCAAGGACTGCGCGGCCAGCCGGATGCCGGACAGCAGGAACGTGCGCTCGGCGGCGTGCGCGAGCCGTTCCGCGCCGGCGCGCACCTGGTCGACCTGGCTGGCGTCGGTGAGCGGCAGTTCGAGGCGCCCCGCGTCCTTGTTGCCGAAGGTCACGATCACGACCTCGTCGCCGGGGCCGAGCGCCGCTGCGGTGCGCATCGCGCTGCTCTTGGCGTAACTCATCTTGGTGCGCCCGTTCGGCAGGGTGTTGCCCATGCTGCCCGAGCGATCGACGACCAACCCCAAAGCGACCAGGCGCTTGTCGACCAGGGTCGGCTCCTGTCCGACCGGCCCAGCCTGGCTGGTATCACCCGCTGGCGGTCCACGATCGGGCGGCGGCGGCGGCGGCGTATCCGGGGCCACGACCTCCTCGTCACCCTTGGCGTCGACCGCGACCCGCGGCGTCGGGCGAACGGGCAACAGCGCACGCAGCGGCTCGAGCTCTTCCCCGAACGCGGGCTCGAGCACGAACAGGCCCAAGCCGTCCTCGACCGCGCGCACCAACGCAACTTGCTGATCGGCGGGCAGCACCGCACCGAGCACCACTGCCGCGTACTGCGACCAGTCAGCCACCGGGCCCGCACCGTCCTCGACGAGCACACCCTGCGCGCGCAGCGCCGCCGCCACCAGCCCCGTCGGTTCGAGCACGCGCACGCCGCGCGGCGCCGCCACGGCGATGTCACCGTGAGCCGCGACCACCACGCCGGCGACGTCGATCGCGCAGCGCAGCCGGTGTTCGCCGGCTGCCGCGGGTGTCCATTCGATCGTGTGCACGGCGCCGTCGAGCGGCAACGAACGCCGCAGCACCTCGTCGCTGCCGCGCATGATCACCAGCTCGGCGCTGCCGGCGTCGACCGCGGGCACCGCGATCTCGAGCAGCGTCGGCCGCTGCAGCGCAGCGGCGCTGCGCTGGCGCACCCGCAGCTGTTCGGGCGCGAACGGCAACGGCGGCGCAGCGAGCGCCGCGCGCGCGCCGAGCGGACCACCGGGCACGATGGGATCGGCGAAACCGCCGGCGAGCAGCAGTTGCAGATCGTCGCCGTGCGGACCCGCCGTCGCCGCGGCAGCCAGCGCCTGGGTCGCGAACGTCGCCCCCGCGAGTTCTGCCCGCACCGGCATCACCGGGCGGTCGAGCCAACCAAGACCGCGCGGCATCGTCGCGGCCAGCGCAAAGCCCAACACGACCAGCCAGGCCAACCACGCCGTGCGCCCGCGCCGCCACGACAACCCGAGCGCAGCGAGCCCAAGGCAGATGAGGCAGGCGACGGTGTTCACGGCTTCTTGCTGCGCTCCGGCAAGAACACCGGCGACAACCACCCGACGCGATCGCCGAGTTCACGTCCTTTGCCGAAATCGACCTCCAGCACCAGCGCCTGCCCCGGTCGCACCGCGATCGGGCCGCTGTCGAGCGGACTCTGCCCGGGCCCGAGGCCCTGCTTGGCGAACACGATCTTGCCGTCGAGCAGGACCCGCACGTCGACGTCGGCGCGAACCAGCAGCGCGGCGGCGGTGTCGTCGATCGCGACGCGGGTCCAGAAGCGCGCCGCGCCGTTCGGCACCACGAAGGTCAGGCGGCTGCGGCTGTGCACCCCGAGCCCCTTGCCGAAGGTGCGGCCACCGGCGACGAGCGCTTCGCCGTCGGTCGAACGATCCCGCTGCCAGGGATACAGCACATCGCCGTCGAAACCCGACTCGCTGACCTGCTGCGGTTCGAGATCCGAGACGAAGGTGCCGGAGGCGCGCCAGGTCAGGCAGGCGATGTCGCGCCAACGCAGCGACACCTGACGGCCGCTCTCCAGCGTGCATTCGACCTGCTCGCCAGTGGCGCGCTGCACGGTGACGCCGAGGCGGTCACCGGTGCGCGTCCACAGTTCGTTCGGCGCTGCGACGGCGCGGGGCTGCGGATCGGCAATGCGCAGACCGATCAGATCCGTCAGCGCAAACCAACGCGGTTCCTTCTCGCCGGTCGACAGGAAGCGCACGCCGCGCGGGCCGAACTCGTGCACGGCGCCGACGATCCGGTCGAAGCCGAACCGCGCGCGGCGGAACAGCGCCTCGTCGACGCCGTCGGGCAAACGCAGCGCGTCGGGGCGCGGCGTCGCCGACGCGGTCAGCGCCAGCAGGCGATCGACGGGCACCTGCAGACGGTCGAGCACCGGCGACTGCAGTTCGAGCGTGTCGCCGCTGCGATCGCCGCCGACCACCGCGCCGCGCAGCACCTCGCCGCCGGCCAGCCATACGCTCGGCAACCCGGCCTCGACGACCGCGCCGCCGTGCACGCTGAGCAGGTCGCCCGCGCCGACCTTCACTTCCTGACCGGCGCGCCGCAGCGCGAAGCCGCCACCGGGCTCGCTGCTGATCGTGTCGGCGTCGATCAGACGGCCGTCGATCAACGCCACCTGCAGCAGGCTGCTGTCCGGCTTGACGACCGGCTCAGGCGGCTGCTGCGCCCGGCAAGGCGCCGTCGCCACCATCGCCAGCCCCAGCAGGCCAACCACTAACGTCTGCTGCATGCCAGTTTGGCGCACCCTCGAACGGGCATTGCTGGCACAGCTGCCAGTTTGGCGCAGCCGCGCTGCTCGCCGGCGCCCGAACACCCGCCACTCGATGGCCACAAGCGTTGTCCTGAACATGTGTTAACGCGTCCCAACCAGTTCTGTCCGGCAGCCGTCACAGCCCGGCACCGCCTTTGCTTTTGCGCGCGACCTACGTTCGCCCCGCGGTCTTCGCGAGAGGCGCACGCCCCGGTTGCCGTCGGCGTCATCGACGCGACGGCATCGACAACACCTTCCCCGAACGTATCCGATTTCCTTTCGAGGCTGTGATGGTCAAACAACTCGTGTTCGAAAACGACGCGCGTGAAGCAGTGCTTCGCGGTGTCGGCAAGCTGGCGAAAGCCGTCGTCTCCACCCTGGGCCCGCGCGGTCGCAACGCCGTGCTCGACAAGGGCTGGGGCGGCCCGACGGTGACCAAGGACGGCGTCACCGTCGCCGAGGAGATCGAGCTCGAGGATCGTTACGAGAACATGGGCGCCAAACTGGTCAAGGAAGCGGCCAGCAAGACGTCCGACCTCGCCGGTGACGGCACCACGACGGCGACGCTGCTGGCGTGGTCGATCTGCGAGGAAGGCATGAAGTACCTGACCGCGGGCGCCAACCACGCCGAGCTGATCAAGGGCGTCAAGGCCGCGACGCAGGCCCTGGTCGACGAGCTCGTGCGCATGAAGAAGAACGTGCCCAGCAACGACCAGAAGGCGATCCTGCAGGTGGCGAGCATCGCCGCCAACAACGATCCCGAGGCCGGCAAGATCATCGCCGACGCGATGAAGAAGGTCGGCGCCGACGGCGTGATCACGGTCGAGGAGGGCAAGGGCCTGGAGACCGAGGTCAAGGTCGTCGAGGGCATGCAGTTCGACCGCGGTTACCTGTCGCCGCACTTCATCACCAACAACGAGGACATGACGGTCGACTTCCGCGACTGCTACGTGCTCGTGCACGAGGACAAGCTCTCGAACGTGCGCCAGCTGCTGCCGCTGCTCGAGAAGCTCAAGGACAGCAACAAGCCGCTGCTGATCATCGCCGAGGACATCGAAGGCGAAGCGCTGGCGACGCTGGTCGTCAACAAGCTGCGCGGCATCCTCAAGGTCGCCGCCGTCAAGGCGCCGGGTTACGGCGACCGCCGCAAGGCGATGCTGCAGGACATCGCGATCCTGACCGGCGGCGAGGCGATCTTCAAGGACCTCGGCATGGACCTCGAGAAGGTGCAACTGCGCCAGCTCGGCGTCGCCAAGAAGGTGCTGATCGACGGCGACAACACCACCATCGTCGAGGGCAAGGGCAAGCCGGCCGACCTCAAGGCCCGCTGCGAGCAGATCCGCCGCGAGATCGACGCGACGACGTCGGACTACGACAAGGAGAAGCTGCAGGAACGCCTGGCCAAGCTGACCGGCGGCATCGCCGAGATCCGCGTCGGCGCGCACACCGAGACCGAGATGAAGGAGCGCAAGGCCCTCGTCGAGGACGCCCTGCACGCGACCCGCGCCGCGGTCGCCGAAGGCATCCTGCCCGGCGGCGGCACCGCGCTGCTCAAGGCCAGCCGCGTGCTCGACAAGCTCGAACTGTCGCACGACGCCCAGTTCGGCGTGCAGCTGATGAAGACCGTCGCGCAGCGCCCCGTTCGCACGATCGCGCAGAACGCCGGCATCGACGGCGCCGTGGTCGCCCGCAAGGTGCTCAACAACAAGAGCAACACCTTCGGCTTCAACGCCCTCACCGGCGAATACGGCGACATGCTCGAGTTCGGCATCGTCGATCCGACCAAGGTGACGCGCTCGGCGCTGCAGAACGCGGTCTCGGTGGCGACCCTGCTGCTGACCACCGACTGCCTGATCACCGATCTCAAGCAGGACGAAGAGGGCGGCGAACACGGCGAGATGTGAGCCGCACCCCCATTCCCACACCCCCACCAGCATTTCCACGGAGTAGAATGACTATGGCTTCATTGCGACCCCTCGATGATCGCGTCGTGCTCAAGGTACTCGACGCCGAAGAGAAGACCGCCGGCGGCATCCTGCTGCCCGACACCGCCAAGGAGAAGCCGCAGCGCGGCAAGGTGACCGCGGTCGGCAGCGGCAAGCTCGGCAAGGACGGCAAGCGCATCGCGCTCGACGTCAAGAAGGGCGACGTGGTGCTGTTCGGCAAGTACGCCGGCAGCGACGTCAAGGTCGGCGGCGAGGACTACAAGATCCTGCGCGAGAACGAGATCCTCGCCAAGGTGGAGGGCTGATCCATGGGCAAGCAGATCATGTATGACGACGTCGCGCGCCGTAAGGCAGTCGAAGGCGTCCAGAAACTCGCCCGTGCGGTCAAGGTCACCCTGGGCCCCGCCGGCAAGAACGTCATCATCGAGAAGTCCTTCGGTGGCCCTCAGGTCACCAAGGACGGCGTCACCGTCGCCAAGGAAGTCGAGCTCGAGGACCCGTTCGAGAACATGGGCGCCAAGCTCGTGCGCGAGGTCGCCAGCAAGACCAACGACGTCGCCGGTGACGGCACCACGACGGCGACGGTGCTCGCCGAGGCGATCCTGACGATCGGCCAGCGTTACCTGACCAGCGGCGTGGACCCCAACCACCTGCGCGCCGGCATCGACCAGGCGGTCGCGGCGATCACCGCCGAACTGGCCACGGTCGCCAAGAAGATCAACAACAAGAACCGCGACGAGATCGCCCAGGTCGGCGCGATCTCGGCCAACAACGACATGGAGATCGGCAACATGCTCGCCGACGCCATGCTCAAGGTCGGCGCCGAGGGCGTGGTCACCGTCGAAGAGGGCAAGAGCGCGGTCACCGAGCTCGAGCACGTCGACGGCATGCAGTTCGACAAGGGCTACATCTCGCCCTACTTCATCACCGACCCCAAGACGATGGAGGCCTCGTTCGAAGGCGCCCACATCCTGGTGCACGAGAAGAAGATCTCGAACGTGCGTGAGATGATCCCGCTGCTCGAGCAGGTCTCGCGCAGCGGCAAGGCGCTGGTGATCGTCGCCGAAGACGTCGAGTCCGAGGCGCTCGCCGCGCTGGTCGTCAACCGCCTCAAGGGTGTGCTCAACGTCTGCGCCGTCAAGGCACCGGGCTTCGGCGATCGCCGCAAGGCGATCCTGCAGGACCTGGCGACCCTCACGGGCGGGCAGTGCATCAGCGAGGATCTCGGCATCAAGCTCGAGAACGTCACGCTCGAGCAGCTCGGCAGCGCCCAGAAGATCCGCATCAGCAAGGATGCGACCACGATCATCGGCGGCGCCGGCAAGAAGGCCGAGATCACGGCCCGCGCCGACAGCATCCGCAGCCAGATCGAGAAGACCACCTCGGACTACGACCGCGAGAAGCTGGCCGAGCGCCTCGCCAAGCTGACCGGCGGCGTCGCCATCATCCGCTCGGGCGCGATGACCGAAGCCGACATGAAGCAGAAGAAGCAGCGCATCGAAGACGCGCTGAACGCCACGCGCGCCGCTCTCGAAGAGGGCATCGTGCCGGGCGGTGGCGTCGCGCTGCTGCGCGCCAGCAACAAGGCGCTGGCGACGATCAAGGCCAAGGGCGACCGTCAGTTCGGCATCGAGATCGTCAAGCGCGCCTGCGAAGCGCCGATGCGCCAGATCGCCGAGAACGCCGGCGAGGACGGCTCGGTGGTCGTCGACGAAGCGCTCGGCAAGAAGGCCAACGAGGGTTACAACGCCCTGACCGGCGAGTGGGTCGACATGTTCAAGGCGGGCATCGTCGATCCGGCCAAGGTCGTGCGTTGTGCGCTGCAGAACGCGGCGAGCATCGCCGGCCTGATGCTGACCACCAATACGATGGTCACCAACATCGCCGACGACAAGAAGGCCGTGCAGGGCAGCACGAGCTGAGCCGCGCGGGGCGGGCTGCGGCCCGCCCCGGCCCGTCGCCCAGCCCTGCCGCCCGGCACCGGCTTCCAGTTCGATCCCGCGGCGGCCGATAGTCACGGCACCCGCCGGTGCCATCGGCCCTTCCGCTCCGCATCGATTCCCCGCCTGCAGACATGGCTCAGAAGCGCGACTACTACGAGGTGCTCGGCGTCACCCGCACGGCCGACGCCGACGCCATCAAGAAGGCGTATCGCAAGCTCGCGCTCGACAACCACCCCGACCGCAACCCGGGCGACGCCGAAGCCGAGCGCCGCTTCAAGGACGCGGCCGAGGCCTACGCGGTGCTCAGCGACGCGCAGAAGAAGGCGCGTTACGACCAGTACGGCCACGCCGGTGTCGACGGCGCCAGCGGCGGCGCGTCGTTCCACAGTGCCGAGGACATCTTCGCCGCGTTCGGCGACCTGTTCGGCGGCGGCGGTGGCGGCGGCTTCTTCGAACAGTTCTTCGGCGGCGGTGGCGGCCGGCGCGGACGGCGCGGCGCCAGCCTCAAGGTCGACCTCGAACTGACGCTCGAGGAGGTCGCGACCGGCGTCAAGAAGACCATCGATCTCAAACGCCCGAAGACCTGCACCACCTGTGACGGCAGCGGCAGCAAGCCCGGCACCAAGAAGAAGACCTGCGCCACCTGCAAGGGCCACGGCGAGGTGATCCGTTCGCAGGGCTTCTTCCAACTGCGCCAGGTGTGCCCCACCTGCCAGGGCCAAGGGGAGCAGATCCTCGATCCCTGCAGCAAGTGCCAGGGCCGCGGCCGCGTGCTCGAGGAGGCGCCGATCAACCTGACGATCCCGCCCGGCATCGAGACCGGCCACGCCGAACGCATCGCCGGCCACGGCGAGCCCGGCGACGGCGGCGCGCCGCCCGGTGACCTGGTCGTCGTCGTGCACGTCAAGGAACACGACGTGTTCACACGCTACGGCGACGATCTGCTGATGCAGACGCGCGTCAGCTTCCGCCAGGCCGTGGTCGGTGACGAGATCGACATCCCCACCGTCACCGGCGAGACCGTGTTGATGAAGATCCCGCCGGGCACCCAGCCCGGCGAGCGCCTGCGCATCCGCAACCACGGCCTGCCCCGCGGCGACGGCTACGGCCGCGGCAACCTGGTCGTGCAGATCCAGATCGACGTGCCCAAGAAGATCTCCGCCGAGCAGCAGGAGCTGCTGACGCGCTTCGACGAGCTCGACGGCGGCAAGAAGGGCAAGAAAGCCCAGAAGAAGACCATCTTCGAGAAGGTGAAGGACATCTTCTCGTGACCCGCTCTTGCCTCACGGACCCGCCAGCCCAGGTACAGCTGTGAACGACTCCAACTCCAACCCGCAGGACCGCGACGACCAGCCCGACGGCCGTGAGCCCGTGGTCGAGATCCCTCCGCACGAACAGGAGATGGTGCGACTCCGCGAGGAGCGCGACCACTTCGAAACGCAGCTGCAGCGCGCGCTGGCCGACACCGCCAACATCCGTCGCCGCCAGAAGCAGGAGATGGACGACAGCCGCCGGCGCGTGCTCGAGGGCCTGACGCAGGAACTGCTGCCGGTGCTCGACAGCTTCTCGATGGCGCTCACCGCCTACGACACGCAGGCTGCCCAGGATGCACAGGGCAGCAGCGCCGACCCCAAGGCGCTCGTCGACGGCGTGCGCCTGGTGCGCACGCTGCTGTCGAGCGCGCTCGAGCGACACGGCCTGTCGGAGATCGCCGCCGAGGGCCGGGCCTTCGACCCGGCGCGCATGGAAGCCGTAGCCGTCGAACCAAGCGACCAGGTGCCCGAAGGACACGTCGTGCGCGTGTTGCAGGCCGGCTATCTGCTCGGCGAACACGTCGTGCGCCACAGCAAGGTCACCGTCGCGGGCCCGAGCACCGCCAAGAACGACACCAGGAACTGAGCATGCCGACCTACGACTACCAGTGCAGCGCGTGCGGTCACCGCTTCGACGAGTTCCAGAGCATGAGTGCCGAGCCGCTGGTCAAGTGCCCGCAGTGCAAGAAGAAGAAGCTCGAGCGGCTGATCGGCACCGGCGCCGGCGTGATCTTCAAGGGCTCGGGCTTCTACCAGACCGACTACCGCGGCAGTGGCTACGCGGCCGACGCCAAGAAGGACAGCGACGCGCCGGCCGACAAGGGCGGCGAGAAGGGCGGCTGCACGCCGAAGTGCGGCACTGCCGACGCGCCGAGCGGCTGCTCGATGCCGAAGAAGGACTGACGACCGCGCGTCGTCAGCAGGCTCGCGGCGACCACGCCGCGACGTCGATCGGCAGCGCCGCCAGCGCCGACACCGGTGGGCCCTGCAGCTCCGTGCCGACGAGCCGGGTCATGTCGCACTGCCCGAGTTCGAGATCGACCGACGCGAGCCGCCACGGTTCGTGGTGGATCTCGCCGCACACCAACCGCCCGCGCCGCATCGCGAACAGGCAGTACCGTTCGACCAACCAGTGCTCGAGCGAGCCCGGCACCGCGACGCGGTGTTCGCCGCGCGCCGCCCAGTCGCCGACGAACGTCGCCGACGGCCCACGCCGATCGCGACGTTCACTGCGGTACGTCACACGCTCACCTCGCCGGTGACACGCCATGCGCGCCGCGAAGTAGGGCAGACCGAATCCCAGTCGCGCGCCTTCGACCGCCAGGCGGCTGGCCGCGTCGAGGCTGAAGAACCACACCCCGGAGCGGTCGCCACCGCGCACGTAGGTGCGCAGGTTGCATTCGGGGAAGTGGTGCGCGGTCGGCACCTTGGGCAGCCAGCGGAACCGCGTCTGGGTCATCACGAACGGCACCACGCCGAGCCAGGCGGAGCCATCGAAGGTCTCGAGCTGCAGGCCTGGCGGCACGAACGGGCGCAGCTGCGCCGCGTCGACCGGCCAGTGCAGGAACAGCAGGTCCTGCCACCGCATCGTCAGCGACCACTCCCGTTCGGGCAGGGGCCAGGGGCGGTGTGCCACCGAGTGCAGGGACGGGTGCGGCATCGTCGGTCACGGTAACGCCGCATCGTCCGGCAAGATTGCAGCGGCTGCGCGCCGTTCGTTCCTACCGGCCCATCGAGTAGCTTGGCCACGATGAGCGACAAACCCGCGAGCCTGTGGAATCTGGTGCTGATCCCCGCAGCGATCTCCCTGGTGGTGACGATCGTACGCCTGATCGGCGAGATCCAAGGCTGGAACGAAACCCTGTTCGGCAACGCCGCGCCGGGCGGCAAAGCCGCCCAGGGTCTCTTCGGCATCTCCTGGCTCATCTTGGTCTTCGGCTTCTGGTTCGGCTGGCGCCTGCGCCGACTCCACGACGAACCCGCACACGCGGGCAAAGCCGCGCTCCGGGTCGCGATCGGCAGCGTCGTCCTGATCGGCGGCATGTTCGCGCTCGGGGCCGCGGACCTGATCAGCTTCCCCAACGAAGAGTCCCCCGCCGAGGCCAAGGGCTTCGCCTACATGCTCGGGCTGCTGGCGATCGCCGGCATCGTCACCTTCACCGCCTGGCCGCGGCTGGCCACGACGCTGATCCTCTACGGGCTGCTGGCGCGCATTCCCGTGGTCGTGATCACCTACATCGCACTCGATCACGAAGACTGGAACACGCACTACACCAAGCTGCCGGCCGGCACGCTGCTGCCCGAAGGCGTCAGCAAGTTCCAGTTCCTGGCCATGCCCCAGGTCACCTTCTGGATCGTCGCAACGATGCTGTTCGGCGGTCTGATGGGCTGCCTTGGTGCGGCGCTCGCCCGCCGCCGCGCCGCCTGACCCGTTACCTCGTGACCACGACCTGCAAGAACTGCGGCACCGCCATCACGGCGGCCTTCTGCGCAACATGCGGCCAACGCAGCACGGTGCGACCGCTGTCGGTGCGTCACCTGGTGGCCACGTCGTTCGGTGAGCTCACCAGCTTCGAACAACCGCTGCTGCGCACGTTGCGCAGCCTGCTGCTGCACCCGGGCCGCGTCGTCACCGACTACGTCGCCGGCCGCCGCGTGCGCTACACCAACCCGATCAAGTGGGCGCTGGTCAGCACGACGCTGGCGTTCGTCGCCGCCCGCCTGATCGGCGGCAGCAAACCGGCGCGCATCGAGATCACCCGCAGCGATGAGGAACCGGCGTGGTTACGCACGCTGCTCGACATGCTGAGCAGCAACCTGGCGATCCTGCTGGTCCTGGTGATGCTGCCGCTGTTGGCGCTGTCGCTGCGCATCTGCTTCTGGCGCGGCGGTCGCAGCATCGCCGAAGAGCTGGTCCTCGTGCTCTACGCCTACGGCTGTGCTGCGCTGCTGCAGGCGCTGCTTGCCGCGATCGCGCTGCTGGGTGTGCCGACTCAGTTCTCCGGCATGCTCCCGGTGATCTGGACCGCCTGGGCCGCCGTGCAGTTCCATCACGAACGCCGCGCCTGGGTCAGCGTGCTGCTGACCCTGCTGGCCCACGTCCTGTGGGTCTGCATGATCGGCCTTGGGGGTCTGGCCTTGGTCGGCCTGGGCCAGTTGCTTTGACGAGCCCTCCGGCGTCAGGTTCGGGCCGGTCACCGACCACCGGTGGCTGCCGGCGCGACTCGCTGGCCGCCGCCGCCACGTTCGCATAGCCTGTGACCCCGATGCGAAGTGTTGCCCTCGTGTTGCTCTGTGCCCCGACACTGTGCGGCTGCAGCGCCTGGTTGTTCTCGGGCGAACACGGGATCGATCGCTCCCAACCGGTCGCGATGGTCGAGACCACCGGCGGCGTCGAGCTCGGGGCCACCACCGAGTTCGGCGTGCTGACCCTGGGCCGCACGGCCACCGACGGCGCCTGCCGCGTGCACTACTTCCTGGGCCCGACGCCGCTCGTCGACGACGGCCAGATCACCGCCACCGGCAGCGTCTTTCACCGCGCCGACATCGACCTCAAGACGATGTTGCTGGCCGGCATGGACCGCGACCCCACCCCCGACGACCAGCTGGTCGTGATGTGGATGCCCGATCCGCGCAGCACCACGTCGGTAGCGGTGCAGCTGTCCACCGACCCCCAGGCCAGCGGCGACGTGCTCGTCGGCGACGGCCTGAACCTGCCGGCCGGCGCCACGGTGCTGCGGGTCGCCGAGTCCGGCTACGAGTTCGTCGGACTGATCGCCGGCCGCGCCACGCTGGGCGGCCGGACCTACTATGTGTTCGCCGGCATGGACCGCGTGCGGGAGATGCTCGCCGTGCCGCGCCAACATCCGCAGCCGACGGAACCCAAGTTCCGGCCCGACGACATCGTCGTCGACAAGCCGGTCAAGCGCTGACGAACGCGCGGCTGCTCACTGCAGCTGGATCTGGTGCGCGTTGCTCGTCATGTAGGTGCCGTTGCGCGCATTCGGATCCAGGAACGCCGCCTGCAACAGCAACGTCGTGCCGCCGAAACCGGGCGGCGTGAACAGGCTCCACTGCGCGGGCCCCGTGGTCACCGCGCCGATCTGCAACATCGCCCCCGCACCACCCAGGTGCATGCCGGGCAACGGCCCGACCGGCGTCGGGCCACTGGTGCCGAACACGGTGCCGGCCAGGATGTAGACGGTGCCCGACGACAAACCGTAGATCTGGCGCACCTCGGCGTTGATCGTCGAGAACGCGGCCGCCGTCTTCACGTCGGGTTCCTGACTCGGTGTCGCGCCGACTCCGGTCAACAGCTTGCAGTGCTCACGCGTGCCCGGCAGCGCGCCCGGGGTGCCCGTCTCGAACACCACCGCGAAGTTGCTGTTCGGGTCGCTGTGGTTGCCGTACCAGCTGCTGGTCGTGGCCACGAACACGTGCGTCGCGCCGGTCGGCACGATCACCTGCACACCGTTGTCCCAGCCGGTGCGGCTGACCACGAAGTCCTGGCCGATGTCGGTCGGCAGGTTGCCGTAGTAGGCGTTGACCGTCGCGCAGTTGGGACCCGCCGCCAGCGCGCCCGGCACGCGATTGAGTTGTCCGTCGGGCAACAGCGTCGCGCTGCTGCTGAACACCGCCACGAGTGTGGTCTGGGTATCGCCGCCCAGGCCGTTGATCTGGTAGTTGCCGGTCGTTCGGATCGACAACAGCTGGCCGGGCGCCGAACCGACTGCGCTGATCGGAAAGCCCGGCGCGGGCACCGCGGTGGGGTCGCTGCCGGTGCGCAGGTAGGTGGCCTTGGGGTTGACGGGGATGGTGACTTGCGCCGACAGGCCCAGGCAGAGGGTCATGGCGAACGCAACGGGCAGGAAAGAAGTGTGCTTCATGGTCTGCAAGGAGCAGCGAGACGGTTGCGTTTCCCGTTCGCAGGATCTGGCAGAACCAGGGGCACCGGCCCCACCCCTATTCCCGCACGATCCCGGCCAGCTCGAGCACCTCGTCGATGACCTTGTCGAGCACGAAGATCACCATCTGGTCCAGCGCCCGCAGTTCGTCTTCGCCGCGCGGGATCACCACGCTGCCGTCCTCCCGCGTCACCGCGGCCACCACGCAACCGCGCGGGAAGCGGGCGTCCTTGAGCAACTTGCCGACCAGTTTGCTGCCGGGCTGCAGTTCGATCTCGAGCACCTCGGCCTTGCCCTCTTCGATGGTCGCGATCGTCGAGATCGAACGGCTGCGAACGAACGCGAGGATGCGGTTGGCGCACAACAGACGCGGTGACACGGCGACGTCGATGCCCAGCCGCTGGTAAAGCGACACGTAGTCGGGCTTCTGCACCAGCGCCACGGTGCGTTTGCTGCCGATGCTGCTCGCCAGCTGGCACGACATCAGGTTGCGTTCGTCTTCGTCGGAGATGCCCAGGAACGCGTCGGCCTCACCGACGTGTTCTTCCATCAGGAAGTTCATGTCGGTGGCATCCGCGTGCAACACGACCACCCCCTTGAGGGCCTCGGACAGCCGTTCGGCCTCGCCGCGGTCCTCGACGATGATGCGCACGCCGATGTGTTCGCGCTCGAGCATCTGGCTGACCTGCTGGCTGATGCGTGAGCCGCCGAAGATCACCACGGTGCGCGCGCCACCCTGGCGCTTGCCGAACTTCTTCTCGAACGTGGCGATCGCCTTGGGTTCGCCGAGCACGAAGATCTCGTCGCCGGCGCGCAGGTCGTCGTCGCCGCCCGGGATCACCACCTCGCGGTCGCGATCGATCGCGGTGATCAGCATGCCGGCCGGGATCTTCAGGTCCTTGACCACCTGGCCGACGAACGCGTTGTCCTCCTCGAGCTTGAAACGGCGCATCTGCACCTTGCCCTCGGCGAAGTTCTCGACGCCGAGCGCGGTGCTCTGGCGGACCGTCTTGACCACCTCCTCGGCGGCCAGATCGTCGAGCGACAGCAGCAGGTCGTGGCCGATGTTCTTCCGGAAGAACGTCTTCGACCGCCGCACCGCCGAGGTGTCGCGCAGCCGCAGCACGGTCTTCTTGGCGCCCATGCGTTTGCCGAACAGGCACACCAGCATGTTGACGCGGTCGTCGTTGGACACCGCCAGGATCAGGTCGGCGTTGTCGGCCTCGGCGCGGTCGAGCACGTCGGGCCGCGAGCCGTCGCCGTGCACGGCAGTGACGTCGAGCAGGTCGGCGACCTTGCGCATGCGCGCCAGGTCCGGATCGATCACGGTGATCGAATGCCCCTCGGTGGACAACACCTTGGCCAGGTACGAACCGACCTCTCCGAGGCCGACGATCAGGATGTTCATCGCGGCGCGCGACGATACTCTGTCGCCCCCGTTGATCCTCGTGCTCGACAACAAGGATTCGTTCGTCTGGAACCTCGCGCAGGCGTTCGCCGGGCTGGGCGCCGACGTGCGTGTGGCACGCAGCGACCGGATCTCCGTGCAAGCCGCCGGCGACTGCCGCGGATTGGTGCTGTCGCCGGGCCCCGGCCGCCCCGAGCAAGCCGGCATCTGCGTCGAGGTGGTACAGCGCTGGTCGGGTCAACGGCCGATCCTGGGCGTGTGCCTGGGCCACCAGGCGATCGGCGCCGCGTTCGGCGCGTCGATCGAACGCGGCGCACCCGTGCATGGCCGCACCAGTGCGATCCACCACGACGGTCAGGGGCTGTTCGCGGGACTGCCCGCACCGATGACCGCGTGCCGTTACCACGCGCTGTACGTGGCCGGCGAACTACCACCGGAACTGCTCGCCACGGCGCGCAGCGACGACGGCGCCTGCATGGCCCTGCGCCACCGCCAGCACCCGACGTTCGGCGTGCAGTTCCACCCCGAGTCGTTCCGCACCACGCACGGTCCGGCGCTGCTCGCCAACTTCCTGCGGGAGGCCGTGTGACCGCACCGGCAGTTTCTGCGGCCGCACATCGCGACGTGGCGGCAGCACCGGCGATCGAGGTGCGCGCCGCCACCCTGACCTTCGGCACACGCCGGGCCCTCGCCGGCATCGACCTGCAGGTCAGGCGAGGCGAACTGCTCGGCCTGATCGGCCCCAACGGCGCCGGCAAGTCGACCCTGCTGCGCGCACTGATCGGCCTGGTGACGCTCGACGGCGGCGCCGCGAACGTGCTCGGCCTCGATCCGGCCCGCGACGCCCTGGCCGTGCGCCGCCGCGTCAGTTACCTGCCTGGCGAAACCTCGGTCTACCAGCAGATGACCGGACAGCAGTTCCTCGACTTCGCGCTCGGTTTCTATCCGGGACGCCAGGAAGCGCTGCTTCACCGCCTGCGGCAGGGCCTGGAGCTGCCGCTCGAGCGGCGTGTGCGCACCTACAGCGCCGGCATGAAGCAGAAGCTCGCGATCTTGGCCACGCTGGGACCCGACGTCGACGTCTACCTGCTCGACGAACCCGACCGCGCGCTCGACGCGACGGTGCGCTTCTTCCTGCGTGAGGTGCTGCGCGACCTCAAACAAGCCGGCAAGACCATCGTGCTGTCGTCGCACCACCTGTCCGAGGTCGAGTCGCTCGCGGATCGCACCGAGTTCCTGGTCGCGGGCCGCGTCGTCGCGCCGGCCACGCTCACCGCCGCGCGGCAACAGCTGGCGCGCCGCATGCGACTGCGCATCGCACCGGGCCACGAGCTGCCGCCAGGGGTGCGGCTGTTGCACCCCGAGACCGACGGCATGCTGCTGGTGCACTGCGATGTCGATCCGATCGACGCGTTGCGCACCTTGCCCGAAGGCGCCCTGCTCGGCGCCGAGATCGGCATCGTGCGTCTCGAGGAGCTCTACCAGCAGCTGCTGCATGCGCCGCCGGCACGGCACGGAGGTGACGCGTGATCGCCGGCAAGACCTGGCGCGAAGTGCGCGTGATGACCTTGGTCTACGGGGCCATCCTGGTGCTGATGATGGTTCCCGCGGTCTACGTGTGGCCCGACCTCTACGCCGATCTGCAGCGGCCGTCGGCGATGGCCAAGGCGGTCGGCAGCATGGGCGAGTTCATGCAGCGCGCGATGGACGCGCTGCGCAACAAGGACGAGGACTTCGCCTACCTCAGCTACATGGCGCTGCAACTGTTCTTCAAGGGCGCCAACGTCGCCGGCATCGCCGCCGGCGTGCTGCTCGGCACCGGCCTGTTCGCGCGCGAACGCGAAGCGATGACGTTCGAGTTCCTGCTGAGCCGACCGGTGTCGCGCGGCGCGATCCTGTGGCAGAAGGTCTGGCCGTGCCTGATCGCGATCGTGTTGCCGATCTTCGTCGCCAATCTGCTCGCCATCCCGGTGTCGCGCCGGATCGAGTTCGGCCTGCCGCTCGATCGGGTGCTGTGGTGCAGCCTGCACAGCGCCCTGTTCGTGCTGCTGGTGTTCCTGCTGACGGTGGTCGCGTCGATCCGTTGCCGGGTACAGGCGCACGCCGCCTTCTGGGTCGGCGGCTTCGTGATCGTGCAGCTGGCGATCTACTTCATCCCGGTGCTGCGCCTGGGGTCGTTGTTCCGGCTCTCGGACTTCGACTGGTACGGACCGATCATGGCCGGCAATCGCGGGCCGGGCCAGATGTTCGACGTGGTGAACGAGGCGGGCCTGACCAGCTGGCTGCTGCTGTCGCTGGTCATGCTCTACGCCATCGCCCATTGGCAACTCGAGCGCGCCCGGCTGTGAGGTGCGGCCGCCGATGATCTGGCTCGAAGTGTCGCTGACGCTGCTGCGCGAACTGCTGCGGGCGCTGACCACGCCGGTGCGGCTGCTGCTCTACCTGCCGGCGCGCAAGAAGTGGCGACGGCTCGCGCAGCAGGTGCTCGACGGCGTCGCCGATGCCGCGCCCGAGGACCCGCGCCCGGCACTGGCGCAGTTCTTCGCCAAACGGCGCCCCCACCGCGGCGCCGTTCCGCACCTGTTCTTGTCGGCGGGCGAAGCGAGTGGCGAAGGCCACGCCGTGCGGCTGCTGCAGACGCTGCAGGCAACGCATGCGCAGCTGCGCTGCACGGCCTTCGGCGGCCACCCGCTTCAGGCCGCCGGTGCTGACGTGCGCGCACTGCTCAGCGAACACGCGGTGATGGGCGTCATCGGCGTGCTGCGGCAGTTGCCGCTGATCCTGCGCGCGTTCGCGGCTTACCTGCGACTGCTGCGCGACGACCCGCCGGATCTGATCGTGCTGGTCGACTATCCGGGTCTGCACGTGGTCATGGCCAAAGCCGCCAAACGCCGCAAGATCCCGGTGCTGCACTACGTCGCGCCGCAGTACTGGGCCTGGGGGCCGTGGCGCATGCGCCGCTACCGGCGCGCCGTCGACGCGACGCTGACGATCCTGCCGTTCGAGACCGCATTCTTCGCGCGTTTCGCCATTCCGGCCGCCTACATCGGTCACCCGCTGCTCGACGAACTCGACCAGAACCCACCCGATCCCGCAACGATCGACGCGGTGAGGCAGCGGCCGACGCTGGTGCTGTTGCCCGGCAGCCGCCGCGCCGAGATCGACGCCAACCTGCCCGGCATGCTGCAGGTGGCGCGCCGGTTGCGCACCGTGCAGCCCGACCTGCGTGTGGTGCTGCCGCACAAGAACCCGCGCCGCACCGAGCTGCTGCGCACGTCGCTCGCCTCCATGCAGGCCGACTTCGTCGAACACCACGAAGGCCCCCTCGCCGCCTGGCTCGCCGGCGCGCGCTTGGTGCTGGCCAAGTCCGGCACCGGCTCGCTCGAGGCCGGTCTCTACGGCAACCCGACGATCGTCGTCTACCACCTGCGCGGTTTGCTCAGCACCCTCGGTTACCACAACATCCTCAGCGTGCCGTGGATCGCCGCGGCCAACCTGATCGCCGGCCGTCAGGTCGTACCCGAGTTCTGCTTTCGCGGCGCCGACGGTTGGCGACGGGTCGGCGATGCCGCCGAACGATTGCTCGGCGACGAGACGGCGCGCGCCACGGCGATCGCGGACCTCGCGGCGGTGCGGCAGCGGCTCGGCGCGCCCGGTGCGACCGCGCGCGTCGCGGCGCTGGTCGCCGAATTCTTGTGGCCCCAGGAGAACTCGCGATGAGCCACCCCCTCACCGACCTGCGTGCGTTCCTGACCGTGCTGCGCCAACACGGCGAGCTGGTCGAGATCGAGACCGAGGTCGACCCGGACCTCGAAGCCGCCGAAGTGCACCGCCGCGTGATCGCCGCGGGCGGCCCGGCGCTGCTTTTCAAGCGCGTCAAGGGTTCGCCGTGGCCCGCCGTCACCAACCTGTTCGGCAGCGCGCGCCGCGTGCAGCTGGCGTTCGGGCCGCACCCCGAACGGCTCGTGCAGCGCCTCGCCAACGCACCGCACACGCTGCTGCCGCCGAGTCTGGGCAAACTCTGGGAACACCGCGACCTGCTCGGCGCGCTGCTCAAGGTCGGGCGCAAACGCGTCGGCAACGCGCCGCTGTTGCAGCACCAGGACCACCCCGCGCGCCTGTCGCGCCTGCCGCTGCTGCGCACCTGGAGCGAAGACGGCGGGCCGTTCGTGACCTTGCCGCTGGTCTACACCGAGCACCCAGCCGGCCTGGGCAGCAACCTGGGCATGTACCGCATCCAGCGCTACAGCGACGACACGACCGGGCTGCACATGCAGATCGGCAAGGGCGGCGGCTTCCACCTCGCCGAGTACGAACGGCTCGGCAGGCCGATGCCCGTGCACGTGACCATCGGCGGCCCACCGGCGCTGATGCTCTCGGCGATCGCGCCGCTGCCCGAGAACGTTCCCGAAGTGCTGCTCGGTTCGCTGCTGCTCGGCCAACGCCTGCGCACGGCGCACTCACCGCACAGCCCGCTGCCGCTGTTCGCCGACGCCGAGTTCTGCATCGTCGGCGAAGTGTCTCCCGGCGAACGCCATCCCGAAGGCCCGTTCGGCGATCACTACGGCTACTACTCGCTGCGACACGACTATCCGCTGCTGCGCGCCAAGGCGTTGCTGCACCGCAACGACCCGATCCTGTGCGCGACGGTGGTCGGCAAGCCGCGTCAGGAGGACTTCTTCCTCGGCGACTATCTGCAAGAACTCCTGTTGCCGTTGGCTCGGCTGGCGATGCCGTCGGTGCGTGAACTGTGGTCGTACGGCGAGACGGGATACCACTCGTTGTCGGCAGCGATCGTGCAAGAACGCTACGGCCGCGAGGCGATGCAGAGTGCGTTCCGGATCCTCGGCGAAGGCCAGTTGAGCCTGACCAAGTTCCTGCTGCTGACCGATTCTCGCGTCGACCTGCGCGACTTCCGCAAGACGCTCGAACATGTGCTCGCGCGCGCCGACTTCCGCAGCGACCTCTATGTGTTCGGCAGCTTGTCGATGGACACGCTCGACTACGCGGGGCCCGAGGTCAACAAGGGCAGCAAAGGGGTGTTGCTCGGACTCGGTGAACCCAGACGCGCGCTGCCCGACGTGTTCACGGGCGAGCTGCCGCCGCCGTTCACGCGCGCCGAGGTGTTCTGCAAGGGTTGCCTGGTCGTGCAGGGCCCGCCGTTCGCGGACCGCGGTGCGGCCGCCGCGCTGGCCCGTGTACCGGCGCTCGCCGATTGGCCGCTGGTGGTGCTCGTCGACGACGCGCAACAGGCCTGCAAGTCCTCGATCAACTTCCTGTGGACCACGTTCACGCGCTTCGAACCGGCTGCGGACCTGCATGCGCGCGCCGTCGACCTCGTGCGACTGCAGCCGAGCTACACGCCACCGGTCGTGATCGACGCACGCATGAAGCCGAGTTACCCCAAGGAACTGTTCTGCGATCCGGACACGGCGGCGAAGGTCGAGCGGCGGTGGCGCGAGTATTTCCCCGGTGGCGGGGTGGAGATGGGCGATTCGGATCGCGGGCACCTGGACTGAATCGACGCCGCCAACGTCGCCGTCTCACTCGAGCACGACGCGCTGCGGGCTCTGCGCGCCGACGACGACACGGCGCGGCGGCCCGGCACTCCGGCCGCGGACCACGGTGAACTCGACGATGCTGCCGGGCGCGAAGGCGGGATTGCTGAACTCCTGCAGGTCGAAGCGTTCGCGGTGCGGCTTGCCTTCGTCGAAAGCGCGCAGCATCGGGTCGGTAACGGCGTCATGCACGATGCGGCCGACGACCGCGTCGTGCTCGGGGTTGATGAGTTCGACCTCCAGCACCGTGGCCCGCTGCAGCTGCAGCAGCACGTCGTCGAGCGGCGTACGCACCCGCGCCGGCACGTAGTCCCAATGGCGCACGAGCAGATCCTCGGGCACGGGCGGCTGCACGAACCACTCCTCTCGCACCCTCCACTCGTCCTCGGCGGGCAACGTCGTCGCGTCCGCCGCGACCGCGAGCATCTCGGGGTAGACGAAGTGGCCGTCCGTGGCGTCACGCGCCGCCAGCAACAAGGCGCGCGGGACCGCGCGCAGGTCGAGCGCGCCTTGCGCCGGCCAGCGCTGCTCGCCGGGGCGCAGTTCGAGTCGCGCTTCTTCGTGGATCGGCGAGCCGTCGAAGCGCACCACCAGCCGGTAGGACCCTGGCCGCAGCCCCTGGAAGCGGAACAGTTGCTGCCCAGCGTCGAAGCCGTCGTCGTGAGTCTGCTGCGTGTCGAGCGAAACGAGCGACAAGGTCAGGGCATCGGGCGGTACTGGCGGCGCGCGAACGGCGACGAGCAGGCGCGCGGATCGCTCGAGCGCGATGTCCTCGTGCTCCCCGAGCCCGATCGGCAACCATCCAGTCGCGACGCAGTCGGGGTGACCACAACGCACGTACAGCGCCGCTGCCGGTGGCACGCCGCGGAACTCGAGTCGACCATCGACGCGGCCACACAGGGTCGTCGCGGTCTGCCACCCCTCTGCGTCCCGCACGGCGAGCACAGCCCACGCGCGCGCGTCGAGAACGCCGCCTGCACTGTGCAGCAGCACCGACGCGAGCAGCCGTTCGTTCCGTAGCGGGCGCACCACGAGGTCGCCGAGATCGCTGACGCCAGGTTCCAGGACCTTGTCGACGGCGATCGTGAGCGGTTCGGCGAGCGGCGTATCGACCTTGACCGAGACCTGATCCACCTGCCCGACGGAGCCGGCCAGGAACGTCGCTCCCCACACCACGGAGCCATCGGGACGTGAGGCCTGCTCCCATGCGCCGCCACCCAGCCCCGGACAGCGGAGCTGGACGCGCGCACCGTTGACCGGCACGCCATCCTCGCGCACGACGCGCGCCCGTATCTGCCAGCCGAGCACGTCGAGCGGCAGCCGGACGACGATCTGTTCGCACGCGGCGGCAGGTCCAGCGACGACGCGCTCCGCGCTCACGCCGGCGAGCGACGCCCGGACCCGCCAGCGCCGCCCGACCGGCACGCGCCGGAACACGTGGCGGTCGCCTTCGACCTCGGGGCGCAGGTCGTACACCGCGTCGCTCTCGTCGAGCAGCACCACGCACGCCCCGATCGAATTGCCGCGCGCATCCACGGGAACGACCGCGAGGTCGCCGCCGGCGGGCACGACGAGTTCGACCGGCACCATGTCCTGCAGCGTCGCGAACGGCAGCACAGCACGCGCGAGTTGGACTTCCTCGACGTCGCTGACGCGACGTTCACAACAGACCTCGAGCGCCGCGTCGACGAGGCGACCCGCGAGGTCCAACCGCGCCAGGAGGTCCTCGACGAACAGTTCGCCGCGCGCGTCGGTCACGCCGAGTTCCTCGTCGACCCGCAGCGCACCCTCTGCGCTGGTCACCCGATCCCCGCGCAGCCTGACGAGCTGGCCGGGCGCCGGCCGGCCCTCGGCGTCGACGACGCGGACGGTCAGCGATGCGCACTGGCGCAGCCACAGCCGCAACGAACGCTGTTCGAACGCGTCGAAGGCGCCGAGATCGAGTTCGCCCCGTTGTCGCCCGGCGCGCGCCACGACGCTGGTGCCCGCCGCCACCCGCAACACCACTTGGCCGGCTTCGTCGGTCCTCGCGACGCTGCCGCGCGCGCGCAGGTCCGCCTCACGCGCCCCCGTCGTGGTCGGTTGCGCGCGCGATGCACCGGGCGGAACGAACAGGACCTCGGCTCCCGCCACCGGTTCGCCATCGCAGTCCACGACACAGATCGTCGTCGCGGCGACGTCTGCATCGGACACCTCGGCCATCACGGTCTCGCGACTCGGGCTCGCGTCCGTCGCGGCCTCGTGCACTGCCGCAGCGCGATCGGCGACTGCCGCCGCGCCGTCCCCATCATTGGTCGACGGTTCCGCCTGCACGGTTGGGCCACTGCGACAGAGCAGGATCAGCAGCCACAACAGGGCGCATCCTGCCAGCGCCGCGAGGCTGGACGCCACCTTGCGCGAAGTCGACACGCCGCGCAGCGTAGACGTGTCCCGCGTCATCCCCAACGCCCCGGGGCCGCGCCGCACGTGCGTGCCGTGGCGCCGGCGGGAGTTCTTCCCGAGCGACGGATCGACGTCGGGCCCGTGCCGCCGAATCCGCCACCAATCCAGGGGCAGACGGCGCCGCGGCCTCGTAAGCCCGGTGTCCCGTTTCAAAGACCCCGACACCGATGCCACACGCCAAGCTGCTGTCGCTCTCCCTTTGCTCGCTGTTCACCGCCACGCTCGTGGCCCAGGCGCCCAGGCCCCAGGTCGGCAAGGCCGAGGGCAAGGCCGAGGCCCGCGCCGAAGCCAAGGCGAACGCCGACGACAAGTCGTCGGATTCGTCGCGCTCTTCGCACACCGTGACCCACAAGGTCGTGGTCGTCAACGGCAAGAAGATCGTCGACGAACGCACCGAGAACGGTCGGCCCGCGCCGGCTGGCGGCGGCGCGGGCGGCGCCGGCCCGGTCGGTCTGCCGCCGCTGCCCGACCTCGACGCCGAGGAGATGCTGCGCAAGCTGCGCGAACAGGTCGAACGAGAGGTCGGCGGCGGCCTGCCGCCGCTGCCGCGCGGCGACCAACCGCTCGGCGGTGGTCGCGCCAGCGACCGTGCCACCGACTCTTCGCGGCGCGCGCCCTCGTCGAAGCACTCCGAAACGAAGGGCGACTCGGCGAAGGGCGCCACCAACACGGGGTCCCGCCCGGCGAGCGATCGTGGCAGACTGCAGCCGCGCACCGACAAGCGTTAGCCCCCCCATGCTCCAGAGCCCGCACCGATCGCGATGACCAGCAGTGGTTGGTCGTTGAGCCCACCAGAGGACTGGCAACACGTCGCCGACGACGTGCTGCTGGGTCGCGCCGCGCGCGGCGACGCGGCGGCCGTCGACGCGTTCGTGCAGCGCTTCGGCGATCGGCTGTGCAGCTTCCTGGTGCGCATCGTGCGGGATCACGCCTGGGCCGACGACCTCGTGCAGGAAGTGTTCGTGCGGGTCCTGCGCGACGCACACCGGTACGATCCGGCGTGGCCGGTGGCGGTGTGGCTGTTCCGCGTCGGCCGCAACCTCGCCCTCGACCTGCTGCGCCGCGAAGGTGCGCACCGCATCCGACTCGACCGGCTCGCAACGTTGCCGCCCGGCGTCGCGCCCGCGGCGGTGACCACCGCCGAACACCGCGAGTTCCAGGTCGCGCTCGAAGCCGCGCTGCAGAGGTTGCCCGAGAGTTTCCGTTCGGTGTTCCTGCTGCGCGACGGGGAAGGTCTGGCCTACGAAGAGATCGGCGCCGTGCTCGGCATCTCGGTCAAGACCGTGTCCAGTCGCCTGCACCGCGCCCGCGAACGGCTGCGCGGCCTTCTCGCGGAGCACTACTCGCGATGAGCATGTTCGTCGGCAAAGTCTGTGGCCGCGTGGTCGAGCTCGCTTCGCTGTTGCTCGACGGCCGTCTCGACGCGCCGCGGCGCGCCGCGCTGCAACGGCATCTGCACGGGTGTCCGGCGTGCACCCGCGTGGTGCAGCAGTTGGCCAGGCTGGGCCGCGCCACCCACAACCTGCCCCATCATCGCCTCGGCGCGGGCATCGGCGAACGCGTGCACGGCGCGCTTCAGTTGCGCCGACGCGAACGTTTCGCCGAACTCGACGACGGCCCGCGGCGGGACCGCCGCGAACAACGCGCGATGCGCATCGTGGCGGCGGCGGCCCTGCTGATGCTGGCCTGGTCGATCGGGTTCTGGATGCGCGGCGACCGCGCCGTCGCGAACGTGACGCCGCTGACCGCGGCCGGAACGCCCGACGCCACCGCACCGCTCGACGCCACCTTCGCCTCGACCTCCCGCCGCGTG
Organism: uncultured candidatus Brocadiaceae bacterium; assembly: GCA_964392305.1. Classification (GTDB taxonomy): domain Bacteria; phylum Planctomycetota; class UBA1135; order UBA1135; family UBA2386; genus JACKIC01. The sequence goes on from CAYMPV010000002.1 coordinate 257,212, forward strand.
CTCAGCGACCTGGCCTGGGTGCCCGAACTGCCGCCGCGCGCACGCCGGCCGCTGCTGACAGCGCAACTCGACCTGTTCGACCTGCGCGTGCGGGCCGCGCGCATCCTGGCGCACGCGGCGCCGAGTTCGGCCGAACACGAACTGGCGCAGCTCGTCGTCGGACTCGCACACGCGCTCGAGATCGACAGCAGCAACACCGGCTGTGGTGACACCGGCAGCAGTGACACCGACGCACGGATCGACTGGCAGGAACTGCAACGCCAGCGGCCGCGCGATGCGACCTTCACCGCACCCCCCGCCACCCACGTACTCGCCGCGGCGCCGCCGCGTTCGGTCGAGCAGGTGGTGCAGCAACACGCCGAGCACTTGAGCCCAGCCGAACGCGACGAGCTCGGCCAGTTCCTGCAGCTCAAGCGGGAACTCGTGACCGGCACGGGAGCCGTCGGCGTCGAGTTCGTGCGCAGCTGGCGACACCGCGCCAGCGCGGGCGCAACCGGCTTCACGCTCGCGACCGGCTTCGCGAGTGTCGACACGCTCACGCAGACGGGCATGCAGGACGTCGCCGCCGACCTTCAGCACACGCTGCAGCAGATGCTGCAGGCGATGCAGCCTGCCGACCGCCCGTCCAGGTGACGTGAACCGTCAGCGACCGAGCCGGATGCGCAGGCCGTCGGTGGCGCTGGCGGCGCCGTAGAGCCCACCGGCCGGATCGAGCACCATGCCCTGCGTGAACCACTGCAGGCCGAGCAACCCGGCATCGTTGGGCAGCGGCACCTGCGCGCCGAACCGGCCCTGGGCATCGGTGACGCCGTAGAACGTGATCGTGCCGGGCACGATCAGGATCGTGCAGCCACCGACAGCGACCGACGCCTCCGCGAACGACGCGCACAGCGCACACGGCACCGCGGGCATACCCTGCTCGAGCCGTTCGCCGAACGATGCGTTTCCGAGCACGGGCGCGCCGATCGCGGCGATGCGTGGCACCAGGTTGCCGCTGCCGGCGCAACCCTGCCCGTAGTTCTCGGCTTCGGCGGCGCCGAGCGTGTCGACCGGCAGTGCATACAGTTCGCGACCGGTCTGCCCGTTGTCGGATGCCGAGAAGAAGATGCGCGCGCCGACGCGCGTGAAGTCACGCGGCGCCGAGGAGTTGCCGTTGCCGTTGGCGAGGTCGACGAGGATCCGAGTGCCGAGGGCACTGCCGTTCGTCACCGCCAGTTCGTAACCACCCGAATTGCTGCTCTGCATCGCCGTGACCGCAACGCCGCCCAGGCCGACCTGCAACCACGAACCGACGCCGCCAAAGCCGTCGCCGGCACCAGCGTTGAAGTCCACCACCAGCGAGGGGGCGGCGACGCCGTCGGTGCTGTAGAGCTCGCTGCCTTCCGCCAGCGTACTCACCTGCAGGTAGACACGGTCGGCAGCTGGGCGCAGGGCGCGCACCCGCGCGAACGGATCGGCGAGGAACGGCGCGAACAGCACCTGAGTGCCGGTTGGCGAACCATCGCTGGTCCAGTGCGCGTAGCCATGTGCAGTGGTCCGGGCGATGAAGTGCACGCGGCCGCCGAAGACCCGTGGTTGATACGCCGGTCCCGGGGAGTTGACCGAGGATGTCGGCCCGGCCTCGAGGTCGCCGAGCATCACGGTGCCCGCCGCCGTGCCATCGCTGAACCATGGCTCGTAACCCGCCGCGCTCGAGTACGAAGAGAAGGTGATCCCCGCGCCGAGCACGGTGATGAACTCCGCGTAGCCCGCCGCCGCCGAGACGACATGAGTGCCTGCCGCCGTGCCGTCGCTGTGGCACAAGCACGGGTTCACGAACACGCTGTTGCTACCGAGGAAGTTGACGCCGTCGCCGTCGGCGCAGATGTGTCCCTTGAGCTGGCCGACGTTGCTGCGATCACCGGCGCCGTTGGCCGCGGTTGCGCAGAAGTCGACCACCATGTGCGTTCCCGTCGGCGTCCCGTCACTGATCCACAGTTCCTTGCCGAAGGCCGGTGTGCTCGCGAAGTAGAACACGCGATCGCCGGCCACGGTCAAGTTGATCGGCGAAGCGTCGCCGTTCGACACGGCATCGACGATCATGTTGGTGCCGAGCGCCGTGCCGTCGCTGCGCCACAGCTCGATGCCGTTGACGCCATCGCTGGCCCAGAACAGCAACTGATCACCGAGCACCACGAACTCGGGCGTGAGCACCTGCGGAAAGCCACTGACCCCGGGCGCCGGGTTGATGTCCTTGACCATCCAGGTCCCGGCCGCCGTGCCGTCGGATCGCCACAGTTCGACGCCGTAGGACGGCGTGTCGGCCAGGAAGTAGAGCACCCCTCCCATGGTCACCGGATGGATCGGGTTGGAGCTACCACTCCCCGGACGCAGGTCGGTGACCAGCGCCTGGGCAGAGAGGGTCGCGGTCGCGAGGAGCGCGGCGAGAGTCACGAGGAAGGCGTTCATCGCGCCTGACAGCGGCAGACCGCCGACAACCGAACCCGTGAACGCAACCCGCAGGAGCCGCGATGCGCACCACCGATACGCAATCCTTGCGGCAACGCCTCCAGGAAGTGGACACGCCACTTGGGACGACTACGCACAATGCGACAATGGCCTGCGCCGCTCCCCCCTTGGCCGCAGCACACGCTCCCCGATAGCAACCCCGTCTTGCCATGGCCGTCCCCGTCTACATCACCGGCGTCGCTTCCGCCCTGCCGGCACAGGTCTTCACCAACGAAGAACTGCTCGCTGGCATGCCGTGGCTCGACGTCAGCGCCGAATGGGTGCGCGAACACACGGGCATCCGCAGCCGTTGCGTCGCGAGCGAGGATCAGGACGCCGTCGACCTGGGGGTGCAGGCGGCCCTGCAGAGCCTGCAGCGCGCAGGAGTTCGCGCCGCCGACACCGACCTGGTGCTGATGGGCACCAACACGTCGACCTTCGTCTACCCGGCGGGCGCGGCGTTGATCCAAGGACGGCTCGCCGAACTGGGCCACGCCATGCCAAACGCCGCGGCGATGGACCTGCAGCAGGGCTGCGCCAGCTTCGTCGCCGGCATCATCATGGCCACGGCGATGATCCGCGGTGGGGATAACCACCAGGTCCTCGTGATCGGCGCCGACGTCGCGACGCGCATGGTCGACTGGACCGATCGCAGCGCGATGATCCTCGGCGACGGCGCCACCGCGTGTGTGGTCACCGACCGCCGCAGCCACAGCGACGCTGCCGTTCCCGATCTGCAGGTGCTCGGGTCGTTCCTGCGCACCGTGCCCGACCGCGATTCGATCTACCAACGCGGCGTGCTCGACCCGCGGAACCATCCGGCACAGCACGCCGCGTTCGCGGCGCAGCTCGGCGGGCGCGTGCGCAGCGAACAGATCGCGGCGCGGCTGAAGACGCCGCCTCCCGAGGCGCCGGACCACCTGTTCCACATGGACGGCCGCAAGGTCTACCGCTTCGTGCGGCGCACGGTGCCCGAGCCGGGCTTCCTCACCGTGCTGCACCGCGCCGGCGTCGTCAGCGAGGCGGAGCTGGCGCAGCTCGCGACGCACGAGCATCCCACCAAGGAAGACGAACGGCTGCGCGCGGCGATCGGCCAGCGCGTCGATCGCTTCGTGCCGCACGGCGCCAACATGGTGCTCGACCAGGAGCTCGCCGAGCAGATGCACATCCCGTACGAACGCATGGCGCTGACCCTGCAAGAGCACGGCAACACCTCCGCAGCCAGCGTCGGCATCGCCCTCGAGCGCATCCTGCACGGCGAGATCCGCTACGAGACCATCGCCAAGCGCGACGGCCACGGCAACCTGACCCGACCGGCACAGCAGGTCGTCGTACCGCCGCTGCGCGCCGGCCACCTGGCGCTGCTGCTGTCGTTCGGCGCCGGTACGAGCTGGAACTACGTCGCGACGCGGGCGGTCTGAGCCGGGATCTGCGGGCTCCCGGCGCCGCCCGCGTATGCTGCGGCGATGGTCAAGACCCCGCGCGTCACCCAGTTGAGCATCGCCCTGCCCCAGGAGATGGCCCAGGCGATCTACGAGCAGGTGCGCAACGGCACCTACGGGTCCGCAAGTGAATTGATGCGCGACGCCGTGCGCCAACTGCTCAAGCTCGACGAAGCGCCGCCGCCGGCGCCGAGCGACCCGAGCCAGAGGCAGCCGCGCACGGGCTCGCGGCAACGTTCGCGCTGAGGCCGGTTGCGGCGTCAGTACGCACCGAGCATCACGCCGACGGCATCGGTGGTGACGCCGCCGAGCACGTTGCTGCCCGGCGACAGCGCCAGCCCTTGCGCGAAGAACAGCAGACCGGCGAGCGCCGGATCGAGCGGCGCCGTGAACGCCCAGTTGGCGCTGTTGTTGGCGCCGAACAGCACGTTGCTGAAGTCCGGGCTGACGTGCAGTTCACAGCCCGGCGCACCGAACAGCGACAGGTCCTGAGGCAGCGGTCCGAGCGGTCCCAGCTGGTCGCTGAACCCGATCAGCTGAAACACGACACTCTGCGGCAGGCCGCCGAACGCGAAGTTGGTCACCGAGCCCAAGGTCGGACGCTCGTTGCCGACCGGCGCGAGCGTCGGCACACCGAGCGAGCCCGGACAACCGCGACCGAACCACGTGGTCACGCCCTGCGGCGCCTGGGTGCGGCGGTTGTAGTGGATGCGACCCACCCACTGCCGGATCGAGAACGGCGCCGCGTTGGTGAACGGGCCGTTGGGTGAGTAGGCGACGGCACCCGGCGTCAGGGTCAGGTCGCTGTTGCTGACCGGCGCGGTCAGGTTGACGTAGTACGAGGCGTTGTCGATGTGATGCAGGCCGACGCCGTAGCTGCGTCCAGGCAGCAGCAGGATCGGTCGATCGAGCACCAACTGCGCAGGCAACGCCGTTCCGGGCGTGACGCCGGTGGCGGTCGCCACCTTGCGCCATACCGCCGGCGTCGTGATCTTGCCGGTGTAGGTCGTGTCGGTCAGATAGACGTCGACCACCATCGGGTTGCCCTCGGGGGTGTAGCTGCGGAAGTCGATCGCGCAGACCGACAGCGCTTCGGTCGCCGTGACCGCGAGGTCGAAGAACGCCACCGAGTAGAGGTTGACGAAGCTGTTGGGCGCACCGCCGGTGTCGAACGTGTCACTGGCGACGGTGATGCGCTTCTTCACGACCTCGGCGCGGCAACCGTTGACGACCGTCAGCGACACCTCGTGGGCGCCGGGGCCGAACGTATGCGACGGGTTCTGCAAGCTCGAGTCAGGCACGCTGTCGCCGTCGAAGTCCCAGGACCAGAGGCTGGCCGTCGACGAACTGGTATCGGTGAACAACACCGACAGCGGCGCCGGCCCCAGATCGGGCGTCGCCGTGAACCCGGCCACCAGCGGATCGACCTGCACGTGCGCGTTCCAGGTGGTCGTCACCGGGCCGCCCGGCGCCGTCACCGTCAGCCGCACCGGAAAGTCGCCGCACGCCGGAAAGACGAACAGCGGGTTCTGCTGGTTGCTGTCACTGACGTTGTCGCCGTCGAAGTCCCAGTCCCACGCGGTCACCGGCCCCGAAGGCGTCACCGAACGGTCGGTGAAGTTGACGATCAACGGGCTCGTGCCCGAGGTGACGTCGGCCGAGAACGCACACACGTCGGCGGCCAGCACCGCGTAGTGCACCACCACGTTGGCGACGCGCGGACTGAACGCGCCGCTCACGAACGGCGTGTTCTGGGCGGTGCCGGTGTCGATCTGGATGTCGCCGTTCGAGAACGTCGTCTGCGTCGGCGGCACCGTCGCCGTGCCGGTGTAGCGGGCCGCGCAACCGCGGTGCACGATGGTGACGCCATAACGACCGGGCGCGAGCGGGATCGGGTTGTTGAGGATCGCCGGAGCGCCCACGTCAGAGCCCGCGGTCACCAGCGGCGCCGTCGCGCGCAGCGACCAGACACCCGGCGCCGGGTTGACCTGGTTGCCGACGTAGGTGCCGTTCACCGCGGTCATGTAGATGTCGATCGCCGCCGGTGTGCCGCGCGGGTTGGCGCAGTTGGCATCGATCTGCGACAGCAACACGCCGCTGGGATTGAGCACCGTCAGATCGAAGTGCACCGCGCCGCCGACGTTGCCGCCGTTGTTGCTGGTCAACGTGGTGGTCAGGGTCAGCTGCGCGGTGGCGTTCGCAGCGAACAGCGACACGAGCGCGACGGGGAGCCAGGCGAGAACCTTCTTCATGAGACCTCCGGGTGTTCGAGGGAGCGGGCGCGCGGCGCCCGCGGCGAGTGGCGGCCCATGGTAGCGAACCGCGAACCGACGGGGCGCGGCACCGGGGCCGCCGGGCCGAATTGCCGCGCTTGCGCACGCCGTGGACCGGGATCTAGGCTGCCGCGATGCCGAGCAGCTTCGTGATCATGACCGGCGCCGGGATCTCCGCCGACTCCGGCGTGCGCACGTTCCGTGACGCCGGCGGACTGTGGGAGAACCACCGACTCGAGGACGTCGCGACCCCCGAGGCCTGGGCGCGTGACCCCGAGCTCGTCTGGCGTTTCTACCAGGGACGCCGCGCGCAACTCGGCAGTGTCGTGCCCAACGCCGCGCACCTGCACCTCGCGACCTGGACCGAGGCCCAACGCGCCCGCGGGCACACCGTGACCCTGATCACCCAGAACGTCGACGACCTGCACGAACGCGCCGGCAGCACGCCGCTGCACATGCACGGCGAACTGCTGTCGCTGCGCTGCGAACGCTGCGGCGCCCGCAAACGCGGCCTGGACGACCTCGACCCCGAACGCTTCGTACCGTGCATCGCCTGCGGCCATGGGCGCCTGCGCCCGGACATCGTCTGGTTCGGCGAGATCCCGCATCACCTCGATCGGATCGAACACGCGCTGCAGCAGTGCACACACTTCGTCGCCATCGGCACCAGCGGCCTCGTCTACCCCGCCGCCGGCATGCTGCAGGTCGCCCGCGCCAACGGCGCCACCACCTGGGTGCAGTCGCTGGAGGAGCCGCACAACCTCCACTTCGCCGACCAGTTCGTCGCCGGCCGGGCGGCTGAGGTCGTGCCCGGCATGCTCGATCGGATCGCGGCCGCGCTGGGCACCTGAAGGCCACACGCTACCATCTTCGCCCCATGTCCTTCCGCGACCTCGACCCCCACGACGCCCAGCGCGAGTTGGCCAACGATCCGACCCTGCGCATCCTCGACGTTCGCACCGAGCCCGAGCATCGTAGCCACCGCCTGCCCGGCGACGTCGTGCTGTTGCCGATCCAGGAACTGCAGCAGCGTCTGGCCGAACTCGACCCCGACGACAACTGGCTGGTCTACTGCGAACACGGCGCGCGCAGCGTCTACGCGTGCGAGTTCCTGGCGCAGATGGGCTTCGTGAAGCTGACCAACGTGCGCGGCGGCATCGCGCACTGGATCGGCGCCGGGCTGCCGATCGAGCGCTGACCGGCACGTGCGAGTGCTGATCAGGAAGACCTGCTTCGGTTCGCCCTACTTCGGCCAGACCCTGGCCGCCGCCACGCATTCGGGCAGCGTCGGCACCAGCGCCGCGCGCACGAACTTCTCCTGACCGGCGCCGAAGAAGCGACCGGGCGCAACGACGATGCCGTTCTCGCGACACAGGGCCGCGTAGTCGAGGTCGTTGCTGCCGTCCGGCACCTCGATCCAGACGTACAACCCGGTTTTGCTGCCGTGCACCCGCAGACCGCGCGCCTTGCACAGGTCGAGCAGCACCTGGCGCTTCTGGCCGAACAGCTGACGGCGCAACTCGACGTGATCCGGGTCGCTCCAGGCCAGCGCGGCGGCGGCCTGCACGAACTCCTGCGGCGTCGTGCCCATGCCGGCGCGGAAACGTCTGTAGGTCGCGATCAGATCCGCGTCGCCGGCGATGAAACCCGAGCGGTAGCCGGTCATGCCCGAGCGTTTGCTCAACGAGTGCACGGCCAGGCAACCCCTGGTGCCGAACTCGAGCACGCTGCGCGGCGCCTTGCCTTCGTGGTGCAGGTCGACGTAACACTCGTCGCTGACCAAGACGAAGCCGTACTCCTCACGCGCCTGCACCCAGCGGCGGAACAGCGCGTCCGGCAGACAGAAGCCCGTCGGATTGTGCGGGTAGTTCAGGAACACCACCGCGGCGCGCCGCAGCACCGATTCGGGCAGCGCGTCGGGATCCATCGCGTAGCCGTTGTGCACGCCGAGCGGCACCGCGTAGGTCCACGCCTCCGCGAACAACGCGCCGATCTCGTAGACCGGGTAGGCGGGTTCGCCGTAGAGCACCAGGTCCTTCTCGCTCGGCACCTGCACGAACGTCATCGGCAGGTGGAACAGCGCCTCCTTGCTGCCCATCGTCGGCAAGACCTGGGTCGCCGGGTCGACCTTGACCGAGAAGCGGCGCGACAGATAGGCCGCGACCGCGTCACGCAGGGCGGGCAGACCGTCGTTGCCGGGGTACTGGCTGACCTCGGGGATCGCTTCGCGCAGGGCATCGCGCAACAGCGTCGGCGTGGGCTCACGCGGATCCCCCGTACCGAAGTCGAAGACGGGCACCTTGCGCGCTTCGATCTGCCGCCGCCAGGCGGCCAGCTGCAGCATCGGATAGGCCTGGAGCTTCTGCAGTCGCTCGTTCATCGCCCACCCTTGTCGTCCTTGCCGGACGAGTCAACCTTCTTGCCTTCGGTCTCGGCCTTGTGCACGGCCAGCCGCGCGACGAGTTCGGCGCGCACCGTCTCGAGCAGTTTCTGCGTCGCCCGGATGCCGTCGTCCTCGGCCAGCTTGCCGCCTTCGTATTCGATGCCGATGCAGCCGCGATAGCCGTGTTTGACGACGACGATCTCCAGCATGCGCCGGTAGTCGGTGTGGATCTCGTTGCCGGCGTCGTCGAAGTCGTGCGACTTCGCCGAGACGCCGCGCGCGAACGGCATCAGTTCGTCGGTGCCGCGGTAGCGGTCGTATTCCTCGTCCTTGCCGACGCGGAAATTGCCGAAGTCGGGCAGCGCGCCGCAGCGCGGGTGATCGGCGAGCTTCAGCGTCTCGCTGAGCCACTTGCCGTTCGACGACAAGCCGCCGTGGTTCTCGACGATCACGTCGATGCCGAACTTGTCGCCGTACTCACACAGTCGGTGCAGGCCGTCGGCGGCCAGCTTCTGCTGCTCTTCGAAGCTGCCGCTGCTCTGCGCGTTGACCCGGATGCTGTGGCAACCCAAGGTCTTGGCCGCCTCGATCCACTGATGGTGGTTGGCGACCGCCTGCTGCCGCTTCTTGGCGTCGGCGTCACCCAGGGCTCCCTCACCGTCGCACATGATCAGCACGCTGCGCACGCCTTCGCCGTCGCAGCGCTTCTTCAGCTCGGCCACGTACTTGGCGTCGCGCGCCTTGTCCTTCCAGAACTGGTTCACGTACTCGACCGCGGCGAGGCCGAAGGACCGGGTCTTCTTGGGGAAGTCGAGGTTGTCGAGCCCGCCGCTGCGCAGAGTGCGGTGCAGCGACCACTGGGCCAGGCTGATGTCGAACAGTTCGCCGGCGTTCGCGACCGGCGGCGACCACCGAAGGACACCGGTGCGAGCCGGCAACGCGGCGGCGCCGAGCGCGGCGGCCGACAGACCGAGGAATCGACGGCGATCGAACACAGACGAGGAGAGGGCCATGCGCGCATTGGAGGCGGGCGCGACCTCCCAGGCAACCCTCGCGGTGCGGGCCGATGTTGGCTATCCTGCTCGCCCCGTACGGTCCACGTCCGGCCCCGAATCTCCTCTTCGTATCTCCCCAGCACCGCATTGACATGGCGATCCGCGTCACCGAAGCCAAGAAGGGAATGGTCGTCCGCTACGAGGGCGACCTCTACCAGATCACCCGCTACGACCACCTGACCCCGGGCAACCTGCGGGCCATCCACCACCTCAACCTCAAGAACCTCAAGAACGGGCGCCAGAAGGAAGTGCGCATGAAGACGAGCGATCAGCTCGACCTCGTCTTCCTCGATTCGCGCGACGCGCAGTACCTGTTCAAGGACTCGCTCGGGTTCACGTTCATGGACAACGAGAACTACGACCAGTTCGTGCTCAACGCCGAGGTGATCGGCGACGCGATGCAGTTCATCGTCGAGAACAGCAACTGCACCGTCGTGTTCTGCGAGGGTGAGGCCCTGACCGTGCAGCTGCCGCCCGCCGTCGAACTCGAGGTCGTGCAGACCGAGGACGCCGCGCGCGGCGACACCGTCAGCAACGTGCAGAAACCCGCGACTCTCAACACGGGCCTGGTGATCAAGGTGCCATCGCACATCAAGGTCGGCGAGAAGGTGCGCGTCAGCACCGACACCGGCGAGTTCATGGGCCGCGCGTAGGGTACTGAACCGGGTACAAACCACAACCGGCTGCCGCTGCGCGGCAGCCGGTTGTGGTTTGTACCCGGTTCAGTACCCAACCCGGCGCAGCACTTCGCTGCGGCCGAGGCCGTGCTCGGTGCACAGGCGGCGCAGTTCGTCGTCTTCGGGGCGGGCGACGAGCTGGCCGCCGGGCAGCCGCACGACCTTGCACTTCACGGCGCCGAGCGGTGTGTCGCGGGTCTCCTGCCAGCGTTCGAGTACGTGCCGGCGCACGCGGTGCTCACGAACCCCGAGGGTAGTGGACTCGGCGAGCAGCAGGTCGCGCAGGGCAGCGGCGTGAGCAGGGTCGCAGAGCACGGTCAGCAACACGCCGGGGCGCCCCTTCTTCATCTGCACGGGCGAGCAGAACGCGTCGGTGGCGCCGCGGCGCAGCAGTTCATCCTGCAGCCAACCGAGCTGTTCGCCGGTGGCGGTGTCGACGTGACACTGCAGTTCGACGAGGTCCAGGGCCGAGGTCGGTTCGGTCAGGGTGCCGAGCGAGACGCGCAACAGGTTGGGAACGTCGGCGTCGTCGCGGGTGCCGGCGCCATAACCGACGGCGTCGGCCGTGAAGCTCACGGGTTGATCGAACGCGTCGACGAAGGTGCGCAGCAGCGCGGCGCCGGTCGGGGTGGTGCGTTCCCCGCGCAGCCCCCCTTGCCGCACGGGGATGCCACGCAACAGCGCGGCGGTGGCCGGCGCGGGAACGGGCAACACACCGTGGGCGGCACGCACGGTGCCCGAACCGACCTCGATGCCGTTGGCGTGCACGCGTTCACAACCGGCCAGGTGCATGGCCAGGCACGCGCAGACGACGTCGACGATGGTGTCGACGGCGCCGACCTCGTGGAAGTGCACCACGTCGATCGACACACCGTGGGCTGCGGCCTCGACCTCGCCGATGGCGCGATACACCTGGCGACAACGGTCGCGCACCGGCCCGGGCAGATCGGCCGCGGCGAGCAGCGACTCGATCTCCCGCAGGCCGCGGTGCGTGTGCCCGACCTCGGTGGTCAGCAGCGGCGACTTCGACGCCACCACGGGTACGAAGGCGTCGGCCGGCGCGCCGTGCTCGATCACGGTGAAATGGGTGCCGGTCAAACCGCAGCGCAGCACCCGCTCGGCGCGCAGTTCGACCCCGGGCAACGCCAACGACTGCACCGCGGCGGCGAGCGGCGCCAACGGCACTCCCGCGTCGACCAAGGCCCCGACCCACATGTCACCGGCGACTCCGGCCCAACCATCGAAGACTGCAACTCGCATCGGGAATCTCAGGACGGCGCCGCACGTGCACGGAACAGGCCTTGCTGTGTCAGGAACGGGCGACCGACCGTTTCGTGCGCCTCGTACGCGACCGCGCTCCGTCGAGCCGCGATACTAAGGGCGCTGCGCCACAGTTCGACCTCCTTCCCGCCGTGCCTCTCCTTCCCGCGAACCGCCGACGCGCCCGCCACCCCGCCGACGGCCGCCAGCTGAGGCACCTGCTGTGCGCGATCTCGCTGTGCGTTTCCGCCCACGCGCAGCAACCTGCGCCGCCACTCGAACGCCTGGTCGCCGCCGATTGCGCCCGGCTGCTGCTGAACGCCGACCCGATCGTGCGCGGCGAAGCGGCCCTGATCGTCGCCGCCGAAGGCACGGCGCCGCGGCACGACACGCTGGTGTCGATGGCCAAGGACCGCGACGAGACCGCGCGCATCTACGGCATCCTGTCACTCGGGTTGCTGGCGACCCCGGGGGTCACCCACGTGTTGCGTGAGTACCTGGACACCCCCCAGAAACGCGCCGAGCCCGGCGGGGTCGCCGCCGCGTTCGCGCTCGGCCTGTTGCCTGCAGAACAGTCCGCCAGCCTGGTCAGCGAGGTGCTCGCCGGCTTCCTGCGCGGCAGCAGCAAACGGCAGCACGACGCCTTGCTGGCGCTGCTGCACGGCCTGCAACTGCGCCCGCAGAGCAGCGCGACGGCAGCGCTGCGGCGCCTGTTCGACGAGGACCTGGCCGGCGATGCACAGACGCGCGCGCTGCTGCTGCACCTGCTGCTGCCGCTGGATCCGAGCTTCGATCAAGCCGCACTGCGGCGATTGCTGCAGCGCGGCAGCACCAGTGAACGACTCGCGGTGTTGCGACACTGTGGTGACGACGGCGGCCAGCGCGACCTCGCGCTCGACGACGTATTCGCCGACGTGCTCGCCGACATCACCCAGCACGATCCCGACGCCGGCGTGCGGGCCGCGGCGCTGCAGGCGATGACCGCGCGCCGCCAGCCCAAGGCCCTTGAACTGGCCGTGGAAGCGCTCGCCGCTACCGACCCACGATTGTTGACGGTCGCCGCGCGGGCGGTCCTGAGCCTGGGCGGCGCGCAGATGCGCGTGGTGCTCGAGCAGCATGTGCTCGGCACGATCGAGCCGGCGCGCAAAGCCGCGTTGTTGACCGCGTTCGCAGCCCCGCCATCGGCGGCGCTGCTCGACCAGTGCGGCGAGCTCGCCGCCGCTCGCGAGCAGCCGATCGAAGTGCGCCGCGCCGCGGCGTTCCTGCTGGCGCGCGCTGAACCCACCCGCGCCGCGCCGTTGCTGCGCGACCTGTTCCGCGAGGACAAGGATCCCACGGCTCGGCGTTCCATCGCCACGCTGCTGCTGCAGGCCGGCAACCCGCCTGAACTGGCGCGCCTGCTGCCGTCCGGCGACTCGCTGCGTGCTCACCCCGACGACTGGCACCCGCTGCTGCTGGCCGGTCACCCGATGGCAGAGCGCCAACTGCTGGCGCTGCTCGAAGACCCGCGCGCCACCGCCGCCGAGCTCGGCCCGGCGTTGCGCGCCTGGCGCTGCCGCGTCGCCACCGCGTTGCCAGCGAACGCCGCCGCACAGCTGCCCAAGCCGCTCGCGCGCATCCTGGCCAACACGCCTTCGCCCGATCTGCCCGCCGCCAGGCGCTGATCAGCGATCCGGCGCGCCGGCCGCTGCGGCCAGCACCTGTTGCACGACGTCACCGAGCGCCGTCGCCATCGCCTCGGCCAACGCCGCCGGGTCGGTGCTCGAGGCGACGTGCTGGCCGACCAGTCGTCGCGGCACCGCGCCGGCCCGCGACAGCACCACGACGACTCGCGCCGTCGGCGCGGCGACGAGGTCGAACTCGAACGCGTCGACCAGCACCTCCAACGGCGACGTGGCATTCGGCGCCGCTGCACCTTGCTGGCTGTGCGCCTGCAGCGCGGCCTCGACCAGCTGCGCGGGCTCGGCGCACCAACGGTGCTCGCTGTCGTAGACCAGCTCCCGCGGCCCGACGCGGAACACGAACTCGCGCGCCACCGTCGCTGCGGCGCGGCAGCGGAACGCCGCGGTGGAGGTCGGCGCCGCCGCCGGTGCGGGTGACGGATCGAACCACCGCACGGGCGGCGCCGGCGGCGCTGGCGACAGGCAGGCGGCAAGGCTCGCCGCGAGCGGCAACAGCAACAGCAGCGACGGCGCCGGCAGCGAGCGTGCGCCAGCCCACGGAACTCCACCGGTCTTGCTCATCGTCGTTCCTCGATCGGCGAACGCGGCGGCGCGCCGCGGCCGCGCAGCAGCGCGCCCGGGTCGCGTTCGAGCAGCTCGGCCAGCTTCTCGATCGCCGTCAACGTCGCGCGCAGCTGGCCGAGTTGTTCGCGCACTTCCCGGGTCAGGTCACCGGTCTGCTGGGCGACGTCGCTCGAAGCCGCGCCGAGGCGATCGGACGCCGCGCCCAGACGGTCGAGGGCGGCGCGCGCGGTCGCCGCCGTCTCGACCAGACTGGCGCCACCGAGCACCGTGCGCAATTCGCCGATCAGTTCTCTCGCCGCCAGCAGCGTCGCGTCGGCCGAGTTCACCGTGCCGCGCACGTCGAACTCGGCGACCTTCTGCTCGATCGTCTCGAGCAGCTTCTGCGCGCGGCGGCTCAGCTCGGGCGCCTGCACCGCCTGCAGTTCGGTGTTCAGCAGCTGCACGAACTCACGCGTCGCCGACGCCATCGCCGGCAGTTCCCGCAGCAGCTCGCGGCTGGCGTCCTCGAGGCTCTTGGCGGTGCTCGGCACCGTGCGCATGGTGTTGGGCGGCGCCGGGAACGGCAACAGCTGCGGGCCCTTGGGCGGATCCGGGAAGAAGTCGACCTGGATGAACGCCGTACCGGTCACCCACGACATCACCACCATCGCGCGCAGGTTCTCCGGCAGGGGGCTCAGGTCGTCGAGATTGACGGGATCGAAGCCCAGGTCGACCAGGTAGTCGTCGTACAGGGCCGCCTCGACGGCGAGGTGTTTCTTGTCGGGGCCGACGCGGATGCGCCGCACCACGCCGATGCTGACCCCGCGAAACTTCACGGGCGAGCCCTCTTCGAGCCCGGTCAGCGCCTCGTCGAAGTAGGCCATCGCCGGATGCGACGCGCGTTCGAGGTTGTGCACGCCGAGCCACGCCGAGCCGGTGGCGACCACGGCCGAGGCGGCGAGCACGAACAGGCCGAGCTTCCAGCGGTTGGCGGGCGCGCTCACTTCGTCCTCCCGGCCAGTGGCTGACGTCGGAAGAACGCCGTCACGCGCACGTCGGTGCTGCGTTCGGCGAGCTGGCGCGGCGAACCGCGCGCGATGATGCCGCCGGCGGCGCGGTCGAGCACGAGGCACTGGTCGGCGACGGCCAGGATGCTCGGCAGTTCGTGCGTCACCAGCACGATGCTAACACCGAGGTCGCGCGCCAACGTCACGATCAATTGGTCGAGTTCGGCGGAGGTGATCGGGTCGAGCCCCGCCGACGGCTCGTCGAGGAACAACATCGACGGCTCCAGGGCCAACGCCCGGGCGATGCCGGCGCGCTTCTTCATGCCCCCGGAGACCTCCGACGGCAGGTGATTGGCGAACGGCTCCAGACCGACGAGCCGCAGCCGCGCCATCGCCACCGCCTCGGCGGCATCGGCGGGCAACGAGGTCCACTTGACCAGCGGCAGCAGCACGTTCTGCAGCAGCGTGTCCGAACCGAACAGGGCCGACGACTGGAACAACACGCCGAACGCCGGCGGTTCCAGAGCCCGCTCCGGCGGGCCGATACCGCGGAAGTGCACCCGGCCACTGATCGGCGGCTGCAGCCCGATCAGGGTGCGCAACACGGTCGACTTGCCGCAGCCCGATCCGCCGAGCAGCGCCAACACTTCCCCCTGCTTGACGTCGAACGACAGTTCGTCGAGCAGCACTTCGCCGCCGTAGCCCACCGCCAGATCACGCACGTCGAGGATGCGTCGCATCACCAGTCCAGCAGCGAGAAGACCCAGGTGAACACGGCGTCGATGGCGACCAGCGTGAACAACACGACCACGACCGCCGAGGTCGTCGAACGCCCCACCCCGACCGCGCCGCCGCGCGTCGCCAGGCCGCGCTGGCACGCGATCAGGCCGACCGCGAGCGCGAAGAACACGCTCTTGATCAGGCCCGTGACGACGTCGAGGAAACCGACCGCGCGCTGCAGGTTCTGCAGGTAGACGACCGGCGGCTGATCGAGGTAGAAGACGGCGATCGCCAGACCACCCAGCGAGCCCAACAGGTCGCCGACCGCAGTCAGGATCGGCACCACCAGCACCAGGGCCAGCACCCGCGGGAACACCAGGAAGCGCTGCGGATCCTGACCCAACGTGCGCAACGCGTCGACTTCCTCGCTGACCGTCATCGTGCCCAGTTCGGCGGCGTAGGCGGCGCCCGAACGACCGGCGACGAGGATCGCGGTCATCAGCGGACCGAGTTCGCGCACCACCGACAGGCCGACGAGATTGGCCAGGAACGGGTCGCCGCCGAAGCGGTGCAACTGGATCGCACCCTGCAGCCCGAGCACCATGCCGACCAGGAAGTTGACGAGCGCGACGATCGGCACCGCGTCGGCGCCGGCGTTCTCGATCAGCCGCGGCAAGCTGCCCAGGTGCACGGTGCGCGGACGCCACACGGCGCGCCACAGGCCGGCCACGAGGTCGCCCGTGAACGCCAGGATCGCGCGCGTCGCGCTGCCGATCGCCACCGTGGCGTCACCGACGTCGAGCAAGAGGCTCGATGCCGGCTCGGCGCGTTCGCATGCGGCCTGATCGCGACACTCGTAGAGCGCGAGCAGATGCGCCGCCTCCTGGCGCGCGCCGACGAACGACACCTGCCCACCGTCGCGGCGCCGTTGCGCCGCCCACGCCTGCAACAGCGCCGCGCAGCCGCCGTCGAGCCGATCGACGGCAGCGACGTCGACCTCGAACGCCGCAGGGCTGCGCAGCTGTTGCAGTTCCTGCCACAACCCCGCGCCGTCGGCGAGCGCGAACGAACCGCCCAGCCGCACGCGCACGACGCCGTCGTGCGACGCCTCGCCAACCACGGTGAATGCAGGCGTCGGCATGCGACGTGGCGGCCGATCAGTTCTTCTTCGACTTGCCGCGGGCCGCGGTCTTCGCCTTGGCGGCCGGCTTGGCCTTCGCCGCGGGCTTCTTCGCCGCGCCGGTGTTCGCCGCGCTGATCACACCGACGGTCGCTGCCGCGGCCTGGCTCGGGATCACCTTGGGCGCCGCAACCGCGGTTTCGGTGGTCGGCGCCTTGGCCGGAGCGCGGCGCGAACGGCCGATCGCCGCCAGCGTGCGCAGCACCTGGCCGGCGTCGACGGCGCTGGGGCGCGTCACCGCCTCACGCACCAGATCGTTGGTCGAGACGATGCCGACCAGACGGCCGTGCACGTCGACGACCGGCAGGCGATGCACCTGCATCTCCTGCATCGCCGCCATCGCGCTGGTCACGGTGTCGTCGGGCCGGGTGACCCGCACCTGCCGCGACATCACGCTCAACACCGGGATCTCGGCCAGCGCGCGCCCTTGCGTGTAGGACGCCATGCACAGATCGCGATCCGTGACCACGCCGATCAGTCCACCCACGGCATCGAGAACGGGCACGAAGCCACAATCCTGTTCCCAGAGCACCCGGGCGGCCGCGTCCAGACGGTCGGTCGTGCGCACGCCGCGCGGGTCACTGCTCATGCATTCCTTGATATTCATGCCCCGATCCTCCCCGCCGGAGACGCGACGCGCGAGGGTTTTGTCGCGGCTCTGCGCGCTGCCGCGAGGGTGCGATCAGGACATCAGTCAGGACAACAGTCAGGACTACAATTCAGGACAACCGGCGCACGGCTTCTTCGACGTCGCCCTTGCTGCCCAGGAACAGCGGCGTGCGCTGGTGCAACTTCTCGGGCCGGATGTCGAGAATGCGCTGCTTGCCGTCCGAGGCGGCGCCGCCGGCGTGCTCACACAAGAACGCCAACGGCGCGTTCTCGTAGAGCAGACGCAGCTTGCCTTCGGGCTTCTTCATCTCGCCCGGATACATGTAGATGCCGCCCTTGAGCAGGGTGCGGTGGAAGTCGCCGACCAGCGCACCGGCGTAGCGCGCCGAACGCTTGCCGCAATCGGTCTGCTGCATGCGGAACGCACGCACCATCGCCTGGGTCTTGTCATCCCACTTGGCCTCGTTGGCCTCGTTGACGGAGTAGGCGCCGCTGCCCTCGGGGATCTTGAGGTCGGGGTGCGTGCAGAAGAACGTGCCGATCGATCGGTCGAGCGTGAAGCCGTTCACGGGCCCGCCCGACGAGTAGACCATCATCGTGCACGGCCCGTAGAGGATGTAGCCGGCGGCGACCAGGTTCTTGCCGGGCTGCAGGAAGTCGGCGAGGGTCGGCGGGCCGCTGGTCGAGATGCGGCGGTAGATGCCGAAGATCGTGCCCATCTGGCCGGCGACGTCGACGTTGCCCGAGCCGTCCAGCGGGTCGACCGAGATCACGTACTTGCCGTCGCCGGTGCCGTGCAGCAGGTGCACGTCCTCCATCTCCTCGCTGGCGATGCCGCTGACCATCGGCACGTTCTCGAACACCTGGTTGACGGTGTCGTTGCTGATCACGTCGAGCGCGCGCACGTCCTCGTCCTGCACGTTGGTCGTGCCGGTGTAACCGAGTTTGCCGACGAAGCCGGCACGCATGATCTCGCTGGCCAGCATGCGACCGATCAGGCTGAAGCGGTT
Source organism: uncultured candidatus Brocadiaceae bacterium (assembly GCA_964392305.1). Lineage (GTDB taxonomy): Bacteria > Planctomycetota > UBA1135 > UBA1135 > UBA2386 > JACKIC01. The sequence goes on from CAYMPV010000002.1 coordinate 275,540, forward strand.
GAGCACGGTGGACAGACCGCCCGAAGCCTGGGCACTGGCCTGGTCGCGGAAGAACTGTTCGCTGAGGGTGAGACGATTCATCGAGGAGTGACGGGCGGGAAACGGTGCCGCATTGGAACAGGCGCCCACGGCCGTCACAACGGCGGCAGGACCAATACGGGATCGTCGCGGCCCGCTACGAACAACCGCCCGGTGCCACGGTCCGTTGCCGACACGCTGATCACCAACTGCGTGGCCACGTCGACGGCGGCGAGGTCGCAGCGACGGCCGTCGCCGTCTTCGACCTGCACCACGGCGCCGGCCGGCAGTGGCAACAGCACCACCGATCCGCCGCGGCCATCGCTGCCGAGCACACGCGCTGTCGCGGCCGGCGAAGGCTCGGGTCGCCCGGCGTCGCGGCGCCAGTAGAGCCGGAAGCCATCCGCGCCCGGCCGCAGCGCCGCGACGCCTGGCACGTCGAAACGCGCCACTTCGACGAGGTCGAGCGCCGCATCGAAGCCGGGCGCGAACCACTGTCCGTTGGCGTGCGGCAGCGCCGGGTCGCTGACGAACTGCGCGGCGTTGTCGAGCACGTACCGCACTGCCTGCGCATCGAGCCAGGCGCCGAGTCGCCGCTGCCGCAGCGCCGCGAACGTGCGCCGATCGACGACGCCGTCGAGGTTGACGACGCCACGCGGTGAGCCGATGGCGAGCGGCCCCTGTGCGAAGGTGACGATCCCGGAGTTGAAGCAGCCGACGCGTTCGCCGGCCGGCAACACCGCCTCGAGCCAGCGGCCCGCGAGCTGCATTTCGCGCTGGCCGGCCAGCGGCTCCCCCACGAACCGCCACGCATCGACGGCCTGACCGAGCACGAACACGAGCAGCAACCCACGCCAGCGCCCCGCCGCGGCGACCGCAACGAACGGCACCAGCACGACCGGCGCCAGGTAGTAGTCGCGCGGATACCAACGCACCGCCCAATGCACGACGACGATCGCCCCGAGCGCCGCGGTGAGCCACAGCAGTTCGCGCGGCACGGACCGCACTGCGGACCGGGGCCGCCAGGCGAGCAGCAACGCGACGATCCACGGCACCAGCAGGTCGTGCCCACCGAGCAACGTCGCGGCGCCGAGCGCGAGCAGCGGCAGCCAGCGGCACTTCTTCGGCAACCGCGGCCTCAGCAACCGGTAGACACACCAGCCCACACCGAAGCTGCCGACCACGGTCCACGGTCCGCCCAACAACACCGGCCGCGCGAACCACCAGTGGCGCAGCAGCAGTTCGCGGGTGTCCGGCCCGGTGGCCAGGAAGTTGTTGCGCCACAACCACGCCATCGGCAGCGCCGAGTCGGGCCACGGCCCACCACCCAGGATCAGGTTGACGCCGACGAAGCCCGACGACACCGCCACGGGCACCAGCAGTTGCCGCAGGCCGCGGCGCCACGCCAGCACCACCACCAGCGCCAGCAAGTCGCTGCGCGCGAACACCGAGAGCAGCGCCCAGGTCGCGAACCGCGCCGTGCCCGACCGCCGGCTGCCCCACAACTGCACCGCACACAGACACGCGAGCGCCGTCTCCTGACCGTTCTGGCATTCGTGCAACAGCAGCGGCTGCGCGAACCAGCACAGCGCCAGCACCACCGCCACGGTCCGGTCCTGCACCAGACGCAACCACGACAACGCCGTCGCCACGTGCAGCAGCAGCCCCAACCACGGCGCCAGCAGCGGCAACGACGCGGCCCCGAACAGCCACGCGAACGGCACCAGCAGCGCGCTCCACAACAGCTGCACGCCGCTGGTGGTGACGCCGTCGCTGACCGACGGTCCCTTGCCCGCGGCGACGTTGGCGGCCCAGGTGAACTCGTAGAAGGCGTCGTCGCGCAGCCGGTCGGCCAGGTCGGGCGACCACGACAGGCCGCACACCAGGCCGACGACGGCGACGGCCGCGGCGGCGAACAGGGCCAGGTTCTGCAGGGCCGGTCGGGACACGCGCGCGCCACGGTAGTCGGCGCCCGCACCTTCACAAGCGAGCTCGGTCGTTCCGCCGCGACGCCAAAGCCGGCCGGGAAGAATTCGCACCGTGCTGCGTCTGTCACGCCCGGCGTGCAGGAACTCCTGCTTCTGCGCCGCCGACGCCCTATCCTTCTCGCCCCGATGTCGATCGTTCCTGACGTTCTGCGCGCGAGGCACGGACCCGCGTGAAGCTGCCTCGCTGGTTGCCCTGGTGCGTCGGCCTGCTGGTCGTGATCGCCGCCGCGCTGTGGTGGACGCTGGGGCGCACGCCGCCGCCGGCGCCGTTGCCGCAGGTCACCGGGACCGAACCACTGCCGGGGCTCCCCGACAGCCCTGCCGCGGCGCCGGCCGTGGTCGCGGACGGCCCGAGCGCCGACACCAACGAACGCACCGCGGCCGAACCCCAACCGCTCGACGAGAACCGGGCCCGGGCGCGTTTCGCGCAGGGCGTGCGCGGCACCGTCGTCGACGAACGCGACCTGCCGCTCGCCGCGGTCGCGGTCTACCTGATCGAGAGCGCCAGCAACGATCCCCTGGCCCTGCCGGCGATGCTGCAGCAAGGCCTCTTGCCGGGGCCGACGACCGCGACCCACAGCGCCGACGACGGCAGTTTCGCCCTGGGCCTGCCGGTCGCCACCGAACGCCTCTACGAAGTGCATCTGCTGGCACCGGGGCGCGCCGACACGCGCGTCACCGGACTGCGCCTGCAGCAGGGCCAGTGGCACGACCTGGGCCGCCTGGTGATGGCGCGTGGCGCCGTGGTGCGCGGACGCGTCACGGTCGAGGGCAGCGAACTGCCGGTGCCGCAGGCGACCGTGACCCTGGTTGCCGGCACGGTCTTCGACGACACGGTGCTGCGCGCGTTGCCGGGCCGCGAGAACGGCCTCGTCGCCAACGCCGACGCCAACGGCTTCTACGAGTTCGCCAACGCCCCGCTGCGCGGCGCGGTGCAATTGACCGCCGTGGCCCCGGGCTTCGCCGCGGTGCTCGAACAGAACGTGCAGTTGCAGGCCGACAAGCCGGTCGAGGTCAACTTCGGGCTGCGCCCCGGTCACAGCCTTGGTGGCACCCTTGTCGACGACGGCGGCCGGCCGATCGCGGGCGCGCGCATCGAGGCCTGGCCGATGACGGCGTCGGGGCAGCCGCTGCTCGGCCAGAGCCACGCCGACGGCAGCTTCGTGGTGCATGGCCTGGCCGCCGGCAAACACCGCGTGCGCGTGTTCGCTCGCGGCTTCCAGAACCTCGACCTGCCCGAAGTGATCCCGACCCGACTCGACCTGCGCCTGCAGATGCTGCCGCGCGCACGGCTGCAGGTCACGGTGCGCGACGACGACGGCCAGGTCCTGCACAGCTACCAGGTGGCCGTGCGCCGCTACTTCCCGAACAAGGATCCGGGTCTCGTCGAGGTCAGCCACGGCGACCTCGGTCTGCTCGCCGACGTGCCCGAACAACGAGTGCGGTTGGACCGCATGACGGACAGCGCCGAGATCGTCGGCATCCCGCCCGGCGACTACGTCTGCCAGGTCAGCGCCGAAGGCCACGCCAAGACCCTGTCGGCGCCGTTCCGGATCGAGGCGGACACGCGCAGTCTGGCCGTTGCGGTGACGATGACCGCCGGGGCGACGGTGCGTGGCCGGGTTCTCGACGAGTCGGGCCTGCCGCTCAGCGGCGCCACGGTGTCGACCCAGGCCCAGGGCGCCACCCCCGACAATCCGCTGTGGCGCATGCTGGCCGGCGCCGCTCCTGCGAAGGTCACGCCGCTGATCGCCAAGACCGGGCCTGACGGCAGCTTCGAGCTGCCGATGCTGGCCTTGGGCAGCTACGACCTGGTCGTCGAACATGCCGAAGCCTGCCGCACGCTGGTGCGAAATCTCGATCTGCACCAGCCGGGCGCCCGGGTGATCGCGCCGGTGCGACTGGCCTCTGGGACGATCGTGCAAGGACAAGCCACGGTCGCCGGGAAGATCCAAGGCCAGATCCGGGTCATACTGACTTCGTCGTCGGCGGATTCCGGCCCGAGCACGGACCCGGTCCGGCTCGAAGCCTCCACCGACGAGAACGGTCACTACACGATGCCGCGCCGCGTCCCCCCCGGGAGCTACGAGCTGCGCGCCTTCGCCGTGGTGAGCGCCGATCCCGCCAGCCAACCGATCCACCAACTGTTGCAGATGCAGCGCTCGGCGACCTTGCTGACCGTGCCCCCCGGCCGCCGCGAGGTCGCCTGCGATCTGGACCTTCCGCAGGACCGATGAAGATCTCGCCCACTTCGAAGTTCGACCCGCGCGCGGCGTTGCCGCCCTCGCCATCCGGCCAGGAACTGGCCCGCGTCACCACCACCCTGCATTCTGCTGCGCCTGTTTCCTGAGGAGTTCGACGATGTCCCAAGCAGCCAAGATCGCCGCCCCCCTCGTCCTGCTGGCCGCTGCCGGCGTGGGCGCATACTACTTCCTGCAGCGCTCCGAACCGGTCGCGCCGATCACACCCGAGCAGCCTGCGGTCAGCGTGCAGCAGCCGACCCAGACCGAGCCGCCGAAGGTCGTGCCGATCGCCGCCGAGGTGACCGCGCCCAAGCCCGCCGAAACGGCGCGTGTCGCCGCCGAGCCGGTGCGCGGCGAGGCCTACGCCGACGCGCCGCAAGGAGTGCGCGGCCGCGTGCTGCTGCCGACCGGCGCGCCCGCCAGTGGCGTCGCCGTGTATCTGCTCGAGAGTTCGATGAACGACCCGATCAAGGTCTTCCTCGCCAACAAGACCGGCACGATCACCCCACCGGCCGCGATGACCACGACGGAAGCGAACGGCTCGTTCGCGCTGGGCGTGCGCCGGCCCGGGCAGACATTCGACGTGCGGGTCGTGAGCGACGAACACCCCGAGATCAACCACCAGGGCCTCAAGGTCCGCGAAGACGATTGGATCACCGTCCCGGATCTGCAGCTCGAGGTCGGCGTGATCGTGCAGGGCCGCGTCGTCGAGGAGGGCACCATGGCGCCGGTGGCCGGCGCGGCGGTGTTCCTGGCCGACAGCCAGCAGGCGCACTCGATGGTGGCAACCCCGGGCCGCGAGCGCGGCCTGTACGTCGAAACGGACGCGAGCGGCAACTACCGCTTCGGCAACGCGCCGCGCCAGGGATTGATCAACCTCAGCGTCGAAGCGTCCGGTTACGCCAGTTCGCCGTTGCTCAACCAGCCGATCAAGCCGGACATGATCAACGAGTTCACGATCGAGGTCGTGCGCGGCCAGCCGATCGCCGGCGTGGTCGTCGACGCTGCGGGCAAGCCCGTCGCAAACGTCGCGATCACCGCTTCGGGCCTGAGCGCCAAGACGCCGCAGACCGCGCAGGCGGTTTCGGCCGGCGACGGCGCGTTCATGTTCCCGAGCCTGCGTGAGGGCCCCTACCAGCTGCTGACCAACGCGCCGCAGTTCGGCGAAGCCAAGCTGACGCCGGTGCTGACCGGCGACACGGAGGTCAAGATCGTGCTGCAGGAACGCGCCTTCGCCAAGCTGCGCGTGCTCGGCGCCAACGGTCAGCCCGTCAAGGCCTACAAGGTCGCGCTCAAGCGCCACTTCCCGAACAACCCGCTGGGCATCGGCAACGTGCCGGAGTTCCAGGATCGCCGCATCACGCCCGCCGACTACGACGGCGAATGGGCACTGATCCGCGGCTTGCCCGCCGGCGAGTTCGTATTCCAGATCACCGACAAGGATCACGCCAAGACGCTGTCGCCGGCGTTCTCGGTCCAGGCCGGCGGACCGTCGCCCGAGGTCGAGGTCACCCTGACGCTCGGCGGCGTGATCACGGGCACGATCATCGACGATCGCGGCAGCCCGGTCGCCGGGGCGACGGTCAGCACCGACATGAACGGGGCGCTCGGCGCGGGGTCTGGGTTCTTCGACCTGTTCCGGACCTTCATCCCCGAGAAGCACACCACCACGCAGGTCAAGACCGACAGCCAGGGCCGCTTCCGCGTCACCAAACTCGCTTTCGCCGACTACATGGTGCGTGTGCACCACCCCGACTACTGCGAAGGCTCGGCGGTCGACATCACGCTCGCCACCGAGGGCCAGGTGGTCGACGCCGGCGTCGTGCAGTTGGCGCGCGGCGCACTGGTCCAGGGCCGGACCATGGTCACCGGCCTGCCGACGGGCCAGATCAAGATCACCGTCACGGTGCCGCAACCCGAAGGCAACCGCCTGCCGAACACGGCTCCCGAGCAGGCCCAGAGTCAGGCGCAGAAGACGCAGATGATGTTCTCGGCCACCGCGATCAGCGCCGGTGACGGCACCTACAGCCTGCTCAAGCGCGTGCCGCCCGGAACCTACAAGATCCACGCCAGCCGCCAGACCGGGAACAACAACCCGTTCGAGATGCTGCTCGACATGAAGCAGAGTGAACAGACGCTCGTGGTCGGCCCCGGTCAGGACGTCGTGCGTCTCGACTTCAACCTCGACAAGCGCTGACGTAACCTGCGGGGATGAGCGCCCCGCGTCCGACCAGTTACTGGGATTACATCCGCGTCGAAGACCTGCTGAACCTGCAGACCGGCGTCGCTGCGCGCGAAGCCGAGCTCGGCGACGACGAAGTGCGTTTCATCGTCATCCACCAGATCGACGAGTTGTGGTTCAAGCTGGTGCTGCGGGAGCTGCAGACGGCGCGCGACCTGTTCGCGCGCAACCCGGTGCCCGAGGAGGCGCTGGCCGGCGCGGTCAAGTGCGTCGAACGCGTGACCATCTGCTTCGACCTCGCCGCGACGCACTTCCGGCTGATGGAGACGATGCGCACCCAGGACTACCTGGTGTTCCGCGACAAGCTCAGCCCGGCGAGCGGCTTCCAGTCGGCGCAGCTGCGGGAGATCGAGATCCTGATGGGCCTGTCGGACCACGAGCGCATCCCGTTCGGCAACGAACAGAGCTACACCGAAGCGCTCAAGAGCCACGACGGCAGCCCGTCGCCGGCGTTGGCGCGCGTGTTGCGCCGTCAGGCGGACCTGCCGACGCTCAAACACGCCGTCGACCAGTGGCTGCAGCGCACCCCGATCGACGGCAGTTCGCCCGGCGACGACGGCGACGACGCGGCGGTGACGGGCTTCATCGACAACTTCCTCGCCGGCCACGAGCGGCTCTGCGAACGCGCCATCGCGCACTCGGTCGGGGTGCAGGCGCTCACCGCCAGCGACGTCGAACGGCTGCGCGCCCGTTACCGCGGCCAGTTGCAGGGTGCACGCCGCCACCTGCACGCCGAAGACGTGCCGGACGAGCGCCGCGCGTTCGTGCGCCGCCTGCGCGCCGCGATCCTGTTCGTCGACAGCAACCGCTCGCTGCCGCTGCTGAGCTGGCCCGGCCAGATCATCGATGCGCTGATCGCCTGTGAGCAGGCGATGCTCACGTTCCGCCAACGCCATGCGCGCATGGTCGAACGCGTGATCGGCCGCCGCGTCGGCACGGGCGGCAGCGACGGCGTGGCCTACCTCGACCAGACCGCGCTGCAGTACCGGGTGTTCACCGAGATCTGGGCGGCGCGCACGCTGCTGCTGCCGCCCGACCTGACGCCGCCCGTGGCGGATCCGGCCTTCTACGGCCTGGTCAGCGCCTGAGCCTCGAGCGCCACCTGCCGGTTCAGAGCCGGGCGTTCTCACGGCGCGATCGGCGGCGCGTGAACGCGAGCCGATCGCCGCGTCGCTTCTCCTTGCGGAAGCCGAGCAGGTGGAAGACCTCGGTGACGAACCAGCGCGCCACCACCGGGTTGACGAGGATCGTGTCGGGATCCGCCGCGTCGATTCGCACCCCGGGCAGGAACCGCACCAACGCGTCGCAGCGCCAGGCGCGCAGCCAGCGCGCGACCGACAACCAGAACGGCCGAACGCGACGCGCCAGGAAGAAGCCGTCGTCACCCTGCGCCTGATAGAGCGGCAACACCACGTGACAGGCGGCCGGTGCGCGGATCTCGCCGCGGCGATCGTTCGCGAGCAGTTGCCCCCTGGCGACGGTGGCGAAGTTGACGAATCCCGGCGCCATCCGGAAGGCGTCCTCGGGGGCGATCACCTGGCGATGCACGATCTCGACGATCGGCGGCACGCCCGCGGTGACGCGCTGCAGTTGCTGCCGGTGCGGCGCGGTGTCGACGTCGCCGTCGCGCAGCATGCGCAGCCGTTCGAGCAGCAGCCACAGCACCGCGGCGTGGTTGTCGATCGCCTCAGCCGCCTCGTGCTGACCGCCCTCGACCGCGAATCCACAGACGCCGCGGGCCGCGAACCACTCGAGCGACGCGCCGTCGATGGTTTCCTCGATGCCCAGGATGATCGGCACGCCGGTGGCGAGGCCCAGGCGTCGATTGTCGATGGTGTCCGCCAGACACAGGAACGGCGAACCGGGCGCGGAGCTGGTGTGCAGGTCGACGAACACCACCGGCCCCGACGCCGTGTGCAGGTACTGCTCGAAGTGCGCCAACAGGTCGCGCTGTTCACGGTCCTCGGCGGCCAACTGCGCATCGTCGCGCTGCGCCAGCGCCTGCACCTGTTCGGCGCCCCAGCCGCGGTTGAGGTCGCGGCGCAGGAAACGCTGCCGGCGCCCCAGCGCCTGCAGGTTGCCGGCCAACGCGACGAAGCGGCCGACCAGCGGCAGCTCACGTTCCTGCAAGGTGCCGAGCACCCGTTGCGCTGCGGCGACCCCGGCGGGCTCGTTGCCGTGAATGCCGGCGAGCACCAGCAAGGTCGGCCCCGGCCTTCCGCAGTCCCAGACGCCGAGCACGCGCGGCAGGTGACCCGGCTGGTGATCGGTCGGCATGTCCACCGCGGTCATTCGGCCTGGTTCTCCCGCAGGTGTTTCTCGAACAGCATCGCCGCCACCCGGATCAGGTCGCGCTCGGTGATGATGCCGACGAGGCGGTTGCCTTCTTCGACCACCGGCAGGCTGCCGACCTTGTGGCGGCGCATCAGGTCGATGGCATCGAGGGTCGGTGTCGTCGGCGACACCGTGATCGGATCGCGGCGCATGATGTCCTTGACGGCGACCGGGGTGCGCTGCGAACCGCGCACGCCCTGGCCGACGAGCCGCAACAGCGTGCGGTGCGACACCAGGCCGACCAGCAGGCCGTCGTTGTCCTCGACCGGCACGTGGCGGATGTGGCGCCAGTCCATCAGGCTGGCGGCGAGGTCGACGACGTCTTCGGGATGCACCGTGAACAGATCGGTGGTCATGAACTGACCGACCTGCACGTAGGTCTCCTTCCAGCCCTCGAACTCGCCGGTGTCGGCCAGTTCCCACGAGTGCACGGGGTCGCCGGTGCCCTGCCGCTGCTGCATCGCCCGCACCAACGCCACCATGCGCTGGTCCTTGGTGCCCTTGTCGCCCATCGCCGCGAGCGAGTCGAGCACCCAGCGGGCGCCGGTGCGGCCGCGACGACAACGTTCCCCGATCACGCCGAGGTAACGATCGATGTCGGCACTGTCGAGCTTGGCACTCTGCAGCCCGGCGCGCGCCATCGGCAGCAACTCGTCGAGGATCAGCTGCTGCGCCGCGTACTCGCGGCCGTGGAACCAGGTCAGGTTGGCCTGCAGCCCCAGGCGCGCAGCGGCGACGAAGTTGCCGCGCGCGTCGTCGAACGACATCACCTTCTTGACGTCCTCGAACTCGTGCGACACCGCCGCCATCAGGCCGAAGAAGAACGCCGCGTTCGCCATCTCGTCGAGCACGCTCGGCCCCGACGGGAAGGCGCGCGCTTCGATGCGCAGGTGCGGCTTGCCCTCGCTGATGCCGTAGCAGGCGCGGTTCCAGCGGTAGACGGTGCCGTTGTGCAGCCGCAGCGCGGTGAGGTTGGGCACGCCGCCGCGGTCGAGCAGGGCTTCGGGGTCCTCGTCGATGTCGGTGGCGAGCACGGCGCGGAAACGTGCGATGTCCTCGCGGAAGATCTCGAGCACCGAGTCGCGCACCCAGCCGTCGCCGAAGTCGACACGCGGCCGACGACCGCGCGACTGGTGGGCCGCCGAACGCGCGTCGACCGACTGCTGGAACAACGCGACGCGGGTCTCGCGCCACAGCCGCCGCCCCAGCAGCACCGGCGAGTTGGTCGAGACGCTGAGCACCGGCGCGGTGATCGCCTGGGCGACGTTGTAGAGCTTGGCGAATTCCTTGGGCCCGACCTGGAAGTGCACCTGGAAGCTCGTGTTCGCCGATTCGAGCATCACGTTGTCGTGCGTCATCTCGAGTTCGTCCACGCCCTTGATGCGGAACTGGAACTCGCCACCGCGCAGCTGGGCGATCGCCTTGTTGAGCGCGAGATAACGCGGGTTCTGCACCATCGAGGCCAGGGTCAGGTCCGAGCGCCGCAGCGTCGGCAGGATGCCGGCCAGCACGATGTCGTTGCCCAGGCTGCGCGCCGTCTCGCGCGCCTTCTTGAGCAGCCCGACCAGTTCGGCCTCCATCGTCGACAGGCAGTTGCCACCGAACACCTGCGGCAGCAGGTTGCACTCGAGGTTGAACTGCGCCAGTTCGTAGGTGAACTGCGGGTGCGCCAGCGTGTTCATCATCGCTTCGGCGCCGCACCAGGCGCGGCCCAGGCGATCGACCAGGAACATCTCCTGCTCGGCCCCGATGCGTCGCACCCCGGACTCGAACCGATCCTCGTCGAGCATGCGCTCGAGGGCGTGCACGTCGGCCAGGATGGCCTTCATGAACGCGCGTAGTTGTTCGTCGGTGAAGCCGCTGGGAAGGTCGTGTCGGCCCATGCAAGTCCGGTCGGGAGAGCCCGAACCATACCAGGGGTGGACGTTCCGCCCGAAAGTTCTCCGCAGCCCTGGCTTCGGGCGGCTACGAACGAAACCGGGGCGCTGGTGCGCCCCGGTGCGTAGCTGTTGTGATGGCCGTTGTGATGGGCCGTCGCGATGGCCGACTGCGCGCCTAGCGCACGTACCCGTTGAACAGGATGCGCTTGTCCTTGACGACGGGGTGATTCAACTCGACCACGAGTTCCCCCTTGAGCAGACCGCCCGGCGCACCGGACTTGATGTGCAGGTGCACGACCAGGTTGTCGCCTTCCATGCTCTGCGAGACCTCGACGAACTGCTTGTCGACCGACAGCTTCTCGAGGCGGAAGTTGGTCGCCTGCAGCTTGCAGCCGTCGTTGGGCTGGAACGTGATGTCCTTGATCACCTCGGTGCCCTGCGCGATGCGCCCCATCGGCAGGAAGCCACCCGGCTTGACCTCGAGCGGACCTTGCACGAAGGCGATCACGCGCACCAGGAACGACGCCTCGCCGCGCAGGTCGGTGTAGAACTTGAGCGCGCCACCCGAGCCCTGCTCTTCGCCGAGCGGGCCGTACTTGCCCTTCACGGTCCAGACGGCCTGATCGCCGCTCATCGACTTCTCCCACTTCACGTCGAAGCCCGCGGCTTCGTCCATGCGCACGATGTTGAAGTCCTTGAACAGCGGCGAGGTCACGGTCACCTGGAACTCACGCGACTCGTTCCAGGTCATCTTGTTGAGGTTGACCTCGGCGGGCGAGACCACGAGCAGCTTGGCGCCGGTGGCGGTCCACTTCAGCTTGGTGTGCGGCGTGCCTTCGTCGGTGCTGTGGATGTCGAGCGTCGCCTGGCGCGGGCCGGTGACGCCGTGCATCTCCATGTGCACCTCGACCTCACCGGCCTCGCCGGGACCGATCGAGATCAGCTCGACGGGCTCACGGGTTTCGGCGCCGCCCTCGACCTTGGTCACGCGGTTGAGCATCGGGCGCGGCTTGGACTGGTGCTCGTAGACGCGCTCCCCGACGCGGATGACCGCCCGGCTGCACTGGCAGCTGCCCTGGAAGTTCCGCCACTCGACCGCCTGGTCGGTGGGGTTCTTGAACGGGAACCTGGTCGTCACGTGGTCTTCGCCCACCACCGTGCCCAGGTCCTCTTCGACGACCGGGAACCACGCGTTGCCGGGCCGGGTCGGCTGGGCTGCACCCTGGCGCAATCCTTGGGTGCCGGGCATCGGCGTGCCGGGCACGAACTTGACCGGTGCTTCCTTGACCGGTGCCTCAACCGGAGCGGACGGTGCGGGCGCCTTCTGGGCTACCAGTGGCGTGCCGACCAGGGTGGAGACGAGAGCAACGGCCAGACGGGAACGGATGTTCATGACGGATACGGCCAGGCGGCGGGTCTGCGAGGGCGATCGGGCCGCGGAGGGCGGCTGGACGGCGCCAGTTGGCGGCGCAGCAGTATAGCTCGCAGTCGCGGCGAAAACTCCCGCCCGACCCATCGACGTCGCGCGCATTCCCGCATCGGGACCTGGTCACGGCCTTTCCTTGGGACGGGCGAATGCGCACGATCTGGCCCCAACATGCGCCGCTTGCCCTTGTTGCTGCTCTGTTCGTCGCTGTTGCCGCTGGCCGGCTGCTGCTCGATGGCCCGCTTCTTCTGTGGCCCGGACCGCTCGCCGTGGATCTCGGTCAACTTCGACACACCAGAGGCCGCCGTGGCAACGCTGCTCGAGGCGATTCGCCGCGACGAACCGCAGATCGTCTACCTGAGCCTGGCGCACGAATACCGCAAGCGCCTGGGCCTGGACGCGTTGCTCGCCCAGCTGGCGTGGGTGAAGCTGCGTCAGGAGAACCCAGGCCTGCACGTGGTCGGCTACGCCGAGGTCCCCCCGCCCACACGCCTCACCGACGACGGGGCGTCGTTCGAGCTCACGATCGAGGGCACGCGAGTCGACGTCGACGTGGTACGCGAATCCCTGTGGGAGATCCGCTACCGCCGCCCGGACGGCAGCCTCTACGAGCCAGGCGCCGTGATCACCTCCTGGGTGCCCTACGCCAAGGTCGACGCCATCAAGGACTCCGACCCCGACCAGTCGGTGCTGACGATTGCGCCGCTGCGCTTCGCGCACGAGGGCGTCGACTCGATCCCCCTCGAAGCGATCGAACACGCCGCGCTGACGCGACGCTGGAGAGTCGCGCGCATCGCGGTGCGGCAACCGCAGTGATGCGATTGCCGCGCGCGGCTTCTCGGCCTCTCAGCGCAGGCAGACGCGCATGCGCATGCCAACGCTGGCCGCGATCTGACCGTTCGCCGCGCCCGGATCGAGCACGAACACCTGTCCGTAGACGTAGAGGTTGTCGAACGCGGGGTCGTTGGGCACCGAGAACGGCCACGAGGCGAGGCCGCTGCCGGAGGTCACCGCGAACAACGTCGCTGCGCCCGCGGGCTGCACGAGCACCTCGACGCCGTTGATGAGCTGGTTGGTGTCGGCGAGGTTCAGGGCCAGGATCGACAGCGCGCCGGGCAGCATGTTCGAGCCCTGGATCTGGGTCGTCGTGCCGAGTGCAGCTGGGGCAGACATGCCGATGCCCGGGGGTTGGTTGCCGGTGCCGGGCGTCGGGTTGCCGTAGAGCAACGGCGGCGCGGCGTCCGAGAACGCGAGCAACTCGACGTCGTCGAGTTGCCAGCCGCCGGCGATGTTGGTCGCGTTGGTGGCCAGTTCGAAACGCACGGTCAGCTGCGTCTGACTGTTGGCGATCGAAGCGATGTCGATCACGACTTCCTGCCACGAGCTGTCCTGCACGGCGGCACTGGTCGTGAACACCGGCGTGCCGTTGACCAGCACGGTCGCGGTGTCACCGACCGCGAGACTCAGCCAGCGCCGGAAGCGCAGGCTCAGCCCTTGCACCCCACCGGTGGGAATCGGCGGCGACTGCAGCCAGTTGCCGGTGTTGTTCTGGTAGGAACCGTTGAAGCCAGAACCACCGAGGTCGTTGCCCCAGACGTTCGTGCCCGAGTAGGCCGCGGCAGGATCCTGCCACCCGACGCTACCCGACGTTCCCGAACGGCCCGCCGGCGTGCCACGCTGCCAGTCGTCCTGGGTCAACGTCATGCCGTGCGTCCAGCCCAGGTCCTGTTCGAAGTCGTCGCTCCAGACCGTCGTCACCGTGCCGATCAGGAACGAGTACTCGCCGGTCAACGGGCTGCGCCTCGCCGCCTGCGAGTCGACCGCGTCGATGTGGTATTCGACCGTCGTGACCGCGTCGTGGCCGGGGATGTCGGCGGTGAACAGGTTGGGCGGGCCGAGCGGGTTGAGCGGCACCGTCGTGAAGGCGCCGCTGCCGCCGTAGCGGTACGACATCGTCATCGAACTGATCGGGTTGCTGCCCGAGATGTCGGCAAGCACCGTGTACGGGCCGTCCTCGTTGGTGGTGTCGGCAAGCGGCGCGTGCGTGATCGTCATGTCGGTGATCTGCGGCCGCACGATGTAGAGGCCCGTCGAGATGTCCGAGATGTAGATGTTGCCGGACGGCTGGAACGGATAGCAGCCCCACGCACCGTTGTAGCCGCCGGTGGGACCCGGCCAGGTGTCGTAGGCCGCGACCTGCACCGGGTTCATCGGGTCGCTGATGTCGATGCACTGGTAACCCTCCGTGTACCAGCTGACGTGGCAGAGGTTGCCGATGATGAACGCGTTGTGCGGGATCGACCCGGTGTTCGGGGTGAACTGGCCGAGCGGGATCGGCGCGCTCTTGTTGGTGATGTCGAAGAACTTGACCACGCCTCCGGCGCGCTCGTCGGTGGTCACGCAGATCGTGCCGGCCGCGTTCGGCCAGGCGTTGTGCGTGAAGGCCGACGGCGTCGGCGCGTTGCTGCGCGTGCCGCTGTTGAACGACAGGCCTTGCGTGACGTCGATGATGCGCAGCACGCCGTTGTAGATCATCGAGCCGTAGGCGTAGCCGTTCTCCACACACAGGTCGTGGAAGTAGTTGCTGTTGCCCGAGCCGAGCGCGTAGCCGAGGAACGGCGGGTTCGCGGGGTTGGCGGCGAGGTCGTAGACCGGCGTGCCGGTGTTGCAGCCGATCAGGTAGAGCTTGCCCGTACCGGTATCGATGCAGACGTTGTGGGCGTTGTTCGAGTTGCCCGTGCCGAAGGTGCCCAGACTGACCGGCGCGTTCGGGTTGGCCAGATCGATGATCTGGAAGCCGGCGCCACCCTCGCTGCTGACGTAGGCGTAGTGGCCGTAGGTGCGCATGTCGCGCCAGGTCGACGTCGCCCACGGGAAGTAGCCGCGCTGCACCGGCTGCGCGGGGTTGGTGCAGTCGACGACGATCATGCCGGTGGTCGCGCCGAGCAGCGCGTACTCGTCACCGTTCGGAGCCACGTAGCCCCAGACATCGTTGAAGTTGGCGCCGGCCTGGAACGGGAAGGTCCCCAGCAGTTGGCAGTTGAAGCCCTGCGCAGAAACCGAGGGCGCGAGGAGAGACGACGCGAGCGCGAACGCCGCGGAGCAGAGATGCCGCATTTGCATGGGTGGAACAGCTACGTGGGCAGGGGGCCGGGGCGGGCTTCTGACAGCCTACTGCCAACGCGGCGAAACGCCAAGGCGCGGCGCCCGGGCGAGTCGGTGCACCGCATGCAATGAGGATCAGCGGCGCGGCGTCTCGCTGGCGCGCACTTCGACCTTCGCACCGCGCGGCAACACCTTGAACAAGTCGTCGATGTCCGCGGCCCGCATGCGGATGCAACCCGCCGACGACATCGTGCAGATGGTCTCGGGGAAGGGCGTGCCGTGGGCGCCGAAGCCGACGTAGCTCGGGTGTTCGAACTTGATGAAGTACTCCCCGAGGATGTTCTCGGGGTGCCCGTAGGCGTAGCGGTGGCCGTCAGGCGCGGTCCACTCGGGCTTCTCCTGCTTCTCGACCACGGTGAACTCGGTCACGGGCGTCTTGTCACCGGCGCCGTGACCGACCCAGTAGAGCCGCAGCAGATCGTCGCCGACGTAGACCGCCAGGCCGTAGCTGCGCTTCTCGAGCACCGCCCGGATCGGATCGACGGGCACCTTGATCTGCTGCCCGGCGCGCACGACGTTCGGGTTGTGGATCCGGTTGAGCACCGCGAGGCTGGTCGCATCGACGAGGATCTTCTCACGCCGGAACTTGTTGGCGACGACCCCCAGACCCTTGCCGGCCTCGATCGTATGGCTGCGCGCGCGGGTGACGTTGGCCGGATCGCAGAGCCAACGATCGACGACGGCGCGATGCGCGCCGTAGAGATCGTCGACCAACTGCCGCTGCGCCGTTTCGGCCTGCTCGATGCGGCCGCGCAGCGACAAGGAGATCAGCTTCGAACCACCGGCGCACTTGTCGACGTCGGCCAGCGGCTCGAGCGCACGGTAGGCGCGCACGGCCTGTTCACGGCCTTCGGGCGAATGCAGGAACGCGTTGGTGGTGCCGAGTGCGCGCAAGTGCGCGGCGAAGTCTTCACTCTTGGGGGCCAGCAGGCCGACCAGCCGCTGCCGGTCAGCGAGCTGCAGACCGCCGCTGAGCAGCACCCAGGCAGCGTCGATGCCGGCGGGGTTGCCGTTCTCGATCGCGGCGACCACGGTGTCGATGGTCGAACTCGGGGCCGCTGCGGCGCCGCCGCCATCGAGCACGTCGCCCAGACGCACGACGTCACCGCTCGCGGCCGCCGGGCCCAAATGCAGGCCGGACTCGCCGCTGCCGTCGATCTTCGTCGACGCATCGACGCGACCGGACACGGGCTGGCCGGACTCCGGCGCAGGTTCTTGCCACCGCTGATATCCCCACAGAGCCAGAGCCGCGGCGAGGATCCCGAAAACGAACTGTCGCATGACCACCTCCAGCGTGCGCGGACCAGCGCGCACGAAACCGCCGCAAGGACCTCCGAAGGCCCGCTACCGGCGGGCGGATCGCTGACCGAGGTCGGATGCGACGCCGCGAGGGTATCGCGGCGAGGCGAGAAATCGAGGGGCTCCACACCGCAAGGACCGCCGACGGAGGCCGGTTGAACCCTTGGGTTCAGGTGGGCTCCCCCCGGAGGATTTGGGTTCGGGCTGATCGGCGCTGGGCCGACCTCCCGCTCCCGCCTGGCTCACAGGGTCGGAACCCGGGGAATGGTCATCGGTTCAACTTTGTGGCCCGCGTGCAGAACGAGAACCGCAGAGTGGAGCCCCCGATGGGTGCAGAACAGTAGCTCACGAACGCGGCTTTGCTACTGCCGCGAAGGCGCGGCAGCAGGCTTCACCAACGATTCTTGGCGATCGCGGCGATCACCATCTCGGCCGCGGCCACCGCGGCGACACCGTCGGCGCCGGTGACGCGCGGGGTGCTGCGGGTGCGCACACACTGCAGGAAGCTGGCGAGTTCGTCGCGCAGCGGGTTGCCTTCGTCGAGTTGCAGGTTCTCGACGCGCAACAGGCCGTCGAACACGAACTTCCACAGGTCGCTGACCTGGGAACGGTCGATCGCCTGCAGGTCGAGCTTCTGGAAGTCCCAGCCGGGCGCCTTCTTGACGACCATGCCCTGGGCGGCCTGGAAGTCGAGACTGGCGTAACCCTCGGGTGAGAACACGCGCATCTTGCGCAGTGGCTTGAGCGCGACGCGATTGGCAGTGAGGTGGGCGACCGCGCCGTTGGCGAACTTGATGATCGCCGAGGCCATGTCCTCGGCGGGTGTGAACACCGCGCCGCCGAACGCGTCGACCGAGACGATCTCGCTGCGCACCAGCGCCAGCACCAGGTCCAGATCGTGGATCATCAGGTCGAGGACCACGCCGATGTCCGTGCTGCGGAACGAGAACGGCGCCAGCCGATGCGATTCGATGTAACGCGCGTTGGCGCCGATGTCGGCGATCGCCTGCAGGGTAGGGTTGAAGCGCTCGACGTGGCCGACCTGCAGGATGCGGCCGTGCTGCTCGGCCAACTCGACCAACGCCTGGCCGTCGGCGACACTGCGCGCGATCGGCTTCTCGACCAGCACGTCGACCCCGTTGGCGAGGAACACCGAGGCCACCTCACGATGCAGTCCGGTGGGCACGACCACGCTGACGGCGTCCACCTTGCCCAACAGCTCGTGATGATCCGCGTAGGCCGGCACCGCGTACGCCTGCTCGGCGCTCTCGCGCGCCGCGGGGCTCGGGTCGGCGACGCCGACGAGTTCGCAATCCAGGCCCTTGAGCAACCGCGCGTGGTGTTTGCCGAGGTGACCGACCCCCACCACCGCGATGCGCAGCTTGCCGCCGGAGAAGCTCGGACCGGCCGTCATCAGGCGTCGACCAGCGTGAACTTGAGTTCGGCCTCGGCGACCAGGCGGCCGGCGACCTTGCAGCGGGCGCGCACGTGGCCGACCTGCGGCTTGGCGCGGATCGTCTCGACCTCGATGCGCAGCTGGTCGCCGGGCACCACCGCGCCGCGCAGCTTGACCTTGTCGATGCTCCACAGCACCGCGAGCTTGCCGGTGTTGTCGAGCTTGCGCAGCAGCAGCACGCCGGCGAGCTGCGCCATCGCCTCGAGCTGCAGCACGCCCGGCATGATCGGTTGCTCGGGCCAGTGCCCCTGGAAGAACGGCTCGTTGATGGTGACGTTCTTGATCGCCACCGCGCGCTGGAAGCCGTCGAGTTCGATCACGCGATCGATCATCAGGAACGGGTAGCGATGCGGCAGCAGGTTCAGGATCTGGCCGATGTCGAGGCCCGCCTCGCGTTCGGTCTCACCCTGCTCCTGTTCACGCTCTCGTTCCTCCTGGATGCGTTGCACGAGCGCCATGTTCAGGCCGTGGCCCGAACGCGTCGCGATGATGTGCGCGTCGAGATCGACGCCGGCGTTGGCGAGGTCGCCGATCAGGTCGAGGATCTTGTGGCGCGCCAGTTCGTCGTCCCAACGCAGCTTGTTGGCCTTGGGGCCGTCGGGACCGACCACCAGCGTGTTCTGCGGCGACGCACCCTTGCCGAGCCCCGCGGCCTGCAGCGCCTCGACCTCGTGCTCGAACACGAACGTGCGTGCCGGCGCGATCTCGCGCTCGAAGCTGTCGGGCGACAGCTCGAAGGCGACGATCTGCTTCTGCGCGCCGCCGCTGCCGTTGTGGGCCTGGTAGTCGAGGTGGTATTCGACGGTGAGTTTGCCGTTGCCGGGCAGCGCCACGAGGCTGGCCGAACCTTCGCGCACGTAGATCGGCTGCTTGACCTGGTAGACGGGCCGCGGCGAACGCTGCTCGACGGCACCGCTCGACTGCAGCGCGCGGAAGAACTCCGACGCCGAGCCGTCGAGGCCGGGCACTTCCTCGCCGTCGATCTCGACCGAGGCGTTGTCGATGCCGAGCGCGTAGAGCGCCGCCAGCAGATGCTCGCAGGTGTAGACCTCGGCGCGCCCGTTCTGGATGCAGGTGCGGCGCTGCCGCGCCTTCATGTTGGCGCTCTGCGCGCGCACCACCGGATGGTCGTCGATGTCGGTGCGCACGAACGTGATGCCGGTGCCGGCCTCGGCCGGCTGCACCGTCATGCGCACTTCCTTGCCGGAATGCAGGCCGACGCCGCGGTATTCGACGGCCGTCTTGAGGGTGCGCTGCATGCGCAGCGTCGGGGCGTCGGGAGGATTGGTCACCACCGGGTTCAGAGGCCTCCGTTGCCCTGCGGCGCGCCGCTCTTGTTGTCCCCCGCCGGCGCCTTGGCACGCTCGAGCGGCACCTGCATGAACTTGATCACGTGCGGGGTCAGGTCGGTCTCCGGCGCCGCGTACCAGACCTGCCGCCGATCGTACGCGACGACGCGCGCCTGGATCTCCTTGGGGCTCGCGTCATCCTTGCGGTCGGGCAGGTCCGACAACATGCGCAGCACGATCTGCACACCGCGATCCTTGGCCACCTTGGCGATCGCGATCTCGACGTCCTCGTAGAGAACCACCTCCATGCGCATCTCTTCGATCTGCAGTTGCTCGTTGAGCAGCTTGGCCAGCGCCGGGCGCTGCTGCAGCATCGTCTCGAGGTCGAGCTGCTTCATGGCCTGCTCGCGCGAACCCTCTGGATAGAGGGGCAGTTGCAGCTTGAGTTCCTCGATACGCTTGGTCAGCGCGTCCATCTGCTCGTTGAAGGTCTTGCGCAGTCCGCTGAGCCGCTCACGTTCGGCGACCGCCTTGGGATAGACCTCGAGCACCTTGGCGAAGTCGACCACCGCGATCAGGGGCATCACCGCCGGCCTGGCGGGCACGGCACCCTGCTTGGTGGCGTTCGCTTCGTTGGCGACGGGTTTGCCGTCCTGCGCTGCGAGCAAGCCGCAGACCGACAGACACGCGGCAAAGGGAACGATTCGGAAGTTGGCCATGAGGATCTCCGGTGCGCGGGTCGACACCGCGGCGAGCAGGGTAGCGTCGGCCCGCACGAAAGGCCACGGCGCGCCCGGGCTTGCGCGGGCCCAAACTCGTCTCAGCGGGCCGCGCCGATGGCCCGACGCAGATCGGCGAGCAGCACCTCGGCGCCTTCCAGGCCGATCGACAAACGCAGCAAGCCATCGGGAATGCCGGCGGCGGCGCGCTGCGCCGGGGTCAGCGACGCGTGGGTCGTGTAGGCCGGCAGCGTCGCCAGCGACTCGATGCCGCCCAGACTGGCGGCCCTGGCGATGTGCCGCAGGCCATCGAGCACCTTGCGGGCACCGGGCAGCCCGCCGTGCAACTCCACCGCCAGCATGCTGCCGCCACCGTGCATCTGCCGCGCGATCAGTTCGCGATCGGGATGATCGGGCAGGCCAGGGTAGCTGACCGCGGCGACCAGCCCCTCACGCTGCATGCCCAGCAGGCCCTCGGCCACCTGCAGCGCCGCGGCCTGCTGCGCGGCCAACCGCAGCGACAAGGTCGGCCACGACCGCTGCAGCAACCACGCCGGATCGGGTGCGAGCACCGCGCCGGTGCGCCGCCGCCAGCCCTCGATCGGACCGAGCAGTTCGTGGCGGCCAGCGACCACGCCGGCGAGCACGTCGGAGTGCCCGCCGAAGAACTTGGTCGCCGAGTGCACCACCAGATCGCAGCCCAGCTCGAGCGCGCGCTGGATCGGCGGCGGCGCAAAGGTGCCGTCGAACACCACCAGTGCGCCCGCGGCGTGCGCCAGTTCGCACAGCTGCGCCACGTCGGCGACGCGCAGCGTCGGGTTGATCGGCGACTCGAACACCACGAACTGTGCAGCGCGCTGCAGGGCCGTGCGCAGTCGGTCCGGTCGCAAGCTCGAGAAGCGCTCGACCGACACGCCAAAACGCACCAGGTCACTGAGCGCGAACGCCGAAGTGCCGCCGTAGATCTCTTCGGCCAACAACACCCGGTCGCCGGCGCGCAGGTGCGCCGCCAGCGCCGCGCTGACCGCGGCCATGCCCGAGGCGAACGACACCGCACCGTCGGCACCTTCGAGCGTCGCGACCAGGCTCTCGAACCCGCGCGCGTTGGGATGCGACAACCGCTGGTAGAAGTCGCCGACGCGTTCGCCGCTGCCCAAGGCACGCAGCGTTTCGGCGTCGACCTGTCCGGCCGTGGTCGCGCGCACCAGCGGCGGCGACAGCGGGCCGAGCGGTTCGGTGTGATCACCAGGAACGCCGTAGAGGGGTTCGGACATGCGCGTCGATCATGGCTCGGCCCTCGTCCGCGCGCGAGCGGCCAGTTACCGTCGCGCCGATGACCCGACCGGCCGTGATCGTCGCCAGCGAGGTCCTCGCAGCGCTGCGCGAGGCGGCCGGCGCCGTGTGGCCCGACGAGTTCGCGGGGCTGGTCGGCGGTCGCCGCGAGGCGGATGCCTGGCACGTCGACGCGTTCGTGGGCTGCGATCACGACGGTCACCGACGCGGGTTCTCGATCACGGCGGCGAGCTTCGCCGCGGCCGAAGCGCAGCTGCGTGGCGGCGGCCACCGATGGCTCGGCTTCGTGCACAGCCATCCGGGCGGCGCCCCCCACCCATCGCGCGCGGACCTCGCCGCAGCCTGGCCCGACACGCTGCAGCTGCTGCTCGGCGGCGCGACCCCGGGAACGCTCACGTTGCGTGCGTTCGTGATCCGTGACGAAGTCGCCAGGCCGTTGCCCATCGCGGTTGATGCCGCGGCGAAGGAGGGCACGTGATCGTCGCCGTCGGCGTGGATTCGATCGCGATCGCGCGCATCGAGCGGCTGCTTCGGAACCCGCGCTTCGCGGCGCGCGTGTTCACCGCCGCCGAGTGTTCGTATTGCGCCGGCCGGGACCGCCCGGCCGAATCGTTCGCGGCTCGGTTCTGCGCCAAGGAGGCGGTCATGAAGTGCCTCGGCACGGGCTGGACCGCCGGGGTGCGCTTCGTCGACATCGAGGTGCTGCGCGAGGCGTCGGGGCGGACCTCGCTGCGGCTCACCGGCGTGGCCGCGGCCGCGGCGACCGCACTCGGTGTCAACCGTTGGCACCTGAGCCTCACGCACACCGACGACGCCGCGACCGCGTTCGTGATCGCGGAAGGTTGAGCGCCCGAGAATCGGACACCCGCCGCAGCAAACGCGGTGACGCAATCAGGGCCGCGACGCCCTGAGATCGCGAAGTCAGACGGTGTGCACCCGACGATGCCGCTTGACATCCGCACCGGCAACTCTAATATATGCGCAATCAGAATGGTGACGACTTCCAAGAGCAGGGCAGGAGCCAAGGGCAAGGCAGGAAGAAGCAAGAACGGTGCGACCGGCAAACGCGTCGCAACGTTGCTGCCGTTCCGACCAGGCCCAGGTGGTGCCCGACCAGGCGCGGGTCGCAAGCCGAAGATCCCCGGCAGACCCGGCGTCGATCACCG
>CAYMPV010000003.1:0-254278 GCA_964392305.1 uncultured candidatus Brocadiaceae bacterium
ACAAACCACACCCGCGCGGCCGCGCGGTTGTGGTTTGTACCCGGTACCGTACGCACGCGGCTCTCACCCTCGCGCAGCGGCTGGCTACGCAGGCGCAGCGCAGCGGTCAGACGTAGCTGGGATAGGTCCCGTCGTACATCGCCGCGCGCACGGCGACCTCGAGATCCTCGGGCCGGGGCGTCGCCGCCAACCCTTCCTCGTACGCGCTCTGGGCCACGGCGACGGCGATGCGCACGGACACCTCGCGGATGCCGGCGAGTTTGGGGTAGAGCAGGCCGGTCTCGAGCGCGGCCTGGTCGACGAGTTCGGCCAGGGTCCGCGCGGCGACGTAGAACATGGTGTCGGTGATCCGCCGTGCTCCAGCGACGATCGCGCCCAGGCCGAGCCCGGGGAAGATGTAGGCGTTGTTACCCTGCCCGGGCACGAAGCGCCGGCCGGCGACTTCGGCCGGATCGAACGGGCTGCCGCTGGCGAACACCGCGGTGCCGTCGGTCCACGAATAGGCCTGCGCCGCGGTGCATTCGGCCTTGCTGGTCGGGTTGCTGAGCGGGAACACGATCGGCCGTGCGTTGTGCCGCGCCATCGCGCGCACCGCGGGCTCGGTGAACGCGCCGGCCTGTGCCGAGACGCCGATGAGCGCGGTCGGCCGCAGCGCCTGCACCGCGGCCAGCAGGTCCCCCGCCGGCGCATGCTCGTGTGCATAGGGCCGCTTGTGGGTGGCCAGGTCGGTGCGGCTCGCGACGACGAGGCCGCGCGAGTCGACGAACCAGCATCGGCGCCGCGCATCGGCCTCGGCAACCCCCTCGCGCACCATCGCGTTCACGATCAGATCGGCGATGCCGGTCGCGGCCGAACCCGCGCCCAAGAACAGCACGCGCTGCTCAGCCAACGACGACCCGGTCAGGCGCGTCGCCGACAACAACCCGGCCAATGCCACCGCCGCGGTGCCCTGGATGTCGTCGTTGAAGCAACAGACGCGGTCGCGATACCGCGCCAGCAGCCGGATCGCATTGTCGGTGGCGAAGTCTTCGAACTGCAACACCGCGCGCGGGAACACTTCCTGCACCGCGACCACGAACTCCTCGAGCAATTCCTCGTAGGCCGCACCGCGCAGTCGCCTCTGCCGCAGACCGAGGTAGAGCGGATCGTCGCGGATCTCGTCGCGATCACAACCGACGTCGAGCGTGATCGGCAGACCGAGCGACGGGTCGACACCCGCACAGGCCGTGTAGAGCGACAGCTTGCCGATCGGAATACCCATGCCGTTGGCGCCGAGGTCGCCGAGCCCGAGGATGCGTTCGCCGTCGGTGACGACGATCATGCCGACGTCGCGCTGCGTCCAGTTGCGCAGCACCTCGGCGATGCGGCCGCGATCGTCGGCGGTGACGTAGAGACCGCGAGCGCGGCGGAAGATGTGCGCGAAGCGCTGGCAAGCCTCGCCGACGGTCGGCGTGTAGACGATCGGCATCACCTCTTCGACGTGCTCCATGAGCACGCGGTAGAACAGGTGCTCGTTGCGATCGAGCAGACTGGCCAGGTAGATGTACTGCTCGAGCGGGCTGTCCTTGCGGCGCAGGCTCTCGAGGATGCGGGTCTGCTGCTGTTGCTGGGTCAGGACCCGAGGCGGCAGCAACCCGCGCAGGCCGAGCGCGTCGCGTTCGGCCGCGGTGAACGCGGTGCCCTTGTTGAGGCGCGGATCGTGCAGGTAGTCGATGGGACGCAGGACCATGCAGGCACGCTACGCCGACGCATCGGCAAAGCCAGCGCGCGACTCCTTGGGCTAGCCCGGACCATTCATGAGGGAAGGTGCGAGAGCCCGCAATGCCGCTCGGTGCCAAGGCGCGTGGCAGGTTCTCCCACAAGCGTGGTGTCTGCCACGCTGAGGACAGGTTCTGCCGCGCAACGCAGGCAGCGAGGGGCAGGGCGGGTTCGCAGCCCTTCTCTCATGAATAGTCCGGGCTAGACCTCGCTCGGCTGGCGCGCCACACGACGCGCCAGCCACGTGCCGGTGCCGCCCACGGGGAAGTGCAGCACCCCTTCCTCGGTGTGCCAATCCCACGCCGGCAACGACCACTGCCCCGCGACGGTCTCGCCGCCATCCCGCAGCCAGCCGCGATACTCGATCAGATGCCGTGGCATCGGTTCCGCCGAGACGATGCCGTGATCTTGTTCGAGCTGGACGCGCAGATCGACCAGTTCACCGGCGACGAGCGCATAGCGCCGCGGCATCGACTTCACGAACCGCAAGCGGCGCCACCAGGTGCGCCCTTGGATCAAACCCTGTTCGGGCTGGCCGCCGGCCGCAGCGTCATCGCGGACGTAACCACGCACCCGCCCGTCCGGCGCAGACGACAGGCTCATCTTGAACGGCACGCGGACCCCAGCACTCTCGCCGTAGGCCGACCCGTAGATGTATTCCCCTTCCCAGGTCCCCGTGACGTCCATCGCTCGAGGACCTACTCGAACCCGATCGCCTCTTCGCCGGCGATGCGCTGCTTCTTGGCCGGATCGGCACCACCGGCCCCCGCGCCGACCGTCGCCTTGCCTTCCTGGATGCTGTCGACCTGCTCGAGCGACACGGCGATGCGCGAGCTGACGCCGCGGTGCTGCATGGTGATGCCGTAGAGCACCTGGCACTCGGCCATGGTGCGCTTGTGGTGGGTCACGATGCAGAACTGCGTGTCGTGCGTGAAGTCGCGCAGCACACGCAGGAACCGTTCGACGTTGGTCTCGTCGAGCGCGGCGTCGACTTCGTCGAGGATGCAGAACGGGCTCGGCCGCACCTTGAACAGCGCGAACAGGATCGCGACGGCGGTCAGCGAACGTTCACCACCGGACAGAAGGTTGATCGACTGCAGCTGCTTGCCGGGCGGCTGCGCGACGATCTCGATGCCGGCCTCGAGCAGGTCCTCGTTCTTCTGCGGTTCGAACGACAGGAACATGTCGGCCTTGCCGCCCTGGAACAGCTTGCGGAAGATCTCCTGGAAGTTCTTGCGGGCCTCGTGAAAGGTCTGCTCGAACAGCAGCTTCGACTCGGCCTCGAGCTTCTTGAGGGTCTCGAGCAGCGTGCGGCGCGCTTCCTTGAGGTCCTGCACCTCCTGCTCGAGGTGTCCGAACTGCCCCTCCTCGTCGTCGAGCTCCTGCACGGCGTCGAGATTGACCGCGCCGAGGCGGTCCTTCTGGCTCTGCAGCACCTGCACTTCCTTCTTCGCGGCCAGCGCGTCGAAGTCGTCCTGCAACCACAACCGCGTCAGCTGCCGCCACTCGGCGATCAACTGCGGCGGTAGCGGCGGGCCCTGCAGGCACTCGACCATGCCTGACATCGCGGGCGGTCCCTGCAGCAGCGGGTCGTGCACCAGGCCGATGCCTTCGACCTCACCCAGGCAGCGGCGCAGCTCGATGCCGGTCTCCTCACGCAGCCGCTCTTCGAGCCGCGTGAAACGGTGTTCGAGATCCGAAGTGGCCAGGCGCGCCTGGGTCAGCGCTTCGCTGGCGACGGCGCGGCGTTGGTCCACCGCGGCCAGTTCCTGCTGCGCCGCGTTGCGCACCTGACGGCCTTCGTCGAGCGCCGCCTGGCGCTCCTGCTTGTGCTCCTGCAACTCGGTGAATCGGTCCTCGAGCGCCCCCGCCAGTTCCTCGAGGCGCTGCTCTTCGGCGAGCGCCTTGGCGCGGTCGTCCTCGGCGGCGCGCTGCCGGTCTTCGATCTCGCCGAGCGCACGCTCGAAGTCGCGCAGCGCCTCGTCGTGCATGCGGATCGAACGCAGCAGGCCTTCGCGCGCCTCGCCGGCGCCGACCTGCTTCACCTTGAGGTCGTGCTCGACCTGCTGCTGCTCACGCGCCGCCTTCTCGGCCGCGTCGATGGTCGCCGACAAGTCACCTTCTTCGCTCTGCGTGCCGGCCTCGCGCCGCGCCAGCAGGAACTGGTCGAACAGCGCCGTCGCCAGCGTCGCCAGCGCGCCGCAGCGGGCGCGCGACAGTTCCGCGGCTTCGTGCGCGAGTTCGCCGAGCTCACGCTCGACGTCGCCGCGCCGCGCCGCGAGACGCGACAACTGGCCCTCACCGCCGTGCCGCGCGGTGCGCACCACGTGCAGCGCATCGGCGATGGCCTTGAGTTCCCGCTTGAGCCGGTCGACGCGGCCGACGACGCGGTCCTTGCCGCCCTGCAGCTCACCGAGGCGGACCTGCAACGCCGCGGCGCGTTCGCCGAGCTGGTTGATCTGCGACTTGCGCACCACCAGGCCGGCGTGGCCCTCGGCCGACGCGCCGCCTTCCATGCGCGGTCCGCACACCAGCGTGCCTTCGCCGGTGACGAAACACAGATCGGCACGGCTGCTGTCGGCGATGTCGAAATCACCGAGCACCACGCCGCGCAGCAGCCAGCGCATCAGCGCTTCGCTCTTGCCGCCTTCGGCGACGTGGCGCACGAGCTCGGTCAGGTAGCTCGCGCCGGCCGGCGGCGCGAGCAGCCGGCTGCCGCGCGGCGGCTGTTCGCCGAACGCGTCTTCGACCAGCAACAACACGCGGCCCAGCCGCTTCTCCTCGAGGTCGCGCACGATCGCCGCGGCGTGTTCGCGCGTGTCGACGACCAGGGCCTGCACGAACGGACCGAGCGCCGCCTCGAGCGCGGCGCCGTGTTCGAGGTCGATTTCGATCAGGTCCAGCAGTCGACCCCGCAACCCCGGGGGCTGCTGCTCGAGCACATAGCGGGGTGCCGTGTCGAGCCCCTCCATGTGCGCCTCCATCGCCAACAACGCCTGCCGCTGGCCCTCGGCCGCCGACAGCTCGTTGCGCAGCTTCGACTCCTGCTCGGCGAGTTCGCCAGCGGCGCGGTCGGCGCCCTCGAGGTCGTCCAGCGAACGCCGTTCGCGCTCGGTGAGCAGCCGCTCGCGCGTGCCCAGGTCGAGCAGTTCCCCCTGCCAGCGCCGCACCTCGTCGTCGAGCTTGCCGACCTCACCCGACAGCACCTGTTGGCGCTCGCCGAGCCGCTGCTCGCGGGCCTTGGCGGCGTTGATCTTGGCGGTCGCATCGGCGGCGCGGTTGCGCGCGCGCGTGCGGCCGTGCAGCAGCTCGAGCTGACGTTCGCGCAGCTCCTCACGCTGCCGCTGCAAGGTGCGCAACGCCGCGAACGCCTGCTGGGCTGCGAGCTGTTGCGCCTCGTGCGCCTTGTGCAGATCGACGAGCTCCTGCTCCTTCTGCGCCAGCTCCTCGCGCGCCATGGTCAGCGAAAGCGAACGGTCGTCGCGCTGTTCGACGAGGCCCTCCGCGCGCCGCTGGCCGCGCTCGAGTTCCTCGAGGCGGTCGGCGGCGCGGTGCCGCTGCGTCGCGGCGCGTTCCTTGTGCGTGGTCAGCTCGTTCTCGCAGGCCCGAAGTTCGTCCTGCACCGCTGCCAGCGCCGCCGCCAACGTCGTGATCGCGTCATCGGCGGCGTTGAGCTTCTCGGCGGCGAGGTCGCGGCCCTCGTCGGCCGCGGCCAACTCGACCTGCAGCTCGTCGAGCCGCTCGCGCTGCGCCTTGGCCGTCTGCCGCAGCACCCGGCCGTCGAGCACCGCCAGCGCCGTGCGCAGATCGCGCAGCGCCGCCTGCAGTTCCTGGTAACGCCGCGCCTTGCCGGCCTGGATGCGCAGGCTGCGAATGCGCCGCGCGCGCTCCTCGAGCAGGTCGGTGACGCGCGACAGGTTCTGGTCGGTGCGTTCGAGCTTACGCAGCGATTCCTTCTTCTGGATCTTGAAGCGCGACACGCCGGCCGCCTCCTCGAAGATCGCGCGGCGCGCATCGGGGTTGGCCGACAGCACCGCGTCGATGCGGCCCTGTTCCATCACCGAATAACCGCTCGTGCCCAGACCCGTGTCGAGCAACACGTCGCGCACGTCCTTGAGCCGCACCTCGCTGCCGTTCAGCAAGTAGGACGACTCCTTGTCGAGCGTCAGCCGGCGCGAGATGTCGATCTCGGTCTGGCCGTCGAAGCGCCCCAGCGGGTCTTCGAAGGTGATCGTCACCTCGGCCATGCCGAGCGCCTGGCGACCTTCGGCGCCCTTGAAGATGACGTCGGTCATCTCGCTGCCGCGCAGGCTCTTGGCGCGCTGGTCGCCCAGCACCCACTTGATCGCGTCGACGACGTTCGACTTGCCGCAACCGTTGGGGCCGATGATGCCCGTGAGCCGCGTGTCGAATTCGAACTCGGTGCGGTCGGCGAACGACTTGAAGCCGCGGGCGACGAGTCTCTTGAGGCGCATCGGCTACTCCGCCCTCGGCCGCGACCCGGCCTGCCGGTTGGCTGCGACGTCGACCGCGGCCGTCACCAGCGCACTGCGTCCGAGCAACACCAACGATCCGCGCCGCCGCGCCCGTTCCGCCGCCATCGCCCCGTAGGCGACCGCAGCGCTGGGTTGCCCCGTGACCACGAGCAGGTGCTGCACGGCCTCGCTGATCTCGGCCGTGGTCAACATCGTCGCCACCGCGCCGCCACCCACTGCCGACGACTTCACTGCCGACGACTTCACTGCCGACGACTTGGCTGCCGACGACTTCGCGCGCGCCGACTTGTCACCGGCCTCGCCGTCGTGCCGCTGCCGCAGCGCCAACAGCGCCACGTTGGCGAGCTCGAGCGCGCGCCAATCCTCGTCGACGCCGACGCTGTGCAGCGCCAGGTGGATCGAACGCGCGAGTTTGGTCGCGCGCAGGTACTCGGTGCGCCCGTCGCGCTTCTCAACCAGATGTTCCGTCCGCCGCTTCATGGCCGCCCTCCCGCCGTTTCTCGAGCATCGGCTTGAGCTCGTCGAGGAACTGCGTGACGTCCTTGAACTCCCGATAGACGGAAGCGAAACGCACGTAGGCCACCTGATCGAGCTGCCGCAGCTCTTGCATGATGAGGTTGCCGATCACCTTGCTCGGCACCTCTTTGTCGAAGGCCTCCATGCATTGCCGTTCGATGCGATCCGCGATGACCTCGAGCTGCTCGAGGGACACGGGCCGCTTCTCGCAGGCGCGCAACATGCCGCCGAGCACCTTCTGCCGATCGAACGCGATGCGCTCTCCGTTCTTCTTGACCACCCGCATCGGGGCCGTCTCGACGCGCTCGTAGGTCGTGTAACGCCGACCACAGTCGGCGCAGACCCGGCGACGACGGATTGCGAACCCGTCGGCGCTCGCGCGCGAATCGATGACCCGATCGTTGTCGGCCTTGCAGTACGGACAGCGCATGAACAGTTCGCTGCACCGGCGCCACCGCATGACCAGCGGTGGACCGGAAAGGGACACGGCGGTCTCGGATCCGGCTGACCCCGGAATCCAGACCTTGCAGACCGCAGGACCTTACAGCCCCAAGGGCTTGTATGTCAAAGGGCTTCGAGACCGACTTCGCGCTCGCCGAAAGACCCTCACTTGCCCAGACAGAACCGCCCATAGATGCGGTCGAGCAACGGCTCCGCCGAATGCCGACCGGCGGCGTCGTCGAGGTGCCGCAGCGCGGCCTGCAGTTCGACGGCGACCAGTTCGGCGCCGGCACCCGCATCCTGCAGCGCGCGTTCGACGGCGCGCCGCGCGCCCTGCAGGTGCGCGCGCAACGGTGAGCCAGGCGCGACGTGCGCGGTCCCGACGCGGTCGAGCCAGGCGCGCAGTTCGGTGAGGCCGGCGCCGGTGCGCGCGCTGGTGCGGAACTGCGGCACCGCGGTCAGGCCGGCGACGTCGGGCACCGCCGGCGCGACGTCACCGCACAACAGATCACACTTGGTGAACACCACCCCCAGACACGGCCAATCGCCGCCGGTCAACGACGCCGGCGACACCGGTGCAGT
Organism: uncultured candidatus Brocadiaceae bacterium; assembly: GCA_964392305.1. GTDB lineage: Bacteria > Planctomycetota > UBA1135 > UBA1135 > UBA2386 > JACKIC01. The sequence goes on from CAYMPV010000003.1 coordinate 7,794, forward strand.
CGCGTCGAGTACCACCAGCACCGCCGTTGCCCTGCCGGCCAAACGGTCGCGCAACGCCAGTGCGGCGGCGTCCGCGGCCCCGGGCGCGTCGAGGTCGCCGGGAGCGTCCCAGAGCACCGCAGCACCGACCTCGTGGCGCAGCAGGTCGCGCGTCGTGCCCGGCGCGGCGTCGACCAGGGACGCATCCCGGCCGAGCAGCGCGTTGCACAACGACGACTTGCCGGCGTTGCTGCGGCCGAGCAGCAGCAACTCGCCGCCGGGCGTCGCGGCCGGCAGCTGCTGCAGCAGTTCGTCGAGTTGGTGCACGATCGGCGCCAGCTGGGCGCGACGTTCTGCGGCCGGCGCGGCCGGCAGTTCCTCGTCGGTGAAGTCGAGCCCGGCTTCGAGCGTCGCGAGCACATCGTGCAGGCGATCGCGCAGCGCGTCGATCGCGGTCGACAGGCCACCACCCACCCACTGCACGGCCGCGGCGACCTGCTGAGCACCCTGGGCGTGCAACAGCATCAGGATGCCTTCGGCCGCGGCCAGGTCGAGCCGGCCGTTGGTGAACGCGCGCGCCGTGAACTCGCCGGGAAGTGCAGCGCGCAGGCCGAGCCCTTCGCCGCGCGCCAGTAGCGCGTCGAGCACACAACGCACCAGCAGCGCGCCGCCGGGCAGGTGCAGTTCGACCACGTCCTCGCCGGTGAACGAACGCGGCCCCGGCATCACCAGCGCGTAGGCCGGCAGCCGATGACCGCGCACTTCGACGTCGCCGTCGACCTGCGCGCGCCGATCGGGCAGCGCCGGCGCGAACACCAGCGCCGCGGCGTCGCGCGCGCGCGGCCCTGAGAGGCGCAGCACGGCGCGTTCGCCGGCGCCCGGAGCCGAGGACTCGGCGACGATCGTGTCGGCCAACATCGCGGCGCAGGATACGGCCTACGCGTGCAGACCGGCGAGCCGCCCGGTCGCGAACGCCGCCTGGAAGTTGAAGCCGCCGATCGGTCCGTCGACGTCGAGCAGTTCGCCGCAGACGAACAGCCCAGGCACCTTCTTGCTCTGCATCGTGCGCGGGTCGATCTCGTCGAGCGACACGCCGCCGCGCGTGACCTCGGCATGGTCGTAACCGAGGCTTGCTGGCACCGGCACCAGCAGGCGTTTGGTGACGTCGAGCAGGCGCTTGCGGGTGGTCTTGTCGAGGTTGGCAAGCGTGCCGGCCGCACCGGCGCGCTGCACCAGCGCGTTGCGCGCGCGTTCGGGCAGGTGCGACGGCAGCAGCGAGGCGACGGCGCGCGTGCCGTGCGCGGCGATCGCGTCGAGCCATTGCCGTTCGAGATCTTCGGCGCGCTGCTCGGGTGCGAAGTCGAACCGCACCGCACCCGCACCGCGCTGCTCTTCGACGTCGCCGGCGAGGTCCATCGGCGCGGGGCCCGACAGGCCCTTGTGGGTGAACAGGATCGGTCGCCGCCGCGTGCACAACGCGCGGCCGGCGCCGTCGAGCGAACTCAGATCGACGCCGTGCAGCACGATGCCTTGCAGTTCGCGCACCCACACCTCGTCGACGGCGAGCGGCGCCAGCGCCGGGAACGTCGCGGTGATCGTGTGGCCGAAGTCGCGGCACCACGCGTAACCGTCGCCGGTCGCGCCGGTCTTGGGGTAACTGAGCCCCCCGGTGGCGAGCACGACGCTGTCGGCGCGTTGCTCACCGCCGTCGCCGTCGATCACGAAGCTCTCTTCGTCGTGGCGCAACCCGCGCACGGCGTGACCCGTGCGCAACTCGACGCCAGCTTCACGACACAGCCGCAACAACAGCTCGACCACGTCGCGCGCGCGCTGCGAGACCGGGAACAGCTTCTCGAGGTCTTCTTCCTGCAGCGGCAGTCCGGCCTGCTCGACGAACTCACGCAGCGCGGCCGGCGGGAACGAGCGCAGGGCGTGGCGCAGGAAGCGGCCGCGAGCGGTGCCGTATTGGCTCTCGAGGTCCTGGCCCGACCGCGTCGTGGTCAGGTTGCAGCGGCCACCGCCGCTGATCAGGATCTTGAGGCCGGGCCGCTGGTGCTTCTCGAGCAGCAGCGTGCGGCGACCGCGGCGCGCCGCGAAGATCGCGGCCATCATGCCGGCGGCGCCGGCGCCGATCACGGCGACATCGGCGCGCATGTCTGGCGGTCGGCCCGCGAGCGGGCCGCGGAGAACCGGTTCGCTCAGGCCTTCTCGCCGCTCTTCGCCGCGTCGCCGTCAGCGACCTCGGTGATGCGCAGCACCGGGCGGGTACCGATCGGCTGCTTGCGGTTGGAGAGGTAACCCTTGCCCATCTTCTTGGGCTTGAAACGGCCGCGGGTGGCGCCACCGTTCTTACGACGTGAACTGGCCATTGGTCTTGCTCGTCTGAAGTAGGTTTGCGTTCTGGATCGGCAATCGGGATCGGCACTCGGGGATCGACAAGCGTCGGATCGGTGATCCCGAGCAGGGATCACTTCTTGTTCTTGGCGACCAGGAAGCGCTCGTTCTTCAACGTCTTGCGCAACACCAGGTAGCCGCTGTTGTGGCCCGGAACGGCGCCACGCAGGTAGACGAGGTTGCGTTCGGCGTCGACCTTGACGATCTGCAGGCGCTGCACGGTGACCTTCTCGACGCCGTAGTGACCGGCCATCTTCTTGCCCTTGGGCACACCCTTGCTGATCGACTGGTTACGACCCAGGCCACCGGCGGTGCGGTGGTTGACCGAGTTGCCGTGCGAAGTTGGCTGACGGCTGAAGTTCCAGCGCTTGATGGTGCCGGCCCAGCCACGACCCTTGGTCGTGCCGGTGACGTCGACGTGCTTCCAGTCCGCGAGCATCGCCGCGGTCACTTCGTCGCCGGGCTTCTCGGTGGGCGCCTGCTTGAGGCGGAACTCACGCACCAGGCGCATGCCGCTCTCGGCACCGGCCTTCTTGGCGTGGCCGATCTCCGGCTTGGTGCACAGGCGCGCAGGCTTGTCTTCGAAGCCGAGCTGCACCGCGTAGTAGCCGTCGGCGGCGCGGGCCTTGGGCGTCCTGCCGCCCTTCTTGCCCCGGTTGACGGACGCCGTGCGGTGTCCCTCCGGATGCTCGGCCGCGGTCGCCATCTTCACGGCGAGGACCTTGCACGGCCCGGCCTGGACCACGGTCACCGGCACACAGCTGCCGTCTTCTTGGAAAATCTGCGTCATCCCCAGCTTCTTGCCGAGGATACCGATGGTCTGGCTACCGAGCGTCATGGGACTTTTTTGCGCCGCGTTGGGTTGGGTCGCGACAGAAGGGGCGAACTTTCTACGGGTTCACTCCCTGCGGCGCAAGTCTCCTGTCGGGTCTGTGTGATCCCTTTCGCGCTGCCGGGCGGCCGTCAGCGGCACCAGACCCGCAGCGCCAGCAGCGCCAGCGCCAGCAACAGGCACGGCCCCCGCCACGACTGACGCGGCATGCCGAACGGCGGCAGCGGCCGGGCGGCGGCGGTCGCCACCTGGCGCAGGTCCTGTTCGCCGACCGGCAACGGCCCGCGGCTGGCCGTCGCGGCCGCGCCGGTGCCGTAGGCCCGCACGAACGCCCGCCGCAGCAACTGCGGGAACGCCGGCAACAACGGCAGGTTGCTGTCGGCCAGCCGGAAGGCGAAGTGCAGCGAGCAGCGTTCGGCCCCGCCGACGACCACGGCGAGCGGCACCGACTCGCCGCCCGGTGCGGCGCCGAACAGGAACGGGACCCCGTCGGGCAAGGTCTCGGGCAGCGCCACCAGCACGCGCAATCCGGAGAGATCCAGGTCGGCGACCAGGGGATCGCGCCGGTCCCAGTCGGTGACGCGCGGCTCGAGCAGCAACGCGCCCGCCGGGCGGCCGGCCAGGCGCGTTCCGAAACAGAGCGCGCGCTGCGCCCCGGGCCGCAGTTCGATCTCGCCGCCGTCGACGAGCAGCAGGCCGGCGGCCGCATCGCCGGTCGCCGCGACGACGCGGCCCGAGACCTCGGCGGCGAGGGCCTCGGCGGCGACGTTCGCGTAGGGCCCGCCCTCGGGATCGGCGAGCACCGCGATCGTCGGCGCCGGCAACGGCGGCAGCAGACACGACCAGACGTCGTCCGCGACGAGCGCGTCGTCGGGCAGGGTCACGGTGACGCGCAGCAACCCGCCAGCAACACGCCGCGCCAACGGCAAGGTCACGCGCCGCGCCAACGCCGGCTGAAGTTTCAACGTCTGCGCCACGGGTTCGACTGCGTCGCCGTCGATGCGCAACTGCACGTCGGTGGACTGCGCGGTGAACACCACCAGATCGATCGTCGCTGCCAGTTCGGGCAGCGGCCAGGCGTCGTCGAGCTGCACGTCGAGCACGGCGGCGTTGTCGGCGGCACCGCCGTGCACCTGCAGCGCCCCGCGCGTCGGCAACGTTACCTGGCCCTGACCATCGGTGATCGTGCACACGGCGGTATCGGCAGGCAGGGCGTTGGCCAGTTCCACGAGGTCGGCGACGGCGGCTCCACCCGGTTCGCCGAGGTCGCGCACCTGCCGCGCGAACGCGCCGTGCCGGCGCAGCAGTTCGCCGCCGCAACGCAGCACCGTGACCTCGACGTGTTCGGGAACCTGCGCAAGCGTCGTGCGCAGCCCAAGAGCCGCCGCCTGCCAACGACTGCGTCGCGTCTCGCCGTCGCGGCCCGGTGTCGCCGCGGCCATGCTCGCCGATGCGTCGAGCAGCACGACGAGGCGCTGCGGGCCCGGCACCGCGGGCACCCCCAGGCCAGCGTAGGCGGCGATCACGGCCAGGCACGCGCCGAGCAACAGCAGCAGACGCAGGTTCGAGCGGCGCGGCGGCCGCAGTCGGCGCGCGGCGAGCGCCCGTTCGACGGCGTCGAAGTGCGGCGTCCAGGTGACCACGCGCGGCTTGGGCGGCTGCGCCAGCCACACGAGCACCGGCACCAGCAACAACCACCACAGCCGTTGGACGTCGAGGAAGTTCATGGCGCACACGCCGCGAGGATCGGTTCGTAGGCGATGCGCCGCAGGTCGTCGGCGGCCGGCGCGGGCCAGCGCTGCAGTCGGGCGCCGCACTCGGCGAACACGCGGTCCTGTCGCTGCCGCGTGATCTGCAGTTCCTTCTCGATCGCGGCGATCAGGCCGGCATCGAGCGGCAGCGCCAACGTCTGCCCGGTCTGCGGATCGGCGACATCGACGAAGCCGCGCGCGACGAAACGTTCGTCCTCGGCGATCGCCGGCAGCCACCCGGTGACACCCAGCCCGCGCCGACGCAGTGCACGCAGCACCCGCGCCGAAGCGTCGGGGCGTGCGAAGTCGGAGATCCAGTGCACGTGGCCGGTGCCCATGCGCGGCTCACAGGTGCCGAGCACTTCCTGGTCGGTGGCCGCGACCACCGGCAGGCGCGTGAGGTGGCGCAGCAGTTCGGCGAGATCACCAGCACCGCTGTAGGCCGCGACGGTCAGCGCCTTGGCGCCGGGTGCGAGCACCTGCACGCCGTCGAGCTGCCGCAGGGCAAGGCCGCCGACGACTGCGGCGCACCGCAGCGCGGCGAGCCGCCGCTGCGGCGCGCCGACGCACAGCCGCGGCGACAGGTCGAGCAGCAAGGTGGCGGTGCGGCGTTCGTCCTCGGCCAGCTGTTTGACGAACAACACGCCGGTGCGGGCGTATGCCGCCCAGTCCAGACGCCGCAGGTCGTCGCCGTGCGCGTACCGGCGATGGCCGACGAACGTGCCGCTCTGGCCGAGCTGGCTGCGGCGGGCGCGGTGCTGGTCGTCGCGACGCGACGCCGGCGACAGGCCGCGCGCCAGCAGTTCGTGCAGCAGCTGGACGAACGGCGCCGGGAACGGCTCGGGCAGCGGCGGCGGCGCGAAGGAACGCGTCATTTGCCCGTGCCCGATTTGCCGGTGCCCGACTTGGCCGTTCCCGACTGCTGCAGCAGATCGAAGAAACGCCGCACGATCGGCTGTTCGTGCGGCCCGACATGGCGCGCGCGCTGCGCGTTCTCGGCCGCGCGCGTGAACTCCTCGGCGGTCGGCTCGGGCACGCCGCGACGTGCACCACCTGCGGCACGCGGCACCGCGCCCTGGCCGCCCGGTTGCGGCAGTTCGGCGGCGCGCACGCGTTCCTTGCGCGACGGGCCGTCGGCGACGAACTTCGGCACCACGAAGTGCTGGTCGTCGGGAAGGTCGAGCGGCGGCGGCGGCGTCGGGTCGGGTGGCTGCTGAGGCTCGTCTCCTGGGTCGGGCAACTCGGCATTGCCAGCGTTGGCAACCCCACCGCCCGCGCCTTGACCCGCCGCCGGTTGCGGCGGCGGCTCGGGCGGCTTGCCGCCGAGCAGACCGGGCCAGCTGGGACCGAACCACCACGCCAGCAACAGCGCCAGCAACAACAACAGCGCCGCGAGGCCGAGCAGCCGACGACCGAACACGCGTCGCCGACCGACGGCGGCCAGCTGCGGTGCCGTCAACGTGGCGAGACGACCATCGAGGTCGGTGGCCAACCACAACGCCATCGGCGCGTCGGCCCGCGCACCGAGTTCGAGCCACGTGGCGAACTCGTCGGCGAGCCCGCGCGGGCCGGCGGCGACGCCCTGCAGCCATGCGACCGGCAAACGCCGCCGAACCGTCAGCGACGCCGACAACGCGAAGGTGGCCGCGACCAGCGCGCCAATGGCCACCGCCGCGGGCCAGCGAGCCGGCCACCAGCAGATGGCGACCAGCATCGGGCCCGCGGCCAACAGCAATCCTCGCCACGCCGAAGCTGCCGCGGCGCGGCGCCCGTGCAGGCGGCGCACTCTGCGCCAGAAGGCTCGCAGCCTCTGTTCGACCTGCGGATCTGCAGCGGCAACCGTCACCGCCGCATCATGCAACCGCCGGGGGCGGAAGAAAACGGCCGGAGCGAAGGCCACACACCCTCACCCCGGCCAACTCAGAAGGAGGAGATGCTGCCCTGATCGGCTGCTGTCGCCGTTCTCGACCCGCAGCGCGGCCGGTGGGGCGATGGCGCCGGCTGCCGCGTGACGCAGCCGCCGCTGGCAACGCGGCCAGCCGGCGGTCCCGGCGCGGGACATCGCCGACGCATCGACTTCAGTCGACGCGCCCGGCGTTCACTTGCCCTCTTCCTTGGGATCCTTGTCCTTGGGGTCCTCTTCCTTGGGATCCTTCGGCGCGGCGGCGGGATCGAAGAACTCACGCGGGTCGCGTTCCAGCGGCGCGATCAGGCTCGCGGGCCAGGTCATCAAGAACTGCGACAGCGAGCACGACAGGTAGTACTCGTTCTTGCCGTCGAGCTTGTTGCCGATCTCGAGCGTGACCGCACGCTCGACGTCCCCTTCCATCCAGCGCGCCTGCAGTTCGATCTGCGCGGGTCCCAGGCCGAGCGCGGTGAGGTTGCCGGCGCGCGCCATCGGCAGGCGGAAGTCCTGCGCGGCGACGTAACGCAGCCGTTGCACCACCGACTCCACCTCGGTCTGGCGCACCGCGCCGAGGTTCTCGTAACCGGGCCCTTCGGGCAGCGGCTCGGCGACCCAAGAGGCCTTGCCGTCCTTCTTGACGAACACGAACGGCTTGCTGCCGCCCGCGGTGTTGCGGAGCGACAGGTAGGTGACGGCGGTCGGCTCCAGGCGGAACAGCAGTTTGTCGACCCAGTTGGCCGGATCGACGTCGCGGCGCCACAGCTTGATGTCCTGTTCGAACTCGTAGAGCACGACATCGGTGCTGCCGCCCTTGCGCACGTAGACGCCGCGGATCGCTTCGGTGCCGGTCTGGCCCTCGTCGGAGTTCTTGCCGACCAGCAGTTCGGCCACGGTGTTCTTGTTGCCGAGGTCCTTGACCTGGATCACGAACGCGTGCGCCTCGTCGAGGCCGTAGCGCTCGAGTTGTTCAGGGCTGGCGCCAGGCTGAACCAGCGTCTGCTTGTCGCTGCGGATGCGCCCAAGGTGCACGAACACGTCGGCCTGCACCTTGTCCTTGTTGACCGGCGCGCCGAGCAGGTCGTTGCCCTGCGGCGCGGCGATCTGGAAGCCCGTGTCGGTGCGCTGCAGCAACAGCTGGTCGTAGGCGACCGGCGGCTTCTGCCCGACCTTGGTCGGGTCGGGCTGGGGCTGGTCGGCCTTGGGTTGCGCCAACAGCACCGTGCCGACGTTGTCGCTGGTGAAGCCGTCGAACATCAGCGGGATGTCGGCGATGTCGGTGAAGGCACCGCCGTCGCGCTGCAGCTGCAGCCACGTCGGCACGACCAGCACCGCGGCGGTGACCAGCAGGATCAGATTGGCTCGAGTGAGGTTCATGATCAGGGTCCTGTTCAGGAGACCGACGCGAGGAAGCGGCGCTTGTGGCCGCGGCGCACCGCGAACACCACCAGCCCGAACAGCGCGAGCAGCAGCGGCGGCAGCAGCCAGTTGACGACACGCACGAGGCGCGTCTTCTGCTGCAGCGCCTGCTCGGCGGCGCGCACGTCGCCGCCCGGCGCCTGTTCGGCGACCAGCGAGATGGTGCGGTCGACGGGCACGCGCGATTGCAGCGCGATCAGGTCCTTGTCCTCGGCCAGCCAATCGAGCAGCTGCGCGAAGAACAACGGACCGAGGCTCGACCACGGGCCGCCGGCCTGCCGGTAGTCGCCCTTGACGAAGTCGTCGCGCACGAAGTCCGAGTCGCCGATCATCACGATGCGCCCGGGCGCGCTCGGCTCGTTGAGCTGCGCGGCCTCGGCCGGCAACGCGGCGGCAGCGGCTTCGTCATCGGTCTTGGCGGGCTCGGGGCCGATCGGCGCAGGGGTCTCTTCGCCGGGCTTGGTCTCGCTGAGCTTGTCCGCAGCCTGTTCCTTGGCGTCTTCGGCCTGCTTCTTGGCTTCGTCTTCCTTGATCTCGGAAGGGCGCTTGGGCCGTTCGACACCGGCGAAGAACGACGGCAGCTTGCCGCGCACGTCGACCATCAGCGGCGCCTGTTCGCGCGACTGCGCGGCGACGCGCTCGTTGAGGCTGGCGAAGAACTTGCTGAACTGTTCCTGGCGCGCGCGCGCATCGCCGTTGCCGATCGGGTCGAGGTTCTGCGGCGGATCCTCGGCGAGCATGAGCGGACTGCTGCGCAGCAACACGCGGCCGGTGACCCCCGCGGGCAGATCGTCGGCACCACCCTTCTGCCGCAAGCCGACCCAGGTCGGCCAGTAGAAACCCGGACCGCGTCCGATCTGGCGGAACGACTGGAACAGGAACTCGTCGCTGGGCATGCCCGTGCCGAACAGCTCGCGGTAACGCGCCGACTTGTCGGCATCGACGAGTCCCTTGGCATCGCGCGCAAGCTCGTCGGCGGCCTTGCTCCAGTCGCCGGCCACGGCGTGGAAGAAATACGGGTACGGCACCCAACCCATGGTCTGACCGAACGCCGTCTGCTGCGGCATCGCCAGGTACTCGAAGGGCGCCTGCAGACGGTCGCGCGGCGCAAACGCCTCCTGGCGCAGATCGGCGAGCACCTTGGTGCGCCACTCGACGCCGTAGTTGGCCAGCTGGTCGGTGAACTTGACCTTGCTGCCCGGCGCGTCGATCGCCATCGCCATCTTCGTGAACGCGCGGCGCGGGCCGATCGCGTACTCGGCGGCGTCGGCGAACACGACCAGCGTGCCGCCGCGCATCAGGAACTGATCGAAGACGTACTTCTGTCGATCGGTGAGGTCCTTGGGCCGGAACAGGAACAGCGTCTGCAGGTCGTCGGGCAGCAGCGCGCCGTCCTCGTCCTTGAAGTTCTGGAACTCGTAACGCTTGGCGACCGCGTCGAGCGTGCGCAAGGCGTTCCAGCCGACGCCGGCCGGCGATTGCCCGACCTGCGGCGCGGGCCACTCCATGTAGCCGAGCTTGCGCTTGCCGGAGGTGACGACCTCCTTGATCGCCGGCGTGACCAGCGCCTCGGCCTGGTACGAACTCGGTGGCGCCACCTGCGAGATCACCTTCTGCTTGCCGCCGCCGTAGACCAGACGCAGGCCCTGCCAGTGGCGGTCGAGCGACACACTGCTCGACGACGAACTGCGCATGTCCGCGGGCTGGATGCCGACGCGGCTGCACTTGTCGGCGATCGCCTTGTCGGCGTTGGGGTCGTAGCGCTCGACCACCACCTTGCCCTTGCCGAGCTGCACCATCTCGTCGAGGAAGTTGTCGAGCACCGCGCGCGTGTTGCGCACGTTGACCGGCAGCTTGTCCTTGTCGCTGAAATAGGCTTCGACCAACAGGCGCTGCTCGAGGTTACCGAGCAGGGAGCGCGTCGAGTCGGTCAGCGACCACAGGTTGTCGGAGGTGATGTCCAGACGCACGCGGTAACGCGAGGCGAGGTAGACGAGCTGGCCGAGCACGAGCAGCAGCAGCACGACGTGCACGGTGACGCCGAGGGCGCTGCCGCGCTGGTCGCGTGGGGCCCCGGTGGTGACGTTCGCAGAGGAGGTCATGCGCATCATCCCTTGTGGCGCCGGGCCTGCAGCACCAGCGCGTTGGCGTAGAGGAAGAAGCCGCAGAAGCAGGCGAAGTAGACGACGTCGCGGGTGTCGAGCACGCCGCGGCCGATGCTCTCGAAGTACTTGTATGGGCTGATGCCGTTGAGCACGTCGACGACCACCGCCGGCAGCCAGCCGGCCATGGCCTCGAGCAGCGACGGATAACCGAGCACGAACAGCACCAGCAGCGACACCACCGACAGCAGCATCGCCACGATCTGATCGCGCGTCGTGCTCGACCAGAACATGCCGACCGCGACGAAGCTGCCCGTGAACAACAGCGAGGCGACGTAGGCGGCGAGCACGGGCGGCCAGTCGATCGAGCCGTAGTGGTCGAGGGTGACCGGCAGGCCCAGCGTCAGCACCATCAGGAAGGCCAGGAAACACATCGTCGCCGCGAACTTGCCGAGCACCAACCCGGAGATCTGCACCGGGAAGGTCATCAGCAGCTCGAGCGTGCCGCTCTTGCGTTCTTCGGCCCACAACCGCATCGTCAGGCCGGGCAGGAACAGCAGCAGCACCCACGGCAGCATGCCGAAGAACGACTGCATGCTCGCCTGGGAGCCGTGCACCAGCGCCATCGAACTGGCGGCGAACAGCACGATGGCCAGGAACAACAGCCCGAAGACATACGCGATCGGCGACAGGAAGTAGCTGCGCAGCTCGCGTCGGAAGATCACCATCGTCTCACGCACTCTGAGCCTCCTTGCTGGCATCGAGCGTCAGGCTGCGGAACACGTCTTCGAGACTCGCGCGCTCGCGCACCAGTTCGAGAAGGTCCCAGCCGTTCTTGACCACGAGGCGCGCGAACGCCTCCACCACCGGCGCGTTGCCCTCGGGCACGTCGATGCGGTAGTCGATCCAGCCGTCACCGCGTTCGACGACGGCGACCGGCACGCCGTGCAGCAGTTCCTGGCACTGCCGCAGCACGTTCTCCTCGGGGCCACGCACGCGCGCGCGCAGCGGTCCGCGCGGCATCGTCGCGACCAGTTCTTCGCGGCTGCCATCGGCGACGATCTCACCCTGGCTGACGATGATCGCGCGTGTGCACGACTTCTCGACCTCCTGCAGGTAGTGCGTGCTGAGCACCACGGTGTGTTCTTCGCCCAGACGTTCGATCAGCTTGCGCACCTCGACGATCTGGTTGGGGTCGAGACCGCTGGTCGGCTCGTCGAGGATCAGCACCGGCGGCTCGTGCACGATCGCCTGCGCCAGGCCGACGCGCTGCTTGTAGCCCTTGGACAGCTCGACGATGTTCTTGCCGAGCACCTTGGCCAGGCCACACAGCTCGACGGCGCGACCGATCGCCCGGTTGCGTTTGAGACGCGCCACGCCGCGGATGTCGGCGCAGAACGTCAGGTAGTCGTCGACGCGCATGTCGGTGTAGAGCGGCGTGCTCTCCGGCAGGTACCCGATCCGGCGCCGCACCTGCAGCGAGTCCTCGACCACGTCGAAACCGGCGACCGAGGCGCGGCCGCCCGTGGGCAGCAGGTAGCCGGTCAGGATCTTCATCGTCGTCGACTTGCCGGCCCCGTTGGGGCCGAGGAAACCGACGACCTCACCCTTCTGCACGCTGAAGGAGATGCCCTTGAGCGCCTGGGCGAAGCCGTACCACTTCTCGAGTCCTTCGACCTCGATCATCTCTCACCTGCTGGATGGACTGCTGGGTAAGCCTGCTGAGTAAGCTCTGCTGGGGTAAGCCTGCTGGCAGCGGTAGCTCTCGACCGGACCGCCGGTCACTCCTCGAGCCGGAACGAATCGAGGAACTTCTTGTTGTTGTCGGTCTTCATCAACCGATCGATCAGCAGCGGCATCGCGTCGAGCACGTTCATGCGGGCGAGCACACGCCGCAGCGTGTAGATGCGTTTGGTGACGTCCGCGCCGAGCAACAGCTCCTCCTTGCGCGTGCCCGACAGCTCGATGTCGATCGCCGGGAAGATGCGGCGCTCGGCGAGTTGGCGGTTGAGCACCAGCTCCATGTTGCCGGTGCCCTTGAACTCCTCGAAGATCACCTGGTCCATGCGCGAGCCGGTCTCGACCAGCGTCGTCGCCAGGATCGTCAGCGAGCCCCCCTCTTCGCACTTGCGCGCCGAGCCGAAGAACTTCTTCGGCACCTCGAGCACCTTGGCGCCCAGGCCGCCCGACATCGTGCCGCCACCGCGGCCGCCCAAGGCGCTGTTGTAGGCGCGCGTCAGGCGTGTGATCGAGTCAAGCAGGATCACCACGTCGCGGCCGGTCTCGGCCAGCCGCTGCGCGCGCTTCATGCACATCTCGCTGACCGCGATGTGGTGTTTGGGGCCCTCGTCGAGCGTCGACACCAGCACTTCGCGGTTGGGGCCTTCGACGCTACGTTTCCAGCCGGTCGCCTCCTCGGGCCGCTCGTCGATGAGCAGCACGATCATGTGCACGTCCGGGTAGTGCTCGGCGATCGAATGGCAGATCTGCTGCATCAACACCGTCTTGCCCGAACGCGGCGGCGCGACCACGAGGCCGCGCTGGCCGTAACCGATCGGACACAGCAGGTCGACGATGCGCAGGCTGATGTTCTCGTCGTCACCGGGCGCGAGCACGAACTGCGGTTCGGGATCGACGACCGTCATCTCGCGGAACGTCTGGCACTCGCGCCGCTCCTCGGGGTCCATGTCGTCGACCGTGACGACCTCCGCCAGCGTCAGGCGCTGCGGACCGCGGTTGGGCATGCCCGCCTTGCCGGCGATGTCACTGCCCTCTTGCAGGCGGAACTGGCGGATCAGTGACGACGGCACGAACACGTCGCCGTTGGGGATGTTGTCGGGCATGAAGCTGTTCTGCCGCTTGCGCAGCCAGCCGTTGCCTTCCTTGGTGTACTCGAGCACGCCGACGACGTCCTCCAGCGGGCCTTCGACCGTGGCGCGCGGATCACCGCCTCCGCCACCGCCGCCGCCGTTGCCACCACCACCTCCGCCACCACCACCGTAGCCGCCGCCGCCACCGCCGTTGCCGTAGCCGCCGCCGCCACCACCGCCGCCACCGCCTTCACCACCACCACCGCCGCGACGCCGCCGGCGGCGACGGCCGCCGCGCCAGCGCTTGCGCTCGGGACCGCCATGGTCCGGCGCGGGGTCGACACCCGAAGAGAAGTCGTTCTCGCTGATGCTCATGCAGTGCATCCCGACCGCCGGCGATCGCCAGCGGCCCTTTGCTTTTCCAGCTGTTGGAGTAGCAGCCTTCGCTGCCAGTTGCGTTCTGTGGCCGTCGCCAGGCGGGAGCGTCGTCCGACAGAAGAACTGCCGACACGATCGAAACCACCGGCGCGGCGAACCCGAAATCGTTCCGGCCGACAACGTCCGTCTGGCAAGCATTCGTGTCTGGCGAGCACTCGTGTCTGCCAGCCACTCACCGCCAAGACGCTGTCGAGCCGCAGCCGGGAGCCCTCGCCGAACCCAGGGGTTCACGAACCCGCCGGGTTCGAGGTTCCGAATGCCCACTCCTCTCTCGTTGGAACCGGCTTCGGGGAAGCCGCTCTATCGAGGCTGCGGGGGCAACGGAATCCGACTTGGATCTCCCAACCGCTTCGCCCGCGTGCGTGAGGCCAGCGCTGCGCGCGGGCGTGAATGCGGACGACGAGCCGGGAGGCTAGCGAGCCTTCCCCCACGACGCAAGGACACCGCCGGGCTTTTTCTGCCTTCGTCGCGGCACCGACAACGCGAGGTTGCGGCTCACAGCACGCTGCGCTATCCACGCCGCCTTGCGAACGGCGGTTCGGACTCAACTCGAAGGTCGAGGAAACCCGAAATGAGCCGTGCGGGCCGACGCCCGATCTTCCCGAGCGAAATGAACATGCAGAACCCCTTCGACTTCGATCCCCGCCGGCTGCGCCTCGACGACGACGACGACGAGAACGACAACGACGAAAAGGAAGGCGGCGACAAGGACCGCGGCATCCCCAACCCATTCGAGAAGGCGCTGTTCGAGTCCCGGACCATGCTGATGAGCGGGCCGGTCGACGACAAGATGCTCAAGGAAGCCACGGTGCGTTGCCTGGCGATGGAGCAGAAGGACGACAAGAAGCCGATCACGGTGTTCATCAACTCGCCGGGCGGCAGCGCCGACGCGGGTTTTGCGATCTACGACCTGCTGCGCTTCATCAAGCCGCCCGTGATCACGGTCGTGAACGGCCTGTGTGCGTCGGCCGGCATCCTGATCCACCTCGCCGCCGACAAGAAGCGCCGCTTCTGTCTGCCCGAGAGCCGCTTCATGATCCACCAGCCGTCGACGATGGGCCGCGGCACCGCCAGCGACCTCGACATCACCGCCAAGGAGATCCTCAAGCTGCGCGACCGCTACAACCGGATCATCGCCGAGACCTGCGGACAGAAGGCCGAAGACGTGCTCGAGAGGGCTCGCCGCGACTTCTGGCTCGACGCGGGCCAGGCGCTCGAATACGGCCTGGTCTGCAAGGTCGCGCAAAAGCGCTCCGACCTGCCGTCGTGAGCCGCAAGCCCGGGTTGCCGGGCGGTGAACCCCCGCGTACCGGGCACGTTGGCGCGCCGATGCACTCCTTCCTGCGCGCGGCGGTGGCGCTGCTGCTCGGCCTGTCGGGCGCAACGCTCGCCGGCCAAGAACGCCCCCCACAGCAGCGCAGTTCCGTCGTGCTGCTGCTGCGCGACCCTTCGGGTCAACCCGTGGCCGATGCCGAGGGCCTGCTGCTGCCAGGCCCGAGCCTCGACCTGCCGGCGTTGGCCGGCATCGACCACCGCCCGATGGTCGGTGATCGCGGCGACCTCACCGATCAGCAGACCGGGCGCAGCGACGCTCGCGGCGTGCTGCGCTTTCCCTTGGGCGAGAAGCCGCGGGCCGGCGCGGTCGTGATCACCACCGCCGCCGGACTGGGGGCGCTGGTACCGCGTGTGCTGCCCGGCGAGAGCGATCGCATCAGCCTGCAGCCGCTCGGCGAAGTCACCACCGCAACCGGCAGCGAGGCGTTCACGTTGTACGCCGCCCACACCGCGGTCGACGGCACCCGCAACGCGCTGCCGGCGTGCTCCGGCACCTCGGTGCGGCTGCCGGCCGGCAACTACGAGGTCTGGGCGCACAGCGAGGACGGTTGGATCTGGCAACGCCTCGACGTGTTGCCGGGCCGCCGCGTGCTGCTGCAGTTCACGGGGCCGGCGCAGGCGCTGCGTCGCGCCGAGGGTAACCGGGTGCACCCCGAAGGCTGGCCGCAGGTGCGGTTGCTCGACGAGGCGACCGCGCGCTGTGTGCTGCTGGGCGCCGCCCTCGCCGCGCCGCTGTACGGAAGGGAATCCGAAACGGGGCGGGTCGTGCTCGGCCAGATCCCCGGTCCTCCGCGTCATGAAGCGATCGTCTGGCCCACCACCGCAGCCGCGGCAGCGACCGACGGCGTCCGGCTGACGCTGCGCGACGACGCGGTGGCCGCGAACGAGACCGTGCAGTGGTTCGTGCTGCGCCGCAGCGACGCCGGCAGTTGGCGTCTGCTCGGAGCCGCCGACAGCGTCGGCTCGAACCCGGCGCGCCTGCCCGACAGCCGCGGCGGCGACGACTGGCTGCTGGTGCTGGCGCCGGGCCGGCCGCCGTTCGCGACCCCGTGGTCCAGCAACCTCGCGACCCAGCCGCTGACCCTGCCCGGTGGTGTGCCACTGGTGGTTCGCTGCCGCACCGACAGCGGCGAACCGGCCGTCGACGCCGTGCTCGAATACGTTCCGGCCAGCGGCGAGGCGGCCGCGGTGCGCGCGCGCAGCGACGGTCGCGGCCAGGCCGCGTTCGGTCCCGTCGCCGCACCCGGTCTGCTGCGCGTCAGCGACCGCCGCTTCGCCAACCAGCAACTCGAACTGCAGCTCGTGCCGCAGACTGGGGTCGACCTGCAGCTGGCTGCCGGAGCCAGCCTGCGCGGTCAGGTGACACTGCCCGGCGGCAGTCCGGCGAGCGGCACGGTCGTCACGCTGCGCGACGCCACCGGCCGCTTGCGGCCGGCCCAGCGCGCGACGGTGACGGATGCCGAGGGTGCCTTCCGCTTCGCCGGCCTGGACGAGAGCGGCGACTACGTGCTGTTCGCCACCGCCAATCGCGACGGCCACACCTGGTCGGCGAAGCTGGCGCGGGTCGCGCCCGGCGCCGCGGCGGTGGAGCTGACGCTGCGCGACGAGGACCCGGTGTTGGGGCCTGGCAAGGACCGCTGACGATCGCCGCGCCGGCGCGCCTCACTTCGCGGCTTCGAACGGCGACCGCGGCTTGCACAACATCGTCAGGAACGGCCCGATGTCGGCGAGCGGCAGTTCCCGTTCGACGGCGCCGGCCGCCTTGGCGGCGCGCGGCATGCCGTAGATCGCGCAGGTGGCTTCGGTCTGCCCGACCGTCGCCCAGCCGATCTGCCGCAACCGCACCAGCCCCTGTGCTCCGTCCTGCCCCATGCCGGTCATGATCACGCCGACGCCGCGCAGGCCGAGGTCGGCGCAGGACTCGAACAGGACCTCGGCCGCCGGCCGATGTCCGCGTCGCGGGTCTTCGTCGGTGAGCCTGGCGATGGTCTGTGCGTGTTCGTGGACGAGGCGCAGGTGGCGATCACCGGGCGCGAAGTAGGCGATGCCGGGCCGCAACACGTCGCCGTCGCGGGCCACCTGCATGCGGTAACCGGTCTGCTGCTGCAGGCGCTCGACGAGCACGGTCAGGAACGTCGGCGGGATGTGCTGCACGATCGCCATCGCCGGCAGCGTCGCCGCGCGCACCGACGAGAAGAACTGCTGCAGCGCCACCGGCCCACCCGTCGACACCCCGATCGCGATCAGCGACGGTGCGACCCGGCGCAGTTCCTTGGTGTCGAGCGGCGTGGCCACCGCGCAGGCCGGCGCCGGTGGGCTACGCGACTCCGTGACCGCGCGCAGCACCGAGGTGAGCAGCTTGGACCACTCGAGGATGCTCTTGATGTCCCGGGTGTCCGGCAGTTCGACGACCTCGACGGCGCGGCGCTGCACCTCGACCGGCACCGCGGCGCGCGGCTCGACCAGCAACACCACGGGCGCACGGCTCGCCGCGAGGTCGGCGCCGCACGGCCAACGCACCAGCAACGCCGCGTTGCCCGGATCAGCAGGTTCGGCCACGCTCGACTCGAACCCGGCGGCGCGCAGCCACTCGACCAGCATGCCATGGAGCGCGGCGTCGGCGCCGATCAACCCGACCACGGCGCGCGACCTGCTGCTCACGACAGCACCCCCAGCTCCTTCTGCAGCTTGCTCCAGGCGTCGTCGTCGAGGGCTCGGCCCTGCAGCTTGTGCAGCGCCACCTTGCCCGAGGCGCTGTCGACGGCGACGTAGCAGCCGCCGTCGCTGGGGCCCTTGAGGCGACCGCCGAACACCATGCCCAACGCGTAGGTGGCCTCCTTGACGGCCTCGAAGTTCTGCGCGCCGATGTCGACGCCGTTCTCGACCATGCGCCCGCCGCCGGCGATGCGCACCATCAGTTCGCGCGGGTCGGCGCCGTTCTGGATCGCGAGATCACGCGCACGCGGCGCCGCCACGTCGGCGTAGTAACCCGGCCCCATGCCCGCGCCCGTGCCCTTGGGCCGCACCACATGGGCGAGCACGGCGACGCCGTTGCGCAGGTCCTGCACCACCATGCCGACGCAGGAGCCGAGCAGCGTCGTCAGCACACCCGGTCGGCGGACGACACCGATGCCGGCGATCGGAACCTGGATCAGTCGGCGCTCGCCCATGGCAGGCAGTCATCGACTAGACCGCGGGCGCAACCTGATGCCGGACCATGGCGTAGTCGGCGAAACTGACCGGGTCGACGATCAGCGTGACTTCGCCATCGCCCCGGATGGCCATGCCGGCCAGGCCCCGCACCGCCGCGAGCTCGGCGCACAACGGCTTGATCACGAGGTCTTCCTTGCCCAGCAACCGGTCGACTGTGAGCGCGATCTCGTTGCCCGGGTAGCCGAACACGACCGCGTGCTCGGGGCTGCTGGAGCCCTTCTTGGCGTTGGTGTTCGAGAACCGGTAGGTGGCCGGCAGCGACACCAAGGGCATCGGCCGCTCGCGCACCACGATCATGCGTCGGCCCTGCACCGAGTGCACGCTGGCGCCCGCGAGTTCGACGATCTCACGCACTTCGGTGAGCGGCAGCGAGAACGTCGTGCCGCCGACGGAGACCAGCAGGCTCGACAGGATCGACATGCTCGGCGGCAACTGAATCGTGAACGTCGAGCCTCGGCCGAGCGTGCTGCTGAGCTCGAGGCTGCCGCGCAGCTTCTTGATGCTCGACTCGACGATGTCCATGCCCATGCCGCGGCCGGAGATGTCGGTGACGGCCTGCGCGGTCGAGAAGCCGGGCGCGAACACCAGCCGCTGCGCGTCGGTCTCGCTCATCGCCGCGGCCTGCTCGGGGCTGATGACGCCCTTCTCCACCGCCTTGGCCAGGATCTTCTGCGGGTCGATGCCGCGGCCGTCGTCGCGCACCTCGATCACCACTGACGAACCACGCTGGTAACTGTCGACCGTGACCTTGCCGCGCGGCGGCTTGCCGGCGGCGCGGCGGCCATCGGCCTTCTCCAGACCGTGGTCCACCGCGTTGCGCAGGATGTGCACGAGCGGGTTGACGAGTTCGTCGGCGACGCGCTTGTCGATCAGCGTCTCCCCGCCGGAGATGTCGAGGTCGACCTGTTTGTCGAGCGCATCGGCAGTGTCGCGCACGACGCGTTGCAGACGCCGGAACACCGAGTCGAGCGGCACCATGCGCACCTGCAGCACGGCCTCGTGGATGCCCCCGACGACGCCGTCGAGGTCGTAGGCCGCGTCGTCGAGATCCTTGACGCAACGCTGCGCGGGCGCCACCTCGGTGTGCCCGGCGGCGAGGCGTTCGGCCTGTTCCCAGATGCGCTCGACGCGGTCCTTGATCGCGTCGTCGACGTCGCTGGCGAGCAGCTGGTCGCGCAGCTCTGCCAGTCCCCGCAACAACTCCTGCGAACCGTTGTTGAGTTCGCCGAGGCGCTGCAGTGCGCGCAGCTGCCTGGCGACCAACTGGAACCGCGAGCGCGTGATCACCAGTTCCCCGGTCAGGTTGACGAGCTTGTCGAGGCGTTCCATGCGCACCCGCACGGTCTCGTTCTCGCTCGCGGCCTTGCCGGCGGCCTTGGGCCCGCCGCTCTTCGCCGCGCTGCCGCCGCTGCCGACGCGCTCGCAGGCCTCGCCATCGACATCCTCGGGCGGGACCGAGAAGCGAGCCGGGTCGCGCGCGATCTTGTCGAGCGACTCGACCACCAGATCGATCGGCGCGTGCTCATGCCCCGACGAAGCGATCTCGGCGGTGAGGTGGGTCACCAGGTCGATCGCCGCGAACATGGTGCGCACCACCGCGGCCTGCGGCGAGAGTCTGCCGTCGCGGATCAGCGACAGCAGGTTCTCGAGCTGGTGCGTGACCTTGTTGGTCGATTCGAAACCGAAACACGCCGACAGCCCCTTGAGGGAGTGCGCGTGACGGAACAGTTCGTTGACGCGCTCGGCAGGCCAGTCCGATCCCGCCTCGGCGAGGTCGAGCAGGATCTGGTTGAGGTGCTCGAGGTAATCGTGCGCCTCACCGAGATAGTCGGCGATCAGGTCCTCATTGCCTTTGTTCGTGGACATGACTGGGCTCTGACACGTGACGCGACGCCGCCCCGTCTCCCCCGGGGCGGCGTCGCGGATCCGGCTCAGATCGTGAACCGGCGGACGAGTTCCTTCATCGCGATCGCCTGCGCCGAGAGCTCCTCGGCCGACGCCGCCATGCTCGTGGCGCTGTTGGAGTTGCCCTCGGTGAGCTTGGCGACGTTCTGGATCGCGCGGCTGACCTCGGTGGCCGTCGCCGACTGCTCGTCGGTGGCGGTCGCGATCTGCGAGATCGACTGCGCCGTGCTCTGCACGCCGTCGATGATCTGCTTGAGCGCTTCACCGGTCTCCTCGGACAATCGCGTGCCCTCGACCACGCGCTGGGTCGACTCGCGGATCAGGCCGGTGATCTGCTTGGCGGCCTCGCTGCTGCGCTCGGCCAGCTTTCGCACCTCGTCGGCGACCACCGCGAAGCCCAGGCCGTGTTCGCCGGCGCGCGCCGCTTCGATCGCGGCGTTGAGGGCGAGCAGGTTGGTCTGGCTGGCGATCTCGCTGATCACCTGGATGATCTCGCTGATGCGCTCGCTGCTGCGGTTGATCTCCTTCATCGCCGAGATCGAACGATCGACGGCCTGACCACCGGCGGTCGCCCGCTTGTTGGTCTCGCCGGCGATCGAGTTGGCGTCCGAGGCGTTGGTCGCGATCAGGCGGATGCTCTCGGTGAGCTGATCCACCGACGCGGTCATCTCCTCGACCGTGGCCGCGTTGGTCTGCGCGGTCTCCGACAGGCTGCTCGACGCGTTGCTGATCGTGCCGGCGCTGGCGCTGAACTGCTCGGCGCCCTCCTTGATCTGCACGATGATGTTGCGCAGGTCGCCGATCATCCGGCGCAAGCCCTCGCCGAGCTGACCGATCGGGTCGCCGCCGGTGACGTCGTGGGTCGCCGTCAGGTTGCCGCGTGAGGCCTCTTCGACCACGCTGAGCAGGCGGTTGACCTTCTCACGCAACTCGGCGGCGGCGGCGGCCTCTTCCTTGGCCTTGCGCTCGATCTCCGCGGCGATGCGTTTCTGCTCGGTGACGATCTCCCAGTTGACCACCGCGCCGGTGAACTTGCCTTCGGCGTCGTAGAGACCGGCCGCGCTGAGCCTGAAGATCTCGTCACCGAGGTGGAACTCGGCGGTGTGGTTGCGGCCGCGCAGGCTCTCGAGCAGGCCGCGCTGCATCGACGGATCCTTGTGGAAGCGGTCGATGCTGATGCCCGAGACCTGGTCGGCGCGCACGCCGAACTTCGCGACCAGCAGCGGCTCGATCTTGCGCAGGGTGTCCTGCGCCTTCTTGTTGCAGTAGGTGACCTTGAAGTCCGCGTCGCAGATCATCACGTTGGTCGCGACGACGTCGGTCGCGTCCTTGGCGCGCTGCGCCTCGGCGGCGGCGGTGCGCTGCGCGGTGATGTCACTGGCGAACTTGACGACCTTGCAGGGCCTGCCGCTGTCGTCGGTGATCGGGAAGTAGGTGGCGTTGATCCACACCTGCTTGCCGCCCTTGCCAAACCGCAGGTAGTCGCCGGAGTCCGGTTCGCCGCGGTTCAACTTGCTCCAGAAGTCGCGGTATTGGCCGCTCTTCGCGTAGCCGGGATCCACGAACATGCGGTGATGGTGACCTTCGACCTCGTCGGCCGAATAGCCGAGCGCGTCGAGGAAGTTGCGGTTGGCCGACCGGACCGTGCCGTCCAGGTCGAACTCGATGACCGCCATCTGCCGCGACACGGCCTCGACGAGCTTCTTGCTCTCGGTGTCGGTGGTGCGGCGGGAACCCCGTGAACTCTTGGTCGCCTCTCTCGTCTTCGTAGCCATGACTTGTTCTCTCCCTACTCGGTCTTGTTCGCGTTGCCGAACTCGGTGCCACCAAGCAGCCGAGCCATGTCCAGCAGGATCAGCAGCCGGTCCTTCCGGCGCGCCAACCCCTGTACGTAGTCCTTGCCCGCGCCGACCAACGAAGACGGCGTCGGCGAGATCTCCTCGTACGAGAGCCGCAGCACCTCGCTGACGGCGTCCACGACCGCACCGACGGTGCGCCCCTGCAGGTTCATCACGACGATGCGGGTCTCGTCGTTGCCGGCCTGCTCGGCCATGCCGAAACGGCGCCGCAGGCTCAGGATCGGGATCACGTTGCCGCGCAGGTTGATGACCCCCAGGATGTGCTCGGGCACCTCGGGCACCTGCGTGATGTTGCCGACCAGGATGATCTCCTGGACGGACATGATGTTGACGCCGTACTCCTCGTCGCCGAGGCGGAAGCTCACGACCTGGAAGGTCCGGCCGTCCTTGTGAGACGACGAAGCCGACGCAGACGTGACCTGGGAAGGCGCGCTCGGTGCCGCCACGGATTCGTCGGCCGTGGTTCCGTTGGACGCAACGGTTCCCGCTGAAGCAATCGCGGTCATGCTCTTCTCTCCTTCTCGCGACCGGGCGTCGCGCAGTTCGACTGTGCAAGGGTCGAGGCAACCTCGACCTCGATTTGTTCGGTCGCTCGACTCGCAGAACTTGCTACGAACTCTCCGCGGCCGAAGCGCCGGGCACGCGCCACCGCAGGTATCGCCTCGGGAGAAACCCTGCAATGCCATGCGCACCGTGCGAACGGTGCAGCACAACGGCCGGCGGGCTTCCCCCTACGCTGTGCTGCTGCGTGTGCGCGCCGAAATGGCAACATTCCTGCGCGGCAGCAGTGCCTCCCTGCGCGGCAGCAGTGCGCGAACGGTGGCGGCGAAGATCAACGGCCGCCGCCGCGGCACTTCACTCCCACTCGATCGTCGCCGGCGGCTTGCTCGAGATGTCCAGGCAGACGCGCGCGAATCCCTTCACCTCGTTGAGGATCCTGCTACTGATGCGGCGCAGCACCTCGACCGGCAACAGCTCCCAGTCGGCGGTCATCGCGTCCTGGCTGCTGACCATGCGCAGCACGCAGACGTCTTCGTAGACGCGCGCGTCGCCCTTGACGCCGACCGACTTCTGCGGCACGTAGACCGCGAAGTACTGCCACAGGTTGCGGTGCAGGTCGCGCTTCTCGATCTCCTCACGCACGATCTTGTCGGCGGCGCGCAGCGGCACCAGCTTGTCGCGCGTGATGTCCCCGAGGCACCGCACCGCGAGACCTGGCCCGGGGAACGGCTGGCGATCGACGAGCGAACTGGGCAGGCCGAGTTCGCGACCGATCGCGCGCACCTCGTCCTTGAACAGGTCGCGCAGCGGTTCGACCAGCGTCATGTCGAGGTCCTTGGGCAGACCGCCGACGTTGTGGTGGCTCTTGATCGTCGAGGTCGCGCCGCCGTGCGCCGCCACCGACTCGATCACGTCGGGATAGAGCGTGCCTTGGCCCAGGAACTTCGCATTGCGCAGTTCCTTGGCCTTCGCCTTGAAGACCTCGACGAACACGCGGCCGATGATCTTGCGTTTCTGCTCGGGCTCGGCGACGCCGGCCAACTCGCCGAGGAAGCGTTCGCTCGCGTCGACGACGGTGAGGTCCATGTGGTAGTGGTCGCGGAACAGTTCCTCGACGCCTTCCCGTTCGCCCGCCCGCAGCAGGCCGTTGTCGACGAACACGCAGTGCAGCCGCTTGCCGATGGCCCGGTGGATCAACACCGCGGCGACCGAGCTGTCGACGCCGCCCGACAGGCCGAGCACGACCTCGCCGGTCTCTCCCACGAGCGCCTTCACCGCGGCGACCTTGTCGTCGACGATGCTGCCCGGGTTCCAGTCGGCGCGGCACTGCGCGACGCGCAGCACGAAGTTCTCGAGCATGCGCGCGCCGTCCTCGGTGTGCGCCACCTCGGGATGGAACTGCAGGCCGTAGAAGCGGCGCTGGCGATCGCCGACGACCGCGAACGGGCACGGTTCGCTGTCGGCGAGCACCTCGAAGCCCGGCCCGAGCGCAGCGACCTTGTCGCCGTGCGACATCCAGACGACGCCGCCGTCGCGCACGCCCTCGAGCAACCCGGTGGCGTCGAGCACGTGCAGATCGGTGCGCCCGTATTCGGCGCCGGACTGCGCCGGCAACACGCGGCCGCCGGTGTGCTGCGCGAGCCACTGCAGGCCGTAGCAGATGCCGAGCACCGGCAGGCCCTTGCCCAGGATCGCGGGGTCGAGTGCCGGTGCGTCGTGTTCGTAGACCGAACGCGGCCCGCCGCTCAGGATGATCGCGTCGGGGCGCATGTGCTCGAGCGTGAACATCGCGCGTTCGGGCACGGTGATGCGCGAGTAGACGCCCAGCTCCCGCACGCGGCGCGCGATCAGCTGACAGTATTGGGCGCCGAAGTCGACGATCAGCACGCCGCCCGAGGGCCCTTCCGCTTGGTCGTTGCTCATGCTTACCGGCTCACGCTTCGCCGCTGTAGTTGGGCGCTTCCTTGGTGATCTGGATGTCGTGCGGGTGCGACTCGCGCAGCCCCGCGGCGGTGACGCGCAGGAACTGGGCCTTCTCGCTCAGCTCGGCGAGCGAACGCGCGCCGCAGTAGCCCATGCCCGAACGCAGGCCGCCCACGAACTGGTAGACGAACTCGGCGACCGGCCCCTTGTAGGGCACCATGCCCTCGACACCTTCGGGCACGAACTTCATGCGTTCCTTGACCTCACCCTGCGCGTAGCGGTCGGCCGAGCCCTGCTCCATGGCGCCGAGCGAGCCCATGCCGCGCACCGCCTTGAAGGACCGGCCGCGGTAGAGGATCGTCTCACCGGGCGACTCCTCGAGACCGGCGAGCAGCGACCCGAGCATCACGCTCGACGCGCCTGCGGCGAGCGCCTTGACGATGTCGCCGGACTGCTTGATGCCGCCGTCGGCGATCACGGGCACCCCCGCCGGCGCACAAGCGCGCACGGCCTCGAGCACGGCGGTCAGCTGCGGCACACCGCAGCCGGTGACGATGCGCGTGGTGCAGATCGAACCGGGGCCGATGCCGACCTTGACGCCGTCGGCACCCGCCTCGACGAGCGCCTTGGCGCCGTCGTAGGTGCCGACATTGCCGGCGACGACGGGGATCGCGAACCGCTTCTTGATCGCCGCGACCGTGTCGAGCACGTTCTTGCTGTGGCCGTGCGCGGTGTCGACGACGACGACGTCACAGCCGGCCTCGAGCAACCGCCCGACGCGATCGAGGTCGAGCACACCGACCGCGGCCCCCACCAGCAGGCGCCCGCGGCTGTCGCGCGCCGCGGCCGGATACTCCTCGGTGCCGCGGATGTCCTTCATCGTGATCAACCCGGCGAGCTTGCCGTCCTGTTGCACCAGGATCAGCTTCTCGACCTTGTTGCTGCGCAGGATCTGGCGCGCCTCGTCGAGCGTCGTGCCCGGCACGGCCTTGACCAGGTTGTGCGCCGTCATCACCGAACCGACCGTCGCGTCGCGGTCGTCGACGAAACGCAGATCGCGGCGCGTCAGGATGCCGATCACGCGACGTTGTCCGTCGATCACCGGCAGGCCGCTGATCTTGTGCGCGGACATCAGGTCCTTGGCCTTGCCGACGCTGTCCTCGGCGACCATCGTGACCGGGTCCTCGATCACGCCGTTGGCGGAACGCTTGACCTTGTCGACCTCGCCGCACTGCTTCTCGACCGAGAGGTTCTTGTGCACGATGCCGATGCCGCCCTGCTGCGCGAGGGCCACCGCCATTCGCGACTCGGTGACCGTGTCCATCGCGGCGCTCGCGATCGGCACCTGCAGGTCGACGCCGCGGCAGAAGCGGGTCCGGGTCTCGACGTCGCGGGGCAGCGCCGAGGCCATCTGCGGCACCAACAGGACGTCGTCGTAGGTGAGGCCTTCGCCGAGGAACGTGGCCAAGTTGCTTTCTCCGAATGGGCGGGAAAGCGTGAAGACGGTAGCAGCGGCCCGTCCCGGAAACCACCGGTTGCCGCGTGATCCGCCGGCAAGTGGGGCCAAGACCCGCGTTGCCGCCGTGGACCGGGCTTGGGCAAACCGCGGGCCCGTGCCGATAGAGACGACCGATGTCCTCCAGTGCCAAGGTCGCCGAGTCCCCGAACCCGCAGTCAGGCGCGGCGATCATCGTCGCCATGTGGTTCACCGTGATCGTCGCCGGCATCGTGCTGACCGGCACGCTGTACCTCGAGTCGCACCGCCGGCAGACCCGCAACTCATTCATCGCCAAGGCCCAAGCCGTGCAGATCGCGCGCTCGGGACTGACCGAAGCGCTGAGCTGGATGCGGCGGCAGACCTCCCAGCCGGTCATGGGGTTCGCACCGCAACTCGACCCGCTGGCGACGCCGCCGGTGCTCGACACGATCGACCCCGATATCGGCCTGGTGCGTGAGTTCCAGATCTCGGGCAAGCAGTGGGCCCGCTACGAAGTGTGGAAGGTGTGGGACGCCGATCCGGACCCGACCCGTCTGGCCTGGCGCCAGCAGATGCAGTGTGAGGACATCTCGTCGGCCCGCCTGGCCGCCGCCGCGGGGTCGATCTGGCGGCTGCGCAGCCTCGGCTACGTCTACAACCTCGAGGACCCGAGCAAGGCCTTCAACGAGGCGCCCAACTCGATCATCGGTCGGGAACTGCTCGAGACCGAGGTACAGCGGTTGTCGATCAACCTGCCCGGCGAAGCCGCGGTCAACGTCGGCGACGGCAACTCCTGCCACATCAACACCAATGGCCGCATCATCGGCGGCACCGCGGGCGGCATCTACTACCCGGCGGGGTCCGGCACCCCGACCACCGGACCGGCCAGCGCCAACCGCGTCACGGGCACCCCGGCGCTGTCGACCGCCGTCGGTTACGACGACAGCTTCGAAGCGGTGTTCGGCGTCGGCATCGACGACCTGCGTTCGATGGCGGACATGATCGTCACCGACCCGAGCGAGTTCCCGAGCCCGGTCAGCAACAATGCACTGGTGATCGTCGATGCCACCTCGACCATGCAGTGGGACAGCGCCATTCCGCTGCTCGGCAGCGGAATCGTGATCGTGCTTGGCAACGCCAACCTGAACTCGGGCAGCCTGTCCAACTTCTCCGGCCTTCTCTACATCGACGGCAACTTCACGATGCGCGACCCGGCCGAGATCCGCGGCGCCGTGATGTGTACCGGCAACATGACCGTCCAGGGCAACCCCGACTACGCGACGATCCTGTTCGACGAAGACGTGCTCAACAACCTGCGCATGGACTTCGGCAACTACCAGCGCTCCAACACCCTGCTGATCCCGTTCCGTCGCAACGAGTGAGCCCGGCGCGCTGCCGACGCTGCCATCGGCATTGCGACGTCGCCGGCGTCTCAGACCGGGACCGCCCCGCGCCGCCTGCGGGCCGAGTGCCGATATCCCGGCACCATGGCTCCTCATTCCAAGGCGGTCGAGTCCCCGAACCCGCAGTCAGGCGCCGCGATCATCGTCGCGATGTGGTTCACGGTGATCGTCGCCGGCCTGGTACTGACCGGCTCGCTCTATCTCGAGTCGCACCGGCGGCAGACACGCAATTCGTTCATCGCCAAGGCCCAGGCCGTGCAGATCGCGCGATCGGGACTCACCGAGGCGTTGAGTTGGATGCGGCGGCAGACCAGCCAGCCGGTGATGAGCCTCGCACCGCAGCTCGACCCGTTGGCGACGCCGCCGGTGCTCGACACCCTCGACCCGGACATCGGCCTGGTGCGTGAGTTCCAGGTCGCGGGCAAGCAGTGGGCCCGCTACGAGGTCTGGAAGCGTTGGGACAGCGACCCGGACCCGACCCGTCTGGCCTGGCGTCAGCAGATGCAGTGTGAGGACATCTCGGCGGCGCGCCTGGCCGCCGCCGCCGGATCGATCTGGCGGCTGCGCAGCATCGGTTACGTCTACAACCTCGAGGACCCGAGCAAGGCCTTCGACGAGGCGCCCAACTGGATCGTCGGCCGCGAACTGCTCGAGACCGAGGTGCAGCGCCTGTCGATCAACCTGCCCGGCGAAGCTGCCGTCAACGTCGACACCGGCAGCACGTGCAACATCAACTCACGCGGGCGCGTCGTCGGCGGCACCGCGGGCGGCATCTACTACCCCACCAGCACCGGCACGCCGAACACCGGCTCCGGCAGCGTCACGGGCACCCCGGCACTGGCTACCGCGATCAGCTACGACGACAGCTTCGAGGCGGTGTTCGGCGTCGGCATCGACGACCTGCGGTCGTTGGCCGACCTGATCATCACCACCGCGTCCGAGTTCCCCAACCCGGTCCCCGACAGCGCCCTGGTCATCGTCGACACCGGCGCGACGCTGACCTGGGACAGTTCGTTGCCGCTGCTCGGCAACGGCATCGTGATCGTGCTCGGCAACGCCACGATCGGTTCGGGCAGCTTGTCGAACTTCACCGGCCTGCTCTACGTCCAGGGCGACCTGGTGATGCGGTCACCCTCCGAGATCCGCGGCGCGGTGATCTGCACCGGCGGCATGACCGTCGAAGGCTCGTCCGACTACTCGACGATCCTGTTCGACGAGGACGTGCTCAACAACCTGCGCCTGGACTTCGGCAACTACCAGCGCTCGAACACCCTGCTGATCCCGTTCCGTCGCAACGAGTGAGGCGGGAAGAGCCTGCTCATCGCCGCCACTCGATCGTCGCCGCGGCACCGATCGAGATCGGCAGCTCGAACGTGGCGCCGTCGGCCGACAGCCGCAGCAGGGCGGGTCCTTCCGGCAGCAGCAGTCCGACCCCGGTGACGCCGGTCCGCTGACGCTGCTCGTGACCCGACTCGTGCAGCACCTGCAGTTCGCCTGGCGCGGCGAGCGGCGGCACGAACACCAGTTCGAGGCGATGCCAGCCGCGGCGCTCGCCGCCGACCGACGACGCGGGCGCGGGGTCTGGAACGGTGCCGCACGCAACCAGGCACAACCCCACCACCAGCGCGCTCCTCACCGCCGCAAGAACCTCGCGCGCTCGGGATCGTGCACCGAAGACGCCACGACCTCGGGGCGATTCAGGCCCAGGTGCTGCAGGATCGGCCAACAGTCGGCCGCGTCGGCGCCCGCGGCGGCCGCCAGTTCGCGCACGCCGCGCGGCTCGCTGCCGAGCGCCGCGAGCAGCCGCCGCTGCAGTTCGAGCACCGCGGCAGCCGCCTTCTTGCCGGCTTCGACACCGGGCTGGTGGTAGGCGTTGACGTCGATGAACTCCGCGTAGATCGCCACGGCGCGTTCGAACAGGGCCACGAGCGCGCCGAGCACCCGTTCGTCGAGGCGATCGACGGTCAAGGTCGCCGAGGCGCGACCGTTGTCGAACAGCGCCCCGCGCGTGCCCTGCCAGAAGCCGTCGAGGAAGTCGCCCGATGTCGCACCCGGCTCCACCTCGAACGACTCGCCGGCGCGATCCTGCAACACCCGCACGAACAGCGCGAAGAAGTCGTGCCGGCCGTCGCGCAGCTGCTGCACGTAGGCGTGCTGATCGGTCGAGCCCTTGTTGCCGTAGACGGTGAGGCCCTGCGCCACGATGCCACCGCGGCGATCGTTGGCCTTGCCGAGCGATTCCATGATCAGCTGCTGCAGGTAGCGCGACAGCAGCAGCAGCCGGTCCTTGTAGGGCAGCACCACCATGGCGCGTTCACCGCGGCCGTTGCCCTGCGTGTGCCAGAACGCCGCCAGCATGCCCGCCGGGTTGTCTGCGAGCTGGTCGCGGCGCGTCGCATCGTCCATCGCCGCGGCGCCCGCGAGGAACGCGCGCAGGTCGATGCCGAGCAGCGCACCCGGCAACAGACCGACCGCCGAAGTGATCGAGGTGCGGCCACCGACCCAGTCCCACATCGGCAGCGTCGCCACCCAGCCTTCCTGTTCGGCGCGTTGGTACAGCGTCGAACCCGGCGTGGTCACCGCAACCGCCCGCGGCGCCAGTTGCAGCCCCTGCGCCACGCAGGCGCGCTCGACTTCGAGCATGCCGTTGCGGGTCTCGGGCGTGCCGCCCGACTTGCTGATGACCACCACCAGCGCGTCCTGCAGCGTGCCGAGGGCCGCCAGCCGCCGGTCGATGCCGTCGGGGTCGGTGTTGTCGAGCACACACAGCTCCATCGGCGCGTGCTCCCCGCCGAACACGTCGTTGAGCAGCATCGGCCCGAGCGCCGAGCCGCCGATGCCGCACAGCACCACCTTGGTGAACGCGCCGCCTTCGGGCGGAGCGATGCGGCCGTTGTGCACCGCGACCGCGAACGCCTCGATGTCGGCGACGGTGCGCACGATCGCCTCTTCGATCTGCTGGTTGGGCGCCAACCCGGGCGCGCGCAGCCAGAAGTGGCCGACCATGCGTTGCTCGTCGACGTTGGCGATGCCGCCGGCTTCGAGCTTCTGCATCGCCGCCAGCGCAGCGGCGAACGGCACGGCGTAGCCGGCGAGCCGGTCGTCGTCGAGCATGGCGTGGCCGAGATCGAGTTCGACGAACGGGTCGTCGAGCACGGCACGACGCTGCAGATACGCGGCGAAGCGATCATTGGCTGATTGGGTCATGGTTCCTCCGGCGGCGGGCGATGGTAGTCTGCGCCGATGGAACGAACCACGGCGATCCTCGTCGCCCTGTGCGCCTACCTGCTGGTGCTGCTCGGGCTGGCGTGGTTCGCCAAACGTCGCACGCACGACGCCGCGGGCTTCTATCTCGGCGGTCGCACGCTCGGCCCCTGGGTCGCCGCGCTGGCCGCCAACGCCAGTTCGTCGTCGGCGTGGAGCCTGCTCGGCGTCAGCGGTTTCGCCTACCGCGAGGGGCTGGCCGCGATCTGGTTGCTGCCCGGGTGCCTGGGCGGCTTCGTGCTCAACTGGTTCGTGGTCGCGCCGCGCCTGCGCAGCGCCACCGGCGACGCGGTGACCCTGACCGAGTATCTGGCCGGTCCGGTCGGCGCGCGCGGCCGCCGCGCGGTGATCGTGGTCGCGTCGCTGCTGACCCTCGCGTCGCTCGCGACCTACGTCGCCGCGCAGATGCAGGCCGCCGGCAGCGCCTTCACCCACGCGTTCGAACTGCAGCCCGCCCCCGGCATCGTCATCGGCGCGGTGATCACCGTGCTCTACACGCTGCTCGGCGGTTACCTCGCGGTCAGCATCACCGACACCGTGCAGGGTTTGCTGATGGCCGGCGTCGCCGTGCTAGTGCCGATCGCCGCGGTCTGGCACTTCGGCGGCGCGGGCGAATTCGCGAACGCCCTCGCCGCCGTCGACGCGCCGGGCTTCGGCAGCGTCTGCGGCGACCGCGCCGGCCTCGCCGCGGCGGGCTTCGCGCTCGGGCTGCTCGGCATCGGCCTTGGTTACCCCGGCCAACCGCACGCCGTGAACAAGTTCATGGGCATGGCGCCTGGCGCGTCGATGCGCACGGCGCGCGCCGTCGGCATGACCTGGGCCGTGCTGCTCTACACCGGCATGATCGTCGTCGGCTGGGCCGTGCGCGCCGGCTTCCCGCTGCCCGATGGCCATCACGAAGACGCCCTCTACGCCGCCAGTGAAGCGCTGCTGCCGCCGCTGATGGACGGCCTCGTGCTCGCCGCCGTGCTCGCCGCGACCATGTCGACCGTCGACAGCCAACTGCTGGTCTGTGCGAGTTGCGTCACCCACGACCTCGACGTCGGCGGCGCGCGCGGCCGCATCGGCATCGCCCGCGGTGTCGTGCTCACCATCGGCGTGATCGCCACCGGCGCCGCGCTGCTGGTGCCCAAGAACATCTTCGACAACGTGCTGTTCGCGTGGGCCGCGCTCGGCTCGGCATTCGGGCCGCTGTTGCTGGTGCGCCTGCTCGTCGGTGCGGTGTCACCGCGCTGGTCGCTGGCGGCGATGCTGGTCGGCGGCGGTGGCGCGGTGCTCGGCTTCTACCTGCCCGTGTTCGGCAGCGGCGTCGCCGACCGCGTGCTGTCGTTCGGGGCGGCGCTGGTCGTCGCCTGGATCGGTGCCGGGCGCACGGCCGCACTGGCACGCGGTCACGCGGGCTAGCCTGCGGCTCTCCCCGGGGCGGTGGTTGCTTCGCCCCGCCACGGGAAAGTGTGAAACGTCTCGCGCGCAGCAGACCAATCCCGGCGGCCCCCATCCCTCGCAACCCGATGCACCGCCGATGACCGTTCCGTTCGCCCGCACACTCACCCTCTCCCTGCTCCTCCCGTTCGCCGCCGCCCAGACCTCCGGCCCCTACGACGCCGCCTCGTTCGAGGACTCGCGCGTGCAGGTCGGCCCGCTCGCCGGCATCGGTTTCCTCGACGGCCAGGACGGCTGGATCCTGTTCGACAGCGTGCTCGGCATGCCCAACCTCGCCGCGGCGTTCGTGCAGACGAGCCACGTGCGCAGCGGTCAGCAGGCCGTCACGTGGGACGCCGCGCAGATGGGCAACGGCACCTTCGGCGAACTGCGCCGCAACGCGCTGTTCAGCCTGACGAGCGGCGTCATCGAGATGGAGTTCGACTTCTACCTGGCCTCGAGCAACAACCCGTCGACGTCGTGGGGCTTCTACACGCAGCCCTACCCGCACCCGCAGAGCGCCCAGTACCGCTGGGAGATCCTCGCCAGCGGCGAGATCTACCACTGGACGACGCCGCAGCGGCTGTGGCTGGGAACGGGCAACTTCGTCACGCGCGACGCGTGGCACCACGCGCGCAGCGTCGTCGACATCTTCGGCAACACCACGGCGCTCTACCTCGACGGCCAACTCGTCGCGCAGGGCCAGCCGTGCGGCGTCAACTACCAGGCACCCGACCACGGCTTCTCGCAGTTCGTGCTCAGCGGCGCCGGCAACGACCGTTTGCACATCGACAACTTCACCGTGCGCGAACGCACCGCTGCGAACGGGCTCTCGGTCGATCTGCGGCGGCTGCCGAGCGGGCGGCGGCACGTGCTGGACTTCCGGCTGTTCGGCGGCGCGGCGCTCGCGGGGCACCACTACGCGGTGTTCGGCTCGATGGCCGGGACTTCGCCCGGCATCCCGTTCGGCGGCCAGACACTGCCGCTCGTGCAGGATCCGTTCTTCGGCATGGTCGCCTCGGCGCTCGGCAGCAGCGTGTTGCCGGGCTTCCTCGGCACGCTATCAGGTGACGCGACCGCCACCGCGCAGTTCGACACGCTCGTGCCGCTGCCCGCGGCGATGGTCGGCATCAACGTGCACTTCGCGTGGCTCGCGTTCCATCCGACCGTCGGCGTGTCCGAGCCCGTCACCGTGCAGATCACCCTCTGAGCTCCTCGGGGCCATCTTGACCGCCGAAACCCCCGAACAGCTGTTCGCGCGCTTCCTCGACGACGGCGACGAACGCGCGCTCGACGCGCTGTTCCGCCGCTGCGCGCCGCGGCTACGTGCGTTCGCGCTGCGCCTTGGGCTGGCGAACGACCGCGCCGAGGACCTCGTGCACGAGACGCTCGTCGCGGCCGTGCACGACGCGGCGCGGTACGACGCGAGCCTGCCGCTGCTGCCGTGGCTGCAGGGCATCCTGTCGCGCAAGGCGGCGTCGCTCGCGCGCGACGACGGGCGGCGGCGGCGGCGCGAAGAAGAGTGGGCGAAGGAACGGCTGGCGAAGACGCCGGGCGACGGCGAAGCGCAGCCCGTCGCGTCGGCGGCCGGCGCCGAGCTGCGCGAACTGCTCACCGCCGCGATCGCGAGTTCGCCCGAACGCTACCGGCCGGCGCTCGAACTGAGCCTCGTGCACGGCCTGCCGCCGCGTGAGGTCGCGCAGCGCCTGGGGCGTCGGGAGGCCACCGTGCGCGTGCACCTGTTCCGCGGCCTGCGCCACGTGCGCAAGAACCTGCCGCGAGGTCTGGCGCCGGCGGTGCTCGCGCTGCTCGCGGGCGGCCGTGGGGCGCGTGCGGCTGGCGCGGCGAGCACGCGTTGGGGCGGCCGCGCGGCGCTGGCCTGCGCGGCAGCGGTCGGCATCGCGGTGACGGCCTGGGCCGTGTTGCCGCCCGCGCCGGTGCTGCCAGCCGAACATACGAACGTGGCGGCGCAGGAAGCGATGTCGCCGCGGCACGAGGCGCCGCTGCCGAAGCCCGCGATGCTGCGAACCGCTGCGAACGCGAACCCTGCGACCGACGCGACCGCGCCGACGTTCGCCGTGCACGTCGTCGACTCGGCAGGTCGCGCCGTGCGCGGCGTCGGCGTCACGCTCGAACCGCTCGGCGGCGTCGACCCCGCGATCGCGCGGCGGCGCGCGGTCACCGACGAACGCGGCGACGCGCGCTTCGCGATGCCCACGACGCTGCCCGTGCTCGCGCGCAGCGACCGCGGCGGCGAGAAGCGCGTCGACGACCCTGCGGCCACAGCGACGCTCACCGTGCACGGAGCGACGTTGCGCGGCGTCGTCGTCGACGCGTTCGGCCATGCGGCGCGCGGAGCCCGCATCTGGATCGGCACCGACGAAGCTCTCGAGTTGGGCGGCGTCGCCACGACGGCGGATGCGGCGGGAACGTTCTGCTGCGAACACGTGCCGGCGGGCGCGTGGCTCGGAGCGCTGACCGACGACGGCATCACCGCGCTGCAGCAGTGGCGCGGCGGCGACGTGCGGCTGCAGCTGCAACCTGCCACGACCGTTTCTGGTCGCGTGCTCGGCGCAGCCGGCGACGCACTCGTGCACGCCGTCGTCGCAATCGGCACGGCGCCAGCGCACGCCGACACGACCCTGCCCGGCGACGTGATCGCGTGCACGCTGCCCGCGCAAGTCGTGCGCACCGACGAACGCGGCCACTTCGGGCCGCTGGTTGCGCCACCGGGCGAACTGCGAGTGCACGTGCGCGCCGCCGGACACGTCGCGACGACGCACCTCGTCGAGGTTGCCGCGACCGCCGTGGCCGACTGCGAACTGGTGTTGCCCCCGTCGACACCGCTGCGCGGGACCGTTCTCGCGCAGAGCGGCGAGCCGCTGCCGTTCGCCGAGGTCGCGTTCCTGCCCGCCGACGGCAGCGCGCGTTACGACCTGCGCACCGATGCGAGCGGCGCGTTCGTGCTCGACGTCGCCGCCGGAACGGGTTCGCTGTGCGCACGCGCCGCGAGCCACGTGCCGGCGCGATGCGAACTCGACCCGGCGCGCGATCCGCAGCGCGTCGTCGAACTGCGCCTGCAGCCGAACCTGGAGACCGCCGGCCGGATCGTGCACGAGGACGGCGCCCCCGCGGCCGCCTGGTCGATCCGCTGGCGCCCCGACGCGTCGAGCGCGCTGCGCGGCGCCGTGCCGCAGACGACGAGCGCGGCGGACGGCACGTTCGTCGTTCCCGAACTCGGTGCGCACGGAGACCAAGGTGTGCGTGTGCGCGGCCCCGGCGACCTCGTGTGGCACGACCTCGACGCCGGCGCGGTCACGCGAGCGAACGGCGAACTGCACGTCGTCGTGCCGCGGCGGCTGATCCCGTCCGCACGCCTGTCGGCGACGTGCCGCGGCGTCGCGGGCCAGCCGCTGCAGGGCGCGCGCGTGTTCCTGCAGTGCGACCGCGGCGTCGCCTGGGAATGCGCGGCGACGGACGCGGGCGGCGCGTTCTCCGTCGGCCCGCTCGCGCCGGGCTCCTACTGGGTGTTCGTCGAGAGCCGGCAGGACGACCAGCCCGCGATCGCGCGCGACGGCATCGTGCTGCGCGCACACGAACACGCGACGCACGAGTTCGTCGCCGGCCCGTCGGGAACGCTGGCGTTCGCGATCGAGACGACCACCGGCGCGCCGATCGAAGCTGCGCTCGTGTCGATCGTCGGCGGCGAGCCGGAACGTCGCTACGCGGCGCGCGCCGCGACGTCGGGACGCCTGCGCCTGCCCGTCGGCAGCTATCGCTTCTATGCGATGGGCGAAGGGTTCGCATGGATCGACGGCGCAGCGTTCACGATCGCGGCCGACACCACGACGGAGCTGCCGTTCACCGCCGAACCCGCCGCGCGCACGACGCTCGAACTGCGTGACCTGCCCGCGGAACGGCCGTGCACGGTGCACGTGCGGCGCACGGGCGATGGCGCCGCGTTCGGCACGTTCACGCTGCGTGCCGATGCGCATCCGAGCCTGACCGCATTCCTGCCGCGGGGCACGTTCGCGGTCGAGGTCGTGGACGCGTCGGGCGAGGTGACGGCGCGCGGAGAACTCCAACGCAGCGACCTGGCTGGGACCGCACATACCGTTTCGTTGTCTCTCGAACGCGACCGCTGAGCGCGGAAAACGGCTCCAGTCACTTCTTGCGGTTGTAGAAGTCCCGCCACTCTGCGGTGCTCAGGTCGACGTTCTTGGGCACCGGCAGCAGATCGAGGGCCGCAGCATCACGCAGCGCGCGCAGTTCCTCCTTCCTGCTGACCCGCGCGGGCGGCATATCCACGAGCGCCCCCACGCCGCCCAGTTCGGAGAACTCCGCGTGCGTCTCGTCGAGGATCAGGCGCCCTCGACGCGCCTTCTCCAGCCGTTGAATCGTGTTCCTCGTCAGCGACGCGCGGTCTCGAGGGCATAGGCACGCTCCTTCGCGGTCGGCGGCCGCACCAGCACAGCTCGCGTTCCGGCAAGCTCCGCCTGAGGGTGTATGGATCCGACGCGGACGGGCCGAGCGGGCGGCGGCACGTCGTGCCAGAGCAGCCAGCCGTGCGCGGCAACGAGGACGACCAGGGCAAGACGCAGGAATCCCGCCCGGCGCGTGGGCACTCAGACCACCTTCGCCTCAGCCTTCGCTGATGCGCTCGATGTCGGCGCCGATGCCGTGCAGCTTCTGCTCGATGCGTTCGTAGCCGCGATCGATGTGGTAGACGCGGCGCACGTCGGTGGCGCCGCGCGCGACCAGACCCGCGAGCACGAGACTGGCCGAAGCGCGCAGGTCGCTGGCCATCACCGGCGCGCCGCGCAGTTCTTCGCAGCCTTCGATGATCGCGCTGGGCCCCTCGCGCCGGATGCGCGCGCCCAGGCGCTGCAGTTCGGCGGCGTGGATGAAGCGCTCGGGGTAGATCTTCTCGGTGATCACCGAGACGCCGTCGGCGCGCGCCATCAGCGCCATGAACTGCGCCTGCAGGTCGGTCGGGAAACCCGGGTAGGCCATCGTCGTGACGTCCACGGCGCGCAGCCGCGGGTTGGCCATCGGCACGTTGCGGATGAAGTCCTTGCCGACCTCGAACTCGGCGCCGGCGGCCTTGAGGCGATCGAGCACGGCGAGCAGATGCATCGGGTTGCAGTCCTGCACCACGACGTCGCTGTTCATCATGATCGCGCCGCACAGGAACGTGCCGGCCTCGATGCGATCGGGGATCATCGACCACTCACAGCCATGCAGCGTGTCGACGCCTTCGACCACCAGCAGGTGGCTGCCGATGCCCGAGATGCGCGCGCCGCACGCGTTCAGGAAGTTGCACAGGTCCTCGATCTCGGGCTCCATCGCCGCAGATTCGATGTAGGTCGTGCCCTTGGCGAGCGTCGCCGCCATCAGCACGTTGGCCGTGCCGAGCACGGTCGAACCCATGTTGCCGCCGAGGAACACGGCGCCGCCCTTGGGGGTGCCGCTGATCGTGACGTAACCGTCGGCGACCTCGATCTTGCCGGAGAGCTGTTGGAGCCCCTTGAGGTGCAGGTCGACCGGGCGGTGGCCGAACACGCAGCCGCCCGGGTAGCTGACGCGGGCGACGCCGCGGCGCGCCCACAGCGGACCGAGCACCAGGAAGCTGGCGCGCATGGTGCGCACGAGGTCGTACGGCGCGACGTAGAGCGTCTTGTCCTTGGCCTCGAGGTCGAGCGTGCCGTCCTCACCCCATTGGTGCCAGACGCCGAGCCGACCGAGAATGCGCAGCAGGTTCTCGACATCCGTGAGCCGCGGCATGTTGCGCAGCTTGATCGGACCATCGACGAGCAACGCCGCCGCGAGGATCGGCAGCGCGCCGTTCTTGCTGCCGGACACACGCACGGAACCGCGCAGACCGCGGCCACCGCGAATACGAATACGATCCATCGAGCCCCTCCAGACGACCGGCGATCGCGCCAACACCCCGGGACGAGAACCCGGCCTGCCAACCGCGACTCCGGCGGGTTTCCCGGGTCAAACCCGGTCCGCCCAAACACGGAACCAATCCACGAGAACGAGACCGCCTGCCGCAACCCCGGCGCACCACCCGATCTGGGGTTGTCAACCTTGTGGAGAACTGATGCGGAGAGTTCTCAACGTGGAAGACTTTCCACAGAGTGTGAGTGGCTGACCGGCCGGTGCCATGGCCGACAGTTGTTCTGCTCTTACCGAGACTGCGGCGCAACGCAAGCGCACACTCGCAGTTCTTTCACACCGCATCGCGATGCCACCATATGCGGTAGACACCGATTCCGACGAGCACAAGAGCGGCACCGGCGGCGGACGGCAGCGGCTGCGTCGCGACAGCCCCGATCGTGACCGCCAGCGCGCCCAACGCGAACAAGGCGGCCAGCACTCCACCACCGGCCCGCCCACCGTCCGCGCCCCGGCGCAACCGCAGCAGCGCCAGTCCGCACAGGCCATAGAACAGCCAGTCGACGAACACCACGCCGTCGCAGACGAAGCCCAGCGTGTTGAGGGTCTGCGCGCGACCGAACCACGTGGCCAGGCCGTGCACCGACAGCAGCAGGATCGTCGCCCACAGGCCCTGGCCCAGGATGCCCGCCACCGGTGTGCCCCACCGCGCATGCAGGCGCCCGAACACCGCCGGAAAGCAGCCGCGCTCGGCCATCGCGTAGAGCACATAGGGCGGCGCCAGGCAGATGGTGTTGAGGATGCCGGCCGCCGAGATCACCACCAGCGCGGCGAGCACGCGAGCGCCCGCCGGCCCCAGCGCCACCTCGGCCGCCGCGGCGCCGATGGCCGGCGCACGGCGCGCCCCTTCGAAGCCGAGCAGGTCGAGGTAGGCGAGGTTGACGGCCAGATAGACGACGATCACCACAGCGACACCGCCGAGCAGACCGAGCGCGACGCTGCGCTGCCGCCGCGCGGCGCCGGCGACGAACGAACCCTGCTGCCAACCGCCGATCGTGAACAGCACCGGCAACATCGCGGCGCCGAGCTGCGTGAACATCGAAGAGTTCGCCGCCAGCGGCGCCGGCGAGGGTGGCGACGCCACGTCACCGCCCCGATGCAGCAGCGCGATCAGCACCAGGCCCACGAGCGCCGCCACCTTGCTGCACGTCAGCACGTTCTGCACCGACTTGCCGACGCGCAGCCCGAGCACGTTCATGCCGGTGAACGTGAGCAGCACGCCGGCCGCCGCGAACACCTGCGCCGTCGGATCCCAGGTCGCCTCGGGCGCGACCGCCTTCTGCAGGTAGTCGAGCATCACCAACGCCACCACCCCAGCAGCGCCGGCCTGGATGCACAGCCAGTTGGACCAGCCGAACACGAACGCGACGCCGCGACCGAAGGCCGCCTCGAGATAACGGAACACGCCGCCGTGACCCGGCACGCGCAGACTGAGCCCCGCGAACACGAACGCGCCGAGCGCGGCGAGTACGCCGCCGAGACTCCAGGCGAGCACCACCATGCCCGGGCCCTCGACCGCGGCGGCGACGCGCTGCGGCGTGAAGAAGATGCCGACGCCGACGATGCCGCCGATGACGATGTTGCCGATGTCGAACGCGGACAGGGTGCGCGGCTTGTCGGTCATGAAATCGGCTCGGTCGGCGGATAGTCGTCGAGATGTTCGGCGAGGTCGACGACCACGGCGTCGAACTGCAGCGCCGGTGTGAACCGCTGCACCCGTTCCCCGCGCTGGTCGAGCACGTAGATGCGGCCCTGGTCGTCGCGGCACAGGGCCATCGCCGACTGGCAGTGCTCGGCGGCCGCGGCGACCGGCGCACGCACGCCGCCCATGGTCACCACGAACAGGCCAGGATCGTCGCCGCGATCGACGATCAGCAGCCGGCCGTCGGCGAGCGGCAACACGGCGATCGGCCGGGCGACGACGTCGCGCGGCCCACACGGCACGTGCGCGACGAAGGTGCCGTCGCCGCGGAAGCGTTGGATGCGACCGTTGCCGGTGTCGGCGACGAAGATGCCGCTGGCGTCGGCGGCGATCGCCTGCGGCGCCGCGAACGTCGCTTCGACGTCGCCGCCCGACGCCAACGGCCGCCCCACCACACCCGCGCGCGAGAAGCGCTGCACGCCGCGCCGGCGCGGCCGATCGCCCTGCGCCACCAGCACGTCGTCGCCGAGCAACGCCACCGCGCGCGGCTGATGCAGCACACCGGGCCGATCGCGCGCCGCATCGCCGCCGGCCGCGGCCGACGTTCCCAGATCACCGAGGTGCCGACCGAAGGCGCTGAAGTGGCGCACGCGGTCGTTGTGCGGGTCGGCGACGAACAGGTGGAAGTGCTCGTCCATCGCCACGCCGGCCGCATCGGAGTAACCGTCGGCGCCCGTGGGCAGCGTCCACGCCGAGACCCGCTGGCCCGCGAGCAGATCGAACAGGAACACGTGGCCCTGCGCGGCCGACCAGGTCACGCACAACAGGTTCGCTCGCACTGCGATGCCGCCGGCCATCCCCGCGAGCGTAGACAGATCGACGCCGCGGCGACATCCTTGTCCGTCGCGCCATGAACGTCCGCCACCTGCTGCTGCCGCTGCTGATCGCCGCCGCCTGCTCGACCGTGCCCGAGGCGAGTTATCCGCCGTTCGCCGACCACGACGTTCGCGCCGAGTTCGTGGTGCCGGCCAGCGGCGAGTTCCCGTTCCCGGCTTCGGACGCGCGGCGCATCGTGCAACAACTCGAGCTACAGCCACCGCCGCTGGCCGAACGCTTCGGCGCCGCCGGCGAACGCTGGCTGCTCTACCCGGCCGGCACCAAGGTCCAGGTCAAGGCCCGGATGCGCACCTTCGCGGGCGAAGGTGGGTCACTGCCGACGCCGGCCGAACTGCTGCCCGGCGCGACCATCCTGCCGCCAGAGCGACCGTGAGCGACACCGGCGGGCTGCTGCGGGACGTCTGGCTGGTGCCGATGGACGGCCCCGACGACGACCCGCTCGGCGCCGTGCGACGCGGGGACCTGCGCTGGCGCGGCGATCGCATCGTTGCGCTCGGCGACCTGTCACCCGAACCCGGCGAACGTGTGCTCAGCGGCCGCGGCCGCCACGTGCTGCCCGGCTTCGTGCAGGGCCACGTGCACGCCACGCAGACCTTGTTCCGCGGCCTCGCCGACGACCTGCCGCTGCTCGACTGGCTGCGGACCCGCATCTGGCCGCTCGAACATGCCCACGACGCAGGGTCGACCCGGGCCAGCGCCGCGCTGACGTTCGCGGAACTGCTCGCCGGCGGCACCACGACGGTGCAGACGATGGAGTCGGTGCGACACGCCGAGGTCGTCGCCGAAGTCGCGTTGCACAGCGGCATGACGGTGATCACCGGCAACTGCCTGATGGACGAAGACGACCCGCACCTGCCGCGCGGCATGGCGACTTCGGCCGCCGCAGCGCTGGCGATCACCGACGAGCTGCGGTGCGCGTTCCACGGCCAGGGTCGGGTCTCGATCGCCGTGAGCCCACGTTTCGTGCTGTCGGTCAGCGAGGGGCTCGCGCGCGACGCCGCGGCCTACGCGCAGCAGCACGGCCTGCGTGTGCACACGCACGCCGCCGAACACCCCGACGAAGTCGCCGCAGTGCGCCTGCGCTTTGGCCGCGACTACGTGTTGGTGTTGCACGCGCAGGGCCTGCTCGGCGACCGCACGTCGCTGGCGCACTGTGTGCACACCACCACCGCCGAACGCGAACTGCTCGCCGCGACGCACACCTCGGTGCTGCATTGTCCGTCGACCAACCTCAAGCTCGGCTCGGGCATCGCGCCGTTGGTCGACTACCGGCGACGCGGTGTTGCGATCGCGCTCGGCGCCGACGGCGCGCCGTGCAACAACCGTTTGTCGATGCTCACCGAGATGCGGCAGGCGGCGCTGCTGCAGTCGTTGGCGGCGGGCCCTGGGCATTGGCCTGCGGCGGCGGCTCTGGCAGCCGCGACCCGCGGCGGCGCGGCGGCGCTCGGACTCTCCCATGACCTCGGCCAACTCGTTCCCGGCAAACGCGCCGACCTGGTGCTGTTCGACCTGCAGGACCCGCGCCTGGGCGTCGTCGATGCGCAGCGACCGGCGTCGGCGCTGGTCTACGCGGCCGGTGAACGGCACGTCGACGCGGTCATGCTCGGTGGTGAAGTCGTGGTCGAGAACGGACAGGTGCGCGGGTGTGACTGGCAGGCACTGCAGCACGCTGCGGCGAGAGCGTTGCCCGGCGTCTTGCAGCGCGCCGGATTGACTCCGTGACCCAGGCTCCCCCGAGCAGCCCTACCCAGCAGCCGGAGAAGCCTGGGCTGCTGCGCGGGCGTCGACGCGCCGCATCCAGAAAGCCTGCAACCGATGTTTCGAGAGGTCGCAGCCGGGCAGCAGTTCGGCCGTGAGCTCGGGGCGCAGGCGTGCCATCGCGTGCAGCGGCAGCGTGACCTCGAAATGCGTGTTGAACGCCAGGAACGCCTGCAGCAGGTACTGCTCGTTCCAGAAGAAGCACGCGTCGTGCATCCAGTCCTGCGGGTAGTCGAACGGCAGGAAGATGTCGTGCACGTGCACGTGCACGCCGACCGCGAGGCGCGGCAGGATCTCGAGATACTCTCGCACCACGTCGCCGCCGGTGCGCACCACGTGACTGGAGTCGATGAACAGCAGATCGCCGGGCCCCAGCGACGCGAACAACGACCACGGCAGCTTCTCGAGCGGCTGACGCTCGAACCGCGTCACCTCGGGCGGCGGCGGCTGCAGGTATTCGGGCGGATACGGTTCGACCGCGACGAACTCACACTCGTAGTCAGGATCGTCGCGGCGATTGGCGCGCAGCGCCTGCGCGATCAGGCACGTCGTCCGGCCCGACCCGATCTCGATGATTCGCGCGGGGCGCAACGCGCGCACCATCGCGTAGAGCACTTCCGCGTCGCCGTGACCGTAGGCATCGTTGGCGAAGAAGTAGCGCAACGGATCGGACGGCGTCGGTGCCTCGTCGAGCTCGCGCCACTCGGCTCCGTAGTCGCGAGCGATCCGTGCCAACGCGGCGATGCCGGCGTCGACGTCGAGTTGCAGACCCAGGCACTCCGCGGGCTTCTGCCAGTGCTCGGGAGGCAGCGCCCGGGTGTCCGGCACGGGGCTGTAGTAG
This sequence comes from uncultured candidatus Brocadiaceae bacterium, assembly GCA_964392305.1. Taxonomy (GTDB): domain Bacteria; phylum Planctomycetota; class UBA1135; order UBA1135; family UBA2386; genus JACKIC01. Next base: position 50,823 of record CAYMPV010000003.1, read on the forward strand.
TGGACCGGGAGGATGTGCAGCCCCTGCGCCTCGGTGTCCTTGAAGTAGGTGCGCCAGTGATTCCAGAAGCCGTCGTACCAGCCGGACCAGCGCAGCAGGCGCAGCGCGGTAGAGACCATCGACCTCTTGACGTGCCAGGTCAGGTTCATGACAGGAGCCTCCGGGGTGAGCGGCAGGACGCAGCCCTTCTCGCTGCGCGAAGTGAGCGCAGGCCTGCACTCACCAGCAACGAAGCGCGGCGAATGCTAAGAGTGGCTCCGCCCCCCGCCAGCGAATCACGCCGAATCCGCGCGGCCGGCTCGTCAGCCGCCGCACCCTTGGCCCCGACAATGCGCGCTCCTACTCTTCTGATGATGCAACGCCGGACGCTCGGGTTCTTGTGCGCCGCCGCCGCGATCGCCGGCTGCACGGCGATCGATGACGGCTCCCCCGCGGCCGTTCGCGACGCGCAAGGGCGACCCGTCGACGCGTCGACGACCGCGGCGATGACACCACCGACGACACCGTGGCAGGCCTCGATGCAGCAGATCAAGGAGCACCTGCAGATCGTGCGCGACCAGCTGCAGGACACGGCCGTCGCCGACCTGTCGGCGGTGAGCGCGGCCGCCAACGCCGCGGCGGCGCTGCTCAGCGACGGCTACGGCCGCTACGAGGACCGCAGCGTGCCGCAGTTCGCGCGGCTGGCGCGCGACGCCGAGTCGTGGTGCCTGCAGCTCGCCAGCGAGGCGCGCCAGGGGCACGGGGTGATCGCGCGCGAACTGTTCCGGAACGGCATCGACCACTGCAACCGCTGCCACGACGCGGTCGAGAAGGCCCGCGGATGAACGACGGCGCGGACGACGGCGCACCGCGCCGGTTGATCGAACCGACGACGGGCCGCCCGATCCTGATGGCGCCGGGCCGGCAGGCGCGGCCGATGCACACGGCGAGCGCTCGCGGTGAGGCGGCGACGAAGCCGTGCCCGTTCTGTCCCGGCGAAGAGGCGCAGACGCCCCCCGAGGTCGAAGCCGTGCGCGAAACCGGCAGCCGCGCGAACGCGCCGGGCTGGACCGTGCGTGCGTTCGCCAACAAGTATCCGGCGTGCGCCGTGCACGAGGTGATCGCCGAAGGCGCGCTGCACCACGAGCAACCCGGCGACCTCGACGTCGCGACCTGGCGGCAGATCGTCGGCCTGTGGTGCCGCCGCATCGCCGCGATCGAAGCGCGGCCCGACGTCGACAACGCGTTCCTGTTCAAGAACGTCGGCGCCGCCGCCGGCGCGTCGATCGCGCACAACCACAGCCAGATCCTGGGTCTGACCGGGTTGCCGCCGCGGCTGGTGCTCGAGCGCGACACCGCGGCGCGGCTCGACCACTGCCCGTGGTGTCGCACGCTGGCCACGGCCAAGGACGACGACCGGCTCGTGTTCGCCGCCGCCGCGCACGCCGTCGTGATCCCCGATCCGCCGCGCCTGCCCAACGAGATCTGGTTGTTGCCGACGCGCTGCGACGACGATCTGCTGCACACCGACCTCGATTCGCTGGCCGCTGCGCTGCAGCACGTGTTCGCGGCGCTCACGCGCGGGCTCGACCGGCCCGCGTTCAACATCTGGCTGCATCGCATCCCCGGCGCGGCGTTCCACTGGCACTTCGAACTGCAGCCGCGCACCGGCCAGATGGCCGGCCTCGAACTCGGCGGCGACATGTACATCAACTCGCTGCCGCCGCGCGTGACGATGTTGCGGCTGCGGCGCGGCCAGCAGCTCGCAGGCTTGCCGGTCGCGGCGGGGCCAGCAGGTGCATCGCAATGAGCAACACACACGACTATCCGTTGACCGCCGCGCAGCGCCGCACCTTCGCCGAAGACGGCTGGGTGCACCTGCCCGGCTTCCTCAGCGAAGCCGAACTGCAGCCGCTCGAAACGATCTACTGGCAACTGCTGCGCCGCGAGATCCCGGTCGTCGGCCGCGACTACTGCGACATGACCGGCCGCTACGATCGGCCGATCGAGCAGTTCGCGATCCTCAACGTGATGCTGCCGCGCCGTTACCACCCGCCGCTCGCGGGCAACGTCTATGAACGGCGCGCCGCCGCGGTGGCGCGGGCGCTGTGCGGCGACGACCTGCAGCTCGACTACGACCAGCTGGTCGCCAAACCGCCGCACCAGGCCGAGGCGGTGTTCCACTGGCACCAGGACCTCGGTTACTGGCCCGACACCACCGATACGCGCACCGCGTCGTTCTGGCTGGCGCTCGACGACACCGACGAGGGCAACGGCTGCGTGCAGTTCGTCGACGGCTCGCACGCCGAACCCGAGCTGCGCGGCCACGAACCGCTGCTCGGCGACCGCGGCGAGAACCACACCATGGTCGCCGTCGTCGATCCCGCCGTCGATCGCATCCGCCCCGCACGGCTGCGGCGCGGCGACGTCAGCGTGCACCACGAACGCACCGTGCACGGCTCGGGCGGCAACACCTCCGATCGTTGGCGACGCGGCTACGTGGTCGCCTTCCGCAGCGCCGCGGCGGTCGCGGCCGAACGCGCGATGGGCTTCACGCACTCGCACAACGACGCTGCCGAGGTGCTGGCGGCGGTCGCGGCGCAGCGGCGACGGCACGCATGAGCGTCGGGCGAACCGCCGCAGCGGTCGCCGGGCGAATCGCTCGTCGCGACGCGAGTTAGCGGAGTCGGTGCTTTCCTGCCCCCCGCCGCTCCGTATGTTCTGCCGGTCCACTCGTCCCGCCCTCTCGAGGTGATTCCTTGACGCAGAAGCAAGAATGGGGCTCACGCCTCGGTGTGATCCTCGCGGTGTCCGGATCGGCCGTCGGTCTCGGCAACTTCCTGAGGTTCCCGGGCCAGGCGGCCCAGAACGGTGGCGGATCGTTCATGATCCCCTACTTCCTGGCGCTCCTGCTGCTCGGTATCCCGATCGGCTGGGCGGAGTGGTCGATGGGCCGCTACGGCGGCCGCAAGGGCTTCCACAGCGCGCCGGCGATCCTCGGGGTCGTCGGCAAGGGCTCGATCGCGCGTTACCTCGGCGTGATCGGCGTGCTGATCCCGCTCGCGGTCTACTTCTACTACATCCTGATCGAGAGCTGGTGCCTCGCGTACGCCTATGACTACTTCGTCGGCGGTGGCGTCGGCATCGACAACACCGCGGCGATCACCGAGCAGACCAAGGTCGCCAACGACCACTTCGACGAGTTCACCGGCGCCAACTTCGACGGCGTGATGCTCGACGGATCGTTCCACCAATCGGTGGTGTTCTGGGCGATCGTGTTCGCGATCAACGTGACCCTGGTCTACCGCGGCATCTCCAAGGGCATCGAGAAGTTCTGCCAGTTCGCGATGCCGATCATGGCGGTGTGTGCGCTGATCGTACTGGCTCGCGTGCTGACGCTGGGCACGCCCGACCCGAACAATCCCGATCAGAACGTCTGGAACGGCCTGGGTCAGATGTGGAACCCGTCGTTCGAAGTGCTGAAGAACCCGCAGACGTGGCTCGCCGCCGCCGGCCAGATCTTCTTCAGCCTGTCGGTAGGCTTCGGCGTGATCATCAACTACGCCTCCTACATGAAGAAGAAGGACGACGTGGTGGTGTCGGGCCTGACGTCGTCGGCTACCAACGAGCTGTTCGAGGTCGGCTTCGGCGGCATGATCACGATCCCGGCTGCGTTCGTTTTCCTGGGCGCAACGGGCACGATCGCCGCGGTGCAGACCGGCACCTTCGGCCTGGGCTTCAAGACCCTGCCCGTGGTGTTCGCGCAGATGCCGGCCGGCAACCTGATCGGCGGCTTCTGGTTCTTCATGCTGTTCCTCGCCGCGATCACCAGTTCGCTGTCGATGCTGCAGCCGACACTCGCGTTCTTCGAGGAAGCACTCGGCGTCAGCCGCCAGAAGGCGACGACGATGCTGGTCGGCATCTCCCTGCTGGGCTCGATGTTCGTGCTCTACTACAGCAAGGGCCTGACCGCGCTGGGCGTCATCGACGACTGGGTCGGCACGCTCGGCATCTTCGTGCTGGCGATGGTGCAGATCGTCTGCTTCGGCTGGGTGTTCGGCATCGACCGCGGCTGGAAGGAACTGCACCAGGGCGCCCAGATCCGCCTGTGGCCGGTGTTCAAGTTCGTGATGCGTTACCTGACGCCACTGTTCCTGATCGTGGTGTTCATCGCGTTCTGCGTGAACAACCTCGGCGCCTGGATCACGGCCGTCGCCGAGAACCCAGTCAAGCAGATGACCATCGGCCTGATCGTGGCCACGATCGTCCTGCTGGTCATCATCACGCGCATCGGCGAGAAGCGCTGGCGCGCGATGGGCCTGGATCTCGACGGCAAACTGCCGCCGCCTGACGAATCCCCCAGCAAGGAACCGATGCCGATCTTCCACGAACGAGGCAAGCAATGAGCACCGCCGGCCTGATCTCCATGTTCCTGAGCCTGTGTTTCGTGATCGGGCTCGTCAGCTGGTGTTACTACCGCGTGCTGACGGCGCCGACGCCGCCTCCCGAAGAGACGGAACACTTCCACAGCGCCTGACGCGCGGCTGGTCTTACTGGCCGCCGCCCGACTTGTCCGGCGCGCCGGGCTCACCACCGCCCTTGTCGTCGCCGGGTTTGCCTTCGGCCTCGTCGTCAGCGACCTCCTCCTCGGGCAGCAACGCCTGCGTCTCGAGCCAGGCCAGGAAGTCCTTCTCCAGCTCGACCATGTCGATGCCCTTGAAGGCCTTGGCGGTGACGACCTCCATGTTGGTGTCGCGACTGACGAGCTGCACGAACAGCGGCACGACCTTCTCGTACTTCTTGTTGCCCGAGTGCAGCAAGAACTGGCACAAACCCCAGCCCTGGGCGTAGCAGATGCTCGGGTTGCTGTAGTAGTCGGCCTTGGAGTACTTGATCAGGTCGGCGAGCGGCACGAACCGGTCCTGCTTGACCGCCGCCTTCAACACCGCGAGCCGCATGCCGTTCTTGCCGCCGAGGTCCGCCTTCTTCTTGCGCCCTTTCGTCTCGCGCGGACTTGCCGTGTAGAAGTAGTCGCCCATGCCTTCGTTGAGCCACGAGCGGCGGCGCCGAGGATGTCCATCTTCATGATGTCCTCCATCTGCGCGCGCCGACGGGCGGCGGCCCCCTTGGCCGCGTCGGGACCGGTCACGGCCGCCTCGATCTTCTCCTCGTCGCTCCACTTGCCCGTGTCGTAGCAGACCATCTCGCGGTCCATGGGGCTGTAGTAGGCACCGGCGCCGGGCGGCGCGCCGTACTGCAAGAACGCCTGCCGATCCTTGAGCAGCTTGATCGCCTGGCGCTTGGCGCCGCCCTTGTCGGGCCGGAACATGCTGCGGTAGACGGCGTTCATCACCTCCATGTGCTCGGCGAGGCGTTTGGCCTTCTCGAGGCCTGCTTGCGACTGGACCTGGTAGTAGCGCGATTCGTAGATCACCCAACCCTCGGGCACCTTGTTGGCGGTGTTCCATGGACCAGGCTTGATCTCCCCGCCATTGCGCTGCGCAGTGAGCGGTGTGGCTACGAGGGTGGCGACGAGGGCGGCGAGCGCCACCACGGGCAGCGCACAGGTTGCGGAACGAGGCTTGGTCATGGCGGCGGTTCGGAGCGGCATCCTACCCACTCGGACCGGCCGACGACCTCGGATCAGGCGTCACCGCGGCGCATTTCCCGCCGCACGCAGCGCTGGCCGGCGACGAACATCACCACGACGACGAGCCCGATGGCGGCGATCGGCAGCAACACCGGCCACGCCGGCAGCGTGGCCCATTCGCCCGAGGCAACGCGCGCTCCACCCACCACCAGCCACGCGAACATGACCTGCAGCAGCAGCACGATCCAGGTCAACCCCATCACCAGTGGCAACACCGCACGCACCCGCCCGGCTTCGGGCAGCGCCGCAAACCGCCGCTTGTCGGGCACGTTGAGCCAGGGCGAATTGCGCCGCGCCATCCCCATGACCCAGCGCGGCAGCAGCAACCCCATGACGACGCCGAGCAGCGTGCCCAGCGCCGGCAGGCCGAACCAACTCAGCACGCTCTTGTCGACCCAACGATCGGGTTGACCGCCGAGGTCGTAGTGCATCGGGATGCGCGCCGGCAGGTCGGGCCATGCCAGCACGGCGAGTACCCAGACGGCGAGCATCGACAGTATCAGCAGGCTGCGCAGCATCGGTGGTGGCCTTTGCAAGCGTTCCGCAGACCTCGATCAGAAGCCGGCCCAACCGGGCACGCGCGGATACGGGATCGCGTCGCGGATGTTGGCCAGACCGCAGATGTAGACGAGCAGGCGCTCGAAGCCGAGGCCGAAGCCGGCGTGCGGCACCGAGCCGTAGCGGCGCAAGTCGCGGTACCAACCGTAGTGCGCCGGATCGAGGCCCATCTTGACCATGCGTGCATCGAGCACGTCGAGCCGTTCTTCGCGTTGGCTGCCGCCGATGATCTCGCCGATGCCGGGCGCCAGGATGTCCATCGCCGCGACGGTCTTGCCGTCGTCGTTGCTGCGCATGTAGAACGCCTTGATCGCTTCGGGGTAGTTCATCACCACCACCGGCCGGCCGACGTGTTCCTCACACAAGAACCGCTCGTGCTCGGTCTGCAGGTCCATGCCCCACTCGGGCCGGTAGTCGAACTTCTTGCCCGACTTCTGCAGGATCGCGATCGCCTCGGTGTAGTCGAGGCGTTCGAACGCCGCCTGCAGGAACGTCTGCAGCCGTTCGACCACGCCCTTCTGCACTCGTTCGTCGAAGAATGCCAGGTCGTCGGCACGCACCTCGAGCACGTGCTTGAACACGTGCTTGAGGAAACGTTCGGCGAGGTCGGCGTCGGCGTTCAGATCGGCGAACGCGATCTCGGGCTCGACCATCCAGAACTCGGCGAGGTGGCGCGTGGTGTTGCTGTTCTCGGCGCGGAACGTCGGCCCGAACGTGTAGACCTTCGACAGCGCCAGGCAGTAGGCCTCGACGTTGAGCTGACCGGACACGGTCAGGAACGTCTCGCGGCCGAAGAAGTCCTGCTTCCAGTCGATCGCGCCCTGCTCGGTGCGCGGCAGGTTGGCGGTGTCGAGCGTGCTGACGCGGAACATCTGCCCCGCGCCCTCGGCGTCGCTGGCGGTGACGATCGGCGTGTTGACCCAGACGAAACCTTCCTTGGTGAAGAAGTCGTGGATCGCGAACGCCGCCGCGTGCCGCATGCGTGCGATCGCGCCGAACAGGTTGGTGCGCGGCCGCAGGTGCGCGACCTCACGCAGGAACTCGAGCGAGTGCTGCTTGGGCTGGATCGGATAGGTCTCGGGGTCGTCGACGAGGCCGACGACCTCGATCTCGGTGGCCTGGATCTCCACCGACTGACCCTTGCCCTGGCTGGCCGCGACCGTGCCGCGCACGATCAGCGACGCGCCGGCCGACAGCCGCAGCACGCCGTCCTCGTAGTTGGGCAACGCGTTCGGCGCGACCACCTGCAGCATGTTCTGGCAGCTGCCGTCGGTTACCTGCACGAACGAGAGGCCGGCCTTGCTGTCGCGGCGCGTGCGCACCCAACCGCGGACTTCGACCGACGAACCGACCGGGATCGACCCGGCGAGGACCTGCTGACAACTGGCTACCTGCATGCTTGTTCCAACTCCCGCGTCGCCGCGGGTCACGTGATTGCGGCCGACGATGTTGGCGTCGGCGGCGACAGGATCAAGCGTGCTGGTGGCATCCGGCGCACAAGGGTGCCAAAGCACCTCGGCGCGCCACCCTTGGCGGCTACGCCGCGTTCTCTTCGGCGCGCTCGTCCTTCTTGCGGCCCGAGAACACCTTGACCAGCGCCGCACCCGCAACCGCGAGCACGACCAGCAGCGGTTTGAGGAACTTGAGCAGCAGCACCCCGAGCTTGGCGAACAGGCCCGCCTTGAGCGCGAGCTTGCCGGCGACCAGGCCGCCGATGCCGTAGGCCGCGACCTTGTCGTAGGCAGGGTCGAAGTTCTCGTAGCGCTGGCCTTCGACGAAGTCGGTGACGGTGAGCAGGTTCTTGCTGTGCGCGGCGACCTGGGCAAGTTGCTCGATGCTGCCGACACCCTGCACGACGAGGTGCCCGGTGCGGCCCAGGATGCGCACGTTGTAGTTGAGAGTCGGTTCGTCCTCGCCTTCGAACTGCAGCTTGGTCGCCCAGTAGAGCTTGTGCTGCGCTTTGTCGTAGTGCGGCGGTTCAGCCCAACCGAGCAGTTCGACCGTCTGCAGGCCGGCCTTCTTGCGTTCCTTGCTGCCCTCCTTGGCTCCTTCCTTCATGGTCGTCAGCAACTCGGTGAAGTCGGGATTCTCGTCGTCCTCGACGTGCCCCTCGTCGGCGTAGCTGTAGACCGCGAACATCCCGGAGTCGTCGTGATCGGGCGGGAACGCGACGCCGAGCACGCTGGGATCGCGCGGGTTGCCGATCTCCTCGAGGAACCGCTGCGCGTGGCGGTTGGCGAGGTAGAGCCAACCACTCTCGAGCTTGACCTCGGCCCACTTGCCGATCTGGACCGTGCCTTCGACGGGCTCGTACTCGGCGAGGCGCTGCTTGAGCGAACGCGCGTCCGTCTGCTCGGCCTCGGTTGCGCCAGCCTCCGCCGCGCCAGCGCTTGGCGCCGGCGTCTCGTGAGCCCCGGGCTCACCCTGCCCCTGTTGTGCGGCCAGCGCCGCGGACAGGCAGAAGGACGACAGGCCGAGCAAGAACAGTGACGTGAGGGCGTGCTTCATGGCGAGTGCGATGGAGTGGCGGGGCCCTTCCTGGCCCCGGGTGCGCGGACCGTAGACACGATCCGCGGAGCCGCCAAGCCCGGGTTTGGGTTGCGCGAAGAATTCCTCGGCGCCCCCCGACCTACGCGAAGAAGTCGTTGCCCTTGTCGTCCACCACCAAGAACGCCGGGAAGTCCTTCACCTCGATCTTCCACACCGACTCCATGCCGAGGTCCGCGAAGTCGAGCACCTCGACCTTGGTGATGGAGTCCTGCGCGAGGATTGCTGCGGGGCCACCGATCGAGCCCAGGTAGAAGCCCGAGTACTTCTTGCACGCGTCGGTGACCGCGCGACTGCGGTTGCCCTTGGCGAGCATCACGAAGCTGCCGCCGGCGGCCTGGAACTGGTCGACGTAGGCGTCCATGCGGCCCGCGGTGGTCGGGCCGAAGCTGCCCGACGCCATGCCGGTCGGCGTCTTCGCGGGGCCCGCGTAGTAGACGACGTGGTCCTTGAAGTACTGCGGCAGGCCCTCGCCGCGGTCGAGGCGTTCCTTGAGCCGCGCGTGGGCGATGTCGCGCGCGACGACCATCGGGCCGGTCAGCGAGAAGCGGGTCTTGATCGGATACTTGCCCAGCGTCTGGCGGATCTCGTTCATCGGCCGCGAAAGGTCGATCTTCACCACCTCGCCGGCGAGCCTGGCCTCGTCGACCTCGGGCAGGAAGCGCGCCGGGTTGGTCTCGAGCTGCTCGAGGAACACGCCGTCCTTGGTGATCTTGCCCAGAGCCTGACGGTCGGCGCTGCACGACACGCCCATGCCGACCGGGCAGCTGGCGCCGTGGCGCGGCAGACGGATCACACGCACGTCGTGACAGAAGTACTTGCCGCCGAACTGCGCGCCGATGCCGTTCTTGCGGGTGATCTCGAGCACCTGCTGCTCGAGCTGCAGGTCGCGGAAGGCGCGGCCGTGCTCGTTGCCGCTCGTCGGCAGCGTGTCGAGATAACGCGCGCTGGCGAGCTTGACGGTCTTGAGCGTGAACTCGGCCGACATGCCGCCGACCACGATCGCGAGGTGGTACGGCGGGCACGCGGCGGTGCCGAGCTTGCGCGACTCCTTGTCGATCCAGGCGAGCAGCGACTTCTCGTTGAGCAGCGCCTTGGTCTCCTGATACAGGAACGTCTTGTTCGCCGAGCCGCCGCCCTTGGTAAGGAACAGGAAGTGGTACTCGTCGCCCTTGGTGGCGTAGAGCTCGATCTGCGCGGGCAGGTTGTCACCGGTGTTCTTCTCGGTGTACATGTCGAGCGGCGCCATCTGCGAGTAACGCAGGTTGGTCTCGGTGAAGGTGCGGTAGACACCCTCGCTGATCGCGGCCTCGTCGTCGCCGGTCGTCCACACGTCCTGGCCCTTCTTGCCGATCACGATCGCGGTGCCGGTGTCCTGGCATCCGGGCAGCACCATGCCGGCCGAGACGTTCGCGTTCTTGAGCAACTGCAGCGCGACGAAGCGGTCGTTGGCCGAGGCCTCGGGGTCGTCGAGGATGTCGCGCAGCTGCTGCAGGTGGCCGGGGCGCAGCAGGTGGCTGATGTCGCGGATCGCCGCGAACGTCAGTTTCTGCAGCGCGGCCGGCTCGATGCGCAGGATGCGGCGCTCGCCGGCGTCGACCAGCGACACGTGGTCCTTGGTGATCAGGCGGTACGGCGTGTTGCTCTCGCCGAGCTCGAAGACCGGTTGGAACGTGAACGACATCGCAGCAGCTAACCTCGCTGCCGCCGACGATTCCACCACCCATGCCGCCGCGCGCCACGCGGCGGCGACTCAACGGCCGATCATCGCCAGCGCCGCGGGGCTCAGTTCGAGTCCGGCGCCCAAGGTGATGCCCTGCAGCGACAGCGTCGTGCCGCCGAACCCGGTGGCCGCCGGCACGGCGAACGCGAACGGGTTGGAGCTGCCGGCGGGGCCCATCACGCCGATGACCGAAGTGGCGAGGTTCTGCTGGTAGAGCGTGCAGCCGGGAAAACCGAATGCCCCCAGATCGACGGGCGCGATCGGGCCCAGGCCGATGCCGACCAGCGCCAGCGCATTGGGCTCGCCGCGGAACATCTGCACGTAGATCGTGCCGCCGTGTTGCGCGCTGCCGGTGATGGCGAGGTCGAGCGGTCCCTGGCCACAGCCGTAGCCGAAGCCGGCGAGGCTCGCGGCGATCACGGGCGGATCGATGCCCATGAACAGCAGGCTGGCGTCGACCACATCGAGCCGGCTGCCGAAGACGCGCACGTCGTCGACCAGGCCGAGCAACGGCGCCGCGACGGTGCTGTTGCGCACGACTGCGCCGAGCGTGACGCTGGTCATCGTGAACGTGCCGCGCAGCGGCGACAGCGGCCCCCAGTTCCAGCGGGAGTAGTCGTGGCTCGAGTCGAACACGCCATCGACGAAGATCGTCGCCAGGCCGGCGTGTTCGCTGTAGACGACGTGATGCCATTGGTCGTCGAACACGACCGCGGTGCTGTGCAGGATGCACACCTCGGCAGGGTTGTCGTTGCGCAAGAACACGCGCAGCTTGTCGGTCGTCGCCGCCGCGGTGCTGCCCGAACCCAACGAGAACAGCGGCCCGATTCCCGTCGGCGTCGCCTGCTGCTCGGAGTAGACGCGGCGGTCGGACTGCGCGGGCGCCTTGATCCAGAACGCGATCGAGAACGGGGCGCCGCGGCCGCCATAGATCGGCAATCCGGCAACCAGGGTCACCGCCACGTAGTCGTCGACGCCGTCGAACGACAGCGCGTTGCCGACGTTGCCGGCCACCCACGGCGCCGCGCCGAAATTGACGAGCGTGCCGTCGTTGCCGTTCGTCGAGCTGTCGCTCGCGACGACGCCCGTGGTCTCGTCGAGGCGCCAATGGGCGATGCGTGGCGGGCTCTGGGCCAAGGCGACGGTGGCCACGAGGGCAATCGACAGGATCAGTACGAACGAACGGTGCATGGCGATACCTCCTTCGGTGAAGCGACGCCCCCACCCCGGAGCGGACAAGGACACCATAACCATCTGACAGGCGTGTCGCCCTGGTCCGCAACCGTCACGTGTCTTGCCCCAGTTGGCAGGCTGGCGGCCGCCGCTGGTGCTAGTGACCGATCGTGCCGTGGCCGGCGTTGCTCGCGGAGAGCCCGAGCGCATTGGCCGCCGGGTCGAACGCAAACGCCTGGTTGAAGAACGACACGCCGGGCACGTTGGGCACGTTCCACGACCACACGGCACTGCCGAGCAGGTTGCTGACCAGATACGGCGCTTCGCCGCTGCACAGGATCGAGCAGCCCGGCGCGCCGAGCCCGCCGAGCGAGTACGGCAGCGGCGTCGGCCCGTAGCTCGTGTCCGACAAGCCGAGGAACAAGAACACCGGCCCCGTGAACGGCAGGTTGCCGAGCGCGAGTTCGAAGCTCTGGCCAACCTGCGGCAGCGAGCCCGATCGCGCCGCGAGCGTCGGCACCCCGCGGCTGCCGGAGCAACCGGTTCCGTAGGTCGTGTAGGCGGCGCCGGCACCGGACTCGAACTCCCAGGTGTCGCCGAGCGTGAGGTAGCTCGTGCTCGTCATGTAGTTCGTGCCGCCGAACAACACCGTGCGCTGCCGGACCGGATCATGGGCCAACATCGCGCCGAAGCGCGGTGCCGGCGCGTTGGCGGACCCCAGCGCCGTCACCACGCCATCGCGGTAGCGCCAGGTGTGCGCAGGCTGCGTCGCGAGGTCGCCGTCGAACATCACCACGTCGCCGTGCGTCGTGTCCGCGACGAGCGCGCCCGGCGAGGTCGGGCCACCGGCGACCAGACGCTGCACCCAGTCCGAGCCGTTCCATTCGAAGAAGGCCCCGGGCCCGCTGCTGTAGGTGCCCGAGGTCGCCATCACGAGCCGGCCGCTGCTCGCGTCGAAAGCCATGCTCGGGTAGCGCGCCGGCCATGGCAGCAAGCTCGTCGACTGCAGGACCCAGGCAGCGCCGCTGAGCACGTAGGTCTCGCCCGTATAGACCGGGAACGACTGGGCGGAGCGGTGGAGCCCGACGAAGAGCAGGGTCTGGTTGCGCACCGGGTCGTGCCCCATCGCGACGTCGCAGCAGTAGCCGTTGTTCACCGACGGGTTGGTGATGGGCAGATTGACCCACGAGGAACCGTTCCAGCCGTAGGTGTTGTCGCTGAAGAACAGCACCACCTGGTTCAGTTGCGGGACGAACGCCATCGCGCTGCGCGACGGATCCTCTGGGTTGACGAAGTAGCCGGTGGGACTCGAAGTTGCGTACTGCGTCCACGCCGAGCCGTTCCAGCTCCAGGTCGAAGGTGCCAGGCTGCCCCAACCCTGCCCGAGACCGCCGAACAGCAGCACGTAGTTGTGCACGGGGTCCCACGTCATCGCGCCGAAGGCGCGGTTCGCCGGTCGGGTCAACGGACTGGTCGGCGTCGCGTTGACCCAGCCCTGGGCAGCGACGAGGGACGCGAAGACGAGCGGAACGGCGGTGCGCAGCATGGAGGCCTCCTTGGGGGACGCGCAGCATAGCCCCGTGCTCCGCCCGGTGCAGATGTCGGCGGCAGGCTGGTTCGATCGCAGCGGGCGCGGTGATACGTTGCAGCGATGAAGCCGCGCGTCCTGGTCACCCGCCACGTCTATCCGGCGGCGATCGCGATCCTGCAGGAAGACTGCATCGCCGACTACCGCGACACCTATGACGTGATGGACGAGGCGGCGCTGGTCAAGCGCCTGCGGCTCGCCCAGGGCGTGGTCTGCCAGCTGACGGACCCACTGACCGCGGCCGTCATCGAACAGTGCCCGGACCTGCGCGTGATCGCGCAGATCGCGGTCGGCCACGACAACATCGACGTCGCCGCCGCGACCGCCCGCGGCATCGTCGTCACCAACACGCCCGGCGTGCTGACCGAGGCGACCGCGGACCTGACTTGGGCGCTGCTGCTGGCCGCGGCGCGGCGCCTGCCGACCGCGGAACGGTTCCTGCGCGACGGCAAGTGGCAACGCTGGGACGTCGACCTGCTGTGTGGGCACGACGTGCACGAACGCACGCTCGGCATCGTCGGCTTCGGCAGGATCGGTCAGGCGGTGGCGCGCCGCGCGCGCGGCTTCTCGATGCGTGTGCTGTACGCGAGCCGCACGCCCGCGCCGCAGGCGATCGAACAGGAACTCGGCGCCCAGCGCGTGCCGCTCGACCTGTTGCTCAAGCAGAGCGACTACGTCTCGCTGCACGTGCCGCTGCGCGACGAGACGCGGCACCTGATCGGCGTCGAGCAGCTGTGCCAGATGAAGCGCAGCGCGTTCCTGATCAACACCTCACGCGGGCCCGTGATCGACGAGAACGCGCTGGTCGCGGCGCTCGAGGAAGGCCTGATCGCGGGCGCCGGCCTCGACGTGTTCGAATACGAGCCGCGCGTGCACCCGGGCCTGCTCGAGCACCCCGGCGTGGTGCTGCTGCCGCACGTCGGCAGCGCGGTCACCAGCGTGCGCAGCCTGATGTGTGCGCTCGCGGCGCGCGACTGCGCGGCGGTGCTGCGCGGCGAACGGCCGCAGCATCCGGTCAACCCCGAGGTGCTCGGTTGAAGGACCTGCTGCGGGCCGCGTTCGCGGCGACGTTGCAGGACCTCGACGTGCGCCGCTGGATGGCGGGGCCCAGCAACGTGAACCTGCGCGCCCGCGCCTCACGACACCCGCTGCTCGTGATCGCCGTCGGCAAGGCCGCACGCCCGATGGCGCAGGCGCTCGTCGACCTGCTGCCCGGCGCGCGGCTGCGCGGCCTCGTCGTGCCGCCCGAACCCGACCACGCCCCACTGCCGCCGTTCGAGGTGATCGCGGGTGGCCACCCGCTGCCGACGGCCGGCAGCGTCGCGGCGGCGACGCGCGCGCTCGAGCTCGCGCGTTCGGCGTCGCCCGACGAACTGCTCGTGTTCCTGGTCTCGGGCGGCGGCTCGGCGATGTTCGAATTGCCCAACGACCCCGCGGTGACGCTCGAGGAACTGCGCGCGCTCTACCGCGCCCTGGTCGGTTGCGGCGCCGACATCACCCAGATCAACACCGTGCGACGGCATCTGTCGGCGGTGAAGGGCGGCCGACTCGCGCTCGCGGCGGCCGGCGCGCATCGCGTGGTGACGCTGGCGATCTCGGACGTGCCCCACGTGAAGTGGGACCACGACGGCTCCAGCGCGCTCGCCTCGGGACCGACAGCAGACGACAGCTCCACCATCGCCGATTGCCGCGCCGTGCTCGACCGCTTCTCGTTGTGGCCAGCGGTGCCGGCCGCACTTCGCCCGCGGCTCGAGCGTGACGACCTGCCACCGCCGCTGCGCCGCGACCAGGAGGTGTGGCGACGGTCCGAGTGGTGGCTGCTGCTCAGTGAACGCTACGCCCGCGCGCTCATGGTGCGTCGCCTTGCCGCGACCGGGTGCCTGGTGTTCGAAGACACCAGCACCGACGACCTCCCCTACCGCGCCGCGGCCGCGATCCTGCTGCGCCGCTTGGACCGCCTGCGACGCCGGCACCCCGGTCGCCGCGTCGCCATCGTCACCTCGGGCGAGCTGTCGGTGCCGCTGCCCGAAGCCCCCGGCACCGGCGGCCGCAACCAGCAGTTCGCCCTGCACTGCGCGCGCCTGATCCGCGGCCGGCCGATCGCCGTGCTGAGCTGCGGCACCGATGGCATCGACGGCAACTCGCCGGCCGCCGGCGCGATCGTCGATGGCACGACCTGTGCTCGCGCGCGCCGCGCCGGCCTGGACCTCGGCGAGCACCTGCGGCGCTGCGACGCGAATGCGCTGCTGCACGCGCTCGGTGACACCGTGATCACGGGGCCGAGCGGCACCAACGTGCGCGACCTGCGCGTGCTGCTGCACGGCGGCTGATCGCCACCGCAGCCCTGTAGAGCCCCGCGACACGCGCGCGCCCGGCGCGTTCGCGAACGCCACCTGCCGCCGAGCTTTCGCTGCCAAGGGCGCCCCCGTTCGGCTCAGTCCGGGACTTCAATCCGGTCGCGATTCAAGTCGATGGGCTGGACGCAACCGGGGGAGACAGCAGGGAATGAGCAGATCCACGACTTTGGCCACAGCAGGCCTTCTGCTGCTCGCTGCCGCATGCGGCGGTGGCGGCGGCGGCGCAGGTTCTTCGGGCACCGGCGGCGCCGTCAACGGCGCCTTCGGCGTCATCGATCTGCTCAGCCATACGCCCGCCGACGACGCCGTGCAGGTCGCCACGGACGCCGGCATCCTGCTCGAGTTCAGCAGCGAAATCGCGCGCGACAGCCTCGGCGACGAGGACACGTGGCTGCGCGTCGCGGGCAGCGACAGCAACATCGCGGGTTCGTTCTCGTCGGCCAGCAATGGGCGCGTCACCTTCACGCCGTCGTCGCCGTTGGCAGTCGAGACCGACTACACGTTCCAGATCTCGGCGCTGACCTGCGACCACGACGGCCGCATCCTCGACGTCACCCACTCGTTCTCGTTCCGCACCGTCGACACCACGCCGCCGACGCTGCAGAGCGTCGACGTCGCCAACAACACGACCGGTGTCGGCCGCAACCGCACCTTCGCGTTCACGTTCAACGAGACGCTCGACACCGCCTCGCTGAGCAGTCAGTCGATCTACCTGCGCGACGTGTTCGGCACACGCTACGCGGCGACGTTGACCGTGAACGGCCATACCGTCGTGCTCGACCCGCTCGCCGACCTGCCCGGCGACCGGCAGTGCTCGCTGGTGGCGACGACGTTGCTCACCGATCGGGCCGGCAATCATCTGACGGCCGCCTCGACGACCTCGTTCCGCACCGTGGACGACTTGGACGCGCCGTCCGTGGTGGGCATCTGGCCGACGAGCGGCAGCACCGGGGTCTCGCCGCGCGTGCAGCCGACGTTCACGTTCACCGAGTCGATGGACCCGGCGACCGTCGAGGCGGCTTCACTGCTGTTCCAGGACCAGTACGGCAGCGTCGTGCCGTTCCGCATCGTCGCCAGCCCCGACCAGCGGGTGCTGCGCCTGCAACCGCAGATCGAACTGGTCACCAACCGGCAATACACGCTCGCGTTCCTGCTCGGCGGCGCGGCGGCCACCGACGTCAGCGGCAACGGTCTCGCGGCGACCACGGCGCTGGTGTTCACCACGGGCACCGACAACCAGGCGCCGCAGCTGGCCAGCACGACGCCGGCGAACGCGTCGACGCGCGTGTCCTACAACGTCGTGCCGACGCTGTTCTTCGACGAGCCCCTCGACGCGGCATGGATCGACGACGCCACCGTGACGATGACCGTCGACGGCCAACCGTGGGCCGTGGTCGTTGCGCTGCCCGCCGCCAACAAGGTGCAGGTCACGCCGGTGCTCGACCTGCCGGTGGACGCGACGGCGGTGGTGACGGTGACCGGTGGGCACGCCGGGGCCCGCGACCTCGCCGGCAACGTGCTGGCCGCCGACGCGACGCTGAGCTTCACGACGTCCAACGATGCGCAGCTGCCGCGCGTGATGCTGCAACCCGGCGACGGCACGACCTTGGTGTCGCGCAGCGCCGGCATGAGCCTGGTGTTCGACGCGCCGATGGACCCCGACACGCTCGACACGGACCATCTGCTGTTCACCGACGACTTCGAAACGCCGCTGGCGGGCACGCTGCAGGTGACCGCCGACAACCGCGTCGTCACGTTCACGCCGAGCGCGATGCTGGACGGCTACAGCTACTACCGCATCCGGGTGCTCGGCGGCAGCCAAGGCGTGCGCCGCGCCAGCGGCAACTGGTTCGCGGCCGACCAGACGGCCCGCTTCCGCACCGGCGGCGCCGTGGACGTGACCGCGCCGACCGTGCAGGTGCAGATCGACCAGATCGACAGCACCCGCAGCGCCGGCCTGGTGCTGCCGCCCTCGGGCTTCGCGATCGCCGTGACCGCCAACGACAGCGGCACCCAGTCGCTCGACATGGGCTCGGTGCAGATTCAGCTGCAGGGCCCGGGCGCGGCCCCGGCGCCCGCGACCCTGCTCGCCGCGGCGACGATCGACTACGGCACCCTGCACGTCGTGGTGCCGGCCGATCCTGCGCTCGTCGAAGGCGAGTGGACCGTCACGGCCCACGTGCGCGACCTGTCCGGCAACGTCGGCAGTTCGTCACCGATGACCTTCTCGGTCACCAACCCGAGCGGCACGCTGCTGCCGTTCGAGCGCACCCAGGTCGTGTGGATGCGCACCGACATGGATCGCGACGGCAATGGCGTGGCCGACTTCGAAGACGACATGCTGCGCCTGGGCTTCGCCACCGCCGGCGATCCGCTCGGCACCAACCAACGCATGCGCAACATCGTGCGCGACGGCGTGCTGGCGCAGGCCAACCATCTCTACGGGCGCGGCGGCCGCGGCGAACCGCTCGACAGCGGCTCGGTGCGCCTGCGCTTCACCTACCGCGAACCGATCGCGCTGCTGCACACGCAGATCGCGTTCGGCGGCCTCGACCCGGAAGGCGACAAGCACCGCGTCTACGGCGCCGAGAGCACCGGCATCCTGGGCCGCGCCTTCTACGACTACCGCAACGGCAACGTCGCCGAACGCAACATCACGCTGTCGCCGGCCCTCGGCGTGTTCCCGGCGGAGATGTGGCTCTATCAGGCCCGCATCCACGAACAGGTCTGGCCGTCGTTCCAGACGGTGTTCGCGCAGCGCTTCCGGCCAATCTGTGCCGACATGGGCGGCACGCCGGCCGGCAGCCACAACCTCGACGCGATCGTGCTCGCACCGGACTTCGACGAAGCCACCGCCAGCAACGACCAGCGGGCCCGTTACCTGACCCTGATGAACGCGGCCGACGACTGGGCCACGGTGATGGGCATCATCCTCGCGCACGAGGTCGGCCACTCGGTCGGGCTGGTGGCGCCCGGCCCGGCGCCGAGCGGACTGTTCGGCGACGCCTCGCTGCACGACACCTACGCCGGCGCCGCCGAGGTCATGGCACCGTCGGTCGGCTACGAGGCGATGACCACGTTGGACTACGCCTTCCGCGACATCGATCTCGCCTACCTGCGCCAGAGGATCCTGCTGCGATGAGAACCATCTGCACCGTGTTGACCATGATCGCCTGCGCGGCCCTCGCCTCCGCCCAGGATGCCGCGACGACCTTGGCCGAAGCCTGTCGCCGCGCCGACGTCGTCGTGCACGCGACCGTGATCGGCGCCACCGACCCTTCGCCCGATTGGCATCGCCTGGAGTTCCGCGTGCAAGCAGTGCTTGCCGGCCAGCTCGGCCCCACCTTCAGCGTGCTCGAACCCGCGGGCGCATGCTGCGGCCGTTCGCTGTTCGCGCTGCAGGTCGGCGACTCGAGCCTGCTGTTCCTGCGCCGCACCGGCGCCACGCTGCACCCGTTCGGCGGCGGTCGCGGCGTGCTGCCGGCGGAGCCGGCGCTGCTGCAACACGTGCAGGCCCTGCTCGCCGCCGGCGACGACGCCGCGCGCACCGAGGTGCTGGTCGCGGGCCTGGCGCAGACGCAGCCGCGGGTGCAACACGACGCGGCGACGACGCTCGCCAGCCTGCCGAACCCGACCCTGGATCCGGCCGCCCGGCAACTCGTGGCCGCCCGGTTGGCGGCCTCGGTGCGCGACGGCCTGACCACGACCCCGGCGCTGGCCGAACTGGCGGTGCGAAGCGCCGACGCGACGTTGCTGCAGGACACGGTGCACGTCTATCTCGGCGCGAGCCGACGCGATCAGGCTGCCGCCGTGCGCAGCAGCCTGCTGCGCGCCGACCCCGGCGACCTCGTGCAACGCCTGCTGCCGGCGCTCGACCAGGACAGCGGCCGCCAGGTGCGCGCCGCCGAACTGCTCGCCGAGTTGCCGGCCCTGCACACCATCGGACCGATGCGCGAACTGCTGCGCCACGGCGTGCACCCGCGCGTCAAGCTGTGCGTCGCCGAAGCGATGCTGGCCGCCGGCCACCGCCGGCAACAGCTCGAAGGTCTGGTGCCCGAAGCCGTGCTGCGCCTCGCCGAGCAGCGGCGCGCGGCGCCCAAACGCTTTCGATCCGTCACCCCGCACGTGCGATGACCAAGACCAAGAGCAAATCGAAGGATGAACCGCGCGACACCGAGGCCGAAAGCAGCCGGCCTTCGGTATGGCACGTGTTGCCGCCGTACCTGCTGCAGCTGCAGTTCGAACGCCTGCCGCTTTCGACCGAGCTGGCGGCGCTGCTGCACACCCACGGCATCAAGCGGGTCGTCGATCTTTGCCGCCTTCCCGATGAGGACTTCGACACGGTTGGTTGGCTGGGCGCCGTGCACACCACCGAACTGCGCGAAGCACTCGACCGCGCCGTCTATCACGGCCTGAACCAGCTGTTCGCCGCGGAGCTGGCCGAGGACCGGACCTGGCCGCGCGTGCAGGAACAGCTGTTCGGTTGCCTGGAACCCCAGGAAGCCGCGCTGCTGCAAGCGGTGCTCGGCATCGATACGGTGCCGTGCACGATCGCCGCCCATGCACTGCGCCTGGGCATCGCGCCAGCCGAGGGAGAGGCGCTGGCCAACCAGGTGCGTGGCCGCCTGCGCCAGGAAGCCGGACCGCTGCTGCAGACCATCGAGAACGAGATGCGCGCCGAGTTCCTGGCCTTCGACGGTTACGTCGAGAGCCGGCATCTGGCCGTCGGCAGCACCCTGCACGGCATCCGGGAAGGCTCACACCAGAACCTGCTGCCGCTGCGCCTGTGTGCGTTCCTCTTTGCCACCGAATGCACCCTGCACGGCAGCGCCCTCGTCGGCCAACCGCCGCGGCGTTGCCGCAAGCTGGTGCGCGCGCTGCACCGTCTGGTCACTCCGGGCCGCCTGCCGCTGCCGCTGACGCAGCTCGCCAGCGAGCTCGCGGCCGAGCAGATCGAGGCGCCGCGCGGACTGCTCGTTCACCTGCTGCGCACCGAACTGCGCGTCGCCGTCGAGCTCGACGCCGAACTCGGTGAGACCGCCCACCCCGACCCGCGCTCGACCACGCGGCGGCTGCAGGACCTGCTGGCCGAACTCGGCCAGCCGACCTCGTTCGAGGAGATCGTCTACGCCTACCGTGAGCGTTACCGCCGCGCCAATCGCTCGACCATCGAGCAGCGGCTGCGGGAGGACCCCACCATCCTGCAGCTCGGCAGGAAGCTGTGGTCGCTGCGCAAGTGGCACGATCAGGACCTCGGCGGCGTCGACCTGCTCGTCGACAAGGCGGCGCGCAAGCTCTGCGCCGAAGGGGGGCGGCAGTCCGTGGCCAGTCTGCTGCAGGACGAGGAACTCGACGAACGCACCATCTACCTGGTGCTCGACCGGCTCAACAACGACCCGCGCGTGCGCCTGCTCGGCCGCGGCGAGGCCTGCCCGGCGACCCACAAGCGTTCGCAGGTGCTCGAGAAGCTGCTGCTCGACTTCCGCCGCGCCGCCGGCGAAGTCGTCGAGACCATGTTCCTGGCCAACCAGACACCCGCCCGGCGCCGCCTGGTGCGCCGGCTGCTGCGCGAGAACCGGCTGTTCGTCGCACCGGCCGAGAACCGCATCGACACGCTGTCGAACTACCCGCTCAACAAGGAGCGCATGGCGCGACTGATCGGCGTGGTCAAGGAACAGCTGTCGACGCGCACCGGCTACGCGCACGCCGCCGCGCTCAAGACGACGATCGACAAGACCGATCTGGGCGGCAGCTGGCTGACGCCGCTGCTGCTCGAGGACATCCTGCGCCGCAACGCGCCGTTCGAGGTCCTGCCCGGCGGCCTGGTCGCACGCCGGCAGCTGCGGCTGGGCGAGACGATCGTGCGCCTGGCGCGGCAGGCGCTGCGTGAGACCGGCGTGTCGATGTCGGTCGAGGACATGGTCAAGGTGCGGCCGCAGCTGGCCGAGTTCGTGAGCTTCGTGGCGCCGCTGCTGGTCAAGGACCCGACGGTGCACACCACGCGCGGGCAGTACTTCACCCTGCTGTGACGGTCGGCGCCGGCGCGACGGCGGGCGGCCAGCCGTCGCGGTCGAGCAGGTGATCGATCAACCACACCGTCGGCCAGACCAGCAACGCACCGGCGAGCACGTCGGTGGTCCAGTGGTAACGCAACAGCATGGTGCTGGCGACCAGCAGCACACACGGCCCCAGCAACCACCAGAACAACGGCCGGTGCCAGCGCCACATCAAGATCAGGCTGACCAGGGTCAACATCGTGTGGCCGCTGGGGAAACAGTCCCATGGATTGCTCTCGGCGCCGTCGATCCAGGCGCGCACCGGCCCGTACAACCACAGCCCGTCGAGTTCACGTGAGAAAGCCACCGCCACCTTGGGGGCGAGCGTCGGCACCAGCACGTATCCCAGGTAGCTGACCAGGAACGCGCCCACGAGGATCGCGACCGCGCGGTCGAAGGCCGCCGGCCCCGAACGGCGCAGCGCGCCAAGTGCCGCGAGCACCGGCACGAGGTAGAACACGCCGTAGATCACCTGCAGGCCTTCGACCACCCAGGGCCGCATCCACGCATCGGCGAGTTGCGCGACGTCGCCGCCGAACAGCGCGCGGTCGATCGACGCGAAGATGTACTCATAGGGCTCGGGGTGCACGTACGGCAGCAGCCAGCACTTCGCCGAGAACACCATCGGCAACCCGGCGACGGCGAAACCGGCCCGCCACCACCGCGCCGCCGCATGGTCGCGCCGGGCCAGCCGGGCGATGCCCAAGGCGATCCACAGCGCCGCGAAGTGCACGCCGAAGTGCGCCGTTCGCGCCGCCGGCTCGCGACCGGGAGCGGTCACACCGAACGACACGGCCAGGACGGCGACGACGTAGACGATCCAGAAACGCTCGACGGTCGGCCTGGGTCCGGTCGCTGTTGGGCGCGACGCCCGGTTCACGCGCCGCCCTTGCTCGACATGCCGACGCGCCCCACCGCGGGATGGCTGGCGGTGACGTCCTTGCTGGTCGACTCCTTGCCGTCGTAGCTGAGCAGCACGCCGCGGCCGTCCTCGATGGTCTCGATGTGCACCGGGCGTTGCCAGAGCGCAAACAGGTTCTGCAAGGTCATCTGCGCCTGCTCGAGCTGCAGGTCGCCGCCGACCCATTCGTGCACCAGATACAGCTCGCCGCGGTTGGCGTGGTTGCCGTCCACGACCTTGATGATCGGCTGACCGAAGTTGGTCAACGCCGCGAGCAGCTGCGTCTTCACCTTCTTGTAGTCGCGGTCGAGGATCACGTAGCGACCGGTCGCCGGATCGACGCCGTAGACGAACATCTTCTGCTCCTCGGCGAACTCGGCGGTGACGAACTCGTCGAGGAAGGTGATGTCGTTGTAGATGCGCCGCACCTCGAACACCTTGGCGCGACCTTCGTTGGTCGGTCGGCTCCACGTGCGGCGTTGTTCAGGGTCGTCGCAGGCCTGGTACTCGGCCCCGAAGCGGCCGTGGTTCCAGCGCTCTTCGATGTGCCGGAACAGCTCGACGCCGATCTTGTAGGGGTTGAGCTGCCCCGGCCGGGTCGCCAGGGTGCCGCTGTGTGTATCGCAGTACTGCACCACCTCGCTGGCGTCACACAGGTGCCGCGTCATCAGCATGCTGTGCCAGAACACCGCCCAGCCCTCGTTCATGATCTTGGTCATGCCCTGGGGCGCGAAGTAGTAGGCCTCCTCACGCAGCAGCGCGAGCACGTCCTGCTGCCAGGTCTGCAGCGGCGCGTGGTCGAGCAGGAACTTGAGCACGTCGCGCGCCGGCCGCGCCGGGAACCGCAACGCCTGCCGTTCCTCCTGCACGATGCGCTCCTGCTGCTTGCGCATGAAGTCGGGCGGGTTGATGTAGCGGTCCATGTAATCCTTGGCGGGGATCTTGCGGACCTCGTGACGATCGCTCTCGGGCTTCTTGCGGCGGCGCGTCTCACCGGAGTCCGGGCCGCGATCGATGTACGGCGAGTACGGATCGATCAGGTTGTCGAGCGAGTGCACCAGGTCGATGAAGTCCTCGACCGGCTCCTGCCCGTAACGATCCATGTAGCGGCGGATGCGCGCGCCGTGGTTGGCGAGCACGTCCATCATCTTTCGCGACGTGTGCGAGAACCACGCGTTGTTCTTGAAGAAGTCGCAGTGGCCGTAGACGTGCGCCATCACCAGCTTCTGCTCGGTGATGGAGTTGCTGCGCATCAGGTACGCGTAGCAGGGGTCGTTGTTGATGACGAGCTCGTAGATCTTCGAGAGCCCGTAGGTGTACGACTTCGACAGGTGCTCGTACTCCATGCCGAAGCGCCAGTGCGGGTAGCGCGTCGGAAAGCCGCCGTAGCTCGCGACCATGTTGAGCTCGTCGTAGTCGACGAGTTCGAAGATCACCTCGTAGAAGTCGAGGCCGTAGCTCTTGGCGAGATCGCGCGTCTCGTCGCGCAGCGCGGCGAGTTCGGGGGTGAGGTTGCCCATGGGTCAGGTCGGGAGCCGCCCATGTCATCGGGCGTTCCGTGGGCAGAGCCTAAGCCGGATCGCCGCCTCGGCCAACGAACGGGCTCACTTCCGACCCGCGCCCTTCTTCCGTCCAGCACCCAGTCCCGGGAACTTGCTGGCCTGAACGATCCACGAGGCCACCTGCTGCTCGTCGAGGTCTGCCGCGCGCTCGACGTCGACGCCGCGCGTGTACTTGCCGGTGCCCACGGGCGGCACGGGCCTCAGTTTGGTGCCGTGCAGGAACGTGATCTTGACGTGGTCCGTGAACCCGCCGCACGACACGAACCAGCCGGTGTCGGTGCCGTAGAACGACATGCCCCACTTGATGCAGCGTGCGATGTCCGGGATCGTCGTCGCGATCAGTTTGTCGAAGCGCCGCGCGATCGCGCGCTGCGGCGCCGGCAGGCTCGCGATGTAGGCCCTGACCGGTGCGTCGCCGACCGCGGGCGCCGCGGCGCTGGCCTTGCCGGTCTTGGCGCCCGGTAGGGTCCTGGCGACCTTGCCCTGCGCGGCGCTGCGGGCGCGCGCGGGCTTCTTGGTCACCTTCGTCGCAGGCTTCTTGGCTGGCTTCTTGGCTGGCTTCCGGGTCGCTGGCTTGTTGCTGGCGGCGGTCTTGCGCGGCATCGGCACCTCCGACCGCCATGCAAGCAGGCAGCCCACTTGCTGTCACGCACCATCACCGCGCGGGCGACCGCGACCGGAATCGGACCGCGGCGACCACCGGGACCTGACCACATCGCACCGCTGCATTAGCATGCGCGGGTGATGCGCGCCGCCGCCTGGATCCTGGGCCTCGCCGTGGTGGCCGTGTTCGCCATCGTGCGGTGTGGCACATCGACTCGCCCGGACATCACGTCGGGTGAGGGCGCCGCGGCAGATCACGCTGCATCCTCGACCGCTGCTACCACGCTGCGGGAAGCGACCCGCGAACTCGTTCTCGCCCCGGCCCCGCAGCTCGATGCCGCCGCCCTGATCCACGTTACCGCGGTCCTGCCCTCGGGTCGCCCGGCGGCAGCGGCGATCGTTCGCTACCAGGACTCACCGAACGAGCGGCGCAACCGCCGCGACGACGCGCGCGAGGACACCGAGCAGCTGCTCGCGAAGGTCGGGCGACAAGCGGTGACCGATGACCTCGGTCGAGTGAAGATCGCGCCAGCCGCGAAGACGACGCTGTGCATTCGCTGCGGCGAGTACTACGCCGAGGAGTTCGTCGCCGAGGGCACGACCGGGCTTCGTATCGAACTGCAGCGCGACCTGTGCTTGCGTTTGCAGGTGCTCGACGACGACGGCCGGCCGCGCGAACGCTTCGCCGTCTCAGTGACGGCGGAGTTCCAGTCGCGCCTCGACGGCTACGGCTGGACCAACATCGACCTGGCGCCGACGGATCGCGACGGCATGACGACGCTGCCGCACGCGCAGCTCGCGATCACGTTGCCTGGTCCGGACGTCGTTTGGTGGCGCATGACGCTGCAGTGCGAGCTCGACCCGCCGGTCAGCGCCGCGGTGAGCGAGGCGCAGTTCCTGGCGCAGCGACCGGTGCAGCTCCGCGTGCCGACCGGCGGTGCCATTGCGGCCGAGATCGTGAATGCGGATGGAAGGGCGGCGTGGGCGTCCGCACAGCTCGAGGACGCGGTCACCGGGGAGACGCGCACCTGCGACCTGGATGCCGCGTCTACCTGGTTCCGCCAGCTACCGCTCGGCAGGCGTTGGGTGCTGTCCGTGGAGTCGTTCGGCCACGAGGTCCGCCGCACTCTGGACGGGCCGACGCGCGCCGACGAGGTCGTGTCCACGCGCATCGAACTGCCTCTGCACCACATCGCGTTGCGCGGCCGCGTCGTGAGGCCGGACGGCGTCCCGATCCCTCAGGCCAAGCTCAGCTTCACGGGGCCTCACGCACGCTTCTGGCACGACGGCACGGAGACGAGCCGCGACGGCTCCCTCGGCGACACCATCGGCGACTTCTCCTTCGGTGGGGTGCTGCCTGGGGACATCGCCGAGATAGCCGGCGCCACGCTGCGCATCGAACGGGAGCCCTACTGCCTGGCGACCACCGTGGCGTTGCCCACCCTGCACCCGGGCACCAACGAACTCGGCGACATCGTGGTCACGGTGGCATCGGACGAGGTGCTGCTCGCCTCCGTCGAGATTCACGCGGCCGGCAGGAACGTCACTCGGTTCGCCCACGCGTATCTCTGCGGCCGGGGCCAGAGGCATGTCAACACCGTGAGTTCCTTCACTGCCCGGCGCGGCGACCGCATCGAGTTCCTCGGCGCACCGACCGACCAGGCGCTCGAGATCGGCTGTCAAGTCGAAGGCTACCTCGCGTGCACCGTGCCCGTCGCGCGCGGCGAATACGCGATCATCGAGCTGCGCGAACCATCGGCCTCGCTGCGACTGCACGTGCTGTGGCCGCGCATCCCCAAGGGGCTCTGCAACGCGGCGCTGATCGATGCACACGGCAGGCAGCGCGGCGATTCTTTCGCATCGGCGGACGGGGGGCATTGGCCGGATCTGCCGCCCGGGCGCAGCACGCTGCGGCTCCTGATCGACGATCGGTGCGTGCACGAGTTGACCGTCGACCTGAGGGCGGGCGAGAACCGCTGGCCGAACGACGGCGGCGCGATCGACCTTCGCAGCTGCGCACAGGCGTTCTACCTCGACATCCAGGCCGCCGACGGCGGTGACGTCGAATGGACTCGCTGGTACGCGTTGCCCAGGGGCGTCGCCCGGGTACTCGAACAACTCGACTCCAACGAGCTCGAGTCGTCGAACGGGAGGTGGTTCGTGCCGCGCCCCGACTGCGCCGAACTCGCGATCGTCGCTGGAGGCTTGGTGCCCGAGCGGATCCCGGCGCCCACTGCGGACACGATCGTACGCCTACGACGATGCACACAGCTGATCGTGCACCCGGCACTCGACGACGAGGCGACCACGATCGTGCGCGTGGTCGAAGACGGCGTGCGCGATCCGTGGCTACGCGCTCTCGACGGCGACCACTTCCACAACGAGGACTCTTACCACGCCGCTGACGACCCTGTCGAACTGTGGTGCGCGCCGGGGACCGTCGTCGCGGTGGTCGTCGAGCGCGGCGGTGTGCGAGGCGCGGCCCAACGCGTCGAGATCGGCAGCGTCACCAAGGAAGTCGTCGCGCGCTGACGGCCCTTCGCCCGACGCACCCGCCCCTACCGCCCCTTGCCCAGGAACTCCTTGATGCTCGGCAGGATGCCGTCGCGGTCCTGGATGTCGGTGGTGATCACCTTCTCCTCGTTCTTGAAGGCGCCATCGAGGTCCTTCTTGAACTGGCCGCTGCCATACGCGCTCTTGACCTGGCCGTAGCAGAACTGGTTGCACAGCGGCAGCACGCCGTCCTGCAGCAGCGACACGCAGTGTTCGGTGTCGCGCGCGCTCCAGTTGTCGCCGTCGCTGAAGTGGAACGGGTAGACGTTCCACTCGTGCGCCGGGTACTTGTCGCGGATCAGCTGCAGGCACAGCTCGTAGGCCGAGCTGATCTTGGTGCCGCCGCTCTCGCGCAGGTGGAAGAACGTGTGCTGGTCGACCTCGTGGGCCACGGCGTCGTGCACGATGTAGTGCACCTGCAGGTTCTCGTACTGGTGCCGCAGCCAGGTGTCGATCCAGAACGCCTCGATGCGCACGATCTCCTTCTGCTCGCGCCCCATCGAGCCCGACACGTCCATCATGTAGACGATCGCGGCGCTGGCCTGCGGGATCTCGCGCGTCTGCAGCGAGCGGAAGCGCAGGTCCTCGCGGATCGGCACCACCACGGGATGTTCGGGGTCGTAGGTGCCCGAAGCGATCTGGCGCTTGAGCGCCTCGCGGTACGAACGCTTGAAGTGCCGCAGCGACATCGGCCCGCTGCGGGAGATGCCCGTGTAGCGCCCCGCCGAGGCGCGCAGGTTCTGGCGGCCCTTGGGTTCGATGTTGGGCAGCTCGAGTTCCTCACCGAGGATCTTGGCGAGATCCTCGAGCGAGACGTCCACCTCGATGGTGTGATCGCCCGGCTCCTCACCGGGCTGGCCCGCGGCGTCCTGGCCCGGCGCCTCCTGTCCCTCATCGCCTTCACCCTGGCCGACACCCTGCTTCCGGTTCTGGCCGAAACGGAACTTGGGCAGCGTGATCTGCGGCAGCGGGATGGTGACGTACTTCTGGCCCTGCTTGCCGATCAGCTCGCCCGAGCTGACGAAGCGCTTGAGGTCCTGCTTGACCTTGCCGCGCACGATCTGGCGGAAGCGCGTGTGGTCCTGGTCGATGCGGCGCACGGACACGGTGAGATCTCCCTTACCGGCCTCAGTCGCCCTTGGTGTCGCCGCGCGCGAAGATCGACGCGACGTAGTTGAGCACGTCGGTCGCGCTGATCTCGTCGTAGCCGAAGTCGCGCATCAGGCGACCCTTGACGACCTCGATCTTCTCCTGCGTGTCCTTGTCGACCACGGTCGAGACCAGGCTGGTCAGCTTGATCGAGTCCTTCTGGTCCTCGAACAGCTTGAGCTCGAGCGCGCGGTGCAGGCGCTCGTTGGTCTTGTAGTTGAACGTGCGGCCCTCGACGGCGAGCGCGCCGATGTAGTTCATGATCTCGCGGCGGAAGTCGTCCTTGCGCGAGTCGGGGATGTCGATCTTCTCCTCGATGCTGCGCATGAGCCGTTCGTCCGGCTCCTCGTCGCGGCCCGTGTACGGGTTCTTGACCTTCTCGTTCTGCGTGTAGGCCTTGACGTTGTCGATGTAGTTGCCGCACAGGCGCGCGATCGCCTCCTCGTCGGCGCTGATGGCGCGCTGCACCTCGTTCTTGATGATCTCCTCGTATTCCTCGCGCACGACCAGCAAGAGGTCCTTGAAGCGCTTCTTGGTCTCGGGGTCGGAGATCAGGCTGTGGTGGTCGAGGCCCTCCTCGAGCTCGTTCATGATCATGAACGCGTTGATGCACGGCATGTCGCGCACCAGCACGTTGCTGATCTTGTCCTGGATGTAGCGCGGGCTGATGCCTTCCATGCCTTCGCGCTGCGCTTCCTCACGCAGCTCGCGGATGTTGTCGCGCGTATAGCCGGGCAGCGACTTGCCGTTGTAGAGCTTGAGCTTCTGCAGCAGCGACAGGTTGGCCTTCTTGGGCTCCTCGAGGCGCGTCAGGATCGCCCACATCGCCGCGATCTCGAGCGTGTGCGGGGCGATGTGCTTGCCGGGCACGTGCTTTCGCCCGAAGTCCTTCTCGTAGATCTTGACCTCGTTGGACAGGCGCAGGTTGTACGGGATGTCGATCTTGATGGTGCGGTCGCGGAACGCCTCCATCAGCTCGTTGCTCTGCAGCCGGTTGTATTCGGGCTCGTTGGTGTGCCCGATGATCACCTCGTCGATGTCCGTCTGCGCGAACTTCTTCGGCTTGATCTTGTGCTCCTGGCTGGCCGTGAGCAGGTCGTAGAGGAACGCCACGTCGAGCTTGAGCACCTCGATGAACTCGATGATGCCGCGGTTGGCGACGCAGAACTCGCCGTCGAAGTTGAACGCGCGCGGATCGCTGTCGGTGCCGAGCTCGGCGATCTTGCGATAGTTGATGTCGCCGGTCAGCTCGGTGCTGTCCTGGTTCTTCTCGTCCTTGGGCATGAACGTGCCGATGCCGACACGGTCCTTCTCGGACACCAGCAACCGTCGCACCACGACGTGGTCGAACACCTTGGTGTAATCGCCGTCGTGACGCTTGAGCAGCATCTCG
This sequence comes from uncultured candidatus Brocadiaceae bacterium, assembly GCA_964392305.1. GTDB lineage: Bacteria > Planctomycetota > UBA1135 > UBA1135 > UBA2386 > JACKIC01. The sequence continues at coordinate 80,615 of CAYMPV010000003.1, forward strand.
AGGTAGAAGCGCGACACCGGCGACAGATCGAAGTCCTGGCGCAGCTTGTAGGTGCCGCGGAACTTCTTCTGCAGCGTCGCCAGCACCTTGTCGCGCACGGCCGGCGGCAGCAGCAGCAGCGGCTCCTCGTTCATCGGCGACGGGATGCGTTCGCCGTCGATGTCCCACGAGAACGTGTAGAGCGCGCCCTCGGGCGTGCGTGAATAGACCTCGAGCCCCTTCTTGAGCAGGCGCACGATCGTCGACTTGCTCGAGCCGACCGGGCCGTGCAGCAGCAGCACGCGGCGCTCGGGGCCGTAGCCGTGCGCCGCGGCCTTGAACACGCTCATCAGGTTGTTGAGCGAACGTTCGAGGCCGAACACGCCGTCGCGACCGTTCTCGATCACGTCGGCGAAGAACCGGTACTGCGGCACCTTCTCCTTGTCGACCTCGATCTGGTCGACACCGTGGCTCAGCACCATGTCGTACAGCCGCTGGTGCGCCGTGCGCACCACCTGCGGGTTCTCCTGCACGAGAGTCAGGTACTGCTGGAACGTGCCCTCCCAATGCTCGTCCTGGTACTTGCCGAGGTCGAGCGATTCACGGATGAGCCCCTGCAGATCGATTTCGGTCATGTCCTAACGCCCTCACACGGCGGCGAGGCGGACGAGGCTCCGCCCTGGTCGTGTGCCGCCGATCGTATCGGCACTATGGGCTCAGGCCATGAAGGTTTCGAGCGTCGAGTCGCGGGCCCGGAAATCACCGCGCCGACTCCGTCCAACTGCTAACGTGCCGCGATGCGCCGAGCCCGGACCCCTTCGCTCCTCCTCCTCGCGGCCACCACGGCCCTGCTCCTGCCCGCCTGCGGCGGCGGCAGCAAGGGCCCGATCGACGGCGCCCGCGCCATGACCCACGTGCAGAAGTTCGTCGGCTTCGGGCCGCGGCCGTTCGGTTCCGACGCGCTGGGCAAGGCCGCCGACTACATCGAGGCCGAACTCAAGACCATGGGCCTGCAGCTGCAGCGCCACGAGCAGATGCACGACAAGGAGAAGCGGCTGATCCGCAACCTGTTCGTGCAGATCGACGGGGAGGACCCCAAGGGCGGACCGATCCTGATCTACGGCGCCCACTACGACACCAAGCTCACCGAGGGTCACAGCGACGCGTCGCACAACTTCCCGTTCGTCGGCGCGATCGACGGCGGCGGCGGCCCCGCAGTGCTGCTCGAGATGGCGCGCGAACTCAAGTCGCGGCCGAACCCGCCCAAGGTCAACGTCTGGCTCTACTGGATCGACGCCGAGGAATCGCTCGACTTCCAGTGGAACAACGACCGTGCGCTGCTCGGCAGCAAGGCGTTCTGCCGCTGGCTCGGCGACAACGGCACGCTCAAACGCGTCAAGGCGTTCGTGCTGCTCGACCTGATCGGCAGCAAGAACTACAAGATCGACCGCGACGGCAACTCGCATACGCAGCTGCAGGAGTTCTTCGAGAAGGCCGGCGCCGCGATCGGCACGCCCGACCGCGTCTACCAGTTCCCGACCGCGCAGGAACACGCCGAATACAAGCGGCAGGGCATCAGGTGGGGCACGACCGACGACCACAACACGTTCTCGGCCTTCGGCGTGCCGTCGGTGCTGCTGATCGACTTCGCGCGCCGCATCCCGCCCCACCTGCAGGGTCTGCCGCCCGGCCAGGAACCCCAGGTCGACCCCGAATACGAACAGTGGTGGCACACTCCCGACGACGACCTCGCCGCGATGGATCCGGCGGCGCTGGCGTTCGCCGGCAACCTGGCGCTCGCGGCGTTGCCCGACCTCGAGCTGTTCTGTCTGGGCAAGAACCGCGACAAGAAGTGACGTGAAACCCGAGGTGATCATGCGCCCATTGCTGGCGACCGGTCTGGTGCTCGCTGTGTTGGCTGCGTGCCTTGGCGTGACCCTGACGCAGCGCAACGGTGGCGCCGCGGCACCCGGTACCGCCAGCAGCGGCCAGCGCCCGGGCGTCGACCGCTACGCGCAGACCGAGATCGACCAGGGCGACGTGTTGCCTCTGACGCCCGTGCGCGCACCCGCGGCGGTCGGCGAGACGGCCTACGCGCACGTGCGCACGCTGGTCGGCTTCGGCGCGCGCTACACCGGCATGCCCGGCTGGACGCAACAGCTCGAGTACATCGCCGCCGAGCTCGAGCGCCTGGGCCTGACCGTACAGCGCGACACCTGGACCGACCGCAAGGAACTCAAGACCTTCACCAACCTGTCCGCGACGCTGCCGGGCAAACGCAAGGACCGCATCGTGCTGGCGTGCCACCACGACACCAAGTGCACGACCGGCCACGCCGACCCCGAACACAACTTCGAGTTCGTCGGCGCCAACGACGGCGGCAGCGGCGTCGGCCTGCTGCTGGCGCTGGCCCCGACCCTGGCCGCAGCCGCAGCCGCTCGCGAGGCGACGATCGAGCTGGTGTTCTTCGACGGTGAGGAGAGCCTGGACTGGAAGTGGAACGACGGCGCCCGCGCGCTGTTCGGCAGCAAACGCTACGTCAAGCGCCAGCGCGACGCCGAGCTGCTCGGCGAGGCCGAACCGATCCGGGCCCTGGTGCTGCTCGACATGGTCGGACGCACCGAGCTGCACATCCAGGAGGAGCTCTACTCGACCACGTTGCTGCGCAGGATCACCTGGAGCGCGGCGGTCGCCACCGGCCACCAGAAGAGCTTCTATCGCCGCGCCGAAGCCGCCAGCGACGACCACGTGCCGTTCCTCGACGTCGGCATCCCGGCGGTCGACCTGATCGACCTGAACGGCAACCCACACTGGCACAAGCCCACGGACACGCTCGAGAACATGTCGCCCAAGAGCCTGCAGATCGTCGCCGACGTGGTGCTGACGATGCTGCCCGAGATCGAACGCGCCTACGTGGTGAAGAAGAACTGATGCCGACGGTGCGGCGAGACGGGCGCGACGTCCACTACACCCAGGACGGCGACGGGCCGGGTGTGATCCTGATCCCGGGCCTGGGCTCGGGCGCGCGCCTGTTCGGCACGCTGCCGCGGCGCTTCGCGCGGGCGGGCTTCACGTGCTGCGCGATCGACCCGGTCGGCCTGCCGCCGTCGCCGCCGCTGCCGGCAGGCGTCTACGACTTCGCCGCCGCCGCTGCCGACGTGCTCGCCGTCGCCGCGACGTTGCCGCCGCCGGTCACCCTGATCGGCACCTCGCTCGGGGGCAAGGTCGGCCTGCACGCCGCGGCCACCGGCAGCGACGCCGCCCACCGCCTGGTGATGTTGTGCAGTTCGGCGCTGCAGACCGCGCGCAGCCGCCGCATCTACCGCTGGTTCGAGTTGCTGTGCACCGAGGTCGACGGCCGCTTCTTCGGCGACCTCACGGCGCCGTTCCTGTTCGGCGAGACCTTCCACGAACTGCGCAAAGGCGTCGTCGACGACATCGTGCGCAGCACCAAACCCAGCCCCGAGTCGCGCCTGTTCATGCGCGCCCAGTGCCTGGCACTGCAGGCCTTCGACGGCAGGGACCTCTGCGATGCCGTCACCTGGCCGACGCTGTGCCTCGCCGGCGCCGAAGACACGTTGACCTTGCCGGGCGAGGTCGCCGCGACCGCGGCGCTCTTGCCTCACGCCGAACACGAGTGCCTGCCCGGCGCGGGCCACAGCCTGCTGCTCGAGAGCTCGACGGCCTTCGACCGCGTGTTGACGTTCCTGCGCCGCTGACGCCTGATCCCAAATCCGACCACCACCTCACCAGCGCTCACCTGCGATGAACCCGTTGCACCGGCTCACCATCATCCTTGCGACGATGTCCCTCGGCGCATCGGTCGCCGCGCAGGCCGGCGACATCGTGGCGCGCGTCGGCGAACGCGTGACCGTTCACCTGCACACGGGCAAGCTGCCGACGCCACTGGCTGAACGGCTCGCCGACGAGGCCCTGACCCATGCGGAGAGCGCGCTGCCGATCGTCGACAAGCTGCTCGGCAGCCGCGACAACGCGATGCTCACGCTGCACGTGCACGCACACGAGAAGACGTTCCGCGATGCCGCACAGGAGCACGCGCCGCGGCGCTTCCTGCGCGAGGACTTCAGCCTGCCGCAGAGCTCACAAGCGTTCGTGCTGCTCTGGCCGCAACTGCCGGAGGCGACGCTCGAGTTGGTCGGCCTGCCGAGTCCCACCGCCGACGGCTTGGTGCGTCACACGGCGCAGCTGATCGCAGCGCAGCGCCATCCGGCCGCCGCCAAGGACCCGTGGCTCGCGGAACTGTTCGGGTTCGGCGCGCTTGAGATCCTTCGCAACCCCAAAGCCGCTGCCGACGTCGATCTGGCGTGGGACACGCGCCGCTTCGACGCCGCGTGGCGTCTGCGCAAGGGCCGCGCCCAGTCACTGCGCACCTGGCTGCACGACGACGCCCCGACCACCAGGGACGACTACGACGACGTGCAAGGCCAGCAGGCGATCCTTGCCCAACTGCTCAACGACAAGACCGGCAGCTGGGCGAAGAAGTTGTTCGCCAAGAAGCCCAAGGACGACGCCGAGCCGCGGTCGATCCGCGCGGCGGCGCTCGAGGGCGTGCTCGGCAGCGACTGGGCCAAGACCGAGACCCGCCTGACCAGGCTGTTGCGCGAACAGGACCCGAAGCACCTCGTCGCACTGCCGATGGTGCTGCGCGACGGCACCCGCATCGTGTTCGCAGGCACCAAGAGCCACGCGGCCATCCTCCAGGACCAGCGCAACGTGCCGACCGGACCGTTCGCCGTGTCGCTGCGCCTCGTCGCCACCGGCGAATGCGACTTCCGCGTGCATTTCCCGTGGCAGCAGGAGGACGTGCTCGGCGCGTTCCTCACCGCCGGCCAGGCCTCGTTCGAGATTTGGGACGCGAAGAGCAATCAGTGGCGCACCGAGCACAAGGAGCGTTGCGCGATCGAAGCCGGCAAGCCGTTCGACATCCGGCTCGAGGTGCGCGGCGAGCTGCAGCTGTTCATCGATGACGAACTCGTGCTGCGCATGCCGGCCACCAACCTCGACAACGACCGGACGCTGAGCTTCGCCTGCAACTTCGGTGTGGCGACGCTCGAGAACCTGCGCATCGAGGCGCTGCCGGTGGAGAAGAAGTAGACGACAGCCGCGCCCCCGCGCCAACTCGCGCGGGATTCGGCGACGACCTGCGGTAGCATCCCGCGCCGATGACGCACTCTCGCCGGGCGCATCGCGGCCCTCGCCGGCCGCCCTCGTCCCTGCTGTTCCTGTCGACGACGCTGCTGCCCTTGCTGGCCGCCGGCGCAGTCCGGGGCCAGGAGCTGCTCGTCGCTGCGCGCGCTGCGACCGCGGCCACGACGCCACACAGCGCCGCACGCCTGCAGGCGCAGCTCGACGAGGTCGCGCTGCTGCTCGAGTTCGACCTGCCGGCGGCAATCGGTCTGGCCAAGGAGTGCGTGGCCCTGGCCGAAGCCGCGGGTGACGTGCGCGGCGAGGTCCTCGGCCTCACGCTGCTGGCGCGAGCATCGGCCAAGAACGAGGGCAAGGACGCGGCGTTCGCCTCTCTCGAACGCGCCACCTCGTTGCTGGGCGACACCCCGGACTTCGCGATGCAGGCCACTCTCGGCCACGCCTACTCGCTCGTCTGCTGGAGCTACGACGAACTGCCCGAGTGCCTGGCGCGCCTCCGCCGCGCCATCTACGACGCCGACGAAGCCAAGGACGCCAGGCTGGCGCTCGTGTGCGAGATGCAGGCCATCAACGTCGTCGGCTTCGCGGAAGAGCCGCTCGCCGTGCTCGATCGCCTCGACCAGGTCGCCGCGAAGGTGAACGACCCGCTGGCCCGGCTCGAGCTGCGCCTGCTGCGCGCCGACGCCTTGCTGCGCAAGAACGAACAGGTTCGGGCCGAGCAGATGCTGCACGAGCTGCTGGCCGACAGCGAACGCGTCGGCAGTCGCGCCATCGCCGCGATCTGCGCCAACATGCTGGCGCGCATGCTCAGCGACTCCGACCCCCAGGCGGCGCTGCAGCTGCTCCGGCGGTCTGTCGCGGCGGCGCGGGCCCACGGCGATCGGGAGATCCTCGGCCTGGGATTGCAGGGGCAAGCCTACCTGTGCCTGCAGGTCCAGGACCTCGACGCCGCCAAGGCCGCGATCGAGGAGTGTGTCGACATCCTCGCGTTGATGCAGATGCGGGCCCGGCTCTACTCGGCGCTCGAGACCGCGATCAGCGTCGCCTCGGCGCGCCACGACGACGCGGCCCTGCAGGCGGCCAGCAACAAACGCATCGAACTCGACCGCATCGCCGCCCAGGTGCAGCCCAAGGGCGAGAGCGATCGCTTCTGGCGCGAGACCGAGCACCTGCGCCTGGACCTGCGCGCCACCCAGCGCCGCCACGAGACCGAACTCGCCGCCGTGAACGACCGGCTGACGCGGCTGCTGATCGGCGGTGGTGCCGCTGTCCTGGTTCTCGGCGGTTTGTTCTCGCTGCTGCTGCTGCGTGCCAAACGTCGCCTCGAACACGCCAACACCATGCTCGTCGAGCAGATCGCAGCGGCCAAGAAGGCTCAGGAGGAACGCGCGGCGCTCGAGAGCAACCTGCGCCAGCTCGAACGCCTGGACGGCATCGGCCTGCTCGCCGGCGGCTTCGCGCACGACTTCAACAACATCCTCGTCGGCGTCAAGGGCAACGCCCAGCTGTTGCTGCTCGATCCGCAGCTCGACGCGGCGCGCCGTGAACAGATCGAGCAGATCGTCGCCTCGAGCGATCGCGCCGCCCGGCTGTGCAAGGACATCCTGACCTACGCCCACGCCGACGGCGATACGCAGCGAGTCATCGACGTGCGCGAGGTGCTCGAGAGCCTGCTGCCGATCGCGCGCGCCGGGTTCGGCGCCGGCATCGACGTCACCATCGAACTCGGCGACCAGCCGGCTCTCGTCAACGCCGACCGCACGCAGCTCGAGCAGGTGTTCTTGAACCTGCTCACCAACGCCCACGAGGCGATCGGGGAACGCGGCCGGATCCTGATCCGCGTAGCCGAGCGCTGCATCCCCGGCTCGCCGCCCACGGGTCACTGGTTCGGCGAATTCACGGGCAGCGAACGGCAATGCGTCGCCGTGTCGGTCGCCGACACCGGTCAGGGCATGAGCAACGAGACGATCCGGCGCATCTTCGACCCGTTCTTCTCGACGCGCTTCCCCGGGCGCGGCATCGGCTTGGCTGCGGCCTTCGGCATCCTGCGGCGGCACCACGGCGTGGTCGAGGTCAAGAGTGAGCCCGGGCACGGTTCGCAGTTCACGGTCTACCTGCCGCGGGTCACCGCCGCCGCACCACCGTCGCCGCCGGCGCCTGTGCCCCAGGCACCCGAGGCCGTGCTCGCACCCGCCGCGACGCGGGTGCTCGTCGTCGACGACGAACCGACGGTGCGCAACGTCGTGCGCCGCGTGTTGTCCTCACACGGGCTGCACGTCAGCGTCGTCGACTCCGGCGCGGCGGCGCTGCAGGAACTCGACCGGCAGGGCGCAACCTTCCAGCTGGCGGTGATCGACTTCACCATGCCCGACATGGACGGCGCCGCGCTGAGCACGGCCATGCGCCGCCGCCGACCGGACCTGCCGATCGTGCTGATGAGCGGCCACGACGAGTCGATGGTGCGCAACGCTGCCGCGCCGGACTGCGTGTTCCTGGCCAAGCCGTTCGACGCCGCGGAGCTGTTGCGCGTCGTCGGCATGGCGACGCGGACGTCGCGCTGACCCGATCGCGCCGGTGACCACGGACACCCACCGGCTCACTGCCGCCGCAGCACCCAGGTGGCGGCGAGCGCCGGATCGCCGCGTTCGGCCATCGTCGCGCACAGCGTGCGCAGCGACGGCGACGGCACGTGCCGCGAGGCTGCCCCCACGGCGCCGACCGCCGCCCACTGCTCGCGGTTCCATGACGCCGGCCCGGCCGCCGGGTGGTCGACAGTGAGCTGCAGCTCGTGCTGCAGGTCGCACAGCCGCGCGTCGAGCCACAACTCGAGCGCTAGCCCCTCGGACGCGGCCACTCCGAGCTTGCCGTCGGCGAAACGCGCGGCCACGAACGCGCCCTTCGTGGGCTCGGGCGCGCGCAGCCAGTAGTGGTCGCGCACGGTCGCGTCGGTCAGCTGCCAGCAGAGGCGCGGCGGCGGCGCGACGCGCACCGTGGGCACCAACCCGGCCAGCAGGTCGCGATCGGGCAACCCCGTGTGGCCGTTGCCTTCGACCAACGTGAACCCGCCCGGAAACGGCCGTTCCCCGGGGAAGGTCTGGCGCAGCACTTCGAGTTCGGCGGCGAACTTCTCGCAGCGCTCGCGACGACCGTAGGCGGTGTCCTTGCCGCCGACCATGAACGTGAACGGCAACGTGTGCAGGCCCACCGGCGACGACTCGCCGTCGGTCGGCGCCGACGCGCTGGCGTGCACCGCCGCAAAGCGATGCGGCAGCTTGGGACCGAGCGCGAACGCGCCGTAGCCGCCGTGGCTGTAGCCGATCGCGATCACACGGTCGGGGTCGACGTCGCTGCAGACGACGAACTGGCGGATCAGCCGCTCGAGCAGCGGGTAGAAGTAATCGGTGTAGAAACCGTTCCACTCGTCGGTCGGTGCGCGCAGCGCGCAGTAGAGGTAACCACCGACCTCGGGGTGGTCCTTGTAGTAGACCTGCATGTGTTGCCACTGCGAGTCGTTGACGCGCTTGGGCACACCACCGCCGCCGTGCATCGCGATCACCAGCGGCCAGCCGCCCGGCGGCTTCTCCCCCACCTGCTTGACCGTGAACGGGCTCTGCTTGTCGCCGGCGCGCACGATGCCCTGTTCGTGATCGACGGCGAGCGCCGCGCGCTCGCTGCGACGCCACGCCGCGAACGCGAGGGCGCGCAATCGCGCGTCGCCTTCGACGGTGCGCAGCTCCTCGTCGAGGTTGCGGTCGAACTCGAACTTCGCTTGCGCGGCGGGCTCGGCGGCGAAGAAGCGGTCCAACAACGCGGCGAGCGCGGCGGTCGCGGGGTCCGGTTCGGGGTCCTGCAACGGATCCTGCGCCGACGCCGCAGCCGACGCGTAGCGCGCGCTCGCGTCTTCCCCCCACAACTCGATGCCGCGCCCCCAACCGGCCGCAAAACGCTCGCCCGTGTCGGCGAACGACACCGCCCACGGCCGATGCTCACGATCGGCGACCGCGGCCTTGGCGGCGTCACCGACGAACCAGGCACGGTCGAAGCCCTTGGGATCCGGCTCGTCGGCGCCGACGAAACGCCAGCGCTCACCGTCCCAGACCTCGACCCAGGTGTGGTTGCCGGCCTTGTGCGGCCAGCGCACCGACACCAATCGCGCCGGCACGCAGCAGGCGCGACACGCATCGGCGAGCAGGATCGACAGGCCCGTGCAGCTGGCCTTGCCCTGCGCGATCGACGCGCTCGGCGCCTGGTCGGCGCGGGCGCGACCGGTCGAGTAGTGCACCTTGAGTTCATCGAAGATGGTCGCGTTGAGTCGCAGCGCCGCTTCGCCGGGTGTCTTGCACGACCTCACCAGCGGCAGGAAGCGCGCGACGAAGTCCGAGCGCCAGTCCTCGCGGGCCTCGTTGGCCTGGGCGTAGGGCAACACCCAGTTGCGAAACAGCAACTCGGGAAGTGCCGCGCCCCAGGGGACCTCGGCACGCGCGCGGCAGGCCAGGTCCACCTGCTGCAGCAGGAAGTCCGCCGTCAGCGCCCGCGCGTCCGCGTCGGGCATGTGCTCGAGCAAGAACGCCAAGGCGTCGCGCTGCGCCGCCGGCACTGCCGTCCAGGCCTCCCGCAGCGCCGCGGCGTTGTCGCCGGCGCGACCGAATGCGGCTTCGACTGGCTCCGGCGCCGGGCTCTGGGCCCCGAGCGGGAGCACCGACAGACAACAGGACAGCAGCGAGGCGACGGTGCGTGAACCCATGCGCGACGTTGTAGCGGCTACCATCGCGGCGGTCGCGGATTCCCGTTCGCCGCACGCCGCGCCGACGCTGTCCGTGGTGAACCCCACAGCCCTCCATGCACCTCCTCGTCACCGGTCTGTTCCTCACCACCGCCTGCGTCGCGCAGGTCATCCAGCAGCCGTTCGCCGGCGTCTACGCCTACACGGACCTCGGCTCGGTGCCCGGGCTGCCGCCCCCCTACGGCGGCGTCACCTTCAAGCTCGGCGACAACAACACGCTGCTGATCGGCGGCTCCGCCAACAACCCCACCGGCGCCATCCACGAGGTCGGCGTCACGCGCGACAACACCGGCCGCATCACCGGTTTTGCCGGACCTGCCACGTTGTACGCAACCGCGCCGCGCATCGACGGCGGCCTCGCCTACGGCCCCGGCGGCGTGTTGTTCTACACGACCTACAACACCAACACGCTCGGCCAGATCAAGCCGGGCAGCACCAGCGCCGATCGCATCGACAGCCTGCTGCCGCTCGGCGTGAGCAGTTCGACCGGGGCGGTCAACTTCGTGCCAACGGGCTTCGCCGGCGCGGGCGAGATGAAGATCGTCTCGTACAACGCCTCGACCTTCTACGGCTTCACCCTGTCACCGGACAGCAACGGCACCTACGACCTGCTGCCGAGCAACGGTCCCGTGCAGCTCGTCGGTGGCCTCGAAGGCGTGCTCTACGTGCCGCCAGGGTCGAGCCTGATCCCCGACTACCAATACGTACTGATCACCGAGTACGGCTTGGGCAGCGTGTCCCTGTACCAGGTCAACGCCCAGGGCAATCCGGTGCCCGCCTCACGCCTGCCGTTCCTGACCGGCCTCTCCGGGGCCGAAGGCGCGTGCACCGACCCGGTCACGGGCGCACTGGTGTTCTCGACCTACGGCGGCGGCAGCCGCGTGGTGCTCGTCGAGGGCTTCGGCGTGTGCGGTTCGTTCAGCAACTACGGCGCCGGCATCGCCGGACAGAACGGCCCGCCCACGGTCGACGGCGGTGGCTGTGCCGGCCGCGGCCAGGTTGCCTCGGTCGACATCGGCAGCGGGCTGGCCAATGCCCCGGGCCTGCTGGCGATCGGCTTCCTGCAGCAGAGCTTGCCGGTGCCGGGAGGCACGCTGCTGGTCGACCCGATCGGCACGTTCTTCCACTTCCTCGACGGCAACGGGCAGTTCTCGCTGCAGGTGTTCTTGCCGATCGACCCGGTGATGACCGGGCTGAACATCTTCGCGCAGGCCTTCTACGCCGACGCCGGCGCCGCCGCAGGCTTCTCGGCCACCGACGGCCTGCACATCACCGTGCGCTGACGGCCACGGGCCCCTGGCTCAGCTCACTTCGCCGTCGCCAGACCGAAGATCCACAGTCCCGTGCCGGTCGCGGCGAGCACGCTGAGCAGCCACAACCACACCGCCAGCCGGTGCCAGAACCGCGCCCGCGGGTTGCGCCACAGCCAGATGCCGGTGGCGATCACGGGCAGCGCCAGCAGGCCGCCGGCCTTGGCGAAGATCAGGTGGGTGTCGAGGGCCTGCTGCGGGAAGTCGTATCGCCGCATCAACGCCTCGGTCTCGATGACCGCCAACACCAACGCGACCATCGTCAGCGGCCCGGTGACCAGGTGCACGCGCCGCTTGCGCCGGTAGCCGCTGACCAGCGAGAGCACGATCAGCAGGACAGTGGCGCCCAGGGCGCACCAGAACAGCAGCGTCGAGTACATGGGCAAGGGGGAAGGCGAGGACCAGGCCTGAGGGAAAACCCGTCGGTGCAGGCCGCGCAGAGGATGCGGATCGGACCCGCCCATCGCAACGATCGTCCTGCGCGTGATCCGGGCCAACCCAGATGCGGACAAGCCCGGGCCAGCCCGCGGCCGATACCCGATCCGCATGGACCGCGACCTGATCCCCGCTGAGTTTCAGCGTTATCACGACCTGATCTACAAGCTGGCCGGGATCCACTACCCCGCGGAGAAGATGGCCCTGCTCAGCAACCGGATCCGTCGGCGGCTGCGCGCCACCAAGACCACGACCTACGACGCCTACCTGCAACTGGTGCAGACCAACTCGCAACCGGCCGAGGTGCAGGCGTTCTTGGACTCGATCACCACCAACGAGACCTACTTCTTCCGCTGCCAGCGGCATTGGGACTTCTTCCGCGAGTGGGCCACGGCCCGCGCCGCTGATCCTGCGACCCGGCGCGCCGGTTTCCGCATCTGGTCGGCGGCCGCATCGACCGGCGCCGAGGCGTTCACGATCTGCATCGTGCTGCACCAGATCCTCGGCAACAACTTCGGCGGTGTGCCCGTCGAGATCCTCGGCACCGACCTGTCCGTCTCGATCCTCGAAGAGGCCCGCGCCGGCGTCTACCGCCCTTATGCGGTCGCGCAGACGCCGCCCGACGTGGTCAAGAAGTACTTCACCAGGCAGGGCACCGAGGAACTGTTGTTCGACCGCCAGCTGGCCAAACACGTCACCTTCCAGCGGCACAACCTCATGGAACCGCTGATGGGCGCGCGCAACTTCGACTTCGTGTTCCTGCGCAACGTGATGATCTATTTCGACGTGCCGAGCAAGGAGAAGGTGATGCGCAACGCCTACGCCGTCACCCGGCCGGGCGGCTACCTGATGGTCGGCGAGTCCGAGAGCCTGATGAACCTCGATCAGCCGTTCACCTACGTCAAGCCGTCGATCTTCCAACGCAAGAGCGAGGCGGCCACGCCGGCGCAGACCTGAGCGGCCCGCGCTTGCCCGACGCGGCGGGCCGGCTACCGTGCCGGCCATGGTCACTGGCGGCGCCCCCTCTTCGACGGACCCGGCTTCCGGACGCGGCAAACGCTTCGGCATCGCCGTCGCGCGCTTCAACGAACTGGTCACCGAGCGCCTGCTCGACGGCGCGCTGGCGACGCTGCGCCAGCATGGCGTCGCCGACGACGACGTCGAGGTCGTCTGGGTGCCGGGCGCATTCGAGTTGCCGGTGGCGTGCCGCTGGCTCGCCGACACCGGTCGCTTCCACGGGCTGCTGGCACTGGGCGCCGTGGTGCGCGGCGGCACCGACCACTACGAGTATGTCTGCAGCGGCGTCACCGACGGCGTCATGCGCGTCGGCCTCGACACCGGCCTGCCGCTCGGGTTCGGGCTGTTGACCTGCGCGCAGATGGATCAGGCCATGGCCCGCGCCGGCGGCGAACACGGCAACAAGGGAGCCGACGCTGCCATGGCGGCCCTGGCGATGGCGGCGATCAAGGACCGGCTGGCGACCGGGCGCTGAACCCTTGCCAACCACCGCGGCGGTTGCACGACGCCGATCGTGAGGTAACGTTCTGCGCGCCGCGGCCGCATCCGGGCCGCGCCACCACGCTCCTTGCCATGACCGCCCCCATCCGTCGTCGCACCCGCGCACGCGAGATCGCCATGCAGATCCTGTTCCAGGTCGATCTGCGCGGCCCCGCCTACTCGACCGAGGTCGGCAGCACGCTGGCCGAACTGTGCCAACAGGCCAGCACCCAGGACGACGAGTTGGACGCCGAAGTCGCCGAGTTCGCGACGCGGCTGGTCGAAGGCACGGTCGCCAACCGCGAGGCCATCGACGAACGCCTGCAGGCCGTGACCCGCAACTGGGACCTGCGCCGCATGGCCGCGATCGACCGCAACGTGCTGCGCATGGCCATCTACGAACTGGTCTTCTGCCAGGACGTGCCGCCCAAGGTGGCGATCAACGAGGCGATCGAACTGGGCAAGAAGTACTCGACCGCGAACTCGGGCGGCTTCGTCAACGGCATCCTCGATCGCGTGCGCATCGATCTCGATCGCGAACGGGCCGAGCGAGAGCAGGGCGCGGCCACGCGCCAGACGACCAGCGGCCAGACGACCAGCGGCCAGGCGACGGGCGAACAGGGCGCGAGTTCGTGAGCCGAAGCTGGTCTGGTGCACCCACCTGCCGTTAGAACGCGCGCATGGTGTTCGGCAAGCTGTTCGGCGCGCTCAAGAAGACCCGCGAGGCGCTGACCTCGGGTTTGCAGCGGCTGTTCTCGATCGGGCGCAAGCTCGACGACCAACTGCTCGAGGAGCTCGAGGAACTGCTCTACAACAGCGACCTGGGCCCCGTCGGCTCGCGGCTCGTCGATGACCTCAAGACGGCCTACAAGCGCCGCGAGATCAAGGAGACCACCGAGGTGGTGCCGTTCCTGCGCCAGCGCCTGCTGACCATGCTCGCCGGCTGCGAAGCGCCGCTGGCGCGCGCCGCCCAGGCGCCGACCGTGATCCTCGTGGTCGGCGTCAACGGCTCGGGCAAGACCACCTCGATCGCCAAGCTGGCGCGACACCTGCGCAACGAGGGGCACACGGTGATGCTCGGCGCCGGCGACACGTTCCGCGCCGCGGCCGTCGAACAGCTGACCATGTGGGCCGACCGGCTCGGCATCCCGATCGTCAAGCAGGCCACCGGCGCCGACCCCGCCGCGGTGGCGTTCGACGCGGTCTCGGCCGCGGTCGCGCGCAAGGTCGACTACCTGATCCTCGACACGGCGGGCCGGCTGCACACGCAGAAGAACCTGATGACCGAGCTCGAGAAGATCGTGCGCGTGGTGCGCAAGCAGGTGCCCGACGCGCCGCACGAGACCTTGCTGGTGCTCGACGGCACCACCGGCCAGAACGCGATCCGCCAGGCCGCCGAGTTCGCCAAGGCCGCGCCGGTGTCGGGGCTGGTGCTGACCAAGATGGACGGCACCGCCAAGGGCGGCGCGCTGTTCGGCATCCGCGAGGTGTTGCCGGTGCCGATCAAGTTCCTCGGCGTCGGCGAAGGCATGGACGATCTGGAGCCGTTCGCCGTCACAGCCTACGTCGATGCGATCCTGCAGGAGGGCCGCGGCACGCCCGCGTGACGCGCATCGCATGACCCCGAGCGCATGACCCCGAGCGCGTGAGCACCGGCACATGACCAACCCCGAGCAACCCGCTGCGCCGCCGACCTGGTTGCTGTGGTCGTTCCTGGTGCTGCTGGTGGTGCCGTTCCACCCCTACTGGGTCGACTTCGAACAGCTGCGCCGCGCGCTGCTGCTGCTGCTGACCGGCGCATCCCTGCTGTATCTGCCGCGCCTGCGCCCCGTCGTCGGCGAACGCTTCTCGTGGCTGTTCGTGCTCGGCATGACGCTGTGCGCCGGCGTCAACTGGTTCGCCGACGTGATCGGCAAGGGCGAACACGAAGCGCACTCGTTCCAACCGATCGAGGCGGCCTACCGGCTCGTGCACTGGATCGCGCTGGTGGTCGTACTGCGCCTTGGCGCGGCGGTGCAGGACCGCTTCGGCAAACCGATCGCGGCGCTGCTCATCGCCACCGCCGCGTTCGGTCTGCTGCAGCGCCTGGGACTCGGCGAGATCGCGGGCTACGGCGTCGACCGCGAACCGGTGTCGGTGTTCGGCAACCTCAATGTCGCTTCGGAGTGGACCGCGATCGCGGGTGCCGCCGTCGCCGTGCTGTTGCCGCCGTCGCGGCTGACGCTCTGTGGCCTTGGCCTCGCCGGCGCCTACCTCGCCATCAACGGCTCCCGCTCCGGGCTGATCGCGTTGCCGATGGCGCTGCTGCTGCTGCTGGTGGTGCGCTGGCGCCGCGGGAACGCGACGCCGCTGGGTCCATCGGTGTTGCCGCTGGCAGCCACTGCCGGCGGCGTACTGCTGGGCTGGTTGCTGGCGCTGATCGCCACCACCGACGCCCCGGCCGACCAGCAGGAACGCATCGCCGCGCACAAACGGGCCACCGCGACGCTGACGGTGCGCCTGCAGATCGCCAAGGGCGCAACCAGACTGTTCGCCGAGTCGCCCGTGTTCGGCCAGGGCCCCGGCCAGTTCGCGGTGCAGTATCCGCGCGTGCGGCCCGCCGAGGAGATCGAGCTGTCGAGCAACGGCCGGCAGTTCGCGACGGAAGTGCGCACCGCGCACGACGACTGGCTCGAACTGATCGTCGACGGCGGCCTGCCGGGCTTCTTGCTGTTCGCGGCGGCGCTGTTCGCGCTGCAGCGTGGCATGCGTGACAAGACCCGCCTGGTGCCGTTGTTCGCACTGCTGTTGCTGATGCTGGTGCGCGCACCGCTGCTCAACGCGCCCGCGGTCGCCGTGGCGATGTTGCTGGTCGGCGCACCCGCCGCGACG
This sequence comes from uncultured candidatus Brocadiaceae bacterium, assembly GCA_964392305.1. GTDB lineage: Bacteria > Planctomycetota > UBA1135 > UBA1135 > UBA2386 > JACKIC01. The sequence continues at coordinate 96,656 of CAYMPV010000003.1, forward strand.
GTGCGGCCGACCCGCGCCTGGGTCTGGCGTCTGGTTGGCGCGCTGCTGATCGCGCTGTCGGTGCCACCGATCGCCGCGCAGATGGCGTTCACGGGCTACGTGCGTGCCAAGGCGCTCGGCCAGGATGCGCCGCTGGCGGCGGCCCAGGCGGCCTCGAACTGGATGCCGTGGGAGCCGCGTTGGCTGCAGGTGCAGGCGCAAGAACAGCTCGCTGCCGGCAACCTGCCCGCCGCCCGCATCTGCGCAGCCAAGGCGCTGCAGCTGCGCCCGTTCGACCCGCAGCTGGCGCTGCTGCTCGGGGAAGTGCTCGCGCGCGGCACCGCCTACAAGGAGGCGGCGCGCATCGCCTTGTTCGCGCTCGACAACGACCCGCAGCATCCCGAGCTGCGCGTGCTGCTGAGCACCGTGCTGCTGCTCGGCGGTGAAGCCGACGCCGCCGTCGATGCCGTCGTCGTCGAGCCGCACCCCGTGCTGAAGGCGCAGTTGCGTCACCACTTCCGCAGCCTCGCCGAGCAGGCCGCGTTGCGCGGTGACGACCGCGGCGCGGCGCGCATGCGCGTCGAGCAGTACTTCCTCGAGGCGTTGCAGGACCTCGGTGACACGGACCGAGGCGCCCTCGACGCCACCACCGCGCGCATTCGCCAGCTGATCACCGCGCTGGCCACCACCGAACGCATGCGCACCGACCTGCGCGGCTACACCATCGGCGCCCTGCACGCGCTCGATCTCGACGACGTGGAATACGCGCAGAACCTGGGCGAGACAGCCGCCAAGCTCGGCGTCGCGCTGGAACCGTGGCAACGCGCCATGTTCGGCGACCAGCTGCAGCGGCTCGCCGACGTGAGCAGCTGGGCGAACGTGTTGCGACGCTGAGCCGCTCCAAAGAGCGCGGAAGTCCATTGATGGCGCTTGACACCCGCGCCGGCACCACTAATATCTGCGCAATCACCATGGTGACGACTTCCAAGAGCAAAGCAGGAGCCAAGGCCAGAACCGGGAAGAACGAGAGGAGTGCGCCCGGCAAGCGCGCCGCACCGTTGCTGCCGTTCCGACCAGGCTCAGGCGGCGCCCGACCAGGCGCAGGTCGCAAGCCGAAGATCCCCGGCAGGCCCGGCGTCGATCACCGGCCGCGCAAGTCGCTGGCGTCGCGCTTCCCCGTTCACGTCACGCTCAAGCTGCGATCCGGCCTGCCGCGCCTGCGCAACAAGCGTGAATACGAAGTCCTGCGCGCGGCGTTCGCCGCCGGCTGCGCGCGCAACCTGCAGGGCACGTTCCGCCTCTGCCACTACGCAGTGCTCAACGACCACCTGCACCTCATCTGCGAGGCGCAAGATCGCCGCGCGCTGGCGCGTGGACTGCAGGGCCTGCTGATCCGCATCGCCAAGGCGCTCAACAAACTCTGGTCGCGCCGCGGCAGCGTCTTCGCCGATCGCTACCACGATCGCATCCTCACCTCCCCTCGGGAGGTGAGGAATGCGCTGCGTTACGTCTTCGGCAACGGCAAGAAACACGCGGCAGAAGGCCGTGAGATCACGGTCCCACAGGCGATGGACACGTTCACGTCAGCGCCGTGGTTCACGGGCTTCCGCGAGCGCATCTTCGTCAAGGGCATCGAAGCCATCGTTCGGCCGGTGGCCGACCCTGGCACCTGGATGCTGCGGGAGGGCTGGCAGATCCACGGCCGGCTCAGCGTGCACGAGGTTCCGGTCACCGCGTGACGGGACCGCCGCCCTACGATTCATCCTGTCTCAGGCTCTCAAGCGCGCAGCGCACAGGCGAAACCGAACGCCTGCCCGCCGACCGCGAGCATCATCATCCACTGCGCCACGAACGACCACGGCCGCGGCAGTTCGCGCAGCGCCAGGCTCAGCAAGCCGAAGAGCAGCAGGGTGACCAGCAGGCCGACGGCGACGAACGAGACGTCGTCGAGCTGCAGCAGCACGGGCACCAGCACGCCGGGCACCATCGGCGAGAACAACCAGTAGGTCGACACGCAGTGGCCACAGCCCTGCAGCGTGCCGAGCACGACGGGCGTCAGCACCGGCAGCCAGACGCTCAACGCCGCGAGTCCGCAGGCTCGACGCCAGCTGCGCTGCGGTGCGTCGCGGCCGACCACTTCAGCGACCGTCCTTGCCGGCCCCTTGCTCGGCCGCCTCTTCCTTCACGGGCGCCGCACCCTTGGCAGCTTCCCGAAGCGCCGCCAGTTCGTCTTCTGCACCGGCCGCCTCGATGAACTGCTCGATGGTCCATTGACGCGCGCGCAGCGGGTGCTCTTCGGGCATCACCTGCAGCAGATGCGGCAGCATCACGAAACTCAGGTAGGCGACCCCAAGACGCGTGGCGTGCAGACGGTCTTCCTGCTGCAACGCCAGGGGCGGTGTCTGCAGCAACCCGGACGCGAGCGGCAGCACCAGACCCTTGCCGCGACTGTTGGCGACGAACCCAGCCAGCGGCACGAGGTGCAGGTTGGGGTGCGCAGCCACGGCCCCTCGTAGACGCTCATTGAGCTTCGCGAGCACTTCGGGGCCCGGGATCTGGCGCGGGCTCAACATGCGCCGCGCTGCGCCGGTCATGTCGGGCAGGTCGCCGATCAGCACCGGCAGCTCGAGCTCGGTGAGCATGTCGAGCCCCTTGTCGAGCAGCAGGCTACGCGCCTGCAGTTCGTCGCCGCTCACGTAGCCGTAGGCGAACCAGAACAGGAAGTCGACGGCGAGCACCACGTCCGGCTTACGCTTCTTCAGCAGCGCGATCTCCCGCTCGGCGACCTCGACGGGCTTCTGGAACAGCACCGCCATCTCGGTCGGGCTGTGCGTCGTCACCTTGCCGGCTTCGTCGGCCCAGGCCCGGAACACCGTCTGCAGCGGCACCGAGTCGCCCTGCTTGTCGGCGCCGAACAGCGGCCCGTCCTCGAACCCGGCGCTGACGCTCGCACCGATGATGTGGATGCGCACCGGCGCGGGCGCGGCGGCGGTCGCTTGAGCAAGCGCGATCGTCGGCGTCAGGGCGAACAGCGCGAGCAGGTGGTGGACCTTCATGCGGCGCAGTGTTGCCGCGCCGCGTCACCCCCGCAAGTCCCGCCGGCGCTCCGCGACGTTCAGCGCAGCGCCGCGCGCACCAGGTCGTGCACGGCACGGCGCACCGCGGTGATCTTGTTGTTGACGCGCGTCGGATACACGCGGTTGGTGAGCAGCACGATGCACAAGTCGTTCTGCCGGTCGCAGACCAGCGACGTCCCGGTGAAGCCGGTGTGCCCGAACGTTCCCGGCGGCACTTCACTGCCCGCGTAGCCACCGCTCTGCTGCAACTGGTAACCCAGGCCGCGGCTGCGGTCGCCGGGCACCAGCCCGGCGGACGACGTGGCGACGTCGAGCAGGTCGCGGGGCAACACACCTCGGCCACCGCCGAGCAAGGCGACACCGTAGGCGAGCACGTCGCGCCCGGTGGCGAACAGGCCCGCGTGCCCCGAGACGCCGCCCATCGCGAACGCGTTTTCGTCGTGCACGAAGCCGCGCACGATGCCACCGCGCGCTTCGTCGCGTTCGGTCGGCGCGGCGCCGTCGAGCGATTCGCCCGATGTCGGCGCAAAGCGCGCGCCACTCATGCCGAAGCGATCGAACACCTCACGCTGCACGAACGTCGCGAACGACTCGCCGCTGCACGCCTCGACCACCGCCATCAGCAGGATGAAGCCGAGGTCGCTGTAGGTGGTCGAGCTGCCCGGTTCGTACATCAGGCCTTCGGCCGCGGCAGCGGCGACGATCGCTTCCTTGCCCGACAACGTGCGGTAATAACGTTCGTAGGCCGGCAGGCCGCCGCAGTGCGCCAGCAGGTGTTTGATCGTGACCGTGTCCTTGCCGGTCCCGGCGAACGCGGGTAGCCACTTGTGCACCGGGTCGTCCAGCGACAGCTTGCCGAGCGCGGCGAGGCGCAGGATCGCCGGTGTGGTCGCGCAGACCTTGGTCAACGAAGCGAGGTCGAACAGTGTGTCGACGGTGACCAGCGGCGCCTGTGGTGAGTATTCGTGACGGCCGACCGCGACCTCGGCCAGCAGTTTGCCATGGCGCGCGACCAGACAGACCGCCCCCGGGAACGCGCCGTCGTCGACTGCCGCCTGCAGACGCGCCTGCAGTTGTGCCGGCAGATCGGGCGCGACGTCACCGGCCTGCAGGTCGCCAGGCACGACCCCGTCGTTCGCATACAGTGACGCGCCGCTGCCGGCCGCCGCCACGCCCGGAATCGACACGGGCAGCCGTCCGGTGCATCCGCCGAGCCCACCCAGGACTGCCGCAGCGGCCTCTTCGGTCCTGGCGGTCGCCACGAAAGCGGCGAGGTAGGTGTCGATCACGGGCAGTTGCATCACCAGGTAGGGGTTGCCGAACGACACCGCGACGACGCGCTGATCGCCGCGCAGCGCGTCGAGCACGGGCCGCAACACACGCGGCACGGCGACCCCACCCGAGTACTCACGCACCTTGACCGCCAGGCCGAGCACCACGGTCTCGGCGGCCGCAACCTTGGCGGCGACCACCGCGATTTCTTCCTTGGAGCTGTCGCCCGACAAACGCAACTCGGGGCCCGCAGTCAGGGCCGCGAGGTTCGCGGCGAACGTCTGCAATGCCCCCTCGTCCTTGTCGAGCAGGTTGACGATCACCGTGCCGGACGCGTTCGCGGCGCGCAGCGGCAGGTTGTCGCCGCGATCACGCACCAAGGTCAGGCCCCGCGCGGCGATCTCGCTGGCGACGGACATCGAAGCCGGCGTGCGCAGTTGCTCACGCCACGACGGATCGAGCTGGCCACCGCCGCTCAGCAGGCCGACGCGCGACTTCATGCCCAAGATGCGGCGCACGGCGTCGTCGAGGCGCGCCATCGGCACGCGGCCACCCCGCACGGCCTGCACCACCGCCGCGCGCGCGGCGACCGGATCGGGTGGCATCAGCAGCACGTCGGCGCCGGCGAGCAGCGCGCGCACGGCGACTTCGCCGGGCGGGAACGCATTCTTGACGCCGCCCATCTCGAGCGCGTCGGTGACCACCAACCCGGTGAAGCCGAGTTCCTCACGCAGCACCTCGTGCAGGATCTTGTGGCTCAACGTCGCCGGCACGTTCGCCTGTTCACCGAGCCCGGGCACGGCGAGGTGCCCGGTCATCACCGACTCGAGCCCTTCCTTGGCCGCCGCCGCGAACGGCAACAGTTCGACGCGGCGCAGGCGGGCGCCGTCGCCGGGCACGGTCGGCAGCTCCAGGTGCGAGTCGCTGTCGACGTCGCCGTGGCCGGGGAAGTGTTTGCCACAGGCGATCAACCCCTCGCTGCGCACGCCGCGCGCGAACGCGCTGCCGAGCCGCGCCACCAGTTCGGGCTGCTCGCCGAAACTGCGCACGTTGATGATCGGGTTGGCCGGGTTGCTGTTGACGTCGAGCACCGGCGCGAACACCCAGTGAAACCCGAGCGCCTTGGCTTCCTGCGCGGTGACCTTGCCCATCGCTTCGGCCAGCCGTGCGCTGCGCGTCGCGCCGACCAGCATCTGGTTGCCGAGTTCGGTCGCGCCCGACAGCCGGAACCACACGCCGCCTTCGAAGTCGCCGGCGAGCAGCAGCGGCACCTTGCTGGCCGCCTGCAATCTGGGGATCAGTGCGGCGGCGTCATCGACCGTGCCCAGGCTCAGGATCACGCCGCCGAGTTCGGCGTCACGCACCCAGGAGAGCATGCGTTCGTGGTTGTTGGTTTCGCCCTCGCCGGAACTGCGCGACAGCGACCACGACATGAACAGCTGCCCGGCCTTCTGTTCGAGGGTCAGCCGCTGCAGCAGCTCTTCCGCCTGATCCTGGGTGTTGGCGACGGTGGCGAACAGGACGGCGGCAGCGGCGAATCGGATCACGGCGCCAACAGTAGCTGGCGACCCTGGCCAGACAATCAGGGCTCCGGACGCTCCCCTTCGTCAGCCGCGAACATCGCGAACTCGGGCCCGTAGCGGATCACGCCACCACCGTCGGCCACCATCGCTGCCGCACGTTCCCCGGACTGTGGCGGGGTCAGGGCGCCGTTGCACCCGACTCGAGCCCCGCGGCCGCAGCATGATCGAGCAGCACCAACACGTCGGCGTGGCGGCGCAACACCGACGCCGGGCACGCGGTCGACTCCGGCCCGTGCAGCATCGCGCGCACCGCGGGCGCCTTGTTGGCTCCGAACGCGCACAGCACCAGCCGGCGCGCCTGCAGGATCGTGTCGATGCCCGAGGTCGCGGCCTCGCGCGGCGGCTCCTCGGGGGCGAAGCGCTTGCGCGCATCCTCACGCGTGGTCTCGGCGAGTCGGGTGACGTGGAAGCCGCTCTCGAACGGCGTGCCCGGTTCGTTGAACGCGAGGTGACCGTTGCGGCCGATGCCCAGGAACTGCAGCACCACGCCGCCTGCACGCGAGAGCCGCGCCGCGTGCGCGAGCAGCCCCGCGTCACTGCCGTCGTGCGGCACCGGCAGGAACGTGCCCCGCCGCAGCATCTCGCGCAGCGGCGGGCAGACCTCGCAGAGTTCGTGCACCATGCCGCCGCGGCGATCGGGCCCGAATCCGAGGTACTCGTCGAGGTGCGTGGCGACGAACGCCTTGGGGTCGAGGCGCCCGGCGACGAGTTCGTCACCGAGCGCCCGCAGCATCGCCGCGTAGGTGCCGCCCGTGGCAAAACCGAGCAGCGGCTGCCGGGACGTGGTGACGACGCGTCGGATCTCGTCGAGCAGCAACGGCACCGCGTCGGCGGCGGCGGGCAGGATGCGGATCTGGGGAACGTTCGCGGCCATCGGGCCGCACACTGTGCGGAGCGCCCGCCCGCCGGGCAAGTGACTACTTCTTGTCGTCGTTGCCCGCGGCTTGCTGCTGGGCTGGCGGTGCCGGCATCGGCGCGCCGGTCACGCGCATCGCGATCCGGTAGAGGTGCGTGCGCGCGGTCACGAACAGGTCGGTTCCGTCATTGCCGCCGAACGCGCAGTTGGTCGGGATCTGGTCGAGTTCGATCAGCGCGAGCGGTTTGCCGTCCTTCGACCAGACGCGCACGCCGTCCTGCGAGGTGGTGTAGAGATTGCCCAACGCGTCGCAACGCATGCCGTCCGAGCCGCCCGGCAGCCAGAACACGGGCTTGGACAGCGTGCCGTCAGCCAGCACGTCGAACGCCCCCACCCGCTGCTTGCGGCCGCTGTCCGCGATGTAGAGCCGCGCGTGGTCCGGCGAGAAGCACAGACCGTTGGGCTCGGCGAACTCGGTCTGCACCACCGTGAGCACACCGGTCTTGCCGTCGATGCGGTAGACATGGTTGCCGGGTTGTTCGCGTTTGCGCTTGCCCAAGCCATAGGTCGGGTCGGTGAACCAGATCGAAGCGTCGTGACGCACGACCACGTCGTTGGGCGAGTTGAGCGGCGCGTCGGCGAACGTCGCGGCGAGCACGGTGAGTTTGCCGTCCGGTTCGTGGCGCACGACGTTGCGGGCTTCGTGCTGACAGCTCAGCAACCGGCCTTGCCGGTCGAGGGTGTTGCCGTTCGCCGCGGCGCTGGCTTTCCAGGTCTTGACGCCATCGGCAGCGGTCCAGCGTCGCCATTCGTTCGCGGGGATGTCCGAGAACAGCAAGGCCTGCTCCGCCGCGAGCCAGACCGGTCCTTCGCAGAACTGCAGGTCGCTGGCCAGCGCCTCGACCTTGGCGTCCGGCGCGAACAGGTCCTTGGCCGCGGCGTCGAGCAACTCGATCTGGGCCGGAGCCGCGGCGGTCGAGAACACGACGACGAGAATGAGGTCACGCATGGTCACACCTTCCAGACGAAGCCGCGTCGGTAGAGCGCGGCGAGGATCATGTACCACCCCACGATCCAGATCAGCGAGAAACACAGCGACGCCAGCATCGGGTCGCCGATCGGCAACAACACGGTGCGGAAGAACCACTCCTTGACGCTGATCGCCCCGCCTTCGGTCGGCACGGTCCACAGCGAACCGACGATGCGACCGACGAGCCCGCTGCCGACGAACACCAGCAGCGCATTGACGCCATAGACCTGCAGCGGGTGCGCGAGCCGATGCCAGCCGCGCACGTCGAACAGCCATTGGCAACAAGCCAGCGTGACCGTCGCGATGCCGGCGGTCCACACCGCGTAGCTGCTGGTCCACAGCGGCTTGTTGAACGGCAAGACGAACGACCAGGAGACACCGATCAACAGCAGCACGGCGCCGATGCCGAGCAGGCGCACGACCTTCTGCGCACCGTCGCGTGCCGACACCAATACGCGCCCGGCCTCGACCCCGAACAGACACGTCGCCACTGCCGGAATCGTGCTGAGCAGCCCTTCGGGGTCGTACTTGCCCTTGACCCAGATGTGATCGCCGAACACCGCGCGATCGATGTAGCCCTGCAGCGTCGTGACCGGATCGTCGAGATCGGGCGCCCCGACGCCCGGCACGGACACCAGCGTGACCAGCGCCCAATAGCCCAACAGACAACCCAGCAATACGAGCCGCTGCGTGCGCACCGTCGTGAACAAGAACAGCAGCGCGGCGACGCCGTAGCAGACGCCGATGCGCTGCAACACGCCCGGGAAGCGCGTGCGCAGCAGCGGGGCGAACAGTTCCCGATCCGCTTCGAAGGTCAGCAGCGGGAACGCCGACAAGAACATGCCGAGCAGCACCAGCATCACCACGCGCCAGGCGATCTTCTGCACCAGCGGCCCGCGCGGCACCGCGGCGGCCAGCTTCTTGGTGAACGCGGGCACGATCGCGACGCCGGCGCAGAACAGGAACGTGGGGAACACCAGGTCGGTGAACGTGCAGCCGTGCCACTCGGCGTGACGCAGCGGCGCGTATTGGTACTTCGCCCCCCACCGCCCGGGGTTGTTGACCAGGATCATCGCCGCGATCGAGAGGCCACGCAGCGCGTCGAGGCCGATCCAGCGATTGCCGGCAAGCGCCGGCGCCGGGTCGCTCACGACTCGAGCGCCCCGCGCACGCTGCCCTCGCGATGGAACAGCATGGTGCGGGCCTGCGGTGCGTCGACACCCCTGCGCAGCACGACGATCGCGGTCTTCACTTCGCCGTCGCACTCACCGAGCACCCGTTCGGCGGTGGCGAGGTCGCAACCGGCAGCCTCGGCGACGATGCGCCGGCTCCGCGCCACCAGTTTGTCGTTGCTCGCCATCAGGTCGACCATCAGGTTGCCGTAGACCTTGTGGCGCCGCACGAACGCACCCGTGCTCAGCATGTTGAGCACCATCTTGGTGGCCGTGCCGGCCTTGAGCCGCGTGCTGCCGGTCAGCACCTCGGGCCCGGTGATCACCTCGATCGCCAGTTCGGCGGCGGCGGCCACGGCGCTGCCGGCGTTGCAGACCACGGCGATGGTCAGCGCCTGCTGCTCGCGCGCATAGCGCAGGGCACCGACCACGTACGGCGTGCGGCCGCTCGCGGCGATGCCGACGACGACGTCCTTGGCGCACAGTTCGAGCTGGCGCAGATCGGCGGCGCCGAGCGCTTCCTTGTCCTCGGCGCCTTCGACGGCCTGCAGGAACGCGCCGGGCCCGCCGGCGATCAGACCGAGCACCTGGTGCGGATCGGCCGAGAACGTCGGTGGGCATTCGACCGCGTCGAGCACACCGAGCCGGCCCGAGGTGCCCGCGCCGCAGTAGATCAGCCGGCCGCCCTTACGCAGCCGTTCGGCGATCGCGTCGACGGCGTCGGCGATGCGCGGTACCTGTTGGCGCACCGCGTCGGCGACGGTGCGATCCTCGTCGTTCATCGCCGCGACCAGGTCGCGCGTCGTCATCGCATCGAGGTCGGTGGTGCGCGGATTGCGCATCTCCGTGGTGAGCGCTGTGAGATCCGGTTTGGTCATCGCTGGGCGGGCCAGTATAGACGCATCGTCTGCCGCGTCCGCCATGCCCATTGGCCCTGTCGACCTCACCATCCTGATCCTCTACATGGCCGGAACGATCGCGTTCGGGCTGTGGATGAGTCGCGGTCAGAAGTCGGCGAGCGACTATCTGCTCGGCGGCAGGAACCTGCCGTGGTGGGCGCTGCTGCTGTCGATCGTCGCCACCGAGACCAGCACCGCGACGTTCCTGTCCGTGCCGGGCATCGCCTGGAGCCGCGGCGACCTCACCTACCTGCAGCTGCCGCTCGGCTACCTGATCGGCCGCACCGTCGCTGCGTTCGTGCTGCTGCCGCTCTACTTCAAGGGCGAACTGTTCACCGCCTACGACGTACTGCGCGTGCGCAGCGGCCCGGCCGTGCGCACGCTCGCCAGCGGCCTGTTCCTGGTCACGCGCACGCTCGCCGACGGGCTGCGGCTCTACCTCGCGGCGATCGTGCTGCAGATCATGCTGGGTTGGTCGCTGGGCACCTCGGTGTTGATCACGGGGTTGGTCACCGTCGTCTACACCACGCTCGGCGGCATCAGGGCGGTGGTCTGGACCGACGTGATCCAGTTCGCGGTCTACATGCTCGGCGCCATCGCGGCGCTGCTGGTGCTCGGGAACGCGCTGCCGAACGGCCTGTCCGGCATGTGGCTGAACGCCACCGCCGACCCGGACTTCAAGGTGTTCGACTTCCGCCTCGACTGGAGCTCGGCCTACACCTTCTGGGCCGGCCTGATCGGCGGCGCGGTGTTGTCGATCGGCAGCCACGGGGTCGATCAGCTGATCGTGCAGCGTTATCTGAGCGCGCGTGACCAGCGCGACGCGCAGAAGGCGCTGCTGTGGAGCGGGCCGATCGTGCTGCTGCAGTTCGCGTTCTTCCTGTTCCTGGGCCTCGCGCTCGCCGCGTTCTACGCCGCGAACCCACCGGCAACGCCGTTCGAGAAGGGCGACCGCGTGCTCGCCGACTTCATCGTGCACCACCTGCCGACCGGACTGGTCGGCATCGTGCTCGGGGCGGTGTTCTCGGCGGCGATGTCGACGCTGTCGAGTTCGTTGTCGGCGTCGGCCAGCGCGCTGGTCAACGACTTCGTGCTGCCGCTCACGGGCCAGCGCAGCGACTCGCCGTTCGCACTGCGCGCGGCGAAGTCGGCGACGGTCCTGTTCGCACTGCTGCAGATGGCCGTCGGCGTGTCGGGGCTGGGCGGTCGCGACAACGTCGTCAATCAGGTGCTCGGCATCGCGACGATCACCACCGGCATCATCCTCGGTCTGTTCGTGCTGGCGCTGCGCCGCCGACGCTCTCCGCGCAGTTCCCTGTGTGGCCTGCTCGGCGGCCTGCTGGCGACCGCGGCGGTGGTGTTCGCGCTGCCAGTGATGGAGTTCTCGCTGGCGTGGCCGTGGCACGGTCTGGTCAGCTGCGGTTGCACCGTGATCACCGGCAGCGTCGCGACCCTGTTCTTGCCCCAGGACGACCTCGAATGAACCCGTTCCCGCTGTTCACTGCCTCGCTCCTGCTGCTCGTCCCGGCGACGGCCCAGGCCCGCACCGGCGTCGACGTGCTCGCCGCGAGCGACTGCGAAGCGCTGCGCGGCCGCAAGGTCGGCCTGATCACCAACCACACCGGCCGCACGCACGACGGCCGCCGCACCGTCGACGTGCTCGCCGAGAACGAGAACGTGACGCTCACGGCCCTGTTCTCGCCCGAACACGGCTGGGAAGGCGTGCTCGACGCCAAGGTCGGCGACAGCCGCGACGCCAGGACCGGCCTGCCCGTGTACTCGCTCTACGGTGAGACGCGTGAGCCGACCGACGCGATGCTGGCCAACGTCGACACGCTGGTGTTCGACATCCAGGACATCGGCTGCCGCTTCTACACCTACGTGTCGACCATGCGGAACTGCCTGCGTGCCGCCGCCACCAGGAACCTGCGTTTCGTCGTGCTCGACCGCCCCAATCCGATCGGCGGTCTACGCTTCGCGGGGCCCGTGCTCGCCGCCGAGCGACAGGACTTCGTCGGCGCGCACCGCATCCCCGTGCAACACGGCATGACCGCCGGTGAACTGGCGCGCATGATGGTCGGCGAGGACGGCATCCGCGTCGACCTCACCGTGATCCGCAACGAGGGATGGCAACGCGCCGACCTCTGGGACCGCACCGGCCTCTGCTGGATCAACCCGTCGCCCAACATGCGTTGTTTGACGCAGGCGATGCTGTATCCGGGCATCGGCCTGCTCGAAGGCACGAACCTGTCGGTCGGGAGAGGCACCGATACACCGTTCGAAGTGCTCGGCGCGCCGTGGTGCGACGGTGTCGGATTGGCCGCGCGGCTGCGCGCCGAGAACCTGCCCGGCGTGACCTTCGTACCGGTGCGCTTCTCGCCGACCGCGAGCAAACACGAGGGCAAGTCGTGTTCGGGTATCAACGTCGTGATCACCGACTGGCGTTCCTTCGAGGCAGTGCGCACCGGCCTGCACGTCGCCTGTGCGCTGCGCGCACTGCACCCCGACGACTGGGACACCAGCCGCCTGGACTGGTTGCTCAAGCATCAACCGAGCTGCGCCGCGATCCTCGCCGGCACCGCCGCCGACACGATCGTCGCGACCTGGCAGAAGGACCTCGAGCTGTTCCGCATCCGGCGCAAACCCTTCCTGCTCTACGAGTGAGCCGCGAATGACCATCGTGCGTTTTGGCCTCGAAGTCGTCTGCGACCACGCGCCCGACGTGTTGCGCACCAGCAAACGCTTCGGGCTGCTGGCCAACCAGGCGTCGGTCGACCTCGGCTTCCGCCACGCGGCCGACGTGCTGCACGGCAAGTTCCGCGGCCGCCTCGCGGCCCTGTTCGGCCCGCAGCACGGTCTGTGGTCGACCGAGCAGGACAACATGATCGAGACCGGCCATGCGCGCCATCCGCGTCTGGACCTGCCGGTGTTCAGCCTCTACTCCGAGACGCGCAAACCGTCGCAGGCGATGCTCGACGGCCTCGACCTGCTGGTCGTCGATCTGCAGGACGTCGGCACGCGCGTCTACACCTACATCTGGACGCTGACGCATTGCCTGGAAGCCTGCGCGCAGAAGGGCATCCCGCTGCTGGTGCTCGACCGCCCCAACCCGCTCGGCGGCGAACGCGCCGAGGGCCAACTGCTCGTTCTCGACTACCGCAGTTTCGTCGGCCGCGCCGCGATCCCGATGCGCCACGGTCTGTCGTTCGGCGAACTGGCGCTGTTCTGCAACGACAGCATGGGCCTGGGCGCGGAAGTGCACGTGGTGCCGATGCAGGGCTGGCGACGCAGCATGCTGTGGCGCGACACCGGCCGCGACTGGGTGCCGCCGTCGCCCAACCTGCCGCGCTGCGAAAGCGCGTTGGTCTACCCGGGCCAGGTGTTGCTCGAGGGCACCAACCTCAGCGAAGGCCGGGGCACCACCACGCCGTTCGAGATCTGCGGCGCGCCGTTCGTCGATCCGTGGCAATGGCAGGCGCTGTTGTCGACGCGCGCACTCGCCGGCTGCGCGCTGCGGCCCTTGCAGTTCGAACCGACCTTCCAGAAGTGGCGCGGCGAACCCTGCGGCGGCCTGTTCGTGCACGTCACCGATCCGGCCGTGTTCGCCCCCTACCGCACCACGCTGGCGCTGCTGCGCACCGCGCACGAGCTGTGGCCGCAGCAGTTCGCGTGGCTACAGCCGCCCTACGAATACGAACACGAGAAGATGCCCATCGACATCCTGGCCGGCGGCCCGCAGGTGCGTGCGTTCGTGCAGGGGGAACTGCCGTGGGCGCAGCTCGACGCGTTGGCGGTGACGCCGGCGGACTGGTGGCAGCGGGTGCGGCGGTTCTTGTTGTACTGACGGTCACCGCAACTTCGTCACCCAGTGCAGCGTGCTGCCGCGCCGCGCCAGCGTCATGCCGACGCGCTCGGGCACGCCGCGGTCCCGGCCGACCGGGTTGCCTGCCATCTTCGCGCCGAGCTGCATCATCGCCCGGAAGTCGACCTCGACGTCCAACACTGCACCGTCGGCCAGCGCGGTGCGTTTCACCTTGCCGTCCTCCACCGCGTCGATCACGAGCCTGGCGGCGCCCGCGTCACCCCCCATCGCCATCGCCATGTACCGGCCGACGCGGCCGACATGGCTGACGAACGTCCCCTCGGGCAGGAACGGACTCGGCGTCGCCCCGGTCACACTGGTGCGCAGCCACTTGTAGCCGCGATGCTCGAGCGCATCGCGCGTGACCAGGTACTCGACGTCCTGGCCCGGCAGCTGCTGTTGCTCGAGCATCTGGCGGTAGTCGTCGCTGGCCAGCAGCTCGTCGAGCCGCGCGGGATCCGACACGCCGATGAGCATGCTGCCGGTCAGGTCACCGACGAACGTCATCGCAAAGCAGCCGTCGTAGAGCCTCATCCAGCGGTCGTTGAACGCGCGCGCCTTCTGCTGGGCTCCTTCGTCGCGGTGGGTCATGCGCAACCCCAGCTCCGCGAAGGGCCCGAGCACGGTCTGCAGCGACGTCGGCGCCAGCGAACAGCGCATCCTGATCAACGCGTCCTCGGCGGGCAGCAGCGGCGCGCCCGCGGGACCCGGCTCGAGTGCATCGACCATCTTGGCGACGTAACCACCCGGCAGCGGATCGACGTCCAACGTCACGGTCAGGCCGTCGGCGAGGCGCTGTGGGTCGCCGTCGACGCGCAATCGAAACTGCTGCAGCTGCCTTGGGAACGACCACAGTTCCTTGAGGAACGCGCCGACTTCCCTGGCCTGGAACCCCTGCTGCTGCAGTCCGACCATCATGCCCGCCTGCACGATCGGCTGGATCGCTTCGATCTCCTCGGCGAACGCCGTCGCCAGCGCGGCGGGATCACCGCGCAGACGCAGATAGCCGACGTCGCCATCGACGGTGCGCACGTCACAACGGCCCCGCGCGGCGCAGGCGAGTTCGTAGTGCTGACCAGCGGCGGGTTCGGGCAGGTGCAACCCGACACCGAACGCGTCGGCGACGCGCGTCACCAGCGCGGCGCGAGTCGTCTGCAGCACCAGGATCGGCGCGCTGGCCTTGGTCGCGGTGGTCGCGGGCGGCTGTTGCGCGAGCAGCGACGAGATGACGGTGAACAGCGGCGCATGCAGCAGGAGGAGGCGGGCAGGGACGATGTGCTTCATGGCGTTCCAGGGTTCGACGACACCCAGGCTGATGCAGGTGGCCGACAAGTTGCGCCAGTGTAGTACGGCTGCACACCGCAGACCAACGCCGTCACCCCAGCCAGATCGCCAACAACCCCGCAACCAGCACCAGCCCCGCCCCCACCGCCACGCGCCCGGCGAGCCCCTTGCCGCTGACCATCGCGATCGCCGCCTTGACCACGGTGTTGCTGAGCGCAGCGATCACGATCGCGGCGACCGCCACGGGCATCGTCTGCTGACCGGCGGCGGTCTGCTGCGCCATCGACAGGGTGATCGCGTCGACGTCGGTCAAACCCGCGACCGCGGCGATCACGTAGGTGCCGGTGCCGGGCAGGTAGAGCCTGGCGAGCGCGAGCAGCAGCGACACCGCCGCGAACAACAGCGCGAACTTGCCCGCTGCCCAGAGCGAGAACGGATTGCGTAACGGCACGTCCTCGGCGTCGCTGGCGATGCGCGGCGTCTGCCCCGCGAAGCACTGCCACGCGAACAGGCCGCAGACCGTGAGCATCACCACGAACGGCAGCAGCAGAGGCCCCAGCAGGGCGATGTCGACGATCGCCGCGGCGACGACGACGCGGCCGAACATCACGCCCCACGCCAGCAGGATGCCGCCGGCGAGTTGCCGGCTGTCGCTGCCGGGTTCGCGGCTCTGCTTGACCAGCGCCAGCGTCACCGCGGTCGAACTGACCAGGCCGCCGCTGGCCGCGGTGATCGCCGTGCCGTGCCGTGAGCCGAGCCAGCGCGTGGTGACGTAGCCGACCAGCGACAGCCCGGAGATCAGCAGCACCAGCAGCCACAACTTGTACAGGTTGATCGCGCCCCACGGGTCGATGGTCTCGTCGGGCAACAACGGCAACACGATGAACGTCGCCAACAGGAAACGCATGCCGACCAGCACGTCGTTCCAGCCGATGCGGCCGACCAGCCCGTGCAACGGCTGCTTGTAGGCGAGCAGCGCCGCGGTGATCACGCCCAGGCCGATCGCCAGCTCGCGGTGACCCGCGGTAGCCATCGCGCCGAGCAGCACGGTGACGATCGCCGCCAGCTCCGTGGTCAGCCCCAGGCTGCGCGGCGCGACGCGCGACGCGGCCTGGTAACCGACCATGAGCACGGCGACGACGCCGACCACCACGGCCGGCACGATCCACGGCATCGCCAGCGACTTCGCCAGGTAACCCGCAACCGCGCCGGCTTCGGCGAACAGCACGAAGCTGCGCAGCCCGGCGATGCCGAAGCCCTCGTCGGCGATGCGCTTCTCACGCTCCACGCCGAGCAGGGCACCGAGCAGCAGCGCGGTGCCGAAGTCCTGGGCGCTCGACCAATCGAGTTCGGCGATCACTCCGGGCACAGTAGCGGCGGCCGGAGCGCCGTCGAATAAGATCGCAGCATGCGCCTGTCGTCGTTCCTGTTGGCCATCGCCTTCGCCGCACCCCTCGTGACCGCACAAGAACCCGCCTCCGACCGCTCCGCCGCCGTCGAACCGACTCCCGGTCGCCAGGTCGAGCAGAGCCTCACCGTCGGTGACACCGACGTCCCCTACCTTTGTTACCTGCCACAGGACTACGCCAAGAGCGACAGCAAGGTGCCGCTGCTGCTGTTCCTGCATGGCCGCGGCGAGAGCAACGGACCGCTCAGCAAGGTCGCGTCCTGGGGTCCGGCGAAGTATCTGGCAGCTGGCGAGCAGCTGCCGTACGTGGTGCTGTCGCCGCAGTGCCCCAAGACCGCGTGGTGGGCCGACGACGGCCAGCAGGCACTGCTGATCGCGCTGCTCGACCACGCCGAGAAGACCTGGCGCATCGACCCGCAGCGGATCGTCGTCACCGGCCTGAGCATGGGCGGCTACGGCACCTGGCGGTTGTGCGCCGACCATCCCGCCCGCTTCGCCGCCGCCGCGCCGATCTGCGGCGCCGGTGAGGTGGCCTGGGCACCGCGCCTCACGAAGTTGCCGATCTGGGCCTGGCACGGCACCGTCGACCGCGCCGTTCCACACGAGAAGTCGGTGGTGATGGTCGAGGCGATCCAGAAGGCCGGCGGCGACAAGGTGCTGTTCACTTCGCTCGAACACGTCGGCCACAACTCGTGGGAGGCCGCCTACCGATCGCCGGACCTGTGGCGTTGGTTCGACGCGCAGCGCAACGAGACGCGGCGCTGATTTTTCGGGGATCGGTTGTCCGGTCGGGAACGTCGCCCACGCCTGAACCGGTGGCGACCATCGCCGTTGCCGTTCCCGCGATGAAGACCTCCCCTCCCGGCTGCGTGCGCGCAGCGTCTTCGCTCCTCGTCGGCCTGTTGGCCGGCTCCGCCTTCCTGCCCGGCCAACACGCGGCAACCGAGGCACCACCGCGGCCCAAGGTGCCCCAGGAGATGCTGCGCCTCGGGCGCGTAGCCGCACCGCGACAACTCGCCGGCAAGCAGTACCCAGAAGCCGCGGCGATGATCGAGCAAGGGTTGCGTTGGCTGCTCGCGCACCAGGACCAGGACGGGCGTTGGAACGCCGACGAGTTCATGGCCCACGACGGCGAACACCCGACCGACGGCCCCGGCAACGGCACCCAGGACGTGGCGGTCACGGGCCTGGTGCTGCTGGCGTTCGCGCGCGAAGGCATCGCCAAGAAGAGCGACCCGCACTACACCGCCGCGATCCGCGGCGCCCACTGGTTGGCGCTGCAGCAGGAGGAGAACGGTGTGATCGGTCCGAGCAGCGCCCACGACTTCATCTACGGCCAGGCGATCGCCACGCTGGGCTTGTGGGCGACGGCCGCGGCCACGGGTTCGGCCGAAGCGCGCACCGCCGCCGAGAAGGGATACGCCTACCTCGAGAAGCACCGCAATCCCTACGCGGTGTGGCGCTACATGCCGCGCGACAACGACAACGACACGTCGGTCACGACCTGGGCCACGCTCGCCTACCTCGCCGCGCACGAACAAGGCCAACGCATCAACCGTCAGGCGTTGCAGTTGGTCGGCACGTGGATCGACCAGGTCACCGACGCGGGCGGCCGCACCGGCTACTCGCGTGCGGGTGAGCCGAGCTCACGCAACGTGCGCAACGCGGCGCGCTTTCCGCCGCAGCAAGGTGAGGCGATGACGGCTGCGGGCCTGCTGTGCCGCGTTGGCGTCGGCCAGACGGTGGACAGCGACGCGATCATCACCAGGTCCGTCGGGCTGGTGCTCGCCAAGCCACCGGTCTGGGAACCGGACACCGGCAAGGTCGACCAGTGTTACTGGTTCTTCGCCACCGAAGCGCTGCGCCACCTCGGCGGCGAAGCGCAGGCGACCTGGGCCCGCCAACTCGTCGACGCCTTGCAGAAGGGGTATCGCAGCGACGGCAGCTTCGCCGGTTCGTGGGATCCCGTCGGTCCGTGGGGCGAAGACGGAGGTCGGCTCTACGCCACGGCGATGTCGGTGCTCGCCCTGCAAGGGCTGTATCCGCTCGATCCGCCGGCCAAGACGGGCAAGGTTGAGCAGCGGCGCTAACATCCGGCGACCTTGCGTCGCTCGTCGCCGTTGCTGCTGTTGCCGTGGCTCGCCGCGGTGAGCTCTGCCCAGGACGCAGTCGTTCCTGGCCTGGTCGAGCGTTACTGCGCCGAATGTCACCGCGGCGCCGACGCCGAGAAGGGCTTCGTCGTCGATCGCATCTTCACCGCGGCCGACGCCCACCTCGCCGAAGCCGCGCTGCTGCGGTTGCGCTCACGCACCATGCCGCCGCCCGACGAGGTGCAGCCGACCGACGCCGAACGGTTGCAGCTGCAGCTGATGCTCGCCGCGCGCCTGCCGATCGATGCCGACGCGCAGGTGCCGACGATGCGGCGACTGGCGCGCGCCGAATACGAAAACACGGTGCGCGATCTGTTCGGCATCGACTGGCGCGCCGGCGAACTGCTGCCCGAAGACGCCCGCATCCACGGCTTCGACAACCTCGGTGACGGCACCGGCGTGACGCCGCTGGCGTTCGAGAAGTATCTCGAGGCGGCGACGGTGATCGCGAGCGCCGTGCTCGCCGATCCGGCCGCGCGCCAACGGCTGGCACCCGACGGCGAACTGCTGGCCGCGAGCGTCACGCGCCTGCTCGACCGCGCCTTCCGCCGGCCGGCGACGCCGGCCGAGATCGACGCCCGCTGCGAGCTCCACGCAGCGCAACGCGCCGCCGGGGCCAACGGCGACGCGGCGCTGGCCGTGGTGTTGCGTTCGGTGCTCGCCAGCCCGGCGTTCCTGTTTCGGATCGAGCGCGAGCGGCCAGACCGTCGCCTGTCGGACCACGAACTCGCCGTGCGCGTCTCGTATCTGGTCGGTGCGACCATGCCCGACGCGGCGCTGACGGCCTGCGCCGCCGCTGGCGAACTGCACCAGCCGCAGGTTCTGCGCGCCCAGGTGCAGCGGCTGCTCGCCGCCGACGGCGGTCGCGCCCTGGCCGACCGCTTCGCCGCGCAATGGCTGCAGCTGGACGAGGTGCTCACCCACCACGCCGACTACCGCCGGTATCCGCAGATCTGGAACCATGGTCTGCGACCCGCCTTCCGCGAAGAGGCGACGCGCTTCTTCGCGGCGGTCGCCGCCGAGGACCACAGCGTGCTGACCCTGCTCGACGCGGACTTCACCTTCGCCAACGGCACGCTGCGCAAACACTACGGCCTCGGCGACGCCGAGCAGGGCGGCTGGCAGCGCGTGGCGCTGACCGACCGCCGCCGCGGCGGCGTGCTCGGCATGGGCGCGATGCTGATGGTCAGTTCGTATCCGTTGCGCACCAGCCCGGTGCTGCGCGGCAAGTGGATCCTCGGCCGCCTGCTCGACACGCCGCCGCCACCGCCGCCGGCCGACGCCGGCACGCTGCCGGCGGACGACGTGCAGCCCGACGCGCTGTCGCTGCGCGAACGCCTCGAACGGCACCGCCGCGACCGTACCTGCGCGTCGTGCCATGCGCAGATCGACCCGCTCGGTTTCGCCCTCGAGAACTTCGACGTGCTCGGCCAATGGCGCGACCAGGCGCAGGGCAAACCCGTCGACGCGGTCGGTGAGCTGCCGGACGGCACGCGCATCGACGGCCCGGTCGCGCTCAAGGACGCCCTGCTGGCGCGGCGCGACGACTTCGTGCGGGCGATGGCCAAGAACCTGCTCGTCTACGCGGTCGGTCGCGCGATGGTCGCCGCCGACGAAGCCGAACTGCTGCGCATCACCGCGGCGACCGCCGCCGGCGGCTATCGTTTCTCGGCGCTGCTCGACGCCGTGGTCAGTTCCCCGTTGTTCACGAGCCGCGGCCCAGCTCCGCGCACCGAGAAGCCATGAACCCCGCCACCACCAACCGCCGTGCCTTCCTGCGCGGTGCCGGCGCGACCCTGTGCCTGCCGTGGCTCGAGGCGTTCGGGAGTCCAACCGACCCTGCTCACGACGGTGGCCCGCGCCGCATGGCGATCGTGGTGATGCCGAACGGCGTGTTGCCGAACGCGTGGCAACCGCGCCGCGACGGCGACGGTGGCTGGATCCCGTCGTTCAGCCTGGAGCCGCTCGCCGCGCGCCGGCACGAGGTCAGTGTGCTGACCGGCCTGGCCAACCGGCACAGCTTCGACGGCGACGGCCACTACGCGAAGGTCGCGCCGCTGCTCACCGGCCGCAAGATCCGCCGCACCGGCGGTCGCGATCTGTGGAACGGCGTGTCGATGGATCAGGTGGCCGCGAACACCGTCGGCCGGCAGACCCTGTTGCCGTCGCTCGAACTCGCTTGCGACCCGATCTACCCGGTCGAGGACATGGGTTACTCGACGATCTACGGCGGCCACATCGCCTGGAGCGCCCCCGACCGGCCGATGACGCGCGAACTGTCGCCGCGCGCCGTGTTCGATCGCCTGTGCCGCCGCACCGCGCTGGCGAACGACGCCGCCGGCCGCAGCGTGCTCGATCTCGTCGCCGACGACGCACGCCGCCTGCAGAAGAGCCTGGGACGCCGCGATCGCGACAAGCTGCACGAGTTCTCGGACTCGGTGCGGGCGCTCGAACAGCGCATCGAGGCGGCCGAACGCGTCGCCGCGCGCACCGCAGTGCGCCGAGCCGTGGCGATCGATGCCGCGGCGCCCCCCGCACCGGGCGCGCCGCCCGACTACCCGACCCACGTCGGCCTGATGTTCGACCTGATCGCGCTGGCGTTCGCGACGGACGCGACGCGCGTGGTCACGTTCCTGATGGCCAACGAGGTCTCGGGCCGCAACTTCAGTTTCGTCGACGGCTGCGCCGGCGGCTTCCACGAGTACTCGCACCACGAAGGCAAAGCCGACAAGCAGGAGGCCTACCGCCGCATCAACCGCTGGCACGTACAGCAGTTCGCCGGACTGCTCGATCGCCTCGCCGCGTTGCCCGAGAACCACGGCAGCGTGCTGGACGCGTCGATGGTGGTGCTCGCCTCGGCGATGCGCGACGGCAACGCCCACTCGCCGCACGACCTGCCGGTGCTGCTCGCCGGCCGCGGCGGCGGTTCGATCCCGCAAGGGCGCCTGCTCGAGAGCAAACGCGACACGCCGTTGTGTCGTCTGTGGCTGGCGATGCTGCAGCGGCTGGGCGTCGACACGCAGAGTTTCGGCGACGCCGACAGCCCGCTGCTGTGACGTTCACTGGCCGGCGCGCAATCCGCGCCAGGCCGGGAACGCGCCCCCCTGCGGCTACTGCGTCACGAACACGACCGCGTTGCTCGCGGTGACCCCCTGCGGGCCACACGGGTCGAACCACGCGAACTGGAACGCGAGCGACTGGCCGGCGCCGAGCCATGCCGGCAACGGCACCGTCTGCCGGGCGACACCGAGCGCACTGGTCGACGACAGCAGCACCACCGAGGAGCCCAGGTCGAGCCAGTAGTCGATGCCGGCGATCGTCAGCGGCGCCGGCGCGGCGGCGAAGGCGATGCCGGCGAAGGTCACGGCGTTGGCCGGCGCGCGCGTCGCGACCGCGGTGAAGTTGGCGTTGCCGGCGTTCGGCGCGCTGCCCATCGACACCTCGAGGGCACCCAGACAGCCCGGCGTGCTGGCGCCGATCGGGAACGCCACGGGCGCCGGGAACGCGGTGAGGTTGAGCGTGTTGGCGGTGTAGACCGCCTGACCGCTGACCGTCGCGTGTTGGCCGCCGGAGGTGTCGAGCGGGTGGTTGTCGAGGTTCCAGGTCGAGACGAAGCCCGGCACCGAGTCGAGCTGCATGTTCATGGTCTGCTGGATCTCGGCCGCGGTGCGCGCGAACGGCCACAACCGCACCTCGTCGATCTGACCGTTCCAGACCTCGATCGGCGTGGCGACGTCGCTGCCCTTGCCGATGCGGAACACCTCGTTGTTGAAGTCGCGGATCGGTGAACCGTTGCCGCCCGCGGCCGAGCCGACCAGCGCGCCGTTGACGTAGAGCGCGGCGGTGGTGCCGTCGTAGGTCGCAGCGACGTGCGTCCAGGTGTTGAGTTGTCCAGGGGTGAACGACCAGTTGACGGTCGGCGTCGGCCCCGCGGCGGTCACGACCTTCCAACGCAACACGCGCGCGGCGCTGTTGCCCGCTTCGACGCGCAGGAAGTAGTCCTCGCTGCCGCCGACACTGAGGCCCTGACGCACCAGCGTCGGAAACCGCCAGCCGGTCGGGATCGTGGCGTCGTCATAGGTGATCCAGGCTTCGATGGTGATGCCGCTCTGCGGCACGACGCGCGCGCTGTACGGCACTTCGATGTAGCCGTCGACGGCGTTGCTGAAGGCGACGCCGGTGTTCTGGGCGTGCAAGGGGAGCAGGCAGGCGCCGGCGACGAACAGGGTGGTGATACTCTTGGTGTTCATGGGTGTTGGGGCCGCAGGGTGGAACCGCGAATGGGCAGCAGCCTCGCACAGCCGCCGCACGCGGTAAAGGGTCGCGTTTGTCCCGTTCCGCGGTTCGGGTCGATGGCCTAGGCTGGCGGTCGTGACCGCATCCGATCTCACCGCCGAACTGCATCGTCTGTACGGGTTCACCGCATATCGCGGGCTGCAGCTGCCGGTCGTGGAACACTTCCTTGGCGGCGGCAGCGGCCTGGTGCTGATGGCGACCGGCGAGGGCAAGTCGCTGTGTTACCAGCTGCCCGCGTTCGTCGGCGACGGACTGACCGTGGTCGTGTCGCCGTTGATCGCGCTGATGGACGACCAGGTCGCGGCGCTGCGCGCGCGCAACCTGCCCGCGACCTGCGTGCACAGCCTGCTCGACAAACACGAGCGTGAACAACGGCTGGGCCTGGCGCTGCGCGGCGCGGTCAAGCTGCTCTACGTGACGCCCGAACGGTTCCGAGTGCCGGGTTTCCTGGCGAAGTTGCAGGGCGCGCGCGTGGCGCGGATGGCCGTCGACGAAGCGCACTGCGTCAGCCACTGGGGTCACGACTTCCGCCCAGACTACCTTCGCTTGGGTGAGGTGCGCGCGCAGCTCGGCGACCCGCCGTGCCTGGCGTTGACGGCGACCGCGACGCCCGCGGTTCAGGACGACATCCGCGCCGTGCTGCGCCTCGGCGCGGCGCCGCGTTTCCACACCGGCATCGCGCGCGACAACCTGTGTCTGTCGGTGCAGCACGTGAACGACGATCAGGCCAAGCTCGAGCGGTTGCTCACGGTACTCGAGCGCACCGGCGGCCCGGCGATCGTCTACTGCGCGCTGATCAAGGACCTGTCGCGCCTCGAGGGCGAACTGCAGCGCCGCGGCATGCAGCCGCTCGTCTACCACGGCGGCCTGTCGGCCCACGAACGCAAGACGCAGCAGCAGCGTTTCTCGGCCAGCGACGACGCGCTGATCCTCGCCACCAACGCGTTCGGCATGGGCGTCGACAAGGCCGACATCCGGGCGATCGTGCACTGGCAGATCCCGCGCACGCTCGAGGCCTACTACCAGGAGGTCGGCCGCGCCGGCCGCGACGGGGCGGGTTCGTGCTGCGAACTGCTCTACCGCGAAGAGGACCTGGTGATCCAGCGCGACTTCACCGAGTGGGCCAACCCGACCGCGGCGTTCGCGCGAGAGGTGTGTGACCACATCGAAGGGCTCGGCGACCGGCTGCACACGCTCGACCTCGACACGCTGCGCGAGACGTTCTTGACCAAGAACCGCCACGACGGCCGCATCGACACGGTGTTGCGCCTGCTGCGCAGCGGCGGCTGCGTCGAGGGTGAGATCGGCCGCGGCATGATCTTCGTGCGCGCGCCGAGCGACGCCGAACTTGCCGACTGGCTGCCCGAGGAGAAACGTAAGCAGGACCTCATGGGCCTGCTGCGCATGGTGCGTTACGCCACCGAGGGCGCGTGCCGCAAGCAGGCGATCCACGCCCACTTCGGCTTCGACGACCTGCAGGACGGCTGCGGCTCGTGCGATGTCTGCGTCGATCTTGCCGTTTGGCAGGACCAGCACCTGCCGCCGGCACGCTGCGTGCCGCGCGCGACCGTCACGTCTTCGGTGCCGCACGACGAAGCGCCCGTGCAGCGCGGCCAGTGGATCGAGGTGCGCGGCCGCGGCCCGTGCTGCGTGTTGCGTGTGCACCGCCGCGGCAACTCGTGGCGTGCCGACGTCGAGATGGCGAAGAACCTGCAGCAGAGCACGATCGACCTCGGCCGCAGCAACTGGCGCAAGCTCGACTGAACGCCGCGCTCGGGCTGCAGGCGCGGCGCGAAGACCACGTCAAGAAGTGACGCCGCCGGGATTCTTGGCAGAAACGCCATGCGGTTCTGGGTGGTGATGTCGCTGGATCGTGTGGGGCGTTCCGCGCCCCACGACAAGCCACGGGAGATCCGTCATCTCCCATCACCACAACCCGATCCAGTCATGAGAACCTTCTTGCTGCTCTCCATCGCGGGCACCCTGCTGCCCCACGTCCCAGCCCAGGCCGAGCCCCAGAACGGACCCGATCACGTCGGTGTACGTCGACCGGTGCAAAACGCACCGCGCCCCATGGTGCGCGACGAGATCCCGACCGCCGCGCCGACCGTCGGCACCCAGGCGATGACCACCGAACCGGTGCTGATCCCGATCCACTCGCAGGAGGCGGATCCCATCGGCGGCGCCTACGGCATCTGGGCCGCGGGCACGAAGTACAAGGTCTCCTTCCACGGCGACATGACGTTCGTGCCCTACCTGGGCGCCGACTACCCCCACAACCAGCCGCTCTCGTGGCATACGACGGCGGTGCGCCACGGCGACGAGCAACTGCTCGGCAGCGCCGAGACCTGCCAGCGCCAGCAAGGCCAACTGCAATATCGCTACCAGTTCGGCCGCTTCACCGAGATCTACGACGTGCGCGCCGAAGGTCTCGAGCAGTCGTTCGTGATCACGCGCCCCGCCGCTGGCGGCGGTGACCTCGTCGTCGAGGGCCGCATCGACACCGCGCTGCGCGCCACCGCGACCGGCGCGGCGCACCAGGCGTTGCAGTTCGTCGACGAACAGGGCCAGTTGATCATGACCTACGGCGAGGCCTACGCGATCGACGCCCACGGTCGCAAGACGAACATCACCACGCATCTGTCGGGGGACAAGATCACCCTGACCGTGCCGGCGACGTGGCTCACCGACGCGACCTGGCCGGTCACCGTCGATCCGATCCTGACGCCGGTGCTGCTCGATTGGGGCACGGGTCGCGAGTCCGTCGACATCTGCCGCGACGACTCCGCCAACGACCGCATGTACGTGTTCATCCGCGCCGCGTCGACCACCGACAAGGACGTCTATGCGCGCATCGTCGAAGACGACTACAACACCGGCACCTACGTCTTCAACGATCTGAACACGAGCTGGTCGCACCGTCAGATCCGCGTCGCCGCGGCCGACAGCCCGCAGAAATACTGCGCGGTGTTCGACCGTGACTTCACTTCCAGCAACACCTCGGCGATCCGCTACCACGTGCACGACTCGGGCGACCTGACCCTGTCGACGACGGTGTCGTTCCTGGCCTGGACCAGCAGCATCCAGGACTGGCGCGCCGACGTCGGCGGCACGTCACTCGGTTCGCTGGGCGACCAGATGCTGGTCGTCTACCAGCGCGACGCCGGCACCACGTTCACCAACACCAACAACAGCGAGATCTGGGGTTCGGTCATCGACATCACCGGCACCACGCCGACGTCGAGCACGCCGTTCCAGATCAACGCGGTGTCCTCGGGAGACCGCGACCAGGAGCGGCCGGCGGTCAACAAGCAGGCCACGCCGTCGAGCAACACGGTCTGGATGTGTGTGTGGCAGGAGTACTGGAACGCCAACCCGACGTTGCCCGACGACTGGGACACCGCTGGTCGCCTCGTCGATGCCGCGGGCGCGGTGAGCGCCGCATCCTGGTTCACCCTGCACGCCGCCAACGACACGCACCATCAGCTCGGGCCGGTCGTCGCCGGCGCCAGCGGTCGCTACTGCGTCGCCTATGCGCTCGGTGACAAGACCCTCATCAACTTCAAGACGAGCGTCATCAACGGCACGAGCGTCAACGCCGAGCGGCTCGACTGGTCGAACTTCAACGGCACCGCCACCAAGTTCGACGAGACCACCCTGTGGGGCCCGCACAACGATCGCCGCTGGCGCGTCGGCGGCATCGCCTACGACAACAACAGCGATTCGCACTGGGCCCTGTCGTCGCTGAGCGACGCCGTCTACTCGGGCACGGGCAGCGTCTATCTCGACCGCGTCGGCTACAACGGCGCCGGTCTCGAGTACGCAACCCTGTTCGCCGCGCCCGCCAACTTCAACGGTGACCCGGGTGGCGTGGTGTTCGACGACGACAACGTCGAGATGGCCACGGCCTGGATCCAGAACGACACCACGGCCACCCCGCAGACCGCCGGCGTCGGCGTGCACGACATCTTCGCGACGTCGTTCACCTACCCGACCCCGATCGGCGCGCCGACGCTGAGCGGCACCAGCTGCTCGAGTGTGTCGTTGAGCTGGAGCCCGAGCACCTTCAACAGCGGTCAGCAGATCGGCAGCGAGTTCACATCGATCAACTACAGCGGCGCGCCCGCCGCCAGCCTGCACTTCGTCGCGGTCTCGCTGGCCGCCACCAACGCGTTGGTGATCAACCCGTCGGTCGGCAACGGCTGCCGCCTGCTCGTGGACAACGGCGCGAACTTCCTGGGCTTCATGCCGCTGCAGATCGGCACCTCGGGGTCGAGTGCGCTGCCGCTGCCGGAGTGGCTGCCGACGATGACGCTCTACTTCCAGGATTGGTATCTGGACCAGAACCAGAACCTGTTCCTCAGCACGCAGCGTCTGGGCGTGCCGATCACGAAGTAGGCCCATGGTCGCAACCCCATGCGGGTGACCGACGAACCGGGTAGAACACCGGGCTGACCGCCGTTGTCACGGTGGTCAGCCCGTCGCCGTTCCGCTCGTTCCCCCATGCGCCAACTCCTCGCTGTCGCGATGCTCGCCGTCGCGCTCCCCTGCCAGATCGCACCGCCGCTGCCGCTCGAACAGGCCGACCGCTTCGACTCGGGCTGGATCGACAACCTGACCGCGACACCACTGGTGGTCGCCTCGCACCTTGCGCAGGTGCCGAACGCGCTGTGGCTGCGCGTGCAGTTCGACGCGTGCAACCTGCCGCGGGGCTCCGAACTGCGGCTCGTGAGTCTGCAGGACCAGGCGACGCAACACTTCAACATGGCGAGTCTGCGCGACTACCAGTTCGGCTCGGCCTACTTCAACGGCAACGCCGTGCGCATCGACCTGATCGCAGCGCCCGGGTCGCGGGGCAACCGCCTCGCCGTTTCGCACCTGCTCTACGCCGACGGCACCGGCGTGGATCTCGGCATCTGCGGCCCCACCGATACGCGCGTGCTCAGCACCGACCCGCGCGTCGGCCGCCTGGGCGGCTGCTGCACGATGTTCCTGCTCAACGAGTTCGCGCTCGCCACGGCCGGGCACTGCCTGGGCAGCGCCAGCGGCATCGTGTCGTTCAACGTGCCCCTCTCCGACGCCAGCGGCACGCCGCAGTATCCACCGCCCGACGACCAGTACGCATTCGCGGCGGGCTCGGCGACGTCGAGCAACGGGGGCCTGGGCAACGACTGGTGCGTGGTGGCGGCGGTGCGCAACTCGAACACCAACCGCTACCCCGGCGAGGTGCAGGGGTTCTTCTACTGGGGCACGCCGCCGTCGGTAGGCGGACAGACGCTGGCGGTGACCGGCTACGGCAGCCACGCCAACCCGACCTGGAGCTACGCACAGAAGACCCACTCGGGACCGCGCACGTCGAGCGACCCGACGACACTGGCCTTCGCGGTGCACGTCAGCGGCTGCAACTCCGGCTCGCCGGTGATCGAGGTCGGCACGCAGCGGGCGTTCGGCATCACCACCCACGCGGGCTGCGACGTCAACGGTGGCTCCAACTACGGCACCGGCTTCGGCAACACCGCGCTGCACACCGCCCTCACATACCTGCAGCTCAGTCACTTTGCCGGCACCACCGCGACCTTCGGCAACGGCTGCGGCGGCGCCTTCGGCGTGCCGACACTGGGGTTCTCGGGCATCCCCGACGTCGGCCAGCCGATGACGATCGAGATCGACGGGCTCAACCCGAACACCAACCAGTTCGGCACCCTGCTGATCGGTCTGTCGAACAGCAGCTGGAGCGGCGGCGCCCTGCCGACGTCGCTGGCCTCGTACGGACTGCACGGCTGCACGCTGTACGTGCGCGACGACGCGGTGCTGTTCCTGCCCACCAACTTCGGCTCGACCAGCTACGTGCAGCAGCTGCCCAACCACCTGTCGTTCGTGGCGATGCCGATCTACTGCCAGTACCTGGCGCTCGACAACACGGCCAGCAATGCGGTGCAGGGTGTGGCGACGAATGCGGGCCGCATCCGCATCGGCAACTGACCGCGGTTGTGGTTTGTACCCGGTTCGGTACCCAACCGGCGGCGGGCGGGTGCCATCACGACACGCCATGGCGGGGCTCGATGCCCGGGCAGGTGCGCTGCACCAGCTGCAGCAGCGCGGGATCCTGCAGCACCTCGGGCCAGAACGGCCACTGCCGACACTTCGCCGGGCGCACCGCGTAGATACCGCAGCTCGCGTGCGCACCGTCCTGCAAGAACACACAGCGGCTGCCCAGACCGTCCTTGAGCCGCACGCCGTCGGGCTGCAGGTAGCGGCTGCGGAACGCGGCGACGTCCATGTCCAGGTGCGCGGCGATGGCTTCGATCTCGGCGGCGGTGACGCGCACGATGCCGCCGGGGATCGCGCAGCAGTTGCCCGATCGCCGGCACGCGAAGCGGAACGGAAAACCCTCACGCTCCTCCATCAGCTCACCGCCGGCGACGACGCAACCGGTGATCGAACAGCGAGCCGCGGCGCGCGCCGGGGCGGCCGCCGCGCCCGGGGCCACCGCGTTCCTGCTGGCGCTCATCGAGCTCACGTTGATGCCGCAGCTGCGCGAGGTGCGCCTCGATCTCCTGCTGCAGCTGGCGCGGGCTCTGGAAGCGGATCTCACGCTCCTTGGCCATCATCTTCTCGAGGAAGTACTGCAGCTGCGGTGACAACTGCAACGCGCGGATGCGTTCGCCGGACAGCGATTCGAGCACCTGCTTGGCGAGCACCTCTTCGCTGGTCTTGCCTTCGAACGGCAACGAGCCGGTGACCAGGTGGTAGAGCGTCGCGCCGAGTGCGTAGATGTCGGCGCGCACGTCGAGGCCGCCACCGCGCGCCTGTTCGGGCGCGATGTAGTGCACCGTGCCGGCGGTCGTCTCCCCCGCATCCGCCACGCCCTGCGCGACCGCGAAACCGAGGTCGATCAGCACGGCGCCGCGATCTACCGACCAGATGACGTTGCCGGGCTTGACGTCGCGGTGCACCAGCCCCTGGGCGTGCAGCACGTCGAGCGCACCGGCGACCTCGACGACGATGGTCAGCGCCGACTCCTCATCGAGGCGCCCCTGCTCGTCGAGCAGTTCCTGCAGGCATTGGCCGGGCACGAGCTCCATGGCGAAGAAGATCGTCTCGCCTTCCTTGGCGACGCGGTACCCCTTGACCAGGTGAGGGTGGTCGAGCTGCATCAGCAGCCGCGCCTCACGCACGAACGGCTCGGCCTTGGCAGCGTCGAGCGCGAGCTCGGGCCGCAACACCTTGAGGGCCAGGTGGCGGCCGTCGGTGCGGTCCACGGCCTCGAAGACCCGACCCACCCCACCCTCGCCGAGCAACTTGCCGAGTTCGTAACGACTGAGCACAGGGCGCGATCCGGCTTGTGTGTCGCGCCACTGCTGCCATTGCGCCGCGGTGCAGACACCGTTTCGCAACAGAAACTCTACGGGCGCACCGGACTTGATCGCGTGCATCGCGACGTCGGCGGGCAGCGTGCCGTTGTGCACCAGCATGGCCAGCAGTTTCGAGTCGGCGATCACGTGTCGGTATTGCCTGTAGGTGAAAGAACTTCGAAGTATCGCACAGCGTTCGTCAAGTCTCGCTGCCACGGCGCCCGAAATGGTAACCAGACCACCGACCACGAGGGCCAAGGTTTGAAGCATCCAGGGGTTGCGTTCGTCATCAAGTACTTCGACCTGGTCGACGAGTTCATCAAGGTCCGCTGCTGCTCCGACGAGCTGCTGCAGGAACTGCACGCGTCGTCGATCACCAACAAGTCGTCGTACCGCAGCCGCGTCGTGCGGTCGTGTGTGCCGTCATTCGACAGCGAGGTGCTCGCCGCCGTGCGCCGCCTCGACGACGGCTACGACTTGGAGATCGTCGAGGAACTGCTCTACCAGATCTGCATCGACGTCAATCCGTCGCTCGAGATCCACCAGGTGAGCATCCCGACCAACGGCGCTGCGCGCGCCAGCCAGGAGCCCGACGACCTGTTCTTGCCGCGCCCCGGCAACGAAGCCGCGCGCCAGGCCCTGTTCCGTCGCGTCACCAACCTCGAACGGACCCTGCGGCAGCAGATCATCGGCCAGGACGAGGGCATCACCTCGCTGGTCCGCGCCGTCAAGAAGGCCGCCGTCGGCCTCAAGCGCCCGACCCACCCGGTCGGCACGTTCTTGCTGGTCGGCCGCACCGGCACCGGCAAGACCGAGCTGGCCAAGGCCGTCGCCCGCAACCTGTTCGACGACCCCGGCGCGATGATCCGCGTCGACTGCAGCGAGTATGCGCTGCCGCACGAGTACGCCAAGCTGATCGGTTCGCCGCCCGGCTACATCGGCCACAACGAAGGTGGCTTCCTGACCGAGGCGATCAAGAAGAAGCCCAACAGCGTGGTGCTGTTCGACGAGGTCGAGAAGGCCCACTACAAGGTGCACAACCTGCTGCTGCAGCTGCTCGACGAGGGCATCATCACCGACAGCAAGGGGCAGACGGTGCAGTTCCATCAGGCGTTGATCCTGATGACCAGCAACCTGGGCATCGAGAAGATCGACGCGGTGCGCACCCGCATGGGATTCTCGGCCGCGCACCGCCGGCAGAGCCTCGGCGACATCGACCTGCGCAGCGTCACCAACGACGCGCTGCGCGAGTTCTTCCGCCCCGAGTTCATCAACCGCATCGACGAGGTGGTGATGTTCAACCCGCTCGACGAGAAGGTCTGCCAGCGCATCGCGGGCAACATGCTCCGCGAGGTCGCCGACCTGCTGCGCCGGCGCGGCATCGCGGTGCATTGGTCGGCCGGAGTGCGGATCCTGCTGGCAAAGCAGGGCTTCTCCGAGGAGTTCGGCGCCCGCGAACTGCGCCGGCTGATCAAGCGCCGCATCGAGGACCCGATCACCGAGATGATCCTGGACAACGAGCTCGGCCCCGGCGCCGTCGTCAACGTCCGGGTGCGCAGCGGCGACTACACGTTCACCTGCGCAACCGCCGAGCAGAGCCAACTGCAGCCCGCCTGACCAGAACGGGACGCAGACAGCTTGCGCCGGGCCGGCCGGTGGTGACGATGGCCGCCCGTCGCACCATGCTGCTGTTCTTCCTAGCCGTCGGTTTCACGCTGCTGTTCTCGTTCGTCTGCTCGATCGCGGAGGCCACCCTGCTCAGCGTCGGCCAGGCGCGCATCGAAGCCCTGGCGCGTTCGGGCAGCCGCGCCGGCGTGCTGCTGCGGGAATACAAACGCAACCCCGAGACGGCGATCGCGGCGATCCTGGTGCTCAACACCGTCGCCCACACCGGCGGCACGGCGGTCGCGACGGACGCGTTCGTGACCGCGTTCCCCGAGGTTCATGCGGCATGGTTCGCAGCCGGCTTCGTCGTCGCGATCCTGGCGCTGACCGAGATCCTGCCCAAGACCCTGGGCGTCGTGCACGCCGGCCGTCTGGCCGCGCCGGTCGCGTACACGGTGCGCGTCATGGTCGTGGTGCTGCGGCCGCTGCTGGTGCTGACGCGGCAGATGTCGCGTCTGTTCACGAAACGGGACGACCCGCAGGCGCCGTCGCTCGAAGAGATCCGCATCCTGACGTCGATCGGCCACTCGGCCGGCGCGTTCGGCGGCATCACCGCGCGACTGATCGAGAACGCGACCAGGCTGCGTGACGTCAAGGCGCGCGACGTGATGGTGCCGCGCTCGCGGGTCGCGTTCCTGTCGGCGACCAGCAGCAACGAACAGAACCTCGAACTGGTGCGGCGCAGCGGCCACAGCCGCTTCCCCTACTCGCCGACCGGCGCGCTCGACGACGTCACCGGCGTGGTCCTCGCCAAGGAGCTGTTGTTCGCGCTGCGCAAGACGCAGACGCCGGACTGGAGCGAGATTCTGGTGCCGCTGCTGGTGCTGCCCGAGTCGGCGACCCTCAATCACGTGCTGCGGCGCTTCCAGATCGAGAAGCGGCACATGGCGATCGTCGTCGACGAGTACGGCTCGACCGACGGCATCATCACGCTCGAGGACGTGCTCGAGGAGATCGTCGGCGAGATCGAGGACGAACTCGACACCGAGGAGACGCACCTGATCGTGCGACCTGACGGCTCGCTGTTGTGCCGCGGCATCGCCGAGGCCCGCAAGGTCTTCGGCAAGCTCGGCCTCGAAGACGTCGAGACCTCGAGCCAGACGCTGTCCGGGTTCTTAACCGAACAGATGGGGCACCTGCCCGCGGCCGGCGAAACCGTCGACTTCCGCGGCTTCCGCTTCGAGGTCACCAAAGCCAACAACCGCCGCGTCGAACGCGTGCGGGTGTTCGCCGCGAACGGCATCGCCCCAACCACCGACGCGTCGTGATCCGCGGCGCACTTGCGACATTCCCGGTACAGCGTCGGCCACGTGTGGTTGCAGGCAGACCGGGTCTGCTTCCGGAGGATCGAGGAACCCATGACGACCGTCTTCCTGTACTGCGCCGCCATCGGTGGCGCCCTGTTGGTGGTGCAGTTCCTGCTCCTGCTGCTCGGAGCCGGCGGTGACCACGACCTCGGCGGCGACATCGACACCGACGTCGGCCACGATCAGGGCTCGTTCCTCAAGCTGTTCTCGGTGCAGACCGTCACCACCTTCGCGACGTTCTTCGGCCTGATCGGGCTGGGCACCGAGCAACTCGGCTGGTCGCCGACCGCCGTCGCCATCGCATCGGGCTCCGCCGGTGTCGCGGCGCTGTGGCTGGTCGCGCGCCTGATGCGGATGCTGGCCTCGCTGCAGTCGCAGGGCAACGTCGACCTGGCGCGCGCCGTCGGCCAACGCGCCAACGTCTATCTGCGCATCCCCGCGGCCGGCACCGGCCACGGGCGCGTGATGCTGCAGGTGCAGAACCGCACCATCGAGTGCCAGGCGATCACCCGCGGCGCCGAGATCCCGACCGGCACCCCCGTGCGCGTCGTCGAGCACCAGCCCGGCGACATCCTGATCGTCGAGACCGAGGCGTGACCGGCCACCGCGCCGCACGCCTGCCCACCGTCCCCTTCCACCGGCCTCCCGCCGGCCTCTCGCTGTCCCTTCTCGCCACGGAGAACTGATCATGCTGGCTCAAGGCACCCCCTCCGACACCTACTTCGTGCTCGCCGGCGTCGCGTTGGCGCTGCTGCTGCTCGGCTTCGTGATCCTGATCGTCAAGCGCTACAAACGCTGCCCGAGCAACCGCATCCTGGTGATCTTCGGCAAGGTCGCCGCCGGCGAATCGGCGCGCTGCCTGCACGGCGGCGGCGCGTTCGTCTGGCCGCTGATCCAGGACTACTCGTTCTTGAGCCTGGATCCGATGCAGATCGAGATCCCGCTGCGCGGCGCGCTGTCGGCCGAGAACATCCGCGTCAACGTGCCGTCGGTGTTCACTGTCGCCGTGGGCACCGGTCCTGCCGTGATGCAGACCGCGGCGATCCGCCTTCTGGGCCTCGACCCGCGACAGATCATGAAGCAGGCGGAGGACATCATCCTCGGGCAACTGCGCCAGGTGATCGCCTCGATGACCATCGAGGACATCAACCGCAACCGCGACAAGTTCCTCGACAGCGTGCAGAACTCGCTGACTCCCGAGCTCGAGAAGATCGGCCTGGTGCTGATCAACGTCAACATCACCGACATCACCGACGAGTCCGGCTACATCGAGGCGATGGGCCGCAAGGCGGCGTCCGAAGCGATCCAGTCGGCCGAGATCGACGTCGCGCAGCAGCAGAAGCGCGGTTCGATCGGCGTCGCCGAAGCCAAGCGTGAGCAGGACGTGCTGGTCGCCAGCGCCGACAAGGTTCGTGAGATCGGCACCAAGGAAGCCGAACGCGAGAAGCTCGTGCGCATCGCCGAGCTCAACAAGGAGACCGGCATCGGCCAGAGCCTGGCCACCCTCGAGCAACAGACCGAGATCAAGAACCAGGAACGGCAGATGCGCATCAAGGTCGCCGAGGCCGAAGCCGACGCCGTGGTCGGTGAGAACACCGCCAAGGCCAAGAGCGTCGACGCCGAGGCGACCCTGAAGGTGCGTCAGGCCGAAGCCTACCAGCTCGCCGAGACCCGCCGCCGCGAAGCCGAGGCCAACGTTCGCGAAGCCCAGTACCTCGCCGAAGCGCGCGCCGCCGCGGCGATGGCCACCAAGGTCGAGAGCGAACAGCGCGCCGAACTCGAAGCGGCCGCCAAGGCGCAGAAGGCCAAGCTCATCGTCGACGCCGAGGCGCAGGCCGAGCAGGTCCGCTTGCGTGCGCAAGCCGAGGCCGCGGCGACGTTCGCCCGGCTCGAAGCCCAGGCGCGTGGCGAGTACGAGATCCTCGCCAAGAAGGCCGAGGGTCTGCAGCGCATCGTCGAGGGCTGCGGCGGCGCGCAACAGGCGTTCCAGCTGCTCATGCTCGAGCAACTGCCGCAGATCGCCGAAACCGCCAGCAAGGCGATCGCCAACGTCAAGTTCGACAAGGTCGTCGTCTGGGACGGGGGCGCAGGCGCCAACGGCAAGAACGCCACGGCCGGGTTCCTGCACGGTCTCGCCGGCAGTCTGCCGCCCGTCATGCAGATGATGCGCGACATCGGCGGCGTCGACATGCCGACCTTCTTCGGCAAGCTGACCGAGCAGGCCAAGGAGTCGGCGGCCACCGACGTCAAGGGCAAGACTCAGGACGCCTGAGGGCACCGCGCGAGCGTACGGTACCGGGTACAAACCACAACCGCTGCGGCTTCGCCGCAGCGGTTGTGGTTTGTACCCGGTTCCGTACGCAACTGGTCAGCGCGGGTGCAGGCGCTGCCAGACCGCGTCGGCGACCACCGCCGGCAGCCCCGGCACGGCGCGCAGTTCGTCGGATGATGCCAGGCGCAACGCGGACAACGAACCGAAGTGGCGCAGCAGCGCCTTGCGCCGCGTCGGCCCGATGCCCGGGATCTCGTCCAGTTCCGAAGCGATGCGGCCGCGCGTCTGGCGGTGATAGGTGATCGCGAAGCGGTGGGCTTCGTCGCGTAACGCCGCGACCAGCAGGGTCTCTGGTGCGTCGGCGGTGAGTGGGATCGGCGTCTCCTGCCCCGGCAGGAAGATGCGCTCGCCGGTCTCGGCGCGTGCCTTGCCGACGCCGCGCAGGCGGCTCTTCGCCAGGCCGCAGCGCCACAGGTCGTCGTCGAGGCCGAGTTCGAGGATCGCGCGTTCGGCCGCGGCGAGTTGACCGCGACCGCCGTCGACCACGAGCAGATCGGGCAGATCCTCGTCGTCGCGTTCGAGGCACAGCGACAAGCTGCGCCGCACGGCTTCAGCCATCGCCGCGAAGTCGTCGCCGGCGTGTTCGACCGAGATCCGGAAACGCCGGTAGTGGCTCTTGTCGGGCTGACCGTCGACGAAACACACGCGCGAGGCGACCGTGCTGGTGCCCTGGATCGTCGAGACGTCGATGCAGTGCAGGCGCGTCGGGACCTCGGGCAACTCGAGCAGTCGCGCCAACCTCTCGCCGCCGACGCGGCGACGGCCGGCAGCGTCGGCAGCCATCGCGTCGGCGAGCTGCGCGTTCTGCAACGCGAGTTCGAGATGTCGGCGTCGCTCGCCGCGCTGCGGCACCAGCAACTCGACCTTGCCGCCGCGCTTGTGCTGCAACCAGGCGCGGATGATCTCACCTTCGGCCGGGCCGACCGGCAACACCACCGTCGGCGGCACGTAACGATCCCCTTCGTAGAAGCGACCGAGCAGGTCGCCGAGCAGCAGTTCATCGGGCAGTTCGCTGCGAAACGAGAACCGTCGACAACTCTCGAGCGCTCCGCCGCGGAAGGTCAGGAAGGCGACCGCGACGTCATCGCCGCTGCGATGCACGCCGAGCACGTCCTCGTCGCCGGCATCCGCCACCACGCTCTGCGGCTCGGCCACGTGCTGCAGCGCCTGCACCTGTTCCTTGAGCGCCTGGGCGCGTTCGAACTCCAACGCCGCCGCCGCCTCGTCCATGCGCTGCCGCAGGTCACCGAGCACGCCGGCGACGTCACCGCGCAGGATGCGCACCGAGCGGTCGAGCAGTTCGTCGTAGGCGGCCCGGTCGACGAGATCGACGCACGGCGCCGGGCATCGCCCGATCTGATGTTTGATGCACGGCCGCGTGCGGTTGTGGAAGACGTGGTCGGTGCAATCACGCAGCGGCACGACCTTGTGCAACAGACGCAGCGTGCGGCGCACGGACTTCGCCGACGCATAGGGACCGAAGTAGAGAGCACCGTCGTCGTGCCGCCGCCGCACCAGCCGATACCAGGGCCACGGCTGCTTGCGGTCCAGGCGCAGCAACAGGAACGCCTTGTCGTCGCGCAGCTTGATGTTGTAGCGCGGCTGCTTCTTCTTGATCACCGTGTTCTCGAGCAGCAGCGCCTCCTGCTCGGTGGCGGTGGCGATGAACTCGACGTCGGCGGCGTCGGCGGCCAGGAACGGCAGCTGGTAGCGGCCGTCGCCGCCCGGCTTGAGGTAGCTGCGCACCCGCGCCCGCAGGTCTGCGGCCTTGCCGACGTAGAGCGTCGTGCCGGCACCATCGGTGAACACGTAGACCCCAGGCCCGGTCGGGAAGCGGGCCACCTTGTCGGCGATGCGTGGGTCCATCGGCAGCGCTACTCGTAGCGCGCGGCCCACCGCCGGTTCAAGCCATCGGCTTGCGCGCGCCGCGTCAGCCCGTTACGGAACGTCCAGGTCGCGCGGGTCCTCGACGATCTCGGCACCGCGCATGGCCCCGAACTCGCCGTCCTTCGGCTCGTTGGGATCCAGCTTCGCCTCGCGCTTCGCGGCGCTGCGCGCCAGCCGATCGGCATGCTTGGCCTCGCGCTTCATCTGCTTGTCGCGCTCGCGGGCGCGCTTCTCGAACGTCTGTGGGGTGCGCTTCTTGGCCATGTGCCAGCACTCCACCCGCCCGCGACTCCAAGCGCAAGCGTGTGGGTACCGAACCGGGTACAAACCACAACCGGCCAGCCGCTTCGCGGCTGGCCGGTTGTGGTTTGTACCCGGTTCGGTACGCAACCTGGCGAGTCCGGGTAGGTTCCCCGCCCGCCCGCAAACGCCTTTGGAGCCTCATGCAGAACCGCCGCCAGTTCCTCACCACCGGTCTCGCGCTCGGCGCCGCCGCCGCCTGCCAGCGCACCAGCCTGTCGTCAGCCGGCGAGAGCCCGGCGGCCAAGCCGCAGAGGCTGCTCATCCTCGGCGGCACGGGGTTCCTGGGACCGCACGACGTGCAACGCGCGTTGGCCCGTGGCCACGAGGTCACGGTCTTCAACCGCGGCCGCAGCGGCGCGGGCATGTTCGGCAAGGACGTCGAAGAACTCGTCGGCGACCGCGGCACCGACCTCTCGGCGCTGCGCGGGCGCAAGTGGGACGTGGTCATCGACGAGTCGGCCTCGCGCAGCGACGCGCCGCAGTGGGTCGAGGCCGCGGCCAGCCTGCTCGCCGACCACGTCGGGCAATACGTGTTCGTGTCGACGCGGTCGGTCTATCTGGACTACGCGCGCGTGCCGATGACCGCCGACGCACCGGTGCTGACGCGCGAGAACCGGCCGATCGCGGCAGGCCGGCCGCTCAGCTACGGCCACGCCAAGGCCTACGCCGAGAAGGCCGCGCACGCGGCGATGCCAGGTCGCGTCACCGTCGTGCGCCCCGGACTGATCGTCGGCCCCGGCGACGACACCGACCGCTTCACCTGGTGGCCCGTGCGCGTCCGACGCGGCGGCGAGATGCTCGCCCCCGGGAACGGCAGCGACCACGTGCAGGTCATCGATGTGCGCGATCTCGCGGCGTTCCTGGTCAGGCTCGCCGAAGACCGCAAGTTCGGCGTGTTCAACGCCGTCGGCCCACACCTCGGCCAACCGTTCCGCGCCTTCCTCGAGGGTGTCCGCGAAGGTGTCGGCGGCGACGCCACGTTCACGTGGGTCGACGCCGACTTCCTGATCACCAACGGGGCGCGCCCCTACGGCCGCGAACTGCCCGCGTTCCAGCTGATGCGCGACCAGACCGTGGGCTTCGCGCAGTTCGACCTGACGCCCGAACTCGCCGCCGGCCTCACGCTGCGCCCGACGGCACAGACCGCGCGCGACACCCTGTCGTGGTTCGAATCGCTGCCCGCGCAGCGCCAGGCGGCGCTGAAGACGGGGTTCACTCCGGAGCGGGAACAGGCGCTGCTGGCCGCGTGGCGCGCGCGCGGCTGACCGGTCGCGACTTCAGGGCTTGAGAACCGGCATGCCGACGGCCTTGCGATAGAAGTTGAGCATTGGCGTGGTCTGCAGGTTCGCGGCGAAGTTCGCCCGATCACGTTCGACCAGCAACGCCGCATAGTCGGACATGGTCGCGCCCGCGAGCCCGACCGACTTCAGGAAGTCGCCGACGTCCTTGGTGAGCGGCGCGACCCCGTCCCGGTTGCGCGAAAGGGACACGTCGCTGTAGTGCTGCTCGTCCCGCTCCGACTGCGTGAACTGGATCTTGCCGCTGAGTTGGTTCTCGGTGAACGACACTCCGTGCACCCCGATGTTGACGCCACGACCTTGCGGGTTCCTGCCGATCAGCGTCAGGTCCTGGTCCTGACCGCCTCCCGGCCCACGCAGCAGCAGGTTCTGCGTGAAGACACCGCCCCTGGCGTTACCGAGGCTGAAACCCTGCTGGTTGTCGAGGAACAGGTTCTCACGCACCTGGACCGTCACACCGTCTGCAGTCGGCGTGACCCCGTATGCCTGGCCGAACATGCAGGCCACCGAGTTCTCCGCGGAGACGTTGCGTTCGTAGACGCCGCCCGAACGTACCATCAGCCCCTCGGTGGCCTTGATGATGAAGTTGCCGCGGCAGACCACGTCGCGGGCGCCCGCGCCGATGTAGGCGGAGTGCGCGAACACGGAGATGCCGTCCACCCCGTCCGTGTCGGGATGTTGGATGCGGAAGAACACGTTGTCTTCGAGCAACAACCCGGCGGCCTCGGTGAGCAGCCCGCTGCAGTGGGCGCCGGCGCCGCCCGGGTTGAACAGGTCGACGAAGATGCTGCGGCGGATGCGCAAGTCTTCGATGTCGCGCTCCGTGCTGATGCCGCCGCCGAAGCCCTGCAGTTTCACGTTTTCGAACAGCACGTGGCGGAACGCCTTGCCGGAACCGCGCCACTCCACGGCGATGAGCATGATGCCGTAGCCCGAGGCGGCGCTCCGGGGATTGCCCAGGCGATCGCTGGCGACGAAGTGCACGTCCGTGAACGCCAGGTTCGAGAGCACCCGATCCGATCGGTACCCCGGTGAGACGTGCATCGTCGCCCCGCCGACGAAGTCCAGGATCGGGCGCGGCTCGTCGTCTTCCCCGTACGCACCCAGGCGCATCCAGCCAGCCCCCTCGTCGGCGGGCCCCGACTTCGTCCAGATGAAGGTCTTGGCCACGTTCCAGCGATCACCGCGTCGCAGCAGCAAGCTGTCGGCCTTGCCGTCCCGCAGTGCGCCATAGGCCGCCTCCAAGGTGGCCAGCGGCTGCGACCTGGTCCCCGGATTGCGGTCATTGCCGTCGCTGGCGACATGGATGACCTTCGCGCCTTTGGCGGCGAACTCGGTCCACCCGCCGACCGGCGCCTTCGGGTCCTTGGTGCCGCGCCCGCTTTGCGCCAGCAGTGCCTCCTGCGACGCCCCGACGGCCATGAACAAGATGGCGACTGCGACCATGAACACGACGGACCTTCGATTCTGCATGGTGAGATGAAACTGCATCAGAGGCGTTCCCGAGCCGTGCGGCGGTGCCGCGTCGTCGACGGAGCGCGAAACGACTCGCCAGATCGGGCGCGATCTGGTGGCCGCTTGCCAGGCAACGACCGTCACGCGCATCGATGGTCGCACCCACGCGCAGGGCGCACAAGCGCCGGCGCCGCCAATCCCCGATGGCAAGGACGAAGTGCGCGGCGACGACGATCTCGAGGCCACCCTTCTCCAGTGCCGGCGCAGCTCGCTTCCAGAAGCGTGAGCCTCCTCGACGATGAGGAACGACCACGGGTGAACACCACACTGCGCCGCCGATGATCCGCCAGACCAGGAACAAGCGCGAGGCCGCCCCTCGACGCAGCAACGGCATGGCCGGCAGCGCCGCCTCGTCATGAACTTCGACTCGCTGGCTTACCTGGCCTTCCTACCGGTGGTCTACCTGATCTACCG
This sequence comes from uncultured candidatus Brocadiaceae bacterium, assembly GCA_964392305.1. GTDB lineage: Bacteria > Planctomycetota > UBA1135 > UBA1135 > UBA2386 > JACKIC01. Next base: position 137,600 of record CAYMPV010000003.1, read on the forward strand.
GGCACTCACGCTGCGCGGGCAGAACCTCGCGCTGCTGACGGCGTCGTTCGTCTTCTACGGCTGCTGGGACCCGCGCTTCCTGCTGTTGATCATCGCCAGCACGGCGATGGACTTCTGCGCCGGCCTGTTGATCGAACGCGGCCGCATCACCAGGCAGGAGGCGATCCGGCTCGCTGTCTTCGTCGCGGCCAGCGCCCTGCCCTGCACCCTGCTCGACTGGCAACTGATCCCGACCGGTAGGATCGCGTTCGACACGACCAACGCGTGGGCGCTGGGCCTGTTGGGCCTGGGCCTGACGCCGGGGCGTTGGCTTGCCTGTGGCTGCACGCGGTCCGCGCCGAGCATCGGCGCCGCGCCTGCCTGGTGGTCAGCATGACGGGCAACCTGTGCCTGCTGGCCTTCTTCAAGTACGCCAACTTCCTGATCGACAGCGCCGGTGAACTGATCACCGTGCTCGGCGGCGACCCCGCGGGTTGGCATCTCGACATCGTGCTGCCGGTCGGCATCTCGTTCTACACGTTCCAGACGATGAGCTACACGATCGACGTCTACCGCGGCAAGCTCGCCGCGTGTGACCGGATCGTGCCGTTCGCGCTGTTCGTCACCTACTTCCCGCAGCTGGTCGCCGGCCCGATCGAACGCGCCACGCACCTGTTGCCGTTGCTGTCGAACACGCGCCAACTCTGCTGGCGTCAGTCGGTCGAGGGCCTCTACCTGATCGTGTTCGGCCTGTTCAAGAAGGTCGCGATCGCCAACGGCGTGGCCCCCGCGGTGAACTCGGTCTACTCGGGCACCGGCACCGCCTCCGCCGTCGACGTGGTCGCCGCGACGGTGCTGTTCGCGGTGCAGATCTTCTGCGACTTCTCGGGTTACTCCGACATCGCCCGCGGCACGTCCAAGTTGTTCGGCGTCGAGTTGATGCGCAACTTCCGCGTGCCGTACATGGCGAAGAGCCCCAGCGAGTTCTGGCAGCGCTGGCACATCAGCCTGTCGTCGTGGTTGCGCGACTACCTCTACATCCCGCTCGGCGGCAACCGCGGCAGCACGGCCGCGACCTATCGCAACCTGACGTTGACGATGCTGCTCGGCGGCCTGTGGCACGGCGCCGCCTGGAACTTCGTGCTGTGGGGCGCCTTTCACGGCGCCATCCTGTGCCTGCACCGCATGTTGGCGGGGCCGCAGGCGCGGCCCGTGGTCGGACTGCTGCGCCGCACCGTGACTACGGTCGCGTTCTTCGGCGTCACCTGCTACGGCTGGCTGCTGTTCCGCGCCGAATCGTTCACGCAGATCGTCGAGTTCACCACCGCGGTGTTCACCGGCGCTGGTGGCCTCTCGCACCAGATCGCGCGACCGACGCTCGCCGCGATGCTCGGACTGCCGCTGCTGGTGGCCGTCGAGGCGATGGACTACCGCGTCGGGACGAGCGCCGCCTACCACCGATCCACCCCGATGCAGCGTGGGCTGTTCCTGGCCGCGACGGTGTTCATCCTGCTGATGGGAACAAGCAATGCGCCACAACAGTTCATCTACTTCCAGTTCTAGGCTGTCGGCGCGCCAGCAGGCCGTGCGCACCGCCACCTGGATGGTGGCCGGTCTGACGCTGCTCGACCTCGCGTTCGGCTGGCTGTGCTCGTCGCAGAGCCACCTGCCGATGGACGACCGCAGTTCGATCGCGCGCTACTTCGACTACGGTCGGTCGCTACAGGGCAAGCTCGTGCAGTTGCTCGAGGAACGCGACGGCCAGGCCCAGGGACTGGCCGAGGCCGGCTGGATCCGGCCGGCCTCGGCCGATCAACCCGCTGCCCCTGGCCCGGGCCAGGACCTGCTGATCGCGGTCTACGGGATGTCGTTCGCGCATCACATCGCGCACGCCATGGCCCACCAGGATCCGCGGCTGGCGATTCGTGCCAGCGGCGGCCCCGGGGCGCCGCTGTCACAATGCGTCGCCCTGTTCGAGGCCGACCGCGGCCACCACCAGGCGAGGATCCAGGTCCTCGGGGTGTTGGCGTCGAGCCTGGTCGGCACCGTGACGATGAGCCACATGACCTGGAACTTCGAAGTGCCCGCGGCGTGCCTCTACCCGCGCTTCGCGCTCGAGGATGGCCAGTTGGTTCGTCACGACCCGCCGGCCACCGACCTCGCCCAACTCCGGACACTGACCGCCGACGCCGCGGGCTGGCAGCGGTTGCGGGCAGCGCTGCGGCAACATGATGCGTTCTTCGAGCCACTGGTTTTCGACGCCACGCTCGACGGCTCGGTGCTCGTGAAGATGCTGCGTCGCGCCTTCGGTCAGAGTCGCGAAGCCGCAACCATGGCGACGCTGCACGGCGCCAACGGTTTCACCGACTCGCTGCAACTGCCCGATCTGGCCCGCGCCCTGGCGGCGCGTTTCGTGGCGCAGGTGCGCGCCGATGGGGCGATACCGGTGCTGCTGCTGATCGACGACCGCGGCTACGGCGACCATCTCGACCGGTTGATGGCGCCGGTGACCGACGATCCGGAGTTGCTCAGCTTCTCGACCCACGATCTGGCCGACCCCGACGATCCCGGCAACTTCGTCGCCGACGGCCACTTCACGGCCGCGGTCGACGATCGGCTCGCCGCGGCGCTGCGCGCCCGCATCGACCAACGGCTGGACCGGCGCTGAAGCCCCCCATAGGCAGGCATTTCAGCGCAGTTCGGGCACTTCGCGCAGCACGTCGAACACGACCTTGTGCCCCGCCGGAGTGAAGTGGCCATCGAACCGCAGGAACATCGCCGACGGATCGTGCTCGGCGAGCGCCCCGGTGAGGTCGACGGTGCGGATGCCGAGTCCGGTGAGGATCTGCCGCGCCCGCGCCACCGCGGCGCGAGGATCGGCGACCTCGACGCCGGTCGGTGCACCGCTCTGCCGCCACTGCTCGACCATCGGCTGCGAGGGCACCAAGACCGCCAGGAACGGGATTCCGGCAGTGCTGCAGATGGTCGCCATCCGCTCGAACTCCGCGCGATAGCGGCGCTCACCTTCGGCAAGCAGGCCACTGCGCCACTGCTCGGGATCGGCCAGCTCGGCAGCCGCGGCGGTCTCCTTGGGCACGCCCCCGGCGATCCGATGGTAGACCTGCGACACGAGTCGATAGCTGTGCAGGGAACGCTTGATCCAGTTGCGCAAGCCGGTGGCGCCACCGATCACCCCGCCTTCGACCGGTGCATCCTTGTCCCAGACGGTGTCGTGGAAGTCGTTGCCGAGGAAGGACACCGCGACCACCACCGCGGGCGCGAGGCCTCGGGCCAGTTCGTCCTCGAGCACGGCGCGATACTGCGTCGGACCGTAGCCCGGCACGCCGGTGTTGCAGTGGCGGTGTCCGGCGTCTGGGGCTGCGGCCAACAACCCGACCCAGCAGTCTTCGTAGTTGGCGCCATGACCGAAGACGAAGGAATCTCCCAACCACAGCACCAGTGGCTTGGCCGGCGCGCCAGCCGCCATCGACGGGGCGGCCGCAGCGACCCGATGCCCCTGGGCATCGGTGTGCACCGTCCATCGCGCCTCACCGGTCTCCACCATTGCCGACGCCGAGGGCTGCAGCGTGAAGGTCGGCAGCCGTGCGTGGCGCTGGTAGATGGCCAACCACGAGGGCGGCTGCGGCAAGAAGACGCGCACGAGCCCTTCGAGCAGGCCGCCGCAGAACAGCGTGACGAGGCCCAGGATCAGCAGACGAAACAGCCAGGTACGTCGACGGCGAGGGGCGGAAGACACGCATGCAGTCTAGCACCCAGCCAACGCGAAGAACCGACGCGATCCCAGTGCGCGACGTGCGACCGCCCCGGCGCACCCCCAGGAGTCTGGGACACGGGAGCCCGATCACAAGGCCATCGGCCCGTGCCCATCCATGTTGGTCAGGTGCAGTCCCGCAGCCGTTTCCTCGAACGGTTCGAGCACGGCCTGGAGCTGCGGCGAGCCGGCGAACAGACGCTTGTCGGGCAGGACCAGGTAGCCGTCCTGTGCAAACGCCGCGGCCCACGCCGGGTGCGCTTGATTGGAAACGATGATGTCGACGCCACGTTGCCGCAGGCGACGCGTTGCTGCGGCAACGACGCCCGGCGCGTGCTCGGGAATCGCCAGGCAATCGACGATCGATCCCACCCGCAGCGTTCCGAACCGCGGGTCGTCCTGCATGTGCGTGTCCATCAGCAACGCCCAGCCGATCACGTGACCATCGATCTCGACGCGCAGCCGTTCGACGGGCGGCCACTCACCGACCGGGGCGAGCCGGTTCATCGCGGCGGCGGTGCGCTCGGCGATGGCGAGATAACGGTCCCGGCAGCGCTCCCAGAGCTCGTCTGCCCAGCTCTCGAAGCGCTCGACCACGCGGCCTTCGGCCCGCGCCAGGCCGGCATCCATGCGCCGCCTCCACCAATGCAGGGCCCGGAGGCCGACGTAGCCCGCGCCGGTGAACGCCGCCGCATCGCAGAGCCAGCGCAGGACCCGACGATCCCGCAGTTGCCGATTGCGGCGCAAGAACGCGAACGGCCGCAGGATGCGCAGGCAGAACGGGGTCGGGTGCATCAACCAGCCCATGCGTTCGAGCATCTGCACCAAGGGCTGTTCATTGCCGCCGTGCCCCCAGCTGTACAGCAGTGGCTGCTTCTGCAGCATGTCGCGCATCATCCGGAGCCCCAACACCGCGAACTTCGGATCCACTGCCGCCTCCGAGAACGGCCCCTGCCAGTCGGTGACGATGTGTTCGCGACCGCGCACCCACCACGGTTGCGGTTTGAGCGCATAACCGCCGCGCACCACGCCATCGTCCTCGACGGCGAGGTGATACTCGCGCCAGACGCGTTCGCCCGGAGCGGGCGGCATCCACGAAGGACGCGGATCGGGGAAGAACCCCCAATGGGAACCACCGGCGCGCATCCGGCTGTTGAAGTCCTCGACTGCGGCGGTGCGCTCGGGAGCGTGGGGAACGATACGGATGGCCATCTTGACGTCTCGTTACTCGTCTGCTCGGAGAGTGGGGTGCAGGCCCTCAGGAATCGGCGACGCCGACATCGAGGTCGCGGCACCAGCGAATCAAGGCATAGATCGACCAGACGCGTGACCAGTAGATGCCGCGGCCACCGGCCAGGAACGACTGCCAGAGCCGGGCCACGGCCGCCGGGTCGAGCCCCACACGCCGGCACTGCGCCGCGTCTCTCAGGGTCCCGTCGATCTCGCCGCGCAAGACGTCCCGGCACCAGCGATCGAACGGCAGGGTGAAGCCGGCCTTCTTGCGATCGAACAGCTCCGCCGGCAGCTGAGGCATCGCCAGCTCCCGGAGCACCAGCTTCTTCGGCACCGTGAACCGTTGCTCATGGGGCAACGCCAGGGTCGCCGCGAGCACGTCGCGATCGACCAGCGGCAGACGCACCTCGAGCGACGAGTCCATCGACGCCGCATCGGTGTCCCGCAGCAACCGCTGGCCGAGGAACATGCGCAGTTCGAGGTTGCCCACCGCCGCACGACCACCGATCCGACGCAGTTCCTGCAGCACCGCGAACTCCCGCGGCGGCACACCGAACGAACCGAACAACGAGTAGTCGGGGCGCAGCTGCGCCAGGAAATCGCGCCGGAAGAGCGCGTACTGCGTCTGGTAGCCGGCCAGCAGGTCCTCGCCGTAGGCCAAGGTCTCCGGCAGCTTGCCCAGACGCACCTGCTGGCCGATCGGCGCCGAGGTCGGCGCCAACAACGGCCGCAGCAGACGGCCCAGCCCCGCGCGCATCGCCGTCGGTAGCCAGCGCAGGTAGCCGACGTTGCGGGCCATGCCGGTGACGTTGTCGAAACTCGAGTAGCCGCCGAACAGCTCGTCACCACCGGTCCCGGCCAAAGCCACGGTCACGCCGGCGGCACGAGCCGCGCGCGACACGAACCAGGTGTTGACGCCGTCGAACGTCGGCTGGTCGCTGCTGGCGAGCGCGTGGTCGAGTTGGTCGGCGAACTCCTGCTGCGACAGGCGCACGGCCTGATGCCTGGTGCCGAGCAGCCGCGCGACCTCGGCGGCGTGCGGCGACTCGTCGAACTCCCCTTCGTCGAAACCCAGCACGAAGGTGCGCACGTCGTCCCTGGCGCGCCGGGCCAGCGCCGCGACCGCGCTGGAGTCGACGCCGCCGCTGAGAAACACGCCGACCGGCACGTCGGCGATCAGGTGCTTGTCGACGGAGTCGGCCAGCGCTGCGCGCAGGCGCTCCCGCCCGTCGGCGGCCGGTGCCGGTGTGGGCACGTGCCACCAGGTCGCCGTGGTGCTGCGCAGGTCGTCGAGCGCGATGCGCATGCTCGACGCCGCCGGCAGCAGTTCGACACCCTCGAGGATCGTCGATGGACCGACCACGAAGCCGTTCCAGAGGTAGGAATCGATACCGGCGCGATCGACCCGCCGCGACACCAACCCGCTGGCCAACAAGGCCCGCAGTTCACTGGCGAACACCAGGGTCTGGGCGCCACCGGCGTGTCGCACCGTGGCGAAGTACAACGGCTTCATGCCGAAGTGATCCCGGGTCAGCAACAGTTCGCGGCGGGCCGGCTGCCACAGGGCGTAGGCGAACATGCCCCGCAGCTGTTCCGGCGCCGCGTCACCGTGCGCGCGGTGCGCCGCGAGCAGCACCTCGGTATCGGTCCCGGAATGGAACACGTGGCCGGCCCGGCGCAGGCCGTCGCGCAACGCCTGGAAGTTGTAGACCTCGCCGTTGTAGCAGATGACGTCGCCGTCGGGCCCGTGCATCGGCTGGTTGCCGGCCGCAGAAAGATCCAGGATCGAGAGCCGTCGGTGCAGCAGCAACACGCCGCGTTGATCCGACGACCATTCGAATTCGCCGTCGGCATCGGGGCCGCGATGACGCAGCGCGGCACTGGCGCGGCGCATGGCGTCGCGCACCGTGTCGTCGAGGAAGCCGAAGGCACCGGCGATGCCACACATGCGCGAGAAGGGTAGCTCGCGGCGCGCAGCGCGCAAACGCGCGGTCGGACATCCGCCGCGTCCGGCGAGCTGGCTTGCCAAACACCATGCGCGAACGCCGCGTACAGCGTGATAAGCTGCTGCGCTCGCCGATCGAGTCCACGCCGCGCCCGCATGTCCCGTCGATACGCCATCATCTCTCCTTGCCGCGACGAGGCGGAGTTCCTGCAGACCACGATCGACGCGATCGCGGCACAGACCACGCCGCCCACCCTGTGGCTGGTCGTCGACGACGGCTCCACGGATGCGACGCCCGAGATCCTGGCCCGCGCCGCCGAGCGCCTGCCATTCCTGCGGGTGCTGCGCCGGCAGGACCGCGGCGCGCGCGCCGTCGGCCCCGGTGTGGTCGAGGCCTTCTACGCCGGGCTCGAGACCATCGACCTCGACGACTACGACTACGTCTGCAAGCTCGACGGCGACCTCGACCTGCCGCCGCGCTACTTCGAACGCGCGTTCGAGCGGTTCGAGGCCGATCCGTGGTTGGGCAACCTCTCGGGCAAGGTGTTCCTGCGTGAGCACGGCAAGCTGATCGCCGAACGCGTCGGCGACGAGAACGCGGTCGGCATGATCAAGCTGTACCGCGTCGCGTGTTTCCGCGACATCGGCGGCTTCGTTCGCCAGGTCTCGTGGGACGGCATCGACGGACACATGTGCCGGATGCGTGGCTGGATCGCCAGCTCGGTCCACGACGAGGAGATGAACTTCGTGCACCTGCGGCTGATGGGCAGCAGCCAGGACAGCATCTGGGCCGGGCGTCTGCGCTGGGGCCGCGGCAAGTACTTCATGGGCAGCGCCCCCTACTACGTCGCTGCCGTGGCCGCCTATCGGATGATCGAGCGCCCCTTCATCCTCGGCGGCTTGTGCATCTTCTGGGGCTACGTGCGCGCTTGGTGGCGCGGCGACCGGCGGCACGACGACCGTGAATATCGCCGCTACATGCGTCGCTACGAGCTGCAGTCGCTGCTGCTGGGCAAACGCCGCACGCTGCAACGCTACAACGACCGGATCCGCGCCACCTGGCCGCCACCGGACCAGCGCGTCTCCGCGGCCATCGCAACGGCATGAGTTCCCGTCCCCCCCGGGTGCTGGCGCTGTCGTCGGGCGGCGGCCACTGGATCGAACTGCTGCGCCTGCGTCCCGCCTTCGCCGGCGCCGAGCTGCACTTCGCCTCGGTCAACGAGGACTACCGCGCCGACGTGCCCGACGTCAGCTTCCACCGCATCCCCGACGCGACCCGCTGGAACAAGGTGGCGCTGCTGTGGTTGCTCTGGCGTCTGCTGTGGTTGCTGTTGCGCGTTCGTCCGGACGTGATCGTCACCACCGGCGCCGCGCCGGGGTACCTGGCGATCCGACTCGGTCGGTTGTTGCGCGCACGAACCGTCTGGCTCGACAGCATCGCCAACGTCGACGAGTTGTCTCTGTCGGGACGCATGGCTGGCAAACACGCCGACCTGTGGCTGACGCAGTGGCCGCACCTCGCCAGGCCCGAGGGCCCCAAGTTCCAGGGAGCGGTGCTGTGATCTTCGTCACCGTCGGCCACCAGACGCCGTTCGATCGCCTGATCGAAGCGATGGATCGTTGGGCTGCGGACAGCGGACGCGAGTGCCTGGCGCAGATCGGCGACGGCAGCTACGAACCAAGGCACATGCGGTTCGAACGGTGGATGTCGCCGCAGCGGTTCGGTGAGGCGATGCGACAGGCGACCGCGATCGTCGCCCACGCCGGCACCGGCACGATCCTCTCGGCGATGCAACTCGGCAAGCCGCTGCTGGTGCTGCCGCGGCACAGCAGTCGGCAGGAGACCCGCAACGATCACCAGATCGCCACCGCCCGCCACTTCGCCGCGGCAGGTCACGTCCTGGCCGCCAACGACGAAGAAGAGCTGTTGCAGCTGCTGCCGCGGATCGAACAACAGCCACCCCGCGAACGCATCGGCGGCGAGGCGTCGCCAGAACTGATCGAGGCCGTGCGGGCATTCGTCGACGGGGCCCGGCAACCGGCGAGAGGCGAACCGTGAAGGTCGCCTACCTGGTCAACCTGTACCCGGCGCCGAGCCACTCCTTCATCCTGCGGGAGATCGTGGCCCTCGAGCGCCTGGGGGTCACGGTGCAGCGTTTCTCGATCCGTCCCGGATCGATGCCCTGGCAGGCCGCGGCCGAGGCGCGCGAGCTGGCGCTGACCCAGGTGCTGCTGCGCGGCGCCGCCGACGCGCCGGCTCTGCTCTGGGCGACGCTGCTTTGTCTGCTGACGCGCCCGCGGCGGTTCGTGCAGGCGCTGCGCCAGCTGTGGGCCTGTTACCGTTTCGCCGACCGGACCGCCGTGGCGCACGTCGCCTACCTGCTCGAGGCGTGCCGCATGGTCCGCGCGATGTCGGTCGACACCGCGCACATCCACGCCCACTTCGGCACCAACTCGGCCACGGTCGCGATGCTCGCCAGCCGGCTCAGCGGCGTGCCCTACAGCTTCACCGTGCACGGCTGGGAGGAGTTCGATCGGGCGCAGGGGCTGGGGTTGCGTGAGAAGATCCGGCACGCCAGGTTCGTCGCCGCGATCACCCACCACTGCCGCAGCCAGCTGCTGCGCTACACCGACCCGCCGCGTTGGGATCGCATCCTCGTGATCCGCTGCGGGGTCGACGCCCAGTTCCTCGACGGAGAGGCGCCGCCGATCTCGCCGCAGGCGCCGTTCCTGTGGATCGGCCGCCTGGCACCCGAGAAGGGCTTCACGATCCTGCTGGAAGCGTGCCAGCGGCTGCGCGCCGCGGGCCACGCCTGCCTGGTCCGCGTCGTCGGTGGCGGCGGCCGGGTCGATCAGGTGCGTGACGAACTGCGCCGCGCCGGACTGGGTGACAACGTCGAACTGCTGGGCTGGCGCAGCGGCGCCGAGATCCGCGAGCTGCTCGACCAGTCCCGCTGCCTGGTGATGTCGAGTCTGGCGGAAGGGCTGCCGGTGGTGATCATGGAGGCGTTCGCCCGCCGGCGGCCCGCGATCGCACCGGCCCTCACGGGCATCCCCGAGCTGGTGATCACCGGGCGCACCGGCTGGCTCTACAGCGCCAGCGACGTCGCGGGTCTGGCCGAGGCGATGACGGCCTGTCTGCAGGCCCCCGCACCGCAGCTCGACGAGTTGGGCGCGAACGCCCGTGCCGAACTGCTGGCGCGTCACCGCATCGACGCCGTCGCCGCCGAACTGTTGGCGGCGTTCGCGGCGGCGCCGGGCGGCGTGCCGGTCGATCAGTCGAGCGGCGGCAGCGCGTAGTGCGCGCGGTAGAAGTTGATCACCGAAGCCGACTCGTGCAGCACCGAGAAGTTGCGGCGATCGCGCTGCAACAGATGGTTCGCCCAGTCGTCGACGGTGCTGCCCGACCAGCTGACCGACTGCAGGTAGGCCGCGATCGAGGTCGTCGTCGGCCCGATGTTCTCCTGGTTGTTCGAGAACACCAGCCCGCTGAAGCTCGCCGGATCGCCGTTCCAGGTGATCGAGCCCGAGACCAGGTTGTCGGCGAAGGTCGTGTTGTGCACGCCGATGTTCACGCCGCTGCCGGTGCTGTTGAGCGGCACCAGCGAGAGGTCGGTCTGGCCGCCGCCGTTCTGATCCTGCAGCAGCAGGTTGGACCGCACGACGCCCGAGGCAGTGTTGCCCAGGTGCATCAGGCGCGAGAGGGTGTTGAGGGCGAGGTTGTCCTCGACCTGCACCTGCACACCGCCGGGAGTCGGCGTGACGCCCCAGGCCTGACCGATGTTCGAGCCGTTGGCGGTATGCACCCAGGCGTTCCTGGTGAACTCACCGCCAGGACGCAGCATCAAGCCATCGGGAGCCTTGATGATGATGTTGCCGCGCGCCGTGACGTTGCGCGCGCCGGCGCCGATGTAGGCGGCGTGCGCGAACTGCGCGTAGGCGTTGTTGCCCAGCCCGGGGATGTCCGGCGACATCACCTGGTAGATCAAGGTGTCTTCGAGCAGGAAGGTCTGCGCGCTGGCCAGGATCGCCGAGGAGTGCTGCGTGTTGACGGCGAAGATGTGGTCGAAGATGCAGCGCCGGATCGACACGTTCGACGAGTCGGTTTCGCAGATGAGACCGAAGGTGAAACCGCTGATGCGGCAGTTCTCCACCAGGAAGTGAGAGAACGGCTGCCCGGTGCCCTGCCACTGCGTCGCGATCAGTTGGATGCCGTTGATGTTCTGCGAGGTCGTCGCCGAGTTGGCGATGCGGTCCGCGGCCGACAGGTAGATGTCGGTGAACGCGACCCGACTGATGACGGCCGACGATTGGTACCCCGGCGTCACCACGATGCAGCCACCCTGGCTCAGCAGCACGGGGCGGGGCAGGTTCTCGTCACCGTAGGCGCCCATTCGCATCCAGCCATTGCCCGAAGCAGGACCGGACTTGTTCCACTGGAACGTCGAGTTCAGGGTGAACGAATCGCCGCGCTTGAGCAGCAGCCAGTCTGCCTGCCCGTTGCGCAACATGGCGAAACCGGCGGCGAGGGTGCGCTTGGGCGCCCCCACGCTGCCGTCGGCCGAGTCGTTGCCGGTCTCACTGACGTGCACGACCAGCGCCCCAGGCTGCGCCTCGAAGTCCGTCCACCCGTTCACCAAGGTGGCGTTCATCGTCACGTCGATCTGGTAGCTGCGCACGGCCGTGTCGCCGTTGGCGGCGACGCCGACGCTGAACGAGTAGGAACCCGCCACGGTCGGCGTCCCGGCCAGGCTCGTCGAGGCGCCCGAGGCGGTCTCGTCGAGCACGATGCCAGGGGGCAGATCGCCGCTGGTCAGGGCCCACGCATGAGTCCCGACGCCGCCGGTGACCGTGATCGAGGCCAGGTAGGACGTATCGACCTGCGCGTCCGGCAACGACGTCGTCACGAAGGCGATCCCGCCCCCTGTGGACAACGCATCGCTACCGCCGCTGCCGCAGGCAGCGACCGACAACAGCAAGGCGACAAGAGAAGCGGTACGGAACGTTCTGATCTTCATGACTCTCCCACGGGCCGGAAGGCATCACGCGCGGCGCCGAACTGTGCCAGCACCTGACGGACACCCGGGACACGAGCGCTACATCGACTGCCCCCAGCACCGGGCTGAGACGCTGGAACCCGCTTGCTCCCATAATGGAACGCCCGCCAACAAGGAGCCCGATGCACCCGACGGCAACGGCGTCTTCCGCGGGTTGCCGGGCCTTGGCCAGGCTCCCAGCACGGGCTCCGCCCGCAGTCGGGGGATCGACGGCTCCGCGGAACCTGGCGCCGCGCGCCACCGTCACGGGGTCGCGATCAGTCGTGGCGCAACGCCCGCACCGGATCCATCAGCGCCGCCCGCCGCGCCGGATACAGACCGAAGATCACCCCGGTGGCGCACGAGATGCCCATCGCCAGGAACACCGACCACGCGGTGATCACCGGCTTCCAGTCCGTCGCCTGCTCGATCAGCTTGCTGCCGACGATGCCCAGGCCGATGCCGAGCACGCCGGCGATCGCGGTCAGGGTCACGGTCTCGACCAGGAACTGCAGGGTGATGTCGACCTGGGTGGCGCCGATGGCGCGGCGGATGCCGATCTCGCGGGTGCGTTCGGTCACCGACGCCAACATGATGTTGAGGATGCCGATGCCACCGACCAGCAGCGAGATGCCGGCGATCAGCGGCAGCACCAGGTCGAAGGTGCGCTGCGTCTGCGCGCGCTGCTGCAGCAGTTCGATCGGAACGGTGACCGCGTAGTCCTTGCGGTCGTGGAACTTCGCCAGGATCGCCTGGATGCCGCGCGCCACCGCGGGCACGTTCTCCTCGCGGTCGACGGTGCAGACGATCTGGTGCAGCTCGACGTTGGTGTACTCCTCGGTGCCCTCGTTGGACGAGTAGTGCATCATGCCGAGGCGGTCGATCACGGTCTCGAACGGCACGTAGACCTCGAGCGCGCGGTCGTCGAGTCCGAGCACGGCGCGGTCGGGGTTGCTGGTCTCGAAGTCCGGCAGCACGCCGACGACGCGGTAGTAGTGGCTGCCGATCTTGAGGTCGAGCTGCAGCGGATCGCCGAGGTAACGCGCCTCGGTGACGACCCGCGCGCGCACCACGCAGACTCGCGCCCGCGCGTCCTCGTCGGCCCGCGTCAGCAGCCGGCCGCGGATCGGCACGAAGCCGAGCCGGTCGAAGTGCTGCGGGGTGACGCCGTGGATCTTGGCCTCGACGCGGCGACCGCGGAACCAGATCCAGTCCTTGACCTCGTGCACGGGCAACACGCTGGTCACGCCCGGCATCGTCCGGCGGATCTGTTCCATGTCGCGGAACGTCAAACCGTAGCGCAACACCTGCGTGCCCTCCGTCTTGGCAGCGTCCTGCTCGGCCGGCGGCTTCTGCGCGTTGATCAGGATGTTGGTCGTGCCGAGCTCTTCGATCTGCGCCAGGATCGCACGGCGCGCGCCTTCGCCCGCCGACACCATCGACATCACCGAGGCGATGCCGAAGACGATGCCGAGCGCGGTCAACAGCGAACGCAGCTTGTGCCGCCGCAGGTTGCGCAGCGCCTCGAGGATCAGTTCGTGGAACACGCGACCTCCGCGGCGGGGTGCTGCTGGTCGTCGCTGGCGATCGCGCCGTCGCGCAACGTGATGCGGCGCTGGGCCATCTGCGCGATGTTCGGGTCGTGCGTGATCATCACGATCGTGCGGCCCTGCCGATGCAGGTCGACGAACATCTTCATGATCTCGGCCGAGGTCTTCGAATCGAGGTTGCCGGTCGGCTCGTCGGCGAGGATCAACGCCGGTTCGTTGACCAGCGCGCGCGCCAACGCCGCTCGTTGGCATTCGCCACCCGACAACATCGTCGGCAGGTGATCCCGACGGTGGCCGAGGCCGACGCGTTCGATCAACTCGCCGGCGCGGCGGCGGCGCTCGGAACGCGCCACGCGCGCGTAGAGCAGCGGCAGCTCGACGTTCTCCTGCACCGACAGGTGCGAGACCAGCTGGAACGACTGGAACACGAAACCGATGTGCGTCTTGCGCACCCGCGACAGGCTCAGGTCGTCGAGCCTGGCGACGTCCTCGCCGACCAGGTGGTACGAGCCGGAGGTGGGCCGATCCAGGCAACCCAGGATGTTGAGCATCGTCGACTTGCCCGAACCGGACGCGCCGACGATGGCGACGTACTCACCCTCGCCGACCTGCAGGTCGACGCCGCGCAACACGGGCACGGGGTTCTGCTCGGTGCCGTAGGTCTTGGTGATGCCGCGCAGCGACAACACCGTGCCCGCGCCGACTTCGCCGGTCATGGTTTGTCCGGCTTGGCGGAGGCCTCGACCGGCGTGCCCTTGCCGTCGGCCGCGGCGCCGGCGGCTTTGGTCTCGGGCTCCTGGTCGCTGTTGCCGTTGGACAGCAGCGGGTTGTAGAGCAGCACCTGTTCCTTCTCGACCAGACCGCCGCGGACCTCGACGTAGACGTCGTTGGCCGAACCGATCTCGACCTTGCGCCGCGTCGGCCCGACACCGGGCTCGTAGACGTGGCAGAACTGCTCGCCGTTCTCGGCGAACACGCACTGCAGCGGCACGAACAGCACCTGCTGCTTGTGCTCGACCAGGATCTCGGCCTTGGCGCTGATGCCCGGCCGCAGCGACTTGTCGCCGAGCCCGCGTTCGATCGTCACCTCGACGTCGAACTTCTTGACGTCGCGGCCGCTCCAGCCGTCGCCGCTGGCGACGCTGGCGATCTTGGTGACCTTGCCCTCGAGCATCAGGCCGGGATAGGTGTCCATGGTGACGTTGACGACCAGGCCCTCCTTGACCTTGTCGATGTCGGCCTCGTGCACCTTGATCTTGACCTGCAGCACGCGCAGGTCGGGGATCGTCATCAGCGTCTGGCTGCCCCACACCTGGCCGCCGACCTTGACCTGCTGGCGGTACCAGGGCTCGTGCGGGTCGCCGTAGACGACGATGCCCGGGCACGGCGCCTTGAGCGTCATGTTGTCGCGCTCCTCCTTGCGGTCCTTGAGCTGGTCCTGCTGCGCCTTGAACCGCTTCTCGTACTGCTGCACCGCGACCTTCTTCTGCCCCAGCGTCGAGTCGCCGCGCTTCTGCGCGGTCTGCAGATCGCGCTCCGCGTCCGTCACCTTGGTCGCCAGGTCGGCCGACTGCATCGGTCGCGTGTACTTGTTGAAGATCTCCATCTCGAGCTCGGCACCCTCCTTCTGCACCGTGCAGCGCTCGAACTCGATCTGGTGATCCTCGAGCTCGGACTTCTTGATGAAGTTCTGCTGCAGCAGCACCTGCGAGTCCTCGAAGTTCTTCTTGGCGCGGTTGTAGTTGGTCTCGGCGTCCTTGATCGCGACCTCGAGCTTCTTGTGCTGCTGCGGCGCTTCACCCTGCAGATACTTCTCGAGCTCCTTCTTGGCCCGGTCGAGCGCGACCTCGGCCTTGGCCAGGTTGGCGACGTTCTCGACCTCCTGGATCTCGAGTTCGGTGCGCGCCGTCTTCAGGCTGGCCTCGGTCTGCAGCAGTTCGAGCTCGAGGCTCTCGATCTGCTGTTCGAGCTGCGCGGGGTCGAGCTTGAGGATCACGTCACCTTCGGCGACCTCCTTGCCCTCCTCGACCAACCACGTGATCTTGCCCTCGCTCTTGAGCTTGGGCGCGACCTTCTGCGATTCCTTGGCGACCATCGTGCCGTTCTCGATGATCGAGATCTGCAGGTCGTCGCGGCGCACCGCGAACAGCTCGTTGTCGCCCGGAACGGCGCCGGCCTCGACGCTGTTCGAACCCCACCACCACCACCCGCCGGAGCCGAGCAACAACACCGCCGGAACCACGATCGTGAGCTTCATTGCCAGCCCCCCTGCGAATCGACGAAGAACAAGCCCAGGTCGCGCAGCAGGCTGAGCCGACCGATGAAGTGATCGACCTTGAGCCGGATCAGCGCGTTCTGCGCGTTGACCAGCGCCTGACGGGCCTCGAGCAGGTCGCGGTTGTCGAGCTTGCCCGACTCGTAGCGGATCTCGGTGACGGTGACCGCGCCGCGTTCCTGCACCACCTGCTGCTCCTGCAGCACGATGCGCTCCTCGATGCTCTTGAGGTTGCGCAGCGCGTCGCGGATCTCGAGGTCGAGCTGGTCGAGTCGCTGGGCGAAACCGCGTCGCGACTGTTCGAGCGCGATCTGCGCCGAGACCAGGCCGTTGCGCTGCGCCTTGCGCTGCAGCGGGATCTCGAAGCTGACCCCGACCGAGGCGTTCCAGTCCTCGGGCCCGGCGCCGCTGACGTCGTTGTCGGCGCCGAGGATGCCGTAGTTGGCGACCAGGTCGATGTCGGGCAGCAGGTTGTCGGTGGCGATGCGCAGGGCGCGTTCGGCGTCTTCGACCTGCTGCCGCTGCGAGATCAGATCCAGGCGGTTGTGCCGCGCTGCCGCGACCGCCGCCTCCTCGCGCATGCGCACCGGCTCGAACGGCGCCTCGCTGTCGGCGACGTCGAGCCGCGTCGTCGTCGGCAGGCCGAGCAGGATCTTGAACTCGTCGATGGCGCGGTCGTAGCCGGCGCGCGCGCTGATCAACTGGTCCTTGGCCTCGATCTCGCGACGCCGCGCGCGGAACACTTCCTGTTCGCTGTTGCGGCCCACCTGGTAGAGCGCCTCGGCCTTGCCGCGGTCGAACACCGCGCCTTCGTAGTTGGCGTCCTCGAGCGCCAGGGTGCGCTGCTGGCTGACCAGGTCGTAGTAGGTGCGCGCCACCTGGATCGAGAAGTTCTCGCGGTACAGTTCGAAGTCGCGGATCGCGTAGACGAGGCTGCGTTCGGCCTGGGTCAGGGCTTCGTGGGAGATCTCGTACCCCGAGCCGCGCAGCAGCGGCTGGGTCAGCGTCGCGCCGACCACGGTCGAGTAGCTGTCGCTGCCGAACCCGATGCCGGCACCGTAGGGCCACAACGCACTCGCCGACGAGGTCAGCGCCAGCGTGCCGCCGGTCGGCAGGATCTGGCTGGCGCCGAACTGCACCGACGTGCCCTGATTGTCGCTGCCCGCCTCCTGGGTCGACCACAGGTAACTGACCGCGGCGGTGAACTGCGGGCCGAACTGGAAACGGGTCAGCGAGTAGGACAACCCCTGTTGGTAGAGGGACTCCTTGCGGGCCAGGAAGTCGCGGTTCCCCTGGAACGCGGTCTGCAACGACTTCTGCAGGTCGTAGAGCACCTCGGGCGCCGCGGCCGCGGCCGCGGGGGCCGCCGCCGGATCACCAGCCGGATCGCCAGCTGGATCGCCAACAGGAGGGCCAACAGGAGGGCCCGGCTCGACCGGCAGTGCGGGCGCCGGTTCCGGTTCCGATTCCGGCCGCACGACCCACTCCTTGCGGTTGCCGAGTTCCTGCGCCGTGGTTTCGCCGAGGATGGTGGCGACTTCGCGGTCGGCGTCGGCGCGGTAGCTCGCGGCCGAGCAGCCGAGCATCACCACGGCGATGACCGCGAACGCCAGCATGCCGAGACCGGAGCCGGGCGCGCGAGGAACGGGCGAAAGGGGATCGGGCGGAAGTGGAGGTGGTCGCATCGCGAAGGGGGCGAGAACTCGCGGAGCTGCGTGGCGGGCGTGGACGAGCGCGCGACGCGATTGCTTCCCGGGTTCTGCCGCGAGCATACGGAGAGCGGCGCCGGGCTGCGCGCTTGGAGCCGCGCAACGGCAAAGGGGTAAGCCCGGATCATCACTTTCCGCCGGTGCCAAGGTCACCATGGCGGCCGACGGCGGACCGGCCCTATCCTTCGGGCGCATGTCCCGACCCGTCGACACCGTCCCCGCAGCTTTCCAGGTGCCGTTCACGTGGCTCGACGGCGAACTGGTGGCGACCGCGGCGGCGACGGTGCCGGTGATGACCCACACCCTGCACTACGGGCTCGGCGCGTTCGAAGGCATCCGCGCCTACGACGCCGACGGCGGCCCGGCCGTGTTCCGCCTGCGCGACCACATCGAGCGCCTGTTCCGCTCGGCGGCGATGCTCTACGTGACCATCCCGTTCGACGTGTCGACCCTGATGGCGGCCTGCGTCGCGACCCTGCAGGCCAATCAACTGCGGGCGGGCTACGTGCGACCGATCGTGTTCGTCGACGACGGCAGCCGCGGGCTGGGCGCGATGCACAACCGCACCCGCGTCGCCATCGCCACCTGGCCATGGGGCCGGTATCTCGGCGACGAAGGGGTGCGGCGCGGGATCTGCGCGCAGGTCTCGTCGACGGTGCGCATGAACGCACGCTCGTTCTTGCCCAAAGGCAAGGTGAACGGTCAGTACGTCAACTCGATCCTCGCCAAACGCGCCGCGGTGCACGCCGGCTACGACGAGGCGATCCTGCTCGACGACGACGGCAACGTCGCCGAGGCCACCGGCGAGAACCTGTTCGTCGTCAAGGACGGCGTGCTGCTGACCCCGCCGCTGTCGTTGCCGATCCTCTCCGGCATCACGCGCGCCTCGGTGCTCTCGCTCGCGACCGAACTGGGCATCGAAGTGCAGGAACGGGCGTTCGCGCGCGACACGCTGCTGACCGCCCACGAGGTGTTCCTGACCGGCACCGCCGCCGAGGTCACGCCGGTGCGCGGCATCGACGGCCACGTGATCGGTTGTGGCGCGCGTGGGCCGGTGACCGAGAAGCTGCAGGCGCGGTATCTGGACGCGGTGCACGGCCGGGTGCCGGGCCGCGAGGATTGGCTGACGCGCTACGAGACGTGAGCTGCCGCCGATGCCGCGCCTCGCCGGTCAGCGTCCGTCCTGGCGCTGCCGCGCTCGCGGCGACCCTACTTGGCCGCCGCCTTTGCTGCCGCTTCCCGTTCGAGCACGCGCGGATCGACGAGCCACCAGAACCCCGCCGACTCGACGAATACGATGCGATCCTTCTGCGCCGCGTACCACTTCGGCCAATCGCCGTCGTTGGGCGCGAGTTCGGCCCGCACGTAACGCGACAGACAGCGCGCGGCGCGGTCATGGTCCTCACCAGCAGGGCCGGCGGCCAACGCGATCCAGCGCTCCAGACTGGCGCGCAACTGGTTGGGCGTGCCGAGCGCCATCGCGTCGACATCGATCTCGTACCGCTGCTTGTAGCGTTGGCTCTTGTGCAACTCACCCTTGCCCGTGAACAGGTAGGGCCCGTACTTCTGCAGCCAGGCCGCCGCGCCGGCCGGCGTGCGATCGGTGTAGGTGGCGAGCGTGTCCTCGACGAGCTGCCCGGGCATGTGCTCCTCGACGCCGCGCAGGTAACCGCTCTCCTGGTAGAGGTCGAGATAGACCGCGAAGATCTGCCGCGTCACGTTGACGAACGGCACCGTGAGGCTGTCCCGTTTGCCGCGCATGTAGTGCAGCACGTTGAGCAGCGTGTCCTTCGCCGGATCGGTGAGCCGTTCGGGATCGGCCGAGTAACCCCAGTAGAACCACGTGCCCTGCCGCGCCAGCGACAGGCTGCCCAGGCACTTGGCCGAGTGGCCTTCGGCGAGGTTCTCGAAGCCCGGCACGTCGGTGAAGAAGCCCTCGTGGTTGACGATCGTGGGGTTCCACTCACCTTCGGGCAGCGGTTTCTCGAACGCCACCAGCGTGAACGTCTCGCCGACGCCGTCGGGGTAGAGCACGCTCTTCTGGCCGACGTGCTGCGGCTGCCGCGGCGTCTGCACGCCCGGGAAGCTGACCTTGTTGGGAGTGTTGAAGATCGCGTGGTCCAGAGCCAACCCGTGGCCCTGATGGTCCATGCAGATTCAAATGTAGCCGCTGGTCATCGCGACCTTCTGGCCTTCGATGAGCTCGGTGCCGAGGAAGCCGACAGCCACGATCGGCGTGGTCGTGCGCGGAAACTTGCGCGCGTTCGCCGTCTGGCCCTTCACGTTGCGGAACGTCGGCGAATCGGCGAGCACGACGTCGAAGCGATCGCAGTCGTCGCCGCGCACCTCGGCGTAGGTCGTGACCCCGACCTCGCAGCCGCGCTGCCGCAAGAACGCGGCAATGCGTTCGGTGCGTTCCTCCTTGTCGACCGCGACCAGCAGCACCTTGATCGGCGCTGGCGCCGCCGCTTGCGCCCCGGTGCACAACTGCAGCGTGATCGGCGGCAGGCACTCGAGCGGGTCGCAGACCATGAAGTCCAACTGCGCCTGCAGCAGACCGCCGTCGCCGATCCGCCGCAGCGGCAGCTGGAACGTCGCCTTGCCGGTGACCTGTCCGTGGTCGTCGGGCGGCATCACCATGGCGCCGCCCGCCGCGAACGCACCGCCCGTGACCTTCAGCGCGACGGGTTGGCCACCGCCGGTGTCGCGCGTGTAGACGTGCCAACTCGGTTTGAGGGCGAACAACACCTCGAGGTTGCTGCCGTCGTGCTGGGCGGTGACCGACAGCGGTGCCTTCTCGGGCATACCGGTGACCGTCAGGGGGATCACTTGCTGCGCGTGGACCAGGCCGGCCCACAGCAGCGAGAACAAGAACGGCAGGGTCCGTCGCATCGGGCGAATGCTACCCAAGCCCGCGCGGGATCCAGGGGCCGACCTGTCACCGCCTCGTGTCACGTGTCTTCGTGCCTGTTGGCCGATCGTGCGCCGAAGACCACGTCGCGATCGGAAAGGCACGCACTCGCTCGATCGAGGACTAGTCCCCGATCGTCAGGTTCAGCAGGCTCGTGATCGACGCGCCGAACACCGGACCGCCGTCGAGCACCGCCGCCTGCGAGTAGATCACCAGCCCACGCAGCGCGGGGTCGGCCGGGATCGCCAGTGGCACGTCGAGATGACCTAGCGAATCCGTGGCGCCGATGTGCAGCGCGTCCGCCGCCGTGCCCTGCAGACAGCCCGGAGCCCAGGTCGTGTACTGCAACTGCAGGCCGAACAGCGTGAACACGAGCGAAGCCGGCGCGCCCTCACAATGCACGTCGGGCGTGGTGCCCAGGCGCGGCTCGCCGAACAGGCGCAGCCCCGTCGGGTTGCCGCAATACAAGGGGTCCGCGACGACGCTCGGGAACGTCGCGCCGAACGAGTACGCATCCCCCTGGGCTCCGAACGCCAGCAGCCGCTGGCCCGCGCTGTCCCACAACAGGCGCGCGTCGTAGTACGACAAGGAGCCCGACCACGGCGAGGCGATCCAGTCGGTGCCGTTCCAGAGCCAGGTGTCGGCCTGCTGCATCACGACGCCCGCGGCCGTCGCCGCCATTCCCCACGAGCCTGGGAAGGGCTGACCGGGCGGCGCGAACGCATGCCAGTTCTGGCCGTCCCACTCCCAGGTGTCGCCCAGGCCCACGGCCTGCGAGACGCCGCCGAACAGCACTGCGCGTTGGCGCGTACCGTCGAAGGCGAGTGCCGGACGGCGGCGCGACGAAGGCGATGCGACCGGTTGCCGCTGCGTCCAGTCGACGCCGTCGTAGATCCAGGTGTCACCGAGTTCGCCGATGGGACCGTGGCCGCCGAACATCAGCACCGAGTTGCCGAGGCCCACCATCGCGTGGTCGATGCGCGGCGGCGGCACGGTCGCGGGCGCAGCCTGCGACCAGCCCTGCCCGTTCCAGGTCCAGGTCTCGTCGTAGAAGCCGTAGATCGGCGCATAGCGGGAGTCGAGTCCACCGAACAACACCACGTCGTTGCCGCGCGGCGCGATCGCGTTGCCGACGCGGCCCGATGGCCCCGTGGTGCTGCGTTGCTGCCAGCCGCCGTTCCAGGTCCAGGTACCGTTGCCGTAGCCCTCGACGCACACTGCCTCGGCGCGCGCGTCGTCCCAGGCGAGACCGGCCGAGTACACCTGCGGCCTGGGCGAGGCGTGCAGCACGTTCCAGCCCGTGCCCGCGCGACGCCACAGCTCACCGCGGGTGTTGCCGATCACCACGGTCGCGGCGTCGCTGCAGGCCAGGCCACCCCACCCCGCCGGCAGATTGCCGCTCGCCGACCAGTTCACGCCGTCCCACTCCCAGGTGTCGGCCAACGGGTTGCCCGACTGCCCCACGCCGCCGAGCAAGACCACGCGCTGCCGCGCCGCGTCCCAGGCCATCGACGCCGAGCGCGCCGCCGGCGCCGTGGCTGGCGCGCGCTGCGTCCAGGTCACGCCATCCCATTCCCAGGTGTCGCCCAGCGCGCTGTTCTGCAACCGCCCACCGAACAACACGACCCGTGCACGCGCATGGTCGAGCGCCATCGCGTGATCGACGCGCGGCGAAGGACGCGCGGACGGCGACAGCTGCGACCACGTCGCGCCGTCCCAGGCGAACATCGCGTCGGTCTCGAAGTAGCCGGTGTCGTAGCCACCGAACGCGAGCAGCCGGTTGCTGTTCGGATCGAAGGCGAGCGCGGTGTTCTGCAGGTCAGGCGCCGAGGTCGTCACCGCGCGCCAGCCGCCAAACGAACTCACGAAGGTGCGCGAGGGCTGGAACTGGATCGGCGCGCTCACGAGCACGGCCTGCGCGCGGCCATCGTCATAGGCCGCGAACCGGGTCATCGGCTGCAACCCCGACGCGACGCGCAGGCCGTCCGGCTGATGCCGGCGCCAGCGCCCGCCGTCGAAGCTCCAGGTCTGCTGCGGCCAGGCGACGATGCCGAGCAGCCGCTGTTGCGCGGCGTCGTAGACGAGCGCGGTGAGCTGGTTCGGTTCGCCATCGAGCGGCGACCAGATCTGCGCTGCGATCGGGGCGGAAAGGACAAACGAGAGAACGGTGGACCTGAGGATCACTTCCATGGGCTGCCTGAGAGGGCGCCCCGCTCGGCAACTACCATTCCAGGCGGGGATGACGCAGCTCGGGCCTCGATTCGGGCGCGACCGCGGCGGCGCGCTACGCAAGCGTAGCAGCAATGGGGTGCAAACACCGGGACTACACCAACACTCGTCCTGCACCGTCGCCGCCGCACCACAGGATCCACGTCTTCAGCCCCGCCGTCGTGCAGAAGCCACCGGCGGCCGCCGGGTCGGGGTCCGGACAGGCCCAGCGAACGTCGCAACGAATGCGGCAGGACTCGCGTAATGGCGTCAAGCGAACGTGTCGGGCGACGGGTCAGGCGGTCGCAGGCATTTCATGCACCGACAACAGCCCCAGCCGCCGCCAGCCCAGCGACAACATCCAGGTGCGCGCCGTCGTGACCGGTCGCGCGACGTCGTCGAGCCCCTTCACGACGATTCGCTCGCGGAAGCCATCGAACCACGGCGCCGAAGTGAACGTGTCCATCGCCTGCGGAACACTCACCTCGCGCCCCTGTGCCGCGTGCTTCTTGCCGTTCCCCAGCACGTAGCGCAGCACATTGCGCACCTCGCTGGGCGACTTCAACACGCGGTCGTGATAGCGGTCGGCGAACACCTTGCCCCGCCGTTCCCACAGCTTGTTCAGCCGGCGCGCGATCCGGATCAGCAGCCCCTGCACACCCCGCGACAGCACCGACCGCCCCGACGCCTCGACGACGAAGTGCAGGTGATCGTTCAGCACCGCGTACTGCACCAGCCGAAACCCGCCCCGTTCGCAACCCGCCACGAACGCCTCGCGCAGCGCCGCATAGGTCTCGCGCGAACGCAACCGAGGCAACCCCGCCTGCAGTTTGACGGTGACGTGCACCGGAAAGCGCGACGCCTGGGCCGGCCGCGTACGGTGATCGACGCCGGCGCTCTCACCCTTGGGCTTGCGTCCCGCGCCCCGCCGGCGACCGCCGTGCTGGTTGGGGAACGGCAGCTGCTGGGCCTTGGGCTGGTTCGTTCTTGGCTGCCTCTTGCTGGTCGACATCGCTGCGCGTTCTTGATTGCGCACTAATATAGCTCCGTTCCCTCTGACGGCAACCGCTCCGTTCCCTCTGACGGCAACCGATCGCAGCCCAACAAAACCCCGCAGGACCAGCCCTGATCACGCGGTCGAGGGCACGGCCCCGAAGCGACCACCAGGCTCAGAGCACCCAGGACTCGAGACCTGCCGTCGCGCTGAAGCCGCCAGGGCCGGCCGAATCGAGCAGGAAGGCCTGGCTGTTGATGCGCAAGCCCCTGAACGCGGGGTTGTGGGGAATCGTGATCGACAACGAGGCCGCGCCGGCACCCGGAGCACCGGTCATGCCACTAGTCACGAAGACGAACGGGATCAGCGGCGGCGACACCCACTGTGTCGCCGCGCCGAGTGGAATCGCCGCAGGGCCAGCGAACGTCGCGAGCAACGCCGCGAGCGTGCCACCGCGCGCATTGGTGAGATCGAGCGTTGTCTTCGCGCCCGGCGCAGGCACACCTTCACCACGTAGCATCGGCTCGAGATTCGCGGCGCCGGCGGTGCCCGTACCGTAGCGCAAGTGACCCGCGATCATCTCGAGGTACGTCGGGCCCCAGATGTCCCAGGACGCAACGTAGACACCCGACTCGGTGGTCAGCACCTGTGCGCGTGACTGCAGGGAGACCGGGGTGATCGGCGGTGTGTGTGCCAACGGTTGGTAGGACCAAGTGAGGCCGCGGTCCGTCGAGCGAATCGAAACCAGCCATGGATACGCGCTCGCACTCACGATGAACCAATAGGTGCCGACCACGGCGACCGTGTCGCCAATTGCGGCGAGAGTCAGGTTGCCGCTGTAGATGCCGTTTCCTCCCACTGGTCCCGAGGTCGTCCAGGTCAGGCCGCCATCTGCAGAGGCAGCCAAACGGAACAGGTGATACTGACTCGGCGCGAGCGCGTAGATCGAACTCCCCGTGAAGACGAAGTCACGCGGCCCCGCGTCCCAGTAAGGCTCGGCGAGAGTCGTCGTCCAGGAAGCTCCACCGTCCGCTGAGCGAACGAGGAACGCGCCGGGTTGGCCATGTCCTGCCAGGCCGATCGTGATCACACCACCCGCCGCCCCAAGACCGCTCGCGACGTTCGCACCCGGCGGAGCCGGGACGGCGTTGGCCATCGCATTCCACGTGGCACCACGGTCCGACGATCGCTGGTAGTGCACGAGCCTCGAAGTCGCCTGCACCTCGGACCACACGACCCAGGCCACCGCGCCGTCGCTGGCCACGTCGAAGTCCTCGGAGATGCCGTCGGACGCGAGGATGTCGAGACGCGTCGGCTGTGGCTGCCAGGTGACGCCACCGTCGGTGGAACGGTTCATCAGGAGGTCGCGAACCGCTCCGCGTGCCTCACCCCAGATCACCAGCAGAACCCCATCCACCTCGAACAGGACCCGCTGGCGCCTGCTGGCAAATCCCGCGCTCGGCGTGAGCACGTGAGGCAGCGACCAGGTCGTTCCGGCGTCGATCGACCGCGCGACCGCGACGCTGGGTGATGTCCAGGCGGAGACCAACAGGTCGCCGTGGCACACCAAGCCGTTGGCCCCCGGCACGGCCCGCGAGACCGGCAACCACGTCCGACCGCCGTCGAGGGAACGGTTGTAGCCGCTCCCGTAGGCATGCAGGATCCCGCGCTCCTCCTTCAGTTCGAGCACACCAGCGGAGCCACCGGGCATCACCGGCACCACGGGCCGCTGCGCGATCGGAATGCCGACCAGAAGCCCGCTGGCCAGCATCGCAAGGACGTCGATCCCGAGTCTTGGCATGGGCGCGCAGGATACCGATCCCTTCCAGCTCCAGAACAGCTCCCCCCTCCTACAGCAGCTCCATGCTCATCTTCTCGATGCGGAACACCTCGTCGCGAATGCGCGCCGCCAGCTCGAAGTCCAGGTTCTTCGCCGCCGCCATCATCTCGGCGCGCAGCTTCTTGAGGTGCACCATCATCGTGCGGTGATCGGCGAACTCGGTCTTGCTCGGGGACGGTCCACCCCCACCACCGCCGTCTGCCTTCTGCTTACCGCGGCCGCGGCCCTTGCCCTTCTTGCCCTTGCGCCCGCCGCTGTCGCCACCATCGTCCTCGGTGTCACCCTCGAACGCTTCGAGCAGCTCGCGCACGGGCTTGACGATGGTCGTCGGCGTGACGTCGAACTCCTCGTTGTGCGCCAACTGCTTGGTGCGGCGACGATCCATCTCGGCGAGCGCGCCCTCGATCGAGTCGGTGCGCTTGTCGGCGTAGAGGATCACGCGGCCGTCGGAGTTGCGCGCGGCGCGGCCGCAGGTCTGGATCAGCGACGTCTTGCTGCGCAGGTAACCTTCCTTGTCGGCGTCGAGCACGGCGACCAGAGTGACCTCGGGGATGTCGAGGCCTTCGCGCAGCAGGTTGATGCCGACGAGCACGTCGAACACGCCCAGGCGCAGGTCGCGGATCAGCGCGGTGCGTTCGAGGCTGTCGATGTCGCTGTGCAGGTAACGCACCTTGATGCCCAGGTCGCGCAGATAGTCGGTGAGTTCCTCGGCCGAACGTTTGGTCAGCGTCGTGATCAGGACACGTTCCTTCAGCGCGGCACGCTTGCGCACCTCGCCGACGACGTCGTCGACCTGGCCCTGTGCCGGGCGCACGTCGACCGGCGGATCGACCAGGCCCGTGGGACGCACGACGAGCTCGGTGATGCGGTCGTCGCTCTTGCGCTTCTCGTAGTCGGCGGGCGTCGCCGACACGAACAGCACCTGGCGCAGCAGCGCCTCGAGCTCCTCGAACTGCAGCGGCCGGTTGTCGAGTGCACTCGGCAGACGGAAGCCGTAGTCGACGAGCGTCTTCTTGCGCGCCTGGTCGCCGCGATACATCGCGCCGGCCTGCGGCATCGCCACGTGCGACTCGTCGACGACGAACAGGAAGTCGTCGGGGAAGTAGTGCAGCAGCGTCGCCGGCGGCTGGCCGGGACGGCGGCCGTCGAGGTGACGGCTGTAGTTCTCGATGCCGCGGCACAGACCGGTCTCACGCAGCATCTCGAGGTCGTGCCGCGTGCGCTGGCCCAGGCGCTGCGCCTCGAGCAGCTTGTTCTGCCGCTCGAGTTCGCGCAGCCGCACCTCGAGTTCCTGTTCGATCGTCTCGCAGGCGCGCTGCAGCTGGTCCTCGGTGGCGACGTAGTGTGAGGTCGGATAGATGGTGATCTGCTCGAGCGTCTCGAGCACCTCGCCGCGCAACGGATCGATCGCGAAGATCGCCTCGACCTCGTCGCCCCACAGTTCGATGCGGATCGCGCGCGCCTCCTCGTAGGCCGGGTAGACCTCGACGACGTCGCCACGCACGCGGAAGCGCCCCGCCTGGAAGTCGAAGTTGTCGCGCACGAACTGGATCGCGGTCAGCTGCCGCAGCAGCACGTCGCGCTGCACCTTCTGGCCGCGCCGGACCTGCACCGACAACTCGCGGTAGTTCTCGGGCGAACCCAAGCCGTAGATGCAGCTGATCGAAGCGACGATCAGCACGTCGCGGCGTTCCATCAGCGAACGCGTCGCCGAGTTGCGCATGCGCTCGATCGCCTCGTTGATCATCGAGTCCTTCTCGATGAACGTGTCTGTCGTCGGCACGTAGGCCTCGGGCTGGAAGTAGTCGTAGTAGCTGACGAAGTACTCGACCGCGTTGTCGGGGAAGAACGACTTGAACTCGGCGTAGAGCTGCGCCGCGAGGGTCTTGTTGGGCGCCAGCACCAGCGTCGGCCGCTGCAGCTTCTCGATCACGTGCGCGACCGTGAACGTCTTGCCCGAGCCGGTGACACCCAGCAACGTCGCCGCGGGCGCCCCTCCGGCCAGCCAGCCACAGAGTTGATCGATGGCCAGCGGCTGGTCGCCTGCCGGCCGCATGTCGGTGTCGAGCCGAAAGCGCATGGTTGCAGATGTAAGCCATCGGCCCCTGAACCTCCTACCCTCCGTTGCACGTTGGCCGGACCACCCTTACCGTGGCCGCCCTGCCGATGTCGCGCTGCCCCTCCGCGGCTGCTGGCTCCCCTTCCCCAGGCGCCCTCACCTCCAGGCAAGACTCCCGTGACCCGCCGTCGAACCTCAGCGTCCTCTTCGTCATCCTCCCGCGCCGCTGCCGGCGGCCGCGCCTCCAAGGTCCGCAGCGACGGCAAGGTGGACATCAGCTGCCCACAATGCGGCACCAAGTACCGCATCACCGAAGAGAACCTCGACGCCAAGATCGAGTGCCGCGAATGCCACCGCGTGTTCTTCGGCAAGACCACGGTCGGCAAACGCGCCCGCACCCAGGACAACAGCAAGGCCTACATCGGGTTCGGCATCGGCGGTCTGGCGATCGTCGTGCTGTTCGCGGTGATGTCCAACAGCACGCCCGACCAACCCGCCAAACCCAAACCGGTCGAACCGCCCAAGGTCGTCTACACGATCGGCAACAACCCGCGCACCGACCAGCTGGTCAAGTGGGGCCAGGCGATCGGCAGCAACAACCAACTGGCGATCGGCCGCGCCAGCGACATGAGCGCGCTGGCGAAGATGCTCGAGGTCACGCCCGACGACGACAACGCGATCTACGCGGCGCTGCAGACCCACGAGAGCACTCGTTTCCTGCGCGAACTCGACTGCGTCAGCGGCACGCTGAACAGCGAAGAGGCGATGACCGCGGCCAGCGGCACCGGCACGCTGTTCGTCACGCCCAAGCCCGGCACCGACGACTACCGCAAGAACACGCGCGGCGAGATCGAGGTGACGTTCCAAGCCCAGGGTGAGCAGGTCAAGGTTACGGGCTGGTCGGTCAAGCTGGCGCCGGTGCGCGACAAGCCCGACCCGAGCAAGACGACCTACGTGGGCAACAAGGACATCGCCAAGCCCGATGTCGTCGAGATCACCGACAGCGCCGGCACGCGCAAGGTCAAGGAGTCGCAACCGACCCCCGTGCCGCACTGGGACCAGGCGACGCCGGCCCTGCAGAAGATGGCCGACGAGATCGTCGCCGACATCCTGCGCAGCGCCGACCCCGAGTCGCCCGGCGGCATCTTCGCGCGCGCGACCCTCAGGGTGCAGGAGCTCGACGAACGCAAGGCCGTCGTGCCGCGCGTACTCAACGCGATGTACGAACTCTACGGCGACGTCAACGCCAACAACCAGAAGCTGAGCCAGCTCAACCGCGCGCTGGTCACGTTCACCGGCTACGCCGTCAACTACCAGGTCGAGAGCTCCGGCGACGCGGCCAAGGACAAGCAGAAGCGCGAGTCCTGCGTGCGGCAGTGGTTCGCGTTCTGGTGGCGCTTCAGCAACGGCGACCTCAGCGAGTTCATCAACCTGAGCGAGAACCTCGACGAACCGCTCGACGACCCCAAGAAGAAGGACGGCAAGTAGCCCGCGCCGAAGTCGATCGCCTCCCCCACGCCACCATCTCGTCCCTCGTCCTCCCCGCGAACTCACGCACCGAGCAAGCCATGACCTTCGTCCCCATCCAGTGCGACAACTGCGGCGCCAAGTACAAGCTGCCCGAGTCGTTCTCCGGTTCCCAAGCCAAGTGCCAGAAGTGTGGCAGCGTGATCGACGTCGCCGGCCAACGCGCGGCGGGCAACGCGCCTGCGGCCCCCGCCGCGGCCAAGCCGGCGGCAGCCCGTCCGGCAGAAGCCCGGCCAGCCGTCGCCCGCCCGGCAGCCGCGGCGGCCAAGACCGCGACCGAACGACCGGCCCGCGCGAGCAAGGGTCGCGCCGCCAAGGATGACGGCGGCGACAAACCCACGCGCGGCGGCCGTCGCGAACGCGGCGGTGAAACCAAGAAGAGCAACTCGATGCCGCTGATCCTCGGTGGCGTCGGCCTGATCGCGGTCGTGGTCGTCGTCGTGTTGATGATGAACAACCAGGGTGGCGACACCACGGACGGCGGCAGCAGCGCGAACAACACCGCGCAAGCGTCCAAGCCTGCCGACAAACCGGCGGACAAGCCCAGCGAGAAGCCAGCGGAGAAGCCAGCCGAGAAGCCAGCGGAGAAGCCCGCCGAGAAGCCAGCGGATGCCACCGCCGACCGCACCGAGGTCACGCCGGTCGAAAAGCCCGCGGAGAAGCCCACCGAGGCCAGCATCCCGCCCGAAGACAGCGACTCCGGCCAGCCCAAACAACCGTGGCAGAAGCTGCGCAACCCGCCGCAGTCGATGGACCAGGTGACCGACCCCAAGAGTTACCCCGAGGTGCAGTGGCCCGCGTCGGTCGACGACGCGACCAAAGCCAAGCTCCGTGGCCTGCTCGAGGACGTCGCCGGCGGCGGTGTTGCCGGCATCCGCGCCAAGGCACAGCTGACCGAGCGCGAACTGCGTTACGCGGCGATGTTCGGCATCGTCGAGAAACTGCGCACCCTCAACTACCGCGACAACTACGAGTCGGGCACCGCGTTCGAATTGAACAAGGTGCTCGAGGACATCACCGCTGGCCTGAACGCGCGGTTTGCGCCCGTCGAAGCCACCGAGGACATCCACCCGGCCAAGGCGGAGTGGAACACGCGCACCGTCAACGGCTGGCTGGGCCTGCTGGGCAAGTACCCGGACGAGGACACGTTCCAGAAGGACCGCGCCGAACGCGTCAAGAAGCAGGCGGAAGAGAACAAGTAGCGCCGTGGACTGACGCGCGGCCGACGCCGCGCTTCCTCCTCTGTCCTGGGGCCGTTGTCGCTATGCTGCTCGGCCCCACATGACCGACTTCGGCGCCGAACTCACCCCCCGCGAAATCGTCCGCCGGCTCGACGACTACATCGTCGGCCAGCAGAAGGCCAAACGCGCCGTCGCCGTGGCGCTGCGCAACCGCTGGCGCCGACGCCAGCTGCCGGCCGACGTCGCCGCCGACGTCTACCCCAAGAACATCCTGCTGATCGGCCCGACCGGCGTCGGCAAGACCGAGATCGCGCGCCGCCTGGCGACATTGGCGCGCGCGCCGTTCGTCAAGGTCGAGGCCACCAAGTACAGCGAGACCGGCTACCACGGCCGCGACGTCGAATCGATGGTGCGCGACCTGGTCGACGCCGCGGTGGCGCTGGTGCGCAGCGAGAAGGTGCACGAGGTCGAGCAGCGCGCCGCCGCCGCCGCCGAGGATCGCCTGTTCGACGCGCTCGCCGAAGAAGCCGGCATCGCCGACTACCAGGACGGCTCGTCGCTGGCCGGCGTGGTCGAAGACGGGATCTGGCGACCTCGCCCCACCGCGCCGGTCGAGCCGTTCGGTGAACCCGACCTCGCCGGCCGCGAACAGGCCCGCGCCCGGCTGCGCGACGACCTTCGCCAAGGCCGCATCGAGACCCGCCCGGTCGACATCGAACTGCGCGACTCCCGCACGCCGACGCTGAGCGTGATGGGCCCGCAGGGCAACGAGACCATGGGCATCGACGCCCAGGCGCTGCAGGAGATGTGGGGCCGCGCGCCGCAGAAGCGCACCAAGGTGCGGAAGCTGACCATCGCCGAGGCGCGAAAGCTGCTGCACGACGAGGAGGCCGACAAGCTGCTCGACCACGACGCGATCGTCAGCGAGGCACTGGACCGCGCCCAGTACGACGGCATCGTGTTCGTCGACGAGATCGACAAGATCGTCAGCTCCGGCGGCAGCGACGGCCCCGACGTCTCGCGCGAGGGTGTGCAGCGCGACCTGCTGTCCGTGGTCGAGGGCTGCGCCGTCTACACGCGCTACGGCCACGTGCGCACCGACCACGTGCTGTTCCTGGCCGCGGGCGCGTTCCACTTCCACAAGCCCAGCGAGCTGATCCCCGAGCTGCAGGGGCGTTTCCCGGTGCGCGTCGCGCTGCGCTCGCTGACCGAAGCCGACTTCGTGCGCATCCTCAGCGAACCCAAGAACGCGCTGGCGCGCCAGTACGTGGCCCTGTTCGGCACCGAGAACGTGAGCCTGGAGTTCGCACCCGACGGCCTGCAGCGCCTGGCCGCCCTCGCCTTCCGCGCCAACAAGACGACCCAGGACATCGGCGCCCGCCGGTTGATGACGATCCTCGAGAAGTGCCTCGAGGAGCTGTCGTTCGAGGCCAGCGAACGGGCCGGCCAGAAGGTCGTGGTCGACAAGAAGCTCGTCGACGAACTGCTCGGAGAGACCGGCGACGACCCCGAGTTGATGCCCTACAAGCTGTAGGCTCGAGGAACTGCAAATCCCCGGAACCAACCGGTGATCCGCTCGAATCACGCCGCCGGCCGCCGGACCTTCGAACCTCACGCGTGACCGACATCCCCACCAGCACGGTGCAGCGCGCACAGCGCGGCGACGAAGCCGCGTCGCGCGAGATCGTCGAAGCGCTGCACCGGCCGATCCTGGCGACGATCTTCCGCTTCCTGGGACCGCGCTGGCGCCGCGACGTCGAGGACCTGGCGCAGGAGGTGTTCCTGAAGGTGTTCCGCGCCCTGGACCGGTTCGACCCCGAGCGCGCCAAGTTCACGACCTGGGTCTACACGTTCGTGCGCAACCACTGCTACGACGTGCTCAAGCGCCGGCGCCTGCCGACCGCGAGCCTCGACGAGCAGCCCGACGACGGACCGCGCCGCGAACTGCCGGACCGGCGCGAACTGCAGCCCACCCACGACGCGGAGAACGCCGAGCTCGGCCGCGTCATCGGCGAGGCCCTGGCGACGCTGGGGGAAGACCAACGCATGGTGTTCGTGCTGCGTGAGTACGAAGACCTCGACTACCGCGAGATCGCGGCGATCACCGGCGTCAGCGAAGGCACGGTCAAATCGCGACTGTTCCGCGCCAAGGAAACGCTGCGCGCGCAGCTGGCTCCCTACCTGAAGGCGGGTGCGTGATGCGCGACCGGGATGGCGAGGACATTGGCGGCGACTTCGGCGGCGACTTCGATTGGGCCACCGCCGGCGCGGCGATGCCGTTCCCGACCGAACAGGAGTGGCTGACGTTGCCCGCGCCGCCGATCGCCGCGGACTTCGTCGCGCGCACGCTCGCGGCGGTGGCTGCGGATCTCGAGCAGACCCGCCCTCGGCAGGAATCGGAGGACGTCGAGCCCGAGCTCTCACCGGCGCAATTGGCGACGTTCGGCCCCGACGCGCCGAGCCCGGACTTCGTCGACCGCACGTTGCGGCGCCTGCTCGACGACCGCCGCGACCGCTGGCACGAACTGCTGGCCCGTTACGTGGCGCCCGAACCGAGCCCCGCATTCGTGCAGCGCACGCTCGCCGCACTCGCCGAAGTTGGCCCGGTGATGCCGCGGCAGGAGGTTCACGGACAAGCTGCTCACAGGAGGCGCACCGCCACGCCGAACTGGCAACGCCGCAGCCTGGCGACCTTGCCGTGGCTGGCCGCCGCGGCCGGCGTGATCTGGTTCGTATGGTTGCGACAACCCGATGCGACGCCGTTCGAACGCCGCGTCGCCAATCGCGTCGCCGCCGAGTTCCGGCACGCGGACTCACCGTCACCGCTGCCCGCGCTGCTGGCGCAGTTGGCCCACGACGAGGCGCCGTTGGCGTTGTCGACGGGCCTCGCCGACGGCTACTGGCTCGCGGCGGCGGGCCAGGAGGGGCGATGACCAACAGGGTGCTGGAGAGAAGGGTGTTGGCGAGCGCGGCACGCGGCGCGGCCCTGCTGCTGGCGACGGCGCTCGCGCTGCCGAGCGGTCGCCTGCCAGGCCAGACAGGGGCCCAGACAGGGGTGTTGCCGGTGCGCACCGCGATCGAAACCGTGCTCGGCGAACTCGACGGCGACTTCGCGCGGGGCGATGTGGCCGCCTACCTGCGGCGCTTCGCGCCGGACCACCCCGGCGCGCACGCGATGCACGGGGTACACCTGCGGCGTCTGCTGCAGCTCGGCGACGGGCCCGCGCGGCGCACGAGGCTGCTCGGCACGCCGCGCACGATCGGCCCCCGCGTCGTCGCCGACGTCGAACACACGATCACGTTCGCCGATGAACGCCTGCCCGCCGACTTCGAGGTCGTCGAACGTGCTGTGATGGCATTCCAGGTCACCGCCGGCAACGCCGCCAAAGGCGCCGTGCCGACCTTCGCCGTCGATGTGCCGATGCCAAGGCGTCTCGGCGAGAAGGTGAAGGGCGAGATGGTGAAGCCCGTCGGCAACTCGTTCCGCTGTTCGGCCTGCAACTATGCGATCGGCGGCGAGTCGGGTTGGCTGTGCGTGCCGATGCCCGACGAACGCGCCCAGGCGCTCGAAGGCGCGACCTTCTACCTGATCGGCAGCGACCTGGCCTGCGACATCAGCGTGCGCATCGCCGACCACGAGGCGACGGCACTGTCGACGGCGCGTGCGCTCGGTGAGGGCCTGCGGGAACTCGACCCCGGCACCCGCCCCGGTCTGGCCACGACCTGGCTGCCGCCGGCCCACGAGCCGCAGGCACACGAGCCAGGCGGCGCGGCACCGAGCAACATCGAGGGGGCCCGTCTGCAGGCCCGACGCAGCGACGGCGGCGTGGCAACGCTGCACGTGGTGCAGTTCGGCGGCCTGCAGCACGTGCTGCTGGCGCGCTGCAGCGCGGCGACGTGGTTGGCCAGGCGCGACGACCTGCAGCGACTGTTGGCCAGTTACCACCTGCTCGACACCGACTGCGACTTCGCCGGTACCGCCGCCAAGTCCTTGCGTCACCACACCGGCGGCACGCTCACGGGCGTTCGCTACCGCAACGACACCAGCGGCATCGAACTGCTGGGCCCGAACGGGTGGCGCGTCGAACAGCGCGGCGGTGGCGCCGCGTTCCGCGTCGTCTGGACGAGCCCGGCCGGCTCACGTCTGTGGCTCGTCGGCTACCCGGTGCCAACGGGCCTGTCGCGCTGGTGCACGGCGAGCGCCGATCGCTGGCTCGACAAGCTGAGCGCGGACGCGGGGCTCGATGTCAGGGCGGCTTCCGACAGTGCAGACGTCGACGCTGCAGGCACCGACACTGCCGACAAGCTGTCGTGGACGCCGTTCGCGCCACTCAGCGAGGCGGGCGCGGTGCCCGTGGCCGCCAGGTCCCGCATGCTGCGCTGTGTGCCGCGCCGGGTCGTCGACCCGACCGCGCCGCAGGAACGGCTGCTGCGCGCGGTGGTGCGCAACGATCTGCTGGTGTTGATCGACGCGATCCCAGCCGACGCCGCGGATCTGCCGGCGCTGCGCGCCGCCCTCGACGGGCTCACCGCCGCGCGTTAGGTCGCAGTGGCTGGCACGAACGCGCCGAGGACGTAGACTCCGCCGCGTGAATCTCCCTCCCGGCATGAAGATGCTCTTCCAGGGCAAGGCGGACTACCTCAAGGAAGTCGCCGACCGCCTGCGTCAAGCTGGAATCCGGGCCGCCTCGGGGCCCCTGCCCGGCAGCGGCTGGGAACAACGCGCCTGGCTCGCGGTCGCGAGCGAACAAGCAGAGCGTGCCATGGCCGTGCACCAGCAGCACCTCGACCACATGGTGCGTCGCGAAGGCCTGCCGCTGGTCGACGCCGGAGTCGACTTCGACGCCGAGGAGTCGGCCTGCCCGGCCTGCGGCACGCCGTTCAAGACGGCCGGCACCACCCGCTGCCCCGACTGCGGCCTGAACTTCGGTTCCTAGCCACAGCGCACCCCTCGCCACGATGCACCTTCGCCCACTGCTGACCGCGCTCGCCTTGGTGACCACGGCCGGCGCCCAGGGCGTGGTGCACGACGTGCCGCAGCGCGGCGCGCTCGTCTACGAGCGACAGACCGAGCTGTTCGAGTTCGACGCGGCGGCGTCGCGACTGCGCCCGTCGTGGCTGATCCGCAACGACGGCGAAGCCGCGCACCGTTGGCGTTACTTCGGCACTCCGGCCAGCGCCGTGCCCGAGGGCTTCGAACGCCCCGACTTCGACGATCGCGACTGGCCCACGGGTCAAGGCGAGTTCGGCCCCGACGTCGGCAAGAACCCCGCGCAGCGCACGATCTGGCGCAGTGACGTGCTGTGCCTGCGCACCCGCGTCGACCTGGGCAGCAAGAAGCCGAAGGCGGCGCTGCTGCAGGTCACCCACGACGACGACCTGGCGGTGTTCTGGAACGGCGTCAAGGTGGTCGATCGCCCCGGCGTCGGCCGCAACGTCGAACTGTGGCTCAGCGGCGAACAGCTCGACGCCTGGCAACGCGGTGACAACACCATCGCCCTGCGCTGCACCAACACCGGCGGTTACCAGTGTGCCGACTTCGCGATGGCACTGTTCACGCAGCTGCCGCCGCGCGCCCGCACCGGCGAGGACCTGGCCCGGCTCAGTGAAGAGGAACGCCGCCAGGTCGACGGTGTGCGCGGCGACCTGTTCGGCGGCTACCGCATGCCGCCGCTGCTGCTGCACGGCGACCTCGAGAACGGCAGCAATGTGCGACTGCCGCCGGCCGACCTGCGCGACCTCGCCTGGTGGATGGCGATGGACCTGCGTTGCGGCGTCACCGGCGGCAGCGTCAACGGCGACGCCTGGCGGCTGTATCGCCTCGGCGACCTGGTGGTCAAGGGGCGCGCCAGCGCCGTCGACGTCGACGGCTGGCAGACGCTGGACCTGACCGTCAAGAACACGCCCGAACCCGCCAACCGCCGCGACAGCAATCGCTTCATCGATCGCTTCGTCAAACCGCACGTCGCCTACGGCCTCGACGGCAAACTCACGGTGCGCCGCCGGCTCGCCGTCACCGATGGCCGCGTGCGGATCACCGAGTTCAGCACCGACCTCGACGGCCGCCTGTTGCGCGGCAAGGACTGGAAGGAGCCGGCCGCGAACCTGCGGCAACGGGAGCGCTGGAAGTTCGTCGAGGCGCGCGACGGCCAGGACGCGAAGTTCCGCGCGATGGTCGCCGCGGCGATCGAACGCGGCACCAACCGGCTCAAGGCCGACCTCAAGAACCTCGACGCCCAGTCGCTCAAGCGGGAACCCGAGGACGCCGACCGCAGCTACCACGCCGGCCGCCTGGCGCTGGGCCTGCTGGCGCTGATCAAGGGCGGCGTGCCCAAGGACGACCCCGTGGTCGTGGCGGGCCTTGCCGAGCTGCGTCGCCGCGTGCTCGTCGACACCTACTCACTGGGCAACGCCTTGATGGTGCTCGAAGCGCTCTACGCGCCGGCCGGTGAGTTCGGCGACCTCAAGCAGGGCGCCATCGATCGGCCGCGCAAACGCGTCGTGCCCGACGACGACAAACGGCTGATGCAGCAATGGACCGACCAGCTGCTCGGCAACCTCGACACGCGCGTCGACCGCGGCTACCTGCTGCGCTTCAACTACGTCGCCGGCCCGCGCTTCGACAACTCCGTCAACCAGTACGGCCTGCTCGGCCTCTACTCCGCCCACCTGTGCGGCGTCGAGCTGCCCTCGACCGTGTGGGAGAGCGCCATCAACCACCTGCTGGCCGACCAGAGCCCCGAGGGCGAGAAGCTCAAACTCGACCTCGTCGACTACCGCACCCACGCGCGTCGCCTCGCCGCGCCGGACGAGAAGTTCACCGTGTCGACGTTGTACGCGCGGACCCTGGGCTGGAGCTACGAGGGGCCAAAGTCCGGCGGCGAACTCACGCCGACCTACGGCAGCATGACCGCCGCCGGCATCACCGGCCTCGCCATCTGCCAGGCCGCGCTCGAGGACTACACGGGACAGAAGCGGATCAAGCTGCAGAACGACGCCAGCCGCGCCCGCAACGACGGTTTTGCGTGGCTCGCGCAGAACATGACCATGCGTTACCACGCCGGCTCGATCGACCGGCAGCCGCGCTGGTTCTACTACTACCTCTACAGCCTCGAACGCGCCGCGCTGCTGTCGGGCATCGCGCTGATCGCCGATCGCGACTGGTACTTCGAAGGTGCGATGATGCTGGTGCTCGCGCAGCAGGACGACGGCCACTGGCCCGCCGAACTGCATTGGGACCTCGGCATCGAACGCGACGCCATGGCGATCCTGTTCCTCAAGCAGAGCACCATGCCCGTGCTCACCGGCCGCTGACGGTGTCGCGAAGCACCGTCACTGCTGCCCTGCTCGTCGCCGTGCTGACCGCGTGCCGCGGTGCACCGGCGCCGCAGCCGTGGCACGAGCTGTTCGACGGCCGAACACTGGGCCCCTTCGTCAGCACGCAGTTCGGCGGCGAAGGCGAAGTCGCGGTGCGCGACGGCGCGATCTTCCTGGGCATGGGCAGCCCCTTGACCGGGATCAACCTGCAAGACGCGAGCGTTGCCCCTTCCGGCGCCTACGAACTGGAAGTGACCGCGGCCCGGCTGCTCGGCAACGACTTCTTCGCCGCTGTCACGTTCCCGGTCGGAGCGACCTTCCTGACCGTCGTGCTCGGCGGCTGGGGCGGCACCGTCTGCGGCTTGTCCAACCTCGACGGCCTCGACGCGTCCGCCAACCACACCCGCACGCTGCGCGCGTTCGCGACCGACCGTGACTACACCGTGCGGATCCGCGTCGACGCCAACCAGGTCGCGGTCTGGCTCGACGACGAGCCGTTCGTGAGCACGCCGCGCGCCGGCGTCACCATCGACCTGCGCAGCGAGATGCTGCCTTGTGTGCCACTCGGCGTCAGCGCGTTCGCGACCGAAGCCCGGATCCGCCGGGTGCGTTGGCGCCGGTGCGACTGAGTTGTCCGTGCCGCCGGCGGCAGAGCCCCGTCTGCAACGAAAGGGTGATGCGTCGTGACGCATCCCACAATGTCGGGTCGCGGAGCAGGTCATCGCGGCGGCCGTGCGCTAGCATTCGTCGCGCCTGCCGCCTGCCCTCGTCCACTGCCACCATGATGCGAACGACCATCCTCGCCCTCTCCCTCACCACCATCGTCGGGGAGGCGCTGGCCCAGTCCAACTCCCGCGGCCCCGGCTACGACGGCGCCCTCACCGAGATCTCGAACGCGCGGGCCTGGGGCCGGCGCGGTCCTGCCTACCCGGGCGGCGAGGTCGGTGTCTCGTTCCAGAACCAGCTGTGCAACCCGGGCTCGATCAACATCGAGTGGCGCGCGCCGATGCTGCCCGACCACCCCAAGTTCGGCTTCCTGGTGGTGCGTGAGATCGGCGATCGGCTCGTGCAGATCTCGGACTGGTCGTACTGCAAACACGCGTTCTTCGCGTTGAGCAGCCCGTCGGTGTGCGGCGGCACCTGCCAATCGACCAACGGCAGCCAGCTCGGCGTCAGTTGCTCGGACATCTACAGCAACAGCAACAACGCCAACCGCGTCTACCTCGGCCCGCCCGCGGAGATCGATCCGTGGCTCGGCACCTGGAACCCGGTCGGCAGCTACTTCGACGTCGGTGACCCGCAGACGGGTCTGGGCCCGGCAGACGGCGTGCGCAGCCTCAACCCCAACGGCTTCGACAGCGTCAAGAACCGCGTCACGATCAAGGAGCAGGACCTCGTCGGCGCCACCAACGGCAGCCTGTTCTTCCAGATCCACGTGATCCACGAAGGGGAACCGCTCGGCAACCGCGGCAACAACACGCGGTCGCGCCCGTTCCATCTGAACTGGGGCGGTTCGTCGTGGACCGCCAGCACCAGCGGCACCTCGACCTACGGCAGCGTGCTGAGCCGCTGGAACGGCGCCTCGCTGTCGAACGGCACCAACGGCAACGACGACGGCCGCTTCGAGATCGCCGTCAAGGTCACGGGCCCGGTGAACGGCCTTTGGCACTACGAGTACGCGGTGCTCAACATCGACAACAACCGCGGCGGCGCCGCGTTCCACCTGCCGGTCTGCCCGACCGGTCGCGTGCTCAACCTCGGCTCGCGCGACATCGACAGCGACCCGCTCAACGACTGGGTCGCGACCGTGGGCAACGGCGAGATCGTCTGGAACGCCGGCAGCAACAACCCGCACAACTGGAACCAGCTGTTCAATTTCTGGTTCGACAGCGACGTCGCGCCGGTGGCCGGCAACGCCACCATCGACGCCGCACGCATGGGCCCTGGCGCCCTTTCGTTCACGGTGCCGACGCAGGTCCCGGGCCTGCAGCCGTCGGTCCATCTCGGCGCCGGCTGCGGCACGCCGACGCTCGAACTCGCCGCCAACGGCGTGCCCTCGGCCGGCAACGCCGCGTTCGCGATCGACGTCATCAGCGCGCCCAACACCGGCCTGTTCGCGTTCTACAGCTTCGCGAGCGGCAACCAGGTGCTCAACCCGGGCTGCACGCAGTTCCTCGACGGCACGGTGCTCGGCACCCACGGCTTCCTCTTGACCGACGGTGCCGGCCGCGCCTCGATCCCGCTCGGCGTGCCGGCCGGCCTCGTGCCGTTCGACCTCTACTGGCAGGCGGCGGGCCTGCAGGTCGGTGGGCCGGTGGTCGGCGCGTTCGGGGTCAGCAACGGCCTGCTCGTGCGCCTTTCGGGCACGGGCTGCAACTAGCCTGATTCCTGCTCTGGTGCACCGCGACGCTCGCGGTGCACCGGCACGCGATCACGGCCGCCGCAGCAGGTTGCGGCGCTGCTTGACGCGCTCGGCCGCCAGTTGCGCCGCGGTCGGCGCCGACTTGCCCGCGTCGAGGTGTTTGGCCAGGGCCCGCACCGTGGTGAAGCGGAACAGGTCCGTGACCTGCAACTGCACCCCGAGCCCCTGCACGATCTCGCGGTGCACCCGCACCGCCAGGATGCTGTGGCCACCCGAGTCGAAGAAGTTGTCCTCGACGCCGACGGCATCGGTGCCCAGAGCATTGCGCCAGATCGCCAGGATCTTGCCTTCGATGTCGCTCGCCGCCTCGACCACGGGCCGCGCCGTGTTGACCGCGTCCTCGGGCGACGGCAACGCCTTGCGATCGACCTTGAGGTTGGGCGTGCGCGGCAGGTCGGCCATGGCGACGAAGTGGCTCGGCACCATGAACTCGGGCAGCAGTCCGCGCAGGTGACCGCGCAGATCGTCGGGTTTGGGCGCGGGTTCGCGCGCCACGTAGTAGGCGACCAGACGCGCCTCACCACCGTCGCTGCGCGCGACGACGACGTTCTCGCGCACGCCCTGGTGCTGGCCCAGCGCCGCCTCGATCTCCCCGAGTTCGATGCGGTAGCCGCGCACCTTCACCTGGTGGTCCTTGCGACCCAGGTACTCGAGCACGCCGTCCTGGCGCCAACGCACGAGGTCCCCGGTCGCGTAGATCTTCGCGTCGGTGCCAGCGCCGCCGAACGGGTCGGCGACGAACTTCTCGGCGGTCAGCTCGGGACGCCGGAAGTAGCCGGCGGTGACGCCGGCGCCGCCGATCCACAGTTCGCCGGGCGCGCCGGTCGGCACGGGCTGCAGGTTGGGATCGAGCACGTAGACGGTCTGGTTGGCGAGCGGTCTGCCGATCGGCACCGGGTCGTCCTGCCCCACCACCATGGTCGTCGACCAGACGGTGGTCTCGGTCGGCCCGTAGACGTCGTGCAGCTTGCCGACGAGACCACGCAGCTGCTGGCCGAGTTGCTGCGGCAGCGCTTCGCCGCCGACCAGCATCTGCCGGACGTGCCGCAGCGCCGGCTCGGTCGCCGGATCGTGCAGCAGCATCGCCGCCATCGACGGCGTGCATTGGAAGTGCGTGACGCCGTGCGCTGAGAGCAGTTCGGGGATCGTCGCCGGCAGCGCGGCGGCAGTCGGGACCGCGGGCGCCGCCGCGAGCCGGGCGGCCGCGGTGTTGTGGTCGCAGCGCTGCTTGACCTCCAGCAACCGCGGCAGCTGCGCCATCACCACGTCGGTCGGCACGCCGTAGTCGATCAGGCAGGCGACCTCGTCGACGCCGAGTCCGCGCAGGCGATCGACGATACGCACACAGTCGTCGATGCCGCCGAACAAGCCGCTGGTCTTGTAGTACCGCTCGAACGAGAAGTCGAGCAGGGCCTCGAAGTCCTCGGGCGTGAGGCCGTCCTTGAACAGGGCGTCCAGTTCGCCGGGTTTGTCGACGCGGTTCTTGAAGGCCGGGAACGACCAGGCCGCCTGTTTGACGAGGTCGAGGCTGCTGCGCAGGTAACTCTTCATCGGTTCGCGCACGATCTCGTGCGCCTGCGCGTCGTTCTCGCCGACGAACGTGTGCAGCATCAGGGTGACGCGTGCCTCGCCGGCGTGACCGGCGTCGCGCCAGGCCTGGCGGTAGACACCCAGCTTGTGCTGCAGCTCTTCGAGACTCTGGCCGAGCAGGTGGGTGAGCACGAACGAGCCCGACTCACCGGCGGCGCGGTAGGTGTCCGGGTTGCCGGCGATCGTCACCCAGGTCGGCAGCTCCTTCTGCACCGGTCGCGGCAGCGTGCGGATCGGATAGGTCTTGCCGTCGTGCCCGGCGAACTCGACGGTCTCGCCGCGCCACAGCGCCTGCACCTGGCGAATGCTGTCGAACAACACCTGCTTGCGTTCGAGGAAGTTCTCGGGCCGCAGCAC
Source organism: uncultured candidatus Brocadiaceae bacterium (assembly GCA_964392305.1). Lineage (GTDB taxonomy): Bacteria > Planctomycetota > UBA1135 > UBA1135 > UBA2386 > JACKIC01. The sequence goes on from CAYMPV010000003.1 coordinate 179,505, forward strand.
GAAGTCGCGCACGTGCCAGCCGGCGGCGAAGGCGATGCCGACGCGCCCGTGCGACAGGTTGTCGACCAGGGCCCAGTCCTCGGCCATGCGGATCGGGTGGTGCAGCGGCGCGACGCACGAGCCGGCGCGGATGCAGACGTTCTCGGTGATGGTCGCCACCGCCGCGCTGGCGACGGCCGGATTGGGGTAGAGACCGCCGAAGGCGTGGAAGTGGCGCTCGGGCGTCCAGATGGCCTCGAAGCCGTGTTTGTCGGCGAACTTCGCGCCCTCGATCAGCAGGCGGTACTTGTCCTCGGCGAACTCACCCTCGTCGCTGGCGAAGTAGAACAGGCTGAAGTTGATCGGCCTGCTGTGCAGCGACGGCGCGGCCTGTTGCCGGTGCGCGGCGGCGCCCTCGCCACTGTGGACGACGACACGGAAGCCGCGGCACAACGTCCACAACAACTCGAGCACGGAGATGTCGAACGACAGGCTCGTGACCGCCAGCCAGGTGCCGGCTTCGGTGCCGAGCACCTTGTCCATGCCGGTGAAGAAGTTGGTGACGTTGCGGTGCCGCACCATCACGCCCTTGGGGCGACCCGTCGACCCCGAGGTGTAGATCATGTAGGCGAGATCGTCGCCGACGGTGTCGTCGTCGAGCAGCAGGTCCGCCGCCGCGATCGCGGCCGCGTCGGCGTCGAGGTCGATGCGTGCGCAGGCGACGGCGGGCGCGGCCGCGGCGCTGCCGGCGTCGACGACCAGGGCGCGCAGGTCGGCGTCCTCGGCCATGAACTGCAGACGCTCACGCGGGTAGCTCGGATCGAGCGGTACGTAGGCGGCGCCGCAGCACGACGTCGCCAACACCGCGGTGACCATGCCGAAACCGCGCTGCGTGCACAGACCGACGCGGTCACCGCGGCTGACGCCGCGCGAACGCAACCAACCGGCGAGGCGCAACACCCGTAGCCGCAGGTCCGCGTAGCTGAGCTCGACGCCCTGGTGCACGAGCGCCACGGCCTTGGGCTGACGCATCGCCACATCCAGGAACTGGCGATGGATGCAGGGCTCGGCGGCTGCCGGCGTCGCGGTGTCGTTCCATTCGCGCAGCAGGCGCTGCAGTTCGACGTCGTCGAGGATCGGCACGGTGCGCAGCGGCCGATCGGGCTGGGCCAACGCGGCACGCGCGAACACCTGCAGGCGCGCGGCGATGGCAACGGCGCGGTCCTTGGCGAGCGCGTTGCCGTCGCAGGCCAGCGACACGCCGCCATCGGCGGTGATCACGAACGTCAGGCTGCCCGGCGCCACGGCGGCGGGTTCGGCGCCAAGGCACAGACGCACCGGCGGCTGCAGTTCGGCATCCGCAGGCAGCACGTCTGCGCGGCGCACCACCAACTCACGCAGCAACGGCCCGCGGCCGTGCTCGAGCGCGGCCGCGGCCACCGCGAGCGCGCGCGACACCGGTGCGGCGAAGTCGAAGCGGAACGCCACCGGCGAGTGCACCACCGCGAACGCCTCCCAACCGTCGACGAGCCGCGCACTGGCCGCATCACGCACACCGAGCGAGAACTCGGCGACGGCGCCGTTGCGGGCCAGGAACGCCGCGCACAGCGCCGCCCTGGCCGTCGCGTCGTCGTCGCCCGGCAGGTCGACGGGCACCGTGATCGGGGTGGCCGTGGCGCCGGCGGGCGAGCCTTCGGGCACGGGCAACGGCGCGCTGCGGCGCAGCACGTCCAGCCACGCCTCCTCGGCCGGCGCTGCGGCGGCACCGAGCCTGGTCAGCGATTCGGCCAATGCCGGTTGCAGGCGCGGCAGCGTGGCCCCCACGGTGATCCCCATGGCTTGCAGCGCGGCGCGGTGCAGCGGCGATCCACGCAGGCAGCGAGGCCGCAACAGCCGCAGTTCGCCGTCGGCGCAGGCCACGGTCACGGCCTCGTCGGTGACCTCCGTCACGGTGCCCGGCGGCTTGCCGGTGCCGGCGACCACTTCGACGCCCGATGGGATCAGCACGCCGCCTTCGGCCCGCACCTTGGCGATGGCCAGCGGGTTCTTGTAACCACCGTGGTCGAGGCCGCGCACCAACGCGGACAGCGCGGCAGTGCCCTGGGTGAAGTCGAGCACGGCCAGCGCGTCGGGCCGCCGGTGCCTGCCGAAGTAACTGCGTTGGCCCAGCTCCTGCGCCCGCGGCTGCAGCGCACCCGCTCCGAGTTGCTCACAGAGCGTCGCGAACGTCTCCTGGGCCACCGCGAAGCAGCGCGCGTTGAGCGTGAACGCCGTGTCGTCGGCGTCGATCGCGAACTGCTGCTGCACGAGGATCGCGCCGGTGTCGGCTTCGGCTTCGATGCGGTGCCAGGTGACTCCGTGCTCCCGCTCGCCCTGCAGGATCGCCCAGCAGGTCGCGTTGAGGCCCGCGTAACGCGGCAACGGGCCGTCGTGGAAGTTGATCGCGCCGGCCTTGGGCAGCCGCAGCACGGCTGCTGGCAACAGCCGCAGCCAGGTGATCGCGAACAGGTGGTCACAGGCCTGGCCGGCCAGCTGACCGGCGAGGTCGCCCGTGGCATCGAGGCAACGCAGCCCCTGCTCGGCGCAGAACCGGCGGACCTTGTCGGTGTCGGTCGCGACGGCGACGACCTCGTGCCCGAGCGAGCGCCAGTGCTCGACACACTGCAACAGCAGGGTGTCCGAGCCGACGAAAACAGCGGCGAGAGCTTGCGGCATCAATTACAGATCGGAAGGCGAGAGTGGCCGTGTTGATACCGTCTTGGGCGGATGGCCACCAGTTGCCAAGGTCCGTAGGCACCGGTCCCAGCGGGAGACTTCACGGTTTGCTCACGGTGAACGACAGCTCGGCAACAGCCTGCCCCTCACCGAGCAACGACTTGGGCACCCGCCACGCGGCGGTCACCTGCGCCCCCGCCGGCAACGGCGCCAGCGGCACGAACGCGACGCAACCCGGCGCCGTGTCGTCGGCCGTGGCATCGTCCTGGTAGACGACCAACACGCCATCGACGCGGGTGCTGTCGGCGTAGACGCGACACCCGACCTGCGCCAGGTCGGACACACTGACGGCGCGGCCGAAGTGCAGGGTCAACGGCATGCCGACCGCGGCTTCGGCAACGACCCCCTTGGCCAACAGCGCCGCCTGCGCCCGCGGTCCGAGGTCGGCGAAGCGGGCCATCGCCGGCACGTCGCGCTGATCGCCGCGCGGCCAGGCCCACGGCACGCCACGCAGCGTCGGCGGGGCCGGCTCGGTGAGATCGAGCACGTTGCCGTTCTGGTTGCGATTGGCGCCGAACAGGCCGCGGCCCGGATGCAGCATCACGTCGCGCGAACTCGGCCGCGACAACCATGCGCGCACGACCTCGGTGGGCGTGCCGCGCCCCCACAGCACCGTCTTGCCGACCGCCGCCGGCACCTCGGGCAGGGGAATCTGCTCCTTGGGTTTCTTCTTCTGCAGCTGTTCGGCCTTGAGAAGCTTGTCGCCGTAGTCGAGCGCCGCCTGCGTATCGGGGTCCTCGGCGAAGTAGAACCCGACCGGCCCGCGCAGCCCCGCGGCGCGCACCTCGTTGACGGCATCGACGAGTTCGAGCGCAGCGACGCGCGCCTTGTGGTCCTTGGCCTTCTCGTCACCGAGCGGATCGGTTGCCATCGCCGCGCGCAGTTCGCTCTTGCGCGCCCAGAACTCGCGCCAGTCCTGGTCGATCGTCGTCAACGACACCCCGGTGCGGCTCAGGAACTCGGCTTCGACCTGCGGCGGCGTGTGGATCTCCTCGCTCTGGCTCTGGTCGAGCTGGCGCAGCAGTTCGGGCCGCAGCTGCCACAGGTAGTCGCAGATCGCCCAGGCCTTGACGCGCTGCTCGGTCGAGAACCGCGCGGCGCTGATCAACACCAGCTCGCTGGTGCGCGAATCGCTCTTCGCCCACGCCGACTGCTCGGCGATCTGCTGCCACACCGCCATGTCGGGCACCAGCAGCTTCTGCGTGAACGAAGCGACCGTCTTGGCCTCCTGTTGTTCGAGCAGGAACGTCAGCGTGCGGCCGAAGAAGAACCCGCACATCGCGTGGCCGATGCCTTCCCACAGGCCGTCGGTCAAGATGCCGAACGCGTCCTGGGCGACGCCGCGCACCGCCTGGTCGAGCGCTTCGGCGTCGCCGCCGTTGGTCTTGACGAAGCGCACGTCGCGGTCGCCGCTCTTCACGAACGCCATGTCGACGTATTGCTTGAGGAACGCCAGCCGCCCCGCGTCGAACTGGTCGGCGCAGAGGTCGAGCACCTTGGTGTAGTCGGCGTCGTTGGCGACGAACACCAGATCGCGCACGCGCACCGGCTGGAACGTGTCGCCTTCGGCGGTGCCGAGCAGGGTGTGGCACAGCAGGAACGACCGTTCCGCGAACAGCGCCACCAGCCGCAACTGCGCCTCGGGCAGCGTGCCCCAGACCGCGAAGTGCTCGCTGCGCACCCCCATGTGCGGCAGCCCGGCCTTGGCCAACAGCGTTTCTTCACCCTTGATCGGCTCGACCGTGAACTCCTTGCGCAGCAGCCACTGGACCGCGCCGCGGATCGCCCAGGCGCGGCGCAGCATGGTCAGTTCGTCGTCGGTGCCGACGAAACCGCCGAACCGCTGCGTCGCCAGCGCCTCGGCGGCCTTCTTGTCCCCCGGCGCCAGTTCGAGCACCCGCCGCCAGTGCACCATCGACCGCGCCGCCTCCCCGGCCTGCTGCCAGCCCTCGGCCAGGGCGCGGTGCTCGGCTAGCTGCTGCTTGCGCAGCGCCACGAGCTTGGGCTCGAGCTTCTTGAGCACCTTCTTGTCGCCGGTCAGGTCCTTCTCGAGCACGAGTTTGGCGGCGTCGGCGCGCCACAGGTTGCCGACCTTGGTGAAGCCGCACTTGTCGCGCGCGATCGCGTCGTCTTCGTCGTAGTCGAGCAGCAGTTCGCGGCGCAGCGCGTAGGCGCGACCGTGCTGCTTCTGGCCCTGGAATGCGTCCGCCAGCTCGTGCAGCGCGGCGACCATGTGCTTGCGCAGCGCCGCTTCGCGCGCGGCCAGCTCGGCGGCGTCCTGGGCGACCGATGTCGCGGCGAGCAAGACGGTGAACAGCAGGGTCGACAGCACGCGCATCCAGCGAGCGTAACCCGCATCGGCGCCAGGCGGGACAACGCGCTGCGTCTGGCTCGGTGCTCCCAGTTCGGTGCTCCCAGACCCGGCGGTTCAGACCCGGCGGTTCAGACCCGGCGGTTCAGGCCCGGCGGTTCAGGCCCGGTGCTCGAGGCCCGGTGCTGCCCGAAGGAGGCACCGATACCGGTTGAGTGGCACGCCCGTCTGGAGTTGAACCAGAAACCTCCTGATCCGTAGTCAGGTGCTCTATCCAATTGAGCTACGGGCGCTCACAGCTCCGCCGCGGGGGTCGTTTCGCGCGAGCGCGAAGCAACTTTCGGGGCGTTGAGGGGCGGAGACGCTAGCGTTCGCCACGGCCTCGCGCAAGCGCTTTCCCCGCTCGTTCCATCGCGTGATCGAGCCCGCTCGCGACCCGCGGCAGACGCCCCTGGACCACCCCGCCGGCGCTCACTAACCTGTTCGCCCTCAATCCTCCGGGACTCCCACCCGCCCCCTGCGAACCATGTCCACAGTCGATCTTTCCAAGTACGGCATCAAGGTTTCCAACGTGCTCCGCAACGCGGAGCCCTCAATCCTCTACGAGCAGGCCCTGGCCCGCGGCGAAGGCAAGATCGTGAGCAGCGGCGCGCTGACGGCGCGCTCGGGCGCCAAGACCGGCCGCTCGCCCAAGGACAAGCGCATCGTCGACGCCGGCCCGTCGACCAACGACATCTGGTGGGGCGACGTCAACATCCGCCTGTCGGACAAGACCTTCTCGGTCAACCGCCAGCGCGCGCTCGACTTCCTCAACACGCGCGACCAACTCTACGTCGTCGACGGGTTCGCGGGCTGGGACCCCAAGCACCAGATCAAGGTGCGCATCGTCTGCCTGAACGCCTACCACGCGCTGTTCATGCACAACATGCTGATCCGCCCGACGGCCGAGCAGCTGGCGAAGTTCGGCGAGCCGGACTACGTGATCTTCAACGCCGGTCTGTTCCCGGCCAACCCGCTGACCAACGAGATGAGCAGCTCGACCTCGGTCGACCTGTCGTTCGAGCGCGGCGAGTTCGTGATCCTCGGCACGCAGTACGCGGGTGAGATGAAGAAGGGCGTGTTCACGATCATGAACTACCTGATGCCCAAGAAGGGCGTCATGTCGATGCACTGCTCGGCCAACGAGGGCAAGGACGGCGACGTGTCGCTGTTCTTCGGCCTGTCGGGAACGGGCAAGACGACGCTGTCGGCCGACCCGCGGCGCGCGCTGATCGGCGACGACGAGCACTGCTGGAGCGACGACGGCGTGTTCAACATCGAAGGCGGCTGCTACGCCAAGTGCATCAACCTGTCGCGCGAGAGCGAACCCGAGATCTGGGACGCGATCCGCTACGGCTCGGTGCTCGAGAACGTCGTCTACGACGAGAAGACGCGCGTCGTCGACTACACCAACCAGTCGATCACCGAGAACACGCGCTGCAGCTACCCGGTCGAATACATCCCGAACGCCAAGATCCCGTGCGTCGGCGGCCACCCCAAGAACGTGATCTTCCTGACCTGCGACGCGTTCGGCGTGCTGCCGCCGGTCAGCAAGCTGACGCCCGAGCAGGCGATGTACCACTTCATCTCGGGCTACACGGCCAAGGTCGCCGGCACCGAGATGGGCGTGAAGGACCCCGAGGCGACGTTCTCGGCGTGCTTCGGCGCCGCGTTCATGGTCTGGCACCCGGCGAAGTACGCCGAGTTGCTCGCGGCGCAGATCGCCAAACACGGCTCGCAAGCATGGCTGGTCAACACCGGCTGGAGCGGCGGCGGCTACGGCGTCGGCAAGCGCATGAGCCTGAAGTACACGCGCGCCATCCTCGACGCGATCCACGACGGCTCGCTGGCCAAGGCCCAGACCGTGGAGGATCCGATCTTCGGCCTGCACATCCCGACGGCCTGCAACAACGTGCCGGCAGAGATCCTGACCCCCAAGAACACCTGGGGCGACAAGGCTGCCTACGCCGAGAAGGCCAAGCTGCTGGCGGGCCTGTTCAACAAGAACTTCGCCAAGTATGCGGACAAGGCCAGCGACAAGATCCGCGGCGCCGGACCGAAGATCTGAGTGCCGGCGGGGCCCAACGGCCGCTGCCATCGGCCGGTAGGGCTCGGGCCTTCTGCCCTCCCCTGCCTGCCGACGGGACGTTTTCGGGGCACGCGGGATTTGCCCCCGGCCCCGATTGCGACGATACTCCCCGGGCCTGACGCCGCCATGTTCGGTGCGCGTCAAAGACCCCAAGCACAGGAGTCGGACATGCGAATCAAGAACGGCGCGCTGCTCGCGGCCCTTGCCTTCGCCTTGCCCGCGGTCGCTCAGACCGAAGGCCAGGAAGCGAAGGACAAGAACGTCGAGAAGCTCTGGAAGATCGAAGCCAGCGGTATCTCTGGTTGAGGCGCTGCCTCACAGGCAGCGAGGGTCCGTGCGATCCTCGAAAAAGAGAAGTACATCAAGAACCTGCAGTTCGACACCACCGGTGTCGGCTACTTCGAGGTGGGCAAGAAGGTGCCCGAGCTCGCAGACCTCAACCTGGCCCTCAGCAAGGGACGCGCAGGCAAGGTCACGATCCGGTCGCTGACCGAGGTCGAGCTGCCCAAGGCAGCCGCGTGCTACGAAGTCTCCGTCTCCGGCCTTGGTTGAATGGGCACCGCGATCGAGACGCGTGACGTCTTGAGCAAGCTCGACGGTGTCATCCGCGTGCACCCCAACGGCCTCAACGGCAAGGCGCTGGTGTACGTGAAGGAGAAGAAGGCCATCAACGAAGACATTCTCAAGGAGGCCTTCAAGGGCTCCACCAAGCTCGGCTTCCGCAAGATGGTGACGGCTCAGCTCTGAAGCTGATGACCTGATCAGAAGGGCCGGCGCACCACGAGGTGAGCCGGCCCTTCTGCATTGCCGGACCTTCGTGAGGCAGTTGGTGCCGGCGAAGGCGCGAACTGCTTCCGGCCGACCGGACCCTTGACGAGGGCAGCCGCATCGCTAAGGTTCTCGGCCCGAACCGGTCGAAAGGCCGTTCCGCGATCCTCGATAGCTCAGTCGGTAGAGCAGGTGACTGTTAATCACCGGGTCGTAGGTTCAAGTCCTACTCGAGGAGCCATTTCCGCTGGTAGCAGCGGACGCATCCGCCTCGCGGTGAACAGCCGTGGGGCGGCTTCGTTTGCGGGGTGCGGTGGCGGATGTGGCCAGGTGTGCGCGGGTTCGGGGTGAGTGCGGCGATGGGCGTTGCGAGTTCGCGAGAGCGGGCTGCAGTGGGTTCCCCAGGCCGGAACGGTCCTGTTGGGATCGGGTCCGGTCAGGGTGCTCTCTGCGAACGGTCGAGAGAGCGGGTTCTCTGTTTAACAGTCGGGCCTGGAGCCGGCCGCGCCGTCGTCGAGCCAGGCGGGCCAGTACGGGAACCGTTCGCCGCGGCGGTAGAGCGGCCCCATGGCCGCGATCTCTTCCCACACGGCGTCCGGTGCGGCGCGGTGGCGGCGACGTAGGCCGTCCTCGGTGGCGGCGGTCATCGCGACGATCTCCACCACCGCGTCCCCTGACCCTCGACGTGGCTGCAGTTCGTCCGGGTGCGGCGGCAGCCCGTTCGCGACCCCGAACACAGCTTCGTCGAGGCCGAGCAGGAACTTCTCAGCAGGGTCGAGTTCGTTCACGCGGTCCGTGGGCAGGACGAAGTCGAAGTCTTCGAGCAAGGTCTCGACGCACGCGTCGACATCGATCTCTCTGACCACGTAGCGTCCGCCGCAGAAGTCCATCGGCCCGTCGTCGGCGGCGGCCTCGTTGAGGGACTCGAGCTGGTCGGGCAGCACGGAGAACAGCAGCGCGTTGTGGTAGGCGCCGAGCACGTAGTGGTTCGCCGAGGCGTTCCAGTCGCGCAGCCGCACCAGTTCGTTCACGACCGCGTCGTCGCCGCCGAACACGTTGGCGAGGTCACGATCGCCGAACGGCTCGCCCGCGCCCCTGATCGAGGCGATCTCCAGGTCCAGAGCCTGCTCCACGAGTTCGCGGTAGATCGTGTTGGTCCGGTCGCCGATCGTCACGGTCGCAATTCTACGGGGCAACCGCGCAGACCGCAGACCTTCGCCACCTTGACAGCCGCCGCCGCAACCGGGTCAATGTGCAGATGGAGTTCGGCCCCGGGAAGGCCAGCGGCTTCGCGACGATCGCGGGCTCAAGACCTGGTTCCTGTGAGCGACTCTTGCTGGGGGTAGCGCGCGGAGCTTCCCTCTCGGTGACTGGCAGCGCTGCACGATGTAGGTTCTCCTCTCCCCGCTGCCCGCGCAGCGTCGCGCGGGCACGTCGCCCCCTCCGCCAAGGCCGATCCGCCAACATGCGAACCAACGCCGCTTCCATTCTGTCTTTCTGCCTCGCCGGTCTCTTCGTTACCGCAGCCCGCGCTCAAGCGTCGGTCGCAGGCGGAACCCGCGTCACGATCGACACCTTCCGCCGGGCCGAGACCGACACCTACCTCGCGCGCTTCGTCAAGGAGGGTGCGTTCGAGAAGTGGAAACACGAGCGCGACGTCGCGTCGATCGACAACCAGACCGTCATCCGGCTCAACCGCGACACACTCTACTCTTTCGCGATCTTCGACCTCGATGCTGGACCGGTCACCGTCACGCTGCCCGATCCGGGGCAGCGCTTCCTGTCGATGCAGGTCATCGACCAGGACCACTATGCGCCGTACGTCTTCTACGCGCCCGGCGTGCATACGCTGTCGAAAGCGGAGATCGGCACCCGCTACGTCGCCCTGGCGGTCCGTACCTTCGTGAACCCCAAGGACGCCGCGGACGTGAAGGCCGTGCACGCGCTGCAGGACGCGATCCGATCGGAGCATGCAGCCGGCGGTAGTTTCGAGATCCCGCAGTGGGATCAGGAGTCGCTGAAGCAAGTGCGCGAAGCGCTGCTGCAACTCGCTGCGGCCAACGGCGGGATCGATTCCGCGAAGATGTTCGGGCACAAGGACCAGGTCGAGCCGACCGCGCATCTGATCGGCACCGCCGCAGGCTGGGGCGGCAATCCCAAGGCGGCGGCAATCTACGTCGGCGTCAACCCTGCGCACAACGACGGCAAGACGCCCTACGTGCTGCGCATCGGCGAGGTGCCCGTCGAAGGGTTCTGGTCGATCAGCGTGTACAACAAGGCCGGCTACTTCGAGAAGAACGCCGCAAACAGCTACACCGTGAACAACGTGACCGCGCAGCGCGATGGCGACGGCGCCGTCACGGTGCACTTCGGCGGCGATGCAAAAGCAACGAACTTCATCCCGATCACACCCGGCTGGAACTACCTTATTCGGCTCTACCGCCCGCGGCCGGAGATCCTCGACGGTCGCTGGAAGGCCCCGGAGGCGCAGGTCGCGAAGTGATGCACGGCGGCGCCTGCGTCGATGGTGCGGGCGCTGGTCTCGCAGGCTCCGCAGGTCGACGGTCCGGTTGTCACACTGGGCGTCGTGCGGGCCGCGGGCGGGCACCGTTGCGTTCGTGGACGCCCTGCTCAACAGTCGGATACCCGACCACCCGTGGCGCGAAGAGTCCTGGCAGAACCAGTCGACCTTGCCGGTCGTGGTCTCGACGCGCGATGGGCACCGGTTCGGCTTCTTCCCGATCCACGAGGACGCGGCGGGCGCGGAGTAAGACGACACCGTCTTGTCACTCAGGTCTGCAGACCGCGCGACCGCTGTTCATTGATCGATGCTGCGCGCCGCCAGATACTGCGGGCCATGACACCACCCCCCGCAAAGCGCGGTCGCCAGTTCGACCCCAATTCCAAGTCCGGCCAGATCCGCACTCTCCTCTCCACAGGCATGTCCGCCAACGACATCGCCAAGAAGGTCGGCTGCAAACCCGCACTCGTCTACAACGTCAAGGCGAAGGCGGCCGGCGCGAAGAAGCGCGGACCGGGGCGGCCGGCGAAGACCGCGACCAAGGCGACGGGGACCAGCGCGACCATGTTGGCGACCGCGGGCCTCGGCGGCATCCTGGCCGCCGTGATGGGTGCCGAGCAGGAACGGGTGCGGCTGCGGGAAGCGCTCGAGAAGATCCAGGCCGTTTTGGCGAGCGCGCTGGCGTAGCCGACAAGTCCCAGCCGTTTTCATGCATGACCCGCAAACTCCAGAAGTCGCCGCAACTGAAGGGCTACGTCGCCCACTTCTCCTGGCACAGCGACAAGCTCTCGGGCGCCACGAACAGCCGCCTGACGTGCTTCGCCGTCGCCGAGTCGGTGGAGCGCGCCGCCGAGGAGTTCGCCGATCTGCTGAAGGCGCAGCCCAAGGACGGACCTCTGGATCGCGGCACGGACGTCTACCTCGACGACATCAGCGAGGTGTCGATTGGGGAACCGATGGCAACCACCCTGTTCCTGGCGTCAGCACCCGAGAATCTTCCGGCAGCGGCCTTGGTGGCAACTCTCGGCGACGATCGAGTTGCCCACTACTCGACGGAGAAGGAGCCAGATGAAGAAGATCTGCCGAAGGCGGTCGACACGACGCCGTTCGTGATCGTGCGCCAGGACGGCTCCGTTTACCGACCGTGAACTCCACCACTACCCGGGCTGCGGCCCGGGAAGCCGCATTCCCAGTAGCATCTGGCCCGTGCGCCTACACCCCGCAGCAATCGTCCCCCTGCTCACTTGTTGCCTCCTCATTGGGCAGGAGGGGAAGAATGCCCGCTACTGGGTCAAGCGGCTGGAGTTGCCGGCTGAGCACGACTTGGCCATGGAGCACCTGGTCGCACTCGGCCCAGCTGCCGTGGATGATCTCACCAAGAGTCTCCGCGACCCGCGAGCGAACATCAGGCTGCCCGCTCTCCACGCGCTCAGCCTCATCGGGAAGGACAGCCAATCGGCACTCGATCGCATCTATGCGCTATCCGAAGACGACCCCACCCTGTCCACCGCGGCCGCAAGCGCAGCGGACTCCATTCTCGGCGGCAGAGGCTTCCACCTGGTTTGCGACTTCGCCGATGGGAAGCTGCTTGAGATCAGGGCCAAGGGCGAACGCCGCGTTCTCGTTGACGGGATGCCAGAACTGCGCGGGCTTCGACTTCTTGCCAACGGCAACACTCTCGCGTTCGCGAAGGACGGCGTGCATGAAGTAACACCCTCCGGCAAGCGGGTGTGGTCGCTGCCAAGCACCAGCCCCAACGACGCAGAGAGGCTTCCGAATGGAAACACACTGGTCGCCAGCGCCGCGTTGCACCGGGTCTTCGAAGTGGATCCGCTCGGCGCAACGCGCTGGGAATTCACGGACGCAGATTGCGACTTCCGACCAGTGTCTTGCCAGAGACTCCACGACGGCCGCACCCTGATCGCCGACTACAATCTCGAGAGCGTCTCGTCCGCGCGCATTCTCGAGGTCGACGAGAAGGGGGAGATCCTCTGGAGCATCCCGTGGAGGCAGCCCGCCAGCGCGCGGAGACTCTCTCGCGGCCGCACGCTGGTGGTCAGCCACCGCCCTGGGCGCGTGCAGATCATCGACCACCAAGGGAAGGTGCTGAGCCTGTTCGAGGACGTCGGCATCCCGTCCGCTGCCCAGTACTTGCCGAATGGCCACATCCTCGTCGGCGGCGAGGGCTTCGTACGAGAGCTCGATGCGAAAGGACAACGTGTTTGGAACGAGCCGATGAGGTGGGTCACCGGAGTCCAACGACTCTAGCGACAACAGCCACTGACAGCAGGCTTCGGGGGCGCATGCTCAAGGATATGCGATTCCCGGACGCGACATCGATCTTGCCCGTTTCTGGTTGCCAGTTCTGAAACTCTCGACACGACACTCACCGGCCCAACACTGCTGCTCAACGGGGGGCAGCGCGGCAGTTTGCCCGCCGCGACCGGTCGCTATTCCCGCTCCACTCGAAAACGTCATGCGGATTGCTGCTCTTACCAGTCTTCCGGAACTAGCGCCGGCGGCTTTGTCCAAGGCTGTTCAACCAGCGCTTCTTGGAACCACTGGTCACGAAGGTTCGCGTGTTCCGTGACGATCAACTGAAAGCCTGGAACCTCATCCTGGGTGAACTTCAGCAGTAGTTCGAACAGTCGGCGCACCGCATTGAGGTCGGCGTCGGCTTCAGTCTTATGCACCGAGCCATCGGCGTCCTTGTAGGATTGCTCAGACGGAAAGTAGACCTGGGTCGGCTGGTCGATCAGCAGGAAGCGAGGGATCGGGCGGTTGTTCTGTGCCGCGAACAGATGCAGGGCGAGCAATGCCGACAGGTGGTAGGCCAGATGGTTCTCGCCACCCCCGGTCCGGCCCATCGGCACCGGACGTTCCGGGCGATCGAATGTGATAGTCAGCTGCACTAGGTTGAGCCGCGCAGGGTAGGCACTGAACTCGGCGCCGAACTTCTGGATGTACCGGGACAAGTGCGCGGAGATATTGTTGAGGATCGAGGTCAGTCGCTCGTTGCTGTCATCGGCACCGATCTGCTCCTCCAGATGCCTGACCTTGTTGTTGAGACGGCGATTGTCCGCTTCCAGCTTGGCAACATCCTCGTTCGGCAGGAGCGTCTCCAGGAACAAGCTGATCCGACCAACCACGCGGGCAGCCGCGTTATTGCGCGAGCCCATCTGTGCGATGACCTCGTTGGCGGCGATCGCCGCAGACAACTCCGCCTCCTTCTGCTTAATGGCGCTGGCGATCTCCTCCGCTTTACCTGCCAGATCGGCTAGGTAGGCTTCGAGCTTGGGGCGCTGGCCGGTGGCGATTTGCAATTCCTTGTCGAGCGATTCCAACTCACCGAGCAGGACCGCGGCAACGGGGGAATCCAGCCCGAGATTCCGCTGGCTGAAGGGCCACTGCCATTCGCCACTATCGGGATGCCTGGGCAGAGCCTTGATCGAAGCCAGCCGGTCAATCTGCTCGGCAGCCTCGCTTTCGTAGCCATTTGCCCTATTGGCGAAATGCCGCGCCGCATCAATCCTGGCCTGGGCGCCGCGGCGGTCCTGGCGCAACTGACTCAGCACCCCCTCCAGAACCGAAATCCGGCCGCCGTCGTCAGCGGGCACAGTTTCGGGCTTCCACGATAGTGACAACCTCAATGCCTCGAAGACCTCGTTCGCGCTCGGGTTGCCGTCGATGTTGCCGATGACGCCAACCGTTCTGGCTTCCGAGTAGAGGCCGATGGCCTGATCGTGCGACGTGTCGGCAGAGCTGCGCGCGTGCTCCAACTGCTTGCTGTTGATCCGCAGGTCCCGCTGCGCCAAGCGAAGCAGCGATTCCAGTTCGTAGCGGTCGCGGGAGGAGACACCGAGCAGGATCGGCAGCGTGTCGCGGATCGCCTGCGGCTGGAACTGCTCGTTCTGGCGGTAGAAGAGCTGATCCTTGTTGGCGACCAGCCCCTGCTTCTGAAACAGATAGTAAGGCGTATGCTTGACGGTGGCGTCGTAGCTGTCGCGGCTGTTGTCGAGTGCGACCTCGGTGCGGTTCTCGGGAATGCCCAGCAGGCGAGACAACAAATCGACGATGCTGTCGTCGTCAGCGTTGACCTTCAGGTCCTCGAACTCAGGCGCCTGCAACTGAGTGCCCCGCCTCAGCATCGCCATGCTGCAACTGGCACCACCGCTGGGCGGAGTTGGCTTGGCGACCATCACCTGCTCCTTCTCGAACTGATAGATCACGGAATACCAGGCCACCTTGTCGCGTATGACGCCTTCTGGGACATTGAACGAAGAGCGTCCCATGCAGTATTCGATGATCTCGGCCAGCGCAGACTTGCCGGTGGAGGAGCGGCCTGTGATCACGTTTAGTCCGTCCACCTTGAAGCGGAGATCTCGGCGCTGACCTTCGTGGCCGTAGATGTGGATGGACCTGATCTTCATGGACGAATCCCGAAAGTCGTGTAGACCGTCGCCCGATCGGCGATGCGCGCGAATTCCTTTCCGATGATGCGCGCCACTCTCTGGCAGGATACGGTCTCGACGGTTCCGCTGACGGTCTTGCGCACCTTGTCGGGCACGGTCTGGATACGACCGCCGTCCGCGACAGCAATGCAGCCCCTTTCCATCAGCAAGCCGAACCCCTCGAAGGCATAGGGCAGCATCTGCGTAGCCCGGTCGGCGAAGCCCACCATGATCTGCTGGTTCTTCTCCGTAGTCTTAAGCAGGTAGCTGCGCGGACTACCGGCGATCACCTCGCGCGAATCCTTGTGCAGGCACAAGGGCAGCACAAGCAACGATAGAGAGAAGGGCATACCGCGGGCATCTTGCTCCTCGTAGCCCTGGAGGGCACGGAACAGGATCAGGCCGCAGAAGGCGGGGTTGAACAGGTTCCGAATCTCAAAGGGACGCTGGTTCCATCGCTTCACAGATCCACCCCCAACACTCTACCTAGTCGGTCGAGGAACCTGGGATGCCAATAGACCCGCGGTTCTGGCGTGGCATCGGCCAAAATATGCAAGCTGCCGCGCAGGACATAGGGTTCCGTCACCCGTGCGCGGATACGTAGGGATTCAATCTTCCCAGTCTCGAACTCCGCCCAGTTATAGAGGGCGGCACCGGCTTCGCGAAGCGCGTCCTCAGCGCTGTGGTCATTCAACTTCTCGAAGGCGACATCCTTGTAGCGGCTCCACTCGTCGGTGAGACGATCTTCGTACTCCTCGACCTCTCCCGACACCAGCAGGTTCTCGCGCGCCCAAGCCGATCGCTGCTCGAACGCCCGGTAGTAGTCCAGAATGGCGCTCCTGATTCGACTGGAGGAAACACCGATCTCGCGGAGTTGAGCCACGAAGAGGCGCGGATCGGCCTCCGTGTCGATCTCGTCGGCAGGCGCCTTTCCGCGGAAGGTGATCGGGAGGTTATCTGTCCTGTATTCCTCTGCGAATGAGGAGAGTCTGTCTGAGACCTCGTATCCGAAGACCCCTTCCGTCCTCGCCCCGGTCAACTGCTTGATGACGGCATCTGTCCACCACCCTTCCAGCCGCTCTAACACAGCCTCGCGGTGCTCGCGTCGGATACTCCGCATGTGCTTCTCTCTGATAATCGATGGGATATCATCGATTCGTGGAATCCCATCGAGGATCAGGATCCGTTCGAGGAAATCTTGCTTCTCGGGATCGCTCAGTCCGTTGAACGACGCTGCGATCGGCGCAATGAGTTGCGACTTCGAATCGGCGAGCGCGGCGTTGGCAAGCTCAGCCAGTGTTGCCACATCGCCGGAAACGACAGGCTGATCAGGGAGGAGCCGAACGAGGAACGAATTGGGAGCTACCTTGCCCGTGGTGAACAGGAAGAACCGAAGGTTCGACGCAGCACGGCCATCGCGCTTGTACCGTACCAGCCAGATGTTGACGGACTTCCAGAAGTCGGTCGACAGGTCGGTCAGCCTGTCACCGACCGCCTTGTGCTTGAGCGAGGCGAGGGACTTGCCGCCGTCGGCGTCGATGAAATCGAGGTCGTCGTCCTTTTCCAAGAAGACGACGGTGTCCTCCGACAACTGCAACAGATGGAGCAAGGCGAGGCGCGCCTGGTAGATGTAGCCCAGACCTTGTTCGCCAGCTGAATACTTGTCGGTGGCCGGGATGGTCATCGGTCCAATCGGGACGCAATTGCTGCTACCAGTGGATCCACGGTTTCCCAGATCGAATCGCGGGTAGGCGGAACAAGATGCGTCCCGGACCGCCCGGAACCCACCGCTCCACCATCCCCGGCCCAAAGCCGCTCGTCAACTGCATTGCATTGGGCATTGCCATCACGCTGCCTACGCAGGGCGTCCCTTGCTACGATCAGCACGTCGAGCCACCCCGTCCAAGCCCACCTCCAAGCGGCTCATCCCCCGCTACCCGAGGTGCATCTTGGCCAAGAAGTCATCCCCGCCCGTCGAGACCGTCGCGATCGACCGGCTGTTCTGCTCCCCCACCAACCCGCGCCGGAACGAGCCGGCTGTCCCCCACGTCGCGGCGAGCCTGCGGCGGTTCGGCTGGCAACAGCCCATCGTCGCTCGGCGATCCGGAGAGGTGGTCGCCGGAAACACTCGGCTCAAGGCCGCCCTGTCCCTCGGCATGACCGAGGTGCCGGTGTGGTGGTTCGACGGCAGCGACCTCGATGCCGTGGCCTTCAACTTGGCCGACAACCGCACCCACGAGTTCGCGGAATGGAACGACGCCGAGCTGGCCACCCTGCTGCAGCAGCTCAAGGCCGAGGACTCGCTCGACGGCGTCGGCTACACCGAGGACGACATCGACGCGCTGGTGCAGGAACTGCGCGACCAGGAAGAGGTCGACAAGGACCTCGTCGATGAAGGCCCGGACGAACCGCCAACCGTCGCTGCAGCGAAGCTCGGCGACCTGTGGCACCTCGGTGACCACCGCCTGCTCTGCGGAGACTCGACCAACCTCAAGGACGTGTTGCGCGTGATGGACGGCGCCAAGGCCGCGCTCGTCGCGACCGACCCGCCCTACCTCGTCGACTACACCGGCGAGCGGCCCAACGACTCGGGCAAGGACTGGACCGACACCTACCGCGAGATCGACATCAAGGACGCGGACGGGTTCTTCCGCTCGGTGTTCAAGAACGTGCTCGAGGTGCTGGGCCCCAAGGGCGCGCTCTACTGCTGGCACGCGCACAAACGGTGCGGCGACATCCAGCGCATCTGGCGTGACCTGGGCATCCTCGACCACCAGCAGATCATCTGGGTGAAGCCGACGCCGGTGTTCGGGCGCGTCTACTGGCACTTCCGCCACGAGCCGTGCGTCATGGGCTGGCGGCAGGGTGACAAGCCGGACCACGACGGCGTGCACGAGCACGACTCGGTGTGGGAGTGCGACTGGGACGGCAACGCGCGCAGCACGAGCGAAGGCGTCGCGCATCCGATGGTGAAACCCGTCGACCTCTTCGTGCGCCCCATCAAGAAGCACACGAGCGTCGGCGACATCGTGTTCGAACCGTTCTCCGGGTCGGGCTCGCAGCTGATCGCCGCCGAACGCACCGGCCGCCACTGCCGCGCGATCGAGATCAGTCCGCCCTACGTCGATGTCGCGATCCGCCGCTGGGAGAAGGCCACTGGGCTGCAGGCCACGCTGGACGGTGATGGCCGCACGTTCGCCGAGGTCGCTGCCGAACGCGGGGTGACGCCATGAGGGGCAAGAAGCGCCTGCAGGCCGCGGCGAACTGCATCGCCCAGCTGCCGGTCCAGCACCGCGCCATCGACGCCGCCTACGCCCGGTTCCTCGAAGACGGAACGCTGCCCCAGGACCGCACGCTTGCCGGCGCGGTCCTGGACCGTGCCCTGCACGCGCGAAAGCCGGTGCCCGAGCTGGTCGCCGAGCAACGCGCGCTGGGTCTGCACCAGCCCTACGGCACGACGCGGGAGATGTTGTTCCGCGAGGCGGTGTGCAGCCTTGAGCCGGCACGCAACCTTGCCCGGCTCCTTCTCTGCGCCATCGTCCAGGCTGGCTACGACCCGACCGACCCCGAGATCATCGGCCCCGAGATGGAGCCCGCCGACTTCGCCACCGTGACGATGCGGCTGATCGGCTGGCCACACGACTTCGTGCGACCGGAGTACCAGCGGCAGTTGGCGCGCGTGCTGCGGCAACAGGCGACCGTGCAGGTCAGCCGGCCCCGCGACGATGACGAGTGGAACCGTGGCGCGGGAACGGCGCTCGCGGCCTTCATCAACCGCGACGTGGTGCCGACCGACTCGCGCTACTTCCTGTACGTGCTGACCACCGGCGAGGAGTTCGCGCTGCACGCGCACTACTTCGGGCAGGGCGGGGAAGACCTGCTCGCCGCCTACGAGGCCGTGGCGACGTCCACCAAGGCGAAGAAGGAATCGGCCCTGCAACGTCTTGGTGAACTGCAGCGGCTCGCGGGGGCAATGCCATGACCCGCGCGCGCACCAGGCGCATCGGGCGCGTTCGTGCCGCCGTCGATGCCTCCCCGGTCCGACGGCACGTGTTGGCGGAGGCGTACGAGTGGTTCACCATGTTCGGCGAGCTGACCGACGACGACCACGTCGCGTTCGAGGTCGTCGAGAAGGCGCTCCGTGGCGGCAAGGACGCACCGATCGAACCCGAGGCCGCCGTCGCCAAGCGCGCGGACAAGGCCCGGTTGGCCTACCACCAACGGACCCGGCCGATCGAGACGTGGCCGCCGTCCGTGCGGGCGCTGATCTTTGACGAGGCGCTCTTTGAGGTGGAACCGGTCCGCAACCTCGCACGCGCAGCGATCGCCCTTGAGGTAGTCCACGGCGGCGACGTCGAGAACCCCGCCTTCATGGCCAGATTCGGGATCCCCGGCTACGGGTGCGTCGGGATGCACATCATGCGGTGGCAGGACCGGCTGTCGGTGACGCCCTACGAAGACGATGCGACGCGGCTGTGCGTGCGGCTCGACAAGGTGCGCGGGCGCATCGACCACGATGACCCGAACTGGACGACGGTGCAGGGCAAGGCGATCGCGACGTTCTACGCGAGCGGCGAGCTACCGGACGACGACCTGCACCTGGAGGCCCTGCTCGTCGACGTCGGCCTCGACCTGTTGCAGGCGCACAAGCGCGGCAAGGACGTGGCAGAGGGGCTCGAGCTGATCCGCAAGTTGGAGCGGGCCGAGGGGGATGAGTTCAAGGGGCTGATCGAGGAACTCAGCGCGTTGGCTATGGCCTCGCAGCAAACGACGGCCACGGGTGGGGCGCCAGCTTCTGCGAGTGTTGAAGGCTAAGTGCGGGGTGTCGCCTACGCAGTGGTGGGGGTCGCGCCGGTGTGCTCCGCAGGGTCGAGGCGGACCGCGTCATCGGAGTATTGTGTGGCCGGCGCGGCTATTCAGGCAAGCCCGTGCGTTCAGATCCCGCTGACGGGCGTGCACTGGCCTGGCGTTGACGGGGACCAAATACTGGCTAGACTCTGGAGGATGTGGCGGGTTTGGCCGCCACCCAACGTCGAAGGAGATTCTCATGACCACTGCTCGTCCAAGTGATCGGTCTTGGCGACGCTGCGGGCTAAGCACACAGGCTATTGCGCTCGCGCTTCTCGGCTCCTGCAGCGTCTTCATTCCATCCCACTCCAACTCCTACAAGCATGAGGGAGAATCAGTAGAGATCGAGATGGTTACGGCTCAAGGCCCAGACCAGACGCAGTTCTTCGCTGGCAGAGATGCCATGGCCTTTGTGGGGCCTGGGCTCGCTGCTGCTGCTGGGGCCGCCCTTGTGGGACTTGCGGTCGACCAGGTCGGAAAGGCAATCGATGAAGAGGCGGAGAAGCTAGAAGCGCAGCATGGGCAACGAGTAGCCGTAGACAATTTTTGGACTACTACTCCCCCGCAAGAACTTTGGGAGTCTAGAGACCGCAGGCAAATGTGGCTGCAGGATTACGACGCTGATCCAGCAGGAGCCATCGTGCCGAAGACAGCCACGCAGGTCGGGTATACGGCATCAGAGGTCAACCTTTCGGCGGCGACACCAACGGACTTGAAGCAGAAGGCAGTGGCTAGTGCTACGCCCCAAGACTTTGAGAAGAGGAAGGCGAGTGGCGACCTGAAGTTGCTAGGGACCTTTGCGAGACTTCCCAGATACACTTACTCTGGGTTCAAATATCGTCGTCTCCTTGGCGGAGAGGCGGTATTCGAGTTGGAATGTGAGTTCCAGCGCTCTACCGATGGCAGCGTCTTCCTGGTGGTTCCGAAAAAGATCATTGTCAAGAAGTCCAAAGCGAAAGTTCTGAGGCTATCTTATTGGCCTTGGCACGCGTGGTCATGGTTCGCCGATGTCGGTGACGAAGTGGAAGTCGATATCCGCATCGCTATGGACGCAATATGGATAGACGAAAAGCAGAGGCCCCAGATGCAGACCATCGGAGCCTTCGACCTGACGAAGCTTCGCTTCGACCTTACCAAACCGTCAGCCTGGCAGGGGACTGACAGGCAAGCGCGGGGCTGGTTCCCTTCGGTGCCGCGTAGCCACTTCGCAGGCGGAAAGGAGCCGAGTGGAACCGGGGCCTTCTGGCTTGAGGTGCAAGTGACGGAGCGCGATCCGTCGAGTGGGAAGAATCGCATCGAGAGGGCGGCGAAGTTGGTTCGCGACGAGAGGGACGATCTAGTCGAGGCCGTGCGCGACCTTGGCAAGAACGGCCCGTAGGGCGAGCGCTTTGCTGCGATCGCCCGCAAGGCAGCCGCCTCCTCTGTCCAGGGTCCGATGCTGGAGGGAATGCGACGCGCCCCAGGAAGCGAGCGCTCCGCACCCTCAGCTGCCGTAGCTTTCAAGGGGGAGCAAGTGCAGCAACGCCCAAATCGGAGACATGACGTGGGTCACACCGCACGCTCGCAAGCGCGATGGCCCTCCACCGTAGATCGAAGCATCCTGCACGACCGCGCGAATCGCCGTCTGCAGCCGATCGATCGGGACTCGCGCCTCCTGACCGCCTTCCCTGACAACGATGAGCGCCTTTCCGGTCTCGCGGCCGTAGCGGAACTGCTTGTAGCCGGGCACACCCGCCAGACCCGTGTCACGGAACCGGGCCAGGATTCTCTCCGCCAGCCTCTCAATCGATACGGGTTTCATCATGCTGACACCGGGTAAACGTCATGGAGCCCGAGCTACGATCGCCGCTGCGGCGATCGCCGGCTCCTGCGTCGGTTTGAGCAGTCATCATGGCGACGCCCCGCCCGTCAGCAAGAAGAACAGGGGCCCGACGATGAGAGCCACTACCGCCGGGCGTGACACGCGACGTCCATCTCTTGCGTCGAAGAAGACCATCGCGAACGCCGTGAGCAGCCCCCAGGCGCAGATCATCAGGCCGAAGCATGAGCCCTCGCAGCGCCCAACCAAGCCACCGGTGACGACCAGAGCCAGAGCGACGTAGCCGAGCTTGCTTGGCTTCTCATTCGTCGGCTGATCCACGGCTGATGTGCCCAACGTCTATCACGCTCGGTCGCGGGCCGCGCGCGGGGTTGCTGGATCTCGCGGTTGCGTGATCGCGCGGTCC
The DNA here is from genome assembly GCA_964392305.1 of uncultured candidatus Brocadiaceae bacterium. Classification (GTDB taxonomy): domain Bacteria; phylum Planctomycetota; class UBA1135; order UBA1135; family UBA2386; genus JACKIC01. The sequence continues at coordinate 201,511 of CAYMPV010000003.1, forward strand.
GTCGGCTGCTGCGTGGAGTCACGCAACATCATCCACCGCGTCTCCGCGAGCAACAACCAAGTGCTTGGCCTCATGGTCAACGCTCAGCCAGTTGGTGACGTCTTCGGCAGGAAGCAACCCGGACCATCGAATCGCGCCTCGCGAGTCCGCCGAGGCAGGCAGCAACAGCTCGAAGGTCCAGGCCTCCTGGTCTCTCGGCCCGAACCCGACCCAGGCCTGCCCGCAGATCCGGTTGGGGCTCGCACCGAGGTCGAACGTGTGCGCGATCAATCCATCGCACCACATGCCGCGCCGTCGGCACTCGTCGACGCCGGCCATCTCGTGTGTCACGCGAAAACTCAGCGCCGTCCAGAAGCTCTCCTCATCCATGGCGGCTGCCTGCATAACGCCTCCGCCGACGAGCCGCGAGGTGCGCGGTGCGCGGTCGAGGGCTTCGGCTCTCGTGGTTGCTTGGTCCGCGCAGATCGCCGGCTCCTTGCGGTGAGTTGCGCGGGGACGGACAGCTTAACGCGGTCACAGCGCATGGTCACCTCTCGCTCTCGCCTCCCAGATGGAAGTGTCAACGTCTCGGATCGGCAACGCAGCAGCCTGCGAAGCGGCCTCAAGGAGGAAGAGCGACTCAACGGCCTTCACCGGCCGGCGAAGCTCCTCTGACACGAAGTCGATGATGTGCTTGTCGGGCTTCGTCGTCTGCGCTCCGAACAGCATGCGCAGGTACTGCCATCCGGCGACCTTGAAGCCTTTGATGTGGAGCGCCTTGAACCCGTCAGGCTGTGACGCTGTGGCCCACCGCTGAAGGATGGCGCTGTGCTGAGCGTGATCGGCGACGTGAACAAGGCGGCCCACGTAGTCCACGACCTCGGCGAGAACGCGAGCGCGATCCGCGTGATAGTAGTTGAGCGCCGAGGCGACGAATGCTGCCGGTGATGGGTGGCTGTCGATTAGCCGCGCGAGTTGGTCCACGAATAGAACCTGTGGGTGCGCGTCCATGAAACGCTCAAGCCGCGGCACGACAAAAACATCGTACTTCCGATTGAGCGAGAGGACGCAGTCGATGACGCGGACGGCAAGGGGGCGAGACCATGCCGGGTCAACGGAGGGCCGGACTCGAGGCGCAAGCCGAAGCAAAGCATCGCGCAACCGGTCGACCTCGGCTTGATTGATGTGCATGGGGAGGAGCCCTCCGCCCAACGTCTGTCACGCTCATCCGCGGGCCGCGCGCGGTGTTGCTGGGCCTTGCGGTTGCGTGATCGCGCGGGCCATCGACTGCTGCGAGCAGTTGGCGGCCTGCAACTCACACGAGTCGGTAGTCGAACACAACGAACACTAGCAAGCCAGCCCGGAAGCTGACCTTGGCAGTGAGAAACGCAGAGCAGGACCTGTTCGGATCATGGACCTTTGCTCGGATCGATCGACGGCTCCAGACCAGAACATCGTAGAGGCCGTCTTCCGACCGCCCCGTGGACTCGGGAGGACCGAGAGCCTCGATCACATGCTCGACCGTCATCCCTCGATCGAGCGCGACGACCAGCTCGGTGGCCTGTGGCAGATGCTGGAGGAAGTGCGGACAAGTCACCTTCAGCCCTGCCCGCGCAGCCACCGAGGAGTCTGCCCTTGCCTCTGCCGACTTCGAAATGACTGAATCATCCCTTGGAACCCAGCAGTGTCTCGAAAGCCACCGCCACAAATGACATGGGCCTTGCCTCCGCAGCCCATCAGAAAGGGGTGGAGAAAGCGGGGCGGTCCTTCCTGGGACGTGGTGATGTGCACCAGCCATCGCATGTGCTGCATGAAGTAGAACGAAACGCCCCCATTCCATCGCGCCCTTCGAAACGACGTCGAGAATGCATCCATCCCGTCGGGGTCGGGACACACCGCGAGGAGCATGACCGCGAAGTCGAGATCCTTGCCGGGATCGTCAGCAAGGAGCATCATGCGAAGGCGTTCCGCCACCTCATCTCCCAACCGGGCTGCGGAAAGAAAGGGCAACCTGGATGCGTGTGAGCGCCAGAGCACGTGCAAGAAGAACAGCTTCAGTCGCGCAGCATCGACGTCCCGGATGATCATGGGGATCGGGTCTCCCGGCACATCGGGGGGCGTCTTGCGCAGCGTTTCGACTCCAACTTGATCGTAAATCTGAAACCGGTCCTCGCACCCCCTGCACAGGATCGTGTCGTCCTTTGCTCCGACACGAGCCCTCTTCTCCCGCACTGCCGGTGACAGTGGAACGCTGTAGATCGTCTCCGCACCGGGATCTTCAACCAAGTCGCGGACCAGCGCTTTGGGGAAGATGTGGGCATCCGCCATGAGCGCGGCGGCACCGCACATCTTGCACGTCCCTGAAGTCGGCACGCACGGACTCTATCGTGGCCAGGCCCCCGCATCGCCCATGGGGCCCGTCCGATTCCCTCCCGAATGTGACTGCCGCACGGCGCGCAAACCGACTCTGACGAGCAGGTCGGCCAAGTAGTCGGCCGTTCGGCCGCGGCCTCTGCTGGTCGAGCCGGCGCCGCCACGGCGGTGTCGATCTTGGGCCGCCGCGGCGCCTGCCGAACTCGCGCCGAATCGGGACGCATCAACCGTGCCGCGATTTGCCAAATCCGCGCGCGCCACCGTTGGTCAACGGTGTTTCAACGGTGGATTGTGCACAACTGCGACAATTTGAGGGCCGCCGTGAAGGACGGAGAGCCCCGAGCGGGGAGCCCTCGACTTCGTGGGCGTGATCCCCATGGATCGGTTCCTGCTGCTGGGGTGGCCCGCCAGGAATGCGGCTTGATGCCTTCGCCCCGGCCATGGCTCAGTGTGGCCGTGAACCTCCAAGCCGCACTCCAAGCGTTCCTCCTGCAACTGCAGGCCGACGGCCGGTCGCCGCACACCGTCGGGCAGTACCGCCGCCACGTCACCACCCTGACCGCCTGGCTCGCCGAGCGACGGGTGAAGACGGTCGCGAAGCTCTCACCCGACCTGCTCGCCGCGTTCTTCGCCGACGACGCCGCACGCACGAGCTGCCGCGGCGGCGGCAAGAAGGCCACGTCGCTCAACGCGATGAGGACTTCGATCAGGTGCTTCTGCACGCACTTGCACGACGCCGGCCTCGTCGCCGCGAACCCCGCCCGGTTGCTGCGGCGTGCACGGTGCGCACCACCACCGCCACGAGCACTTCACGCTGACGAACAGCAACGGCTGCTCGATGTGCTTGGCGCGGCAGTCGGCGTCGAAGCCGACCGCGACCGGATGCTCGTCGAGTTGTTGCTCGGCACCGGCATCCGGATCGGCTCCGCCCTCGGCCTCGACGTTGATGACGTCGACTTCGAGCACGGCGAGATCCGGTTGCGCACCGCGAAGAACGACCGCCCCACCACCGCGGTCCTGCCGGCCGGCGTCGCCACGAAGCTCAGGGCATTCGTCGGCGAGCGCACCACCGGGCCGCTGTTCTTGGCCGGCGACCGGAGGATCACGACGCGGCACGCACAGCGCCGGCTCGCCGGGTGGCTGGCGAAGGCCGGGATTGCCGGGCGCAGCGCACACTCGCTGAGGCACTCGTTCGCGGCCGGGTTGCTGGCCCGGACCGGGGATCTGCGGCTGGTGCAGGCGGCGTTGAACCACGCGAGCATCGTAAGCACGACGATCTACACGGCGGTCGACCGGGCGCGGCTGCGGGCCGCGGTCGGCGCGTGATCCCGAACTGCGCTCCTTTCCTAGCTCTTCTGGTCTCCAACCAACCACGCCTCGACGCGGCGATTCGGCGCGGGCGCGCATCTCCGACAAGGTGGCGGTGCTGAACCTCAAGGTCCGCAGCGAAATAGTGCCGGCTTCCTGACTCAACCACGAGGTCCGAGCATCAACGTCAGGAAGCCGACGAACGGCTGGGTTGCAGTTGCAAGGCATCCCGCGCCGTTGCCCACTCTGGAAAGAGGGGGCTGGTTGCGCGTTCATGCTTCCCGGAGTGGGAGCTAGGTGGTGACGATCAAGCCACCGAGCCTGAACGCGTTGGTGCCAATGGTAGCACTTCCCGGAACGCAGCACCGGACGCGCACACTCGTCTTCGAGGCAGCCTGCAAACCCGGCCAACCCCGAGACACGATGCCGATCACGTGATAGCTTCTGTCCCGTCGGGCCATCTGTCCAAGAACCAATCCAAGCGGCCTACCAACCCGCATGAGGTGCTTCCTTGGACACTGCAATGACTCCCCCGGTCGAGATCGTGGCGATCTCCCGGCTCTTCTGTTCGCCCACCAACCCCCGGCTGAACGATCAGGCTGTCCCCCACGTAGCGGCATCGCTGCGTCGGTTCGGGTGGCAGCAGCCGGTCGTCGCGCGGCGCAGCGGTGAGGTCGTCGCCGGCAACACGCGCCTGAAGGCCGCCCAGTTCCTCGGCATGACCGAGGTGCCGGTGTGGTGGTTCGAGGGCGACGACCTAGCCGCGACGGCCTACCAGATCGCCGACAACCGAACCCATGAGTTCGCGTCCTGGAACGAGGCCGAACTGGCCACCCTGCTGCAACAACTTCAGGCCGAGGACGCGCTCGACGGTGTCGGCTACACCGAGGACGACATCGACGCGCTGGTGCAAGAACTGCGCGATCAGGAAGAGGTCGACAAAGACCTCGACGACGACGGCCCCGACGAGCCGCCAACCGTCGCCGCCGCCAAGCTCGGCGACCTTTGGGTGCTCGGTGACCACCGCCTGCTCTGCGGCGACTCGACCAACCTCAAGGACGTGCTGCGCGTGATGGCCGGCGCCATGGCCGCGCTCGTCGCCACCGACCCGCCCTACCTAGTCGACTACACCGGCGAACGACCGAACGACTCGGGCAAGGACTGGACCGACACCTACCGCGAGATCGACATCAAGGACGCGGACGGGTTCTTCCGCTCGGTGTTCAAGAACGTGCTCGAGGTGCTGGGCCCCAAGGGCGCGCTCTACTGCTGGCACGCGCACAAACGGTGCGGCGACATCCAGCGCATCTGGCGTGACCTGGGCATCCTCGACCACCAGCAGATCATCTGGGTGAAGCCGACGCCGGTGTTCGGCCGCGTCTACTGGCACTTCCGCCACGAACCGTGCGTCATGGGTTGGCGCCAAGGCGACAAGCCTGAGCACGACGGCGTGCACGATCACGACTCGGTGTGGGAAGTCGACTGGGAAGGGAAGGCGAAGTTCGCCTGCGAACATCCAACTTCGAAGCCCGTCGAGTTGTTCGTGCGCCCGATCAAGAAGCACACCACCGTCGGCGACGTCGTGTTCGAGCCGTTCTCCGGTTCGGGCTCGCAGCTGATCGCCGCCGAGCGCACCGGCCGCCACTGCCGCGCCATCGAAATCAGCCCGCCCTTCGTCGATGTCGCGATCCGCCGCTGGGAGAAGGCAACTGGTCAGCACGCGACGCTGGACGGCGACGGCCGGACGTTCGCCGACATCGCGGACGAGCGCGCCAGCGCGTGACCGCCCCTACTGACTGCTGATCATGGTGCGACACGAGAACCCCGAAGAGCGCGACCCCCGCGGCAGGTTCGCCCCCGGCAACGCGGGCGGCCCCGGAGGAACGCGTCGTCGGAGGATGGAGCTGCGGCACGCTGCCGAGGACGCGATCAACCCCGAGCATCTGGCCGCGATGATTCGTCGGGCGACGCGAATGGGACTGGAGGGCGACCTTGCGGCGATGCGCTTCGTCTTCGACCGCACCACCGGCAAGCCCTCGGAAGCACCGGCAGAACCGGTAAACCTCCTGCCGCTGCGCCTGGAAACCACCGCGGACTGCCGCCTGGCGATCGACAAGCTGATCGCGCGCGTGTGCGACGGAACGGTCAACCACGACACGGCCAAGCTGCTCGTGGATGCGATCCAGGCCCGCCTGAAGGCCATCGAGTTGACTGAACTCGAGGAACGCCTCGCGCAACTCGAACAGCAGGCGGCTGCAGTCGACTCGTCCTCACACGCAACCCCCGGAGACAGGAGGTATCTATGATCCGCAAGCCGAGCATCCGGAGACGCCTCCATCAGGTCGTGGATCGCCTGCGTTCCGTACCGGTCCACCCGCAGGCCATCGAGAAGAGCGTCCAGCACTTCCGCGAGACTGGTGAGCTCCCTGAAGACGAGCGACTGGCGGGGACCATCGTGCGACGACTTCTCTCGAACATCCCGTCCGTGTCCGAAGATGGCACGCCGCTCAGCTTGGCTGCGATGATCCACGCGGGGCTTGATCGCCCGCCACGGCCCAGGGACGAGGTCATGGACTCGCTCTACTTCGAAGCCGCGCATGGTCCCGGCCTCGTCCGTGCCGCCGCTCGACTCGTGCTGCAGAACTGCGCGAGCATCGGCTGGGATGTGACCAAACCGTGCTTCGTAGAGCGCGGAATCGAACTCGACCTTCCTGAGTACGGCAGCGTTGGCATGGCGGTAATCGGTCTTCCCGAGCGCTTGGCGAAGCCGCCCTACGAAGCGCAGGCCCAGCACCTGTTCCAACGGCTCGATCAACTTCGCAGCAGCCGGCCCGACCCTGATGAGAGTTGCCGCGCAGCGTTGTCGCGGGCCATCGATGCATTCCTCGCCCAAGGCGATCTGCCGGAGGACCCGTGGCTGCGCGAGGCCGTGCTGTGCAACTCGGAGTTGGACCAGTTTTTTCTGCACTTCATCGGGCAGTGCGACCATGAGGTCATGGCCGTCTTCGCGACTGCGGGCACGGCGACCGGTGAAGAACGAGAACGCGCTATCGCAACGCTGCAGGACCTCGCGGCTGCCGGACGACTGGGGGCACCTGGCACGTAGCTTCCGCCCCGTCCTCGAACTTGGCGGAGATGGATCAACGCGCGCGGAGAATGCCAGAGGTTCGCTGAGGCTTGGATGCGCGCAGGGAAGAGCGGTGGGTTAGCGCCTCGCTCTTGACTTTCGGCATGGTGACGTTCGACCCGCCAAGGATTCCTTGCGGGCGCCGACGCCGATGCGAACCCCAAGTAGCACTCCAAGCCAGGGCAGGCCGCCGTGCAGGCCGGCCAAGCGCCCCCTCCTGACTGAAGGCCCCACGGGCTGCTCCTCCCCCCGGAGAGAAGCGCCTTCAGCCGCGGAACTCAGGGTGAACACGGGCTTTGGAGCCGCCTCCCCGCTCACCGGGCCGATCCCGAACCTGCTCGCCAGGCAGTATCGCAAGGGCGCCCTCACCCCCTCCGCACCTAAGGAGCCGTGGCATCGCCAGGGGCACAGGCATGGTGGCGCGAAGGTCCCGAAGGTCCGGCGGGCTAACTGTCGGGTGGCGGGTGACTGCGGCGAGAAGGTGGGTGGAACAACGCGGGCCTGCGGCCCGGTGCAACCCCTGACGCCCTCCATGTCCAAGGTCCAACAACCCCGCCACTGCGCCCGCACTCGCCAAGGGGCGGTTGCATCGCCAGAGCTAACCCCATGCCCCGCTACCGGTGATCGTCTAGACGGGCAGGTCGTGATGCCGGAACACGGAACAACCGACCACCCCTGGACGCGACGACGCTGCAGCCTCGAGCGTTCGCGGTTGCGGGGTCAGTCTCGCAGGGCCGTCTCCCTGGGGAGGGTGCGTTGATCCACGAGCCAGAGAGTCCCTTCGGCCTGATCGTCTCTCGTCTCTCTGGAGCAATACAGACGACGCGGGGGGTGCGCACCCGTTGCCCAGCGCACGACGATCGCGAGCCGTCCCTCGACGTCGACCTTGGAAAGGACGGCCGCGTCCTCCTGAAGTGCCGCAGCGCAGGATGCTCCACCAAGGCGATCGTCGAGGCACTCGGGCTAAGGGTCAGCGATCTGTTCCGTGGCGGCACGGGAGACGGTGGTCCGACAGCACCGCAGCGCCGAAGCAATCGGAAGACCAAGCGTCACGCGACCCTGCAGGACGCGGTCCGTGCCGCTCACTGGTCAGCGACGAACGGCAAGCAGGACGGCAAGGTCACGACCCACGAGTACACCGATGCCACGGGAGACCGGATTGGCGCGGTCGTTCGCGTCGACTTCGCAGACGACCGCAAGAAGGAACTGCGTCGCATCAGCCGCGATGGCGACGCGTGGGTCTGCCGGGACATGCCCAAGCCGCGCCCGCTGTACCGGCGCCATCGACTGGACACCGGCATGCGGGGACAGCAAATCGTCGTAGTCGAGGGCGAGAAGTGCGCCGACACGCTCGAGCAACTCGGCTTCACTGGGACCACAAGTGCGGGAGGGGCGCATGCCCCCATGAGCCACACGGACTGGTCTCCCCTGGCTCGTCAACACGTCGTCGTCGTGCCCGACAACGATCCTCCTGGTCAGAGGTACGGGAATGGCGTCACCCATCAAGCGCGACGCGCGAATGCGGCATCGGTGAAGGTCCTGCTCCTGGCCGGTCTCGGCGACGGCGAGGACATTGACGACTGGGTCCAAGAGCGGCGAAACGCCGGAGTGGCTGATCCCGACATCGCCACCGAGTTGCGGCAGCTCATGGCGTCCGCAGCTGAGTTCCATGCGACCACCAGCGAAACAGCACCATCGAGCAAGGACGGGAGCGGGTCGATTCCCTTGGGAAACACCGACCCCAAGACCGGCAGGATCGTGCTGTCGCCTCGCCAGACACTGCCGACCGCCCTCGCCTACATCCGCGAGTTCGCGACGCACGCAGGACACAGAACGCTGTTCAGCTACGCCGACACCTTCTGGGCATGGCGAGGCAACCACTACGCGCAGCTCGAGGAGTCGCATCTCTCCCAGGAGCTTCAACGTTGGTTGCACAAGGCTCTGCGCTACGTCCCAACCAGGCAAACGGGCCAGCCGGAACTCGTGGCCTTTGAAAGCAATCCCTCGACCTTCAGCGCCGCTCTCGCAGCCCTGCGCGCTGAGACGTTTCTCGCGGCCTCCACGATGATGCCGGCCTGGCTCGGTCCCGATGAGCCACAGGTCCCAATCGACGAACTCCTGCCCTGCAAGACCGGGACGCTGCACGTCCCCACAGGGCGAGTCTTGCCGCCAACGCCGTTGCTGTTCAACGTCGGTGCGCTCTCCATCGACTACGACCCCTCCGCGCCGGAGCCACGGCGGTGGCATGAATTCGTCCGGCAGCTGTTTGGCGACGACAAGGAGTCGATCGACCTGCTCCAGGAGTGGTTCGCCTACTGCCTCACCGCCGACACGCGGCAGCAGAAGATGTTGCTCCTCCTCGGCCCTCGGCGATCCGGCAAGGGGACGATCGCCAGGGTACTGACGCAGCTTGTGGGCGGTGCGAGCGTCGTCGGCCCGACTGTGAGCAGCATCGCCGGCAACTTTGGACTGCAGCCGCTCCTCGGCAAGTCGCTTGCCATTGTCAGCGACGCACGCTTCACCGGCGATCACGTCGCGACCGTCGTCGAGCGACTGCTCTGCATCAGCGGTGAGGACGCGATCTCCGTGGATCGCAAATTCAAGGACTCGGTGACTCTGAGGTTGCCGGTCAGGTTCATGTTCCTGACCAACGAGTTGCCGAAGTTCAACGACTCGAGCATGGCCCTGGCCGGCCGCTTCCTCGTGCTCAGACTCACGCAGTCCTTCTACGGCAAGGAAGACACCAGCCTTAGCGATGCACTGAACGCCGAGCTGCCCGGAATCTTGCGGTGGGCCATCGACGGCTGGCACCGCCTGCGGAACCGCGGTCACTTCCTCGAACCACAGTCGTCCAGAGCGGCGATCCAAGACATCGAGGATCTGTCGTCGCCCGTCGGGGCGTTCGTGCGCGAGCAGTGTGTCGTCGGTCCGGGGCATAGGGTCACGTGCACCGACCTCTTCGACGCGTGGACGGCATGGTGCAGGGCAGACGAACGCTCCGGCCAATCGACCAAACAGTCGCTCGGCCGCGATCTGACGGCTGCATTCCCCAGCGTCTCACGGCGCCGGGGCACGAACACCGCGTTCTACGAGGGCATCGGACTTCGCAAGGGAGGAAAGCATGGTTAGGACCCGATCTACCGTCGCACCGTCGCGAACCGTCGCGACGGTTGCCACTGTACTAATCGCGTGCACCCGCAGGCGCACGCACGCTCGCACGCGGGAAACGGAGCGAATGCAGTACGGACCGTCGCGACGGTCCGCGACGGTTCGCGACGGTTGCCCAACCCGAGGGAGGCCAGCTATGGCCACTCTTGAGACGGCCCCAAAGCGCTTAGTCGACCGCCTCCGCCCCTGCCTTCACCTCGGCGCGGTGACCTTCGGCGCGCGTCGTTCACCCGCCCCGCCTGCGATCTCGTCGACTCGATCCAGCAGGAACTCAACGACATCGCCGGCTCTGGCCTGCGGCTTTGGGTTCGGCTCGAGGGGCTGGCAAGACCGAGGCAGCGATCTAGGCGCAGGAGGACCACATGACCACGCCTGAGGTTCGCATCCGCTCCTGGGTTCGCGCCAGCGACGAAGAACAGCGTTCCGGGCTGTTGGGTTACCTGAGTCTGTTCTACGGCGACCTGATTCTCGATGGCGCGACGATTCGGCGAACAGCCGCCGGCAAGCTGACCATCAGTTGGCCTCAGCGTCGTGACGGTCAGGGTCGCAAGCACGCCTACATCCGCCCCATCGACGATGCAGCTCGTAGGGCAATCGAGGCCGCGGTGTTCGGCCAGGCGACCTTGGCAAGCGAGGCCGAATCGTGAAGCACCTCGACCCAGAACGCATGTCGCGCGACGACATCCTGGCCGAGGTCGGCGAGATCCTCGCGGCCGGCATCCAGCGGTTCTTGACGCGTGAGTGCAAGTCCCCCGCGGCGTCGAAGAACTGCGCGGAACAACTTGATGTGCTTGGGGAAGTCGAGGCTCCATGTCGGGCGACCACGGAGTTCCCCGAATGACCCTCGCCGCACAGATCGCCGCGCTGCAGAACCTCGCCACCGCCGAGTTGTGCGCCGAGTTCGAACGGCTCCACGGACGGCGGCCCCGCTACCGCAGTCCGGTGTGGTTGAAGAAGCGCATCGCCCACTCGCTGCAGGTCGCGGCCTTCGGCGGCCTGTCCGCCCCGGCCCGCGCCGAACTCGAACGGCTGGCCGGTGACATGCGCCTTCCCGCCGCCGCGCCTACCGCCAACACGCGCGGCGACGACGGTCGCCAACAGCCGCGACCCGGCACGGTGTTGCAGCGCGCGTGGCACGGGAAGCTGATCCGCGTTGCGGTCACCGCCGAGGGATTCGTCCACGAGGGCGAGTTGTTCGCATCGTTGAGCGCAGTCGCGAAGCACGTCACTGGCCAGCACTGGTCGGGGCCGCGGTTCTTCAACCTCAAGGGGGCATCGAAGTGAAGGCGAAGGCCAAGTCCACCACCGCCCCGGCGCCTGCCGTTCGCGTCGCGGTCTACACGAGGCAGTCTGTCGCCAGCGACCTGGAGTTCGGGTCGATCGAAGCCCAGCGCGAAGCGGTCGAGGCGTACGTGCAATCGCAGCGCAGCGAGGGCTGGGTGGCGCTGCCCGACCGCTACGACGACCACGGGTTCAGCGGCGGCAACGTCGACCGCCCTGCCTTCCAGCGCCTCGTCGCCGACATCGAAGCCGGCAAGGTCGACGTTCTCGCAGCCTACAAGATCGACCGCGTCTCCCGATCGCTCACCGACTTCACGAACTTCATGGCGACGCTGGAGCGGCGCGGTGTCGGGTTCGTGTCGACCACGCAGTCCTTCGACACGCGCACGTCGATGGGTCGGTTGACCTTGAACATTTTGGCGAGCTTCAGCCAGTTCGAACGCGAGACGATCGCCGAGCGCACGAGAGACAAGATCGCGGCGACCAGAAAGAAGGGCATGTGGACCGGGGGCAGGCCAATCCTTGGCTTCGACGTCCGCGATGGCCAGCTGATCGTCAACGCCACCGAGGCCGAGACGGTCCGCACGATCTTCGCCCTCTACCTCGAACACGGCGGCCTCGTCGCAACGGTTGCCGAGTTGGATCGCCGCGGCATCAGGAACAAGACGTTCGTCAACAAGCGCGGCAAGCAGGTCCGCGGCGGCGCGTTCAACAAGAGCACCTTGCGCGGCTTGCTGACCAACGTGCTGTACACGGGCCAGGTCCGGTGCGGCAACGAGGTCGTCGAGGGCCGCCAGGAAGCCATCGTCACCAACGCGGTGTTCGAGCAGGTCGCCCGCGCGCTACGCGAACACCGTCGCACCACGCGCGGGCCGGGCAAGTGGGGATCGATCCTCGGCGGCATCTTGCGCTGCGCACGGTGCGGGTCGGCGATGTCGCACGCGGCCAACGTGCGCGGCAACCGCACGCACCGCTACTACGTGTGCGCGACGCTGTCGAAGTCGGGTGCTGCGGCCTGCCCTGGTTCACGCGCGCCAGCCGCCGAGATCGAAGAGGTCGTCCTCTCCCGCATCCGCGCGATCGGCACCGACCCTTCGGTGTTGCTCGCGACGTTGACCGCGGCGCGGCAAGCGCGGCAGGCGAAGGAGCCCGAGCTACTCGCCGAGGCGCGGCGCACGACCACCGACCGCACCCGCCTCGCCACCGAGCGCAACAACCTGCTCGACGCCATCCAGCACGGCGGTGCCGCCAGCAACGTGATCGCTGGCCGCCTCGCCGAGGTCGACGAACAGATCGGTCGCCTCGATGCCCGGCACGCCGAGGTCACCGGCGAACTCGCCGCGATGACCACCGACGCCGTCGACGAGGCCGCGGTGCGCGACGCGCTGGAACGGTTCACGCCGGTGTGGGACGAACTGTTGCCCAAGGAACGCCACCGCCTGCTGCACCTTCTGATCGACGAGGTGCGTTACGACGGGCAGGCCGGCGAACTGGAGATCGTGTTCCGCGACGCCGGCATCCGCGCCCTCGGCCGCGAGGTCACCGACCGGAGGACCGCGTGACCACCACGGCGATCAAGGTGAGGGTCGCGTTCCGCACCGCGCGGCGCAGGCCCGAGCTGGCACCGGCGCCGCATCCGGTCGGCCCCACCGCGATCGCACGCCGCATCGCACTCGCGCACCACATCGAGGCCCTGATCGAACGCGGCGAACTACGCGACTACGCCGACGCCGCGCGCCGGTTCGGCCTGTCGCGCGCACGCATCACGCAGGTCTGCGACCTCGCCCTGCTCGCGCCGAACATCCAAGCCGCCGTGCTGCTCGGCCAAGTCGCGCCGCGCGACCGGCATCTACGAGAAGTCGGAGGGCACCCGCTCTGGGCGGACCAGCGGCGGGCCTTCCATCGTTTGTTCCCGAACGTCCCACTGGAGGACTGATCTCATGACTGCGACTGCAACTGCCAACCAACCCGCTCCCGCCACCGACACCTGGACCGCCCAGCTCGATCATCTGCGCGACCGCTACAAGCACCTCCGGCCTGCCGTGCTCGCGGCGGTCAACGTGCTGCTGCACGACGAGAACATCAACGACGACGACGCCAAGGCCCGCGCCGCCGCCCACGGGGTCCGCATCACCGCGGCCTCGCTGAACGCCGCCAGGACCGTGCTGTCGCGCATGGACAGCAAGGCCCCGGCAGCGAAGCCGAACAAGGCCAAGGCGCCAACTACGGCCATCCAGGCGCGCCCAGCCCGGCGGCCACGCGCCACCAAGGAGATCGACGCCCAGGCGCTGATCAAGCAGGTCGTCGACCGCATCCAGGACGCCGGCAGCGCCGAGACCCAGCGGCTGCGCGATGGCATCCAGAAGGCCATCGGTGCGCTGCAAGCGGTCCTGAGTTCCTGACCGCAGGCACACGACCTGCATGCGCCGTTGGTTGCAGGAAACGGCGCATGCGCACCTTGATGTCGTCGGCGAGCTGAGCGTGCATGTGGTCCCCGGCAACCCGCGGCCGACGACTCGGGCAAGGACACCGCCTCGCCGCGCTGGCCGAGATCAGCAACACGAAGGACGCGCTGTCGGCGGCTGCCTCAAACCGCGTGATTCCGGCTGTCTGCGCGCCGCCCATGACCCGACAGGACGCGGTCAGTGGTCGAACAGCTCGAGCCCGCTGCCGGGCGCGAGTCGCAGCCACTTGCCGTCCTTGCCCCGCAGGCGAACCATTGCGCAGCCGTCCACGACGCCGATCACCAGCTCCGGCAACCACATCGCACTTCCCTCGAGCTGCTGCACCGAACGGTCGGAGCCGAGCTGCAGGGACACCGCATCGTTCGGTTCGCCGGCGATCAGCTGGAGCTTGCAGACGGGGTTTCCTCGCGCGTTGCGCAGCAGAATGCCGTCGTCGGCGTCGAGCACGATCCGCTCCTTGCCGGCGGCGTCCCGCAGCGAGATACGGTTGGCAACGAGCGTCTCGGGCGTGGCAACGGCCGCTTCAGAGGGTGGAGCAACGCACGCAGTCAGCGACAGAAGCACGGGCCCCAGCGACCAGTACAGCTCTAGGCGTGAACAGGAGATCGCTCGCCGGAGGATGTTCATGGGATGCTCCTATCTCAGCTCTCACCGGCCCGTAGGGCGTCGACCAGGACCTCCACGAGCTTGTTCACGAGCATACGGCCGGGGCCCATTTGTGCGCGCACGTCGTTCGAGACGTGCCAATGCCCAGCGAAGAAGCAGCGCTGCTCCTTGGGAAGTCCCTGCGTGGAATCCTTGTACTTCAGCGCCTGAAAGTTGGCGTACTCCGGGGAACAGCTACCGCAGGAAGCCACACCGGCCTTCGCCCCCGACGCCGTGGCGACGACCAACCGGTTGGCGCAGATCCCCGCCGCCGCGTGGACCGCCGGAATCCCGCGGATCGTGGCCGCCGATCGCCGCGTGCCGAACACGGGTCGCATTGCCTGTGACATCGGACCTGGTGGCCAACGAGAGACTTGGCGGGTGGCTGCGCAGCTACCGCCGCGTGGCCTGACGGCCCTACCGCTCGAAGAACCTCTGTCGCCGACTCCGATCCCGGCCACCGGTCTGCCCGCTGGCGCAAAGTCGCAACCGAGATTCGCTCACGGGCGGCTTCGGAGTGCCCAATTCGCGCCCCAACTGCCTCGACGCGGCTTGCGGACAGGACGCGGTAACAGACTTTGAGGACCTCACCTACTCCTTCTTCGGGGCCATTGATTTGAACTTGGCTACGATCTCTGGATGACAGACGAAGCACTGTGAATCCGGCAGTTCATGCTTGAGACACCAATCGCCCTTCTTCTTGAAGGAGTCGATGAGACCGGCGTTGCAGCGAGTGCAGATCGACTCGGGAACACCGTGTTCGGGACACCAGTCCGCGACCTGCGTCTTCTCCACGAGCGGTGCCTTCGGCGCTGACCTTGGTGCGGTCGGTGCCTGAGGCTTGGTGTCGCCGCCGCAAGCGGCAGAGAGTGTGACGACGACGACGCACACAATCCCTCGCTTCAACACGTTTGACATGGTTCCTCCTAGAGCAGTCACTGCGCCGGTCCCTGATCCACTGCCGGCTCCACTGTGGAACCGGGTTCGGAAGCAGTAGCGGGAGGCTCGACGCCGGGAATGGATTTCGAGCCGAACACGAGATAGATCGCCGGCAGCACCAACAGGGTGAGCAGCGTGCTGCTCAATACGCCGCCGATCACGACGGTGGCAAGCGGCCGCTGCACCTCTGCCCCCACGCCAGTGCTGAGGGCCATCGGCACGAAGCCGAGTGCCGCTACCAGTGCCGTCATCAGGACGGGGCGCAACCGCGTGAGGCACGCGACTTCCACCGCGGCAGCACGGTCGAGGCCGCTAGCCATCATCTGACGCACGTACGAGACGAGCACCATGTCACCGAGCACAGCCACGCCCGACAGCGCGATGAAGCCGACGCCGGCGGAGATCGAGAACGGCATGTCGCGCAGCCACAGCGCCGCGATGCCACCGACCGCCGCAAACGGAACGCCCGTGAACACACGCAGCGAGTCGCGTAGGTTACGGTACGTGACGAACAGGAGGCCGAAGATCGCGACGAGCACGATCGGCACGACGATCAGCAGTCGTTCCCGTGCGCGTTCGTAGTTCTCGAACTGTCCGCCCCAATCGATGCGGTATCTGCCGGGCGGCAGCTTGACGGCTTCGGCGACGCGACGGCGCGCTTCTGCGACGTACGATCCGGGGTCGCGGCCACGCACGTTGACCTGCACCGAGATGCGGCGCTGCCCCCACTCGCGCGTGATCGTAGAGGGTCCTTCGACCTCTTCGATGGTCGCAAGCGAAGCGAGCGGCAGGCGCTGTCCTGCCGGCGTCGCGACTAGGATGGAGCCGATGGCAGAAGCACCGGCCCGCAGGGAATCCGCCAGGCGCACCACGAGCGGGAAGCGCAGTTGCCCTTCGACGACATCACCGACGCGCTTGCCGCCGATGGCCTGCACGAGGTCCATCACGGCCTGTGCCGGCACGCCGTGGCGTGCCAGGGCTTCGCGGTCGGCACGGATCTGCAGGACGGGCTGACCGGTGACCTGCTCCGTGCTGAGGTCCGAAGCACCCGGAACAGCACCGAGGATGGCCCCGACTTCGGCCGCCTTCTGGGCCAACACATCGAGGTCGTCGCCGTAGATCTTGACCGCGACGTCGCCGCGCACGCCTGCGATCATCTCGTTCATTCGCATCTCGATCGGCTGTGTGTACGCGAGCCGCTGGCCTGGCATGTCACGCAGCTCGCGCTGCACGAGGTTCAACAACTCGGCCTGGGTGCGCGCGCGCCGCCACCGTTCGCGAGGATGCAGCGTCAGGAACACGTCCGTCAGCTCCACGCCCATGGGATCTGTCGCCACCTCGGCCGCGCCGATCCGGCTCCAAACGTGCCGGATCTCGTCGGGGAAGGCCGCCAGCAGCGCCCTCTCCATCTGCGTGTTGTAGCGGACCGATTCGTCGAGATCGGTGCCTGCGATGCGAACGGCGTTGGCGACAATGGCCCCT
This sequence comes from uncultured candidatus Brocadiaceae bacterium, assembly GCA_964392305.1. Classification (GTDB taxonomy): domain Bacteria; phylum Planctomycetota; class UBA1135; order UBA1135; family UBA2386; genus JACKIC01. The sequence continues at coordinate 218,278 of CAYMPV010000003.1, forward strand.
TCAGACAGCCGCGGCACGAACTCCGTACCGAGGCCGCGCGCGACGATCAGAGCGGCGACGAGTACCACCAGTGCGGCGACGATCACGGGCAAGCGGTGGTGCATGACGGATTTCAGCACCGGCGCATACATCCAACGCGCGGCGCGGATCAGCCACGGCTCGTGTTCCTCGCTGCGACGCGGCAACATCAGGCTGGCGAGCACCGGGATCACGGTCAGCGACAGCACGAGCGATCCGGCCAGCGCGAAGATCACCGTCAGCGCCATCGGCTGGAACAACTTGCCCTCGATTCCTTCGAGCGTGAGGATCGGCACGTAGACCAGTGCGATGATCAACTCGCCGAACATGGTCGGTTTGCGCACTTCGAGCACGGCGTCGCGAACCACGTCGATGCGACGCCGGCCGCTGCGATCATGACCGAGGTGCCGTACGGCGTTCTCGACCTGGATCACGGCGCTGTCGACGACGAGGCCGAAGTCGATCGCTCCAAGACTCATCAGACTGCCAGCAATCGCGAAGCGCCACATGCCGGCGAACGCGAACAGCATCGACAGCGGGATCGCCACGGCGACGATCAAACCCGCGCGCAGGTGGCCGAGGAACAAGAACAGCACGGCGACGACCAGCAGGCCACCCTCGAACAGGTTCTTCCGCACGGTGTCGATTACGTGATCGACCAGTTCCGTGCGGTCGTACACGACCTCGACTTGGATCCCGGCCGGCAGCCGTGGGCGCAGTTCGTCGAGCTTGTGCTTCAGGGCCGTCGTCACGGTGTGCGTGTTCTCTCCCATCAGCATGAAGCCGAGGCCGAGCACGGCTTCGCCCCGCCCCTGGTAGCTCACCGCGCCGCGACGGATCTCCGCGCCGATCGCGACTTCCGCCACATCCCCGACGCGGACCGGCACACCATCCCGCGCCGTCAGCACGATCTGGCGAATCTGCTCGACCCCGGCCACGAGTCCGTCGCCCTGGATGAGCAGCATGCTGCCCTGGGAAGCAATGCTGCCGCCGCCGGCGTTGACGTTGTTAGCTGTCAGCGCGGTCACGACTTCGTCGAACAAGAGGCCGTACCGAACCAGCCGTGCGGGGTCGACCCTAACCTGGTACTGCTTCTCGTTGCCACCCCAGCTGTTGACCTCGGCGACGCCCGGTACGGTGCGTAGGGCCGGCTCGAGGATCCAGTCCTGCACGGTGCGCAGTTCCGTGATGTCCGCGCGATCCGATGTCACTACGTAGTGGAACACCTCACCGAGTCCGGTCGCGACCGGACCGAGAGTCGGCGCGAAGACTCCCGGCGGCAACTCGACGCCGACCAGACGTTCGCTGACGAGCCGTCGCGCGAAATAGATCTCCGTCGTGTCGGCGAACGTGACGACCACCTGCGAGAGGCCGAACTTACTGACCGAGCGCACGCCCTGCAGCGCGGGCAGACCGCTGATCGCCTGCTCCACAGGGAACGTGACTTGCCGTTCGATCTGTTCCGGTGCGAGTGCCGGCGCAACCGTGTTGATCTGCACCTGGACCGGCGTCGTGTCCGGGAACGCGTCGATGTCGAGGGCGCGTACTGCCAGAACTCCGAACACCGAGGCGGCTGCCAGCGCCACCAGCACCACGAGGCGATGCTGCAGCGACCAGATGATGATCCGTTCTAGCATGGGGTCACTTGTCGTCGCAGCAACCAGCACCCAGGTTGCTCTTCAGGATCTCGGCGACCAGTACGTGGCTCGCGGCCGTCACGACGACTTCGCCCGGCAGGACCCCTGCGAGCACTTCGGTGTAGGCCGCGTCGCGCGCTCCGATCCGCACCTTGCGGGTTTGAAACACCGTGTCGGCGAGCCGGACGAAGACTACGTGACAACAGCCTTCCCACTGCACGGCGGCGCTCGGCACGGCGATGACCTTGGCCGTTGGGCGAATCACGATCTGGGCCTTGCCGAAGGTGTTTGCCCGCAGTGCGCCATCGGGGTTGTCGACGATGGAGCGCGCCTGCAGCGTGCGCGTCACGTCGTCGACTGCGGTCGAGATCCAATCGACATGACCGGGGACAGGCTCGCCGATCGCTCGGTCGGGTCGGAAGAGGACGCGGGCTCCGAGCAGGATACGCGACGACAGCGGCTGCGGCACGTCCATCAGGACCCACATGCGCCTTGGATCCGCGATCTCGAAAAGGCCCCGGCTCGTGTCGACCGTGTCGCCTGCGACGAGGCCCAACCGAACCACGACGCCGGACAGCGGCGCACGGAGCGGCAACAGGTTGGCGGACCGGATCTCCTCAGGCAGTTCCTTCAGGACCGCCTCCGGGATGCCGAGCCCCGCGACCGAGTCTGGCGTAGGCGATCCTTCCGGCAACGGCAGACCGAGGTTCAGGATCGCCTGCTGCGCATGGAAGAGGCGGATCGCTGCCTCGCGCGAAGCAGCGCTTGCCTGGATGCGATCCGTGTCCTTGCCGAAGCCCTCGGCCACGAAGCGCTCGAGCCGTTTCTCGTTGGCGACCGCGACCTCGTGGCTGGCGAACGCCTGCAGCAACTCCGCCTTCGCCTGACCGGCCTCCGCCGCGTCGATCAACGCCAGCACGTCGCCTGCCGCCACCGCGTCGCCGAGCTGCTTGCCCAGGTAGCGGGCGGTGCCGGTCACGCGCGACACGACCCTAGCGAAGCGCGTCCGGTCGTAGTCGATGTGGGCGGGGACGGCGACGGCCTCGGCCATCGGCCGTTCGATGACCTGGCCGAGACGCACTCCGACCTTGTCGAGGGCCTCCTTCGAGGCGAACTGCACCTTCAGTGCGTGCTTCTGGCACGTCGCCGGATTCTTGCCGGGCTTCGGTGGTCCAGCGGGAACAGCGTGCTCGGCGGCGGTGACGATCGGCACCGAGTCGTCGTCCGCGACCTCGCCCATGCGTGCGATCTCGGGGTGGCAAAGGGTGCAGCCCGATTCCGGAACGCCGTGTTCCTTGCACCAGTCGGCGGCGATGCCAGTTGCGAGGATCTCCGGATGGCAGATGGTGCACTTCGATTCGGGAACGCCGTGCTCCTTGCACCAGTCTGCGGCGCTCTCGCCGGCCAGCTCCGGGTGGCAGGCAAGGCACGTGGACTCCGGCACGCTGTGTTCCACGCACCAGTCTTCGCTCACGGCAGTTTCCCCGCCGAACAGAGTGGAGAGCTTTGGAGCCTTCCAGCCCGTGTGGTGGCCCCAGAGCCCCACGGCGAACAGCAGAAGAAGAACGAGCCCGCTCGGCAGGCGGGACAGGAGCCAGGCGATCGGGCGGTGCCCGGATCGAGGAGTGGCGACGTCGCTCATGGTTTTCGGTGCCTCCACGTTCGTGAACTCGAGGTGCGGTCTTGGTGGCTCATGGACGTCCCTTGCGTTCGGAATCCTGCTGCTCGGCGGCGGCCAAAGCGGTAGGGCCGCCCACGGCGCGTTCCAGTTCGATCCGTGCCAACCACTGATCCTGCTGCAGCAGCAAGCGGCTTGCTTCCGAGGCCCGCAGCTCCTGTTCGGCCCGCAGGATCGTGCCGATGTCGGACGCACCGGCTCGCCAGGCCGCCTCGGCCAAATCGCGGCGGCGTTGCTGCAGCGGCAGCAACTCCGATCGCACGCGGCCCAACGCCGCGTCGGCAACCTTCGAAGCGGCGAGTGCCCCGCGGGTGGCCTCGACGATGTCGCGGCCGAGCGCCGTCGCCCGGTGACGAGCCGCCAGCAACTCGGCGCGAACCCCTTGCTGTCTTGCGCCTCCGCCATCGAACAAGGGCAACGGCAGCGCCACACCGGGACCCGCGGCCCACGCTTCGTCACGTTCGGCCACGACACCCAACCGCGCGCCGGCGAGCCACGACAGGCCCGCGAGTTCGAGATCGTCGCCGAGCGCCTGGATCTCGGCCTTGGCCGCGGCGAGTTCCGGCCGCCGTTGAACGGCCACTGCGAGCAGGCGTTCTTCGGAGGCGGTCAGGGTCAACGGCTCCTGCCACGGCGCGAGCACGAACGGTTGCGACGTGCTCGGAGCCCCGAGCAGTCGCGAGAGGCGCAAGCGTTCGGCGGCCCGATCGCCGGCGCGGGCGAGAGCGTCGAGTTCGAGCCGCAGGCGGAGAGCATCGAGTTCGGCCAGGTCGAGCTGGGTGCTATCGCCGGCGGCCAGGCGCGCGCGGCCGAGAGCCACCAATCGCCGGGCGGCATCGAGCTGCGCTTCGAGCAGCGGCACCTCAGCTTCGAGAGCCTGCAGACGCACGTAGCTGGCCTGCGTGTCGGCAAGGACCTCGATCGCCGTTGCTACCGCGATCGCACAGGCGGCCGTCAGGCGGTGGTCTGCCGCGGACGCGCGCCTGGGCGTCTGCAGGATCGCCAGCACGTCGGCGGTGATACCCGCATCGACCTCGACCTTGCCGCCCCGTTCGGGAACACGGAAGACGACGTCGAGGATGGGGTTGGGCCAGCGTCGCGCCTGGTGGGCACTGGCGAGTGCGACCTTGGCGACGGCGAGCGCCTCCTGCAGACGTGGATCGTGCAGCAGCGCCGTACGCACGGCATCGGCCATCGTCAGGGTCGCCGACTCCGGCAGCTTCGAGTCGATAGGCTCGGCGTCCTCGCGAAACACGATCCCGTCCGCAATCCCAGTGGCTATGGCTGCATCGCGCACTGGATCGAGATCGGGCACGGCGCTGGCGCAGCTTCCAAGTAGGCCAGCCATCAGCAGCCACCCCGACAGGATGCGTCGGGCCTCGGACTTGGACTCGACAACCAGGTTGCCGGAGTCGCCGAGGTCACTCCCGCGCAAGCTAGTGCAACCAGCTCCGACGCATGCGATAGGGAGCACGGAGTTCGCCGCTCGACCAAAGCTGCGCTGAAACATCGCGCCCTTCATGTCTCCACTCCTGTGTTCGCGTGCGATTCCTCGGTCAAGGGCACCCGGAGCAAGCGCAGACTGTTCGCGACCACCGCCAGACTGGCCCCCATGTCCGCTACCACCGCCGCCCACAGCGTGGCGAGTCCAGCCAGTGCCAACGCGAAGAATACGAACTTGGTCGCGAGCGCCACGGCGATGTTCTGCCGCAGCACCTGCCGCGCCGCGCGGCTGATCCTCAGGAAAGCCGGTAGACCACGAAGGTCGTCTGCCATCAGGGCAACGCCCGCAGTCTCCAGGGCGGTGTCCGATCCCGCCGCGCCCATGGCGAAGCTGACGTCAGATCGAGCCAGAGCCGGCGCATCGTTGATGCCATCGCCGACCATGCCTACGGTGCCGTGCTTGGCTTGTAGTGCGGCAATCGCTTGCAGCTTGTCGTCGGGCAGCATCTCGCCGCGGGCATCGTCGATCCCGACCTGACCCGCTACCGCGGTCGTCGTGCGTTGGTTGTCGCCGCTCAGGACGACGGGATGGATGCCAAGATCCTTCAGGGCAGCTACGGCCGCGGGGCTCGTAGGCCGAACGCGATCCGCAACCGCGAAGATTGCCAGCACCGCGTTGCGCGACATCAACACGAGGCAAGTCTTGCCCTGCTGTTCGAGAGTCTGGAGCTGCTGCTCGATCGCCGGAGAGCAAACGCCGTTGGCCTCCACCAGTCGATGGTTGCCGACCCAGTACTCGGTGCCGGCCACGACCCCGGCCACACCTCGGCCAGTGAGAGCGACGAACTCGGTCACGGGCATCAGGTCGGCCTTGCATGCGGACACCAAAGCCTTGGCAACCGGGTGCTCCGAGGAGGCTTCGATGCTCGCAGCGAGCCGCAGGACTTCGTCACGATCGCGACTGCCTTGCGGGATCACGTCGGTGAGAGCCGGGGTTCCCGCAGTGATCGTTCCCGTCTTGTCGAGTGCGATGCAAGCGAGCTTCGCCCCACGCTCCAGGTAGATGCCGCCCTTCACGACGATGCCGGCGCGAGCGGCGGCCGTGAGGCCACTGGCGATGGCGACTGGCGTCGACACGACCAGGGCGCACGGGCACGCGATGACCAATAGGACGAGCGCGCGATAGAGCCAGGGCTCGAAGGGCGCGCCGAACGCGAGCCAGGGCAGCAGCGCGACGAGCGTTGCGATCCCGACCACGACGGGCGTGTAGATCCGAGCGAACGAGTCGATGAACCGCTGCAGCGGAGCCCGCTGCGCCTGCGCCTGCTGCACGCTTCGCACGATGCGCGCGAGGGTGGTCTGATCGACGCCACCCGTCGTCGTCACGCGCAACGCCCCCTGCCCGTTCATGGAGCCCGCGAACACCTTGTCGCCGCGCCGCTTCTCAACGGGCAGGCTCTCTCCCGTGATCGCTGCTTGGTTGACTGCCGACTCGCCGTCGGCGACCACACCATCGAGCGCGAACCGCTCACCCGGCCGCACCAGCATGGTGGCTCCTGCCTGCACCTCGCTGACCGACGACTCGACCCACTGGCCCGTTGCGTCCGCGACCGTTGCCGTCGGTGGCGACAACGTCATCAGCGAGCGGACGGCGTTCTGCGCCCGAGTGACGGTGCGTACCTCGATGCGTTCGGCGATCGCGAACAGCACGACCACTACGGCCGCCTCCGGGTACTCGCCGATCACGAACGCCCCTACGACCGCGAGAGTCATCAAGAACTGGATGTCGAGCCGCAGCGCCACGAGCGAGCGCAGCCCGCCGAGGAGCGTCGGGATGCCGCCGAGCAGGATCGCCGCGACGGACAACGCCGCCACGATGATCGTGCCCTCTGCGCCATGGCGCAGCGCCCACAGCTCGGCAGCCACGGCCAACACGACCGAAGCCGGGAGCAGCCAACGACTGCCCTGTGCGGGATGGCCACCAGCTTCGCACCCGCCATGACCGCACGGGTCTTGGCCGAGTGCAGCATTCGCCTGGAGGTCCTGAGGGTGGTTCATGACGGAGGTCGTGGGCGCGCTTGCGTTCGTCGTCGACCGTGCTACACTAGCACACATGCGCATGCGCGCAACTATAGATCGGATTCCCTCGACGTTTGCATGAGCAAGACTTCATCCCCAGAGCAGGCTTCAGCGACCTTTCGCGCCCTGTCTGACCCCACGCGAGTTCGCATGCTTCGGCTACTCGCCAGCAACGACACCGAGCTGTGCGTCTGCGAGTTCGTCGACAGCCTGCAAGAGCGTCAGTACAACGTCTCCCGACAGCTGAAGGTGCTGGTCGCTGCCGGCTTGGTCGACGGCAGGAAGGACGGTCGCTGGGTCTACTACAGGCTGTGCCCAGCGACGGCCGCGACGGACAAGCACCTGCGCAAACTGCTCGTGGCTCTGGAAGTCGACGACACTCTCGCGCAGGACCAGAAGCGGTTCGAGCGCAGGATGGGGCTGAGGACCGATGGGCAGTGTCGCATCGGCATCCAGACGCCGAGCCTCGCGGAGTGAGGGCGAGGTCCCGCAACATCGTTACTTGATCGCATGCGTGTGACTGCATGTGCAGTTGGTGCTCGTCATCGGCTTCTCGCATCAGCGCCCCGCGCGGCGTGTAGCTCCTTCAGAACCTCGCTCGCCGTCTTGAACCCAAGGAACCGCGCGACCTCGGTACCATCGGCCCGGAGGATGCGAACGTCGGGAATCCCGGTGACACCGAAGTGCTTCGAGACCTCCGGGTGTGCGTCAGTGTCGAGCTTGAGGAAGACGAAGTGCCGAAGCTCCGAAACGACGTCAGGATCTTGGAAGGTCTCGTTCAGCATGCGCTTGCAGGGGGCACACCAGTCCGCGAAGAAGTCGATGAGCAGGAGCTTCCCTTCGCGACCGGCTCGTTCGAGCGTCTCCTCGACGAGCGCCGGCATCACTTGCGCCTCCACCGCCCCGCTCGCTGACGCCACCTCCTCGCCGAGTTGCTGGACCGTCGCCTTGAAGCCGGCCCCCTCGACCGCGGCAAGCAGTTCGCCCTCGGTCGGTCGGTCCTTCGTCGCCGAGACCCTGAACAGGTCCCGCGCCAGGTCCATCTCGACTTTTCTCACGCCTTGCAGCCCATCCAGGGCGGCTTTGACCCCATCGGGTCAGGTCATTCAAGTCGCGCCGCTCTTGCTCTTCATCATGCCGCTGACGTGCAGCAAGACGGTCCGCGCAGGTGCTCCGTTCTCCGTCCCCCCCGCTGACGGCCGCGCGCCCGAGGGCGACCCGCCTGCCGTTCGCTCGGGGGCCGATGCGCCATCAGGCGAACTGCCGCCGCACGCCGTCATCGCCAGGACCAGCAGGACTGACGAGATCGGGCCTCGTCGTTGAACTCGGTTCATCATGGTATGCTCCTCTACTTCTGTTCCGGTGGCTCGATCTTCCCTGCAAAGCCCTGTTCCCTGATGGTCTGCAGGACGGTGTCGAGCGACACATTGCGGGTGATCGTGATGGTGGCGCGGGCCGACTCGTAGTCGACCTGCGCCGCCTCGACGCCAGCGAGATCCTGGAGTCGCGCCTGCAGGGCGCTGGCGCAGCCCGCCCAGGTCATGCCGCTCAAGGCGATGCGGACCGTGCGAGAGCTGGCGATCGGCGTTCCGGAGTAGCCAGCCTCGCGGATCGCCTCGAGCAACGCGGCCTCGGACGGCTCTGGCCGGGCAGCGTAGAGAACATGGGCAGTCTTCGTCTCGAACGAGACTTCGACCCGGGCAACACCGGGCACTCGGCCCAAGTGCTCGCGGAGCGACATCGCGCACGCCTCGCACGTCATTCCTGTGATCTGGAACACGCGGCTCTCTCCTGGGGTGGGTACCGCGGGCAGCCGTGGCTGATTGCCTCCGAGGAGGTAGCCGACGTAGTTCGGGAACAGAGTGAACGCCACGACGACGGCCGTCGCACCCCAGAGCATGCTCCGATTGACGCGCTGAAGCCGCGGGTTGGGCACCGCGCAAGCTTCGCCAGGGCCGCACTTCTGCTTGCGGAAGTAGACCAGGTAGAAGCCGCTGGCGAGCAGCAGACCTGTCGCACCAAGCAGGTAGGGGCGATACGCCTCGAAGAACCCAGCAACGCCTGCGGCCGAAGCGCCGAACGCGATCAGGAGCAGCGGCAACCAGCAGCAAGCCGACGAGAGGACAGCCGAGACGACGGCCCCGGTCGTTGCCAGGAGACTGGCGTTGGTGCTGCGCGACCGGAAGGCGGTCTTGGCCGTAGGCACAGCGCAGCAGTCTTCGGCATCACCAGGGCTCTCCAACAGCGTGACAGGGGCGCTTCTGGCCTGCGCCAGCTTCTCTGCCCGGCGGACGTTACCGAGGCAGCAGGACCCTTGCGGGTTGGTCTCTTCGCAGCGGTCGAGCCGCTGCCGGCATTTCTCGGTGATGTCTTCCGCAACCCTCGACGCACCGGTCGCGACCACCTCCGCTTCGATCTCCTCGACAGTGTGCTGGAAGCAGTAGCAGATTGGACGCGGCGACTCGGTCACCTTCTGACCGATGCGCACGCGAACTTCGTCCTTCATGATCCGCGCGCCGATGTCCGAGTGGTAGTAGGCGACCGAGCAGGATGGCTCGGCGCAGAAACGAAACCCGTCCGGGCGGCCGACACGGCGGCGCGCTTGCTCCACCACGAGGGACTCAATCGTGATCGGCTTGACGGCCTTGCCCTTGGTGCCGCAGGCCGGACATTCGACGGAAGCCATGGCCTCGGCCTTCACGCCGGTCTCGCAGCACGGGCTCTGATCCTGGTTCGTCTTGTCCATCGGTTCGCCTCCATTCAGGGACGCTTGCTTCTCGGTGAAGACCGCCGCTGCGCGGGCCGGAGTAGCGGCCAGCCTTCGTCGTCCTCCAGGGCATCCAGGATCGGACACTCCGAAACTCCCCTTCGCCGCGCGCACTCGGACATCAGCTTCGCGAGCGCACGGCGCATGGCTTTCAGCGTGCGGATCTTCTCGTCGATGTTCCGGACCTTGGCCTCGGCCCGTTCTAGAACTTCGGCGCATCGCGCGCCGGGCATGGCACGTAACGAGAGCAGCTCCCGGACCTCGTTGAGTGTGAAGCCGAGTTCCTGGGACCGCTTGATGAAGCCGATGCGCTGAACAGTCGCTTCGCCGTAGAGACGGTAGTTCGAGGCGGTCCGCGAGGGTGCGGGGATGAGGCCCTGCTGCTCGTAGTAGCGGATGGTCTCGAAGTTGACCGCGCACTGCTTCGCCAACTGGCCTCGCGTGAGCGTGTCCGTGCCGCGGTTCATTCGCCGGACATGTTACGGCTTGTAGTTGCCTACAAGGTCCAGAGGGAAGTCGAGAATGCGTCGAGAGTCCCTCGTACATGAGCCCCGTCGCAGCTTGGCCGGCTCCTTGACGAACTCGGCCCTTCTCGAACCTCTTGATGCAGCCGCCACAGCAGGAGCGGACCTCGCGCCCGTCGTAGAGCTTGGACTCAAGCTTGACTCGGGGTCGCCCATCGATCCGAGATTCTTTCCGGTGATCGGGCAGGTGCCGAGCGAGTAAGCGTCACCCACGCGGGCCACAGCCTTCGCTTCTTGCCATGGCCGTGGTCGTCGCATCGGCATCCAGACGCCCAGCCTCGCGGAGTAAGCGCGAGGTCCAGCAACATCGTCACTTGATCGCATGCGTGTGCACCTGGGAGCCGCCACTCTCGCAAGCGGCACACTCGACGCCCGCAGGAGCACACTTCGAGCAGCGCAACATGGGCTTGCCGTCTTCCTCGTAGAGTGTGACCTCGACTTGGCAGCAGCTGCAGGCGTGAACCCGCGGACTGCGGGAGGCAGTCTGGAAGTGCCGCCCCGACCGGTGGACCCGCAGCTCCTGCACGGCAATCTCACGGCATTCCGTGCACTCGGGCACGCACTGCGGCGAGGGCGCGCCAGCGCAGCCGGTCAAGACCAGCAGGCCAACCGAAGCCAAGCGAAACCATAGGAACGAGTTCTTCATCAGCGGATCCTCGGTGAGCGGCGAACTACTTGCGGAACGCGATCGACGCCTTGCTTGTGCCGGCAGCGCCTTCCACCTCGAACCAGAACTTGCTCCCTTCCGGGAGCGGCTTTGGGACGTCGAGGTGGCCATGCATGTGATCACCACTACCCAGCTTGGCCTTCATCGAGCCGGCCGCCGACTCGATCCCCACCCACGCGCGAACCGTCCCGATGAGCGGCTTGTCCTTGGCGAACGAGATCTCGACGCCGACCTCCTTGCCGGCCTCTACCGCGCCCTCCTGCTCGACCTCGACGGCAACACCGCCGAGCTGGATCGAGCCGAGGCTCACCATCGCACCGTGACCGCCGCCGCCATGGTCATCGACGTGACCGGCTTCCTTGCCGTGGCCATCACCGGGCGTGTGGACGTGCTCCTCCTTGCCGCACGCGGCGAAGAGGAACGAAGCAGCGAGAAGGGAGAGAAACTTCGTCTTCATGTCAACTCCAAGGCATCAGGCGTTTGGCCCTTCGGACCGACCGGGTGGTTCCTGAACATCAGGTAGAACCCGGCTGGCACGACGAGCAGGTTGAGAAAGGTCGAGGACAAGAGGCCGCCCAGCACGACTACCGAGAGCGGAGCGAGGATCTCGCTGCCGGGCTCGCCAGCAGCCATCACGATGGGCAACAGGCCGAGTGCCGCCGTGAGCGCCGTCATCAGGATCGGCACCAGCCGTTCCATCGATCCGCGCAGGATGGCTTCCTGCAGCGGGACGCCTTCATGCATCAGGTCGAAGTAGTGACGCACGAGCAGGATGCCGTTGCGCACGGCGATGCCGAACAGCGTGATGAACCCGACCATGCTGGCGATCGAGATTACCGGCGCGACGTAGCGTTCGCTGCCGAGGCCGAACAGAGCGAGCGTGTTCCAGAACAGGCTCGGCGACTCGGTCAGGTAGATGGCCACGATGCCGCCGATCAGTGACAGCGGCAGGTTGACCATCACCAGTACCGCAGCCCGCATCGACCCGAGTGCCGCGTTGATGAGCAGCAGCATCACGACGATGACGAATGCTCCCATCACGAGAATGGTCTTGCTGGCGGACTGCTGCGCTTCGAACTGCCCGCCCAGAGCGAGTGTGCAGCCTACCTTCGTGACAATCGGCTCGACGCGATTCTTGACCTCCTCGACGAGCTGGCCGAGGTTGAAACCCTCGGCGACGTTGCAGGAGATCACCGCCTTGCGCTTGCCGTTCTCGCGCGCGATCAGGTTGGAGGTGCGCTCCCTGCCCATGTCGGCGACGTCGCGAAGCCGCACCGTGGCTCCACCGACCCCGCGCAGGACCAGCTTGCCGATGTCGTCGACTCGCTCACGTTCGTCGGGATGCAGCCGCACCGTGATCGCGTAGCGCCGAATGCCCTCGTTGACCTCCGCGACGGTCTCGCCCTGCAGCGCATCCTGCACCTGCTCTGCGGCAGCGGCGGGGCTCAGACCGACCGCCGCGAGATCGCGTGGGCGGTAGCGAACGGGCAGCGAGGTGATCATGACCTCGCGGTTCGCGGCGACATCGCGGGTGCCCGGTAGCGACTTGAGTTCGCCCTCGATCTGCTTGGCAAGGGTCCGCAACAGACTCAGGTCGTCGCCTTGCACGACGATCGCGATCGCTGCGGGGGTGCCCGAGAGAACGTGCGAGAGGCGGTGCTCGATGGGCTGCCCGATGCTGGTCGTGATGCCCGGTACACCGGCGAGCACGCCGTCGATGGAGCGGCGCACATCGTGCTTGCTGAAGCCCGCAGCGATCGTCACCTCGATTTCCGAGCTGCTGACCGGCTCGGCGTGCTCGTCGCGTTCGGCGCGACCAGTGCGGCGAACGACGGAGCGCACGCCAGGGAGCGTACCCAGCTGCGCTTCGACCCCGGTCGCCAGTCGGTTGCTCTCCACCAGCGACGTGCCGGGCGGAGCCATCAGGAACACGGTGAACGTGCCCTCGTTGAACTCGGGCAGAAAGCTCGTGCCGTAGGTCTTGCCGAGGGCCAGGCTCGCGACAGTCGCCAAAGCGGAGACGGCGAGCACACTTCGGCCGCGGTGCATCACCCAGTTCAGTGCGGGTTCGTAACGCCGCTTCAGCCAACGAACCAGGAAGCCTTCGCCGTGCGCCTTCGCGCTGACCTTGGCCAGAAGCAGCCGACAAAGGGCTGGCGTGACGGTCAGTGCCACGATCAGCGACGCGAACGTCGACACGATGTAGGCGATGCCGAGCGGTCGGAAGAACCGGCCCTCGATGCCCTGCAGGAACAGCAGCGGCACGAACACCATGCAGATGATGACGGTCGCGAACACGACCGAGCTGCGGATCTCGTTGCTGGCGTACCAGATGACGCGGAGCACCGGCTTCCTGCTGGCCTCCGGCAGCGCCACGTTCTCGTGCAGCCGGCGGAAGACGTTCTCGACGTCGATGATGGCGTCGTCGACCAGCTCGCCGATCGCGACCGCGAGGCCGCCGAGCGTCATCACGTTGATCGAGAGCCCGGCAGCCCAGAGCACGACGAAGGCGACCGCCAAGCTGAGCGGCAGCGCCGTCAGCGTGATCAGCGTCGTACGGACATCGAGCAGGAACAGGATCAGGATGATGACGACAAAGATCGCCGCGTCCCGCAGCACCGCGATCAGGTTGTGCACGGACAGGGTGATGAAGTCCGATTGACGCATCACATGGCGATTCAGGACGACGCCAGGAGGCATCGCCTTCTCGACCTGATCGAGCTTGCTGTCGATGGCGTCGGTCAGGTTGAGCGTGTTGGTTCCGGGTGATTTCTGCACCGACAGCACGACTGCGGCCTTGCCGCCCTCCGTGGCGGTGCCGCGTTTGGGTGTTGCCCCGCGCACCACTTCAGCGACCTGCCCGATCGTGACCGGATGTCCGTCCTTGTAGCGCACGATGGTGCCGGCAATGTCCGCTTCCGACCGAACACGCCCCGTCTGGCGGACCGGCAATTCGAGCCCGTCGACACTCGGCAGGTAACCTGCGCCAGCTGTGCTGTGCGCCGTTCGCGCCGCCTCGACAACCTCTTCCATGGTCAGTTCGTAGAGCTGCAGAAGCTCTTGCCGCACGTTGATCTGGTATTCCGGCAGGTCACCGCCGATGGCGACGACCTGGGCTACTCCCGGCACCGCGAGCAACTGGTTGCGCAACTCGAACTCGGCGTAGGCGCGAACGGTCATGGGCGACTGACTGCCGTCGGGCGAAGACAGCGACAACAACATGATCTCGCCGGTGATCGATGTGATCGGCGTGATCTCGGCGTGCACGCTCGGCGGCAGATTGGCTCTGGCTGCGTTGAGCTTCTCGGCGACCAGAGTGCGCGCCCGATAGATGTCCTCGCCCCACTCGAACTCGACCCACACCAAGGACAAGCCGATGGCACTCGCACTGCGAACACGACGGATGCCAGGAAGCCCGTTTACCGAACTCTCGATCGGGAACGTGACGTTCTGCTCGACCTCATCGGCCGCGAAGCCCGCAGCCTCGGTGAGTACGACGACGGTAGGAGCATTCAGCTCGGGGAAGACGTCCACCGGCATGCGCGGAACTTGGTAGCCCGCGAACGCCAGCAGACCCACGGCCATCAGCAGCACGATCCAGGGCTGCTGCAGCGAGAAGGCGATGAGCTTGCGAAACATGTTACTTGTGCTCACCTGCGTGGAAGGTCCCATCGGAGTGGAAGTGGCCGGCCTTGGCCGCTGAGCCGGAGCTGGCCAACATCAGCTCGTAGGCACCCGCGAGGACGACCTCGTCGCCGTCGCGCAACCCGCTCTTCACCTCGACCCATCGTCCGTCGTCGAGGCCGAGATCGGCCTCCATCCGGATCACCTTGTCAGCGTCGCTCGGATCGCGACGGAACAGAACTCGTTCAAGCCCATCCTGCAGAGTCGCAGCAAGCGGAATCGCGAGCACAGGCTCGGTCGTGCCGGAGGTCTCGATCTCCAAGAAGCCAGCGACGCCGGGTCGAGCCCACGCCGCCAAAGCGGTCGGTTCGAGGAACAGGTCGATGGTGCGCAGCGACGGATCTGCATCGGAACCAAGAAGGAGGCTTCCCGGAACCCGCACTTCACTGGCACTCGTGCTGAGGGCCGGCACGGCCTGAGCCGCAAGGCCGCTGCGGAGCTGCGGCAAGTCGCTCTGCAAACCGCGAGCGCGGAATCGCACCTGACTGAGATCGCTGACGGTGACGACCATCTGGCCCGCTTCGACCCAGGACCCTGTGGCCACCTGCAGTTGGTCGACCACGCCGTCTGTGCTCGCCCGGACCTCGATGGCCGACAGGACACGCCAGTAGGGCAACTTGCTGGCAGCACCCGGCGCGTCGGCAAGCAGTTGCTCGGTGGTCACGCCCGTGACCGCGGCTGCCGCCTCTAGTGCCAAGCGGAATCGGTCGTGCCCAGCGATGATCTGCGCCTGCACCTCCGCCAGCGTGGCGTCGGTGGCCGCCCCCTTCTCGCGCGCTTCGGCGAGGTCAGCTCGTGACTGGGCAAGCTGAGCCCGCGCTTCCGACAGTTCTCTCGCCTGCCCGCCGACGCTGGACTGGATCTCCTCGACGTTCTTCTGCCGGGCCTCGAGCACCGTCACGGCCTCACGAAGGCTCTCCGCGTGCGCACGGTGAGCAGCAACCAGCGGCTGCATCGCCGCCAGCCGAGCCTCGTCGACCTTGACCTGCGTCGCGATCTGGCCGATCTCGCGCTGAGCCTGACGCCAGTCGGGGGAGTCGACGCGGTAGATGGGATCGCCTGCCTTGACCATCTGCAGCGGCTTCACCAACAAGGTGACGCGACCCAGCACGGGCGTGCGCAACTCGTGGCGTGCCGTCATCAGCAGCTCGAAGTGCCCCGAGAACCGCAGGGTTTGCGCCACGCGCCGACGCTCGACCTTGACGAAGTCGATGCCGAGGTTCTTGCGAACGGTCTCGGGCACCGCGATGCGATTCGTCGGAACCGGCGATTCGTCCTGGCTCGCCTTGGGCTCTTGCTTCTTCGAGCAGGACGCCGCGATCAAGGAGATGACGAGAACGGAACGGAGATAGAAAGTCATGGTCATTCCTCCTTGGCGGGTGCCGTCAGCGACGGCCAGAAGAGCGAGTTCAATTCAACCGTGGCCTCGGCCTCGATCTCGGCGGAAGCCACGGCGGCGAGCTGCGCCTCGTAGGCGCGCGTCACGGCATCGAGGATCAGCAACGTGTCCAGTTGGCCAAGGTCCGCGAGACGCTTGGCGTCCGCGACCTGACGCTCCGCCAGCGGAAGCAACTCGGCGTCGATGATGCGCCGCTGCTCGGCAGCCACGCGCCGACGTGTGTTCGCCTGGGCAAGCGCGTGCGTGGCGGTTTCGAATCGCTGCTTCAGCTGTTCCTCGGCGGCGGTCCTGGCTGCGCGCTTCTCGGCGATCTCTTGCGCGTTCGCGTTCCACAGCGGGATGGGCAGCGAGAAGCCGAACGCGGGACGCGGTTGGGCGTCTTCCTCTTCCCATCCAGGCTGAATCCAAAGCTCCGGCCACTGCTTGCGGATGGCAAGTTGCAGCCCGCGTTCGGCGACATCGTGTTCGCGCATGGCAAGCTCAACGAGAGGACTCTCTGTCAGCCGCGCACGCTGCTCCGCCGCAGGAACTCGCTCTGAAGTCGACAGACTGGGTTCGAGGCTCAGCTCCAGCTCCGGCGGCATACCAAGCAGTTCGCGCAGCCCCAGTTCCGCGCCCTGGGCACCGCCACGCGCCACCACAAGGTCGGCTTGGTGACGAATCCTGGCCAGCGTGAACGTGCGAACTTCGAGCTGCGTCAGCGCTTGGGATACCGCCAGTCTCGACGCAACCTGTTCGAGGTCCGACAGTCGCTGCACGAGTTCCGCCAGCAGGCCGACGCGGAGTCGCGCCGCGGAAAGGCGCGCCCAGGCAGCATCGAGGCGGTTGAGCACGTCCGCTTCGGACCGACGCGCCTCGATCAGGGCGCGCACGTGGTGCGATTCAGCCAGCGCCTTCTCCAGTCCAGGGCGCCCCGTGATCGGCAGCGTCTGCGCGACGTAGGCACCGGCGAACCAGTTGTGCTGCCAGACGTTCTCCAGCACGTAGGAGAACGAACCGCTGAGTTGGGGGTCCTCCCAAAGCCCCGCGAGCTCCGCGCTTGCCTGGGCCACCGCTGCCTGCGCTCGAACCGCCTTCAACGAAGGGTTGAAGAGCAGCGCGACGTAGCGCGCTTCTTCGAGCGACAGGCCGTCGCCGACATCAAACCCTTGGATGGCGGAGTCGTGCTGCCGAAGCGACTCGGCAAACGCTCTCACAAGCTCGGCGTCGGGAATGCGCTCGGCGAACAACCGCGCGTGGGCCTGGAGATCGACGGGAGCAGGTGCGTAGGTCTGGCAGCCTGACACGAGCAAGGCGGTCAATGCCGCCCAACGGATCGAATGCATGAGAGTCTGCGAGCGTGACGTTGGCGCGCTAACGGGACGCCGCGTCACTCGGGCAACGCGGCACAGCGAGGTCAAGTGGCCTCGGACGCCAAGCCGCAGGGCTCAGCGGGCGCGCGTCGACTCAGATCAGCAGAAGAGTCGTAGCCAGCAGTTCGGTTCGTTGGTCCGTTCTCGGCGGACCTGTTGCAGGCGGCAGCACAGCTACGCGCTGCTCACTCGGCGAGTATGCAGGCCACGAATCGAGCACGGCGATCACCGGGGCGTCACTGAACTCGAACGTGAGGCGCTCAGGGAGTGGCCCCTCGTCGATCACCAACGCGACGTCGGTGCAGCCGCAACGACTGGGCTCGACAGAATCGCCCCCACCACAGTCGCCGTCGTCGTGCTCGCACTCCCTGCAACCGTCCGGGACCTCGTGGTGATCCTCGCAGCAGGATCCCGGTGCGTGCACGAACTCAACGCTGCCTTGGCAATGCGAACCCGTGCAGACCACCAGGAAGCGCGGGAGGCCCAAGCACAGCACGAGCAAGACCGCCCAGATCGAGAACTGGCGGGGCTGACGTGACAGTTGACGACCTCGGATGGAAACCACGCGGGTGCTGGATCGAGCGGCAGAACCGCTCAGCTTGAGTTCACCTGCAACATACGATTCGTACCACCGGAACTCCAGCTTCTTGGCGAAGGGTCGCGCCGAGCACGCATGCGCAGTGCCCACCCGCGCAAACTGTCTGCGCCCAAGACAGACCGTTCCCCCCCCGCAACCTGCGCGACGGCACTACGGCTCTTGTTCCCGATGACGGGCCGCCTCGTTCCGGAACAGGCCGTTCATGCCTCCCACGCCCTCGGCCGCCCAAGAAGTTCGCATTCACGCACGGTCTGGGGAGCCACTTCCGCTGGTAGTTGCGGACGAACCCGCCCCGCGGTGAAGAGCCGTGGGGCGGTGTCGTGTACGTGGTGAGCGGGCGCAGGTGGCGGGGAGTGCGCGGGTTGGGGGCGCGCGGCGCGGCGGGCGGCGTGAGTTCGCGAGAGCGGGCGGAGTGGGTCACCCAGGCGGGAACGGTCCTGTTGGGATCGGGTCCGGTCCGGGTGCTCTCTGCGAACGGTCGAGAGAGCGCGTTCTCTGGTTAACAGTCGGGGCTGGAACGCACTACGCACTCCGTCAGCGGAGCACCATCGCTACCGTGTTGGACATGAGGATCGCCGGCCTTGTAGTGGACCCAGATGAGCGCCCGATCGCGGGCGCCACCGTGACGCTGCAACGCGGAGATCGACCAGTCCAGGCCACCACCAAGACCGACTCGCTGGGCGAGTTCTCGTTCCAAGTCGACCGGGACGACCAGCGCGGGTCGAGAGTCGTGGCGAGCCTGGATGGCCTGTCGAGCTGCGCCGAATTCCACCACGACGACCAACCAGGAGCTGCCGCACTCATCCTTGCACTCTGGCCTGCCGTCACGGTCAGTGGCACCGTGGTGGACACCACCGGGGAGCCGCTCGCCGACGTCGCCGTCCGAACCGTGCATCACGCGACCACCACCGATGCCAACGGTCGCTACTGTCTGCCCGGACTGCCACGGGGACGTCACTACGTGAACGTCTGGCGCAACGGGCTGCAGATGCGACTCGTCGAACTTGACGCAGCTTCCGACACAACCCTAGACCTGCGACTCGGACCAGCGAGTGGCCGCACGATCCGCCTGCGCGCCAACTCGAACCAGACGTCAGAGGTGACGCGCTGGTTCATCTTCTCCTACGTCCCTTGGTGCCTGAACATCAAGGGCACGCTGGACCAGAAGGGCGAGCACTCCCTGCACGGCTTGCCGACCGAAATCGCCCTTCAGGGTGGTGTCTGGTGCAAGGGCATGCAGGCCAACCCTAAGGGGCACTACCTGGAAGCTGACCCCCGACCTGGACAGATCGAGTGGATCACCGACCTGTCACCCAGGCAGATCCAGCGCGTTTCGGGGATCGTGGTCGGCGTGGACAACAGGCCGCTCCCTGGCCACGAGGTCCTGCTGCGCTCCAGCTTCGATGTCGACCAACGCACCGTCACCGACGACTCGGGACGCTTCGAACTCACCGCCCAGATCCCCGACGGCGAGACCTTCGCGCTTAGCCTGCTGAACGGTCCCAAGGTCGTCGACGACGTCGATTCCGAGCTTTGGTTCAACCCAAGCTGCCGGAACGAACTCCACAGGACACTGCCCACCTCCAGCGAGATCGTGGTCCGCACAGCGCCCGCAGCCGGTATCGCCGGCCGATGTGTCACATCGGACAGCATGCCGCTCTCCGGAGCCATCGCGACCCTCTACGTGCGATGGACATCGCCGGCTCGACAGACCACAAGCAAGATCGCCGCGACTGACACCGACGCGAACGGTCGATTCATGTTCACGGGCCTGAATGCACGCATGGGCGACGGCATGTTCGTGGAGGTGAAGAAGCACCTGCTCGCCGGCGTCAGCGCACCGTTCTCCCTGGTCGCGGGCTCCGTGATCGAACTACCTCCCATCGTTGCGGAGCAGCTCGGCAGCGTACGCGGCTCACTTCTACTGGCCTCGGGTGCACCGGCAGCGGCGACGGATGTCTGCGTGGGGTTGGTGGAAGGCACTTTTGGCGACCACGGTCACGGCACCGCTGAGTCAGGTGCCGACGGTCGCTTCGAAATCCGGGGGCTGCGTCGGGGCACCTACGCGCTTTGGCGCGGCTGGTATCCAGGCGAAGGCGAACCTCTGACCGCACCATTCGAAGTGCCGTTGGGCCAGGAAGCTGACATCGGGCTGATCACCATCGAATCGTGATCGCAGGTGACGACTGTGGAACGCCAACTCAACACGTAGCCTGCCGCCGACGCGCCCTCGACTGGATCCCCCGCCGGCAACCCTTTCGGTGACTGTCGAATACCATCCCACCATGATGCGAAGCTCTCGATTCATGGCTGCAACCTACCTCTTCGCGTTGGCGGCCTGCAGCCTGCCGCGGCACGGTGAGCCGGGAGTGGCAGCCGGGAGCCGCCCTGTGCTCGTCGGCACGCTGGTCGATGGAGATGGTCGCTCGCTGCCCAACGAGTCAACAACCCTCAACGTGTGGACGGACGGGGCGTTGGTCGGGGGCCTGACCGTAGTCTCGGACAATGACGGGCACTTCCGCATCGACAGCGATGGGCTGGAGCAGTTTGCCATTCCATCATCCAAACCACGCACCATCGGACTGGTTGGATCGGAAGACCGCATCTCGTTCTACGACGCCCGGCGCTCTTTGGCCCCTGGGTTGCACGACATCGGAGACCTGTTGTTCTCGCATCCCGGCGACAGTCGAGCACTCCGACAACTCGGCGATGCGGAGTTGCTGGCCAGGCTGCAGATCGTCAGCGCCGCAGGCCCCGGGAGTGACGGAGCCCGGGACGCATGCCTGCAAGAGATGGCGCGGCGAGGTGGCACCCTGATGTGCGATCGCTTGCAACGCCTGGAGGCAGAACTGCAAGAGCAGCAGCCCGAGTCCGACACCGACACCGCACTCATCACAGCCAGAAACCGGGCCGAGCGGATGGCGGACCCGATCGAACTGGGCCTGCGACACGCCGATCCGGCGGGACTCCAGTGCCAGCTCTCCGACTTGCCGACGGTCTCGTTCGCCCTGGTGAATCGCGACCCCAAGGGCCGGCTGCTTCGCTTCCATCTCAAACCCCAAAGCAGGAACGAAGACCTTGCCGTCGACTGCGTCGGACCCGATGGAGCAGGCGCTTCATTCGACCTCATCCAGACTGGCGGCAGCGGCCTCCGCATGCTCGGACAGTCCAGCGAGATCGCTCCCGGGGAAGCAGCCGCGGTCGAGGTTCCGCTGTCTTCGTGCCTCATCATCAAGTCACCGGGTCGATACCGCATCCGGCTCGCCTTTCGGACCGACACGAGGGAGATGGTCGACGGGACCTACACCCCGGATGGCTGGAAGTCGCTGAATCGACTGATCAGGGGAGCGATCTTCGTCTACTCGCCGTGGATCACGCTCGACGTTCATGACGACAACTGACTCGTCCGAGCCAGCACAGCCCCGCGCGTCACGAACTCCGCCATCCCCACGGCTCGTTGCCCACACCCGCCCCTGAGCAGATACTCGGCCCCATGACACCAGCCCCTGCCAAGCGCGGCCGCAAGTCCGACCCCAACTCCAAGTCCGGACAGATCCGCGCCCTCCTCGCCTCCGGCATGTCCGCCAACGAGATCGCCAAGAAGGTCGACTGCAAACCTGCCCTCGTCTACAACGTCAAGGCGAAGGCCGGCGGCGCCAAGAAGCGCGGTCCGGGGCGGCCGGCGAAGGCCGCGACCAAGGCGACCCAGGCCAGGGCGACCACGTCGGCGTCGGCCGGGCTCGACGACATCCTCGCCGCCGTGAGGGGTGCTGAGCAGGAACGGATGCGGCTGTGGGCGGCGATCGAGAAGATCCAGGCGGTGCTTGCCGGTGCTTTGACTTGAGAGGTGCGGCCATCGGACGCGTCCAAGCGCAAGATTCCCCACAGATGAATGATGGCGCGAGGCCACGCGGTTGCCGCCAACGACATCCTTCACCAGAGTGATCGTGTCGGCTGCGGAGGCGTCACGACCGACTCGACGACGGCCCCTGCGAGCGATACCGTCGCAGCCCTGCGTCCACATGGAACGCGAGGAACATAAGGAGAGCCATGACCACAACGCTTCGACTCGTCATGCTACGGATCGCCCTACTCGGGCTGTCCTGGACCACTGCCCTTGCGCAGAACGTCTTCTACGTCCACGGCGGCAACCCGGGCAACGCTACCGGCTTCTTCGCTTCCGACGACGACACGCCGGGCATCCAGGCCGCGATCGACGCTGCGCGCGCGTTCATCGCGCAGACCGGTCAGGTTGCGACCGTCGAGTTCGAACCATTTGGAACCTACCATTTGGTCTCGACGACGGTTGGCGACGTCGCACTCTTCGTCAATCAGTGCACTGCCGGCACACTGCGCTTCGAGGGTAAGAACGCGACGCTCGTCCACCGCCCCCTCTTGGGTCAGTCGCTCGCCATCCGCGATAGCGCGAGAGTCGAAGTGCACGAACTCTTCTTCGACCGAGACCCAAAGCCGTTCATGCAAGGCATCGTCGAATTCGTTCATGCGACCGGAGAAGTCGACGTGCGTTACCACCAAGGGCTCGCGCCGGAGCTGATGCCGCCGCCCGATCCGAACGCCTCTCCCCCAATTCGCCACTGGGGCTGGCTGCTCGATCCGTCGGTGCCGGGTCGCCCCAAACAGGGCACGGCGAGCTACTACTTGGCACCGCCGCCCATCAACCTGACACCGACCCAGAACCCACCGCTCTACCAGTTCACCATCGGCGCGCCTGCCAGTTCGGACTTCGCAGTTGGCGACCGCTGGACTTGGCACTACCGCGAAGGCGGAAACAACATCCACATACGCAATTCCAAGGAGATCACCATCCACAGGTGTGTGTCGTACGCTGCCGGGTCGATGTTTGTGAATGCAGACAACTGTCACCAGCTGGACATTGTGGGGTGCGACGTTTCGATCCAGGCAGGCTGGTGGCGTTCTCTGAACGGGGACGGACTGCACATCAAGAGGTCGACCGACGTGGTCATCGATTCCTGCACGATCCGCGGCAACAGCGATGACGGCATCAACCTGTCCGAGGTCGACTTCTTCACAGTTTCCAACTGCCTGTTCGAGAACAAGCGCCGCCACGCGATCGTACTCGACACCGACGACGGCGGCGGCGCGAGCCCGCCCAACTCAACGTTTGGCGCAATCTTCAACAACATCGCCGAGTACAACGGCGGCGCATTCGTGTCGCACCAGGGCGGCGACTACAACACGGTGTCGATACTCGGCAACACGCCGATGTGGAACAACCGCACGAAGGCGGCGGGCCGCAACTTCTACGTGCAGCTCGAGTCGATCGGCGCCCCCTTACTCGCCAGCGCGGAGATCGGACCGACCGGAGTCTGGTCACCCTCGGACCCGGCGATCGCCAAGACGCTGTTGCCACAGACCGATCGTCGTTGGCACTGGCAGTACCTCGACCAGACCCGCGGACTGCTCGTTCACCGCGCCGCGCGCGACACCATGAAGTGGCTCTACCTCGGTAGCGAACATCCGTCGCCGGTGGCCGGCGATCAGGCGAAGCTACGTCCACCGACCGGCCAGTGGAACCCGGATGAGAACATCTGGTTCTTGGAGCCCATCGCCGGCACCCAGCACGTGCGCTTGCGCCTCTACGCCGCCCAAGTCACCCCACCGGCGCAGCTGTATCTGACGCTCACGCCGGTCGGCGCTACCCCGGTGCGCGGCGATCCGCTCACGTTGCAGCCGCTCGACCCTTCGAACAGGCTGCAGATCTGGCGCTGGTCACTCATCGAGGACTGACCAGTCGCATTCCCAGTAGCATGCGGCTGTGCAAGACCTAACAACATGAAGCCGCACCAATACTCGCTGACCATGTGGCGTCTAATTCAGCGATTAAGGCAATATGCACAATTACGCTTTTCCACAGCAGTTCTTGAACTTCCGACCGCTGCCGCAAGGACACTTGGCGTTTCGCGCGGTCCCTGAGACCTTTGGATGCCCGCCAGCTGACCGCACATCGTCCTCCGACAAGGTCACGCTGCCGCTTCGCCATGAGGACACAGCATCCTGACGCCCCCAAATGCGGAGGGCCGACTCAACAGCCCAATACCAAAACTTCAATCGCTGCATCGCGTCGTCGCTCGCCTGGAAGGAATTGTCCAGGGGCCACACCGACCGGTACCATGAACACGATTCGAATACGGATTCCCACGCGAAGGGAGCCACTTGCGGATCCAGCAACATAGCCATCTCATGCAAGTCGCTCTCGGTGATAGCTCCACTACGCACCATCGCCATGGCGAACGTGTTCATATCGACATGCTCGACCTCATGCGGATCACGGTCGCCGCAAGACGCACAGGCATCTCTCCCGGTGACGTACACATACACGCATCCGCATGAGGCACACTTGAGGAGCGGACGCCGCCACGCTCCTGATGAACACCTCAACGGCGGCAGGCCAAGCGGCGCAATCCCACCATCGTCGGCACGCAGGCTGCTCACCTTCGAAGCGATTTGGCGTTCTGCCCACTGACAAGCTGCCTCCAAGCCCTCAAGAGGGGACACCTTGAAGGAAAACGCCCGCATGAACGCAGATCCAATCTCCGACATCATGCCCGAAGTGGGCACACCTCCCTTACGGAGTATCGCAGTCGTCAACCGCAGCTGGCCAAGCAACTCATACTCAATCATGTGCCCTGACGGATCACTGTCCACCATGATAGCAAACCTAGACCGCGAGGCGTAGTACAAGAACTTGTCTCGTGGTGTCCACTCGGCACGACCAGGCATGTCCACAAGTAGGAACGCGCCCTCGTATTGGCGCTGGAGCCGGTCTCGCAACTCAGCCAACTCGCCTAGCCGAGTCGGCTTGTAGCTCCCCAGCACAATGACGGACTGCAGGCTCCCGTGTAGGTCAAGCATCGCCGCCAGACGCGATTTCGCGAATGCATCGACCGCCATACTTTGCACTTCACGAGCTATTGCATTCGTCCACTGCTTCAGCGATACCCCGGATGACACCCAATCCGACGGCACGTACATGATCAGCGGCAAGTACCTATACCTCCCTATAGCGGAGGCGTTGATGGCCAAGCCAACGAACGAGTATCGAGCCCGGCCCGGAGCAACAAGCGTGCGAGCAACGCCAATATCGACTTCGGGCGGAACTGAACGCTCACCGTACGTGGACAAGACTAGCAGCCCATCCGGGAGACCCGGAATGCCCGCCTGCCCCGCGCCATCGACCGCAATATCTTGGTAGTCCTCGAACAGTATGCACAGGTCCGACCCTTGCCCGCCAACCCACTCATAGATCGACCGATCGCCGACTGGGCTACGGTACGCAACAACTAGATAGTTGCCATAGACACCCATTCTGACGCACGCTGCCTCCAGCCATATGGGGACTCGGCACTCATTCAGGTCTTCGCGCAGGCTCGCCGCGAAGTCGGCAGCCCATAGACGAGCCCGCTCTTCGGTCCACGGTCCTGCCAGGGAGGGTATCTGTTGTGTCACTTTGCCCATTCACCACCGCTCTGCGAGTCCTGACCTCGCGATCTAGCTCTAGCCGCCGCAGGAGAACACGCAGTACAGCTCCCGGTCAAGAGGCGATGCCGATCGTGCCGGCTCGTTCGCGAACTGCCATCCTTGCGACACACAGGAGTCACCCTTTCCAAGCTCACCTCCAAGCGGCTCCCTGACCGCTTTCCCCGAGGTGCCACTTGGCCAAGAAGCCATCCCCGCCCGTCGAGACCGTCGCGATCGACCGGCTCTACTGCTCGCCCACCTATCCCCGCCGGAACGAACCGGCCATCCACCACGTCGCAGCGAGCATCCGCCGCTTCTGCTGGCAGCAGCCCATCGTCACCCACCCTTCCGGAGAGGCAGTCGCCGAAAACGCTCGACTGAAGGCCGTTAGCCCCCTGGCGGCAAGGCCAGGAACCCCGCCTCCGCTGACCACCGAGCACCGAGCCGACTGAAAGACGCCTCCCTGAGCTTGAGAAGACCGCCAGCACCGCCGATTTCGGCAGATCGGGCCAGCGCAACTGACTTCGAGCAACGCAACCGCTGCAGGGTCGCCGCCCGCCCGTTCGCTGTAAGCGCCTTGCTTCCGGCTGCCCGAGCGACATGATCGCCGGATCCAGACTGGTGGAGATCGCGATCATGGATGAGCATTCGGTCACATTCCCAGACCGCGTGTCCCGCATTCTACGGGCGCGCAAGATTCCACACATCGCGGCGCTGACGTTCCTCGGTGCGATTGTGGCACATAGAATCGTCGGGCCAGAACACACCACGCTTCGGCAGGCTTTAGAAGTAGTCATCATCAGCGGATTGCTTAGCTTCCTGCTGTCGCTTTCATCGCGCATGAATCAGATTCAGTCCCTGCTGCCAAGCACCACGTTATCTGCCCGCATGGCGGAACTGTGCCCCATGATGCGATCCATTGCCGAGCATCGCTACCGTCGCGTAGACGCTTCAGTAGCCGAAATGGCAGCCGGCAATTTTGTGCAGAATGTGGTCCTTCCTGCGGCCGACTTGGGCGTCACATTCTCCGCAATACTCGAGAGTGTCCGCAGTCGCTTCGAGACTGTTAGCGTGAGCCAATTCTGGACATCGGGCAACATGGGTGGAGCAGCGTTGGAAGACTACGCAATTCGCAACTATGAGTGCGCCCGCCGTGGCGCCACAGTTCGTCGCTACTTAATCGTTGACGATACCGCACACCTCCGCGGCTGGGTTCGCAGGGCGGCGGTGGCACTTCTGGAACGCGAGGAGCAGTTGGCTCAAGACAGCACAAAGGGAAAAGGCAAACTAGAGTTGTACTTGATTCCCCGAGCGGATCTCGGCGAATGGGACCAGCGCAGCAACTTCGCCATTTGGGACGACGTCAACGGGGATGACTGGCACGTCGAGATGACTCACGAAGAGGGCGAGGATGGCGGTCAAGTCTTCAGTCGCCTCCAAATAGGGAAGGGAGCGTCACAGGCCATGGTGCATCAGCTCAAACGGTGTAACGCGTTAACCTCGGCATCCCAATATCGCGCCACTTTCAAGGCCTATCACCTTCGCAAATCGAAGACTCGGTCACAGTGGCTCCATCATCCGCGGGCGACCATGCACAACGGTCCTACCACTCTCGATGTCGAACTGTGGGATTATGACAAAGATCCTGACGGCACGCGGTCATTCGGCTTCGGTGTGGGACTAAAGTTGGATGGAGAGCGACGCGGCGCGGCACCGGTCCCCGTAGGGGCGACCGTCACGCTTTCCATGGACGGGAAGGCATTAAGCCATCCGGATGTACGTCGCGTCACTGCCGGCAAGTGCCGTGTCTGCTGGGCGCGTTCGGATGATCGCGGCCGGTGGCGCGTCGGCCTTGCACCAGCCTAAGCGGCCGAGAAGCTCCGCGCGTTCTCGGCTCGTACTGTCCGAGAACTGCGTCGACGTCATTCCGCCATCCTACGCCACCGGCGGCACCCGTGGCCAGATCTCGCCGCACGCACGCCATCCGCGCCCAGGGACATGATGCGCAGCAGGACCCCGAGCCGCGTGGCGCCCAACACCTCGCCACCACCGCAGGGCGCACGGCCACGCATCCTGATACACTCCCCCCGCGTCCGAGCCACCTGTCCAAGCCCACCTCCAAGCGGCTCATCCCCCGCTACCCGAGGTGCACCTTGGCCCAGAAGCCATCCCCGCCCGTCGAGACCGTCGCGATCGACCGGCTCTACTGCTCGCCCACCAACCCGCGTCGGAACGAACCGGCCATCCCCCACGTCGCGGCCTCGCTGCGGCGGTTCGGCTGGCAGCAGCCCATCGTCGCCCGCCGTTCCGGAGAGGTGGTCGCCGGAAACACTCGGCTGAAGGCAGCCCAGTCCCTCGGCATGACCGAGGTGCCGGTGTGGTGGTTCGACGGCGACGATCTTGCCGCGACCGCCTACCAGATCGCCGATAACCGTACCCACGAGTTCGCGGAGTGGAATGACGCCGAGCTGGCCGCCCTGCTGCAACAGCTCAAGGCCGAGGACGCGCTCGACGGGGTCGGCTACACCGAGGAGGACATCGACGCGCTGGTGCAGGAGCTGCGGGACCAGGAGGAGGTCGACAAGGACCTCGACGACGACGGCCCCGACGAGCCGCCCACCGTCGCGGCGGCGAAGCTTGGCGACCTGTGGCACCTCGGCGAACACCGCCTTCCGCCGGCTATCGCAGTTCGATGTCGATGCCGTGCCACTGGCCGACACGCCATCGAGACTCTCGGTCGCAAGCACATCAATCTGCAGCGCCAGGCATCTCCGCACTTCCTGCGCACGTGCTCAGTAATCACCTCCCGTAGAGCCGGAGGCCCGCCCCCATGCATATGCGACTGCGGATAGCATAGCTCCCGGTCGTCATTCGGGTCGCGGCAGATCGTGTCCCAGCCGGTGACCGCAGACCCAAGCTCCACGAGATAGGTCGTCACCAGTTGGTGTATGCGGCCACAAGTCTCGTCCGCCACAAGCCCCCTGCCCATTGGCTCCTCGGAACCCCGAATCTCCGCTTCCTATGGATCTGTGCTCATCACCTCAACCGGAAATACTCGGACAAAGCGTCCAGTCTTTGCCATGTCACAACAAACAAGGTGAAGAGGTTGGCAGTTACACACAAGGCTAGGACACAGCGACTCAAGGCCGAGGCCCGCCGCCATATCATCACCGCGGCAATCAACGCGGCCCCAGCGTAGTCCATGGAGTTTTTCGCGAGCTCCAAGAATTCACTGTAGAGATGCATGACAGATCCGCATCCCCAGATGAGGTAGTAGTTCCAAAATGGCACCAGTGTCATGCAAAACACCAGGATGACGACCAATGCAGCCCCGGGTGACGAGCGCCTCGCCGCCTCCCTATTGGACGCCGTCACCGACGGTCGGCTCATGACAGGTCCACGCTTGAGGCCGTAGTGTCCGATAACTGCGCCGACGCCATTCGGCCATCCTACGTCACCAGCGGCACCCGTGGCCAGATCCCGCCTCACGCACGTCATCCGCTCCCAGGGACATGCTGCGCAGCAGGACCCCGAGCCGCGCGGCGCCCAACACCTCGCCACCACCGCAGGGCGCACGGCCACGCATCCTGATACACTCCCCCCGCGTCGAGCCACCCGTCCAAGCACCACCTCCAAGCGGCTCATCCCCCGCTACCCGAGGTGCATCTTGGCCAAGAAGCCATCCCCGCCCGTCGAGACCGTCGCGATCGACCGGCTGTTCTGCTCCCCCACCAACCCGCGCCGGAACGAACCGGCGATCCCCCACGTCGCGGCGTCCCTGCGCCGGTTCGGCTGGCAGCAGCCGATCGTCGCGCGTCGCAGCGGTGAGGTTGTCGCCGGCAACACTCGGCTGAAGGCAGCCCTGTCCCTCGGCATGACCGAGGTGCCGGTGTGGTGGTTCGACGGCGATGACCTGGCCGCGACCGCCTACCAGATCGCCGACAACCGTACCCACGAGTTCGCGGAGTGGAACGACGCCGAGCTGGCCACCCTGCTGCAACAGCTGAAGGCCGAGGACGCGCTCGACGGGGTCGGCTACACCGAGGAGGACATCGACGCTCTGGTGCAGGAGCTGCGCGACCAGGAGGAGGTCGACAAGGACCTCGACGACGACGGCCCCGACGAGCCGCCCACCGTCGCGGCGGCGAAGCTTGGCGACCTGTGGGTGCTCGGCGAACACTGCCTGCTCTGCGGCGACTCGACGAAGCTGAAGGACGTGCTGCGCGTCATGGCCGGCGAGAAGGCCGCGCTCGTCGCGACCGACCCGCCGTACCTCGTCGACTACACCGGCGAGCGCCCGAACGACTCTGGCAAGGACTGGACCGACACCTACCGCGAGATCGACATCAAGGACGCGGACGGGTTCTTCCGCTCGGTGTTCAAGAACGTGCTCGAGGTGCTGGGCCCCAAGGGCGCGCTCTACTGCTGGCACGCGCACAAACGGTGCGGCGACATCCAGCGCATCTGGCGTGACCTGGGCATCCTCGACCACCAGCAGATCATCTGGGTGAAGCCGACGCCGGTGTTCGGGCGCGTCTACTGGCATTTCCGCCACGAGCCGTGCGTCATGGGTTGGCGACAGGGCGACAAACCGGATCACGACGGCGTGCATGAGCACGACTCGGTGTGGGAAGTGGACTGGGAAGGCAAGGCGCGGATCTCCAGCGATCACCCAACGAGCAAGCCTGTCGAGCTCTTCGTGCGCCCGATCAAGAAGCACACGAAGGTCGGCGACGTTGTGTTCGAACCGTTCTCCGGCTCGGGCTCGCAGCTGATCGCCGCCGAACGCACGGGCCGTCGTTGCCGCGCGATCGAGATCAGCCCGCCCTACGTCGGCGTCGCGATCCGCCGCTGGGAGAAGGCGACCGGGCTGCAGGCCACCCTGGACGGCGATGGCCGCACGTTCGCCGAGATCGCCGCCGAACGCGGGGTGACGCCATGAGAGGCAAGAAGCGCCTGCAGGCCGCGGCGTCTCGCATCGGCCAGCTCCCGGTCCAACTGCGCGCGATCGACAGCGCCTACGCGCACTTCCTCGACGCCGGCATCCTCCCCAACAACGACACGCTCGCCGGCGCCGTACTGAACCGGGTCCTGCACGCGAGGAAACCCGAGCCCGAGCACCAAGCCGAGATCCGTGCGCTCGGCCTGCACCAGCCCTACGGCACGACGCGCGAGATGTTGTTCCGCGAGGCGATGTGCTCCTTCGAGCCGGTGCGCAACTTCGCCCGCTTCCTGCTCCGCGCAGCCGTCGAGGCCGGCCACGACCCCACCGATCCCTGGCTCATCGGCCCCGAGTTGGAGGAGTCGGACTTCTCGCCCGTGTGCTTGCGCCTCATGGGTTGGCCGGACGACTTCGTGCGCCCCGAGCACCGCGACCAGTTGCAGCGCGTGCTCACGCAGCAGGCGACCGAGGCCGAGACCAAGCCCAAGAACGACGACGAGTGGGACCGTCGCGCGGGAGCTGCGCTGGCAGCCTTCCTCAACCACGGGACGATCCCCGACTCGCGCTACCTGCTGTTCGTGCTGACCACGTGCGAGGGGTTCGCGCTGCATGCGCACTACGTGGGCAGGTGCGGTGACGAACTGCTCGCTGCCTACGAGGCCGTGGCGACGGCCAAGGGCAAGCAGCGGGAGGCCGCGCTGCGGCACCTCAGTGCCTTGCAGGCCAAGGCGGAGTTCGGCAGATGAGCCGCGCTCGCATCAAACGCGTCGGCCGCGTCCGGGACGCCGTCGATGCATCGCCGGTGCGCCGGCATCTGCTCAAGGAGGCGTACGAGTGGTTCACGCTGTTCGGTGAGCTGGTCGACGACGACCACGTCGCGTTCGAGGTCGTCGAGAAGGCGCTACGTGGCGGTGCCGACGCACCTCTCGATGCCGACGACAGGATCGCCGAGCGCGCGAAGAAGGCCCGCCTCACCTACCACCAACGGACACGGCCAAGCGAGACGTGGCCGCCATCCGTGCGGGCGATGATCTTCGACGAGGCGCTGTTCGAGGTGGAGCCCATCCGCAAGCTCGCGCGAGCTGCGATCGCCCTTGAGGTGGTCCACGGCGGCGATGTCGAGAACCCTGCCTTCATGGCCCGGTTCGGGATCCCCGGCTACGGGTGCGTCGCGATGCACATCATGCGGTGGCAGGACCGGCTGTCGGTGGCACCCTACGAGGACGAGGCGACGCGGCTGTTCGTGCGGCTCGACAACGTGCGCGGGCGCATCGACCAGGGCGACCCGGACTGGAGCACGGTGCAGGCAAAGGCGATCGTGGCCTTCTACCGGAACGGCGAGCTGCCGCATGACGAGCTGCTCCTGGAAGCCGTGCTCGTCCACGTGGGCATCGACCTGCTTCGCGCCCACAAGCGTGGGAAGGACGTGGCCGAGGGGCTCGAGTTGAT
The DNA here is from genome assembly GCA_964392305.1 of uncultured candidatus Brocadiaceae bacterium. Lineage (GTDB taxonomy): Bacteria > Planctomycetota > UBA1135 > UBA1135 > UBA2386 > JACKIC01. The sequence goes on from CAYMPV010000003.1 coordinate 250,015, forward strand.
CCGCGAGCTGGAGCTGGCCGAGGGCGAACCCACGGACACACAGCTTCGGCAACTTGCAGCTTTGGCGGGGTCAAGAATGAGCTTCCTCACCTGACCTCGGTTGGGGAGAAGTGCCATGAATGCGGGCGCGCCCTGGGCCCATGCGCCCAATACTGCAAGCCGAAATGATTTCCAGGGAACATGTTGCGCAGTTGTATTCGTCTTGTCCCAGCCGCGGGTCCGCGCGTCGTTCTACGCGCGGACGTTCACGGCGCACCAGCACCCGGGCCCGGTCGCGATCGGGCCCGCCTGCCATCCCCAATTGACCCGCTCGTGCAGAGAACCAACATGAAAGCTGTCCTGATTGCGGCGCTCGCCGCCGCCACCTTCGCCTGCTCGGCCCTGAGCCAGGTGACCATTCCGCCGCACGCCTCCGTCTACAACGGATACAGCCGCGGCTACATCTTCACCGCGAACACCAACTTCATCATCAACCAGCTGGAACTGCCGCTCGACGCGCAGCAGGCTGGCGACACCGCGAGCTTTGTGGTGCGCGTGAACGGCGTGCAGGTGTTTTACAGCGCTGGCACGGCTGGCCCCTCGGTGCCGTGTTCGATCCTCGTCAACAACGCTGACATCGTCGACGTGGTCGGCAACTGGTCGCCTGCGGTGCCGGGTACGTTCACCGCGCACAATTCGTACGGCAGCACGGCGCCGTACGCGACGACGATCCTGGGCGTGCCGCACACGCTGTATCGCCAGGGAGTGCAGAACGACATCGGCAACCCGGCCTGGGTGCAGGGCACGCAGTGGCTCTATGCGGCGCCCACGACGTCCGGCTCGATCGGTCGTGTGCTCATGTACGTGTCGCCGCAGACCGGCACGTTCGTCAACTTCACGAGTGACGTCACCACCGGCCCGACGCCGCTGACGGTGAACTTCACCGACCAGACCTACACCAGCGACCCCGCCGGCATCACGGCGTGGGCGTGGGACTTCGACGGCGACACCGTCATCGACAGCACCGCGCAGAACCCGAGCTTCGTCTACACGACCTGCGGCACCTACGACGTCACGCTGACCACGGTCGATGCGACCTTCGGCGTCAACACGGTCACCAAGACCGCCTTCATCACCACCGACTCGATCACCGCGAGCTTCACCTACGCGCTGATCGCTCCGGGCGTGATGCAGTTCACCGACACGTCGACGCCGACGCCGACCAGTTGGGCTTGGGATCTCGACGGTGACAGCGTCATCGACGACACCACGCAGAACCCGGCGCACTTCTACCCGGCGGCTTGCACCGCTGCGACCGTCAGCCTGACGGCGAGCCGCCTGTGCGGCCCTGCCGACACGGCGACCAGCTCGATCGTGATCTCGCCGAGCACGCTCGCCGCGACGAGCCTCGGTGGCAACGGCACGACCGGCGCCTCGGCCGGCAACGTCTTCGACGTGCAGGTCGTCAACCCGGACGGTGTCAACATCTGCGCCGTCACCTGCCGCCCCTACAACTACACCGGTCCGTTCACGATGGACCTGTACGCGTCGGATGGCAGTTACCTCGACATGGTCGGCGGTGTGGTCCGCCACTCGGTGCCCAGCGCCTGGCGCCTGATCGGCACCGGCACCGCGGTCTCCGCCGGTGGCACGACCACGACTGCCCAGCTGACCTTCGTGCCGCTGACCAGCAATGCCTACTTGCCTCAGGGCAACTACAGCCTGGCGGTGATGATGACGTTCCAGACGGGCAGCGCCGGCGTCTGCTACACCACCGGCTCAGCCGCCAACTGGGGGCCGTTCGCCGACAGCAACATGATCATCAGCCCCAACCCGACGGTGGCCGGTGGTGCGGGCAAGTACAACCTGTTCGGCACCGGTGCCAACTCGCCGCGCATCTGGAACGGCGCGTTCCACTACTCGACGTGGAACGACGACGGCGCCGCCGGCATCGGCTTCGCCGGCACGGGCTGCGCCAACTCGTTGGGCCAGGTCTCGGCGATGACGCCGAGCGGCAACCCGACGATCAACTCGTCCCTGACGTTGACCGTCAACAACCTGCCGTTGTCGAACGCGATCATGTGCACGGGCTTCGGCAACACGACGTCGCTGTTCGGCCCGCTGCCGCTCGACCTGACCTCGATCGGCGCGCCGGGCTGCTTCCTGCGCGTGTCGACCGAAGCGCCGCTGTTCCTGGCCGGCGCTGGCAACCAGGTCGTCTGGAACTTCAACATCCCGAACGACCCGGCGTTCTCGGGTCAGCAGTTCTTCAACCAGGCGATCGTCATCGACCTGGCGGCCAACGCGGCCGGCGCGGTGATGTCGGACGCGACCGGCATGCTGATCGGCAACTGACCGCCGTTCCAGACGGTGACTGGCCGGCGTGAGCTGGCCGGGTCAACACACGACAGGCTGGCGCCCTTGGGTGCCGGCCTGTCGTGTTTCCGCATTCCGGAGGATCGCGGGGTTCGCGAAAACTCATCCAAGCCAGGTGCGCCACATGCTGGAGGGAATGTGCCCCTGCGAGCACGATGCGTCTTCCCCCCAGCGCCCTTGAACGAGGGCCGCTGCGATGCTCACCGGCGCCCGCATCAAGCTCGACCCAATTCTCGGACCACGCCATGGGCGAAGGCACCGGCGGATTCGCTACCTTTGCCTCCCCGCAGCGGCTACATAGCTTCACGGAGGACCCATGCGATATTCTGTACGAACACCAGCACAACCAAGACGCCACCCACGATGTAGGCGACAAGGCTGGCGACCATCGCGCAGCGACGCTTGGACTCAGCGGCACTCCACACGTGCCAGAACGCATTCCTCGTTTCCAGATCGTTACCTAACCGCAGGTTTCCTTCCTCGAAGTAGATCCACTTGAACTCAAAAAACGTCGCGGTGTACGGGTGGTAGTCGATGCATGCAGACCTTCCTAGCCGCCGAACCACGGGGTCCGGCGTAGTGTTGGACCCTCTAACAGTCTCCTTGTCCTCCGCCACCTGTTCGGCAAGCCGCAGCAAGTGTTTGTCGTCCCTGCCGGCAGCTTCGAACTCCCCCCAGTCGGCGTAGTCGCGAATGATGCCCGGGCATCGGAGGTCGAACAGGACAGTCGCAACGGCCCACAAAACCGAGGCCCAGAACAGAAGCTGCCAGGCAAATGGCAGGTGCAGACTCTCCACGACTTGGCGAGCCCAGCCGCCCTCCACCACCCGCTCCTTCAACGCATGGACCAAGCGCGCCGCGATCGGAACCCCAACCATCCAGACGTACGAGGACCGAACGATGCGGTTCTTGCCAAGTCCACGAATAAGCGACCACCGCAAGCGTCCCGGCGTCTCCCGGCTATAGTTCTCTTGCTTACCCATTTTCGCAGTAGGTCTGGACACAGCTCTGGGGAAGACTCGGCCCATAGAAACATGTGCCGGCCCAACGTCGTTGACCTGAAGCCGCGCGTCCAACGTCTCTGGCGCTGAGCCGCGAGCGCAGCTGCGGCGCTCGCCGGCTGCATGGTCTTGTTGGGCGGCGCAGATCATCCAGCCAGTCCGCCTGGCTTGCAAACCCGCTGCCGTTGTGCGGCAGCACGCCGGCTCTGACGAACGACCGCAACCGAGAAGAGGACTGCACCCAGCGTCACTCCGCGGCGAAGGCCTGAACTCGCATCGGGCAGCAACACATGCAAGCACACGGTTGCGAGCGCAGCAGAGACTGCTGCCGCAACCGCGACCAATGCCATGTACTTCAAGAAAGGCATGTCAGTGCCGTGGCGGGCGGTGGAGCGGCCGCCCAACGTCTTTGACATTGAGCCGCGAGCGCCGCTTGGGGCGCTCGCCCGCTCCCACGCCTTGTTGGGCACATCCTACGCTGGGCGCATGCTCGCTGCACGACCCATCGCTAGCTTTGCGAGCCCTACGACCGGCATGAGGACTACGGCAACGATGCTGACTCGACTGCAAAGCCACGGGAACATGGGGTCGATCGCGCTGGGATCGTCGGACAACCAGAACGCCGGCATGATCCATCCAGCGATGCCTGCCCAGTAGACGAGCAGCACCCAAGACTCTGCGACTCGCCACCCGCCCTGCAGCAGGAGCAAGAGCGTGCATGCGCCCGCGACGAGATGCGTCATAATCATGATGCAACCCAAGCCCATGTCGGGGCCTGGATCCGAGTAGCCGTAGCACCACTCGGGGGCGATCACATAGCAGACGAAGGCCAAGCCGTAGCTCGCTGGCCCGACCCTCGGGGAACACCTCAAAACCGGCCAGTCGGGGTCACTTCAAAACCGGCCAGT
>CAYMPV010000004.1:0-241771 GCA_964392305.1 uncultured candidatus Brocadiaceae bacterium
GTGGCTACGGCGGCGGCGGCGGCGGCCGTGGCGGCGGTGGCGGCTACGGTGGTGGTGGCGGCGGCAGCGGCGGTCGCGGTCGTGGTGGTCGTCGCAACGACGATGACTACGGCGGTGGCGGCGGCGGCGGCGGCGACGAGTGGTAGTCAGCTGCTAGTGGTGCACCACCCGGTGCACGCCAGCCACTGATTCACGTCACGCCCCAGCCGAGCTGCAAGGGCAGCTCAGCCAAGGCCATTCCATTCCCGCAGGCTCTGGTTTCCAGAGCCTGGCGGAAGATGCACGAGCCCGTGTGCAGTTCCCTGCGCCGGGCTTGTGTTGCGTACGGCGGCTCGGTCAGGGTTCGCCCCGCCAAGACGTCGGGAACGCCGAGCCGCGAGGACTCCAGTCGGGGCGCGGCTGCACCACTCGCCCGCGCCGCTTCTCGCCCACCCCTCGCGGCGTGCCGGCGCCCGTTGCTCTACCTCGCCGGCGTCAGGAACGCCGAGCCGCGAGGACAATGCGGGCGCCGCGAGGACACTACTGCATCGGGATGTTGCCCTTGTCGACCAGCAGGGTCAGGCCCATGGCGAACGCGAGCAACACGAAGAACAGCAGGATGCCGATGCCGACGGCGAAGCCACCAGCGGCGGGGGCGAGTTCCTTGGGATCGATCGGGAACGGCTTGGTCGAATCGCTCATGGTTCAGGGCGGCAGGTTAGCGCGACAGGTCGTGCTCGGCAAACGCCCGTTGGGGCGCGAGGATTTCGCGGGTCACTTGCCGGCGGGGTGATACCCGAGCAGCTCGTCGAGGGTGCGCTGCGCGACGGCGTGATAGCGCGGGCGGGCCTTGGTGTAGATCGCGGTGGCGCGGGCCTTGCCGTCCTCGGCGCGCAGCAGGGCCTGGTAGAGCGGCGTCAGGAACTTGCGCCGACCGACGGTCATCAGGAACAGGTCCAGTCGGCGGTCGACGGCGCGGTAGCCGCGGTCGATGGCGATCTCGAGCCACTTGGCGAGGATCTCGCTGTTGCCGCTGCGCGTGAACGCGAACGCCTGATCGAGCGCGGCGAGTTGTTCGGTGGTGGGGTCCTTCAGCTCGCCGAGGAATCGCAGCCACTGCTGGGTGACCCAGCCCTTGGTGTCGAGGCTCGCCGGTGGGGCGCCGCCCTTCCACGCAGCGACGACGGCGTCGACCTGCGCGAACAGCGCACTGTCCGGCACCGGGGCATCGCCCGGCAGGCCGCCGGTCTCGACCCACTTCGGCACGTCGATCTGCGCGGCGCGTTGCGGGTCTTCGTGCAGCAGTTCCTGATCGAGGAAGGCCAGGAAGTCGGCCGTGGTCAGGCTCTGGAACGCGTGCTCGTCGAACCACGCCCGCAGGAACGCATCCATGCGCGGACGGCCGAAGACCTGCTCCAGTCGCCGCAGGAACGCCGCGCCCTTCTCGTAGGGCACCTGCGTCATGCCGTCGTCGGGGTTGCGCCCGCTGAGGTCGATGTGCAGGCGCTGGTCGGCGTCGGGCAGGGTCGCCAGCTCGTCGCGCAGACTCTGCACGCCGAGCACGATCTCCATCGCCGAGCGGTCCTGGCCGTAGACGTGCTCCATGATCCGGTTCTCGAGGTAGACGGTGAATCCCTCGTTGAGCCAGAAGTCGCGCCAGGTGGCGTTGGTGACCAGGTTGCCCGACCAGCTGTGCGCGAGTTCGTGTGCGATCAGCGCGACCAGCGACTTGTCGCCGGCGAGGATCGTCGGCGTGGCGAACGTCAGACACGGGTTCTCCATGCCGCCGAACGGGAAGCTCGGCGGCAGCACGAGCACGTCGTAGCGGCCCCAGCGATACGGGCCGAACAGCTCTTCGCAGGCGGCGATCATCGACTCGGTGTCGGCGAACTCAGCGGCGGCGCGATCGATCGTGGCCGGCTCGGCCCAGACCGCGCAGCGCGCGCTGATGTCGCGGCTGGTCAGGTCGCCGCAGGCCAGCGCGATCAGGTAGCTGGGCACCGGCCTGGTCATCTCGAAGGTGCCGACCGGGCCGTCCCAGGCGCGCACGTCGGCGCTCATCACCGGCACCAGGCCCGGCGGGGCGGTGATCTTCGCGGTCCAGGTGGCGCGCACGCCGGGAGTGTCCTGCAGCGGGATCCAGGTGCGCGTGAGGATCGCCTGGCCCTGGGTGAACAAGAACGGTCTGGTGCCGCCGTTGGTCTGTTCGGGAGCGAGCCACTGCATCGCTTCGGCGGTGGGCGCGGTCGCGTAGTGGATGGTCAACTCGTCGCAGCCCGTCGGCAGGTGGATCGAGAGGGCGCGCCCGAGGTTGGGGTCTTCGGCGCCGAGTTCGAACGGCGCCGGGGTGCCGCCGATGTCGATCCGCTCGATCGACAGGCCGTCGCTGTCGAGGATCAACGGCGCGGCCGCATCGAGGCGTTCGACCCGCAGCGTGACCGAACCCTTGGCGACATGCCGGTCGAAGTCGAGGGTGAGATCGAGATCGAGGTGCCGCACGCGCACCTGATCGGGGCGCGCGAAGCTGTGGACGTCGATGGCGGACATGGGCGCGGCTGGGGTCGGCGGCGCCGCGCAGGCCGCGAACAGCCCGAGCGGCAGGATCGAAAGCGAACGCATGCCGCCGGTTGTAGCTGCAACCGGCGGCCGTCGCCAACGCGCCGCGACGCCGTCGCTCAGAAGCGTTGCGGGTCCGTGTAGCTCACGAACAGGCGCGGGCCGAACGACACGGTGCCCGCGGCGCAGTCGATGGGGAAGCCGAGCAGCGCGGTCAGGTTCGGGATGCCGCCGGGGATCGTGAACGTCGCGTCACCGCTCGCCGAGACGCCGGCGATCGTGGTGTAGGCGCTCGCGAACAGCAGCTGGAACCAGATGTCGTTCTGCAGGCCGACGAAGAAGCCGTCGGTGTTGCCCGCGACCGCGTGGCCCGGCACGGTGCCGCCACCCGAGATCATCAGGAAGCCGAAGTTGCTCGCTTCGCCGGGCGCGAGCTTGTTCATCTCGATCGTGCCCGAGACCAGCAGCGGGCTGCGCAGCACCGGGTACTTGCCGCCGGTGAAGAAGCAGTGGTTGGTGGTGTTGTTGTTGCCGAGGCGCTCGTCGACGTAGACGAGGCCGTAGTCGCCGTTCAGGCTCACGGCGCAGTAGACGTCGTCGATGTCGATCACGCCCGACGGCGTGCTGCAGCTGCCCATGGTCGTGAACTGCTGCGCGGTGAAGGTCAGGCCGCCGTCGTGGCTGAGGGCGATGCCGCCTTCTTCCTGGCCGCTGCACTGCTCCCAGACGCCGCAGATGACGTTGCGGTTGACGTCGACGTCGTAGAGCGTCGAAGTCAGGCCGTTGAGCAGATGGTGCGAGGCGGTGCCGTTGATGAAGTCGTTGCCGCCGGTGCGGTCGACGGCCATACGCGCCCAGTTGGAGTTGGTCGGCGCCAGGCGGTCGTCGCGGTAGAGGATCGCGATCACGCCGCCTTCGACCTCGACCTGGAAACCGTCGACGTCGTTGTCACCGAGACCCGAACCGTTGCTGGGACCGTTGGGGATGTCGCTACACATCACGCCGCGCCGATTCCAGTTGACGGTGCCGGTGATCAGGTCGAGGTCACCGCGGTCCATCCAGACGTCGTCTTCGTCGACGCGTGAGTCCTCCATGAACGTGTAGGCGTAGGGACCGTCGACCTGCGCGAACGGCTGGCGCGCGTCGGCCCAGGTCAGGGGCGCAGTGAACTGGGTGTGGTTGAACGGCGCCGAGAAGGTCACGCCGCCGTCGAACGAGGTGATCGAGAGTACCTGGTTCTGGCCGGCCATCACCGGATCGCTGTCGTCCTTCCAGACGATGTGCACGACGTTGTCCTGGGCGTCGATGCCGGGGTTGTCGACGTCGAAGCTGCCGTCGGCGAAGGTGGTGATGTCGACGCTCGGCAGCAACACGCCGAACACGCCGCCAGCGAACGCCAGGCGCGTGTAGGCGAAGTTCTCGTTGCCGGTGGCGCTGGCCGCGTAGTCCCATTCGTAGGTCATGTGCAGACCCGTGCTGGTCGCGGCGCCGCGGTGTTCGTCGACGTCGTAACGCGTGCTGCCGATGCCGGGGCTGGCGAGCACCGGTGTGCTCCAGGTCTGGCCCTGGTCGTTGGAGCCGACGACGTAGACGCTCTGGCCGCCGCCGACGGTGTCGTCGCGGTTGGTGACCAGGCTCATGTAGACGTCGTCCGCGTAGCAGTAGAGGTTGAGCTCGTTGCCGCCGGTGCCGAGGTCTTCACCGCCGGCCGTGTTGCAGGTGTAGATCGTGACGGGGGCCTCGAAGTTGCGGCCGCCGTCGGTCGAGCGGCGGAACTGGATGACGATGTTGCCGCCGATCAGGTCGGCATAGGCGACGTACATCAGCCGCGACGTTGCGACCAGGCCGCCGACGCGGTCGGACAGCGCTTCCTTGGGCGAGGCCACCTTGAACATGGTGAAGCCGGCGTCGAGGTTGTTGTTGGCGACGTTGTTGTGCACGCCGGCGACGGTGCTCAGTTGCAGGTCGGCGCGAGGCAGGTTGCTGTTGCTTTGCGCGAGCAGCGGCAGGGACGAGAGCAGGAGGGTGGAGAGTGTGATGTGCTTCATGAGGTGATCGGCCCGGACTTGGGCGCGTGCAGATCACCGTGGCTGCGTGAACCCTCGGACAACACCGTGGCAAGCGTCACGGGGTCGCGCGGAGTAGGCGACATCTTCACGGCTTGTTGGCCATGGCCGCGAGCCCAACTCAACGCCATGCGGCTCGCATCGGCCCGTCTCGCTGCGCCGCAACCCGTCAGCCGCCGACGTAGGCGTGCGCCGCATCGGAGACGACCGCCCCGGCGGGGTTGGCAGTGGGGTCGAGGACCAGTGCCTGGTGGTAGAACTCCAGCCCGACTAGGCCGGTGAAGTAGGGGATCGGCAACTCGAATCGGACGGTGTGGTCGGCTCCGGCGAGGAACCATGCCGAGTCGATGTTGATGTGAAGAGCGCAGCCGGTGAGGCCGTATTGGGTCAGTGCGACCGGTTGGGTCACGCGGTTCCAGCCGAAGGCGAGCAGCGCGGCGTGCGCGGGCAGGTCGAACATTCGCACGACCAGGGTGTCACCGATGCGCGGGGTGTCCTGCGGGATCAATCGCGCGGGCGGCAGGGTTCCGGCGCAACCGTTGGCGAAAGTGACGTAGGTGCTGCGTGGGCCGTAGATCGCCGAGGACTGGCTACCGTTGCCGACGCCGGCGTCGATGCCAAGGCAGGACATGCCAAGGGGGATCGGTGGGATGCGGTCCTGGAACCACTGGTCGTTGCCCCAATGCACCACAGCGCCGTCGGAACGTCGCGCGAGCATGAAGTTGTCGCCACTGCTGATGTCGACGTAGACGACGCCGGCAGGGAGTGGTGGCGGGGCCGTCGGGCCTGGAAGTCCGATTGATCCACCCCACTGCAGGATGTTGCCGTCAGTCAGCAGCCCGACCGCATGTCCACTCCCTGCAACACCCTTGCGGAAGGTCGTTCCTGGCGGCGCTGGTGGAATGGTGAAGCGGCCGTTGGTGTTGACCCCGGAGGCGATCAGGGCGCCGTCAGAGCGGGTGCAGAGATTGCCCAACGTGGTGGCCACGACTTCGACGTAGCGGGTACCGGTTGGTGGGGCTGGCGGCGGAGAGGCCGGAGACCCCGAGTTGCCGATCTGTACGGCCATCCCGTCGGATCGCAACGCGATCGAATGGCGGTATGTGGCGTCGACTTTCGTGTACCTCATGCCGGTGGGGAGGAGAGGCACCTGCAGCTGGCCGCCGGAGTTGTCGCCCCACGCGCTCAAGGCACCATCGGAGCGCAAGGCGACATTGTGCGCGTAGCCGGCAACCGTCGCCGTGTACCGCATGCCCGGTGGCAGAGGTGGGACGTTGTCCAAGCCGAGGTTGGAGGAGCCGAATGTGACCACGGCTCCAGCATCGGTGAGTGCCGTTGCGTGACCGGCATCGGCGGACACGCTCAACACGCGGACGCCTAGCGGCTGGACGGGGAATGGAACTGCAAAGCCACTGCCCGTGCCCCAGTCGATGACGGTGCCATCGGACCGCAGCGCCATCCCGAACTCATAACCGCCGACCACCTGCTGGTACGTGAGGCCTGGTGGTGGCTGGGGGATGCTGACTTGGCCACGGGAGTTGAGGCCCCAGCCGATCCAGGTGCCGTCTGACCGGCGAGCGTAGCTGGTATAGGTGCCAGCACCGATGGCGGTGTAGGTCGTGCCTGGCGGCAGCGTCGGTACAGTGGTCTGTCCGTTGGCTACGGAATAACCGACAGCGTCGATGGCGCCGTCGGAGCGGAGCATCAGTAGATGTCGCTCACCGGCGGCGATATCAAGAAAGACCGTGCCCGGCGGCAACGTCGGGACGGGTAGTGTGCCAAGCCCCCAGGTGTGGACTCTCCCGTTGGCGGACAATGCAGCGAAGAAAGCTTGCATTGCGACAACTTTGACGAATCCGCTGCCAATCGGTGGAGGGGGCGGATTGTAGGCGGACAGGTATGCATCACGGCCCCAGACGACGATTTGCCCGTCGGAGCGCACGGCTGCCGCGGTCCACGAGGAGACCGCAGCTTTGGTGTAGGACACTCCGGGGGGCAGAAACGGAGCAGGGTAGATGGTCTGGGGATACCCATCCCATTGCTCGATCAACCCATCGGAGCGCACCCCGACGAAGAGACCGTTGGGGCCGGCGGAGCAATGCACGTACTGTGTGCCGGCCGGCAGGGTCGGTGGAGGCGGTGCTAGATATCCGCCGGCGAATGCAGTTCCATCGACCCGAAGCATGACCGCCATGTCCAGGGTGGCAGCGATCTGGGTGAAGACACTGCCAGAGGCGCGTGAGTCGAAGTAGGACGGCCCCCAGCCGACCAAGTAAGGATCGCTCTGTGACCGGGTCTCTGCGCTGACGAGAATCGCGCAGGCGATCCACAGAAACTGGTGGGCGAGCGTTGAATGACGGGGGCGCACGAGAATCCAGTCTCGGTTCAGTAGGCGAAGATGAGGGCAGGGCTGGCGACAAATGGGACTGGGCCAGTCAGGGCTGCGAAGAACTGTACTGTGAAGGCGTAGGAGCCGACAGGCAAGCCCCCCGACCAGAGTGGAATCCGCAGGGTGCCTTCGTGGGGCACATAAGAGGTGGTCGCGGGGGAGTTCGTCGTCCAGACTTCTACTCCGGGCATGTTCGGAATGCTCACCGGCGCGGGGCCTGGAGTGCCGAACTGCAGGAAGCTGGCGTAGGCCACGGAACTGGACGGCGCTGGTGGCCTGTCGATCAGGATCGCAGCCGGCGCCCCCGCAGCACAATCTCCTTCGAAGTCGATCAGCATGCGTTGCACCAACGGGGCAGGAGTCCCGATCTGGTTGCCGAACGGTGACAGCGCAGTCACAGGAGTGGTCCCACCGTCACCGCTGGCGGGTGCGTAGACCGGGGGAAGAAAACCGGAGGTCCGGTCGGTGCGACAGACCCCTTGAGGCAATAGGTCGACTTCCGTCCGCACTGCGTCGACGTTCGCTTGGACGGCTGCCCAGACGCTGACGTTTCGACCACCTCCTTCCACCCGGTAGTCGGCACTTGAGGTGCCTCCGACGATCGTCGTGCGGCCATGCTTGTCCACCCCGACGCCACCGCCAAAGGGTGCGCCGATTGCGAGGAATGGGTTGCTCTGCAGCGGGCCGAACTCGAACGGGCCACCCACACCCGTCGCGGTGCCACTGCCTGCCCAGCCATGGGCCTGGCCGGTGAAGAACAAGGTCGGGCAATCGGCGATGACCTCACGGCCCGAACCAGGGACCACCAAACCGCGCAGGGACCTGAAGTCGGTGGGAAGGCCGGCGGTGTAGGTCCCAGCCGTTGTGTCGAGGAACAGTTTGGTGGTGAACACGTCTTGTGCTCCCGCGGAGGTCCACTGCCTGCCGACTACGATGACGTTGTCGGCAAACTCGTTCCAGCCGGCTATGCCGGTCAGTTCGTCGGCGTTGCCTGTGCCCGTGGCCGTTACGAAGGTCACGGCTTCGATCGGCAACAGGTGGGCCGTGGCGAGCAAGAAGCCATCGGTCGGGCCGTCAAGCTGTTTGTTGGCGCCGTTGAAGAATGGCATGCAGAAGCCCGGGTCGTTCGTCGAACCCGCGACGTAGAGCATCTGCCCTTGTGCGAGCACGTCCCGCGCAACCGTCGAACTGCCGCGGGAACCCAGAAGTTCCGAGCGTATTAACGCGAGATTGCCATTGCTGCGCGTTGCCGTGGCGTCGAAGACCAGCAACGTGCCGAACTGGAACCAAGGTTCGTTGAAGGAGTTGAATGGCGGCGTGCTGGGCACATCGTTGAACGTTGCCCAGCGGGTGAGGGGGAACTCGGCGCCGCCGGCCGCACCTCTGCTCAGCCTCGCGGTGCTACCGACCACCGCGAAATTGTTGCTGTCGATTTCGCTAATGCCGTACAGGCCATCTTGAAAGGCGCCGCCTACGAGGCACAGGAAATCAGTGCCAGAGCCACTCGGGTAGCCGATCTGGTTCTCCCAGTCCCGACCGATCAGTCCGTCCCACTCGCTACTCTGCGTGGTGGGGCTGGGACCATTGTGTGTGGCGCCTCCGGCGATTGTGGCATGGCCTTGAGGATGGGCTGGTGGTGGAGCGAACGCGTTGACCGGATCGATCCTCCGGGCTGTTGGAAGGTTAGGATTGCCGTAGTAGCCGCACTGGGTCACGCCACAGAAGGTCACCACATCACGGAGCACATTCCCGTTGGCTGTCGATACGGTCTCGGTTCGGATGCTGATGTCGGTGAGTGTGGTGGCGTTGAGCGGGTCGGAACCGCTGTAAAGTCGCGACCAGAGGAGGGCGCCGTCACCGTCGTAAACGGCTAGGAAGCCTCCGACAATGCCACCCGCGGAAGTGTAGTTTGTGCGTTGAAAGGTGGGGTCGCCGGGAAGCGACTCGTCGTATGACTCGCCACAGATGGCGATGCGGGTCGCGCTCGGTGTTGCCGCTGGAAACACCGAGATCGCTCGGGCGTGGCAACTCATGGCAACGAAATTATTCGGCAAACCTCCGAAGATCGGCGGGTTGCCAAAAAAGAACCGCTGCCACACAATACCGGATGGGTGAGCTGCGGAGGGCGGCGTGGCGCATTGCAGGACTGCAACCGCTCGTGCTCCATTCGTGACGTAGCTCTGGTTGGGCAGAATCGGGCTCAGGATCGCCACCCCCGAAAACGTTGGCGGGTTCGGACTGTTCACACTGGAGTCCAAGTTGGTGGCCAGAACCGTACCGACCGAGTAGGTTCTGCCGTCACCGGGGGTCTTGGTGTCGACCCAGACCTCTGGCAGGAGCGAGCTGCTGGTCTGATCGGTCCAATCGTGGGTCGAGTAGGGCGACACCGGCCAAGTTGGTGGCAACTGCGGAATCGGCCCCTGAGGCGCGGCCCCTTGTCCTGTGGCGGTCGAGGCGAACGACGCCAAGGCCAGTGCCACTGCGAGTGTCCTGTTAGCCAGCCTGCTGGCCAGCTGCGCTTGCTTCAGGCAGAGGGAGGGAGGGAGGGAGGGAGACTCTCGGCATTGGTTGCAGTCCGTCTACCGGTTCAGCGTGGCTGCCTTGGAACTTCTTCTTGCCACACCGGACGAGAGGGTAACAGGCAAAGCAGCGCGATGTCAAGCTCCCATGGCACGGAGGGAACACGAGTCGAATTTGTGGGCATCATCGCCAAGCCCAACGGCAGCATACCATGAGCCGCGTAGCGTCATTGTAGCGCGACGCTAAAGGCTCCGCGGCGGTGTGTCGCAGTCGCGCAACCGCGTGGAGGTGCCGAGAGTGCTCCTGCATGCGGGACCTGCTGGTCATGTCCGCTGCCGAACCTGCTGGCGGTGGCTGGGCCGCGCGCGTCAACCTCGACTAGGTCGCGCTCGGCAACTCCACCTTCAACCCGTACCCGTTCGCACCCGGTGCCTGGCCCAACTGCAACGGCGTGTCGCTGTCGCCGGATCAGACCCGCGTGGCGGTCACCGCGACCACCACCAACCTGTCCGCGCCGAGTTGCCTCTTGATCTTCGACGTCGGCACCGGCGCGGTGCTGCAGAACGTGACCCTCGCCGGCGCGTGGAACGTCTACACGACCGCCTGGCAGGACAGCTCGTCACTGGCGTCCTACAACGCCTACGGCACCGGCTGTGCCGGCACCCTCGGCGTGCCGGGGCTGGCGGCGATAGGGGGCTCGAGGCCCCAGCTCGGCGGGCTGTTCCAGGCGCAGTTGAGCAACCTGCCCGCGAACGTCGGGTTGGTGGCGACGGGGTTCAGCGACCAGTTCGCCGGACCGGTGCCGTTGCCGCTCGACCTGAGCGGGCTCGGCATGCCGGGTTGCCAGTTGTTGGCGGACCCGCAGGTGGTGCAGTTGGTGATCGGGCAGAACCAGATCGCAGTCTGGCCGTGGGCCTTGCCGGCGAACGTCGCCTACCTCGGGCTGCGTTTCTACCAGCAGGGCTTCGCGCTCGACGCCGCCGCCAACCCGACGGGGCTCACCGCCAGCAACGGCGTCGCCGGACGCATCGGTTGGTGAAGGGGGGCGGCGCGGGGGAGGCTGCTGCAGCCGTTCCCACCGTGCTGCCGATAGCCGTTGCCACGGGAGGGCGCCGCCAATAGCCTTCTCGCCCCGTGGCGCGCCTCGCGCCGCATCCTTTCCGCCACAGAGCGAACCCAAGGAGCCCGTAGCCAGTGCATCAGTACCCAGTGCAAGAGTTGTCCAAGAGGATTCATGGCCGGCAGATTTGATCGGCGCCCGCCGTCGCAGGATCGCGGTCCCCGCATCAACCACCAGATCCGCATCCGCCAGGTCCGCGTCATCGACGAGGACAACAAGCAGCTCGGCATCTTGGAGACTGCCGACGCCCTCGCGTTGGCGATGCAGAAGGGATTCGACCTCGTCGAGATCGCACCGAACCAGCGGCCGCCCGTGTGCCGCATCATGGACTTCGGCAAGTTCAAGTACGAGGAGAAGAAGAAGGAACAGGCCAGCCGTCGCAAGCAGCACCAGGTGCAGGTCAAGGAACTGCGCGTGCGCCCGGCCACCGGCGACCACGACCTCGAGGTCAAGGTCAAGAAGGCCCAGGAGTTCCTCGCCGACGGCGACAAGGTGCTGGTCTGCTGTCTGTTCCGCGGGCGCCAGATGGCGCACAAGGAAGTCGGCGAGCAGGTCATCGGCGAGGTCGTCAAACGACTCGCCGACATCGCCAAGGTCGAAGCGCCGATCCGCATGGAAGGCCGCCGCATGGTGCTGCTGCTGAGCAAGAAGTAGCGCCGCGGTCCCTGACCCGCGAGACTCACCGGACCACCCAGGCAGATCCGCCGGCCGGGCGCCGTGGTGCCCCAGAGCACCACGAACCCACCGGCACATGGTTAGGCAGGCATGCAAGCGCCCGATTTCGAAGAAGTGTTCGGCCTCAACGCGGCCTACGCGGAGAAGGTCTACGCCGACTACCTGAGCGCGCCGGCTTCGGTGCCTGCCGAGTGGCGGCAGTGGTTCGAGACGGCGTTGCCACCCGAGCAGCGCGCCCCCGTTGTCGCGCGCGCGGCAGCGACTGCGCCGTCGTCGGCGCCGGCCGCGGCGCCCGCTGCGGCTGGTGACGACGAACTGCAGGCGCTGACCGGCGTCGCCGGCAAGATCGTGCGCAACATGGCCGAGAGCCTCGGCGTGCCGACCGCGACGTCGACGCGCGAGATCCCGGTCAAGGTGCTCGAGGAGAACCGGCACACGATCAACCGCCACCAGCAGGGCCTCTACCTGCCCAAGGTCAGCTTCACGCACCTGATCGGCTGGGCGATGGTGCAGGCGATGCTGAAGGTGCCGGCGATGGCCGGCGTCTACGAAGAGCGCGACGGCAAGCCGTTCCGACGCGTGGCGCGCAGCCTGCAACTCGGCATCGCGGTCGACCTGCCCGGGAAGGACGGTCGCCGCAGCCTGGTCGTGCCCAACATCAAGGACTGCGGCGTGCTCACGTTCGCCGAGTACTTCGCCGCGTTCAACGCGCAGATCGACAAGGCCCGCAAGGGCAAGTTGACGCCCGACGATTTCGCCGGCACCACCTGCACCCTGACCAACCCCGGAACGATCGGCACGGTCAGCTCGCTGCCGCGGCTGATGACCGGCCAGAGTTTCATCCTCGCCACCGGCGCGATCACCGTGCCCGCTGCCTTCGCCGGCGCGGCTGCGGAGACGCTCACCGAGCTCGGGGTGTCGCGGGCGATGATGCTGAGCAGCACCTACGATCACCGCGTCATCCAGGGCGCCGAGTCAGGACAGTTCCTGGACTGGATGCACAAGTTGCTGCTCGGCGAGGAAGGTTTCTACGACGCGATCTTCCGCTCGCTGAAGGTGCCCTACCGGCCGGTGCGCAACAGCGTCGATCGCCGACCGCCGCTCGGCAGCGGCCTGCGTGAGGCCGAGAACCTCGAGCGCGCCGCGGGGCTGATGACCTACATCCGCAGCTATCGGGTGCGCGGTCACGTGCTCGCCAACCTCGACCCGCTCAGCTACGAGCCGGCCGACTGGCCCGAACTCGACATCGGCACGTACGGACTCACCCTGTGGGACAAGGAACGCACGTTCTACAGCGATGGCGTCACCGGCAAGCCGTTCGCCACGCTGCGCGAGATCCAGGAGACGTTGCATCTGACCTACTGCCGCCACGTCGGCGCGGAGTTCATGCACATCGCCGACCAGGAGCGCCGGCACTGGTTGCGCACGCGCATGGAAGGCAACCGGAACGAGGAGCAGCTCAGCCGCGAAGCGCAGCTGCAGATCCTCGACAAGCTGGTCGAGGCCGAGGCGTTCGAGCAGTTCCTGCACACGCGTTTCGTCGGCCACAAACGCTTCAGCCTCGAGGGTGGCGACACGCTGATCCCGGTGCTGGCGGCGTTGTTCGACCGCGCCGCCGAGTTGGGCGTGCAGCGCACGGTGCTCGGCATGGCCCACCGCGGTCGCCTGAACGTGCTCGCACACGTGATGGGCAAGCCGCTGACCAGGATCTTCGGCGAGTTCGAGGGGTATCTCGATCCGTCGATGACGCAGGGCTCGGGCGACGTGAAGTACCACCTCGGCGCCGCGGCGACATTCACCACCGCCAACGGCAGCGCGATGACCGTCGAGCTGGCGTGCAACCCCAGCCATCTCGAGGCTGTCGATCCCGTCGTCGAAGGCATGGCGCGCGCGCGCCAGGAGCAGACACCGCACGAGCGCAAGGGCCACGCCTGGAAGGAGGTGTTGCCGGTGCTGGTGCACGGCGACGCCGCGTTCGCCGGCCAGGGTGTCGTGCACGAAACGCTGCAGATGTCCGAACTGCACGGTTACCGCACCGGCGGCACCGTGCACATCGTGGTCAACAACCAGATCGGCTACACGACTTCGCCGGCCGACTCCCGCAGCACGCCGTTCTGTTCGGACGTCGCCAAGGGCATCCAGGCACCGGTGTTCCACGTCAACGGCGACGACCCGCTCGCCGCGGTGCGCATGATCCGGCTGGCGATGGATTACCGCAGCACGTTCCACAGCGACGTGGTGCTCGACATCGTCTGTTACCGCCGCCACGGCCACAACGAGGGCGACGAGCCGAGCTATACGCAGCCGTTGCTCTATCGGCAGATCGAGGCGCACCCGACGGTGCGCAAGACCTATCAGGACTACCTGCTGCGCGCTGGTGTGCTGCAGCAGGAGGAGTTGGCGGCCTACGACGACAAGGTGCAGCAACGGTTGCGGCAGTCGCTCGACGAGGTGCGCGCCAGCGAGGCGCCGCCGGTGGTGCTGCCGCAGGAACAGCCCGATGCCGAGTGGACGCCGACGGTGCCGCAAGTGCCGCTCGAGCAACTGCGTCGCTGGAACGACCAGCTGCTCAGCTGGCCGGCGGACTTCCACGCGCATCCCAAGGGCAAGGTCGTGCTGCAGCGCCGCGCCGAGATGTTGGCCGGCAAGCAGCCCGTCGACTTCGCCACCGCCGAGTCGATGGCGTTCGCGACGCTGGTCACCAGCGGTGTGCCGGTGCGCCTCGCCGGTCAGGACAGCGGACGCGGCACGTTCAGTCAGCGCCACGCCGCGCTCTACGACGCCGAGAACGGCAAGCGCTACGTGCCGCTCAATCACCTCGCTGACGACCAGGCCCCGTTCGTGGTCGTCGACTCGCTGCTCAGCGAGGAGGCCGCGCTGGGCTTCGAGTACGGCTACAGCTGCGTGATGCCCGAGGGCCTGTCGTTGTGGGAAGCGCAGTTCGGTGACTTCGTCAACGGCGCGCAGATCCAGATCGACCAGTTCCTCGCCGCCGGCGAAGCCAAGTGGCAGCAGCAGAGCGGCCTCGTGTTGCTGCTGCCGCACGGCTACGACGGCCAGGGCCCCGAACACAGCTCGGCGCGCCTGGAGCGTTTCCTGCAGCTGTGTGCCGAGAACAACCTGCGCGTCGCCAACCCGTCGTGCGCGTCGAGTTACTACCACCTGCTGCGCGCGCAGGCGATCGATGCGGACAAGAAGCCGCTCGTGGTGATGACGCCCAAGAGCCTGCTGCGCATGAAGGAGGCCGGCTCCGCGCCCGAGGAGCTCGCCGAAGGACGGTTCACGGCGGTCATCGACGACTCCAGGCTGGCCGGCGCGCCCGCCAAGAACGTCCGTCGCGTCGTGTGCTGCTCGGGCAAGGTCTACTACGACCTGCTCGCCGCGATCGGCGACGACCTGGGCATCGCGCTCGTGCGCGTCGAACTGCTGTATCCGTGGCCGGCGTCGGCGATGGCCGCGCTGCGCGCGCGCTACGGCAAGGCCGAATTCGTGTGGTGCCAGGAAGAGCCCGCGAACATGGGAGCTTGGACCTTCCTGCGCGATCGGTTCGACTGGTCGACCCGCGCGATGCGGCCGGCAGCGGCCAGTCCGGCGACGGGTTCGCTGGTCCGGCACAAGGCCGAACAGGCGGCCCTGGTCGACAAGGCGCTCGGGCGCAGCCGTTCGTAGCCGGCGTCGCCAGTGGCGTTCGCCATCACCTCGTCCAATCTTCACAGTTGATCGCCATGCAACACGGGCTCTCCCTCGCTGTCACCCTCATGCTCGCGGCGACCTCGGGAGTGGCCTTGTGGCCGCAGCCGGTGCACGCCGCGGGCGGGGCCGAGGCGGTGGCGGCCGCGGCGAGCGCGTTCCTCGGCAAACTCACAGCCGAGCAGCGAAAACTCGCGCAGCGCCCGCTCGACGACGCCGAACGCACGCAGTGGAACTTCGTGCCGGGGCGCTATGCGGGCATCGAGATGGGGGCGCTCGACACCGCGCAGGACGTGGCCGCTCGCGCGCTGCTGGCGTCGATGTTGTCGACCGCCGGTTTCGCCAAGGTCACCGCGATCACGCGCCTGGAAGACGTGCTGCGGGCGATCGAGTCGGCCGGCGGACACGACGCCAGCCACCGCGATCCCGCGCGCTACTCGTTGCTGGTGTGCGGGGAGCCCGCTGCCGCCGGCACCTTCATGGTGCGCTTCCAGGGCCATCACGTGTCGCTGCAGGTCAGCGTGCACGAGGGCGCCGTGGTCAGCTGCTCGCCGCGGTTCCTGGGCACCAACCCCGCCGAGATCCCTTCCGGCGAACGCCGCGGCCAGCGCGTGCTCGGTGCCGAAGAGGACCTCGCGCGCGCGTTTCTGCTGCTGCTCGACGACGCGCAACTGCAGCGCGCCGTGATCGCCGACACCGCGCCCGCCGACGTGCTGCTCGGTCCGGGCCAGCCACCGGCGAAGCTCGGCGCCCGCCGCGGCGTCGCCTGGAAGGACCTCGACGCGGGGCAACGCGCCGTGTTGTGGCGCCTGGTCGAGGAGTTCGCGCACGTGCTCCGTGCCGACGTCGCCGCCGAGGAACTCGCACGCATCAAGGCCCGCGATCTCGACGAACTCTCGTTCGCCTGGGCCGGCGGCCGCGAGCGTGGCCAGGGCCACTACTACCGCATCCACGGCACCTTCTTCGCGGTCGAGTACGACAACACCCAGAACGGCGCCAACCACGTGCACACCGTCTGGCGCGACTTCGAACGCGACTTCGGCGGCGATCTGCTGCAGCGCCACCTGCGCGAACAGCACGGGCGCTGAGCGAGGGTACGGTACCGGGTACAAACCACAACTCGCGCGATTGAACCGTTCCTGGTCAAGTGGCGTTGAGGCGCCGCGAGGTGACCATGACCGATCGCGACGCCGCCGAGTTCGAAGCCAGGTCCGACATGACGCCGATGATCGACGTCGTGTTCTTGATGATCGTGTTCTTCGTCTGCATCGACTTCAAAGTGCTCGAGGCGAAGCTTCCGGCCTACCTGCCCAAGGACGTGGGTGGCGGTCCGAGCCTGGTCGCGCCGCGCGAACAGCTGGTCGTGGAAGTTCACTGCGTCGCGAGCGGCGACAAGGTGTTCGCCGACGCGAACGGCGCCGCGGATCGCCCGCCGCGTTACCGCCTGCAGGGCCGCGAGCTGCGTTGGGCGGTCGGGCCGAGGCCGATCGGCGACGTGCCGGCACTGCACCACGAACTACGGCGCATCGCCGCCGACCCCGCGATGTTGCAGGCGGACTCCCAAACGGGCGAACGCACGCTGCCCCAGGTCGTGGTGGTGGGCCATGCGGGCGCCTGCTACGACGACATTGCGCGCACCACCGACGCGGTGACCGCCGCGGGCTTCGGGCGCGTGACGTTCGGCTACGAATCAGGCCGCCGCTGAGGGAGTGGGGCGGGCGCGGGTTGTGGTTTGTACCCGGTACCGTACGCAAACTGCGCGGCGGCGGCGATGGCGGTGCTGAGGTGGGCCTCGGCGGTGTGGCCGCTGCGTTTGCGCGGCGCGAGGGAGTGGTCGCCATCGGCGAACCACTGCACCGCGATCGCCGGGGACAGCGCGTAGGCGTCGACCTCGGCGCGCGTGCCGAACGGATCGCGTTCGCCCTGCAGGATCAGGGTCGGCGTGCGCAGCGCCTCGAGGTGGGCGGTGCGCAACTGCTCGGGCTTGCGCGGCGGATGGAACGGATAGCCGAACACGACCACGGCGGCGGCGGCGAGTTCGTCGGCGAGCGTCGTGGCGACGCGGCCGCCCATGGACTTGCCCATCAGCACGACGCGCGTCGGGCCACAGGACGCGACGACTTCGCGCATGGTCTCGCGCAGCACGGGCAACCGGTCGGGTGCGCGACGGTGGCCGGCGCGGGTGTCGCGCTGGTAGGGGAACTCGAAGCGCACGACGCGCAGACCGGCGGCGGCCAGACCCGCGGCGACCTCGGCGAGAAACGGATGCTCCATGCCGGCGCCGGCGCCGTGCGCGAGCACGACGGTGGTCGTCGCCGACTCGGGACCGTCCCACAGCAGCTGCAGCGGCGGGGTCATCGGGGCCGCCGTTCGCGCAGCAGGAAGGTGAACGTGCCCTTGGCGACGCGCCGCTCGCCCTGGAACAACTCGCTCTCGCAGACGGCGACGGTGTTGCCGATGCGCAGCGGGGTCGCGACGGCGCGCAGCGGTCCGGCGCCGACGGTGGCGCCGGCGAGGAACTGCATCGAACAGCCCGTGCCGGTCATCGCGCGATCGGCGGGCAAATACGGCCACAGCAGGTAGACCGCGGCCATGTCGGCGAGCGCGGTCAGGATGCCGCCTTGCACGACGCCTTCTTCCTGCAGGAACTCGGCGCGCACGGGCAGCGACAGTTCGACGCGGTCGCGGCTGCCGCCGACGAGCTCGATGCCGAGGAACTGATTGCACGGCGTGTTCGCGAACACGGCAGCGGGGTCCATCTCAGCCGCCCTCCGCGGAGCCGCCGCCGATGGCGCCGCCGGTGAGCGGCGCGCTGTGCACGCAGTGTTCGCGCACGATCTCGCCGCCGATCAGGTGCCGCTGCACGATCTGCTCGAGCACTTCGGGGGTGCAGCCGCCGTACCAGGTGCCCTCGGGATAGACGACGGCGATCGGTCCGCCGGTGCACAGCCGCAGGCAGTTGGCCTTGGTGCGCTGCACGCCGCCCTGTTCGGACAGGCCCAGCTCCTTGAGGCGGCGCTTGAGGAAGTCCCACGCCGCGAGCCCCGCGTCCCGATCGCAGCACTTCGGGTTGCTCTGATCACAGCACAAGAAGACGTGCCGATGCGCCACCGGCAGGCCGAGGCTGTGCACCAGTTGCTCACGCGTATCCGTGGGGTCGTTCGCCGCCATGCCGCAACGATCGCGCGCCCAGGGGCCGAGCGCCAGCCTGGATGCTGCACGACGAGGCGACCTGAAGACGGCCAGCATCTGGAATGGACCGCCAGGCAGGCTTGCGCGCAACGACGCGGGACCGTTCGCTAGTCGCCCCATGGCCACCTCGCCGTTCCGCCACGTCCTGCCCGCGATCACCACGCCGTTCACCGCCGATGACGCCGTCGACCACGAGTTCCTCGGCCGACACGCACGTTGGCAACTCGACCAGGGCTGCTCGGGCATCATCCCGCTCGGCTCACTCGGCGAAGGGGCGACACTCGACCTGGACGAGAAGATCGCGATCCTGCACACGCTGGTGGCAGTTGCCGGCGATCACCCCGTGCTGCCCGGCATCGCCGCGCTCAGCACGCGCCAGGCGGTCGAGCTCGCGCAGGCGGCCGCCGACGCCGGTTGCCGCGGGCTGATGGTGCTGCCGGCCTACGTGCACAAGGGCGGCATGCACGAGGCGCGCGCGCACCTCGACGCGGTGCTGCGCGCCACCGACCTGCCGTGTTTGCTCTACAACAACCCACCGGCCTACGGCGTCGACTTCACGCCACCGTTCATCGCCGACCTCGCGGCGGCGCACGCCAACCTGGTCGCGGTCAAGGAGTCGAGCGGCGACGCGCGGCGCGTGACGGCGATCAAGGCGCTGGCCGGTGATCGCCTCGCGGTGCTCGTCGGCATGGACGACATGCTGTGCGAAGGCGTCGCCGCCGGCGCCACGGGCTGGGTCGCCGGGCTCGTCAACGCGTTCCCGGCCGAGTCGGTGCGGCTGTTCGAGCTGGCGCGCGATGGTCAGCACGCCGCGGCGCGCGCGCTCTACCGCTGGTTCCTGCCGCTGCTGCGGCTCGACACCGTGCCCGAGTTCGTGCAGCTCATCAAGCTGGTGCAGCAGGAGGTCGGGCAAGGCAACGAACGCGTGCGGTTGCCGCGACTGCCGGTCGGCGGGCCGCTTCGCGAGCAGGCGCTGATCGTGATCCGCGAAGCGCTGGCGGCGATGCCGGAGGTGGCGCGGTGAGCGGGTTGCGCGGCGAACACTTCATCGCCGGCAAGGCCGAGTCGCTCGGCGGCCAGACGTTCACGGCGATCGACCCGATGACGGGTCTTCCGCTGGGGCCGAGCTACGCCGAAGCCACGGCCGCGCAGGTCGAACGCGCCTGCGCCGGCGCTGCCACCGCCAAGCTGCCGCTGCTGACGACGCCGCCGGCCGCGCGCGCCGCGCTGCTGCGCCGCATCGCCGACGGCATGCTCGAGCTCGGGGACGAGCTGCTGCAGTGTTATTGCGCCGAGACGGCCCTGCCGCGCGGCCGAGCCGAAGCCGAGCGCGGCCGCACCGTGGGGCAGCTGCGCCTCTACGCGAACCTGGTCGAAGGCGGCGCGTGGGTCGACGCCTACATCGACCGCGCCGACCCCGCGCGCCAGCCGCAGCCCAAGCCCGACCTGCGCCGCATGCTCGTCGGCATCGGGCCGGTCGTCGTGTTCGGCGCCAGCAACTTCCCGCTCGCCTACTCGGTCGCCGGAGGCGACACCGCCTCGGCGCTCGCGGCCGGCTGTCCGGTGGTGGTCAAGGGACATCCGGCGCACCCCGGCACCAGCGAACTGGTCGGGCGGGTGATCCACGACGCCGTGCGTGAACTCGGCTTGCCCGCGGGAACGTTCTCGCTGCTGCACGGCCGCTCGCACGAGGTCGGCGCGCTGCTGGTGCAGCATCCGGCGATCGCCGCGGTCGGCTTCACGGGTTCGCACCGCGGGGGGCGGGCGCTGTTCGATCTCGCCGCCGCGCGTCCCGAGCCGATCCCGGTGTTCGCCGAGATGGGTTCGATGAACCCGGTGCTGATCCTGCCGCGGGCGATGGCGGCGCGCGGCGCGGCCATCGCGGCGCAGCTCGCGGCTTCGGCGCTGCTCGCGGGTGGGCAGTTCTGCACCAGCCCGGGCATGGTGCTGTGGCAACGCGGCGCCGGCGACGAACCGTTCCTCGAGGTCCTGACCAGGGAGCTCGGCGGCGCCGCGGCGGCGCTGACCGTGCACCCGTCGATCAAGAGCGGCTACGAGGCGGCGCTGGCCGAGCTCGACGAGTTGCCGGTCGCGGTCACCGCGCGCGGCGTTGCCGGTGATGGCGCCACCGCGGTGTGCCCGACCCTGCTGTCGGCGTCGGCGGCGGCGGTGCAGGCCAACCCGCGGCTGCGCACCGAGATCTACGGCCCCGCGGTGCTCACCGTCGGCTGCGAGCAGCGCGCCGAACTGCTGCAGCTGGCCGGCTCGCTGCACGGTCATCTGACCGCGACGGTGCACGGCGACGGCGACGACTTCACCGAGTTCGCCGACGTGATCGCGGTGCTGCGCAGCAAGGTCGGCCGGTTGCTCGCCAACGGCGTGCCGACCGGCGTCGAGGTCTGCGGCGCGATGGTGCACGGCGGCCCGTACCCGGCGGCGACCGACGCGCGTTTCTCGGCGGTCGGGCCGACCGCGATCCGTCGCTGGGCGCGCCCGGTGTGCTGGCAGGACTGGCCACACGAACTGCTGCCCGCCGAGTTGCAGGATCACAATCCGCTCGGCATCCGGCGCACGATCGACGGCGTCGTGTCCTAGAAGCGGCGGCATGTCCGCCGCCGACCGAACGACCGCAATCGAGCAACGCAGCGCCGCGCTGGCGACATGGTCTACCGCGCGTCTGCTGCGGTCGTGGCCGCACGAACCGGTGTGGCAGCGCCGGATCGCCGAGCTGCTGTTGTTCGCGCGCGCGGACGAACTCGACGCTCCGGCGTGGCAGCGCCTCACGGACCTGCTGACGAGCGGCAGACTCGAAGAGCACGTGGTGTTCTTCGTGCGGTGTCGACTCGCAGTGCTGCAGCGGGACCTGCCGACGCTGCTCGAGCTGTTCCCGGCCGGGTGTGAGTATCCGGATTGGATCCGGGCCGCGGGGGACCTCGCGCTCGCCAACGCGCACGTGCTCGAGCGCTGGGAAGCGCTCCTGCGCGGTCGACACTACGCGAGCCTGTCCGCCAGCAAACGTGAGGTCGTGCTCGCGCTCGGCAAGCTCGGGGCGGTGGTCGGGCGCTACGCCGCCGAACTGTGCGAGAATCACTACGTCGGCGAAGGCGCCGACGCCTCGCTGCGTGCCTGGGCGATCGCGCGGTGTACGACGTCGGTGGCAGCCTGGGTCGCTTGCGCCGCCTGCAGGAACGGCGTGGTGGTCGACCTGCGCCGGGGATGGTGGCGTGACGCGCGGGACTTCGCGGTCTGTGCCGCTTGTCGCGGCCGCCCGTGGCTGCTGCGCAAAGCCTGAGCCTGACGCGGTCTCGGCGGCAGCGGTATCGTCGTGGCATGTCGGCCAAGGCGATCGCGTTGTTGCTGCTGAGCGGGCTCACGGGCTGCACGAGCTTCTGGACGCAGCGCGACCACCAGAAGGTGCAGTGGAGCGACGGCGACGACGCCCGCATCGAGGTCTGGCTGCGCCAGGGCTCGGTCAACTTCGGTCAGCCGTGGTTGACGCTGAGCGACGTGCTGGCCACACCGGTGTTGTGGATCGCCGACGTGCAGTTCGCCGGTGCGGCGCTGGCCAGCGACGATGCGCGCATCGAAGGCGGCGCGTTCGGCTTCCTGGTCAGCATGCTGCCGTGCTTCACCTGCGTGCCGCTCGACAACCACCCCTCGGTGTGGCTGCATCTGTCGAGCACCATGCAACTCGGCCCCGAGGACCGCGCGGCACTCGCAGGGCTCGGTGAGTCCAAGGCGGTCGGCTGGCTCGCCGAGCGCTACGCCGAGCAGTTCCCCGACGATGCCGACGCCCCGCGGCGAGTGCGCTACTGGGTCAGTGGCGTGCGCCTGCAGCCGGGCAGGCGCGGCGGCGGGGCTGCGGCAGTGACGCCGCAGCCGTAAGCCGTCCGCCCTACGAGCAGCCGCTCGTCGCGCCGCAGCTCACGCACTTCAGGCAGGTGCCGTTGCGCACCAACGTGAAGGCGCCGCAGCCGCCGCACGGGTCGCCTTCGTATCCCTTGAGCCGGGCCTCGGCGACCTTCATGCGGGTCTGGCGCTGCTCGAGGGTGACCATCGTCGTGGTGGTCGTGGTGCTCGATTCGGCGCGGTGCAGCACGGCACTCTTGACGATGCCGCCGCCGCCGCCGCCGCCGTTGCCACCGCCACCGCCACCGCCACCGTCGCCCTCGTGGCCGCGCAGGATGCCGCGGCTGTGCGGGTGCAGGTGTTCGTTCTGGTGCACGTCGCGCGGCTGCTCTTCACCCTCGTAGATCGTCTCCGAGACGATCTCCTCGTCGGTGAACTCGGGGCTCTGGTCCTTCTTGCCCATGGTCGTGCTCGACAGGTCCTCGAGCTGCACCTGGGCCAGTTCCTGCCGGTCCAGGTAGCTGATCGCCAGCTCGCGGAACACATAGTCGATGACCGAAGTGACCATCTTGATCTGGTCGTGACCCTGGACCGGGCCGTTGGGCTCGAAGCGCGTGAACACGAACGCGTCGGCGAACTCGTCGAGCGGCACGCCGTGCTGCAGGCCGAGCGACACCGCGATCGCGAAGCAGTTCATCAGGCTGCGGAACGCGGCGCCTTCCTTGTGCATGTCGAGGAAGATCTCGCCGAGCGAGCCGTCCTCGTACTCGCCGGTGCGCAGGTAGATCTTGTGGCCGCCGACGACGGCCTTCTGCGTGTAGCCGGCGCGGCGGTGCGGCAGGCGGCGGCGCTTGGCGATGTAGCGGTGCACGACGCGCTCGGTGATGCGCGCCGCCATCTGCTGCACGCTGCTGGTGGCGGTCAGCGACAGACCGCCTTCGTTCTCGCTGTCGTCGTCGATCGAGGAGTTGAGCGGCTGGCTCAGCTTGCTGCCGTCGCGGTAGAGCGCCACCGCCTTGAGCATCGACTGCCAACCGATCTGGTAGACGTGCTTGACGTTCTCCAGGGTGGCATCGTTGGGCATGTTGATGGTCTTGCTGATCGCGCCGCTGATGAACGGCTGCACGCCGGCCATCATGTGGATGTGCGCCTCGTAGGGGATGTAGCGGCGGCCCTTGCGGCCGCAGCGGTTGGCGCAGTCGAACACCGGCAGGTGCGAGTCCTTGAGGTGCGGCGCACCCTCGACGGTCATCGTGCCGCAGACGTAGTCGTTGGCGGCGAGCACTTCGGCCTTGGTGAAGCCCAGGTGCTTGAGCATGTCGAAGCTCCAGTCGCCGAGCTGCGCGTCGGACAGGCCGAGCTTCTGCTTGCAGAAGTCGTCGCCGAGCGTGCTCTTGTTGAACGCGAAGCTGATGTCGAAGGCGCTCTCGAGGGCCTTCTCGAGCTTCTTGATCGCGACGTCGTCGAAGCCGCGTTTGGCCAGCGTCTCGTGGTTGATCGCCGGCGCGCCGGCGAGGGTCTTGCGACCGACCACGTAGGCGAGGATCTCGTCGATCTGGTTGCGCTGGTAACCGAGCTTCTCGAGCGCCGGGGCCAGGCTCTGGTTGGCGATCTTGAAGTAGCCGCCGCCGGCGAGCTTCTTGAACTTGACCAGCGCGAAGTCGGGCTCGACGCCCGTGGTGTCGCAGTCCATCAGCAGGCCGATCGTGCCCGTCGGCGCGATGCAGGTCGTCTGCGCGTTGCGGTAGCCGTGCTTCTCGCCGAGCGCCAGGGCGCGGTCCCAGGACTCGCGCGCGGCCTCGAGCAGCTTGCCCGGGCACAGCTTGGGGTCGATGCCGACCGGCGTGACCGACAGGCCTTCGTACTCCGAGGCGGTGGCGTGGTAGGCGGCGCGGCGGTGGTTGCGGATCACGCGCAGCATGTCCTCGCGGTTGTGCTCGTAGCGCGGGAAGGCGCCGAGCTCCTTGGCCATCTCGGCCGAGGTCGCGTAGGACTCACCGCACATGATCGCGCTGATCGCGCCGGCGATCGCGTAGGCCTTGGGTGAGGCGTAGGGGATGCCAAGGCGCATCAGGATCGTGCCGAGGTTGGCGAAGCCCAGGCCGAGCGTGCGGTAGTCGTAGCTGCGCTGGGCGATCTCCTGGCTCGGGAAGCTGGCCATCAGCACGCTGATCTCGAGCACGATCGTCCAGATGCGGCAGGCGTGCTGGAAACTCTCGACGTCGAAGCTGCCGTCGGCGTTGAGGAACTTGACCAGGTTGATCGACGCCAGGTTGCAGGCCGTGTCGTCGAGGAACATGTACTCCGAGCACGGGTTGCTCGCGTTGATGCGCCCGTCCTTGGGGCACGTGTGCCACTCGTTGATGGTGGTGTCGTACTGCACGCCCGGGTCGGCGCAGGCCCAGGCCGCGTAGGCGACCTTGTCCCACAGGCCGCGGGCGTCGACTTCCTTGGCGACGGCGCGGTCGGTGCGCCGGATCAGGCGCCACTTGCCGCCCTCGTCGACGGCGCGGAAGAACTCGTTCGGCACGCGCACCGAGTTGTTCGAGTTCTGGCCGGCGACGGTGGCATAGGCCTCACCGTCCCAGTCGGTGGTGTACTCGGTGATGTCGACGGCCTTGAAGCCCTGCTCGCCGAGCTGCAGCGCGCGGTGCAGGTAGTTGTCGGGCACGCCGGCGGTGCGGGCGGCGGCGAGCGCGGCGCGCAGCGCGTCGTTGTCGCGCGGCTTGGTCACCGGGTGCGTGTTGCCGTGTGCGTCGGCGACGTGCACGCTGTTGATCACCGCGTTGATGTGGCGCTTGATCAGCTTGCTGCCGGTGACCAGCGCCGCGACCTTCTGCTCCTCGTTGACCTTCCACGACACGAACGTCTCGATGTCGGGGTGGTCGAGGTCCAGGCAGACCATCTTGGCGGCGCGGCGCGTGGTGCCGCCCGACTTGATCGCGCCGGCGGC
This sequence comes from uncultured candidatus Brocadiaceae bacterium, assembly GCA_964392305.1. Taxonomy (GTDB): domain Bacteria; phylum Planctomycetota; class UBA1135; order UBA1135; family UBA2386; genus JACKIC01. The sequence continues at coordinate 24,990 of CAYMPV010000004.1, forward strand.
GCGATCGCCGATGCGCAGGAAGCTCATCAGCCCCGAGCTCTTGCCGCCGCCCGACAGCGGCTCGTTCTCGCCGCGCAGGGCCGAGAAGTTGCTGCCGGTGCCCGAGCCGTACTTGAACAGGCGCGCCTCACGCGTCCACAGGTCCATGATGCCGCCGTCGGACACCAGGTCGTCGGTCACCGACTGGATGAAGCAGGCGTGTGGCTGCGGCCGTTCGTAGGCGCTCTTGCTCTTGTGCAGCTTGCTCGGACCGCCGGCGCCGTCCCCGTCGACGAACCAGTGGCCCTGCGCGGGACCGGTGATGCCGTAGGCGTAGTGCAGGCCGGTGTTGAACCACTGCGGCGAGTTGGGCGCGGCGTGCTGCGCGGCCAGCATGTGCGACAGCTCGTCCTGGAACGCCTGGGCGTCTTCGGGACTGTCGAAGTAGCCGTATTGCTCACCCCAACTGCGCCAGCAGCCCGACAGGCGTCCGAAGACCTGGCGCGCGTCGCGCTCGCCGCCGAGCACCGGGTTGCCGGCGTCGTCGAGCATCGGCTTGCCGGGGCCGCCCTTCTCATCGCTGGTGAGCTGTGGCACTCCCGCCTTGCGGAAGTACTTCTGCGCCAGGATGTCCACCGCCACCTGGCTCCAGTGGGCGGGGACGTCGATGTCCTTGGCTTCGAACACCAGCGACCCGTTGGGGTTGCGGATCTCCGAGTTGCGCTTGACGAACGGGATGCCTTCGTAGGCCGACTTGCCCTTGACCGTGAACCGCCGAGATACCTTCACGCGACTACCTCCATGCACCCGCTTGTCGCGGCCGCGCAGCCTTCGCCGGGTCGGCACAATACCCTGCCGACGTCAGTGGCGACGGGCGGTGGGTGTGGGGACCGGAGGACAGCTCGCGACCGACGACGAGGGCGCCGAAACGCTGATGAGACGAAACGCACAAGACGAGGTGGGCCCGACGCGGTCCGGCGCGATGCCGTCACGGGACGCGGGGCGCTGGGAGCACACCCTTGGAACGGTCGTGCACGCCTGACTCGCATGCACGGGGGCCGCCTGCGTCTCGATCCGAAACCGCCCGAAACCTGATCGGACGACCCGCACCCCCGACCGAGGGGTTCGAGCCCCACACCGGCAGTCCGAACCTGGTCCTCGGCGAGCGCCAAGGACAGCAGTTTGGGGCCGCCGCCGTAGGGGGCCACTATCTATTGCGTTCCGCCGGTGTCTGCAAGCTCGCCAACACGAAAACAGTTTCGGGCCCGATCGGCCCCGTATCGGTGGCGCCCCTTAGCAATTCGCAAATCACCTTAGCAATTCGCAAACCCCGCGCGGGCCCTGGGTCAGCAACCGGCAATGCTGGCCACGGCACCGGTCAAGCGGGCCCGCTGCGCCGCGGTGAGCGGCGCGCCGGGCGCAATCCGCAGCGTGCCCGTGGCTCGAGTGCCCAGGTGCTGGTGCAACCACGGCGCGCAGTGGTGGCCGCTGCGCACGTGGATGCCCGCGGCGTCGAGCACCAGCCCCAGTTCGGCTGGGTCGCTGCCGGCGATGGTCAAACCGAGGACCGGCGTGCGCGGTCCAGCAGGGGGCCGCAGCAGGTGCACGCCGGGCAGTGGCGCCAGTTCTGCGGCGATGCAGTCGACTTCGGCGAGGCACGCCTGCAAACGCTGGCTCGCCGGGTGAGCCTGCGCCCAACGCAACGCGGCCGCCAGTCCGAAGATCGCCGGGGTGTTCGGCGTGCCGGCTTCGAACGCCGTGGGCCACTGCAGGGGATGCTGGTCTTGGGCCTGACTGCTGCCAGTGCCGCCCTGCTTCTGCGGCGTGAGCGTGAGGCCCGGGCGGGTGATCACGAAGCCCAGGCCCGGCGGTCCGAGCAGCGCCTTGTGGGCGCTGCCGACGATCACGTCGGCGCCGACGTCGACGGGCAACCAGCCCACGGTCTGGCTGACGTCGAGCACCGTGGTGCAGTGCGCGGCGCGCGCGGCGGCCGTGAACGCCGCGGCGTCGAACACCGCCCCGGTGACGTTGCTGGCGTGCGTGAACACCAGCAGATGAGGTTGGTGCCCGGCGATCGCGGCCGCGACCCGGGCAGGTGCCAGGCCGCCGTCCGGGTCGGGCGGCAGCACTTCGATGGAGAGGTCCAGGGTTGGCTGCAGCGCGCGCAGTGGCCGCACCACCGAGCTGTGTTCGAAGGCGGTCGTCAGCACCCGGTGCCCCGGTTGCAGCAAGGCTCGCAGGGTCAGGTTCAGTCCCTCGGTCGCGCCGGAGACGAAGGCGACGCGGTCGCCGCCGACGCCGGCCAGTTCGCCGAGGCCGCGCCGGGCCGCCGCCACCTCCTGGCGCGCGATCCGACAGCGTTCGCCGTCACCGCGTTCGGCGCTGACGCCGACCTGTTCGTACCAGCGCCGCATCGCCTCGAGCACGACCTGGGGTTTGGGCCAACTGGTCGCCGCGTGGTCGAGATAGAGGAGTTCCTGCTCACTCACGGCTCACCGCCATGGGCCCCGATCCAACGGTCGAACAGGGCCCGCGCGCGCAGGGGATCCTGGACGCCGAACACCAGTGTACGGCCTCCCGGGAACACGCTGAAGCGGCAGCCATCGACGGCGAATCGCAGCAGGTGCGCAGTGCGTTGCAAGTCGGCGACCACACCGTCGAGGCGCGCGGCGAGGGCTTGCACGTCGATGCGCACGTTGGTGCCCAGATCGATCTGCACGGCGTCGCGCCCACACAGGGTAACGGCCGCGGTTGGCGTGGCGCTAAGGGCCGGGAACCGCTCGCGGCGGCAGACGACGCAGTCCGGAGCGGGCCGATCGGCGACGTTCTGCACCAGGTACGACCCGCGCCAGACGTCGCACGTGAACACGCCGCGCGTCGGCGGGGCACCGAGCAGCAACTTGAGCGCCTCGGCTACCTGGAACGCCACGACGGCGGCGATCGCGGGTTCCAGGATGCCGACCGTCTCGCAATTGCCGACGTCGGCGCCTTGCGGCGCCTCGGGCCACAAGCAGCGCAGACACGGACCCGTCGCCGGCACCACCATCGCGGCCCCTTCACTGGCGACTGCACCGGCGTAGATCCAGGCGATGCCCTGCTCCGCGCACCAGTCGTTGAGCAGATAGCGGGTCGGGAAGTTGTCGGTGCCGTCGAGCACCAGGTCCGGTCGCGACGGCAGGTTGCGCAGGAAGTCGAGCGAGCAGTCGGCGACGTGCGGCACCACCCGGCAGGTGCTGTTGGCGCTCGTCAGGCTGGCCGCCGCGGCGATGGCCTTGGGAATGGCTTGGGCCGCGTCGGCTTCGGTGAACAACACCTGTCGCTGCAGGTTGCTGAGCTCGACGATGTCCCGGTCGACGAGCCACACCGTGCCGACTCCGGCGCGCACCAGGGCCTGCGCGCTGTGGGTGCCGAGCGCGCCACTCCCGACGATCATCACGGTGGCCGAGGCCAGCCGTCGTTGTCCCTCTTCGCCGACACCCTGCACGCGCATCTGCCGGCTGTAGCGGCCGAACGGGTCGTTCACGGGGTCACCGGTGGCCACCGGTACGTGGACTAGCGCTTGAAGAAGTCGGCGTTGATCTTCGTGTAATTCTCCCACTCTTTGGGAAGGTCTTCTTGGGCGAAGATCGCCGTCACCGGGCACGCGTCGACGCACAGCGTGCAGTCGATGCAATCGGACGGGTTGATGTAGAGCTGCGGCGAGTCGTCCTTGCCGTGGATGCAGTCGACGGGGCAGACGTCGACGCAGGCCTTGTCCTTGACGTCGATACAGGGTTGGGCGATGACGTGCGTCATGGGGGCGACGGTTTATGGTCTGGCGCGTTCGGCTGCAAGTACGGTGCTCGTTCCCTGCGCGGATCCGGAGCGACGGCGCCGCGAGGGAGCGATGACGGCTCGTGCAATGCCCACGCGCGCCTCGTAGCCTGCGGCACGTCGGCGCGGCTGGCGATGGTGTGCCGGCCTTGCATCCGTCGCCGGATCCCCCCTCTCTGCCCGCCGTTCGTCCCGCAGTGCGCGTCGCGATCGTCAGCTACTACGCCCCTCCGGAACCCGCCGTCGCGTCGCATCGTGTGCTGCGCCTGTCGCGCACGCTGCTCGCGCAGGGACACGAGGTGCACTGGGTCACGCTCGACGAGCGGCGGCTGCTGGCGCGCGACGAGACGCTGGCCGCGGCGATCCCGCCGGCCGTCGTGCGCCACGGCCTGGGCGGTCCGACCCTGGCGTCGCGACCAGCCGCACGCAACTTCGCCCAGAAGGTGCTGCGCACCCTGACCCACAAGCTGCCGACCTGGCTGGCGCTGCCCGACAAACACGTCGAGTGGGCCTGGCGACTGCGGCGCCAGCTGCCGGCCCTGGCGAGGCGCGAACACTTCGACGCGGTCCTGCTGTGCTGCGGACCGCACGGCCAGATCCTGGCGATCGGGCCGTTGCGGCGAGCCTGCCCGAACCTGCGCATCCTGGTCGACTACCGCGACCTGCTCAGCGGCAACGCCTGGACCCGCAGCGGCGGCGAACGCGTTCGCGCACGGTTGCTGCGGCGCGAACGCGCCGCGCTGCAACTGGCCGATCAGCTGTTCGTCAACACCAGCGAGGCGCTGCGCGAGTTCGAGCAGACGTTCGGCCAGCCGCCGTGCCCCGTGTTGTTGATGCGCAACGCCGCCGACTACGCGCTCGCCGACCAGCTCACCGCGCCGCTCACCGCTGCAGCGCCGCAGGACGGCATCCACCTGGGCTTCTTCGGCACGATCTTTCCGCGGCGCCGGCTGCGGCCCGTGCTCGAGGCGCTGGCACTGTTGCCGGCAGCGACCCTGGCGCGCGTCACCGTGCACGTCTACTGCGATGTGCGGGACTCGCGGCAACTGCTCGAAGAGGACCTCGCGCAGGTTCCGGACGCGGTGCGCGAACGCGTGCAGCGCCACGACCCCGTGCCGTTCGCGGTCGCGCTGCAGGCGATGCGGCAGATGACGGCACTGCTGCTCGTCAACGGCAGCGAGTTGCAGGATGCGATCTTCGTGCCCGGCAAGCTGTACGACTACCTGATGGCGCGACGGCCGGTGCTGTTCGTCGGCAACCCCGGCGACGCCTGGCAGATCGTGGCCGAGACCTCCGGGGCGGGACATTGCTTCACCTACCCCGAGACCGCCGCGCTGGCCGACAAGATCGCGTCGTTGCTGTCGCGACCGGGCGACCTGATGCCGGCGCCGCAGTTCGATCCGGCGACGACGTTCGCGCCGCTGCTCGCATGCCTTGCGCAGCGCGCGGCTCGTTAGCCGTTGCTGCCGCGCGTCCGCCACCAGCTTTCGAGTGCGTCGACGATGCGATCGGCGGTCTTGCCGTCCCACAGCGCCGGTACCGGTTTCGAGCCCGGCGCCTGGCGCAACGCCTCGTGCGCGAGCCGCACGATCGTGTCCGGAGCGGTGCCGGCGAGCACGTTGCTGCCCTGGCTGATCGTGATCGGCCGCTCGGTGTTCTCGCGGATCGTCAGGCACGGGATGCGGTGCCAGGTGGTCTCCTCCTGCAGACCGCCCGAATCGGTGAGCACCAGCCGGCTGCTCGCCACCAGCGCCATGAAGTCCAGATAGCCGAGCGGGTCGAGCAGCAACAAACCGTCCGTGCCGCCGCCCGATGACAATCGTTCGCGCGTGCGCGGGTGGCACGGGAACACCAACGGCAGCGTCTTGGCGATCTCGCGCAGCGCGCCGAGGATGCCGGTCAAGGTGGTGGGGTCGTCGACGTTCGACGGGCGATGCAACGTCACCACGCCGTAGCCGCCGGCCGACAGGCTGAGCCGGGTGAGGATGTCCGAACGGCGCGCGGCCTGCAGGTGATCGACGAGTGAGTCGATCATGATGTTGCCGACGTGGAAGATGCGTTCTGCCGGCACACCCTCCGCGCGCAGGTTGTCGTCGGCGTCCGGCGACGGCGTCAGCAGCAGGTCGGCGAGGCAATCGGTGACGAGCCGATTGATCTCCTCGGGCATCGTGCGGTCGCGGCTGCGCAGGCCCGCTTCGACGTGCGCCACGGGCACGCCGAGCTTGCTGCTCACGAGCGTGCAGGCCAGCGTCGAGTTGACGTCGCCGACGACGACCACGACGTCGGGGCGCTCCTGCAGCAGCACGGGTTCGAACGCCGCCATCACCTTGGCGGTCTGCTGCGCGTGCGAACCCGAGCCGACGCCGAGGTGGTGATCCGGTGCAGGCAGGCCGAGGTCGCGGAAGAACGCGTCCGACATGTTGGCGTCGTAATGCTGGCCGGTGTGCACCAGCACCGACCCGTGGCCGCGGCGCGACAGGCAGCGCAGCAGCGGCGCGACCTTCATGAAGTTGGGGCGCGCGCCGACGATCGAGAGGACTTTCATGGCAGCGGGGAGACCGGTCCGTGCATGTCTATCACGGCAACATCGGTTATCCAGCCGGCGAACCGGAGCCAACCGGGCCGCGGGGTCAGCGCGACGCGCCGGTGACGAACCCCAATTTGCGCAGCACGCGCTGCTTCTCGCTCGACGTGGTACCCAGCAGGCCACCGACCAGCACGGCCGGCGCCGTCACCGCGGTGGCCTTGAGGATCAGGCTCGGCCAATCGCTGACCGGCAGCAGGTCGCCGATGCCCCACGAGACGGCGCCCATGGTGGCCAGCACCATCAACCCGCCGGGCGCGGCGCGGCGCACGAATTCGGGCAGCGACAGCTGCAGCGTCCGGGCCAGGAAGCGCGGTTGCAGGATCAGCTGCGTGCAGATGGTCGGGATCAGCGTGCCGAGCGCGACGCCGAGCAGACCGTAGTAGCGGATCAGGATCAGGCTCAGCACCAGGTTGCTGACCGCCTCGAGAATCGACAACCTGGCCAGGAACTGCACCTCGCGCATGCCGAACAGCACCTGCTTGCCGCAGGTCATCATCGCGCGCAGCAACGTGGCGCCGGCGAGCACCGCCATGATCGTCGCGCTCGAGGTGTACTTCTCACCCGAGACCAGATCGGGGTCGCCGAGCCACACGGCCAGGAAGTCGTGGCCGAGGAAGATCAGGCCGCCGCCGATCAGGCCCGCGAGCAGGAAGATGTTCTTGCTGCCGCTGACCCACAGGCGCTGCAGCGCTGGCCGATCGCCGCTGGCGTCACAAGCCGTCGCATACGGGGTCAGGGTCCAGGCGACGGCGTTGATGATCATCACGAAGTAGGTGATGCAGTCGCCACCGGCCGAATAGAACGTGACCGCGTCCTCCGGCATGATGATGCCGATCACCAGCAGATCAGTGTAGAGCACGATCCGGTCGGCGATGTTGATCAGGAAGTTGAACACCGAGAAGCTGCACAGTTCGTGCAGCGACTCGCGGTTGCACCAACGGGGCGCCAGCGACAGCTCGGGCAGCAGGCGGAAGGCGATCCACACGCGCACGCACCAGGCCAGGGTCTGCGTCGACGCGGTGACGATGGCGATGCCGAGCAGGCCGTGACCGGCGGCCAGCACCCAGTAGGCCAGCGCGACGTTGAGCAGGCGTTCGCCGATGCCGATCAGGTTGGCGATGTCGAACCGCTGGCGTGCGTAGGTCGCGCTGCCGAGCACGCCGAACGGGAACGACAGCGCCACGGCGACACCCATGATCAAGATCGCCTGCCGGGCCGCGGGGATGTCAGCCGGTTGCAGTTCGAACAGCACCGGCGCCAACCAGGCCATGCCGGCGCTGGCCAGCAGCAGCAAGGCCGCGATCGGCAGAGTCAGCGCGATCGCCGTGGACATCGTGCGATTGACGCCGGCCGCGTCCCCCTGGCTCCAGTAGCGCGTCACGTACTGGCCGACACTGGAGCGGATGCCGAGATCGAGGATGCCGTAGTAGCCGGTCAGCGACACGACCAGGCTCCAGATGCCGTAGACGTGCTTGCCCAGCGTGTGCATCACGAACGGCGTCATCACGAGCGCCGCGGCGATCGCCACCAGATAACCGGCGGCGTTGCTGGCGATGTTGCGCGAGATGACGGTCAGCGGACCCATGATGCTCCGAGCTCGTGATGGACCGTCATCGAAGGGTACGGAGTGGTCGGAGCAGACGACACCTAGGTCACCCTGCTCTGGGCCCACATCGCCGCCGCGAGCAGGATCCAGCCGTGATGATAGGGGCGTGACTCGGGGCACACGTGCCCACCATGGAAGCCGCGCCGGTCTTCGGTTCCGGTCCACGCGACCCGCCCGAGCCGCAGCAGTTCGCCGCTGCCCAGCCCGAGCGCCGCGGTCGTCGCGGGATCGTCGCGCTGCACTGCGCGCCAGACCATGCCGCCGGCGTCGTCGAGCAGCTCGGCGTCGGGACGTTCGTCGCGGTGATCGAACCACTGAAGGCTGCGTTCGATCGCGGTGTCGAAGCGGCGCGGTTGGCCGCTGGCCAACGCCGTCGAGAGCAGCAGCATCGGGCCCATCGCATCCTGGTGCACGGTGTAGACCGGGTATCGCACCGCCGGAGTCGCGCGCCGGCATTGGTAGATCCACCACCATTGCCCGGTCGGACCCTGCAGGCTGGCGATGCGTTCGGCGCAGCGCTCCGCCGCCCGTAGCCAGCACGGATCGCCGCCCGCGGCGGTGAGCGCGGCCAGCGCCATGGTCGGGTAGACCTGCGACGCGAAGCTGCCCAGGTGGGTCTCGCGCCTGGTGCGGAACAGGTTCTTGCGACGCACGCGCCGCGAGAACGAGAACAGCCCGGTGTGTTGGTCCTGGTTGCGCAGCAACATCGCCGCGACCTCGTCGGCGAACTCTGCCATGCCCGGCAGGCCCGCGGCGCGACCGGCGGCGAGGCCGCGCAACAGGAAGCCCATCTCCATGCTGGCGAAGTCCGAGCGCGCGTCGAACACCTGTTCGCGGCGCTGCAGCAGCGCCTGCGCCGTGGCGGTGGCGCGCGCGTCGCCGCGCAGCAACTGCGCCCACAGGATCAGGCCCTGGTCGCCGGCCGACGGCGACGGCCAGGCGGCGAGGCCGGCGTAGAGCTCGTCGAGCGGCAGCGGCGGCGCGGCGCCGGGGTCATGCTGCTGCCAATGTCCGATGCCGATCAGTGCCATCGCCGTGTACCGCTCCGAGCGACCTTCGAGGGCGACCTGCCCACCGGGTCGCTGCAGCGCGCGGTGGCACAACGCCCGGCCATCGGCGGTGACCAACCGCGGCAGTCCGCGCCGGGCGATCGCGACCAGGCGCGCGAACGCGGCGCCGATGGCGTCAGGAGCGGTGGTGGTCAACAGCGTCACGCGGCCTTCTCCGCAGTTGTGCGACCGCCGAACAGACGCCCGACCCTGCCGGCAATTCGTCGCCATGCGGCACCGACGGTCGCCAACCACGGCCCGATGTCGTCGAACGCGAACACGGCGCCGCGCACCGGTGGCCGGATCGACCACAACCACGCGAACCAACCGAGTTCCCCGCGCGCCCGGTAGTAGGCGGCGGCCCGAACATCCCACTTCCAGAAGACCCAGCGGCGCGCGCGCCGGTGGCGCGATACGACCGGCGTAGGCAGTTCGGCCAGATCGCAGTAGGCGAGCCACGCCAGCGGCACACCGTTCTCGTCCGCGACCCCGTTCTGCCAGTCCGGACGGCACACGGTGGGCTCGATCAGGTAGTAGACGCCGTCGCGCGGGTCGCGTTTGTACTCGAGCGAACACAGTCCGTGCATGCCGACGGCCGCGAAGAACCTGCTGGCGACGTCGTCGAGTGCGGGTTCGGCGACCGGCTCACACGCCGAGGTGCCGCCGCAGTGCGGTCGCCACTGGCGCAGCTTGCGACCGCTGAAGGTCGCCGCGGCGCGGCCGCCGTGGCGGCAATAGAGCAGGGTGAAGTGGATCTGATCGTCGCCACCGGGCACGAACTGCTGGACCACGACGCCGGTGGCGGCGCCGGCGACACGCGCCCACACGGCCAGCAGTTCGTCGTGGTTCTGCAGCACGTAGGCCTTGCGCAACCCCGCCGCCTGCCAGGCTTGATCCTTGTTGGCCGGTTTGAGGATGCACGGATAGTTGAGCTGTGCCGCGAGTTGTTCGAAGTCCGCCTGGTCACGCAGGTGCCAGGTCTTCGGCAGGTCGAGCCCGAGACGCGCGGCGACCGCACGCATACGCTCCTTGTCGAGCAGCTCGTGCACGAGATCGGGCGCCGGCATGGCGATCCGGAACCAGCGGCGCAGTTCGTCGAGGTGATCCGCGATCAGGCTCACGGACTCGTCGGTGATCGGGATCAGCACCGGTCGGTCGGCGAACGTCGGCCCCTTGGCGCGCAGCAGCGTCAGCAGGTCTTCGGCGTGGGCGCCACGTTGCCAGCGCTGCTGCACGTAGCGGCTGCGCAACTCGAAGCTCGCCTCGTCGCCGTGGATGCCGATCACCGGCACCCCGCGGCGGCCGAGCGCACGCGCCACACCGAGCCCGTTGAGGTTCAAGGCGGTGACGATGGCAGGGAGCAGGGAAGGAGCGGACATCAGCGGGGTGCAGGAAGCTACGGAAGAGAACCTCGGCCGTCAGCAGCAAAGGTGGAGACGTCGGCGTCGATCTGCTCCTCTGCGGCACCGGTGGCGAGCCCGCTCGTCGAAGCGCCGACACCATCGACGGCACGGCGTGGTGAGCAGGTGTGCCCGCCAGTTCCGCCCCGGTCGGAGAACGAGAATCTCCGGGCGCGGTCTGGATGGTCGGGCGCCCCAGCGGCGCCACCGCGGGTCCGGCGGTGGTGGCGCAACCGGCCTTCGGCGAAGATCCGCGCATGCGCCGCCTGCTGCCAATGCTGCTGATGCTCGCGCCGCTCGTCGCGCAAGACGCCGACCTCGTGCTGCAGAACCTGACCGGTTTCGCGCGCCGCGAGGTCGCCGCGGTGGCGGTGCCGTTCACGATGGGGGCGGTCGAGGAACTGCCGCAGCTGCACGCCGAAGGGTTCGCCACTGCCTGGCAGCCGTTCGGCGCGCGCTGGCCCGACGGCTCGCTGCGGCAGGCCCTGTGCCTGTTCGTCGTCGACGTGGGGCCGCTGCAGGAGGTGATGGTGCGGCTGGCGCCGGGAGCCGGTCCGGCTCTGCCCGAGGTCGAACTGACGATGCCGGCCGGCAAGATCGAATTCGTCGCGCGGGTGGCGGGACAGACCGTGCGTGCCGAGCCGGTAGTGGTCGAGCAGCTCGAACACAACGCCATGCGCCGCGTCGAGCTGCGCCGCGCCAGGCTCGGGGACACGGGCCTCGTCGTCGAACTGCGCGTCACCGCGGCCCGTGAGCAGCCGCACGCCTACATCGACTTCGGCGTGTTCTTCAGCGACCCGCGCACGCCGGCCATGCAACTCGCGGTCGAGGAACTCGCGGTCGAGACCGACGGCATCGCCCTGTTCTGCTACCACAGCGCCGCGCTCGCCATGCGGCAGGAACTGAACGCGCGCGGCAGCCGCGTCGTGCTGCTGCGCGACACGGTGCTCGGGGACGGTCAGGGGCTGCGCCGCACCGGTGCCCTGGTGCCGCCGCTCGCTGCCGACGGCAGCCGCAGTGACGACACCAAGAAGGCCGCGAGCCAGGCGCCCCTGCTCGGCGCTGCCGACTGGAGTTCCTGCGGCGCGTTCGGGGCGTTCGGCGTGGTGCCCGCGCTACCGCCGTGGCTGCAGGGCAACGGGCTGCGGGAACACCTCGCGTTCCGGCATCGTGCGTTCGTGAGCTCGCGCAACGACGACCCGTTCGCGCGCGGCCCCCTGGGCTTGGCCAAGGATGCCAGCCAGACCGGCGATCAATACGACTTCGGCGTCGTCAAGCTGTCGGTGGTGGCGGCGAGCGGTCTGCCGAGCCTGTTGTTCGAGGCCGAAGCCTCGGTGCTGCAGGAGGCCTGCCGGCCCGTGCACTTCTTCGAGGCCGACGGCAGTCCGGTCGAACCGGGCAAGCACCCGCAGTGGATCGTGTGGTCGGGCCGCACGCACTGGCACGACGGTGTCTCGCCCGATCGCCTCGGCAAGCCGGTGCCCGCGCCGCGCTTCCAAACACATGGCTGGACCGGCAAGGATCGTCAGCACTGGAGCAGCAACCATCTGGGCGCGTTCGCCCTGCTGACCGGCAGCCATTGGGCCCGCGCGGAACTCGCCAACGAGGCGCGCCTCTACCTGTCGGGGCAGACCGTCGATCCGGCGAAGTCGACCTCGGGCTCCGGGGCGCCGCGCGGCGCCGGCCGCACGCTGCTCGCCGCGTCGTGGATCTACCTCGCCACCGGCGACGCCAAACTGCTCGAACGCATCAACCAGCGCATCGACCAGGTGCATCTGCCGGGCTGGCCCGGGCGCGACCAGCCGCTCGCACGCGTGCGCCCGTTCGCGGTCAACAAACCCGATCCGCGCCTGCTCGCCGGCAAGTGCAGTTACTGGAACCCGTGGCAAGACGCCCTCGCCGCAGTCGGATTCGGCGCCGCCTACAAGATCACCGGCAACGAGAACGCGCGCCTGCTCGCCGAGCAGCTGGCGCTCAACGTCGTGTTACACGGCTGGCGCGTCGACGACAGCCGCTGCATGGTCGCGTTGGCGATGCGTTGGCACGACGGTGATCCGATTTCTGCCGACAAGTTCGATGACCCCGACGAAGTGGAGTGGCCCAAGAGCAGCGGTTTCGCGGAATGGGCGCTGCCGGCCGTCGAGATCGCCCGGGTCGCGGCGATGGCCAAGGGTGACCGGGTGATCGTCGAACGCGCGACCGAGATCCAGCGCCGATTGCGCGCGGGGCGGCGCCGGCCGGGCATGGGGGCGCCCGAGTTCGGCGGCATGGATCGGCTCGGGGAGTGGGATGCGGTGCGCTGGACGGTTTTCTGACGGGGACCCACGGATCAGGGCGTGGGCAATTGACTGACCCATGGTCGGCTGCTGACCCTGAACGGACGAACCCCAGAGGGCCGCGCGCTCGGTTCTCGACGGAACCGTGCTAGAGTCTGCGGGGCGACGCCATGGACACTGCACCGAACACTGCGCTGGTCGAGACCGCGATGGCGATCCTGCAGACAACCGTCCAGGGACGCTTGGGCATCACGGTGTTGAACAAGGCGCTGTTCTACGCAGATCTGGCGGCACTGCGCGACCTCGGTGAGACGCTGACCGGGTGCGGTTACGTTGCGATCCCGAACGGTCCAGTCGTGAATCACTACGAGCGTGCAGTCGTTCGCGAGCTGACCCGTCGCGGACTGGCCGAACAGCTCCAAGAGGGCTGGGAGAAGCCCGTCCTGGTTCGGCGCCAGGTGACCAAGTTCGAGTGCCTCGATCTCGAGAAGCTCGGCATCGCTCAACTGGTGGCGCGAAAAATCCAGGCGCGCAGCGCCACGTGGGTCAGTGAATACTCGCACGAGAATCCAGGGTGGGATGCTGCCTTCCGTGCAGGTGCAGGAACCCCGATCGATTTGAACATCGCCTTGCTCCAAATCATCGAAGACGATCCGTGGATCGACGCAGCTGCCGATACCACAGTCGATGCTGCCCTGCAGGCGGCGGGCGATGATGACGGCGTGCCCTTCTGATCAAGTCATGATCGAGCCGGCAGAGATCGCGTGGAAGGTTTGCGGGATGGCCCAATCGGGCTTCAGCGAAGTCCGCAGCGCGTTGGGTGATGTCCGCTTCCATCAGTGGCAGCCGTCGCTGAAGAACTACCTGTGTGCCTACTTTTCCGCCCAACGAACCTGTCAGGGCAAGCTCGGCAAGAGCATCTCTCCCGTCAGGTCGGGCGTGCCACACGGCAAGGGCTTGAAGGTGCGGTTTGCGTTTCCCGGCTGCGGCAAGAGCGGTGGGTTGAGGCTGGCAGTACTGGCCTTCTGCGAGGGCCGGGAAGTCCGAGTCGCGGGAGCCTGGAAGCGGAGTGACGACCCGGACGACGGTGATCTCGAAGCCGCTTTCGCACACCACGACAAGTAGCAGGAGCTCGCGCAACGCCGCCGACCGAAACATCGAAGGGCAACGGGTGGCAGGAAATGGTGCGAGAGCAGGGACTTGAACCCTGAAGGGCTTGCGCCCGCAGGTACCTAAAACCTGTGCGTCTGCCAATTCCGCCACTCTCGCGCGGGGCCGGCAGGGTAGCGCGCCGGTCTGGGTGGGCAAGGGAAGTTCCCATGGTCCGTTCGGCGCACGCGGGCTCATTCTGGAACTGCATCGGCCGCGCCGTTCAGGAGCGGGAAAAGGCCGTCGATGCAGGAGTCGGCGTGCGTAGAGGCGCGCCAGGGATACTGAATGTCGAAGCAACTGGGACAAGCATCTTCTCATCCTGCGCGCCGCCCTGCGCATCATCCTGCCCATCCTCGTCCTACGACGATGCTCGCGGCGGGCGTGACGCTGTTGCTGCTGTCGGCCTGCGGCGCCGGCGGTGGCGACACCGGCAACACCGGCGGCGGCGGTGGCGGTGGTGGAGCCGGCGGCACCGGCAACCCGCTCGACGTGGTGCTCGAGTTCGCGGTGGAGAACCGCAGCTCCCTGCCGCGCACCGAGACGATCCGCGCGTCGGTGCCGTTCCCCAAGGGCGGTTATTCGAGTCTCACCAACCTGGTGGTCAGCGGCGAACAGACCGCGTGGCTGCCGCTGCAGACCTGGCCGGACGGCACGATCAAACTCGCGCAGGCGCAGTTCACGACCGACCTGCTGGCCGGGCAGACCAAGAACTACGTGATCGCGCGCGATGAGCCGGCTCTGACCGGTGCGTTCACGCGCAACGAATGGGTCGGGCTGTTCGCCGGCTCGCTGGAGATCGGCGCCGAGGTGCAGGACACGTTCTCGGTGCCGTACCGCGGCTTCGCGGCCGGAGCGGGGGAAGTGCTGCAGACGACGCCGCTGGTGCAGACCACGCGCCATCGCACCTACCATACGAACGGGTCGGGCGGCATCGGCCGCGACTACCTGTCGTCGACCTTCTACGTCACCGAGTTCCGCGACGCGCCGTTCGTGGTCGTCGACTGGATCCTCGGCAACGACTACCAGGGCATCGACAACATCCCGGCCGGCAACAACGACCCCAACCTGCGGCCGCTCGGCACCGTCGACGTGCGCAGCGCGATGTTCTTGTGCAGGGGCGCGACCGCGGTCGAACCCTACCGCGCGGCGCAGGAAGCGATCGCGACCCCGGTCGGTGTGGGCGGCGGTTATCTGGGCGCCCAGGTGATGCAGGACACGTTCCTCGCCGACGCGCAGACGCGCCGGTATCGCTTCCTGCTGCGCTTCGAGCCCGCCGGCGCCGCGCAACCCGACCTCGACCGATGGCGCAACAGCGCGGTCGGCATGCTCGAGGAACCGATCCTGCCGCTGGCGTCGCAGCGCACCTGGGAAGAGACCCGGGCCGCGGGCCTGGTCGGCGGCCCGATGGCAGGACCTGCCGACAGCGCCGCGCGCGCGGCGCACGAGTTCGGCAGTTGGGATGCGAGCAACCACTTCGGCACGTGGGGTTCGCACGGGGACCCGCAGCAGACGCAGACGACGGGCACACCGCGCAATCATCCGCTGAGCCCCGAACTCGCTCATGCGATCCAGGGCGCCTACCCCAAGCTGTTGATCGCGCTCGAGCAGAAGGCGTGGGCCCAGGCGATGCGGCCGTACCACCTGTACGGCCTGGTCGTCGGTGCCGAACAGGACCTGCTGCTGTGGAGCGGCATGCCGCACTCGGTTTCGCACGAGAAGCTCGGCCGCGCCGCGTTCAGCGGCAACGACCCGTACGCTGGCTATCGCACGCTGTCGGCCGGGCAGAGCACCGCACACGGCTGGACTCCTTATGACACCGAACACTGGTCGAACGACCTGCTGTTCGACTACTGGACGATCAGCGGCGACGCGTGGGCGCAAGAAGAACTGCGCCTGCTCGGCGAGACCCTCAAGGCGGTGATGCGCATTCGCACCTACGCCACGGCCAACATGCAGGCGGCGCGCGCCGAGGGCTGGTGCATGCAGGGATTCGCGCAGAGTTACCAGGCCACCGGGGACGCCGCGCTCAAGGACTATGCGCTGCGGCGCGCGGCCGAGGTCGTCGACGTGCAGCGCAACGTCAACCATGCGAGCAAGGCGCTGAAGTTCCAGGCCAACTACCCGAGCACGACGTTCCCGATGAACCACGAGTACTACATGCCGTGGCAACACGGCGCGGTGCTGCTGGGTTATCTGGGTGCGTATCGCTGCTTCGAGGATCCTCTGCTGCTGCAGATCGCCGGCGACGTCGTCGACTGCGTCGAGTATGCGTGGGTCGTCAACTACCAGGACCCAGTGCTCGGCTTCGTGCCACAGGGGCTGCGCTACTACGTGCCGATCAGCCACAACGGCACGCCGATCCCCGCGAACTACTGGGACAACACCGCCGGCATCGGCGTGCGTTTCGGCAGCAACCCGGTCGGCGGTGTGCACACGTTCCTGACCACGGGGCTGCATCTGCTGGCCGAGATGACCCCGTCGAGCCAGGTGCGGCAGCGGGCCGAACTGTACGGCGGTCATCTGCTCGGCGGCGTCGACGACGAAGGCCGCTGGAACAAGTGGCTCTACTGTCTGCCGCGCGCTTATCAGCCCTGAACGCGGCCGTCGGTGCCGTTCCAGGTCACGCTGCGGCCGCAGCTGCAGGCGTGAGTTCCGCGCGTGATCGCGCCATCGACCGCGGTGGCGACGCGTGAGCCGCAGGCGCACACCAGTCCGACCAGCCGGGCCGGGTTGCCGAGCACCAGCGCGTGGGGCGGCACGTCGCGCGTGACGACGCAACCCATGCCGATCATGCAGAAGGCGCCGAGCTGCAGCCCCGGACCGATCGTGCAGTTGGCGCCGATGGTCGCGCCCTGGTGCACCGTGGTCGACAGGGTGTGTTGATCCGGCGCGCTCGGGCGCAGTTCGCGCAGCTCGGGGTCGGTGGCGCGCGGGAACACGTCGTTGGTGAACACCGTGTGCGCGGCGATCATGACGCCGCGGTGCAGGGTCACGCCGGCGCACAGGTAGACAGCGGCGTTGAGCTTGCAGAGGTCGCCGACGACCACGTCGCCGGCGATGTAGGTCTTCTCGCCGACGATGCAGCGCGCGCCGATGCGGGCGCCGCGGCGGATGTGCACGTGGTCCCAGACCGTCGTGCCCGGTCCCAGGGTGACCCCGTCTTCGATCAGCGCCGTGGCGTGCACGGTGGCCGCGGGCAAGGATGGGTCGGGTGCGTTCATGGGGTGGGCACGTCGAGCCAGCGCTCGGCCGCGGCCGAACGATACGCGCAGTCGATCACCGCGACCGACGCCAGGGCGTCTTCGTCGTCGATCACCGGGTGGCCGCTGCCGGCGATCGCGGCGCCGAAATCGACGAGTTGGGCCGCGAACGCCGCGACCTTGTCGTAACCGTGACCGAACACCGTCCAGTCGGCTTCGCCGCGGCGTTTGTAGCGCGACTGCTGCCAGCCGATCTCGATGGTGCCCTGGTCGCCGTGCAGACGCACGTAGGCGCTGGTCTCCTTGAACAGGCTCCACGACAGATCGACGACGCCGAGCGCGCCGCTGCGGCTCGTGAACAGCAGGCGCGCGGTGTCTTCGACCGGCACGTCCTGCACGCGGCGGCCGAACTGGGCCTGCACACGCGCGATCGGGCCGAGCAGGTAACGAGCGACGTCCACCGAGTGGCAGCCGTTGTCGATCAGCACGCCGCCACCGCTGTGCACGGGGTCGGCGTTCCAGCGGCCGGTCATCGCGACGAAGGCGCAGAACACGTTCTCGTAGAGCACCACGTCGCCGCACAGGCCCTGCTGCAGCAGCTCGTGGGCCTTCTGCACGTCGGCCGTGTAGCGGAACTTGCTGCCGAGCATGAGCCGGCGCTGCTGCTGCCTGGCGGTGTGCAGCATGCGCTGCGCGGCGGCGACGGTCGGCGCCAGGGGCTTTTCACACAGCACGTGCTGCCCCGCGATGAGCAGGCGCGTGGCCAGCGCCTCATGCGTGTCCGGGGGCGTGAGCACGAGCGCGGCGCCGCACGTCGGGCCGCGCGAGAGCAGTTCTTCGATGTCGGCGAACGCGGCCGCGCCGGTCGCGGTTGCGACCGCGCTGCGCGCCGCCTCGTCGCGATCGACCACGGCGACGAGCTGCAGTTCCGGAACGCGCTCGAGGGCTTGCAGGTAGGCGCGGGCGATCGCGCCGCAGCCGACCAGTGCCAGCGGGATCGGCTCAGCCACGGCTCAGCTCCGTGTGGCGGGCACGGATCGCCGTCGCGACGCGATCGATGTGCACCGGCAGGTACCGTTCGTTGATCGGCAGCACCAGCACACGATCGAGCGCGGCGACGGCGCCGGGCAACGCGTCGGCCGCCGGCCACGGCGCGGTGTCCTGGTCGCCCGGGCCCTCGCCGCGAGGATTGTGCGCCAGCGGCATGCGCGTCACGGCGAAACGTTGCCAGTCACGGAACAGCTCACACGCGAACGCCGGTTTCTGCACGTAACGCGGTGCACAGGCGATGCCCTGTTCCTGCAGGCCTTTGCCGAGCGCGACGGCGCCGCCGGCCACGATCGCGGGGTCGACGTCGATCGCGAACTTCCAGAACACGTGCTTGCCCGCGTCGGGGTCGCCCGGCAGGTGCAAACCGGCGAGGCCGAGCAGGCGTTCGCGCAACGCCGCGGCCACCTGGCGCCGCCGCGCGATCACGTCGTCGAGCTTGCCGAGCTGGGCCACCAGCACGGCGCCCTGCAACTCGGTGAGGCGGTAGTTCAGCGCCGGGAAGTAGTGGTCGGGGCGGGGGTCGCCGTAGCCCCAGGCCTTGTTGACGAACAAGAACAGGCGGCGCGCCAGCGCGTCGTCGTCGGTGGTGACGATGCCGCCTTCGCCGCAGGTGATGTGTTTGCCCTGCTGCAGCGAGAACGCGGCGATGCGGCCCCAGGTGCCGACCTTGCGGCCCCGGTGGGTGGCGCCGAAGGCCTGCGCGCAGTCCTCGATCACGGCGAGGCCGCGGCCTTGGGCGAACCGCACGATCGCGTCGAGTTCGGCCGGCAGCCCGAACAGGTGGGTGACGACGATCGCGCGCGTGCGGGCCGTGCACACCGCCGCGATCGTCGCGGCCGTGACGTTCTTGCTGCGCGGGTCGACGTCCGCGAACACCGGCACACCGCCCTGGTAGAGGATCGGCGTGAGCGCGCCCATGTCGGTGATCGGCGTGGTCACGACCTCGTCGCCGGGCTGCAGGTCGAGGGCCGCGAGCGCCGCGTGCACGGCGGCCGAACCACTGGCGCAGGCGATCGCGTGTCTGCTGCCTTGCCAGGCGGCGAAGCGGCGTTCGAACTCGGTGACGAACGTGCCGCGCGTCGAATTCAACGTGCCGCTGCGGATCGCCAACGCGGCGAGCGCGACCTCGTCGTCGCCGAGCGTGCGGCCGGTGTGGTCGCCGTCGCTCGGCAGGGATGTCGACGACGATGACGCCGGGGCCGACTTGGCGGTGGCGGTCGCGTTGCTCCGGCAGGCAGCCAGCGCCTGCGGCAGCAGTTGCATGGCGTCGGCGTACGGCGAAGCGACGTGCGGCCGCGTCAGTGCGGTCGCAAGGGCTGCGTGAAGATCGCTGCTTTGCCCCACCAGCGTGGTCGCCCCGGTGATGACCGTCTCGGGCCGCGCGGTGGCGCTTTGCAGCAGCACACACGGCACGCCGGCGACCGCGGCCAGCTCCTGATATCCAGCGCTGTCGGTGAGCAGCACCCGCGCGGTGAGCGCGGCGTGCAGTTGTTCGCGCGGGCTGAACGCGGCGAGCTGCAGCGGCGGCGGCAGCGGCAGGTCCAGCGCGGTCAGGGCGGGGCCGAGCACGGTCGCCGAGGCCCGGGCGACGACGCCGGCGGCAGCGCTGGTCTCGACGACGCGCAGCAGCACCTGCGCCAATGCCGCGCGATCGCCGACCGAGCGTCGATGTTCGAGCGCGAGCCACAGGGTGGGTTCGGGCGGGGCAGCCGTCACGGCGACGCGGGCCAGCGCGGCGGGCAACAGGCTGCCGACGACGTGCACCCGCGCGGCCTCACAACCTTCGCGGCGCAGTTCCTGCCGCTGCCAGTCGGTGCTGCACAGCCAGTGATGGGCGAGGTGATCGACGAGGCGCCGTTCGTCGTCCTCGCCCGGCGCATGCGAACGTTGGCCGGCGTGCCACCGCACCACGGTGGCGCCCGCGTGCCGCGCTCGCAGCGCGAACTGCTGGCTCGCCGGGCCGTGGCCCGGCAGCAGCACCAGGGTGTGCGGGCCGGGCGCGCAGGCCTGGTCGTCGCCGACCGCTGCTTCGGGAAGACCGAGCGCGACGGCGCCTTCGAGCTCTTCGGGGTCACCCAACCAGACGCACCGCACCGGCATGCCGGCGAACTCGGGCAGCGCGGTCAGCGGTGCGATCTCGAACGCGTCGCTGCACGACGCGATGGCGACGAGGAGTTCGGTCAAGGGTGGATCAGCCCGGACCGGGGCGCTGGTTGAACCGCACCGCGACGACGCTGAGCAGGTCGTTGATCGACTTCTCGATGCGGTTCACGCCGGCGATGTTGTCGAGCACGATCGCCTTCTTGCTGGTAGCGGGTTGGAAGATCAGGCGGCCGCTGCGCAACAGCAGGTACTCGGCGACGTCGTAGATCTCCTTGTTCATCTCCAACCCTTCGGTCGACCAGCGCTGGATGTCGCCGAGGTAGCCGTGGTGGTGCAGGATCTCGCGCGCATTGACCTCGTAGTAGTTGAAGCGCGTGTTGATCCACACGATCAGCAGCAGGATGCCCAGGCCCGCACTCAAGAAGCCGTAGAAGCCCGTGTTCATCTGGATGTCGATCGAGCCGAACACGCGGCCGAGGAAGCTGGTGAGCTCCCACTTGTTGTCGGCCCAGGCGATGAGCAGCAGCAGCGCCACCGCACCGATCACCAAGGTGATCGACTTGATGCGCGAGAAGTCGAACGAGAACACCAGCAGGTTGAGCAGCAGCACCGTCATGAAGGTGTTGCCCAAGGTGGTGGGGTTGACCCAGCCGAGCCACGACAGCAGGAAGAAGATCGAGCTGATCACGAAGGTCGGGTAGAGGAAGATGACCTTCGGCCAGGGCCGGATGATCACGCTCTCGGCCGGGCCGATGTCGAGCGGGGTGCTGGTTGCCGTGCTGCCGGCCGGGGTGTCGGTGGTGGGTTCGTTGGCGCTCATCGGCGAATCCGGGTGTGAAGGTGGGCGGCGAGGGTGGCCGCTACGCGCAGCGCATTTCAGGATTGTGGGCAGGCGCAGCAGGCATTGCCAGCGTCGTGGCAACGCCGGTGCGTTGCATCCGTGGGCGAGTGGTCGCGGCGACTGTTGCTGCGACGCAACAAACCCGGCCGGTCAGCGTCGGCTCAGGCGTACGCCTCGACCGGCGGGCAGGCGCACACCAGGTTGCGGTCGCCGTGCACGTCGTTGACGCGCGCGATGCTCGGCCAGAACTTGTGCGCCTTGGTCCACGGCGCCGGGAACGCGGCGCGTTCGCGTGAGTAGCTGTGCCGCCACTCCGCGGCAGTCACCGCTTCGGCGGTGTGCGGCGCGTTCTTGAGCATGTTGTCGACCTTGTCGAGCTTGCCCTCTTCGATCTCGCGGATCTCCTGGCGGATCGCGATCAGCGCGTCGCAGAAGCGGTCGAGCTCGGCCTGCGACTCACTCTCCGTCGGCTCGATCATCATCGTGCCCGCGACCGGGAAGCTGATCGTCGGCGCGTGGAAGCCGTAGTCCATGAGCCGCTTGGCGATGTCACCGACCTCGACGCCGCTGCCGGCCTTGAGCTGGCGCACGTCGACGATGCACTCGTGCGCGACCATGCCGTTCTGGCCCGTGTAGAGCACCGGGAAGTGACCCTGCAGGCGCTTGGCGACGTAGTTGGCGGCGGCGATCGCCACCTGCGTGGCGCGGCGCAGGCCGTCGGGCCCCATCATCGCGATGTAGGCGTAGCTGATCGTCAGGATCGACGCCGAGCCCCACGGTGCGGCGCTGATCGGGCCGATCGCGTGTTTACCACCGTCGATCGGATTGCACGGGATCACCGGGTGACCCGGCAGGAACGGCGCGAGGTGCGCCTTGCAGCAGATCGGGCCCATGCCCGGGCCGCCGCCGCCGTGCGGGATGCAGAACGTCTTGTGCAGGTTGAGGTGGCAGACGTCGGCGCCGAGGTCGCCGGGCCGCAGCAGGCCGACCTGCGCGTTCATGTTGGCGCCGTCCATGTAGACCTGGCCGCCGTGGTCGTGCACGAGCTTGCAGATCTTCTGGATCGCCTCTTCGAACACGCCGTGCGTCGACGGGTAGGTGACCATCAACGCGGCGAGGTGATCACCGTGCTCGTCGGCCTTCTTCGCCAGATCACCGAGGTCGATGTTGCCGTCGTCGTCACAGGCGACGACGACGACCTTCATGCCACACATCGACGCCGTCGCGGGATTGGTGCCGTGCGCGCTGCTCGGTATCAGACAGATGTTGCGCTGCTCCTGGCCGCGGCTGCGGTGGTAGGCGCGGATCACCGACAGGCCCGAATACTCACCTTGCGAGCCGGCGTTCGGCTGCAGCGAGCAGCCGTCGAACCCGGTGATTTCGCACAGCCACTTCGACAGGTTGTCGAACATGGTCATGTAGCCCTTGGCCTGCGTCACCGGCGCGAACGGGTGCAGCGCGCCGAAGCCCGCCAGCGACACCGGATACATCTCGGTGGTCGCGTTGAGCTTCATCGTGCACGAGCCGAGCGGGATCATCGACGTCGTCAGCGACAGGTCCTTCTGCTGCAGGCGGTGGATGTAGCGCAGCAGTTCGTGTTCGGCGCGGTAGGCGTGGAAGGTCGGATGCGTGAGGTAGGCGCTGGTGCGCGCCAACGCGCCGAGTGGCGACGCCACGGTCTTGGTCAGCAGCTTGTCGGCGCTGCCGCCGAATGCGCCAAGCACGTCACCGAGGTCCGCCGCCTCGACGGTCTCGTCGAGGCTGATGCCGACCCAGCCGTCGCCGTAGTCACGCAGGTTGATGCCGCGCTGCAGCGCCGCCGCGACCGCCTTGGCGGCGCCGTCCTTGGGCTTGACGCGCACCGTGTCGAAACGCAACCCGCCCTGGACCTCGTGGCCCAGCGCCTGCAGGCTCGCGGCCAGGCAATCGGCCTGCGTGCGCACCCGTTCGGCGATCGCGCGCAGACCCTCGGGGCCGTGATAGACCGCATACATGCTCGCCATCACCGCGAGCAGCACCTGCGCGGTGCAGATGTTCGAGGTCGCCTTCTCGCGGCGGATGTGCTGCTCCCGCGTGCCGAGCGCCAGGCGCAGCGCCGGCTTGCCGGTGGCGTCGATGGAGAGGCCGACGATGCGCCCCGGCAGTTGCCGCTGGAACGACTTCTTCGCCGCCATGTAAGCCGCGTGCGGGCCGCCGTAGCCGAGCGGCACACCAAAACGCTGCGAACTGCCGAGCGCGACGTCCGCGCCCATCTCGCCGGGCGACTTGAGCAGCGTCAGCGCCAGCAGGTCGGCGGCGACGGCCGCGAGCGCATCGGCGGCGTGGGCCTTGGCGATCGTCGTGGTGAGGTCTTCGACGGTGCCGTCGGTGCCCGGGTATTGCAGCAGCACGCCGAAGTGGTGCGCGCCGAAGTTCGCGGTGCGGTGGTCACCGACCTGCACGTCGATGCCGAGCGGCTCGGCGCGCTGCTGCACCACGGCGATCGTCTGCGGATGGCAGTTGCGATCGACGAAGAACGTGTTCGCCTCGGCCTTGCCGCCGACGCGGTGGCACAGCGTCATCGCCTCGGCCGCCGCCGTCGCCTCGTCGAGCAGCGAGCTGTTGGCGACCTCGAGCCCGGTGAGGTCGAGCACCATCGTCTGGTAGTTGAGCAGCGCCTCCATGCGGCCCTGCGAGATCTCGGCCTGGTAGGGCGTGTACTGCGTGTACCAGCCCGGGTTCTCGAGGATGTTGCGCTGGATCACCGCCGGCGTGAACGTGCCGTGGTAACCCATGCCCAGATAGCTGCGCAGCACCTGGTTCTGCGCCGCGAGCGCGGTCAGCTCGGCCAGCGCCTGCCGTTCGGTCTTGGCCGCGGGGGTCGCCAACTCGCCGTGCCAGCGGATGCTCGCCGGGATCGCCTTGTCGCACAGCTCGTCGAGCGAGGTGCAACCCAGCGTCTGCAGCATCGCCTGCAGTTCGCCGTCGCGGGGACCGAGGTGACGGCTTTCGAAGTTGTCGTGGCGGGGGAAGGCGGAGGGGGAGTGGGCCATGAGGTGGGCGTGGCGCGAAGGGCCACAGAGGGGCGAAGGTTATAGAGCCCCAGGCCTTGTTGTTGAAGAGCCGCGGCGCGGACCGGCCTGCCCCTGGGCCGGCTCTGCGCGCCTTGGCAAGTCACCAACCGTAGACTGCACCGGGTCCCGGAACGGGCAGGTGCCACGCTGACGTCGCTCCAGCGCGGCGACGAGGCCTCGGGCAACGGCCCGTTGCCATGGCGACCCCGGACCAGCCCGGTTTCGAGTGTGCCCGATGGCGACACCGGCGGGGCGCCCGCAACGATCGCGGCCCGCCACAGGCCGCGCCCGCCGCCGGTCGAAGGGGAGAGCGTCAGGACCGAAAGGCGCAGGAAACGCTTGCTCAGGGCAGCGGTGCACGCCGATGAACCCACCGGGGAGAGCCGCAAGCAGTGCACGCAATCACGAGTAGCTCCTGCCTGGGGGCGCTGGGGCTGGCCGTGGGCATCGGCCTGGGCACGCTGCTGTACACCGTCGAGGGGCGCGGCGTGACGGCCGAACTGCAGCACGATCTCGCCATGACCGTGAGCCTGTACGAGCAGGCCTTGGTGCGCATCGAAGACCGCCTGGCAGCGACCCAGGCGATGTTCCGGCAATCGCAGAGCGTCGATGGCGACGAGTTCATGATGTTCGCGATGGGCATGCAGGAGCGGCAACCATGGATCCGCGCGATCGAGTGGTTGCCGAGCGTGGCGCCGGCCGATCTCGACGAACACGAACGCCAGGGGCGTCAGCGGCACGGCGGTGACTACCAGGTCCACGCCCAGGGAAGGCGCGCGGATGCGGCGCCCTTCGCGAGCCCGGTGCTGTTCGTCTATCCGCACAGCGGCAACGAGGCGCGCATCGGCCGCGACGAGATGGCCTCGCCGGCCCGCGCGCGCATGCTGCTCGACGCCACTGCGACCGGCAAGCCGTGCACGTGCGGGCCGATGGTCGACTCGGCTGGCGACGAGGCGCCCGTCTACGAGCTGGCATTGCCGGCCCAGAACAACAGCGTCTCGGGCCACGTCGTCTTCGCCGTCGATCTCGAGCAACTGTTCGACAACCTCGAGCAGAAGGCAGCGGGTCGCGGCATGCAGTACGGACTGTTCGATCCGTGGTGGTCCAGGCGACAAGCCCTGGCACTGTGTGGGGGCGGCGACGCCAGCCCAGCGCAACCGGCCGGCGGGCTCGCGGGCACATTCGTGCGCGACGTGCGCCTGGGCGACCGGGTCCTGCAACTCGCGAGCTTGTCCAGTGCCGCAGCCGCGTCCGCGCGGCGGAGCTGGGCCCCCTACACCGCGGCCGGGTTCGTGCTGATCCTGACCGCCTTGATGCTGCGCTGGCTGGGGCGCAGCCGGCGCATGAGCCGGGCGATCGAGTCGGAGGTGCGGCTGCGCACGCGTGAACTGGAGGTCGCCAACCACAAGCTCGAGGCCAGTGAAGGCCGGGCGCGCGCATTCTTCGAACTGGGGCTCGTCGGTCTGGCCGAACTCGACCGGGAAGGTGCGATCCGGGACTGCAACGAACAGTTCGCGGCGATGCTCGGCCGATCGCGCGACCGCCTCGTCGGCACACGGTTCGGTGCGCTGGTGGTCGACGACGGGGGCGCTGCCGTCGAAGGCGGTCTGCAACAGTTGGTGCGCGGCGAGGCTGAACGCTACACGGCGATGGTCGAGCTACAGGGGGCGCAGGGATGTGCGGTGCCGGTCTCGCTGGGCGTGCGCCCCGGATTCGGTGCCGACGGCCGCTTCGAACAGCTGCTGCTGGTGCAGGTCGACATGAGCGAGATCATGTTGCTGATGCGCGAGCTGCGGCAGGCCAAGGTGCTCGCCGACGCGGCCAACCAGGCGAAGAGCGAGTTCCTGGCCAACATGAGCCACGAGATCCGCACGCCGATGACCGCGATCCTGGGCTACACCGAAGTGCTGCGCGATCGTGCCGGTGAGCCACAGGTCGCGGACGCCGTGAGCGTGATCGAACGCAATGGCAAACACCTGCTGGTGGTGCTCAACGACATCCTCGACCTCTCCAAGATCGAGGCAGGGCGCATGGAACTCGCGCCGACGACCTTTGCGCTGGCGCCGCTGCTGACCGACGCCGTCGAACTGCTGCGATCACGCGCCGCCGCCAAGGGGCTGCAACTGGAGTTGAGCGCCGAGGGGCCGATTCCGGTCACCGTCCGCACCGACGCCACCCGGCTGCGGCAGGTGCTGGTGAACCTGCTCGGCAACGCCGTCAAGTTCACCGAACGCGGTGAGGTGCGGTTGCTGGTCTCGGTGGCGGGCCGCGACGGCCAGCGGCCGCGGCTGCGCTGTCGGGTCGTCGACAGCGGCATCGGCATGAGTGCGGAGCAGATCGGCGCACTGTTCCAGCCGTTCTCGCAGGTCGATTCGAGCATGAGCCGGCGGTTCGGCGGCACGGGTCTGGGCCTGGCGATCTCACGCCGCCTCGCCAAGATGCTCGGCGGCGACATCACCGTGGTGTCGACACCGGGCGTGGGCACGACCTTCATGGTAGAGATCGACCCAGGGTCGTTGGCAGACGCCGACTGGTGCGACTCGATCGCCGCCGCGCAATTGCAGGCGAGCCGCCCCGCACGACCGCAGCCGGCGTCGGCCGCTGCGCCCTTCAGCGCCGCGCGCATCCTGGTGGCCGAGGACGGCCCCGACAACCAACGCCTGCTGCGCGCCTTCCTGCGCAAGGACGGCCACGAGGTCGACCTCGTCGAGGACGGTCAGCAGGCCTGCGCGGCGATCGAGGCGGCGATCGTCGAACGACGTCCTTACGACGTGGTGATCATGGACATGCAGATGCCGGTCATGGACGGCTACACCGCGGCGCGCGAACTGCGGGGGCGCGGTGTGCAGGTGCCGATCATCGCCTGCACCGCGCATGCGATGGCCGAAGACCGGGAACGTTGCCTGTCGGCGGGCTGCTCGGACTACGTCACCAAACCCATCGATCGCCAGTTGCTGTCGGCGCGCGTCGCCGCGGCGCTGGCGACGGTCGGCAACGGGTAGGGCTGACCTCGCGGGATCGACGCCAGCGGGACTGCCCTCAACGCCGTTCGAGCACCGTCTCACTCGCGTCGCGCCAGCGGATGGTCGCGCGCTTCGCACCATCGGGCCAGACCAGCGCACTCGACTGCGACAGGTAACCCGTGCCGGCGCCGAGTTCGACGACCTGGCGCTGCCCGTCCGCAAACTCGAACGTGGCGCGCGCGCCGCAGCGCCGGGCCAGCCCGACGTTCGCGGGCAGGTCGACGATCGTGCCGCCGCCGAAGCTGCGCAGCGGCCCGTCGTTGCTCGCGAACAACTGCTGCGCGGTCGCGTTCGGGCCCCGCAGCAACGTCAACGCTTTGCGGTCGCCGAGGAAACAGATGCCGTGCTCACTGGGCGGCACGACCTGCAGCCCGGTGCCGTGGGCGCGCAGCACCAACCCGGTGCCGCCGTCGTGACGGCCGGTCTCCGGCTCGGGCGCGTAGCTGTTGTCCGCGCACAGCAACAGGTCGCCGCTGACGACCATGCCGAAGATCGGCGCGAGCTGCGCGCGGCGCGGCAGTTCTTCGACCGTGAAGTGGCCCTTGCCGTCGTTGCGCAGCAGCGAGCTGGCCATCGTCGTCGCCGTCAGCTCGCCGCACTGCTGCAGCTTCTGCTCGCTGTAGATCTCGGTCAGCGTCGCCTTCGCGAAGCTCTGGTAGGTCTCGAACTTGGTCGCCAGGAACGGCATCGCCTGGCTGCTGCAGCTGCGCCCACGCACCGGCAGCAGGCGCTCCCCTTCGTACTTCGCCTCGACGAGGTCGCGGCTGCCGTTGTCGTCGAAGTCGCCGAAGAACAGGCGAGCGGGATGGTCGGCAGCCGCCTTGTACTTGGTGTTCAGGCCCTGGTTGCCGGCGACGTAGTCGAGGTCGCCGTCGCGGTCGACGTCCCAGGCGACCAGGCTGTTCCACCAACCGCGGTGGTTTGCCAGGCCCGCGGCGTCGGTGTGATCGACGAACTTGCCCCCGTCGTTGGCCAGCAGTCGCACCGGTTGCCAGTGCGCGGCGAGCAGCAGATCGAGGTCGCCGTCGCCGTCGGCGTCGGTGAACAACGCACTGGTCACCATGCCGGCTGCGGCGAGCGCCGGGGCCAGTTCGGTCGACACATCGGCGAAGCGGCCGCCGTCGTTGCGGTAGAGCCGGCTCGGCGGCGCGTCGGGATACATGCCGGGCACCAGGCGGCCCGCCACGAACAGGTCGAGATCGCCGTCGCCGTCGAAGTCGGCGGTCGCGGCGTGACCCGACGACTCACGCACGTCGGGCAACACCGTGTCGTCGCGCACGAACTTGCCATCGCCGTCGTTGCGGTAGATGCGGTCGCGTAGCGCCGCGTCGCCCTGCGGCACCTCGGCGCCGCCGCTGGCGACGAACAGGTCGAGGTCGCCGTCGCCGTCGTGGTCGAGCCACAACACGCCGAGGTCCTCGCAGTTCGCGTCCTGTTGCCACGGGCCCGGTTGTTCGCGCCAGCCGCTGCCCGCGGCGAGGAACAGGGCTCCGGCCCGGCCGCGCGCGCCGCCGACGAAGACGTCGTCCTGGCCGTCGCCATCGATGTCGGCGCAGGCGACGCCCGGGCCGAGCCGCGAGACCCCGCTCGGCAGCAGCGGCTGCGCGACGTACTCGTCGAAGTCGTTCTCGCGGTGGGTGAACGGCGGCGCTGGCAGTGGCGCGAACGTCGGCGGCGTCGGCTCTTGTCGGGCGCCGGGGGCCAGCGCCGGCCCGGGCGGTTCGGTGATCACCAGACGCTGGTCGGCGGCGACGTCGCGCAGCACCTGCACGTGCCCGCTCGGCCAGCGCACCGTCAGCGTCGGGACCTGGGTGGCTGCGCCCAGGCCGAAGTGCAGCTCGGGGTTCTGCCCCGACAGGTAGCCGCGCGACAGCCAGTTCTCGCGGACCAGTCTGGCGCCGCCGGCGAGCGTCAGTTCGACGCGGGCGCCGATGCCGAAGCGGTTGCTGCGCTGGCCGCGCAGCGCGATCACCAGCGCGTGCCCGTCGGCGCTGCGGTTCTCGTAGACCGCCGCGGTGTCGTTGAAGTTGCCGACGACGACGTCGAGGTCGCCGTCGCCGTCGAGGTCGACGAGCGCCGCGCCGTGGCTGACCGCGTCGAGATCCAGGCCCCAGTCGCCGCCGGTCTTGACGAACTGCAGATCGCCGGCGTTGCGCAGCGCGAGGTTCTTCTCGGGCACCTTACGCACGTTCTGGATCAGCTCGATCGCGAGATTCTGGCGCTGCTCGGCCCACAACTTCTTGACGCGCAGGTCGAGGTCGGGGTCCATGTCGAAGCGGGCGATGCCGTTGGTCGTGAACAGATCCAGGCGGCCGTCGTTGTCGAGGTCGCCGAACAACGCGCTCCAGGTCCAGTCGGTGCTCGACGCCTTGGCCAGGATGCCGGCCTCCTGGAACGGTCCGGCGCCGGTGTTGAGCAGCAGCGCGTTGCGCATGTACTGCTGCGGCCGGCTGCCGATCAGGAAGTCGCGCTGCCGGTTCATGTCACCCATCAGCACCTTGGCCTTCTCGTGCGTGGTCATGCTCATGTCGGCGACCAGGAAGTCCAGACGCCCGTCGCCGTCGATGTCGCCGGCGTCGCTGCCCATGCCGTAGTAGGCGGTGTGCGGCAGGACCTCGGCGGTGACGTCGCGGAAGGTGCCGTCACCCTGGTTGTGGTAGAGCGTGTCGGGCGACTCGAGGTCGTTGGCGACGTAGAGGTCGGGGTGACCGTCGGCGTCGTAGTCCCACCAGGTCGCCGACAGACCCATGCCGTGTTTGTCGTTGCCGGCACCGATGCCGGTGGCGGCGGTGACGTCGACGAAGCGGCCGTCGACCTGCCGCAGCAGCCGGTCGGGCTCGCCGGTCATGAACGACTTGCCGCCGAACGCCAGGAAGTGGTCGCGCAGTTCCGCGGGCACGTCGGCCGACGACTGCAGCTTGCCGGCGCGTTCGAGTTCCCCGAGATGGGCCAGCTGCTCGGTGGTGGGCACCATCGCCGCCGCGGGCCGGCGTGAGTCGGCGGGTGCGCGAACGCCCCTCAGCACCTCGGGCGTCAGCGCCCAGCCGGTGTGCAACGCGCGGTTGGTGAGCAGGTAGAGGTCGAGTTTGCCGTCGCGGTCGTAGTCGGCGAACGCGGCCATCATCGACGCGCCGACCAGGTTCAGGCCGAACTTCTCGCCGGCTTCGCGGAAGGTGCCGTCGCCCTGGTTCTCGTAGAGCAGGTTGTCGGCCTCGAGGTTGCAGACGTAGAGGTCGAGGTCGGCGTCGCCGTCGATGTCGGCGAAACTCGCGCCCGTGCCCCACGCCTTGCCACCGTCCACGCCGCCGGCCGCGGCGGTGACGTCGACGAAGTGCAGCGGCCGATCCTGGCGGAACAGGCGGTTGGGGCCGTCCTGCGAGACGAAGTAGAGGTCGACGAGTCCGTCGCCGTCGTAGTCGCCCGCGGCGAGCCCGGCACCGTTGGTGAGATAGGTGTAGGTGTTCTCCTTGCGCAGTTCGTTGACGAAGTCCAAGCCGCAGGTGGCCGGGTCCAGACGGCGGAAGCGCGGCGTCTCCCCGCCGACCCGCGCAGCCAGCGGCGTGGCGAGGTGACCGGCGGGCTGTGCAGGCGCAGGCGCCGAGGCCTCGCGGCTGCAACCGGCAGCCCCCAGCGTCAGGCCCAACAACACACCCGGAACGAGATGACGGCGACGGTTCGGAAGGGCCACGGCAAGCGCACTCATGGCGGTCATCATGCCATCGGCCAGGTGTCGATTGCACGTCGCCGATGCGTCGCGCCGCGAACTGGCCGCGGAGGGCGGTTGCCGTGGGGCTGGCCGACAGGACGGTTGGCGGCCGAGCCGCATCGGATTCGTGCTTGCGCCAACGGCAGCGAACTGCAATCACTGCTTGTGCCGGATGAAGTCCCTGCTCGAGTCCCTGCGCAGTTCCGTCTACGTGTTGGCCATGCTGGTCGGCGCCGTGGCTGGTCTGGGCGGACTGGCGTTCGAGTACCTGTGCGGCTGGATCGTGCACATCGCGCTGCACGGCATCGCCGGTTACGTGCCGGCCGGACCGCGCGGCGAGGTGGCGATGTTCCCGGGAGAATCCCAGGCAGCGGTGAGCACGCCGAGCGGCTGGTTGCTGTGTGTCGTGCCAGCGGTGGGCTGTTTGCTGAGTTCGCTGCTGTGCCGCTGGTTCGCGCCCGAGGCCACCGGTCATGGCACCGACGCGGCGATCGACGCCTACCACCGCAAGGGTGGACTGATCCGCGGTCGCGTGCCGATCCTCAAGGGCATCTGCAGCGCGCTGACGCTGGGCACCGGTGGCAGCGCCGGTCGCGAAGGGCCGATCGCGCAGATCGGCGCCGGCTTCGGCTCGTTCCTGGGCCAGCGCCTGGGGCTCGGCGAACGCCGCACGCGCACGCTGCTCGCCGCGGGCATGGCCGGCGGCGTCGGCGCGATCTTCCGCGCCCCGTTCGCCGGGGCGCTGTTCGCCGCCGAGATCCTGTACCGCGACGCCGAACTCGAGTCCGAGGTCGTGATGCCGGCGTTCTTGTCGTCGGCCGTCGCCTACTGCGTGTTCTGTGGGGCGACCGGCGAGTTCGGTTCGCTGTTCGCCCTGGGGCCGGGGTTCGAGTTCCACCGCGTGGCCGAACTGCTGCCCTACACGCTGCTGGCCCTGGTGCTGGTGCCGATGATCGCCTTCTACACGCGGTTCTTCTACGCCAGCGAGCGTTGGTTCGCGAAGATCCCGGGGCCGCGGCCACTGATCGCGGCACTGGGTGGCCTGTTGACGGGCGGGATCGCGTTGCTCGCGTGGCGCGCCACCGATGACCAGTTGGCGTTGTCGGTGTTGAGCAACGGCTACGGCATCCTGCAACAGACCCTCGACGGCGGCCTGATCGGCTGGGCCGGGGTGCGACTGTTGCTGCTGGTCGCGGTGCTCAAGGTGGTCTCGACCTCCTGCACGATCGCCGCCGGCGGCAGCGGCGGCGTGTTCGGTCCGAGCATGGTCATCGGCGGCGCCGTCGGCGGCGCCGTCGGCCTCGTCTGCCATCAGTGGGGGCTGGTGCTCAACCCCGCGGCGCTGTGCATCGTCGGCATGTGCGGCTTCTTCGCGGGCGCCGCGAAGACACCGATCTCGACCATCGTCATGGTCACGGAGATGACGGGTTCGTACCAGCTGCTGCTGCCGGCGATGTGGGTGTGCGGGCTCACGTTCCTGCTCAGCCGTGGGTTCGCCCTCTACCAGAAGCAGGTGTCGCATCGCGCCGAGTCGCCAGCTCACGCGGGTGAGTACCAGGTGGCGCTGCTCGAACGCATGACCGTGGCCGACGTGTTCGAGCCCGGCGAACTCAAGCCCGTGCCCCTGTCGACGCCGCTGCGCGAGATCGTGCGGTTGCTGGTCGACAGCCGCGAGGACTACTTCCACGTCGTCGACGAGGCCGGCAAGTTCGTCGGCGTGTTCTCGGCCAACGACGTGCGGCAGTTCACCTTCGACCGCGAGATGTACGAACTGACGATCGCCGGCGACGTGATGACCAGCCCACCGGTCACGGTCACCCCCAAGGACGACCTGCACCGTGCGCTCGACCAGTTCGACCGGGTGCGACTCGACGAACTGCCGGTGGTGGCTGCGGACGATCCGCAGCGCCTGCTCGGCAGGTTGCGCCGCCGGGTGATCAACCGCGCCTACACCAAGAAGCTGCAGGAGCTGCGCCAGCTGCAGAAGCGCAACGAGTAGGCGCCGGGCAGTGAGTAGTCGCCGGGCAGTGGCGCCTGACGTGCGAGAAGAAGGTCAGGATCGGGCGTCATGACGGCCGGCGCCCAGCCACTACCTACACGGGCACCGAAGGAAAGTGTTTGGCTTTTGTTCGGGTTGGCGTTAGCGTGCCCGGCAACACCACAGCACCCATGACTCCCCGGGAGGGAATGCGATGAAGACCAAGGTTAACGAGACCGGCAAAGCACCGTTGAGCGAGGCCCTGCAAGACGCCCTCGCAGCGATCCACAAGTCCCATGGCGACGGCTCGATCATGCGCATGGGCGACCGAACGGAGGTGCCCATCGAAGGCATCTCGACGGGCTCGCTGGGACTGGATCTGGCGATCGGCGGCAAGGGCTTTCCGCGGGGCCGCGTGATCGAGGTCTTCGGTCCGGAGTCGTCGGGCAAGACCACGCTGACCCTGCACGTGGTCGCCAACGCCCAGAAGACCGGCGGTGTGTGTGCGTTCATCGACGCCGAACACGCGCTCGACCCGCAGTACGCCCGGCGGCTCGGTGTCGACCTCGACTCGCTGCTGATCTCGCAACCCGACAACGGCGAACAGGCCCTGGACATCTGCGAGACGCTGGCCAGGTCCGGCGCCGTCGACGTGATCGTCATCGACTCGGTCGCGGCGCTGGTGCCCAAGGCCGAGATCGAAGGGGAGATGGGCGACAGCTTCGTCGGTCTGCAGGCGCGACTGATGAGCCAGGCGCTGCGCAAGCTGACCGCGGTCACGGCCAAGTCCAAGACCACCCTGATCTTCATCAACCAGATCCGCGAGAAGATCGGCGTGATGTTCGGCAGCCCCGAGACCACGACCGGCGGACGCGCGCTCAAGTTCTACTCGTCGGTGCGCATCGACATCCGCCGCATCGGCCAGATCAAGGACGGCGAGACGCCGATCGGCGCGCGCACCAAGGCCACCGTGGTCAAGAACAAGGTCGCGCCGCCGTTCAAGAAGACCGAGTTCGACATCCTGTTCGCCGAGGGCATCAACCGCCTCGGTGAGGTGATCGACCTCGGCGTCGAAGCCGGCATCATCAAGCGCTCCGGAACCTGGATGAGCTACGGCGAGACCCGCTTGGGCCAGGGGCGCGAGAAGGCGCGCGAGTTCCTCAAGGAGAACGCCGAGATGGCGCGTGAGATCGAAGACAAGCTCGTGGCCCAGGTGATGCTGAAGCTGCCGGGTGGCGCCGAGCGCGCCGCCGCTTCCGAGAAGGCTGCGGAGCGAGCCGCCGAGAAGGCTGCTGATGCCGGCGCTGCCGCGGTGGGCAAGTCGGCACGCACGCAGGCCGCCTCGAACTGAACGTCGACCCTGCCGCGCGGTGGCCCTGCGGGCTGTTTGCCGCTACAACCTTCGCCCTTCGAAGTTCCACTTCGCCCGCCCGCGCCCGCATGAAACCGCTCTCCGTCGCCGAGATCCGCACCCGCTTCCTGCAGTTCTTCGAGAAGAACGGCCACAAGATCATGGCCTCGGACTCGCTCGTCCCCGCGAACGATCCGACCCTGCTGTTCACGGGCGCGGGCATGAACCAGTTCAAGGACATGTTCCTGGGCAAGGGCACGCTGCCGCACAAGCGGGTGACCACGGCCCAGAAGTGCCTGCGCGTGCCGGATCTCGACAATGTCGGCTTCACCGCCAGGCATCACACGTTCTTCGAGATGCTCGGCAACTTCTCGTTCGGCGACTACTTCAAGAAGGAGACGATCGCCTGGGAGTGGGCCTTCTTCCGCGATGTCTGCGGCATCCCCGAGAGCCAGATGGTGGTGACGATCTACCAGGACGACGACGAGGCGTTCGAGATCTGGACGAAGCAGATCGGCCTGCCGGCGGAGAAGGTCTACCGCTTCGGCGAGAAGGAGAACTTCTGGCCCGCCGAAGCGCCGAGCAAGGGACCCAACGGTGTCTGCGGCCCATGTTCGGAGATCTACTTCGATGCGCGCCCGGGCGAGCCGCTGCCCGCGCACGAGGGCTGCAAGGAACTGCCCGACGACCGCTTCACCGAGATCGGCAACTGCGTGTTCACGCAGTTCGACCGCCAGGACGGCGGCAAGCTGGTGCCACTGCCGCAGAAGAACATCGACGTGGGGCTGGGCCTCGAACGCATCGCCGCGGTGCTGCAGGGCGCGAAGAACAACTTCGAGACCGAGTTGTTCCGGCCGTACCTCGAGCACCTGGGCAAGATCACCGGCGTCGCCTACGGCAGCGATGCCAGGCGCGACATCCGCATGCGCCGCATCGCCGATCACATCCGCGCGATCACGTTCTGCATCGCCGACGGCGCGCTGCCGAGCAACGAAGGACGCGGCTACGTCGTGCGCAAGATCCTGCGCCGCGCTGCGCGCGACGGCTACGAGCTCGGTTTGCACAAGCCGTTCCTGTTCGAGATGGTCGCGCTGGTCGGCGCGGTGATGGGGGACCATTACCCCGAGGTCCGCGACAACGCGGCGCAGTGCCGCGCCGTGATCCGCGGCGAGGAAGAGAACTTCCTCACCGTCTACCGCCAGGGCACGGCGCGTCTCGAAGAGTTCCTGCAGACTGCGGCCAGGCCGGCTGCCGGTCAGTGCACCGCGGGCAGTGGCGAGTTCGCGTTCACCCTGCACGACACCTACGGCTTCCCGGTCGACATCACCGAGAAGGTGATGGAAGAACGTGGGCACCGGCTCGACAGCGAGGGCTTCGAGGCGGCGATGGAGGCGCAGCGGCAGCGCGCGCGCGCCAGCGCCGTCACCGCCGACGCGGTGTTCACGGCCAGTGTCGCGGTCAAACTGCGTGATCATGGCGTCGGCCGCACCGAGTTCGTGGGCTACGCCGAGCTCTCGGTCGACGGCCCGATCGCCGCGATCGTTGGTGACGGTGACGTGCTGTTGCCGCGCGCGGCAGCGGGGCAGAAGGTCGTGCTGGTCGGAACTCGCTCGCCGTTCTACGCGCAGGGCGGCGGCCAGGTCGGTGACCGCGGTCAGGTGCGCACCGCCACGGGCGTGGCCGAAGTCGTCAACACCACCGCGCTCGACGGCTTCCACCTGCATCAGGCGACCGTCACCAGCGGTCACATCGAGTCGGGCCAGGCGGCGACCTTTGCGGTCGACGCCGCGGCGCGCCGCGCCACCGAACGCAACCACACGGCGACGCACCTGCTGCACGCCGCCCTCAAGAACGTGCTCGGCGACCACGTCAGCCAGGCCGGATCGGAGGTTTCGCCCGAACGGCTGCGCTTCGACTACACACAACCCGAGAAGCCGGCGCCCGAACAGCTGCAGCGCGTCGAAGATCAGGTGAACGAGCAGGTGTTGTTGGCCACGCCGGTCGCTGCGGTCGTGCGCCGGCTCGACGATGCGCGCGCCCAGGGTTTCGTGGCGTTGTTCGGCGAGAAGTACGGCGACGAGGTGCGCACACTGCAGGTCGGCGAGTTCAGCAAGGAGCTGTGCGGTGGCACGCACGTCGCGAACACGGGCAACATCGGTTCGCTGCGCATCGTCAGCGAAACCGCGGTCGCGGCCGGCACGCGCCGCATCGAAGCCGTCACCGGTTTCGCGGCGCTCGAACTGGCGCAGCGGGAGCGGCAACAGATCAGCGCCCTCGCCCACAGCCTCAAGGTCCCGGCCACCAAGGTGGTGGACCGGGTGCAGGAACTCGGTGACGAACTCAAGCGCGTGCGCCGCGACCTCGAAAAGGCGTTGGCGCCCGACCTCGACCAGGAACTCGGCAAGCTCCGCGCCGCCGCGAAGGCCAAGGACGGGGTGCACACGGTGGTGTTCGTGCGCCCGGGCATCGGCGCCAAGGACCTGCAGGAACTGATGCGCCGCGCCGGCAAGGCCGTCGAGCCGCTGGTCGGCATCGGCATGTCGCCGTCCACCGACGAGGTGCAACTCGTCGCGGTGGTCGCGCCGTCCCTGACCGGCAAGATCAAGGCAGGAGACCTGATCAAGGCGGCGACCGGCGTGCTCGGTGGCGGCGGCGGTGGCCGACCCGAAATGGCGCAAGGCAAGGGCACTTCGGCCGGTGCGATCGACGCGGCCGTGGCCGCCGTCGAGGCCTGCCTGGTCGCGGCGGAGCTGCGTTGATCCGCAGCACCCGACACGCCGCAGCGTCACCTTCCAAGGACCGCATTGACTTGCGTTCCCGGCTCCGTAATCTCCCCGCCCTTCCTTTTTTCGGAACACGGCCGCGCGGCTTCCGCAGGCCCTGACTGTTACCCATGGCAAACCCGAAGCGTAAGCTCAGCCGCGCCAGCAAAGGCCACCGTCGCGCGCACCTCACCCTCACCCGCCTGCAGCTCGTTCGCTGCACGCACTGCGGCTCGATGATCCGACCGCACACGATCTGCAAGGCCTGCGGCCACTACCGCGGCCGGCAGATCCTGCTCGCCGACAATGGTTGATCGGAAACCAGGTTGATCGGAAGCCAGGTTGATCGCCAACCTGGTTGATCCGGATACGCGGGTGATCGGAACGGCTGATCCGAACTGGCGCCCGAGAACAGCCGACCTGCCTTGCCAGCGATTGCGAAAGGCGCGGGTCGGAGGCAATCCGCGCCGCGGACTGCCGCGCAGGTACCCAGATCCCTGGCAGTAGTTGGAGGATCCGTTGTCCAAGATCGTGCTCGATGCGTTCGGTGGTGACCACGCTCCCAAGGAAGTCGTGGCCGGCGTCGCCATGGCCATGCAACGCGGTTTCGTGCAGCCAGAGCAGGTCCTGTTGACCGGCCCCGCGGACGCCGTTCGTGCCGAACTCGCGGCGCAGGGCCTACCGGTCGACGCGATCGCCGTGCACGACGCCCCTGACGTGCTGACCTGCGACGACACCCCGACCGACGCGATGCGCAAGAAGCCGCGCAACAGCATCGCGGTCGGCGTGCAGCTCGTGAAGGAGGGCGCCGCCGGCGGCTTCGTCAGCGCCGGTTCCACCGGCACCGTGGTCGCAGCCGCGACCCTGGGATTGCGGTGTCTCGAAGGCATCCGCCGCCCGGCGATCGGCGCGATCATCCACGGCGAGAAGCAGCCGTTCCTGGTGCTCGACGTCGGCGCCAATCCGCAACCCAAGCCTTTGCATCTGGCCCACTATGCGTTGATGGGTTCGGCCTACTACGCCGGCACCTTCGGCGTGGCCAAACCGCGCGTCGGCGTGCTCAACATCGGCAGCGAAGAGCTCAAGGGCAACCCGCTGGTGCGTGAGGCGCGCGCGCTGATGAAGCAGCTGCCGATCCAGTTCCAGGGCAACGTCGAGGGCGTCGAGGTGTTCACGGGTGACTGCCACGTGATCGTCGCCGACGGCTTCACCGGCAACGTGCTGCTCAAGGTCAGCGAAGGCGTCGCCGAGTACCTGCTGCGCCACATGGCGGGCCTGATGAAGAAGGTCGGCGTCGCCCCCGAGCATCAGAAGGTGATCCTCGCGGACACCCTGCAGCGCATCGACTTCTCCGAATACGGCGGCGCCCTGCTGCTCGGCGTCGAGGGCATCGTGACCATCTGCCACGGTCGGTCGCGCGCGCCGGCATTCGCCAACGCGATCCGGTTCGCATTGCGCGCGCTCGACCAGAAGGTCAACGAACACATCGTCGAAGCCGTGCGATCGGTGCAGTTGCCGGCCGCGGGCACGCCGGATGACGCCAGCGGTTCGGGCGGAGCCAGGTCGGGCGGATGAACCTGGTCGACGTGAGGATGGCGCCGCTGATGACATACCCCTCGATGGGCGCGGCGACGGCGGCGCCGCGGCAGGACCCGCGTGTTCTGGCACGCAAGGAGACGCGCGCATGACAGCCTTGATTCCCGTCGGCATTGCCGGTTTCGGTCGCTACGTGCCCGAGAAGCGACTGACCAACCAGGACCTCGAGAAGCTCGTCGACACCTCGGACGACTGGATCGTGCAGCGCACCGGCATCCGCGAACGGCGCATCGCCGCCACCGATCAGGTGACCAGCACGCTGGCCCTGCAGGCGGCGCGTGCGGCGCTCGAGGACGCGAAGATGTCGCCCGAGGAACTCGACCTCGTCATCTGTGCAACGGTGACCGGGGATCAGTCGTTCCCGGCGACCGCTTGTCGCATCGGCTTCGACCTCGGCGCCAAGAAGGCTGGCGGCTTCGACCTCGGCGCGGCGTGCAGCGGCTTCGTGTTCGGCTCGCAGGTGGCGGCCGGCTTCGTCGCCTCCGGTCAGTTCAAGAACGTGCTCGTGGTCGGCGCTGAGATCCTCAGCCGCATTCTCGACTACAGCGATCGCAACACCTGCGTGCTGTTCGGCGACGGCGCCGGTGCGGCCATCTACACTCCGCTCGAGCGGGCCGGTCGCGGCGAGTTCCTCGGTGGTTCGATCAGCATGGAGGGCGGCGCCGAGGACGTGTTGGCGCAGCCGGGCGGCGGCAGCCGCCATCCGGCGACGGCCGAGACGGTGAGCCAGGGGCTGCACTTCATGAAGATGGGGGGCACCAAGGTGTTCCGCTTCGCAGTGCGCGTGTTCGCCGAGCTGGTCAGCAACGTCGTGCAGAAGTACGGCCGCGACGAGATCGGCGTGATCATTCCGCACCAGGTCAACCAGCGCATCATCGAGTCGGCGATGGACCAGGTGGGCCTGCCGATGGACATGGTCTTTGCCAACATCGACCGCTACGGCAACACCTCGGCGGCGTCGGTGCCGATCGCGCTGCGTGAGGCCTACGACGCGGGGCGACTGCAGAAGGGCAAACTCGTGGTGATGCCAGCCTTCGGCGCCGGCATGGCCTGGGGCCACATCCTGCTGCGCTGGTAGCCGGTCCGCGCGAACAGGCGCCCTCGCACTGGTCCCCCCGAACAAGATTCCCCCGAACAGATTCCCCCGAACGACCCGCCGAAGACGCACATGGAACTCACTGGCAAGGTTGCGCTCGTCACGGGCGCCTCGCGAGGCATCGGTCGCGCCATCGCCGTCGAACTCGCGCGCCGCGGGGCGGCCGTGTTCTGCACGTCGACCAAGGCGGGTGGCTGCGACGAGACCCTGGCGGCGATCGCTGCCTTGCCGGCTGGCGCCGGCAAGGCGAGCGCGCTGGTCGTGGACGTCGCCGACGACAGCAGCGTCGAGGCACTGGCCAAGGCGGTGCTGGACGGCGCCGGCCGGCTCGACCTGTTGATCAACAACGCCGGGATCACGCGCGACGGACTGTTCCTGCGCATGAGTGCGGCCGACTTCGACGCCGTGCTCGGCGCCAATCTGCGCGGCACGTTCCTGGTCTGCAAGGCATTCGCACGCGCGATGGCGAAGGCACGCGGCGGCCGAATCGTCAATATCGGCTCGGTCGTAGGCTTGACCGGCAACGCCGGGCAGGCAAACTACGCGGCCAGCAAGGCCGGGCTCGTCGCTCTGTCCAAGTCGCTCGCGCAGGAATTCGGCGGGCGTGGCGTGACCGTCAACGTGGTCGCGCCAGGCTTCATCACGACGGACATGACTGCCTCGCTGCCCGAGGACGCCAAGCAGGCCATGCTGCAGCAGATTCCCCTGGGCCGATTCGGCCAACCCGAAGACATCGCCCAAACCGTCGCATTTCTCTGCACTGACGCCGCTGCCTACATCACGGGACAGACTCTCGTGGTGGACGGCGGCATGACCAAGTAGCTAGGCTCTCCCCCCGTCGGTGGTGGGGTTCCCACCCGATCGCCGACGCAACCACTTCTGAAGATCACGAGGCATAACGTGTCGAAGGCTGAAAACATCGAAGAACGCGTCCACAACATCGTCTGCGAGCAGCTCGGGACGACCCGCGACAAGATCGCCGCCGAGACGTCGTTCATCAACGACCTGGGCGCCGACTCGCTGGACACCGTCGAACTCGTGATGGAGTTCGAGGACGAGTTCGAGATCAACATCCCCGACGAGGACGCGGAGAAGATCCAGACCGTCGGTGATGCCGTGAAGTACATCACGGGCAAGCTCAACTGAGCCCGTGCCTCGCCGGGAGCCGCCACTGATCGGCCGTCGGACCGGGCCGTGCTTCGAACCGCAGCCGTGTGCGCACGGCGCGGTGCTGTTGCCCGACGCGGCGCAGCGCGCCGACGGCAGACGTGGCACACGCGTGCCCGGCGCCTCCCTCGGTGAGGCCCACCTCAGTGAGGCCCACCTGAGTGAGACCTTGTCGTCGTTCTCCGAGACCGCCTGTCCGCAGTCATTCTGGCCATGAGCAAACGTCGCGTCGTCATCACCGGCATCGGAGCCGTGTCGTCCCTCGGCATCGGCATGGAGAAGAACTGGACCAGCATGCTCGCGGGCATGTCCGGAGCCGGTCCCCTGACGCGCTTCGACACGACCAAACACACCTGCAAGTTCGCCTGCGACGTGTGGGGTTGGGACGAGTCGGTGTATTTCCCGCGCACCGAGGCCAAACGCATCGAGAAGTTCTCGATGTTCTATCTGGTCGCCGCCGACGAGGCGATGAAGGCGTCCGGCCTGGACATGGCGCGTGAGGATCGCACCGCCGCCGGTTGCATCACCGGCACGGGCATCGGCGGCATCGACGAGATCGAGGCCTGCAAGGTGCTGTCGATCAATCGCGGCGCCGATCGCATCAGCCCGTTCTTCATTCCCAAGATCATGGCCAACGCGATGGCGGGCCAGGCGGCGATCCGTTTCGGCCTCCAGGGCACCTGCTACGTGACCTCTTCGGCATGTGCCAGTTCCAGCCATGCGATCGGTCTGGCCCTGCGCACCATCCAGTGGGGTGAGGCCGACATCATGCTGACCGGCGGCTCGGAAGCGGCGACCACCGATCTGGGGCTCGGCGGCTTCTGCGCGCTCAAGGCGGTGTCGACGCGCAACGACGCCCCGACGAAGGCGTCGCGCCCGTTCGACCGCGACCGCGATGGGTTCGTGATGGGCGAAGGCGCCGCCGCGCTGGTGCTCGAAGAGTACGAACACGCCAAGAAGCGCGGCGCGCCGATCCTGTGCGAAGTGCTCGGCTACGGCTCGACCGACGACGCCTACCACATCACCGCGCCGAACGAAGACGCCGACGGCCCCAGCCGCGCGATGCGCATGGCCCTCAAGGACGCCGGCCTCGCCCCCGAAGCCGTGCAGTACGTGAACGCCCACGGCACGAGTACCCAGCTCAACGACAAGATCGAGACCGCCGCGATCAAGCGGGTGTTCGGCGACCACGCCCGCAAGCTGGCGGTGTCGTCGACCAAGTCGATGGTCGGCCACCTGCTCGGCGCCTCGGGCGCGATCGAACTTGCGGCCACCGCGATGGCGATCAAGACCGGGCAGGTGCATCCGACCATCAACTACGAAACCCCCGATCCCGAGCTCGATCTCGACTACGTGCCCAACGAGGCGCGCGAACTGCGCGTCGACCACGCGATCTCGAACTCGCTGGGCTTCGGCGGCCACAACACCTGCCTGCTGCTCGGCAGGATCTGATCCGCGTTCTTGGCGTTGGCGCGCGCTGCACCGAACTACAGTGCGCACGCTGGCCCGTTGCGCGAACGGGCACCCGCCTGTAACCAGGGGGCAACGAATTCAACGAGTCCGGCATCCGTCGGGCTGGAGGCAACACCGTGAAGACGAAGCTGAAAGAAGCCCTGCACCGCTACAAGGTCGAAGCGTTCAAGATGACGCACATGGGCGCCGAGGAGCAGGCCGAAGTGGCGCGCGAGATCCTCGAGCACACCGCGCAGGCGCTGCAGAACGCCTACCACTTCCACTTCGATCAGGACACCAGCCCGCACCGCGTCGAGACGTTCCAGCTGGTGAAGTCGGTGTGCCTCGAAACGCTGCTGCCGCCGATCGTCGAGAAGGTCATGAAGCGCGTGACGGTGCTCGAGCACCAGCAGGCGCACATGGTCAAGCTGCTCGACGAGCTGATGGAATTGCTGTCCGAGGATTGATCGGTCGGCGGGCTGATCCCCGCGGGTCGCGGCTCACCGAGCAACATCCTCACAGAGCAACATCCTCACCGAGCAACATCCAGGCGCCCATGCAAACCGTGCTGGCCGGGGATCTCGGCGGAACCAAATGCCGCTTCGCCCTCGTCGCCGAGGACCTGTCCGTGCATCGCGTGCAGCAGGTCGCCACGGTGCGCGACCGCGATCCGTTCCTGGCGCAGTTCGAAGCCGCGGTGCGCGAGGTGCTGCGTGAACTGCCGGCCGGCTGTGAGGCTCCGCGCTGTGCGGGCTTCGGCACCGCCGGCGTGATTCCGGCTCACGGCGAGAGCATCGATCGGGCACCGAACCTGCCGCTCGACGGCTTCCCGCTCGCGCAGTTCGTCGACGAGCGGTTCGGACTCAGCACGCGCGTACTCAACGACGGCCGCGCCAGCGCCTGGGGCGAGTACCTCAAGGGCAACGCGGCCGGAGCCGACCCCCTGCTCTGCCTGTTCTTCGGCACCGGCATCGGCATAGGCCTGATGGTCGCGGGCGCACCCTACGCCGGTGCCCGCAACGCCGCCGGCGAGATCGGCCACACGATGTTCCGGCCCGGCGGTCGGCGGTGTGCCTGTGGCGACCTCGGCCACTTCGAGGCCTATTGCGGGGGTCGCGCGATCACCGAACGCGCCGCGGCCGAGATCGCCGAGGTGCCGCCGGCCGAACTCGGCGTCAGCAAGTGGACCGCTGGCGCGGTGGTCGCGGCGCAGGCGCTCGACGGCCGGGCCGGCGAAACCGCGCGCACGATCCTCGAAGACGCGGCCCTGGCCGCCACGACGATGGTCGCCAACGCGTGCACCTTGCTCAATCCGGGGGCCGTGGTCCTCGGCGGCGGCGTGCTCGCGGGCTGGCCGGCGCTGCGCGAACGCATCGAACTGCAGGTGCCGGCGCAGACCAGCCGGCTCATCCACGAGGGCCTGCGCTTCGTGCCCAGCCTCGGCGGATCGGACGCGATCCTGTGGGGCGCCGCGGCGGCGGCCGGACTGTCGATCGCGCCGGCGAAGCGCTGAAGAGCCTGGCGCAAACAGGGTCGCTGCTGCTGGGGTCGCTGCTGCTGGCGCACGGCGAGGTTCGCGGTTCGTTGTGGCCGGTCGCCTGCCTATGCTGCGGGCATCACCACGGAGGGGTGATGTGATGAATGTAGCGGTGCTCGCCGGCGGCCAATCGCCGGAACACGAGGTCTCGTTGGCGTCGGCGGAGCAGGTGCTCGAACATCTGGACCGTCGTCACTGGCAGGTGTGGCCGGTATGGATCGACAAGCGCGGCCAATGGTGGGTGCGGCGTCAGGCGCTGCCCGCCGCCGAGGCCTGGCGCCGCGACGATGGCGCCGCGCACCTCGGGCCGTTGCGGCCCGGCACGGCGCTCGATTGGCTGCTCGACGAGGCACGCATCGAAGTGGTGTTCCCGGTGCTGCACGGTCCGCGCGGCGAAGACGGCACCGTGCAAGGCATGCTCGAGTTGTACGGTTTGCCTTGTGTCGGGTCGGGCTGCGCCGCGTCGGCGGTGGCCATGGACAAGTTGCGCACCCGCGAGGTGTTCGCGGCGAACGGCATCCCGCTGGCACCGGCCTACGTGCCGACGGTGCCGCTGGCGCATGCTGACGTGGACGCCGAGTACGCCGCGATGACCGCGCGTCTTGGGTCGCCGACGTTCGTCAAGGTCGACGCGTCGGGGAGCACGGTCGGCGTGCATCGCATCACCTGCCGCGACGACTTCACGGCGTTCGTCGAGGAGTTC
Source organism: uncultured candidatus Brocadiaceae bacterium (assembly GCA_964392305.1). Classification (GTDB taxonomy): domain Bacteria; phylum Planctomycetota; class UBA1135; order UBA1135; family UBA2386; genus JACKIC01. Next base: position 69,470 of record CAYMPV010000004.1, read on the forward strand.
CGCGGTCGGTTCCGGCGCTGGTTCGCCGAGAGCGCCGTCGTCGGCGAGGAGATCACGGTCGCGGTGCTCGGCAACACCGGCGCCACGCTGCAACCGCTGCCGCCGGTCGGCATCTACCCGCGCTGTGCCACGTGGTTCACGCACGAGGCCAAGTACTTGCCGGGAGGCACCGAAGAGGTCGTGCCGCCGCGCGGATTGTCGCCCGCCCAGATCGAACAGGTCCAGGAACTCGGCCGCCGCTGCCACGAGTTGTTGGTCTGCGACGGCATGTCCCGCACCGACATGATCGTCACCGACGCAGGCCCCATCGTGCTCGAAACCAACACCATCCCGGGCCTCACGCGCACCAGCCTGTTGCCGCAGGCCGCAGCCGCCGCGGGGATGTCGTTTGCGCAGTTGCTCGATCGCCTGCTGCACACGGCCATGACAACGGCGGCGCCGGGGCGCGCCGCGCCGAGCGCGCGGCCGGGTCAGACCGCGGCGGCGCCGGCGCCGGCTGCCGATATGGTGGCAGACCACTAGCCAGCAGACTAGCCAGCTGTGCAGCCAGTCGTGACCCTTCCCGCGCCAACCTCGCATGCGACCGCCGCCGTTGCCGGCAACACCATGTGGTGGCAGGATCCCGCCGGCGAGCCTGCCGCCAGCGAGGCTCCGGGCGTGTTCGGCTGGCTCTACTCGTTCGGTACGCAGCCGGGCGTCGTCGAGGTGCTGCTGGCGGTGTTCGTGGTCGCGGCGCTGCTGCTCGCGTGGTGGCGGCTCGCGCGGCTGGTCCAGGGCGCACAGCGGCGCTCGGCGCTGCGCGACTACCTGCTCGGCGTCGAGCAGGCGCTGCAGGGGGATCACGAAGGGGCGCGAAAGCGCCTGTCGAGTGTGTTGGCCGAGGACCCCGAGAACCACTACGCGCGGTTGCTGCTCGGCAAGGTGTTGACCGAACTCGGCGAACCGGCGCAGGCGCACAAGCACCACCTGTATCTGCAGAAGGCGTTCGGCATCGACAGCGCCGAGAACGAACTGCTGCTGGCGCAGAGCCTGCTCGCGGCAGGGCAGGTGCACGAAGCTGCCGATGTCGCCGAACGGGCGCTGGCGAACCTGCCGGTGCGCGCCGACGCCTGGGAGTTCGTGTTCCGCACGCGGCTGCGCAGCAGTGACTTCGCGGCCGCGGCGCGCGCGGGACGGCGACTGCTGTCGATCGCCGGCGGGCCGAGCGCCCGGCCGCTGCTCGCGCGCGAGGTCGCTCGCGCAGCCGCCAACGCCGGGCTGCGTGCGCTCGACGCCGGTGACGTCGCCGGGGCACGCGCCGCGCTGCAGACCACCAAGGCGCTGGCGCCGCAGGCCGAGGGCGTGGCGCTGCTCAGCGCGAGGCTGCAGGCCGAGGAGAACGGCATCGACGGCGCCACCGCGCAATTGCTCGACGAAGGCGAACGCGACGCGCGCGCGCTGCCCCTGGTGCCCGTCGGCAAACGGCTGCTCGCGGTGCGCAGCGCGAACCAGGGCGACGGCGGCGGCGGCGGCGCGGCGCAACTGCTGATGACCACGGGCTGGTACTGCGGCGCCTGCGGTCACGGCACCGAGCAACCCGGTGAGCGCTGCACGAGCTGCGGCGCGGAGGGCGTCATCAGGCAACGCGAACCCGAACTGGTCGCCGAGGTGAACTCGCCGATGCAGTGGATGGACGCGATCGACGAGAACGAGAGCCACGTGCGCCGCCTCGTGCAGGAGGCACTCGGCGACGACCGCGCCGCCGCCGTGGCCGCCCGCAGCCGCCTGCTCCAGCTGCGCGAACGCGCCGTGCCCGAGCTGCTGCAGCGCGCCTGGAACGGCGATGACAAGGTGCGCCACGTCGCCATCGACCTGCTGCAGGCGATGGGGCCGCAGATCGCGCCGTCCCTGTTCGCGGCCAGCGACGCGCTCGAGCAGCAGCGGCTGCTGCCGATCGGCTCGCGTTCGCCGGCCGCCCTCGTCGGCCGCGTGGTGCAGGGTTTCGACCGCGAGGCGCTGCCGCACGTCGAGGCGCTGTTCGCCTCGGCGAGGCCCGAGCACCGCAAGATCCTGATCGACTTCTTCGTCGGCCTCGGCGACGCGGACGAGTTCCAGATCGTGCTCGAGCGGTTCCCGCCGGTCGAGATCCTGCACCGCTTCAACAAGTGCGACGGCGCGGTGCTGCGGCGGTTCCTCGAGGCGGTGCCGCCCGGCCACTTCGTCGCCGAGGTGCTGCTGCTCGAACCGACGTTTCACCGCGAGGACGACGTGCTGCTGGCGATCCCCGCGGCGCAGCACCCCGAGGTGCTCGAACGCGTGCTGGTGCGGCGCGGCTGCAGCCGGTCCCTTGCGCGCAGCCTGATCGTGCGGCTCGGCGATGCGCAGCTCGGAGCCACCGCGGCGCGCATCCTCGCGGGCCACGGCGAAAACGCGCACGACCACCTGCTCGCCGCCTACACCGACCCCGAGACCGCGCCCGACGTGCGCACCCGGCTCGCCGAATTGCTGGCGCGGGGCGGCGTGAGCGCCGCGCGCCAGCTGTGCGCCGCATTCGGCCCGGAACCCGCCGTCATCGACGATCTCGTGCGGGCGGTGCTGGTGGCGATGGGGGACGCGGCGATCGCACCGCTGACCACGGCCTACGGCCAGACCGGCTGGCTCGAACGGCTCGCCGTCGGCCTGGTGCCGCGCCACAACAACCGCCGCGGCCAGATCGTGCGCGCCCTGCGGTCGATCGGCAGCAAGGCCGCGGTCGACGCGCTGCGACGGCTGCGCGAGGAGGAACGCGACCCGAACCTCAAGCTGCGGCTCGACCAGGCGCTGCACGACCTGGGTCAACGCGGCGCGGCCGCGGCCGATGACGACGGCGACGCACAGGAGGATGGCCATGGCCGGACCGGGTGAGTGGTTGCGCCGCGGCCTGTGGGCCCCGTTCCGCGCCATCCTGCCGAAGAGCCCGTGGCTGCGCGTCGCCCTGTTCGCGCTGCCCGTGCTGCTGCTGCTCGCGCTGTTCGGGCCGGCGGTCGACGTGCTGCTCAAGCTGCTCGACCTGGCGTTCCGCGTGCTGCAGCCGATGCTCGAGACCACCGTCGGACGCGTGCTGCTGCTGCTCGTCGCGTTCACGGCCGGAGGGCTGTTGGCGGTGTGGCTGTTGCGCGGTCGTGTCGACGAGATGCGCGGCGAGGCGGTGCTCGGCCGGCACCTGCTGGCCACGGCCCGGCTCGTCGGCCACGACAAGAAGAAGAGCCGCGAGACGTTCCTGAAGGTCGCCCGGTACCGCGGACCCGTTCCTGACCGCTATCGGCACGTGGTCCCCGACGCGACCCTCAAACTCGCGCGACTGGCGCTCGAGCGCGACCGCGTCGACGAGGCGCTGGGCTGGCTGGCGCGCGTCGTCGAGCCGGGCCTGCCCAAGGAGCTGCAGCGCTCGCTGCTGCAGCTGCGCTGCCGCGCGCTGCGCCGCCAGGGGCAGGTGCTGCCACAGACCCTGGGTGAAGAGGTGACCGCGGCGGTCAGACAGTTCCCCGACGACTACGTGCTGCTCGGTGAGCTGCGCGACCTGCACGCCAGCCAAGACGACCAGGAGTCTCTCGTCGCCGCGCAGGAGCGCGTGCTCAAAGCCGCGCCGCGCACCCAGAAGGCCGCGGAGCGGCAACGCCTGACCGAAGAACTCGTGCGCCTGGGCCAGCGGCAGCTGACCGACGCCGACGATTCCGCCTGCCGGCGCACGGTCAAACGGCTGCACCAGGTCGACTCGGGCGGCAGCAGCAGCGGGCTGCTGCACGGCGATCTGCTGCGGCAGCAGGGCGACGTGCGCGGCGCCCTGCGCGCCTACGGGTCCACGCGCTCGCCAGCTGCCATCGACCGGATCGCTGCGCTACTCGACGCCCACCCCGCGGTGCTCGAGCCACGCGAACTGCTCGAGGCGTGCCCGATCCAGGGCACCATGCTGCTGGTCGCGCGCGAACTGGCGCGCGCTGGGGAGTCGGCCCGCGCCGAACGTGCCGCGCGCATGGCCGCAGAGACGCTGGGCCCGACGACCACGGTCTGCGCGGTGCTGGCCGAGGTGCTCGGTCTGCTCGGGCGGGCCGACCAGGCGCGATTGCTGCGTGAGCAGGCAATCGTGCGGCTGCTGTCGTCGCCGCGCTGAGCGCCCGCGGACAGGGGCTGCGGATCCGGGTTGCGGATGTGGGGCCCGCGGGCCCGAGGATACTGGTGCCGGAGGCGGGACTTGAACCCGCACGCCTTGCGGCGCGGGTTTTTGAAACCCGTGCGTCTGCCGATTCCGCCACTCCGGCCGAGCAGCGGGGGCACGCTAGAGCGGCGCAAGGCTCGAGTCAAGACACTGCGATTCGAGTCAGGAAAGCGCGGCGAGGCGGTGACAGCCGGGGCCCGCGGCGACGATCACCCCGACCCGCTCACCGGCCTGTACCACGATGCTCGCGGCCGGCAGATCGACATCGAGCAACTCGACGAGCGCATGCAGCAGCGCTTCGGTGGTGACGGTGACGCGGGCGCCGCCCAGCCGCGCGAAGGCGAGGTCGAACAGATGCGACTCGAACGGCGCATCGCCTTCGCCCGAGGCGCGCACTTCGTCGCCGGCGCCAGCGCAGCACGGCTCGACGTTGCCGTGGCACACGGGGCACTGGCCGTGGCCGTGCACGTGCACGAGTTCGACGAACGCACCACACTGCGGACAGCGATCGGCGGCGTTCGTCATGACGGTCAGGACATGGTGACGACGAGCTCCTCGTCGATCTCGCTCTGCAGCAGGTTCTGGATCGCCATCAACGTGCCCGCGGTCGAGCTCGGGCAGCTGCCACACGCGCCCTGGTAGCGGATGAACAGCGTCTTGCCTTCGAGGCCCATGACCTCGAGGCCGCCGCCATCGCCAGCCAGCGCCGGGCGCACGCGGTCGTCGAGCAGGCTGTTGATGCGCGACAGCACCGCGGGATCACCGCCCTTGGGCAGCCTGGCGAGCGGATCGTCGTCATCGGCCGTCGCCGACGCGCCGGCCGTGACGACTTCTTCGGGTTCATGGCTTTCGAGCAGGCGGGTGACCTGCTCGGAGACGGCGCGCCAGTCGGCGGCCGCGGTCATGCTCACGGTGACGAAGCTGTCGCAGAAGAACAACGTCTCGACGTCGGGGATCGCGAACAGGCCCTGCGCCAGCACGTCGCTGCGCGCATCCTCGGGCTTGCCGTAGGCCAGGGTCTGACCGGGCCTGGCCACCGGCCGGTCGAGCAGGAACTTGAAGGCGTTGGGATTCGGGGTCGGTTGGATGCTCGTGACCTTCATGGGATCGCTGCGGGTCGTCAGTCGCTCGAGAAAGGAATGAGGGCTGGTTTTCGGCTGTTCGTGTTCGTTACGCAAGCGGCTACTTGAGCAGCTTGCTGCGTTCGTCGGTGGGACCGGTGGTCAGGAACACCGGCTTCCACAAGCCGCCGGCGCCAGCGTGGTCGACGACGCGCAGGACCAGGGTGTGCCGGCCCGGCTTCAGCCGCCGTCCGAGCTCGGCGACCTGGCGTTCGAGCCAGATCGTGCGCCTGGTCACCGGATCGCCGAAAGCTCCCGCTGGCTCGCCGTCGAGCCACAGCTCGAAGCTGTCGTCGACCCCTTCGAACACGGCGCGCGCGTCCTGCTCTTGCCAATCGGCCGGGATGTCGAAGTCGGCGCGGTACCACGCGACGCCGGTGTACTGGCGCAGGTCTTCGGCCTGGTTCTCCCAGTGCGAACCCGCGCGCAGATCGCGCCAGTCCGGTCCGGCGACGTCGGTCGTCGGCAGCTGCCAGCCGGCGTTGCGGCCTCGATCGTCGGCGTCGGTGCGAAAGCGCCACACCGGCAGGTCGATCTTCTTCTCCGTGAGCGTCCCGCGCAGCGCCGCCAACGTCGCGGCCGACAGCGCGTGTTCGGGTGCCGGTCCGTTGCGCAGGTGCCGCGCCAGTTCGTACTGCAGATGCATCGCCAGCGCGTTGGGCGCGGCCGTGTCGTCGAGACGCAACGTCGTCACGAGCAGCCGCCCAGCGCCGACGCGCGTGTCGAACGCATACAGGTGCAGGCGCGCCTCGGGGATGTCGTGGGTCTCCCAGAACGCCAGGATCGGATCGACTTCGTCGCGCAGCAGGTCCCACGGCATCACCCGTCCGGACTCGAGATCGAACGCGGCGAGTTCGAGCAGCGCCTGCCCCGGAATGCGCCGATGCAGCGGGTGCGGCGTCAGGAACGGTGCGCCCTTGAGGAACCACATGCCCTCGGCGCGCCAGGAGTCCTTGCGGTCGACGGCGCTCAGCACGACGCGCCCACCCTGCTCGAGTTCGTCGAGCAGCGCAATGGTCAGGTGATCGACGAACTTCACGGGCGGCGTCGTCACCGGGTAGTGGAGCACCGGCGCGCGCCACAGGTCCCAACTGTTGGTCGCCGCATGGCTGCCGGTCAGTTCGGCGTGCACCCGCACGCGCTGCAGCCGCTCGGGAGCGCCCGCGAGCTCGAGCACGATCGGCGCGCTGACCGCGCCCGCGTCCACGCGCACCGGGACCTCCAACTTCTCTCCTTCGACGGAGTCGGTCCACAATCGCAACGTGCCTTGCAGCGGGCCGCTGCCGAAGTGGGAGATGCGCACCGGCACGCGGTTGTCGGCGAGCGCCCGGCCGTGCCACGGCAGGTCCAGGCACAGCATCGTGTCCCGATGCCATGCCCACTGCTCGGCAGACCACTTCAACTGGTCCTGCTCGTCGTAGAGGCCCATGCGGCACTTTGGGATGTCGCGCGCGACCGAGACCACGTAGCCGGCTTCGGGAAGGCGTTGCCGCAGCTGTTCGATCTGGAACTTGCGGTTGGCGAGGCCGAAGTCGAGCGAGGTCGGCAACAACGAGCGCACGACCTGTTCGCCGAACCGCTGCGTGAGCCACGCCTCGGCCGCGACCTGCGAGTCGTAGCACGTCGGCCGCCACCACCACCAGGGATTGTCTCCGGGATGCAGTCGCTGCCAGGCGGCGACGTCGAACCAGGTGTCCGCGGCGATGCACTCGCCGAGCAGCAGCGGCTTCTTGCCCTTCTCGGCGATGTGCTTCTCGAAGTCCGCGAGGCGGCCCGGAAACCACGAGTTGTTGCCGTAGGGGTGTTCGTCCCAGAAGTCCGTGATGCGTTGCCAGCCGATCCACGAACTGTCGTCGACGACCAGCGTGTTCGGCACCGCGGCCTTGCAGGCCTCGAACAGCGCCTTGACGACGTCGAGGTCAGCGCTGTGGCCGGTCTCGCAGGTGATGCTGCGGAAGGCGACCGACGCGTGGCTGCGATCGTGCACGAAGAACTCGCCGTACTCGGCGAGCAGTTCGTCCTTGTGCGCCTGGTCCATCTGCGGGTGCCAGGTCGGGTACTCCTGCCACACCAGCATGCCGAGTTCGTCGCACAGGTCGTAGACGCAGCGCGGCGGCACCCACAGGCAGCACTTCAGGCAGTTGAAACCCATGCTGCGGAAGTCCGTGAGCTGCCGTCGCCAGAACGCGGGGTCGCTGGGGGGCGCGAGGTGCGGCGGCGAATAGCCCCAGTGCAACACCCCACGCAGTTGCAGCGGCGCGCTGTTCCAGAGCACCTTGGTGCCGTCGGCGCGCAGATCCCGGAAGCCGACCCGGCGTTCGACGCGATCGACCTCGCGCGCACCGTCCCTCAGGGTGACGCGCACCGTGTAGAGATGCGGCGCCTCTGGTGACCATGGCTGCAGCCGCTGCATCGACAGCTGCCCCGCGAACGGCTGACCGGCCGCCAACTGCGCTTCGGCGCGGTTGCCGTGATCCACGCCCAACACTTCGATGCTCGCAGTGGCGCCGCCCGCGGCGAACGCCGGTACCGTGAACGACAGTTCGAACGGCGCGTCGCCGAGCGGCACCGGTCGGTGGTGGCCGAACATCGTCAGCCCGAGCCGATCGATCACGGGCCCCGAGTCGAGGCACATCGTCACGCTCTGCCAGATGCCGCCGAAGTGGGGCTGCACGATCGGCAAGAAGCCCTGGGTGTTGTGGCCGACCTTCTCGTCGACGCGAACCTCGAGCACGTTCGGTCCCGGCTTGCGCAGGGCTTCGGTGACGTCGACGCGGAACGGCGTCCAGCCGCCCAGGTGGCTGCCGACCTCGATGCCGTTGCAGAACACGGTTGCGGCGGTGGCGACCGCGGCGAACTCGATGCGCACACGGCCAGCGTGGCCGTCGGGCACCGGCAGCTCGCGGCGGTACCAGGCCACGCCGTCGAAGTCGATACCGAGCGAGGTCTCGAACGCAGCTGGCACCTGCACGGGCAACGCTGGTTCGACGGCCTTGCCGTCCTGGTCGCGACGCACCGACCACGTGCCGTCGAGGCTGACGCGTTCCTGCGCCGTGACGGCGATGGCGCAGCAGACGAAGACGGGGAGGAACTTCACAGTCCGTAGACCTCGCTGAGTTTGGTGTCGAGATGGCCCAGGAACGGTTCGCTGGACAGGGCCGAGCCGGTGACGCGCCGGCACAGCTCGGCGGGCTCGTGGCGACGACCGTGGCAGTGCACCTCGCGTCGCAGCCACTCACGCAGGGTCGCGAACTCGCCGCGCCGCAGCAGGTCCGGCAGGCCGCCGAGCGCCCGATCCGCGGCTGCGGCGAACTGCGCCGCATAGAGGTTGCCGAGCGTGTAGGTCGGAAAGTAGCCGAACAGGCCACACGACCAGTGCACGTCCTGCAGGCAGCCGCGGCGATCGTCGGGCACCTGCAGGCCCAGGTATTCCTGGTAGAGCGCGTTCCACTGCGTCGGCAGCTCGGCAATGGGCAGTTCGCCGGCGATCATCGCGCGCTCGAGCACGAAGCGCACCATGACGTGCAGGTCGTAGGTGGCCTCGTCGGCTTCGACGCGGATCAGGCTCGGCGACACGACGTTGGCGGCGCGGAAGATCGAGGCGGCGTCGCGCCCGTCACACGCGCTGCCCAGGTGCTGTTGCGCGACCGGCCAGCACCATTGCCAGAACGCGGCGGAGCGACCGACGTGATTCTCCCACAGGCGGCTCTGGCTCTCGTGGATGCCGAGTGACACCGCTTCGCCGAGCGGCGATCCCAGGTGCTGCTCGTCGAGTCCCTGCTCGTAGAGTCCGTGGCCACCTTCGTGCATGGTCGAGCCCAGGGCGTCGAGCACGTTGTCTTCGTGGAAGCGTGTCGTCAGGCGCACGTCGCCACCGGTGCCGGTGCAGAACGGATGGGCGCTGCGATCGATGCGGCCGCGCTGCGGGTCGAAGCCCATCGCGGTGACCACGGCGCGCACGAACGACTCCTGGCGGCTCTCGTCGATCGGCGTGCGCAGGAACGAGTCGTCGGGTCGGTTGCCGCCCAGTAGCCGCTCGCGCAGCGCGACCAGGCGTTGCCGCAGTGGCGCGAACAACGTCTGCAGGTCGGCCGCATTCATGCCGGGTTCGTAGAGGTCGGCCAGCGCGTCCCAGCGCGATTGGTCGGAACGCCGCAGGCAGTCGGCTTTCTGCTGTTGCAGCCCGACCATGCGTTCGAGCCACGGCCGGAAGCGCGCGAAGTTCGATCGCGCCCGGGCCGCTGCCCACTCCTGTTGCGCACGGCTCTCCGTCGCCGCGAGTTCGGCGACCAGCGCGCCGGGCAACCGGGTGGCGCGATCGTGGTCGCGCCGCAGGCCTCGCACGTTGGCGGCCCGGTCGGGATCCGCCATCACCTCGCGGTCGGCTTCGCAGGCGGCGAGCCACTCGGCGACCCGGGCGTCGGTGACGCGTTCGTGCTGCAGCCGGGCCAACAGCGACAACTGCTCCGCACGCACCTCGCCGGCGCCCTTGGGCATGTAGGTCTCCTGGTCCCAGCCGAGCAGTGCCGAGGTGGAGCCGAGCAGGAAGACTTCCCGGTGGTGCGCGAGCAGTTGGTCGTAGGCCGCGGGCATCCGCGCAGACTAGCCGCACGCATGTCCGGATCCCCGTGCCAAGGGAGGCCCGCGGCGGGCGTGCGCGGGATCACCGACGCGCCCCCCTGGCGGCTGCGGCAGCGTGGGCTACACTCTGCGCCGCATGGCGGTTCGCATCAGCACGCCTATCTCGATCGCCGCGTTCGGCGCCGTTTGCCTCGGTGCCGGTGTGTGGGCTGGCAACTTGCTCGGGCCCAAGAGGCAAGTCTGGCATGCTGGTGATGCGACCGCCATCGCGGGGCGCATGCCGCCGACTTCGTTCGCGGACGTGGTGGCACAGGTCAGCAAGGGTGTGGTCACGGTGCGCTGCAACGCGACTCCTGCCCAGGACGCGACGGCAGGGTCACCGGCCCGCGAGACTGTTGCCGGAGTCCGCGATCAGGACGCGTCCGGCGCGCTCCCGGCGATCGGTCGCACGTGGACCGAACCGGTGTTCCAAGCCGCACCGGGACAGCGCACCGGTTCGGGGTTCGTGGTCGACGCCAAGGGACTCGTCGTCACCAGCCGCCACCTCGTCATCGGCAGCCGCGACATGCAGGTGCAGGTGCCCGAACGCGGCAGTTTCCGCGCCGAAGTGGTGGGGGAAGACGCGGCCACGGACCTCGCGCTGGTGCGGTTGGTGTCGGCACCCGATGACCTCGTCGCGCTGCCCCTGGGTCCCAGCGAAGAGTTGCGGGCTGGCGACTGGATCGTCGCAGTCGGCAACCCGTTCGGCTTCACGCAGACGGTTACCGCGGGGGTGGTCAGCTACGTCGGCCGCCATCTGCACACGGACCTGGGCGTGACCAGCGATTTCCTGCAGTTCAGCGCCCCCGTCAACCCGGGGAGCTCGGGTTGCCCGCTGTTCGACGGTGCCGGCCGGGTGGTCGGCGTGACCACCCAGGCAGCCACGGCGGCGCAGGGCATCTCGTTCGCCGTGCCCAGCCGCAGCCTGAAGTGGGCGCTCGACGCGATGGCGCGCGCCACGGATGGCAAGGTGCGCCGCGGTTTCCTCGGCATCGAGTTCGCATCGCGCAGCCGCCCCGCCGACGAGGCATGTCCCGGAGCGATCATCACCCGCGTCGCCGTGGGCGAACCCGCGGAACGCGCCGGTTTGCGCCGCGGCGATGTGGTGCTGAGCGTCGACGGCGAGGTGATCGCCGACGCGAGTTCGCTGCACGATCGCATCCTGCAGGGCCGGCCCGGCGCGCGCATCCGCCTGCAGTTGCTGCGCGACGGTCGTGTGACCGGACCGATCGAGGCCGAACTCGGCGAGGTCGGGTCGCTGCAGCGACTGAACCACCCCAACTAGCGGCGCCTGGCTTCGCGGCGCGCAACCGGGCCCGGCTCGCTGCGGAACCCAAGCACAGCGTTGCATGAAGCGCGACGAAGCCGGAGATTTGGCGGCCCCATGCAGCGCCGGTGGCGGCGATGACGACGGTCATGAGTGCAACCGAAGAACCCTTGCGAACTGCCTCGACGCCAGCGCCGTTGGCCGAGCCCGCGCGCGGCGCCGCAAGCACCCCGGCATGGGGCGAGCTGATGACGTTGCTCGCGCCCGGCGTCGTGCACCAGTTGGGCAATGTGCTGTTCACGATTCAGGGGCATGCGCAGATGGGCATGGTCGGCGAGGCGGAACGCCACGCGGTGCTGCGGGCGACCCGACGCGGCAGCGACACGGTGCGCCTGCTGCGGGCCCTGCTCGGCGACCCGATTCCGCAACCGATCGATCTGGACACGCTGCTCGAACAGGTCGCGGATCTGGCGCGCGTGGCGCTGCGCGAACAGGGACGACGACTCGAACTGTTGCCGGCCGTAGGGGTGCACCTGTGGTCTTGCGACCTGCACCGCACCGCACCGCTGCTCCTGCTCGGGCTACAGCAATTCGGCCAGGCTGCGCCGACGGTGGCCTCGACTCTCACGATCCAGCGGGTCGGCAGCCAAGGAGAGCCGCCGCGCATCCGGTTCGGCCACGTGACCGGCAGCGGCGAACTGCCCTTTCCGGTCGCCGGTCCCGACTTGCTCGCCGCCGTGGCAGCGGCCGGGCGACGTCTTCAGGTGGCCGTCGTCGCCAGTCTGCGGGCCTCGGGTCTGGAACTGGCCTTGCCCTACGCCCGGGTCTCCATGCAGGCCGAAGCTTGAACTGGTCTTCGCGGTTTCTTGTCACAACCTACCTAGTCTCCTCGCCGTCCATCAGGCAACGAGACGAGTAACAAGTGATCGCAGTGGCCAAGCCCAAGATCCTGGTCATCGAAGACGAGCCAGACCTGCTCGAAGTCATCCAGTACAACCTCGATCGCGAGGGTCACAAGGTGATCGCGTGCCGGAACGGCGAGCAGGGGCTCAGCCGGATCCGCACCGACAACCCGGACCTCGTGATCCTGGATCTGATGCTTCCGGGCATGGACGGCGTGGAGGTCTGCCGTCAGGTCAAGTCGGATCCGGTGACCAGGGCCATCCCCATCATCATGGTCACCGCCAAGAGCGAGGAGAGCGACATCGTGCTCGGTCTCGGCATCGGTGCTGACGACTACATCGCCAAACCCTTCAGCCCGCGGGAACTGGTCGCCCGCGTCAAGGTCGTGTTGCGCCGCGGTCCGCTGCGTGAGCAGAGCGGCGGCGGCGAACGCGTCGTGCGCGGCCCGTTGGCCATCGATCTGGGACGGCACGAGGCGCGGCTGGATCAGCAGCTGATCAGCCTGACGCCCACGGAGATGCGGCTGCTGCACTTCCTGGCATCGCACCCGGGGCGCGTGTTCACGCGCGCGCACCTGCTCAGTCGCGTGATCGGCGAAGACGCGATCGTCACCGACCGCAACATCGACGTTCACGTTCGGGCGCTGCGCCAGAAGCTCGGCGACAGCCAGACCTACATCGAGACCGTGCGCGGCGTCGGTTACCGCTTCAGCGACGCACCGCAGTGACCGACCGCTCCGATGTGGGTTCGCGTCGGCCCACGTCGCATGGTTCGCACCGTCATGGTTCGCGATAGCATCTTCGCCGTGAGGTCGATCCGTTGTTGACCTGGCTCTGCCTGCTGCTGGGTGCGGCGCTGGTCGCAGCCCTCGTGGCCGTCAGCCGGCAACGCAGCGTCGCCGTGGCCAAGACCGCCGAGGCGGTGGCCGGTCGGCGCGAACTGCAGGACTGTCTGCGTGCTCGCGACCGTTATGCCGCAGGCCTCGAAGGAGCACCGGGCGGACTGATCCTGCTCGACGAACACGGCGTGGTGGTCACCAACAACGCGGCCGCGCAAGAACTCGCCTCGCTTCCGGCGCCGGGCGCGATCGGCCGCAAGCTGGTGGAGTTGGTGGCCTGGCCGCGCTTGCAGGCGGCGATCGAAACGTGCCGCCAGACTGGCGCCGAGCAGGACTTCGAACTGCAGGAGCAGATCGCCGACGGCCGTCGCGACGTCACGGTGCGGATCCGCTCCCTGGGAGAACACGGTTTTGCGGTCAGCGTCGAGGACCAGAGTCGCATCAAGCGCCTCGAGTCGCTGCGGCGCGACTTCGTGGCCAACGTCTCCCACGAACTGAAGACCCCGCTGGCGGCGATCTTGGGCTACGTCGAGACGATGATCGACGACGCCGAGATGGCGCCCACGATCCGGCAGCGTTTCCTCGAGAAGGTCTCGCGGCAGAGCGAGCGCCTGGCGCGACTCGTGGGCGACCTGCTGACGTTGTCGCGACTGGACGAATTGGACCTCGAGAAGTCGGCGGCGGTGCAGAACCTCGCGCAGGTGCTGCGTGAGACGGTGCGGGACCTGGCGCCGCTCGCCGACAAGCGCGGCATCCAGTTGCAGACCGAGGGGCTCGGCGGGACCGCGCCGGTGCGCGCGGATCCGGAAGCGCTGCGGCAAGTGGTCGGCAATCTGATCGACAACGCGATCAAATACACCCCCGAAGGCGGTCGCGTGCAGGTTCGCCTCGACACGCACGGCCATCGCGCGACCCTCGAGGTGCAGGACACCGGCATCGGCCTGTCGCCGGAGGACCAGCGGCGGGTCTTCGAGCGTTTCTATCGGGTCGACCGGGCGCGGTCCCGCGACCTGGGCGGAACCGGCCTGGGACTCTCGATCGTCAAGAACACCGTGCGCAGTCTCGGCGGCGAAGTCGGGGTGCGCAGCGCGCTGGGCAAGGGAAGCACCTTCTGGGTTCACCTGCCCGTCATCACCAACGCGGAGGAGCCTTCTACATGACCCTGCATCTGTATCGTGATCTCGAAAGCCTGCGCAAGCGACTGCTCAGCCTCGGTGCCCTGGTCGAAACCTCGATCGGCAAAGCCACCGCGGCCTTCCTGGATCTCGACGCGGCCAACGCGCAGGAGGTCGTGCGCGGCGATTCGGAGGTCGACTCGGCCGAGGTGCGCCTCGAGGAGGAGTGCCTCAAGGTGCTCGCGTTGCACCAGCCGGTCGCCGGCGATCTGCGCTTCGTCGTTGCCGTGCTCAAGATCAACAGCGATCTCGAGCGCATGGGCGACGCCGCCGAGAGCGTCGCTTCGCGCGCCCTGCAGTTGAAGGCCCTGCCCGGGTTCACGTTGCCGCAGGAGCTGGCCCAGATGGTGGCGATGGCCAAGGGCATGACGCACAAGGCGCTGGATTGCCTGGCGCGTGAGGACGTCGCGTTGGCGCGCGAGGTGCTCAACGACGACCTCGCCGTCGACAGCCTGCAGCGCCGCATGTTCGAGCTGCTGCAGCAGCGAATGCAGGAGAACCCGGCGGACGTCGAGGCCGCGGTGCTGGTGCTGTCGATGTCGCGCCAGATCGAGCGCATCGCCGACCTGGCGACGAACATCGCGGAGGACGTGATCTTCCTGCTGGAAGGGGAGATCGTGCGGCATCGCCGCGCGCAGTTGCGGTTGGTCTGAGCGCGCGGCGGCGCGCTCGACTCACTGGATCACGCCGCCCCGAGCCGCGAACTCCTCGCGCTTCTCGGCCATGCCCTTCTTGGCGTATTCGCGCACCTCCTCGGTGATCTTCATCGAGCAGAAGCGCGGCCCGCACATCGAGCAGAAGTGCGCCACCTTGGCGCCGTCCTGCGGCAGCGTCTCGTCGTGGTAGGCGCGCGCCGTCTCGGGGTCGAGGGCGAGGTTGAACTGGTCCTCCCAACGGAACTCGAAGCGCGCCTTGCTGAGCGCGTCGTCGCGGTCCTGCGCGCCGGGGTGCCCCTTGGCGAGGTCCGCGGCGTGCGCGGCGATCTTGTAGGTGATCACACCCTGCTTGACGTCGTCGCGGTCGGGCAGGCCCAGGTGTTCCTTGGGCGTCACGTAACACAACATCGCCGTGCCGTAGCTGCCGATCATCGCCGCGCCGATCGCCGAGGTGATGTGGTCGTAGCCCGGCGCAATGTCGGTGGTCAGCGGACCCAGGGTGTAGAACGGCGCCTCGTGGCAGACCTCGAGCTGCCGGTCCATGTTCTCCTTGATCTTGTGCATCGGCACGTGGCCGGGGCCCTCGATCATCACCTGCACGTCGTGCTCCCAGGCGATCTTGGTCAGCTCGCCGAGCGCCTCGAGCTCACCGAACTGCGCCGCATCGTTGGCGTCCTTGATCGACCCGGGCCGCAGCCCGTCGCCCAGCGAGAACGACACATCGTAGCGCTTCATCAGCTTGCAGATCTCTGCGAAGCCCGTGTAGAGGAAGTTCTCCTCGTGGTGGTGCAGGCACCACTTGGCCATGATCGAGCCGCCCCGTGAGACGATGCCGGTGACGCGTTCGGCGGTCAGCGGCACGTGCCGCAGCAGCACCCCGGCGTGGATCGTGAAGTAGTCGACGCCCTGCTGTGCCTGCTCCTCGAGCACCTGCAGGAACATGTCGAGGTTGAGGTCTTCGACGCGGCCCTCGACGCGCTCGAGCGCCTGGTAGATCGGCACCGTGCCGATCGGCACGGGGCTGTTGCGGATGATCCACTCACGGGTCTCGTGGATGTTCTTGCCGGTCGACAGGTCCATCACCGTGTCGGCGCCCCAGCGGATCGCCCACTGCAGCTTCTCGACCTCCTCGTCGATCGACGAGCCGAGCGCCGAGTTGCCGATGTTGGCGTTGATCTTCACCAGGAAGTTGCGGCCGATGATCATCGGCTCGATCTCCGGATGGCAACGGTTGGCGGGGATGATCGCGCGCCCGCGGGCGATCTCGCTGCGCACGAACTCGGGATCGACGTTCTCGCGGATCGCGACGAAGCGCATCTCCTCGGTGATGACGCCGCGGCGGGCGTAGTGCATCTGCGAGAAGTTGGTGTCGCCGCGCGCCACGCGCGCGTCGATCCACGGCTGGCGCCGTTTGGGCAGGCCGGCCTTGGGCTCGTGACCCTGCGGGCCGGTGGTGTCGTAGACCCGCACGACGTCGCCATTGGTCAGCCGGATGTCGCGCATCGGCACGCCGAAGTCGCCGACCTCGACCTTGGCCGAGTTGGGAAAGGACTCTTGGAGGGGCCGCAGGCCCGTGCTGTCAGTGCTCATGAGCTGCTGTTTCCTACGCCGGCATGATCCGGTTCAGGTTCGAGGGGTGCTTCTCAGCCCGCGCCGCGCGGACGCCCCCAAGCAGGGTGATCGCGTCGGTCCCGGAAGAACCGCCACGGCGAAGGCGCCAAGGATCGGTCGCGACGCGCGCCGGCGCAACACAAAGCCCCAGCCCGCGTCAGCGGTGGGTGCCGCCGGGGACACTGCCGCCAGGGACACTGCTGCCGGGGAGACTGCTGCCAGGGGCACCGCTCGTCTGCCCATTGCCAGTTGCCCCATCGTCATCCGTCAATCCGGAGTCCAGCGGCTGCAGCGCGAACACCTTCCGCAACTCGTCAGGCACCGACTCGCCGAGCATCGCGATCGCCTGCTGCGACAGGCGCAGCGAGTGGGAGTGTTCGGCGGCCATCGCCAGCTGGCTGCCGCGGAAGAACATGTGCACGACCGACAGGCCGAACAGCACCAGGCACGCGCCCGTGGCGACGCCGAGCACGCCGCCGCCGACACGATCGAAGAAGCCGAGGCCGGCCTTCTTGGCGAGCTTCTGCAGCAGGATCGCCAGCAGGCTCAGCACGACCAACACCGCCAGGAACAGCAGCACGTAGGCCAGATACAGCGTCGTCTCCGCAGGTTGTGGGCTGTGCAGGACGGCGTCGCTGGCCTGCACCGCGCCATCGACGCCATGCGTGGCCGGCACCGGTTCGGCGCCGCCAGTCCCGTTCAGGCTGCCGGCCGGATCCTGCGCCAGCCAGTCACCGAGCACGTGGCCGTAGCGGCCGGACACGACGTAGGCCGCCACCAGGATGCCGACGCGGCTCACCTGCCAGATCAGGCCTTTGAACAGGCCGATCACGAAGAACACCAGCAGCACCGCCATCGCCGTGCGATCGACCCAGCCGATCTCCTGCAACTGGGTCCAGAAGCCCGAGTCGACGAAAGAGCCGGCGACGCCGGCATCGCCGGCGGGGCCTGGGGCTACCGATGGGTCCTGACCGAAGACAACCACGAGCGGGGATGATGCCGCAAAGGCCTAGGTCAGGCGAGGGGGCAGTGTCGATCGTTGCTTTCTGCCCGCGGTGTGGCACCTTGCCCGCAATGACCCGCCAAGAAGGCCAGGCCCTCGAGGTCGCCGTCAGCAAGCTCGCCGAACGCTTGCAGCTCGAGCCGCGCCTGCAGGCCGAGACGATGCGCGCGCGCCGCGACTTCTTCGGCGCCGAAGGCGCGGCGCGGCCGCAGCCCGCGGCGGCCGAGTTCCGGTTCGCGGAGTGGCTCGTGCTCGAACGGCAGAGCGAGGTGCTCGGCGCGGTGCCGGCGGAGGTGCGCAGCTACGCGACCGACGTCGATCTGCGCGATTCGCTGGCCGGCGTGTTCCTCGTCGACACGGTCGACGACGACGACGTGTCGGTGCGCGATCTGCAAAGCGACGAAGCGATCGACCTGTCGGTTCCCAGCGGCTCGTTGCAGGTGGGGGACCTGGTGGTGGGGCGCCTCTACAACACCAGCGAGGGGCATCGTCCGTCGAGCGCCGCGGCGGTGTTCCGCCCGGGCGCGAGCCTCGCCGAGGCCTTCGCTCGCGACGTCGACCGCCTCGACCTGGGCCGTCGCCTGTCGCAGGCCGAACTCGAACACCTGCTGCTGCGCCGACCCGAACAGGGCGCCAGCCCGACCGCCGAGCCGGTGAACATCCTGCCGCTCGAACGCCTCGAAGCCGATCTCGACCAGCTGCTGTTGGCGGGGGGTAGCGAACGTTCTGCGACGACGATCAGCCAACAACTGTCCGAGGCCGACCGGCCGGGGCGGGTGCTCGGACCGCTGCTCGAAGAGCTGGCGTTCCACACCGACATCGACCTCGAACGCGCCCGCCAGCTGCTGCTGCAGATCTGGAACGCGTGGCTGTCGCGGCGCGGTCCGCAGGACGGCGGCGACGCCGTGCCCCCGGCGCCGCCCGGTGCGACACTCGGTGAACGCATGGTGCGCGCCCTCGACGAGGGCCTGCGCCGGCACCAGGACGTCGACGAGGTGTTTGCACAGCTCGAGCGCATGGCGGGCCTCGACCAGGGAGCCGCTGACGACGACGAGAACCCGTTCGACGACGAACCCGACGAAGGTGACGAAACCGCCGCCGGCAACCTCGACGCACTGGTGCAGGAGTACCTGTGGGAGACCGGGCGTGAGCAGCAGCCCGCCGCCGCCGCGCTGCGCATCTGGCCAGGGCTGCAGGCCAACGCGGCGCTGCCGCACGACGACGTCGAACTGGTCACCAGCCAGGACCTGTTGCGCCTCTTGCTGCACGTCTATCTCGGCGCGCCGGCGACAACGCGCGCCGCCGCCGTGCACACGACGTACGCGGAGCTGCGCCGCTTCTACGACTGGTTGCAGCAGACGCAGGAGTTGGAGCTCGGCGGCGTGCTCGAAGATTGCCGCGGCGGCCTGCTCGATCAGGTAGATCGCCTCAACCAGGCCAGCCAGCTGCTGTCGGCCGGTGACGGCGGCGCGACGCGCCCGACGTTGTTGCGCGTCGAGGACCTCGGCGAGGACGGCCTGGGCGTGCAGGACGACGAGGGCGAAGGTCACTGGGTGCGCACCGGTCCGGCCGCGGTGGCGGCGTTGCGGGTCGGTGACCTGCTGCTCGGGGCGATCGAACGTTCTCCGGCCGGGGCGACGTTCGTGGGCATGGTGGTGGCGCTGCCTCACGACGCCAGGGCGCTGATGGAGTAACGGCGCCACCGCGGTCGATCGAATAGCCGCGATCGCACCGGCAGTTGGCAAGGCGTGGTCAGCCAGGGCGGCGGGGGACCGATAACTCCCGGCGGAGCCGCTACCTATGGGCTGGGAAACCGCACTCGATCGACTGCTGTTGCAGCAGATCCATCTCGCCGAGAAGGGCGAAACCAACGTCGACGCCGTCAAGCAGCAACTGCTCGACTACTGCGACCTGGCCAGCAACCGCGCCGGCTGCGCGTTCCTGGCCGGTTATGCGCAGACGCTGCTCGAACTCGAACTGCCGCCGTCGAGCGTCGACCACAGCCTGCGCCGCTGGACGCGTTTCGGCACGATCCGCGCGCTCGACCGTCAGGGGCAGCGCGAACGCATCGCCGAGATGCTGCAGGACCCGCAGGCGCTGCTCGACCTGCTCAACGACCCCGATGTCGCCGGTAACGTGCTGCCGCTGGTGGTGCGCTCGCTGTTCTGGTCCGGTGACATCAAGCTGGCGGTGCGCGCGATCCAGTTCCTCGCCGCCGAACCGGGCACGGGCGAACTCGACACGATCGTCGACGCCGCGGTGACCGACCTGCTCGGTCGTTTGGAGACCCGCGTCGACAGCGACGACCAGGAGAGCACCGCGTCGATCCTCGGCAAGGTGCTCGGAATGGCCGGATTCGAACGGTTGCCGCCCGACGTGCAGGCGCGTTACTACCGCGCCTTGGCCGAGCGTCTGCTCGCCGCCAGTGAATGGCAGGCGGCGACCGACGCCGCCGAGAAGGCCGAGAGCCTGGCCAACAAGCATCCGATGCTCGCCAGTTCTGCGGCGCTGATCGCCGCGCTCGCCGACCTGCGTGTGCACGACGTGCTGCATTGCGAACCGCACGAACAGCGACGTGAGCGCGACGCGGCGCTGGCGCGATTGCAGCACACCACCGAGAACCCGGCCCAGTCGTCTCCCGAAGCGATCTACCTGCGCAGCCTGCTCGCGTACGAGGTCGGCGACCTGCAGGCCGCGGCGCGCGGCTTCGATCGGGCGCTGGCCGGACTGCGGCGCCTCGAAGGCCGCGACGTGGCCCTGCGGGATCGGGCGCGCTTCTACCAGGCGGCGGCGCTGCTCGCGATCGCCGACCCGACCGAGCAGTCGCGAGCGCTGCGGCTGATGGAACAGGCGCTCGACACCGTCAAACCGGACCTCGAGAGCTTCTACGCCGTGCACGAAGCGCTCAAGCAACACGATCGCCGGCTGGCGTTGCGATTCCTCGACGCGGTCGACGTCGGTCGCGGCTCGTCACCCGACCAGCTGTTGTTCGTGGCGCTCGAGTACCTGGGACTCGGCGAAGCAGGGCCCGCGTTGCGTTCGGCGCGGCGCGTACTCGAGGTCGCGGTCAATCTCGACCAACGCGTCGAAGCGCTGCGCGTCGTGCTCACCGGCCACAACATGCTCGGCGAACGCGACCACGCGCGCGCCTGTTACGCCGAGCTGCGGGAACTGCTGCAGCAGCGCGGCAAGTTCGAGACGCTCGAGAAGCTGCTGCGCAACGAGGAGTTCGTCGGCCAGGCGCTCGACCACCTGGAGATCAAGGTCGAGTTGGCGGCGGTCTACGAGGAACTCGAGGGCCACGAATACGACCGCGCGCAGCTGCTGGTGGCGATCGCCCGATCGCTGCGGGCGCGCAAGGACGTCGAGGCGCTGCAGCAGGCGCACGGCCTGCTCGGTGAGGTTTCCTGTGTCTATCCCGAGCTCGCCACCGAGGACCTCGCGGCGATCGAGAAGCTGC
Source organism: uncultured candidatus Brocadiaceae bacterium (assembly GCA_964392305.1). GTDB lineage: Bacteria > Planctomycetota > UBA1135 > UBA1135 > UBA2386 > JACKIC01. Next base: position 90,298 of record CAYMPV010000004.1, read on the forward strand.
TCGCGCTGCACGATCAGACCCCGTGCGTCGAGGACGGCGCCCGGCAATCCGCCCAGGCCGCCAAAAAGGCGCTGGGTCGCCCGGCGCGGGTGCTGGTCGTCGGCGGCAACGAACGCCAGCGCGCACATCACCCTCGGCTGGAGAAGCTGGCCGCCGAGTGGGGTTTCGAATCGGAGTGGTTGATGACCAACTACACCTCGCCGCAGAAGATCGTCGGCCAGATCGCCGACCGGCTGCGCACCGGGGTCGACATGCTGATGCTGCTGCACTGGAACCGACACGAGACCACCGAGCCGGCTCTCGAACTGGCGCGGCAGGCGAATGTCGCGGCGCGGACCGTGCACTACGCCGGCTTCACGAGCTTGCAGGTGGCGCTCGCCGAACAGTTGCAGCGCCTGGCCAGCAGCCAGCCGGCACCGGCGCCGGCCAAGCAGAAGAGCCGCTGAGCGACGGCATTACGGACCCGCAGTGGCGCAGCTCTCCCCCTGCGTCATGTTCCGATAAGATATGTTATGTAAAGCATGGCGGGGGAGTCGGGCGCAGGTCAGCCTCGGCATGCCGGCCCATCACCGCCCTGGCCTCCAGGTAGCCCCGACCCACGCCGTGAAGTCCGGCGACACGTGGCCGATCAGGTCTTCTGCGAACGAGAACTCGAGCGACCAGGTCGGCGCGACGCGCCACCGGCCGCCGACCCACAGCAGCAACTGGTCCTGGTCGGCCTCGCGCAGATCCAGTTCGCGCAGCGTCGAGTTCTCGTAGCCCAGCTGCACGAGCGCGGCGAAGTCCTCCGACCACGGCAACTCCGCGCCGAACCCGATCGCGGTGACATCGTGGAACGAGAAGCCGGCGTTCTTCGCGGCGCTCGGCGTGCCGGCGAACGTGTGCTGCAGATGGCCGTACACCGCCACCTGTTGCCAACGCCGTTCGAACACCGCGCCCAAGGTCGCATCGAGCTCGCCGTTGCCATAGCCACGATCGTCGTTGCCGGTCGGCAACTCGACTCCGGCTCGCAGTGCCCAGGAGAACCCCGGCGTCTGCGCGGTCGTCGCCGACGGTGACCAGGTCAGGGTCAGCGGCACGTCGAGCAGTTCGAAGGATTCGCTCTGCACCTGCCACACGGTCTGCGAACCGCGGCTCGCTTCGATCTCCCAGGCATCCTTGGGGCTGCTGCTGCGGGCCTGGTCGGGCAGACCCAACAGGTCGTGATAGTCGATCAAGAAGTCGTCGAGGAACCCGCCGCTGGTGTGCGCCACCGGCACCTCGATGCCGAATTCGAAGCCGCCCCCCAGGCCGACGTCGGCCGCGACGGCGGCGCGCAGGTATTCACCGTCCATGGCGAACTGGTCGCCGTTGCGGTTACCGAACAAGAACAGGCTCGTATAGGCGGCCTCGGCGCGCCCGGACACGTCGCCGGCATCTTGCACGACGGCCCGACGCGGCGGCATCGACTGCACCAGCAGTTGCGCCGGGTGCTGGTTGCGCACCGGCAACGGCCCCGCGAACGTCGACGGTGCGACACATCCGGTGCCGGCGACAACCAGGATCAGCAACCGTTTCCGAGGGAGCCACCCTGTCCGAGGGGCTCCATTTCGGGCAGACCAACCCAACCGATAGCCGGGCCGCTCGCCCCTGACCGATGACATCCAGCAGACGCTAGCGGAACTCCGATGCCATTGCATCGCCATCGCGGACCACGAACCGGCGTTGCCATGGTCGTTTGAGCAACCGGCGCGCGACGTTTCCCCCTGGGTGGTCCTGCGGCCCGCAGCCGCTACACTCCTTCGCTTGTCACTCCTCATGCACTACCGCTCCACCGCCCGCTCCCTGCCCTTGCTGGCCCTGTTCCCCCTGGTCGGCGCCTGCGCCAAGGGCGGCACGGAAGACACGCCGCAGAGCGAGGTCAAGATCGCCGCGAGCCACCACCTGTTCGGCTTCCGCAGCCTGCCCGGCTTCGGCACCTTCCCGGTGAACCCCGAGGTCGTGGTCACCGACCGCGGTGTGCTCAACCTGTTCGACGACAGCACCTACACGATCACGCGGCCGTCGGGCACTTCGGGCTCCGATCGTTACGCAATGGCCAAGAACGGTGACTTCTCGGTCTACGTGACCGGCAGCGGGCGCGAGCCCTCGGTGGTCTTCCGCGGCGGCTACAGCCTCAACGACAGTCTCGCGAACTACTGCTTCACCGATCGCGTGTCGACACCGAGTTCGCAGTCGATCGGGTTGTTCTACGGCACCAAGGTCACCCCGGGCCAGGTCGAGCTCGAAGGCGCCTGGCACGTGCTGTCGCTGCACACGGTCTTCGGCCAGACGCTGCTGTCGCCCGACAACGTCGGCCGCGCCGCCAGCGGCGCGGTGTCGATCGCGGCCGGCGCCGCAGGTACGGCGCGCGCCATCAGCGGCACCGGCACGCAGAGCACGTCGGCAGTCACGTTCGGCGGCACGATCCAGAACGTGCTGCAGAACGGCACTGGTGATGGCACCTGCAACCTGACCCTCAACTACCAGCTCTCCGGCCAGACCGCCGACAGCCGCGTGATGTACGCGGTGGCCAGCAACAACCACGTGATGGCGCTCGACGCCGACGAGACCGACGGCGAAGCCGGCATGGTGTTCCTGGTGCGCAAGTTCGACGCACCGACCACCCCCGTCGATCCGGTGCGCACCACCGGCACGTTCCTGGTCGGCGGCCACACGCTGTTCGTCAACCCGACCAACTGCGGCTCGGACTCGTTCGTCGGCACCGTGACCCTGGGCAGCGGCGGGGCATTCCGCCTCGACGCGGTCGGCAACAACGGTCAGGACTTCAGCTACACCGGCACCTACACGCTGAGCAGCGACGGCGGCATGTCGATCGCGATCTCGGGCACCAACGAGACCTGGTTCGGCGCGATCGATCGCGAGTACAACACGTTCACGTTCGTCGACGGCTTCCTCGAGACGCGCAGCAACAACCTGCCCGAAATCAACCTCGGCCTCGGCGTGCGCGTGAAGGCCAACTGATGGCAGAGCGAGCAGCCGATGGGTTCTCACTCGCTGATGCGCCGCACGGCCGCACAGCGCGCCAGCCAGTCGAAGAACCCCGGCCAGCTCTTGGCCACCGCTGCACCGTGACCGACGACCACGCCGCGCGCCGCCGCGGTGCCCAACAAGGCCAGCGCCATGACCACACGATGGTCGGGCACCGTCGGTAGTTCGAGCGCACGATCGGACTGGCGCAGCGGACCGCGCACGAGCAGATCGTCACCCTCGACGTGCGCTTCCGCGCCGGCCGCCTCGAGGCCAGCAGCCATCGCCGCGAGCCGATCGCTCTCCTTGTGCCGCAGGTTCGCCAGGTCGGTGAGGCGCGTGCTGCCCGCTCGCAGCGCGGCCGCCGCCGCCAGCGCGGGCACACAATCGGGATGGCTGCCGAGGCCCGCGAGCGTCACCGGGGCGGTGACATCGTGCCGCAAGCGGTGAAGAGCCGCGTCGATCTGCAGGTCCGGATGCGCCGCGAACTGCGCCGCGTCCAGTGCACGCGGCAACTGCAGACCATGCATCGCCGCCAGGGTGACGACGAAGGCGCGCGCGGAGGCGTCGGCCGGGACTTCGAAGTCCCCCGCCGGGGCAGGCTGGCCGCCGACCCGGAAACGTTGCTCACGCGCGCTTTCCTCGACGTCGACGCGCCAACCGAAGGCCCGCAGCACCGCGGTCGTGATCTGCAGGTACCCGCCGGCACGTGGCGCCGAGACGGTCAGCTCACCGCCGCCGCGCAGCGCCAGCGCCAGCAGCGCCCCGGTGGCCGGTTGGGTGCTGACCGAGGCATCGATGTGCCAGCCATGCGGCAGGTCGTGCGGCAGGTTGCTGCCATCGGCCACCAAGGGCAACTGCTCACGATCACAGGTCACGCCCAGGGCCCGCAGCGCTGCCACCGCGGCGCCGAACGGCCGTCGCCGCAGCCCCGGCGCGCCGTCGAGCTGCAGCCGCCCACCGAGCAACGGCACGAGCATCAACAGGGTGCGCGCCGCCGTGCCGTTCTCCCCCACGGCGGCCGACAGCGTTTCGCCGTTCACGATCGGCGCGCCGCGCACGATGCGTTGATCACCACGGGCCCGAACGTCGCGCCCCCATTCGCGCAACACCCGCTCGAGGATCGCCACGTCGTCGTTGTCCGGCAGACCGCGAAGCACCCGTTCCCCCGGCGTGAACGCGGCGAGCAGCAGGGTCCGCTGCGCGTGGCTCTTGCAGCCCGGCAGGCGCGGGCCACCGAGGTCGGTGGGCACACCGTGCACGCGGGGCTCGATCAGGATTCGCACGCGCCGGTTGTAGCCACGGCGTCGACCTTCCGCACCTGCAGCCTTCCGCGCGGCGCCGGGCCGCTGCATGATCGCCATGGTGAGCGACACCCCTGTCCTGTCCCTCGATCTGCCGTTCGCTGAGAAGCTCGGTTCGGGCAAGGTGCGCGAGATCTTCGCGCTCGGCGACGACCTGCTGCTCGTCGCCACCGACCGCGTCTCGGCGTTCGACGTGGTGATGCGCGAGGGCATCCCGGGCAAGGGCCGCGTGCTCACCGGCACCTCGGTGTTCTGGTTCGACCAGCTGCGTGAGGTGTGTCCCAACCACCTGCTCTCGGCCGATGTCGACGCGTGGCCCGAAGTACCGCCGCCGTATCGCGAAGTGCTGCGCGGCCGGTCGATGCGCTGCCGGCGCTGCGCGCCGCTGCCGGTCGAATGGGTCGTGCGCGGTTTCCTGACCGGCTCGGGGTTCAGCGACTACCAGCGCGACGGCGCCGTCAGCGGCGTGCGCCTTCCCGCCGGGCTGCAACACGCGAGTGAACTGCAGCCGCCGATCCTGACGCCATCGACCAAGGCCGCGTCCGGTCACGACGAGCCGATCGACTTCGCGCGCGTGGTCGAGTTGGTCGGCGAACGCATCGCCACGCAGGCGCGCGACACGGCTCTGACGCTGTACCAACGCGGCCGCGACTACGCCCGCACGCGCGGCATCGTCATCGCCGACACCAAGTTCGAGTTCGGTATCGCCGACGGTGAGTTGGTGTTGATCGACGAGTGCCTGACCCCGGACAGCAGCCGCTTCTGGCCGGCCGACGAGGTGCGACCCGGCGCCAGGCCGACCTCGTTCGACAAACAGTACCTGCGCGACTGGCTGTTGGCGTCCGGATGGAACCGCACGCCGCCGCCCCCCACGCTGCCGGACGAAGTCGTGCGCAAGACGGCCGCCACCTACGCTGAGATCCAGCGGCGGCTCACTAGTCCCCGCGGATGAGGGCGAGCACATGACCACGAACGTGTTGCCGCTGCCGCCGACGATCGCCTGGCGCGGCGAGTTGGACGGGCATCTCGAACTGCTCGACCAGACGCAGTTGCCGCACCGCTACCTCGTGCTCCAACTCGAGGAGCTGCCAGGTGTCATCGACGCCATCCGTCGCCTGGCGGTCCGCGGCGCCCCGGCGATCGGCGTCGCCGCCGCCTACGGCATGGTGCTCGGCGTGCGCCGCGCCGCGCCGATGGCCAGCGCGTTCGTCGAGACCGCGCGCCTGGTCGGGGCCCAACTGACGGCCGCGCGCCCCACCGCCGTCAACCTCGCCTGGGCCGTGTTGCGCATGCTGAACGCGGCGATCGCTCGCCCCACCTTGCAGGAACTGTTGCGCGAGGCGCGGTCGATCCACGCCGAGGACGAAGCCTCCTGTCGGCGCATGGGTGAGTTCGGCAACGAACTGATCGGCACGGGCGACACGGTGCTCACGCACTGCAACACGGGCCGGCTGGCCACGGCCGGCGACGGCACGGCCCTGGCGGTGCTGTTCGCCGCCTGGCGCAAGGGCACGCGCTTCTCGGTGCTGGCCGACGAGACCCGGCCGCTGTTGCAGGGCGCGCGGCTGACGGCCCTCGAACTCGCAGCTGCTGGCATTCCCGTGCAGGTCGTCGCCGACGGCGCCGCGGCCGGCCTGATCGCGCGGCGCCAGGTCTCGCTGGCGATCGTCGGCGCCGATCGCATCGCCACCAACGGCGACTTCGCCAACAAGGTCGGCACCTACGGCGTGGCCCTGGCCTGCGCGGCCCACGGTGTGCCGTTCTACGTCACCGCCCCCGCGTCGACGTTCGATCCCGACCTCGAGGACGGTCACCTCATCCCGATCGAAGAGCGCGATGCCACCGAGGTCACGACGTTCGCCGGCAGGCCCGTGGTCGCGGCCGGGATCGGTGCCCGCAATCCGGCCTTCGACGTGACTCCGGCCGGTCTGGTCACTGCCTTCGTGACCGACCACGGCTTGCTGCGACCCCCCTTCGGCCCGGCGATCAAGCACATGCTGGCCAGCGGTCGATGAGGCCGGCATGGCCAGCGCCACCAAGAAGAACGCCAAGAAGAAGTCCGCCGCGGGCAAGGCCGACAAGCGGCGCATCGCCACGGTCGTCGGCAAGCCGGCCGGCGCTGGCACCAAGCACGCCGCCGGCAAACCCACCGTGAGCAAGAGCAAGAAGGCGGCGACCAAGGCCGATCCCGAACGCAGCTCGCCGTCGCTCGCCGAGGTCGACGGCGACGTGCTCGAGTTCATCGCGGCGATCGATCGCTTCAAGCAGCAGCACAGCCGGCCGTTCCCGAGCTGGAGCGAAGTGCTGATGGTCGTGCGTGAGCTCGGCTATCGCCGTCCGTAGCGCGGCGCCGCCAGTCGTTCGTCAGTCGACGAGCACGCCGCGCCAGCACAGCCACGCGAGCACCAGCCCGACGGCGATTCGGTACCACGCGAACGGCGCAAACGTGTGCCGCCGCAGGAAGGCAACGAACGGCACGACCACCGCCAGGGCGCTGACGAACGCGACCAACGAGCCGATCACGAACGCCGTCAGCAGTTCGCCTTCCAGCATCGTGCGGTAACCGAGCAGCTTGTAGAGCGCGGCGCCGTAGAGGATCGGCAGGCCGACCAGGAACGAGAACTCGGCCGCCGCCGTGCGCGACAGGCCGAGCAGCAGCGCGCCGGCGATGGTCGCTCCAGCGCGGCTGGTGCCGGGCACGAGGGCCAGACACTGCCACAGTCCGATGAAGAAGGCGGTCCGGTACGACATCGTCGCCACCTCCGCGGTCGGCACACCGCGCCGCTGCAGCACCCGTTCGAGCACCAGCAGCAACACACCGCCGACCAGCACCGTGGCCGCGACGACCTTCGCCGAGAACAGGTGCTCGTCGATCATGTCGTCGAACAGCAACCCGAGCACGACGGCCGGGATCGCGGCAACGAGAATCTGCAGCAGCAGGTTGGGCCGCGCGCGATCGAAGCTCAGCACGGTCTGCGTCGCGTGCCACAATCGTCGCCAGTAGAGCACCAGGATGGCGCTGATCGCGCCGAGCTGGATGCCGATGGCGAACACGTTGTTGGCCTCGCTGGCGTTCATGCCGAGCAGGCGCTGCGCCACGATCAGATGACCCGTACTCGAGATCGGCAAGAACTCGGTGAGGCCCTCGACGAGGCCGAGCACGACGGCGTCGAACCAGCCGATCGCCGCAGGCTCCTGTCCGCTCAGGGGCTCGTGGAGCTGGCTCGCGAGCGGGCCAGCGAGGAGCGCGATCACAGCACGCTGTCGGGCCGGCGGTATTCGATGCCGAACGCCTCGGCGACGCCCGAGTGCGTGCAGACGCCACCGAGCACGTTGGCGGCGGTGCCGAGCACCGGGTCCTTGGCCGCGGCCGCGGCGCCGAGGTTGGCGATCTTCTTGGCCCACGGGCCGGTGGCGTTGGTCAGGCCGAACGTCGAGGTGCGCGGCACGGCTCCGGGCATGTTGGCGACGCAATAGTGCAGCACGCCGTCGATCACGTACGTCGGATCGGCGTGCGTGGTCGGCCGGCAGGTCTCGATGCAACCGCCCTGGTCGACGGCGACGTCGACGATCACCGCGCCGTCCTTCATCGTCTTGAGGTCTTCGCGGCGGATCAGCCGCGGCGCGCGCGCGCCCTGCACCAGCACCGCACCGATCACCAGGTCCGCGTGCACGATCTGCTCGCGGATCGCGATCGGCGAACTGTGCAGCAGCTGCACGTTGGCCGGCATCACGTCGCTGAGGTAACGCAGCCGGTCGAGGTCCAGGTCCATGATGCGCACGTCGGCGCCCAACCCCGCGGCCATCTTCGCCGCGTTGGTACCGACCACGCCACCGCCGAGGATCACCACCGTGGCGTTCTCGACGCCGGGGATGCCGCCGAGCAGCATGCCGCGGCCGCCGTAGTGCTTCTCGAGGCAGACCGCACCGACCTGCACCGACATACGGCCGGCGACCTCGCTCATCGGCGTCAGCAGCGGCAGCGAGTTGCGGAACTGCAGGGTCTCGTAGGCGAAGCAGTGCGCGCCGGACTTCAACATCGCGTCGGTCAGTTCGCGGCTGGCAGCGAAGTGGAAGTAGGTGAACAACAGCTGGCCCTTCTTGATCAGCGGGTACTCGGCCGCGAGGGGCTCCTTGACCTTGACGATCATGTCCGCGCCGCCGTAGACCTCGTCGGCGCTGCCGACCATGGTCGCGCCGACCTGCGCAAACGCCTCGTCGGTGATGCCCGCGCCCAGGCCCGCGGTCTTCTCGACCAGGACCTGGTGGCCGGCCGACGTGAGGTCGAGGACCATCGCCGGCACGGCGCCGACGCGATTCTCTTGGGCTTTGATCTCCTTGGGGACACCGATGATCATGCGATGGGTTCCTGTGCTGCGCGGATTGAGGGCGAGGAAGATAGCGAGAGGCGGCTGCGCATTCGAGCGTCGCTCGCGGGACTAGGCCACGGCGTCCCGCAACCGCTGCTCGAGATGGCTGCGTTCACCCGGTGGCAGGGCCGGCAACAGACAGCAGCGCACCGCGGCGCGGCCGGCGGAGATCACCACTTCGGGTGCCGGTCGCCGCAGGACCCGGGGGTCACCGCCGATCACCTGCTGCAGCGCGCGCAAGGCCCGGCCCTGGTCACCACCGGGCAGCGGCACCACGAACAACACCGTCTGTGGTGCGCCTGTCGATGGAGTGGCCGTCGGTGGAGTGGCCGGCAGCAGGTGGCCGAACCCCGAGGGCCTGGTGTCGGTCGGCGGCGCACTGGATCGAGACGCCGGCGCCGCCGGCTGCCGCACTTCCGACCGCGGGGCAACAGCGTTCGGCGGCAGGTCGTCATCGAGTCCGAGGGCCCCGGCAACCGCGATCGACTCATCGGCGTCGGCTGCTGGCGACAGTCCGGTGGGAACATCACCGGGCCCTCGCAACCTCCCCACCGCCTCGCCGAGCAGCTCGGCCGCAGCCCAGATCTGTTGCACACCCTCGTCCATGCCCACGTTCTCGTCGGCGAGCAGGCGCCGGCGCAACGTGCGCGAGGGGCGCCGCCACCACAGCCAGCCGGCGGTCACCGAAGCGGCGAGCAGCAACGCCAACCAGGCCGTCGTGGCGCCGCGCGCAGGCGCACCTGCGCCGCGATCCGGCGCAGCGTTGCCCGGTTGCGATCCGCTCGCCGGAGCGCCACCTGCGTCGTCGGCGCCGCCCTTCCTGGGGGCGACCGGGTTCGCGGCGCCAGGTGTCGAAGGTTCCGTTGCCGGCACCGTGCCTTCGATCCGCTGCAGGAAGACCTCGAGTTGATCCGCGGTGTGATCGAGTGCCTTGCGCAACATCAACTCGACCTCGGCGTGTCGCGTCTCCTGCGCTGCCATGGCCTGTTCGAGGCCCTGCAGTCGCTGCGTCAAGGCCTGCAGGTCTGCTTGCGTACCGCCCGTCGCCTGGCTGGCGACCAGCTGCGTCCAACGTTGCAGTTCCTGCGTCAACCCGATCTGGCGGGTCGCCAGCTGCCGTTGATCACTCGCCAACGCCAACATCGCCTCTTGCAGTGGCGCCAGCACCTGCACCAGCGCGGCCCGATCCGGGGCCGCCGGGCGCTCGGCTCGTTGCGTCATCTGCGCCGCGCTTTGCAGCGTCGCGCGCAGCGCGCGCAACTCGGCGGCGATCTCGACCTGCTCCGTGCCGGTGTCGTTGCCACAGGCGGCCATCGACACCATCAGTGCCGCTGCTGCCACGCGCGGCCAACGTCGCCTGCGCAAACCGTTCATCCGTTCACCTCGGCGCGTTGGCGCGGCGCGCCATTCCACGACTGACCGTTCCACCGCAGCCGCCGCGGCGTCGCGATGATGCTGCTGCGGCGCACGAACAGCTCGTCGCGCAGCAGATGCACCGGCAGGTCGGCGGGCGCGAACATCTCACCGCTGTCGTTGAGCAACGACAGCGGCACCGTGGCCCGCGCTTCGCCGGCCGGCATCGGGAAGCGCACGTGCCATGAACTCGCCACCCGGAACGTCGTGCCGAAGCGTTCGTCCCATTCGCCGCCGAGGTCGCCGTTGGCGAGTTCGAGCAGGCGCAGGTCCTGCCCGTCGGCGCGGTGGCCGATCACTACTGGCACCAGCGGCAACTGCACATAGCCGCGGACCCGTCCCCCCGGCGCGAGCACCAGCGTCTCCCGTACGACCACGCGGCATGGCCATGCCGGCGGTTCGAGCTGCAGCGACAATCGGCCGATGTCGCCCAAACCGAGCGCGAACCGCCGCGCTTCCCGACCATCGACCCACAGCAGCGAGTGTCCGCCGCGCACCGACTCGAGCACCAGTTCGAATCGCCCGACCCGAACCCTCGTGCTGCCGCCGCGTTCGGGCAGAAGTAGCGGCGAAGACAGGGATAGGGAGTCGGGCGAGGACATCGGCGAAGGCACACGCAACGGCCGCGAGAGGCGAACTCGCAAGCGACGCGAACGGAGCACTCTAGCGAGTCGTCGGGCGCGTGGCATTCCCATCATCCGACGTGTTTTTTGGTTGCATCACCGCGACAGGTGGGCATCATCCCTGCCTCGCAACGGCGGGCGTTTAGCTCAGTTGGCTAGAGCATCAGCTCGACAAGCTGAGGGTCACAGGTTCGAATCCTGTAACGCCCACCACTGTTCTCCCGATACCGCGTTCTCCCGATGCCGCAAGGACTTGGGTAGTTCGCTCCCGAGGGAGACGCAGGAATGACCCTCTCTCGCGGTGACTGCTACTGCAAGAACCTGCGTGATTCGCGGACATGTGCGACTCCGTGTGTTGAACCGCCGCGCAGCACCAGCCGCGCCGGCTCATCCCTCGCTCAGTCGTCGAAGAGCCGCGCCGGCGGCCCCCAGAGGTTGCGTTCGACGCGCTGTTCGATGACGACGGTGGGTCGCAGTGCCAGTTGGAGCACCTGCAGCGGCTCCAGATCTCTCGGGAACATGCTGAGGAAATAGCTGCGGCCGAAGTGGCACGCGAACCACTCCATCTGATTGTTCGCGAAGCTGTCCCGACAAGCCGCCGACATGCTCGAATCCAGTCTCGCGCCGACGTCACCAAACACCATCGGAAGACGCGTTGCCCGGCGCGAAGTCCCCCACGGCCAAAGCCACTCTTTCGGCAGCTACCTTCCAGGCATCAGCACAGCTGACCGCCACTGCATCTGGGGACTGAGGATTGCGGGCAAGCCCGACGGAGTCACCGGCCTGACCGCCGGTCTGATCACCACGGGTCAAGCCGCATCGACCAACCGCACCGACGACAACGCAACTGACGTATGGGCCCTACGGGCTTGTCGCAGTGCCCGTCCCACCACCGGGGCAAGCAGGACGGCACAGACACACCACACAGTGAGGATCGTCAGCAACAGGGGCTCCTGGGTTGTCGTTCAAGGAGCCGCTACGCAGTTCGCGGACGAATGAGGCTCGCAATTTTGCGCTCCGAAATCCGGAGCCACGTCGCCACCGCGTCCGGCTGCACCGGACGCTCTTAGGAGCTTGGCCTAGATAGGTTTAAGGCCGGGTCAAGACTCGTCACGCGGTCGTCTCGTCGCCAAACGCTCGACCGATGATCGCCCGATCCCCCTGAATCGCAGTCCGCTGCAGGTAAGGCATCAGGCCGCGCAGCCCGCCAAGCTCCTCGCCGCCACCGGCGCGGCCCGGGCCGCCGTGGATCGTCGCCGGCAGAACCGCCCCCGGGCCCAGAGCCTGGCCATGGGTCTTCTCGCTGCCCACCCAGACACGTCCGTGCCACGGTGCGATGCCATGCACCAAGGGCTCGAGGAACTTGCGGTCGTCGCTGTAGACACTGACGACGAGGCCACCACCACCTCGATTGCACAGGTCCACCACCTCATCGACCTTGCCCGAGTAGGCGACGATCGTGGCGCAAGGCCCGAAGACCTCGAGTTCATGCAGGACCGGAGCTCCTGCGTCCCTGGCGCGAAGCAGGGTAGGCGCGACGAAGTAACCGGCTCCAGGCAGCGGCGCACTGCCACCCGTGAGTACGTCGGCGACCTCGGCGAGCCGGTCGATGCCCGCGCGCACATCACGCAACTGGGCCGCGCTGGCCACCGGGCCCATGCGCGTATCCGATGCCAGGGGTTCGCCGATCTTGGTGCTGCGCAGTCGTTCGACCAGCGCTTCGGCCACCATGCCGACCATCGTTTCGGGAACGAAGATGCGCCGCACCGCCGTGCACTTCTGCCCGGCCTTCTGGGTCATGTCGACGGTCACGTTGGACAGGAACTGCTCCAGCGTGTCGCCGCCTTCCTCGGCATCGGGGCCCAGGATCGCCGAGTTGATCGAGTCGGCCTCGAGATTGACGCGCACGTTGCGCGCGACCAGGTTCTTGTTGCCGCGAATCAGCGCGGCGGTCACGGCGCTGCCCGTGAACGCGACGGTGTCCATCGGGCCGAGCAGATCGAGCATGCCGGTGATCGAGCCGCCGACGAACTGGAAGGCCCCCTCGGGCACGATGCCGCTCTCGACCACGAGCTGCGCGATGCGGTAGGCCAGCAGGGCGCTCGGCGTGCCGGCTTTTTCGACCACGGGCACGCCGGCGAGGAGTGCACAGGCCATCTTCTCGCCCATTCCCCAGGCGGGGAAGTTGAACGCATTGATGTGCACGGCCACGCCGGGGCGCGCGGTCAGGATGTGTTGCCCCCAGAACCGCGCCGTGCGACCGAGTTGCACTCCCTCGCCGTCGACGAGGTGGCGACGCTCGCCGATGGCGGCGCCGAGTTGCGCGTAGAAGGCCAGCGTACCGGTCGCGCCATCGAGGTCGAACTTGGCGTCGCCGCGCGTGTTGCCGCCGTTGCTGCCGCTGATCTCGATGAGCTCGTCGCGGTGTTCGTGCAGCTTCTTCGAAAGCGCCTTGAGCATCGCCGCGCGCTCGCCGAAGGTCATCGCCCGCAGGGCCGGGCCGCCGCGTTCGCGCGCCTGCCGCAGCGCCGCAGCGAAGTCGACGCCACCGGGGCGCACCTCGCCGAGGATCTCTTCGGTTGCGGGGTTGTGCAGCGACTTGGCTTCGCCGCTGCCGGCGTTCCAGCTGCCGGCGACGTAGTTCGATAACACGATCATGGGGCGAAGACGATAGCCCCCTGAGCCGCGCTTTTCACCCCGCCAGCGGCACGGTCAGCACTGTCCGCACTGGCGATCGCGCCTACGGCAGGATCACCAGCGGGCGCGTGTCGCCGACGCAGGCGGGTTGGCCCAGCAGATCGATGCTGAGGAAGTTCCACGACACCGTCTGCCAGATGAACGGCTGCAGCAGCAGCGGCGGCATCAGCAGCGTCGCGGCCGCGTGACCGGAGCCATCGAACAACCCCATGCCGCCGTTCAGGAACGGCCCGTTCGGCGTCGACACGAAGGCGTTGGTGACGAAGTCGATGTTGAGCGGCACCGGGAAACCCGGCTGCCAGGTGAACCCTGGTGAGGTGCCCGAGATCGACGCGAGCAGCAGGTAGATGTTGCCCGCGCCGGCCGGCCCGACATCGAGCTGGATCTGCACGGCGCCGCCGTTGGTGGCGCCGACATGACCTGGCACCAAGGTCACCGCGGACCCTGCGTTGACCCGCCGTCGCGCAGCCGAGACGTGGCCATCGTTGTCGCGCACGAGGATGGTCGTGACCCACTGGCCCGGATGGCGCACCAGGCCCGCGCCGATGCCGGGCGCCTGCCAGCCAGAGTCGAACACGCCGTCGTTGTCGTGGTCGTATCGCACCTGCAACGTCGCGCCTGCCTGGTCGGCATCGCGGCTGGCCGTGGCGTCGAGCGAGCGCGTCAGACGCGTCGCGTTCGCGGCCAGCTGCGGCGTCGGCCAGTTGCAGCCGGGCACCGCGAACTGCTGCATCTTGGTCCACCACGACGGCGTGTTGACCAGGAACTGGTAACGGAACGACTGGTAGCCGTTGCCGCCGCCGAGCAGCGCGCCGGTGATCGCCGCCTCGATCGTCTGGGTCGTGGTCGTCTCACCGTCGCCGGTGTAGGTCTTGATCGTCGGCACCACGCGGCGGTTGGGGTACCCGGCAAAGGCGCACGCGGTGCGCGCGTAACTCGCGGTCTGCCGGACGTAGGCCTGATGTCCGGCGTAGGTGTTGTAGATCGAGCCGTCAGCGCTGTAGGCCATCGGCATCAGCACGTCCAGATACGGCGCCAGTTGCTCCCAGTGCTGACCGAACTGCGAGGCCAGGGAACTGATCACTGTCGCGTAACTCGCGAACTGGCTGTTGTAGACCGGCCCGTCGAAAGTGTAGCGGTTGGCGAGCAGGTAGGCGTGCAGGGACAAGCTGCCGACGCGCTGCCGCACGTCGCGCACGAAGTTGGTGACGTTGGCGGCTTGCACGTTGGTGCCGCCGACGTAACGCACGTAATCGAGGGCGATGCCGTCGAGGTCGTAGACCGGCTGACCGTTGGGCATCCAGGCGTCGACGAAGTAGTCGATCACGTCGAGCAGATACTGCCGGTGCGCGGCGTTGTCGGGCTGCACGGTGTCCGCGAAGCACTTCAACACGGCGACGACACGAATGTCGGCGCTGTGGCAAGCAGTGATCAGGTTCTGCAGATGGATGCCGGCGCCGGTCGAGCGCACCGCGCCCCAGGCAGGGTTCCAGTCACCGGCGCTGTCGGTGACCCACAGGTCGCCGGTGAGCGGCCCGGTGGTGCGGAACGCGCTCACGTAGACCGTGTCGATGCCGTGGGTCTG
Source organism: uncultured candidatus Brocadiaceae bacterium (assembly GCA_964392305.1). Taxonomy (GTDB): domain Bacteria; phylum Planctomycetota; class UBA1135; order UBA1135; family UBA2386; genus JACKIC01. Next base: position 105,299 of record CAYMPV010000004.1, read on the forward strand.
GCAGTTGGTCACGATCTCGTTGATCCGCCCGTCCATGTTGCCGACCAGGAACGGGAACACGCCGACTGAGACGTCGCTGGACAGCGACTGACCGGACAGGGATGCGGCGAGGAGCAGCGAGGCGAGGATGCGGTGCATGAAATCGTGTTGCGAGGCTGGCAGGCATGATGGCGCTGCGCCGCGTGCCTGTCACCCACCCTGGTCAGGGCACGACGCCACGCAGTCGTGCTCCGCCCACCTACTTCCCTGAGCCAAACACCCACGAATCTCGCCGCGCGCACGACTGCGCCTTCGCCACCCTTTCGTCCCTTGCCACGGCCCAGAACCAGACCCTGCTGTTCACCGGGCGCTTCCCGTTCGTCGGCCTCGACTCGGTCAACGAGCGTGTCGGCGGCAGCATCACGCAGCTGTCCGAGTTCGACTTCCAGCCGTCGCTGATCAGGCGCCGGCGACGAACTGCTGCAGTTCGTGGAAGCGGCGCTCGACGCGCTCGCGGTCGGCGCTGGCGATGGCCTGCACGCCGAATCCTTCGACCGTCAAGCTCGCGGTGACGGTGCCATAAGCGACCGCGCGCTTGAGGTTCCAGACGCTGACCGAATCGCAAGTCGCCAGGTAGCCCATGAAGCCGCCGGCGAAACTGTCGCCGGCGCCCGTCGGGTCGACCACGGCCTCGGTCGGGTACGCCGGCAAGGCATAGTGGAAGAAGTTGGAGAACACGAAACAGCCGTGCTCCCCCTTCTTGACGATCACCAGCTTGGGACCCAGTTCGAGCACCGCGCGACCCGCTTGGATCAGGTTGCTCTTGCCGGTCAGCTGCTTGACCTCGCTGTCGTTGACGATCAGGCCATCGATGCGCCGCATCAGCGCGGCCAGACCCTCACGCTCGTGCTCGATCCACAGGTCCATGGTGTCGGCGACGCAGAACTTCGGACGCTCACACTGATCGAGCACCGAGGCCTGCGTGCTCGGCGAGCCGTTGGCCAGGAAGACGAACGGGGTCGTCCGGAACGCGGTGGGCACCTTGGGCCGGAAGTCGCCGAAGGTGTTCAACTGCACGTCGATGGTGTCGCGCGAATTCATGTCGCTCGAGTACCGCCCGTGCCAGCGGAACGTCTTGCCGGGCTTGGTCTCAAGGCCGCCCAGGTCGATGCCGCGGTCGGCGAGCATGCTGCGATGCTGCGCCGGGAAATCCTCACCCACGACACTCACCAGCCGCGTCGGCGTGAACAGTTGCGCCGCGAGGCAGAAGTATGTGGACGACCCGCCCAGACAATCCTCGGCCTTGCCGTGTGGAGTCTCGACGGTGTCGAACGCGGTGGAACCGACGACGAGTAGCGACATGCGCGCAGGCTAGAAGAGCCCGCCGGCAAATCCAAGCCATTGCCGAGCGTCGCCACACGCCGTGCGGCCCCCTGGTCGATCCTGCCCGTTCAGACCGACGGCAGGTTGTCAGCGCGCTCATCCTCGCGCCGTTCGAGGGCCACCTCACGCTCGATGTCGTCCTTGGTGACCTTGTCCTTCTCGAACAACACGAAGAGTCCGCCCAGCAGCGACCAGAAGGTCAGGTGCAAGCGGTAGAGGATCGACAAGGCGACGCCGCGCGTAGCCATGGCCTGTTGTGCCTGCGCGGGATCCGGAACCGTGGCCGCGAGGTGCGCCGCGCCGTACTTACCGAACAGGAACCCGTACATCTTCTCGCCGACGCCCCAGCCGTTGGGCGACAACGGAACCGCCGAGACGATGTTGATCACCGGGATCAGGGCGAAGTACTCGAACCACGGCATGCCGACGCCGAGCGCATCGCCGATGAAGGCAACGCTGAGCACCGACAGCACATGATTGCCGACGCCGGCGACCAGGCTCGCGGCGATCACGCGGCCGTGGTTGCGGTAGAAGAACACCGCCTGATCGACCAACTTGAGCAGGTGGCCGACCTTCTGCGGCAGGCGCTCGAGCAGCCAGGACAGCCGGACCAGGCGTCGCAACCTGCGGCTGAAGGCGAACACCCCGACCATGCCGACGCCGAGGATCACGCCCCAGATGCCCAGGGCCACCTCGCCGAAGCGATCGAGCGCGAACAGCACGACGACGGCACCGAGCAGCGCCAGCGACGCCAGGCCCAACACGCGGTCCACCACCACCGAGACCAAGACCGGCACCCGGTGGCCGGGGCAGCGCTTCATGATGTAGAGCGCCTTGATCAGGTCGCCGCCGGTCGCGCCGGCCGGCACGACGGTGTTGAAGAACACGCCGATCCACGTGAACCGCAGGGTCTCGAGCAACGACACGTCGGTGCCGTTGACGCGCAGCAGCCACCACCACCGAGTGCCGGCGACCAGCACCGTGAGGAAGTAGCAGAACGCGCCGAGCGCGAACAGCCATGGGTCGAGGTTGTGCCAGTAGGTGAGGAAGCCCGGTTCGACCGTGACGGTCAGACCGTCGACGACGGCGCCACGATCGATGGTGTGTGGCGTCTGGTCGTGCTCACCGACGAGATAGCTCACCGAGTCGACCTTCCAGGATCCCTGGATCTCGATGAACTGCTCCTCGACGACCTTGTCGCCCTTGCTCTTCACCAACCGATCGCGGAAGTGGATCGGGTAGAAGACCCAGGCCATCAGCAGGGCGACCAGGGTCAGTTTGAGCAGCGTTCCCAGTTTGCCTTTCATGCGCGGCCTCCGGGCAACCACTCACCCTTTGCGCGCACCTTGGCGCGCGCTTGCAGGATCGATTCCTGCTCTGCCGCCACACCCTCGAGCATGGCGCGGCCGAACCGTTCGGGATCGACCGCGAGCTCGGCCAGGGTCGCGATCGGCACCGGGGCACCGCCCGGGCTCGCGTTCACCGCGAAGTGCAGCAGCGTGCTTACCGGTGAGGCGGTCGCGATGCTGATCGACAGCTTGCCTTCTGCGAGGTAGAGGTCGTCGCCGACGCGGCGCAGCGGCTTGCCGGACATCTGCTGCAACATTTCGCCAGCACGCGCCGCGAACAATCGCTGTCGATGCACCGCGAGCACCAGGTCCGAACTGGTGAACACCTCCCAGACGAAGTGCACCATGTCGTCAGCGGCGATGCCTGGCCCGTCGAGGTCCTCGAGATCGGCGATCTCGTCGGTCGCGACGCGACAGGCGCCGCGAAAACCGACACAGGCGTCGCCGACCAGGCCGAACCGCGCCAGGATCCAATGCGCGCGCAACTGCGAGCCGTCGTAGTCGATCTTGTCTGCAGACCAGTGAGTGAGCATGGCGGAGCGCGTCAGCGGAGCACGACAGAGGAACGCAGCCGCGGCGGCGTCAGGGAGTGAGCAGCAGACGGATTCACGTTCGCGGCGTAGTCGCGAATGCGGCCACCAAAAGCATTCCGAGAGCCTGCATCATGGATTCGTTCTCAGGCGTTCAGGAGCGTCGCCGTGACGGTCGCTCGTCGACCCAGGCCTTCACCCAATCGATGTCGTAGTCGATGGTGGGCCTGCCCAGGCACAGATTGAGCGCGGTGAGTGCCGGCACGCGAAGCTTCGAGTAGTAGCTCTGCTCGGTCAAGATCGTCTGCGCCAGGAAGTCCGCGGGCGCGAGGCCCTCCCACTGCTCGGTTCCCGGCAACCGCACTTCCTCGAGCGCCAGCTCACCCGAGAGCTGGCCGCAGTAGTTGATCAGCCGCAACCGCACCAGCGGGTCGGGGTCGAACCGCGGCTCGCCTCGGGCGATCTCTTGTGGACCTGCCGCCATCAGGGCAACGAGCAGCGGCACCGCGCGCGGCCCGCCGAGACTGCGGAATTGCTGCATGCCGCACAGCCTCAGGTCGGCCCAACGCGCATCGCGACCACGCACAACCTCGAGCAGGATGCCGCGCACGACATGGGTCAGCGCCACGGTCAGCGCGGCGCGGGTCGCGTCGCGCAGTTCGCGCGACGGCTCGGCCTGCAGCAGGGCGCCAAGGTCCTGCGCCAGCAGCAGCCGCGATGAAACGTCGGCCAGCGGCGCAGCCACCAGCTTTCCGAGCGCATCACCGTACGCCTCGGCCTTGCCCTCATCCCAGTCCGCCGCCTGTCGGACCTCGGGCCGACCGGCCTGCACGACCTCCCGGGCTGCCTGGAAGTCGGCTGGGCTGGGGGCGGCAAGCAGTGCTTCGGGGGTGCAGTCGAGAACGGGCAGGTCCAGCCTCCGTGCAGCAACCGTCATCCCGTCGAGCGCGATGATGCGACTCGCGACGCTGCTGTCCAACGCGGCGATCCAACCCAGCCGGAGCAGACATTGCGCGTTCGCTTCGTAGCCGCCGCCGGCCTCGTCCGGCAACTCGGCGAGCAGTTCGCGCACGTGCCGGGACGGGTTTTCGAGCTTGCTCGTGTGCCGCACGCCGAACAACAAGCCGAGTGGCCAGCGCACCGGCACGAGCCAGAACTGCCGCATGTACCAGGCGGACACGGGCGCGTTCTCGGCGTAGTCGATGTGACGATCCGGCGCGTTGCCGGCGACCGTGACGATGCCGTCGATCTCGGTCACCAGTTCGTCGAAACTGAGGTTGTCGGCAGCGGTGCAGCCACCCAGGAAGAGGGCGAGCGCCGGCCGCAGCCGCCGCGCCGCGACGACGCCACGCATCCGGGCGAGGATCGAGCGGCTGGACTTGGGGTTACCGCTCAGGGCTGCCAGTTCGGTCATGCGTGTCGAGTCGATCATCCATCCTTCCTGGCCTCGAGAAGCCCGTTGTCGGCAGGCACGATGCGCTTCCACGCGGCCACCAGCAACGCGCGACGTTCAGGGTCGTCGGCCGCGCCAGGGGCAAATGGCGGCGCCGCCGGAACGATCACCGCCAGCGCTTCATGCAACCGACGGAACGTGCCAGGGTCGGGTTCCCGTTCGAGCGCTGCCACCAGCAACGTCGCCGCGTCGCCACCCAACAACTGGATGGCGCGGGTCGCCGCGATGCCACGCACCAACGGCGAAGGGTCTTCGAGGCCGGCGGCGCACAAAGGGACACTCCACTCGGCATCCACCTCTGCGAGTTGCAGCGCCCGCGCCCGCAGCGCTGGCGACTCGTCGCGAGCGGCGATCGCGACGACCGAGGCGCGCAAGCGTTGTGCGGCTTCGCCGGTGCCCGCAGTAGAATCGGCCGCGGCCTTGACGAGCGGCGCGGTGGCCATCTCCAACGCGCGCATGCGTTCGCTCGCTGCTGGCGCCCCGCGCAGGTTGCCGAGCAGATCGCGGATCTGCAGACGCACCGGACGCGGTGAGGTGCTCAGTTCGCTCTGCAACCCCTGGATGTCGGCGGCGTGGGCCGCCAGCCAGGCGTCACCGGCGTGGGTGGACTGCAGCAACTCGAGCCCGGCGATCGCCTGCTGCCGGTTGCCTTCGAGCCACTCGAGTTCGGCAAGTTCGAACAGCAGACCTGGGTGCAGCGCCGCGGCACCATGTGCAGCCACCACGCTGCGCAAAGCAGCGGCAGCGAGGTGGCGTTGACCGAGGTCGCGGAGCACGCCAGCGCGCGCCACCGTCAGCAAGGCCATGCCATCGTCGGACGCGGCGGCTTCGGACCGGTTGCCCGCGGCCGGGGCCGCCTGCGCCAACGCACTGTCGAGGGCGTGCAGGGCTCCGCGGTGATTCTCTTCGCGGCACAGGCGCGCGGCGAGTTCGAGCGCGTCCTCGACGGGGTCCCGTGCCGTGGCAACCGGATCGGCGACGACGACAGCCGGCGTCACCTTGGGCCCCTCGATGACGTTGCGCTCGACATCTCCCGCGCCATCGGGTCGCACCGCTGCCTTGGCCGCGGGTGCGACCGCCGGCTCGGCTGCCGCGGGCGCGGTGAGCATCGAGCCGGGGGCGACGAGGCCGCGCGGAGGCGCCGCGACCGATGGACCGCCGGAACACGCCGAGGCGGCGAGCGCGAGCCAGGCGATGACCTGGTGTGGAAGCCTCGACCGCCGACCGCGCTGCATGCCGCGCTCTTGTATCCGGGTACCCCCACAGAGCACCTGTTTTCCCGGCGCGATCAGGCCACGATGCAGACATGGCCAACGCCCGCCGCCCACAACCACCCGCACCGATCCAGGCGACGACCCGACGCCTGCGCGCACCGCTCGTTGCCGCGGTCGTGGAGATCGCCGCCTTTGCCGTTCGGGCGCAGCGACGCCTGCGTCCCGCGGACATTCAACGCAAGGGGGTCGGCGACTTCGTGACCACGGTCGACGTGCGCTGTGAACGCCTGCTGCGAGCGCGATTGGCGACGCTGCTGCCGGCGGCCGGGTTCCTCGGCGAGGAACTGGCCGCGGTCGACGTCGACCAGGACTGGCTCTGGGTCGTCGATCCGATCGACGGCACCAGCAACTTCGGCCGTGGCCTGCCGCACTTCGCCGTCTCGGTCGCCCTGCTGTGGCGGCGCCTGCCGGTGCTCGCCGCCGTGCACTGCCTTCCCGAGGACGCCACCTACGTCGCCACCTACGGCGGTGGCACGCGGCGCAACGGCAAGTTGGTGCGGGCCCCCGACCGGGGGCTGGGCGACGCCGCCATCGTCGGCTGCCAGTGGCACCGCGGACAACAACAGATGGGGTTCCTGCCCCGCCTGCAGGCGCACGGCAACCGGCTGCGCACCTTCGGCAGCACGGTGACCCAACTCGCCGACGTGGCCATGGGGCGCCTGGACGCCAACGTGCAAGAGCAGGGTCGCGTCTGGGACATCGCCGCCGCCGGACTGGTGGTGGTGGAAGCCGGGTGCCGGTTCACGGATTGGAGTGGCCGGCCGGTGTTTCCGTTCGCAGATCTGGCCGTCGAACACACCCCCACGATCGCCGCGGGGCCTCGCACCCACCGTCAGCTGGTACGATCCCTGCGCCCTTGAAGCCGCGCTGTTGTTACTCCTCAGTAACAGGTCCGATCGTTAGGTGTCGAACAGGACACAGCGCGAATGCCTCCGATGCCGCTGGCCCCAGAATTGCAATATGCGCTCAGGCGGTCACCGAGCTCTGCTAGCGGTCGCGGAACGCGACGGTTAGCCTGCTCCGCTCGCCTGCAGGCGTTCCCAAGAATCCGGCCGTCGACGCGACATCGAGGCGGCGGCCACGACAGTTTCCCAAGTTCGGCCGCTCGCTGCGGCCTCTCACTCAGGAGTTCTCGAAGATGAAGAAGCTCGTCCTCTCCGGACTGTGCTGCGCGGGCATGATGGCCCTTCTGCCGGAGACCGGTAGCGCGCACGGTGGTCAGTACCGCGGTCCTGGCGACGTCGTGCCGCCGAGCCCGGGCGGCGGCCGTGGCACCGGTGGCCCCGCGGGTCCGACGACTGGTGGCCCCGCCGGCCCCGGCGCTCCCGCCCCTTCCGGCCCGACGACTCCTGGTGCCTCCGGCCCGGCGACCGGTGGCCCTGCCGGCCCCGGCGGCGGCCGCGCGGCCCAGACCGGTCAACGCGGTGTCGAGGTCGGTGACGACCTGACCCAGTGGCAGTTCTGGTGGGAGTTCAACAAGGACCCCTTCATCCGTTTGAAGGATGCGATCCAGAAGGGCGGCCCGCAGACCGGTAGCGACGACTTCTTCCTCGGCGGCACGCGCCGCAGCGAAGCCAAGGACTCGCTCAAGCCGACCGACGAGCAGATCCTCGGCGAGATCCTGCCGGCCCTCAAGAAGGCGATCGACTCGACCAAGCAGCGCGACATCAACTCGTCGTGCATGGTCGCGATGGCCAAGATCGGGCGCAACCACGACGACTTCAAACTGATCGACGTGTTCACCCCGCGCCTGAAGGAAGGCGACCAGGAGATCCGCGAGACCGCCGCGCTGGCGATCGGCATCGCCGGCATCGCCGAAGAGGCGGAAGTCGACATGTTGCTCAACCTGGCCATGGACGACGCCAAGGGGCGCGCCGCCAGCGGTGGCAACATCAACGACCGCACCCGCGCGTTCGCGGCGTACGGCCTGGGGCTGATCGCTCACGACGCCAAGATCGAGATCAAGGCCAAGGCGTTCGGCGCACTCAAGAAGCTGCTCGAAGACGACAACGTCAGCAACCGCAACATCAAGGTCGCGGCGATCAACTCGATCGGCCTGCTGCACATCGACGAGTCGAGCGACGAAGGCAAGAAGCTGCTCGGTGAAGCCCTCGACGCGGTCGAAGGCTACTACATGCAGAAGCTCGGCCCGGGCGAGCAGTTGATCCAGTCGCACTGCCCGACCGCGATCGCCAAGCTGATCGGCCGCAACCACGAGCGCGCCGCTCACTTCAAGGAACTGTTCGCCGCTGACTTGCAGGAGAAGGGCAAGGTCAAGCGCAGCAGCAACGACATCGCTCGTTCCTGCGTGCTCGCGCTCGGCCAACTGGCCCTGCCGTTCGAGAACAAGGACAGCAAGGACAACCCCGACAACGAGTACAGCAAGCTGCTGCTCGACACCTACCACGACCACAAGGACCTGCAGACCCGGTTCTTCTCGGTCCTGGCGCTGGGTCAGATCGGCGGCGAGCTGAACCGCACCACGCTGCTCAAGGAGTTCGACAAGGCCAGCAAGACCCAGGAGAAGCCCTGGGTGGCGCTGTCGCTCGGCGTCTACTCGTTCTTCAAGTACGATGCCCAGAAGAAGGCGGGTGTCCAGGTTGAGCCGGAGCGTTTGATCGCGGAGACCCTCTACGACGCCCTGAAGTCGAACAAGGAGCCGGGCCTGTTGTCGGCGCTCGCGGTCGGGCTCGGCCTGTCCCAGGCCACCGAAGCCGCCGACTCGATGGTGTCGATGCTGCTGTCGAACGTCGCCAAGGAAGACCTGGCCGGCTACCTGTGCATCGGTCTCGCTTTGATGAACCACAACCGTGCGATCACGGACATCAAGGGCATCGTCGACCAGTCCGTGCGCCGCACCGACCTGCTCAAGCAGGCCGCCATCGCGCTCGGCAAGCTGGGCGACAAGACCGTCGCCGAGCAGTTGCAGAAGCTGATGACCGATGGCGAGCCGAACCTGGCGAAGCTGTCGGCGATCGCTTCGGCGCTGGGCTTCATCGGTGACAGCCGCACCATCGCGCCGCTCAAGAAGATGCTGTTCGACGATCAGCTCGGCGATCTGTCGCGTGCGTTCGCGGCCGTCGCGCTGGGCGGCGTGGCCGACAAGGAGCCGCTGCCGTGGAACAGCAAGATCGGTCAGAACATCAACTACCGTGCGTCGGTGGACACCCTGACCAACCAGAGCACCGGCATCCTCGACATCCTCTGATTCGAGAACGCCAGTTCGCTGGAGTCGAAGGGCTCGCGTCACCTCGGTGACGCGAGCCCTTCTTCGTTGGTGTTGGCCCAGGGCACGCTCGTTGCTCTCCGGACGCCATGCGCTGCGTCGCTGCGCTGCCCTTGGTCTCGATCACGATGCCACCAACCACCGCGCTGCTTGTCCTGTTGTTGATGCCGGCAGTGCTCATTGGCCAAAGTCGCCAGCCCACGAGCCCCCCGAACGCGCCACCGCGCGGCGGCAACGGCGGCAGCACCCTGGCCGTCGAGCTGTTCTGTCCGCCAACGCAGTGGCAGGTGTGGTGGGAGTTGAACAGCGCCTCCATGCTGCGCGTGCGTGATCATGCACAGCACGCACGCCCGCCCTATCCCGACGACTTCGGCCTCGGTAGCAGACGACAAGGTGAGGCCACGCACTCGTTGGCGGCGAGCGACCGACAGATCAGCGAACAGATCCTGCCGGCGCTGAAGCGGGCGATCGATGCATCCGCGCAGCGCGACATCAACTGCGCATGCATGATTGCGATGGCCAAGATCGGTCGCAACCACGTGGACTTCAGGCTGATCGACGTGTTCAGCCCACGCCTGCGCAACGGTGACCAGGAAGTGCGTGAAACGGCGGCGCTGTCGATCGGAATTGCGGGCATCGCTGAACAAGCGGAGATTGAATTGCTGATCGACCTGGCCACGGACAACGAGAGGGGGCGCGCGGTCAGTGGCGGCAACATCAACTACCGCACCCGTGCGTTTGCGGCCTACGGCCTGGGCCTGCTCGCGCACGACGCCAGGATCGAGATCAAGGCCAAGGCGTTCGCGACCCTTCGTCAACTGCTGATGCCCGATGCCGTCGCCAACCGCGACCTAGCAGTTGCGGCGATCAAGGCCATCGGCGTCTTGCACATCGACGATTCCGACGCGGCCGGAAGCAAGATGCTCGGCGAAGCAGTGACGGCGCTCGAGCAGTTCTATCTGCGAAGGATCGGCGCCGGACAGCAACTCATCTCTGCCCACTGCCCAACCGAGATCGCCCGACTGCTCGGCCGTGATCACCGACAGGCCGCACACTACAAGGAGCTGTTCGCATCGGATCTGCAGCAGTCAGGCACCGCCGCGCGCAGCAGCCACGACATCGCGAGATCCTGCGCACTCGCGCTCGGACAGCTCGCCGCTGCGTATGAGAACCGGGACGACAAGGACAACCCGGACAACCCCTACAGCCGCCTGCTTCTCGACACCTACCTCACCCACCACGACCAGCAGACGCGTTACTTCTCGATCCTGGCGCTGGGCCAGATCGGCGGCGCCCTCAACCGCATCAACCTGCTGAAGGAGTTCGACAAGGCAGACCGGGTCGAGCAGAAGGCGTGGGTGGCGCTGTCGTTGGGCATCAGCGCTGCTACCGACCGCGAAACCCGAGTGCGGGCTGGGAACCTCGACCCCGAACCGGACCGATTGATCGGCTCGACTCTCGCCAGCGCCCTCGCGGAGCACAAGGACCCCGACCTGATGGCGGCGCTCGCTATCTCGCTCGGGCTCGCCAGGGCCACCGACGTCGCCCCGGCGATGGTGTCGCTGCTGAACGCGAACGTCGCCAAGGAAGGACTCGCGAGCAGCCTGTGCATTGGCCTGGCCCTCATGCAAGACCACCGCGCGACCCCACACATCTGGATGGCCATGGACCGCGCGACGCGCCGCCCGGAGCTGTTCGCTCAGGCGGCGTCCGCCCTCGCACGGCTCGGTGACAAGAACATCGGCGAACGACTCGTGCAATCGCTGCCAGAGCAGCAGCAGAACCTCGCCATGCTCGCAGCCACCACGCGGTCGTTGCAGTTCGTCGGGGACGCACACTGCGTCACCCCGCTGACCAAGATGCTACTCGACCAGCGACTGTCGGAACTGGCGCGCTCATTCGCCGCCGTCGCACTCGGCGGCATCGCCGCCAGGGAGTCGCTGCCCTGGAACAGCAAGCTCGGCGAAGACTGCAACTACCGCGCGACCGTCGACACGCTGACCAATCGCAGCACCGGCGTGCTCGACATCTTCTGATCCGCCTCGTGCGCCAGATGACGCCGCGACCCCCAATCGCTACGCAGCGGTAGCGTTCCCGCCGACAAAGTCCGACTCAGCGCACACGGCGCCGACGCGTGCGCCAAAGGGCACGCTCGTTGCTCTTCTGTGACATGTCGCCTCGAGGCTCCTTACCTCGAAAGCCAATGTCACGCAGCCCTCTCCTTCTCTCTGCTCTTCTGCTGATGCCGGCGCTGTTGCCAGCTCACGGCGGCCAGTACGTCGGCCCGCCCGATGTTGTGCCGCCCCCCACCGGCGGCGGTGGCAGCACCGGCCGTCCCGCTGGCCCCACCACGGGGCAGCCGGCTGGCCCCAAGGCGCCTGCACCCTCGGGCCCAATGACTCCGGGTGGCGCGCCGGGCACCACCGGCGGCCGACCGGCTCCGGGAGCGAGCCCACAACCGGGCCAGACGGGCCGGGGCGGCTACGAGTTGACCACCGACCTCACCCAGTGGGACATCTGGTGGGAGATGAACAAGAACCCCTACCTGCGCCTGCGCGAAGCCGTGCTCACGGGCTCCGTGCAGACCGGTGACGACAACTGGTGGCTCGGCCACGGCAGGCGCGACGGAGCGCAGGACCTGTTGAAGCCCACCCAGGAGCAGATCCAGGACGAGATCCTGCCGGCCCTCAAGAAGGCGATGGACTCGACCAGCCAACGCGACATCACCTCGTCGTGCATGGTCGCGATGGCGAAGATCGGCCAGAACCACTCGACCTTCCGCCTCGTCGACGTGTTCGCGCCGCGTCTGCGGGAGAACGATCAGGAAGTCCGGGAGACCGCGGCGCTGGCCCTGGGCATCGCTGGCATCGCCGAGCAGGACGAGATGGACCTGCTGCTCGGGCTGGCCAACGACGACGACGCCGGCCAGCGGGCCAGCGGGCCAGCGGTGGCCCGGTCGACGACCGTACTCGGGCCTTCGCGCTCTACGGCCTGGGGCTGGTCAGCCACAACACGACCAACCCGCAGATCAAGCGCAAGGCCTACACCGCGCTGCACCGAGTGCTCACGGACGACGACATCGGCAACCGGAACATCAAGGTCGCCGCGATCCTCGGCATGTCGCTGCTCAACATCGACCCCGCGGTGAGTACAGATGGGGCGCTGCTCGACGACGCCCTGCGCGCGCTCGAGGCCTACTACCAACGCGAGCTGGGCCCCGGTCAGCAGTTGATCCAAGCCCACTGCCCGACGGCCATCACCCGCCTGATCGGTCGCGAACACGCCAGGAGCGGCCACTACAAGGAACTGTTCGCGGCGGACCTGCAGGGCAATGGCCAGCGCAAGCGCAGCAGCCACGACATTGCCAGGTCGTGTGCCTTGGCGCTGGGTCAGTTGGCGCTGCCGTACGACGCCAAGGACGACGCGGCACATCCCGACAATCGCTACAGCCGACTGTTGCTCGAGACCTACCGCGAGCATCGCGATCATCAGACTCGCTTCTTCGCCCTGCTGGCGTTGGGCCAGATCGGCGGCGAACTCAACCGCCTGCAATTGATGAAGGAGTTCGACCGCGGCAACAAGGCGCTCGAGAAGCCGTGGGCGGCGTTGGCGCTCGGTGTGTTCACGTTCGGCAAGTACGAACGTCAGGCCGCGGCGGGGTTGCCGATCGAACCCGAGTCCGAGATCAGCGCCACGCTGCACCGGGTCTTCGAGGACAGCAAGGAGCCGGGCCTGCGCTCAGCCCTGGCGGTCGCGCTCGGCTTGACCAAGACCACCTCGGCCGCAGGGGACATGCGGGAGCTGTTGCTCGCCGAACAGCACCAGGAGCAACTCGCGGGTTACCTCTGCATCGGCCTCGCCCTCATGAATGACCACGCGTCCGAGCCGACGATCCGCGCGGTCATGGCCAAGTCGAGCCGGCGGTCGACGCTGCTCCAGCAGGCTGCGATCGCGCTGGGCAAGCTCGGCGACAAGTCGGTGACCGACGAGCTGCAGGCGATGTTGTGCGATGGCGAGCCCAACCTCGCCAAGCTCGCTGCCGTGGCGTCGTCGCTGGGCTTCATCGGCGACCGCCGCACGGTCAAACCACTGCTGAAGATGCTGTTCGACGACCGGCTCGGTGCCTTGTCGCGGGCCTTCGCGGCGGTCGCGCTCGGCGGCGTCGCCGACAAGGAACTGCTGCCCTGGAACACCAAGATCTCGCGTAATCTCAACTACCGCGCGGCGGTCGAGACCTTGACCAACCAACAGTCCGGGATCCTCGACATCCTGTGACCGGCGCCGCGCGCCAGCCCCTGCCGACCATGAACATCGTCCTGCCCTGCTGCGTGATGCTGCTGACCCCGGTCTTGCTGGCCCACGGCGGCCAATACCGGGGACCCGGCAACGTCGTCCCCCCGTCAGTAACCGGTAGCGGCGCGACACCGGGCAGCAAGTCCACGAGTGGTCCTACCACGCCGAGCACCGCGACCACCAGCGGGGCGGGTGGCGCCGGGGGTGGCACGGGCGCCGCACAGCCCACTGGCGTGCCCCCCGGCACCGCCGGTGGGCTGCCGCGTGGCGTGCCGCTCAGCGACGACCTCACGCGTTGGGAGTTCTGGTGGGAGTTCGGCAAGGACCCTTATCTGCGCCTGCGCGAGGCCGTCTACAGCGAACGCATCGCCACGGGCTCCGACGACACCTTCCTCAACCCCGTGTTGCGCAAACGCGCCAAGGACGTCGCACGGCCCACCGACGCCGATCTCGATCGCGTCGCCGACCGGCTCGCCAGCACCCTGTCGACCGCCACCGACCGCGATACTTCTTCGGCCTGCCTGATTGCGCTGGCCAAGCTCGGCCGCGACCGCCCCGACTGGAACCTGCGTGATCTGTTCACACCCTTCCTGCGCAGCCACGATCAGGAACTGCGCGAGACCGCGGCGCTGTCGTTCGGCATCGCCGGCGTGATGAGCTCCGAGTCGATCGACCTGATGATCCACCTCGTGCACGACCACGATGCCGCACGCAAGGTGTCGCAACAGGCCACCGTCAACGAGCGCACGCGGTCGTTCGCAGCCTTCGGTCTGGGTCTGTTGCTGGCGCGCACCGAACAGCCGGCGGTCGCCCACCGCATCGTCGGCGCGTTGATCGAGGTGTTGCAGCGGCACGAAGTCAGCAGCCGCGACCTCACCGTCGCCGCAATCGAGGCGCTGGCACAACTGCCGCGCAAGCGCACCGGTGCGGCCTTCGACGCCCTGCGTCAGGGCGTCGTCAAGGAACTCGGTGCGTTCTACGACCTGCCGCTCGGTCCCGGTGACCAGCTGCTGCAGGCGCACGTTCCGCCGGCAATCGCCCGACTCGCCACCGGCCCCATTGCCGATACCTGGCGGCAGCGCTTCGGTGCCGATCTGCTCGAGTCGATGCAGCGAACCACCCGCGCCGGCGCCAAGTCCAACGTGCACATCGCCCAGTCCTGTGCGCTGGCGCTCGGGGAACTCAACGAGCCCTGGGCAGACGAGAACAGCCCGGCCAAGGGCGACGGCGAACTGTTGCTGCGCACCTACCGCGAACACCGCGACCAGCAAACCCGGTCGTTCGCGATGCTGGCGCTGGCGCGCGTCGGCGGCGCCGCGGCCCGCCAGGCCCTGTTGGCCGAGTTCGCCGCCGGCAACCGCGCCTTCGAGCAGCCCTGGTGCGGGGTCGCGCTAGGCGTGTTCGCCGAACGAGAACGCGGCGGTGGCGCCGCGTTCGAGGAGCCGCCCGCCGAGTTGGTGCTGCCGCTGCGCACGGCCTTCAAGGAGGCCAAGAACGGCGAAACGATCGCGGCGCTGGCGATCGCCCTGGGGCTGTGTGGTGATCGGCAGTCGGGTGACGCCCTGCGCACCGCCTTGGCCGAGCACGGTCATCGCGACGAGGTCGCCGGCTACCTGTGCATCGCCTTGGGGCTCATGCGCGACGATCGCGCCATGGGCCCGATCCGCAACCTGCTCGAGACCGCCGAGCGCCGCCCGACCGTGATGCTGCAGTGTGCGCGCGCGCTCGGCATGCTCGGCGACGGCGCGGTGCTGGACGACCTGTGCCGACGGTTGCGGGACCCCGAACCGAGCCTGGTGCGGCTCTCGGCCGTGGCCGCAGCCATCGGTCAGATCGGCGATCGCCGCAGCATCGACCCGCTGCTGAACATGCTCGCCGACGAGCGCCTGACGCCGTTGACCCGCGCGTTCGCGGCGGTGGCGCTCGGCGGCGTCTGCGACAAGGACCCGCTGCCGTGGAACTGGGCCTACGCGTCGCACACCAACTACCGCGCCGCGACCGCGACCCTCACCGACGGGGCCTCCGGCATCCTCGACATCCTGTGATGCTTCTCAGGCAACTCGCCCGCGGCGCAACAGCACGAATCCCAGTGCGGCGAGGCTGACCAGAACGGCCGCCTGCAGCCAGCCGTTGCGGCTCGCCACCGCTTCGGCGCGCAGGGTCGGTTGGGTGTCTTCGACGAGTCGCGTGATCTTGTCCTGCAGCCGCTGCCGCGACGGGGCGTCCGCAACGAGCGTCAGCGCCTGTTGGTACTCCACCGCCGCGGCGTGCAAGTGCCGCAGCGACCAGCGCGCGTCGCCGGCCAGTTCGCGCAGGTAAGGCGTGGCCTTGCGGCTGCTCGCGATCGCGGCGAGCACGTCGTTCCAGTTGCGCCGATTCCAAGCCTCGTAGGCATCGATCTCGGCGCCGTTCGGGTCGACGTTGCCGTTGCATTCGATCGCGGCCGACACGTCTGCCCGTTCGACATAGCTGTGGTGCAACAGCGTGTCGAGCAGCGGGCGGTCATCGACCAGCACCGGCCCCCGGTCGCCCACGTCGTACCAGACCTTGGGATCCTGGGCGGCGGCGATCACGCCGCGGAACTGGACGGCATCGGCCGAGGTCATGCGTGCGCCCTCGAAAACGATCGTTGCGAGGCACGCCGGATCCGGACGCAACCCACGACGGGCGACCAACAGGAAGTTGCGCGTGCCGGGCACCTGCATCGCGAGCGCGTGCCCGAACACCACTGCCACCGTGCGGCCGATCGCGCGCAACACGGGGTCGTCGGGCTGCAGCGCGCCGACGTTGCAGGCGAGGATGCCGTTGTCGTGCAGTCGTTCGCGCGCGGTGGCGAAGAACTCGCGGCTCGCGAGGTGCGCCGGCACGTAGACCTGATGCGCGTAGGCATCGACGTGGATGACATGCCAGTGCTCGTGCGTGCGCTCGAGGAACAGGCGACCATCGAGCGCGAACCGCCGCCCTGCGGCTTTGGGCCCCGGAAAGAACTCGTCCCCCAGGGCCATGGTCGCCGGGTCGAGGTCGACACCGTCCACCAGCGCCTGCGGCCACACGCCGGCATAGACCGTGCGCAAGGAACCCGCGGCGTCGCCGATCGACAACACCCGCAGGTTTGCCGGCTCCCTGCCGTCTCCGCCCAGCCACGGCGCCAGTGCGTGGTAGTCGTAGTAGGCCCCGGCCGTCAGTGACGAGCCTGCCACGGCCACCGAGTGGTAGGAGTCGAGCCCTTCGTTGATCGTGAGCAGCGTGCGCACCGGTTCGGCGCGTGCGTCGCGCAACACCTGCAGGAACTGATAGCGGCTCTCCACTTCCGCCAGCAACTGCTGGCCGGCGAGCGCCGGGCGCATCGAGGTCGGCAACATGGTGCCACCACCGAGCGCCGCCAGCGCCAGCAACACTGCCGACGCACTGGTCGCCGGTCGCCGCGGCCCGACCACGGCACCGGCGGCCAGCATCGCCGCCGCCGCGATCAGCAGTGTCATGCGGCAACCGAATTCGGGCACCAACCAGTGGGTCGCGGCAAACGTTCCGCACAGGCTGCCGATCGTGCCGGCAGCCGACACCAGACCCGCAGCGCGGCCGACCGCCACCTTCTGCCGGGCGAGCAACGCCACCAGCAATGGCGCGACCGCACCCAACAACAGCATCGGCGGCACGAACAACACCGCGCTGGCCACCAGCGAACCGCGCACCAACGCCGGCAAGGCCGCGTCGAGCGGCAGATCCGCGGGCAGCAGGAAGCCACCCAGTGCACCGCTCGCCAGGGGCACGAGCGCCAGCAGCACGCCACCCGCGAGCAGCAACCGCATCGGCCAACTGCCTGCCGTCACGCTGCCGGCGAGTTGCCCGCCCAGGAACGCGCCCGCGGCCAGCGCAAACAGGATCACCCCGATCACGTTGGTCCACACGTAGGCGCTGTCCCCGAAGTGCGGCGCCAACACCCGCACCGCAGTCAGTTCGGCAGCCATGCACGCGAACCCCGCCAGGAACGCAGCGGCGGCGGCCGTCGGCAGGGGCAGGCTGACGGTCGGCGCGACCGGTGCCGTCGGTTCTGGAGTCATGCGGGGTTCATGCTCTGGCTCGATGCCAGCTTCAGCAGGGTCAGCTGCGCCAATGCCGGCTGCACCAGCGCCGGGTGCAGCGACGCCGACTCACTTCTTCGTGGGCTCGACAGGATCCATCGGCACCGTCGTGCTGTAGACAACCGGATACAGGTAGTCCCAGTCGCGGCGCTGCAGCAGACCTTCCTGCATGAGACTGAACGAGCGGATGCGCTTCTCGGTGACGGCCTTGCCGTTGACCACGACGGTGAACTCCTTGCTCAGATCGACGAGACCGTCGTTGAGATAGATGGAGAAGCTCTCGACGCCCACGGCCTTGACGTCGATGCGGTTGGTCGCGTGGTCGGCGGTCACCTCCAGACGCGGCTTCTTGTCCGCAGCGGAGGTGAGCAGCGGAGTGACGGTGTCCATGTCGACCCAGTAGGCGCGGTTGAAGCGATCGTGATTGGGTTCGAGCACGACGCGCATCGGCGTCATGACGCGGCGCTGTTTGCCGAGCCACTGCTCGACGACGTCGTTCGACGCCTTGAACGGGTAGGCGTCCGTTGCATCGACCAGCGTCACGCCCTCGGGGTTCACCGCGCGCAGGCGCGCGGCCAGCGCGTCGACGATCTGGCCGTTGTCAGCGGTCTTGAACAGCAGCACCGGCACGCTGGCCAGGCTGCCCAGGCGCAGTTCGTCCACCGCGATCGGATCGCGCAGGATCACACCGGCGAACCGGTCGGGGAACAGCGTCACGAAGCGCAGGCCGAACGCCGAGTTGCCCTTGCCGCAGTCGAGGTACACCCGCGCCCGGTCGACGTTCAGGGTGTCCATGGTCTCCTTGAAACCGCTGAACACCGCGCCGATCCGCCGCTGCTCTTCCTGCGCCGCACCTTCTTTGGTGTAGTCGGGCGGCACGTCGAGTTCGGCACCATCGGGCAGTTGGCAGACGTGCACGATCGCGTTGTTCGCCAGGCTGCTCTTCTCGAAGAGCTGCTCGAAGTAGTTCTGCGGCTTCTCCCACTTGCCGCCGGCGATCGCCGGTGGCAACACGATCACGGTCGACATCGGGTTCTCGGGTTTGTAGCTCTTGGGCACCCAGAAGCTGAACTCGACGCCGTCTTCCTTGTTGACGCCCTTGCGCAGCTGGTTGAGCGAGAAGCTCGGGCGTTTGACCGTGAAGCAGTTGTCGAACATCGCGCGCATGTCGGCCATCGACCCGAGCAGGTCACCCTTCTTGCCGAGGCGATCCCACTCCGCATCGAAGGCCTCCTTGGCCTTGGCCCGGTTCTTTCCCGCCTTCTCGCGATCCTTGGATTCGGTCGCCGCCATGTAGACCTCGTCGGCGTCGAGATACTTGATCAACTTGCTGCGCAGCGACGCCTGTTCGGCCGGGGTCAGCAGCGGGTCCGGCGCCGCCGCCTTCTCCTTGGTCACGGGGTCCGTGCCGCCGGGGGTGCCTGGGTCCTGGGCAGTGATGGGCGCCACGAAGGCGAACAGGGACGCGGCGATGGCCAGTAGAGCCGTGCGGGACATGCGAACGAACCTCGGATTGCAGGGTGTGCGGCAGGGCATCCGCCGCTGCGGTTGCCGCCAGGGGTCACCAAGAACGTAACCAACCGCCCGCTCGTCGGCTACCGCCTGCTGCCAGTGAGCGCTGCGAATCGGCGCTACGCAGATCGACATCGACCCGCAACCTGCTGCTGGCGGTTGCAACGGCACCTATCGTCGGCCCATGATCGGCGCGTGACGAAACGACGGGTCGCGATCCTCGGCTGCAGCGGTTCGGTGGGCAGCCAGGCGCTCCAGATCCTCGCTGCGCACACGGACCGCTTCGAAGTCGTGCTGCTCGCCGCACACACATCGCGCGGGGCTCTGGCTGCGGCCGCGGCCGCCCACACGCCCGCGGCTGCATGCCTCACCGGCCCGGCGACCGCACCGGAACTGCCCGCCACGACGCGTTTCTTCAGCGGCGCCGAAGGACTGCTCGAGGCCCTGCAGGCGACCGCCCCGGACACCGTGCTCAACGCCATCACCGGCGCCGCCGGCCTGCAGGCCTCGGCGTGGACCCTGCGCCACGGCCGCACCTTGGCGCTGGCCAACAAGGAGTCGCTGGTGATGGCCGGCGAATACCTGATGCCGCTCGCCGCGCGCAGCGGCGCCCGCATCCTGCCGGTCGACAGCGAACACTGCGCGGTGTTCCAGTGCCTGCACGGCGAAGACCGGGGCGCAGTCCGCCGGGTCTACCTGACCGCGTCGGGCGGACCGTTCCGGGAACGGCCGCTGCAGGACTTCGCGACGATCACGCGCGACGAGGCGCTGCGCCATCCGACCTGGGTCATGGGCCCGCGCATCACGGTTGGCAGCGCGACGATGATGAACAAGGCTTTCGAGGTGCTCGAGGCGCACTGGCTGTTCGGCCTGCCGGCCGAACAGATCGAAGTGGTTGTACACCCGCAGAGCATCGTGCACTCGATGGTCGAGTTCGTCGACGGATCGATGCTCGCCCAGTGCGGCGTGCCGGACATGCGCGTGCCGATCCTCTATTGTCTGGCGTTCCCCGAACGGTTGCCGTTCGACTTCGCGCCGTTCGAACCCGTGCGATGGCAGAGCCTGAGCTTCCTCCCCATGGACCCCGCCCGTTATCCGGCCGTACCACTGGCCTACGAAGTGCTGCGCCGCGGTGGTGACGCCGGCGCCGTGCTCAACGCCGTCGACGAGGTCGCCACTGCGGCGTTCCTCGACGGCCGCATCCCGTTCCCCGCGATCACCGCGCTGAGCCGACGCGTACTCGAGACGCGCCCCCCCGGCTCGATCGGCTCCTTGCAGGACGTGCTCACTGCCGATGCAGAGGCACGTTCGGCGGCGAACCGGATCCTGTCCTGCGAGAACTCATGGACCTGAGCAGTGTCTTCCTGGCAGCCCTCGGCATCGGGCTGCTGATCTTCCTGCACGAACTCGGCCACTTCGCCGCGGCCCGCGCCGCCGGTGTGCGTGTCGAGGTCTTCTCCTTGGGCTTCGGCCCGCGCCTGTTCGGCTGGAACCTGCGCGGCACGGACTTCCGCGTCTCGCTGGTACCGTTCGGCGGCTACGTGATGGTCGCCGGGCAGGATCCGAGCGACGATCGATACCCGGCCGCGCAGAGCCTGTGGTCGAAGTCGGTCGGGCAACGCGCGCTGTTCTGGTCGGGCGGCGTGGCCATGAACGTGTTGTTCGCGCTGATCGTGTTCCCGCTGGTGTTCCGCGCTGGCGTCGCCTTCACCGCGCCGGTGATCGGCTCGGTTGCCCACGGCAGCCCGGCGTGGGAAGCGGGCCTGGAACCCGGTGACCGCATCGTGTCGGTCGGCAACAAGGCGATGTACTCGTTCGAGAACCTCGGCATCGAGGTCGCCCTGCACGGTCCGCGCGCGATGCAGATGACGGTGCGCAGCGCCGCCGGCGCCGATCGCGTGGTCACGGTCACGCCGCGCTATTCGGCCGAGGAGGGCCTGAGCACGCTGGGCATCGGTCCCAAGTCCGTTGCCGAACAACCGACCCTGCAGGTCGCATCGGGCGGCGCCGCAGCCAAAGCCGGCCTGCGCACCGGTGACGTGTTGCACGCCCTCGCCGGCCGCGCCGTCACGCCCGACTCGCTGACCGCGGCCCTCACCGCCGTCGCCGAAGCCAGCGGCGCCGGCATCGAGATCACGATCGAGCGCGACGGCGAACGCATCAGCAAGCAGGTGACCGGCACGCCGTTGGCCAAGGTGCCGTTGCTGATCGGCGTGGTGCCGCTGCAGCGACAGATCATCGGCCTGCGCAGTGGAGTACCGCTTCTCGACCGTCTCGACCTGCGCCGCGGCGACGTGCTGATCGGGGTCGACGGTGCGCCGTTCCTCTCCGGCGACATCGAAGTGCTGCGCCGTGGCCCGCCCGAGGTGCGTTTGCACATCGCCCGCGGCGACGCACGCCTGACGTTGCAGCAGACGGTGACAGCCGAAGAACGGGGGCTCCTGGCCGACAACATCGCCCTGGGCGCGGACGAGAGCCTGATGCTCGCGCCGCAACCCGACGGAGCAGCGTTCGCGGCCGGGCTGCGGGCCGGTGACCGCGTCGTCCAGGTCGACGGCAAGCCGGTGCGCAACTGGGACGAGCTCAAGGAGTCGGTGCAGGAAGGCACCGGCAAGCCACTGCAGCTGCTGCTCGTGCGCCCCGCCGACGTCGTGCCGATGTCGTTCTGGGAGGCCCGCGAGTTGGCCGGTGCGGCCGCCTTGCTGCCCGGGGATTCGGTCGAGTTGGTGATCACACCGCGGCGCCCGGTCGCATTCGATTATGGCTTTGCCACCGCCGTGCCGTTCGTGCGCGAGGAGGTGCGCGCCGACGACCTCGGCCACGCCCTCAAACTCGGCACGGTCTGCTCACTCGACCTGATCAAGCAGCTCTACGTCACCCTCAAACGCCTGGTCACCGGCGACGTCGGCGCGAAGAACCTCGGCGGCATCATCCGCATCAGCCAGGTGAGCTACGACGCCGCGCAGCGCGGTCCGAGCTGGTTCTGGTACTTCCTGGCGCTGCTGAGCCTCAACCTCGCGTTCGTCAATCTGCTGCCGATCCCGGTGCTCGACGGCGGTCACCTGTTGTTCTTGCTGATCGAACGCGTCAAGGGCTCGCCGGTCAGCACCCGCGTGCTCGGCTACAGCCAGGTCCTCGGGCTGGTGTTCGTGCTGCTGCTGGTGCTGTTCGTCACCTACAACGACATCCTGCGGTTGCTCTGAGCGTGGCCGCGCTGCTGCCCTTCCTGCGGCTGGTGCGCGTCGGCACCCTGTTCAGCCCGGCCGCGGACGTGGTCGCGTCGGTCGCCGTGGTCGGCGCCGGGTGGACCCCGGCGCTGGCCGGCGCGGTCGCGGCGAGCGTCTGCATCTACGCCGCGGGCATGGTGTGGAACGACATCGCCGACCGGCGCGTCGACGCCGAAGTGCGCCCCGAACGGCCGTTGCCGTCCGGGGCGATCACGCTGCCGGTCGCCATCACCTTGGGGGTGCTGCTGCTGGCCCTCGGCCTGCTGCTGTCCCCGTGTCGCGGGTATCACGCCACGATCGCCGGGCTGGTGCTGCTCTACGACTTCGCCAGCAAGCGGGTGCTCTGGCTCGGCGCGCTCAACATGGGGGTACTGCGCGGCCTGAACCTCGCGACCGCACTGGCCTGCGTGCCGACCGATGCCGCGGTCGCGCAGGACCTGCGCCTCGCCGCGATCTGCTACGGCGTCTACATCGTCGCCGTCACCATCCTCGGCCACTTCGAGGACCAGCCCAACGTGCGCCCGCGCGCCGTGACCAACATCCAGGCGGCGCCGCTGCTCGCCGGTTTGTGTGGCCTGTGGGCCGTGCAGGGCGGCATCTGGCCGGCGCCGTTGCTTGGCGGCATCGTCGTGCTGTGGTGCGCGCGTCAGAACGCGCGCGTGTCCACCTGGGACCGCGCCGCGATCCGGCGCGCGATGACGCGACTGCTGCTCGGCACCATGCTCTACACGGCGCTGCTGGCGCTGGCGGCCGGGCGACCGTTGGCGGCCGCTGCGATCTTGCTCGTGATCCTGCCGGCGCGCTGGATCAGCCGGCGTATCGCGCTCACCTGAGGTTCACTTCAGACCGAGCGACGCCAGCCGGGTCTGCCATGCGGCGCGCGCTTCGTCGCGCGTCATCGTGCCCTGGCGCACCAACGCCTTGAGCGCACTCTTGAACCGCTCCAACTCCTGCTCCGGGGTCGGCGTCGGATCGTAGTCGGCGGGAGCACTGGATTCGGCATCGGCACGGCGGCCTTCGGGCTCCGCGCGACGCGCCTGGGGCTCGTCGTCGTGGTCGTCGCCGGCGGCGACGAGGTGCTCCTCGATGTCCATCGGCGCGGGCGCCAGCCCATCACCTTCCATGCCGGAGAGCTGGTCGCGGAACTCCTTGCGCACGTCGTCGAGGTCGGTCGCGAACGGATCCTGGCCGATGTGTTTGTCGGCGCCCTCGGCCGTGCCCTCCCAGCGGAACTCGTCGAGGCTCTGGCCGTCGAGGTTGCCGATCTTTGGCTCGACTTCGGCCTGCGCGATCTTGGGGTTGCGCTGCTGCTTGACGAGCAGCGCCCCGACCATGCCGTTGACGCGTTCGAGGGCGTCGCGCAGGAAGCTCTCCATCTCCTCCTGGATGCGGTTGCCGATCGCGGACTCGGCGTCGCGCGCCACCTTCTCGACGATGGCAGCGGCCTGCTTTGTGGCCGCGGCGAAGAAGTCGTGCACCTCGCGCGACAGCTGCTGCTCACGCACCTCACGCGCCTCGACCTGTTCGAGTTCCTTGAGCGCGTTGTTCTCGTAGCCGAGCGAGTTCTGCTGCAAGCCCAGCTTCGCCTGCATGCGTTTGCGTTGCAGGCGGTAGTCGTCGAATCCACGCAGGCCGCTGTTGGTGTCCATCGTCTCCCTCCGCGATGGGCCGCCCAAGTGACCGCCCACGCCAAGGCGCTATCGGGAACCTGGCGCGTCGTCTTGACGGTGGCGTGCGACGATTTCCCGCAACAGGATCAGCGCCGCGGCACGGTCCATTGGCACCGGGGCTTCGTCGGCGGCCGCGTGCACTTCCTCGAGCAATTCTCCGACCAGCGGGCCGGGGGTGACGCCCAGTTCCAGCACGTCTTTGCCGGTGACCAGCGGCGGGGCCAGAGGCGGCAGGGCCGCCAGTTCGGCAGCCGCGAAGTCGTGGATACTCAGGTCGCCGTGGCTACCCAGGCAGTCGGCGCGATGGAACTGCAGGTGCTGCGGGAAGTGCGGCGAGCGCAGCCAGGCTTCGCGCCGCCTCGGGCGCATCGCCGGCAGCGAGGCGAAGCGGATGTGGTCGCGACAGATCTCGGCGACGACCTGCCGCAGCAGCTTGGGGGCACCAAGACGCTGCAGGATCTCCTCGGCCATCACGGCCGACAAGGTGTCGTGACCGTCGAAGCGGATCCGATCCTCGGCCTCGCGCCAGGTCGGCGGCTTGCCCACATCGTGCAGGACGGCACTCCACGCCAGCACCGGATCGTTCTCGGGCACGTTCGCCAGCACCAGCCCCACGTGGGTCAGCACATCACCTTCGGGGTGGTACAACGGCGGCTGGGTCACGCCCTGCATCGCCGCGACTTCGGGCAGGACCACCGCGGCGAGGCCCAGGTCCACGAGCACATCCAGAGCCCGCCCGCGGCCGGGGCCCGTGAACGTTCGCGTCAGCTCGTCGTAGACGCGCTCGTGCGCCAGATGCCGCAGGTCCGCGGCGGCAAGGCGGGCCGCCGTTGCCGTGAGCGGGTCGACCACCAGGTCACAACGCACGGCGAAACGCCACAGGCGCAGCAACCGCAACGCGTCCTCGGCAAACCGCCGGGCCGGGTCGCCGACGGTGCGCAGCCGCCGCGCCGCGAGGTCGTCGAGCCCTCCGACACTGTCCAGAACCGAACCATCGGCCACATCGCAGTAGAGCGCGTTCACCGTGAAGTCGCGACGGCGGGCGTCGATGGCCGGATCGTCGACGAAGGTCACGTGATCGGGTCGACGATGATCCGCGTAGCCGACCTCCTGACGCAGCGTGGTGACGGTGACCTCGCCCATCGCGCCCGGCACACGGATGGTGCCGAGCCGGCCGTCACGACCGTCTGCACCCGGAAGTGCGGCGAGCACGGCAGCAGGTTCCAGATCGGTGGCAAGATCGAAGTCGTGCGGCGGCGCCTGCAGCAGCAGATCGCGCACGGTGCCGCCCACCAACCAGGCGCGACCTCCGCGTTCGCGCAGCAGCGCGGCGACGTCGCGCACCGCACGCGGCACAGCTCCGAGGTCGATCCTGGCTTTCGGCATCTTCAGCGAGAATACTGCCCCGATGCAGCGACGGCGGGCACTCGCCTTCGTCAATCCGACGAACTACTACCTGCTCGCAGGTCTGCTCCTGCTGTGCGTGAGCATGTACGTGCCGGTGTTCACCGGCGAACGCACGGCGCGCCTCGAGGATCGCGCGGCGCAGATCGCCTCGCTGCTCTTGCAGGCGACGCGCGACCTGCCCGAGGGCATCGGCGCAGACGATGTCGCCCATGTGCTCAGCCGCTTCTACGCCTTGGCCAGCCGCGACGATGCC
Source organism: uncultured candidatus Brocadiaceae bacterium (assembly GCA_964392305.1). Lineage (GTDB taxonomy): Bacteria > Planctomycetota > UBA1135 > UBA1135 > UBA2386 > JACKIC01. Next base: position 130,937 of record CAYMPV010000004.1, read on the forward strand.
TTTCTGAGCGATCTCACCGAAGTCGAACCCTGCCTCGAGGGAACGCTGCTGACCTTGCGCAGCAAGCATTACCTGTTCCATCTCGCGGAGTCCCCGCCCGAGGTGCCATCGACGCAGCGTGACTCGTTGCCGGCCTACGAAGTCGTCGCCTGGCCCCTGTCGGCGATCGGCCCCGCACACAGCGTCTTCTTCCTGCCCGACGACGCCCTGCACGCCTACACCCGCAACCTGTCCAGGGGCTACCACGGCCTCGACGAACGGCGCCCGCCACCCGGCTACTGTCACCGCCGCAGCGGCGCGATCTTCGACAGCCTGCGCACCTACCGCAGCCGCGACGACGAACGCTGGATCGCGTATTGAACGGCTCGCCGACCAGGCGAGGCAGCTGGGGCACCTTTGGGGCTAGAAGTAGTCGATCAGGAAGTCGGCGAACAAGGCGCGCAAGCCGGCCTGTTCCTCGAAGCGTTGGTTCTTGAGGCGCAGTGCGTCTTCGATGGTCAGCGCCCGCGGGGTCAGCAGGTTCAACGCCTGCACGCGCAGTTGCGGCGCCTCTTCCCGGTCGAACAGGGCCTGCCGCAGCGGCGCGAAGCACTGTTCCTGCAGGACCGGATCGGAACGGTCCCCGGCGATCCCGGCGAGCGTCGTCAGCAGAAACGCACGGCGTGTCAGGTCTTCGCGTGGCAACGCCGCGTAGGTGGCCAACACCTCGGCTTCGGCACCGCGGGCATTGAGCAACAGCGTCGGCAGATAGTTCGTCGTCGTGTAGACCTGCTGCGACCCGGTCGCGACCGCGACCGTGGGCCCCTTGAACAGTTCCAGCAGCGCCTTCGCGGCGGCCGGCGAGTGATTCTGGGCGAGGGCCTGCAGGAACGGGCGCCCCTCGCCTGCCGGAGCGCGATGGAACCGTTCGACCAGCACCGGCACCGCGCGCTCGTCGTTGGACGCCGCGAGCAGATGCAGCAGCAACTGCAAACGTGTGCCCGTCGCCGTCGCGACCTCGTCGAGCAGCAACCCCACCGCCGCGGGTCGGCCGCGGCGGGTGAGTTCGCGCAGCGCGATCTCCTTGATCTCGAGCGCTTCGTCGGGCGACGTCATCACCTCGTAGACGTCGGCGATGTCTTCTCCGTCGATGAACTGCAGCGTCGTGGCGAGTTGCAGACGCACGTCGCTGCGCAGGCTGGTCGAGTGCTTGAGCACGTCGGCCCGCAGCAGGCCGAGGTCGCCGCGCCCGACGTGTTTGAGTGCCATCTGCAGCCGCGGCAGGTCTTGACCCTCGAGCGCTTCTTGCAGCCAGGCCGTGCCCGCGCCGTCGCCCGCGGCGTGCAGCACGCCGGCGATGATCGCCTTGAACTCACCGAGCGCCTCGCCCCAGCGACCGCGCAGGATCTCCGCCGCCTCGGCGGCCGGCAGCTTCAGGGTCACCTCGAGCACCTGGTCGCGCACCGCCGAGTGGAAATCGGCCATCATCAGCCGCTTCAGCACCGGCACCCGCTGCTCGCCGAGGCGCGCGCTCACCGCCGTCAACCAGGCGCCGCGCGCCCGCCCGTCCATCTGCGGGAACAGGCGCTCGAGTTTGGCAAGGGTCTGCAGCGTGCCCGACCGGCCCAGCGCCGTGAAGGCGGCCTGCCGCACCTGAGAGTGCTTGTGCTCGAGGGCGCGCTGCAGGGCGGCGTCGAAGCGCTCGTTGCTCATCTTGCCCATCGCCTCGACGCAATTGCGCACCACGTCCTGCAGGGCCGGCTGACCGAAGCTGCGGTCCATCGCCTCGATCAGCGGTTCGACGGCGTCGTCGGGCGCCCGCCAGAAGAACTCCATCGCCATCTGCCAGGCCTCGCGCCGCACGTTGCCTTGCAGGTTGGCGACCAGCTGCTCGACGACCTGTCGCCGCGTGCGGTCGTATTCACGCCCGTAGCTGTTGGGATACTCCAACGCGATGGGGAAGTCGGCGTGGAACGGCGCGAGCCGGTAGGGGTTGGGCGGTCCGCCGGCCTGCAACGAGGCGGGCGCCGGGCCATCCTGCGCGTAACCCGCAACGGCGGACAGGAGCAGCACGGTGGCGCGGCTCCCGAGTCGGATCCTGTTCATGGCTGGCAGTTAGTTCGTGGCCTCGGCGCCGTCACCCGCCCCGCGTCACGATTGCGGCGCTTGCAACACACCCTGCACGTAGAGCAATCGGCTTTCGGCGACGCGGTAATCGAGCAGGTTGCGCAAATGACGATTGCGGGCCTCGCGCAGCTCCTGGTTTCGCCTCTGCACCTCGAAGTTCGTCGATGCCCCGACGCGCAGCTTGGCCTGTTCCGTTTCGAGGTTGCTCTCGGCGAGCTGCATCGATTCGGCGCTGGCACGGATGCTCTGGCGCAGACTGGTCAGGTTGCGCACCGCATCGCGGACCCCGGTCGTGACCAGCAGCGTGTCGGCGTGCAGCTGCCGCCGCAGCCGCTCGACGTCCAGCCGGGCCTGCTGCCGACGCGCCTTGGCGGAGTGATTGCCGATCGGCAGGCTGAACTCCAGGCTCACCGACCAGTCGGGGTAGTCGAGGTCGTAGGCGTCGGCGATCGCGCTGTCGAAGTCGTCGCGAGCGCCGTCGCTCGACCACGTGCCGACCAGGTCCAGCGACGGCAGGATGTCGCGTTCGGTCTGCAGTTGCACCACCTCGGCGGCGGCGATCGAACTGCGCAGGCTGCGCAGTTCGGGCCGTTGTTCGATCGCCCGATCGATGCACTGTTCCAGTTCCGGCAGCGGCGCGGTGTCATCGATGCCGATCGGGCTGGTCGGTCGCAGATTGGCGCGCCAGCCGCCCGGCTGGGAGCCGTCGTAGAGCAACACCCGCAGCACGTCCTCGCGGTTGCGGATGGCGTTCTCGGCGAGGATCAGCTCTTCGCGTCGGCGCGCGACCTCCGCCTGATCGGCGATGCGGTCGCGGGGGGCCAGCTCCTGCACCGCGATGCGCGCATCGGTGATGCGCAGCTGCTCCTCGGCGACGGCCAGCGCCGAGATCACGACCTCAAAGTTCTTGCGCGCATAGACGAGTTCCCAGTAGGCCTCGACGATGCGCAGCAGGGTGTCCTGGACCGCCTGCTCGTAGTCGTTGCGGGCGCGTGAATACTCGAAGCGCGCCGCGTCCACCGGCGCGAGGTTGTAGTCGCTCCAGGCGCCGCGCAACAACGGCTGGCGGTAGCTCGCGGACCATTCGGCAGTGAACTGCTTGTCCGGGAACGCCGTCGAGCCGCTGGTCTCGAAGCGCGTCGGGTGGAAAGCGAGATCGAACAGGCCGCCGGTCACCACTCGTTGTCGCCAGCCGAGCGAGGCGTCGACCGTGGTGCGGTTGATCGAAGGCTGGAACTGGTTGCGTGTCGGCGACTCGGACTCGCCGTAGGTCGTGTTCGCGTAGAGCTCCGGCTCGAAGATCGCCTCGGCAGCCACGATGTCCAGCCGCGCGCGTTCCGGCAACAGCTCGGCGGCGCGCAGCGTGGCATTGTGGGCGCGCCCGACCCGCAGCGCGTCTTCGAGCGTGAACTCACGCACGATGGCCCCCGTGCGATCAGCCTCGAGATCCACTGCCGGCACCGCGGCCGGTTCCTGCGGATCCGTTTGCCCAGATGCCTGCCGACCCGGTTCCTGCCGAGCCGGTTCCTGCCGGCCCGGTTCCTGGGCGCTCGCCGGCCGCGGCTGAGCGGCTGGTGCTGCGGGTGGGGCCTGTTCTGGTGGTTGCTGCTGCGCCTTCAATGGGACGCTGGTCAGGAGGAACCCCAGGACGAACGCGACGCGAATGCTGCGGGAGAAGCGGACCATGCCGGAAGGTGGCGGAAGTGGCCCTCTGCTAACCGACCCTGCCGGTCAAACCCAGGGAAAAGCCCGTGGCAGCGGCGTCTCCGCCGGGCTCACTCCCCCAGTCCGCCGGTCAGTCGCGCCACTTCCTGCAAGAACTCACCGCGCGGCGCCGCGTAGGTCGCGGCCAGGCACACGCTGAGCTCGGCCCGCGCACGCATCGCGGTGGGCCGCGGCAACGCCGCCAACGGGCGCAGCTGCCACTGCAGTTTGGTGTAGCCACTGCGGCCCGGCTCCATGCCCCACGCAAGTTGCTGCACGGTGACGAAGTCCGGGGCCAGGCTCACCGGCTGCCAACGCCGCAGGTGCCGCTCGAAACGGTAGCGTTCGAGTTCGTCGAGCAGGTCCGCGCCGCCGTAGACGACCGCCGCGAAACACTCGGGACCGTCGGCGCCACGATCGATGCGCTCCTGCAAGCTGCCGAGCAAGAGGCTGCGAACCAGCTCGCAGCGCTCGGCATCGAGCCCGAACGCGGGCAACTGGCGGAACACCCGCATCGCCTCGCCGACGACGGCCGCGGGCATCGTGCCCGCCAACAGGTCCGGACGGCCACGGCGCCAGGCTTCGGCGGGCGACAGCACGTCCTCGAGCAACCGCCGACCCTGCGCGGAAACGACGGCGAGGTGCTGCCCCGAAACCGCGGCGACTTCGACCAACGCGCTCAGTGCAGCCACCGAATCCGCGACGGTCGCGCCGCCGAGTCGATCGACCATCCACTGGCTGCCGGCAGCCACCGCGTCGGCGCGCTCTGCGGAAGTCGGCCCCGCCGCCAGCAGCGCCCGCACGACCCAGGCGACGTCGGGCAACGACGGCTCCGCTTCGAACGGCACGGCTCGGAACCTCTCCAGCAGCTCGATCGCCAACTCGTCGGCGAATTGCTGCACCCGGCGGTCTGCCGCCGCCAGGCCCCCTTGGCTACGCAGCGCCTGTTCCCGCACCTCACTGCGCGCGCGAACCTCGTGGTCGAGCCGCATCAGCGCCACCGTGTTGCGCGGATCGAGCCAGCGCCCCAGCCGGTCGCGGCCGGGCGACAGCGCGTTGTTCAAGGCCTCACGCAGCTGACCGCTGCCCTCGACCTCGAACCGGTCCCGCATCGCTTCGACGGTGTTCGCGAACGCGGTCTGCGTGCGCACGGGCACGGTGCCACCGGTGCCGCCAACCGTCTCGGCCGGCTCGGCATCGACCGGGATCGTCAACGACAAGGCCGCGACCGCCGAATCGGCGCCGCGGCGCGACAGGGGATCGGTCCACACCAGCGCCGCGAACGCCACCGTCGCGGCCGCGGCGACGATCAACCAGGGCCGTTGCAGCAGCGGCACTCGCCGCGGCACCCGCTGTTCTGCGCGTCGCATCACACCGCGCAGCATGGCGCCGTAACGAGCACTCGGCTCGATGCGCAGTTCCCGCCAGCGCTCGAGGAAAGCGACCTCCTCGGCCAGTTCGAACAGCAGCGTCGGTTCTTCCGTGGCGCGCGCCCGCAACGCATCTTCAGCGGCGCGATCCGACGCGCCGAGCGCAGCGTCCAGCGGCGTGCAGTCCGACGTGCGGTCGGGTTCGCGATCGTCGTACGGATTGGCCAGCGAACTCACGCCCCGCCTCCGTGGCGACGCCGGCCATCGGCATCGCGACCAGCCCGACGCTGCGCCTGCTGGTTGTCGCTCGCGACCATCGCTTCCTTGAGGGCGGCCACCGAGTTGTGCATGCGCGACTTGACCGTGCCGACCGGAATGCCCAGCAGCTCGCTGATCTCCGCGTACGGCAGCTGCTGGTAGACGGCCAGTTCGAAGACGATGCGGTGCGGTTCGGTCAGGCGCTCGAGCGCGCGCCGCAACACGACCTTCTCTTCGGCGTCCGCCACCTGCTGGGCCGGCGTCGCTTCATCGCTGGCGTATTCACGCTTGGGCCCCTCGTCTTCGTCGGGCAACATCGCCTGATCGTACGAGTAGAAGCGCGGGCGCGGTCGGGCCTGGCGGTAGTGGTCGATCCAGAGGTTGGTGGCCACGCGATAGACGAAGGTCACCAACTTGCCTTCGGGTCGGTAGCGTTTGCTGCCCAGCAGCAACTTCAGGAACAGGTCCTGGGCGAGGTCCTCGGCGCGATCACGATCCCAGCACAGGCGGTAGAAGAACTGCACCATGCGGTCGCGATAACACTCGACCAGCTGGCGGAAGGCCTGCGCGTCACCCTCCTGGTAGCGGGCCAGGTAGTCGACTTCTCGCGGGTTCGGTAGCGGAGTGATCACGCGCACGCCAAGGGATGGAACCGGACTGGTTTGGGACGAGGACCGGGACCGGCGCAGCAACGGGCCTGGCCCAGACACGGTTCAGGCCTCGGCGCCCATCTTCGGCATTTCCTGCAGCCACGCATAGTCTTGCGGCCGCGTCGCCTCGAACCCGAGCCGCCGCCCCCCGCCCGGCTCCGTGGTGAACGTCACCCACAAGGTGTTGCCGGGAAGCATGTTCCGCATGCGATCCGCCCATTCCACGGCGACTACGGCGGCGCGATCGTGCAGGTAGTCGAGCCCGCCGTCGGCGAGGAAGCCCTCGAGCTTGGCCGGCAGGTAGGCGTCGGCGTGCACCAGCGGCGTCGGCCCGGGGTGTTCGACGACCAGCAGGTAGGTCGGGCTGGCGACGGCATCAGGGTCTTCGAGCCGCAGGCCCCTGGCGAGGCCGCGCACCAATGTGGTCTTGCCGGCCCCGAGGTCACCCACCAGACCGAGCACGTCGCCGGCCCGCAGCCGACCACCGAGCCACTCACCGAGGCGTTCGGTGGCGGCCGGGTCGGGCGGCAGGACGACGCTGTGCACCGGTGAGATCATGTTCGAAACCCGTCAGCGCGAGTTGTTCTCGCCGCCCGTCGCCGTGCCGCAGCCAGATGCCGGCCGTGTCGAGCACGCGGCCGATCGGCCGGCGCGCGCGCCCCGTGAGCGGGCCACCATCGGCAAGTTCACCGGGTGCCTGACTCCAGAGCAAGACGTGATCTTCGCCATCACCGAGCGCGCGACGCAGCGCCGCCTCGCGCCGGTGGCCGGCCAGCCGCCGCGCCGCGGCCCGGATCGGCACGGCGGTGGCATCCAGTTCGGCGCCCGCGCAACCGCTGGCCAACAACATCGTATGCAGGTCCAGCACCAGTCCGTCGCTGACGTCGAGCGCCGCGTGCACCCGCCGCTGCCGCGCCAACCAGACACCCTCGGCCAGCGGCGGCACGAAACGCAGGTGATGGCCGGCGATCGATCCCCCCAACGGGCCGGTCACGTGCAACGTGTCGCCGGCGCGAGCCGTAGAGCGCAACAGTGCACGGCCCGGCAAGTGGCCGATCGCCGTGGTCGTCACCACCAGCGGCCCCGGTCCGACGGCCACGTCCCCGCCGACGATCACGCAGTTGGCCGCAACCGCGGCGGCGCGCAGGCCGTGGAACAGCTGCCGCCGGGCGCCGATCGACAGGTCGCGCGGCAACACCACGGAAACCAGCAGGTGGTCCGGCACGGCTCCCATCGCCGCCAGGTCAGCCAGGTTGCGATTGACCGCTTTGCGGCCCACGAGGCGCAGCGGCGTGTCGGGGGCGAAGTGCACCCCGCCGACCACCGGGTCGCAGCAGACCACGCTGGCCCGGTGCCGATCGGCGAGCACGGCCGCATCGTCACCGATGCCGACCAGGACGTCGGCCCGCCCGGGCAGGAACCTCGCCAGCCACGAGGTGAAGGCACGCTCACCGCGGCTTCTCGTAACGGCCGGGGTGCTTCGCCTCGTCGTCGATGTCTTCGGGCCACGCGCCGTCATGCCCGCAGCATCCCCCGCCCGCGCCAGCACTGCCACAGTGTCTTGACCGCAGTGTCTTGACCGCAGCGTCCTTACCAACGCGTCCCTACCACCGTGTCAGCCCGCGGCTTCACGCCGCCGGCGTCCAACTCTCACGCTGTCTTAACGGAACGTTCATTCAGGGCTCTCTACTTCTCCCGTCGCGAGTCCCAGAGCGGCTCGCCGAACCGCAGAGAACCTGAACATGATCAACACGCTTTCCCGCCTCAGCGCCAGTCTGCTCGCCGTTGCCGCCTTCGGCCTGCCGGCACTTTGCCAGAACACCCAGGACGCCGCGGTCAAGGTCGACCGCACCCTGCCGACCTACGGCCCGACCTCGGGCGTCGCCGGCAGCCTCAAGAGCGTCGGCTCGGACACGATGAACAACGAGATGACGTTGTGGGCCGAAGCGTTCGCCAAGCACTATCCGAACGTGAAGATCGAGATCGAGGGCAAGGGCTCGACCACGGCGCCGCCGGCGCTGATCGAGGGCACCTCGTCGTTCGGCCCGATGAGCCGGGCGATGAAGGAAGCCGAGATCGACGCGTTCGAGAAGAAGTTCGGCTACAAGCCGACCGCGATCGCCACCAGCATCGACATGCTGGCCGTCTACGTCCACAAGGACAACCCGATCCAGTCGCTGACCCTGCAGCAGGTCGACGCGATCTTCAGCAAGACCCGCAAGGGCGGCGCCGACAAGGACGCCGTGACCTGGGGTGACGTCGGCCTGACCGGCGAGTGGGCCAACCGCCCGATCAGCCTCTACGGCCGCAACTCGGCCTCGGGCACCTACGGCTACTTCAAGGAGCACGCGCTGTTCAAGGGCGACTTCAAGGACTCGGTCAAGGAGCAGCCCGGCAGCTCGGCAGTGGTCCAGGGTGTCGCCGGCGACCTCGCCGGCATCGGCTACTCGGGCATCGGCTACAAGACCGCCGACGTGCGCGCCGTGCCGCTGGCCAAGGACGCCAAGAGCAAGGTGGTCGAAGCGACCCCGGACAACGCCTACACCGGCGAGTACACGCTGGCGCGTTTCCTCTACCTGTATGTCAACCACAAGCCGGGCTCGCAGATGGACCCGCTGCGTCGCGAGTTCCTGCGTTACGTGCTGAGCAAGGAAGGCCAGACCGACGTGGTCAAGGACGGCTACTTCCCGCTCACCGGTCGCCTGGCCCAGCAGCAGCTCGCCAAGGTCGGTCTGTGATCCAGTAGCGAAGGCGACGGGGCCGAACCGGCCCTTCGTCGCTTCTGACGCGCGCGGGACCGGGTGGCCCTGCGCAACACCAGCGCCCATGGCGCAGCTGGTGACCACCGCCCAAGACAGCGCCGCGATCGTCGTCATGTCGAGCTTCACAGGCCTCTCCCGCACGCGCAAGACCGCCCGGTCCGTCGCCATCGTCGACCGGGTATCCCGCTGGACGATCACCGTCGGCGGCATCGCCACGATCATGGCGGTGGCCACGGTCTGCCTGTTCCTGCTCTGGGTGGTGATGCCGCTGCTGGGTGGCGGTTCGGTCGATGCAGCCAAGACCGCTGCCAAACCTGCCCTCGGCCCGGTGCGCGCCGCAGCCGAGGACCCGTACCGCCAAGCCGCCTGGAGCCTGCACGACAACGGCGAAGTGGTGCTGTTCGCGACCGCCGACGGCAAGGTGTTCGCGCGCGAGAAGGCTTACGAGCCAGCCGAGGTCCAGTGCATCAGTGCCCACGACGACACGGTGCAGCTGGGCAGGAACGACGGCTCGGTCGCCACGCTGCGCATCGGCGTCACGGCCGACGTGATCGACGTCAGCGCCGCTCCCGCCGAACTCGCCGAGCTCGCGGTCGGCGCGACGCGGGTGCTCGACCAGGCCCTCTACCAACGCACGCCCGAAGGGCAGCTGCGCCGCCAGCAGCTGCAGATCCTCCGCAAGGAACCCGTCAAGATCAGCGAGCATCCGATCCTGCACGTCGACGTCGCCGAAACCTCGAGCGGCCGCGTGCTCGTTGCCGTCACCGCCGACGGCATGCTGCACCTCAAGGAGCGCAGCGTCACCACCAACATGCTGACCGAGGAGGACACGGTCACGCTGCGGGGCGCCAGCGTGCCGTTGCGCAACCTCGTACCGGAGCTCGGCGCAACGCTGCCCGACCACGTCCTGCTGGCCGGCGCCGGGGACAACGTCTACCTGCTCTGGAACAACGGCCGTCTGGTGCGCATCGATGCGCGTGAACTGGAAGTGCCGAGAGTCGCCGAGATCCTCGACACCCTGTTGGGCGAAGAACACGTCACCGCGGTGTCCTTCCTGATCGGCAAGACGACGTTGTTGATCGGCGACGACACGGGCACCGTCAGCGCCTGGTTTCGCATCAAGCCCGAAGACGCGGCCACGATCGACGGCTCCCATCTGGTCCGCGCACGGCAGTTCCGCACCGACTCACGCAGCCCGGTCGTCTCGGTCGACCCCTCCCAGCGTTCGCGCTTGTTCGCGGTCGGCCGGCGCGACGGCTCCGTCAGCGTCTTCCACGGCACCAGTGAGCGACTGGTCGCGGCGGCGACCTTGCCCAAGGGCGAAGAACTCGAGCTGACGCGGCTGTGCCCGAAGGAGGACGGTCTGCTGTGCCTGGGCGCGGTGCGGGTGCACCGCTGGGACCTGCACGCCGGCCACCCCGAGATGACGCTCGCCTCGGCGTTCCTGCCGGTGTGGTACGAGGGGTATACGGACCCCACCCATGCCTGGCAGTCGACCGGCGGCTCCGACGACTTCGAGCCCAAGTTCGGGCTGTGGCCGCTGGTCTTCGGCACACTCAAGGCGACGTTCTACTGCCTGCTGTTCGGCGTGCCGCTGGCGTTGCTCGCGGCCATCTACACCAGCGAGTTCCTGCACCCGCGCAAGAGGGCGCGCATCAAGCCGCTGATCGAGTTGATGGCGAGCCTGCCGAGCGTCGTGCTCGGTTTCCTCGCGGCCCTGGTGTTCGCCCCGGTCGTCGAGGAGCACCTGATGGTGCTGCTGACGATGATCCTGACCGTGCCGCTGGTGTTCCTGCTCGGCGCCCAGCTCTGGCAACGACTGCCGTCCAGCTATCGCCCGATCGCCGACCGCTGGCGCCTGTTCGCCACCCTGCTGGCCGTGCCCTTGGGGCTGTGGCTCGGGCAACTGGCCAGCCCGCTGTTCGAGGCCCTGTTCTTCGGCGGTGACATCAAACACTGGCTCGCCGTGTCGACGCGCGACGCGACGGACCTCGGCGAAGGCGATTCGGCTTTCGGCGGCTGGTTCTTCGTGTTGCTGCCGCTGGCCGGCGTGGTGTCGGCCCTGGGCATCACCTTCTTCGACCACACCGCCCTGGGGCGCCGCCTGCCGCAGGCCGGCGTGGCGCGCTTTTGCATCGGCGCGATCGTCAGTCTGGTCTTCGCCGTGGTCGTCGGCCTCGCTTTCACCCAGCTCGGCTGGGATCTGCGCGGCAATCTGCTCGGCACCTTCGACCAGCGCAACTCCATGGTGGTCGGGTTCGTGATGGGCTTCGCCGTCATCCCGATCATCTACACGATCGCCGAAGACGCGCTGTCCGCCGTGCCCGAGCACCTGCGCGCCGCCTCGTTGGGCGCGGGTGCAACGCAGTGGCAGACCGCCGTGCGCATCATCCTGCCGACGGCCCTCAGCGGCGTGTTCAGCGCCATCATGATCGGCCTGGGGCGCGCCGTCGGCGAAACCATGATCGTGCTGATGGCCGCGGGCAACACCGCCGTGCTCGACATGAACGTGTTCAACGGCTTCCGCACGCTGTCCGCGAACATCGCCACGGAGCTGCCCGAAGCGGTCCGTGACAGCACCCACTACCGCACGCTCTACCTCGCCGCGTTGTGCCTGTTCGTGATGACGTTCGTGCTCAACACGATCGCCGAGGTGGTCCGTCAGCGCTTCCGCAAGAGGGCCTTCCAGCTGTGAGCACCATGCCTGCCAAGCCCATCGCCACGGACCCCAGACCGATCCTGCGGCGACTCGCCAACCCGCATCACAGCACGCGCGCCCGCGGCGAACCGATGCTGTGGCTGTGCAGCGGCTCGTTGGCCGTGTGCCTGCTGATGGTGTTCGGCTTGCTGCTGCTCGTCTTCTGGCAGGGCATCGGCACCTTCTGGCCGCATCCGGTCGTGCAGGTGCGACTCGCCGACGGCACGGTGCGCATGGGCGAGGTCTCTCGCCAGAACGCGTTCCAACCGTCGCCCGAACAGCTCGCCGGACTCTCGACGGAGGTGCGTGCGCAGGCCGACGCCCGCCTCGTCGATGGCTGGTCCTCGCGCCGCCAGTTCCGCACCGGCAACTTCGAACTCACCAACAGCCACTACCACTGGGTGCCGGACTACCTGGTCAGCGAAGAGACCCGGCCCGAGTGGGCCGTGCTGATCGAGCGGCAGACCTGGGGCCGCTTCTACGGCTTCCCCGCCGAACTGCGCGTCGACGGCAAGGCGGTCGCCGCCGAGCCGGCGGCGGTGATGCAACGCCTGCAGACCGAGCTCGAACCGGTGCTGGAGCGCTTCCACCGCATCGAGACGATCCGCAAGCACGAGATCGGCCGACTCGCGGAGACGGAAGAAGACGCACGACTCGCCGCTCGTGCCGCCGAGCTGAGCTACGGCAAGGACTCCGCCCGCCATCGCGCCGCGACCGTGGAGTTCACCGAGGTCGCCGAACGCGTCAGCGAGCAGCGTAAGCAGTTCGATCAGGAGATCCGCGAACTGCAGGCCGAGAACGCCCGATACTCGGTGCTGCTGAAGACCGCCGACGGCAACTTCACCGACCTGCCGCTCGACGCGATCGTGCGCATCTACGCGCCCAACCAGCTGGGCTTCGCCGGACAGATCGGCGTCTATCTCGATCGCTGGCGCGAGTTCCTGTTCGACAGCCCACGCAACACCAACCAGGAAGGTGGCGTCTGGCCGGCGATCTTCGGCACCGTGCTCATGACCTTGATCATGTCGATCCTGGTCGTGCCGTTCGGCGTGTTGGCCGCACTCTACATGCGTGAGTACGCCAAGGCCGGCCTGGTGATCAGCGCCGTGCGCATCGCCGTCAACAACCTCGCCGGCGTGCCGAGCATCGTCTTCGGCGTGTTCGGCCTGGGCTTCTTCTGCTACATCATCGGCGGCTCGATCGATTCGCTGTTCTACCCCGAACGCCTGCCGTCGCCGACGTTCGGCAAAGGGGCGCTGATCTGGGCGTCGCTGACGCTGGCCTTGCTGACGCTGCCCGTGGTGATCGTCGCCACCGAAGAGGCGCTGTCCGCGGTGCCGGGTTCGATGCGCGAGGGCAGTTACGCCTGCGGCGCCAGCAAGTGGCAGACGATCCAACGCATCGTGCTGCCGCGCGCGTTGCCCGGGATCATGACCGGCATGATCCTGGCGATGGCCCGCGGCGCTGGTGAGGTCGCGCCGCTGATGCTGGTCGGCGTGGTCAAGTCCGCCAACGAGCTGCCGTTCGACGGCGAGGCGCCGTTCCTGCACCCGTCGCGCAGCTTCATGCACCTGGGGTTCCACATCTACGACCTCGGCTTCCAGAGCCAGAACAGCGAGGCCGCCAAACCCACCGTCTACACGACCACGCTGCTGCTGATCGCCGTGATCACCGTGCTCAACGTGTTCGCCATCTGGCTGCGCAGCCGCCTGCGCCGCCGCTTCGTCGCCGCCCAGTTCTGATCTCTCGCCTGCAGGTGGGCCCCATGTCCGAACCAGCTCCCAAGACCACTGCCCGCAACAACCTGATGCAACCCAAGCCAGTGATGCTCGCCAGCCAGAACGCGCTCGCCGCGGAACCCGCGGCGTCTCGCACCGGGATCATGGAGGCGATCGCGCGCGGCGACCGCGTCGAGTCGAGGATCCACGACGCCGTCGCCGGCGAGGAGGCCGTTCTCGGCGTCGAGAACTTCAGCCTGTTCTACGGGCCTTCCAAGGCACTGCACGACATCAACCTGCACGTGCCGCGTGGCAAGGTCACGGCGCTGATCGGGCCTTCGGGCTGCGGCAAGTCGACGCTGCTGCGTTCGGTCAACCGACTCAACGACCTGATCGACGGCGTGCGCATCGCCGGCGACATGAAGCTCAACGGCGACTCGATCTACGGCCCGCGCGTCGACGTGATCGAGCTGCGCAAACGCATGGGCATGGTGTTCCAGAAGTCGAACCCGTTCCCGATGAGCGTCTACGAGAACGTCGTCTACCCGCTGCGCATCGACGGCATCCGCGACCGCAGTGTGCTCGACGAGGTCTGTGAGAAGAGCCTGCGCGGTGCCGCGCTGTGGGACGAGGTCAAGGACCGCCTGCACGGCTCGGCGTTGGCGATGTCCGGCGGCCAGCAGCAGCGTCTGTGCATCGCCCGTGCGATCGCCGCCGAACCCGAGGTGCTGCTCATGGACGAGCCGTGTTCGGCGCTCGACCCGATCGCCACCGGCAAGATCGAGGACCTGATCTGGGAACTCAAGGGCACCTACTCGGTGATGATCGTCACCCACAACATGCACCAGGCGGCCCGCTGCAGCGACTACACCGCCTTCCTCTACCTCGGCCGGCTCATCGAGTACGGGCCGACCGAAGCCATCTTCACCAAGCCGCTGACCGGCGAGACCGAGGATTACGTCTCCGGCCGCTTTGGCTGATCGACAGCCGAACCCATCCGCCCACCCTCTCATTCGAACCATGATCAACCGTCACCTCTTCCGTCTGTCCCTCCTGTTCGTCGTCGCCGCCTGCGGCACGACCACCCAGACCACGAACCAGCCCGCGCCGAACGGCGAGACGATGGCCTCGTCGAGCTTCGATCGCCCCGGCTTCACGGTCATGGACCAGGACGGTCGCCTGCTCGTGTTCCGCAACGAAGACCCCGAACTCGCCAGCTACAAGAAGCACGGCGACCTGGTCAAGAGCGTCACGCGCATCGGCGCCGGCCCGGGCGGCCGCACGGTGCGCGCCCCGGACGCCGAGACCATCGAGGCCTACTCGCTGGCCCGGCCCGGCTTCGCCACGCGCGTCGTCGACGGCCGCATCTGGGTGTTCGCCGCCGGCAGCAAGGACTGGGACGAGTTCTTGAAGACGGGCGAGCCGGCCAAGAGCGTGACCAAGGTCGGCGCCGGTCCGAACGGGGCGACGGTGAAGTCGTCGGACAGCGAGGTCATCAGCAAGTGGCTAGCGGCCCTGTGAGCTGCTGAGCCCGCGCCTGGCATCGATTCACCATGAACGGCGCAGCGCCGCTGCGGCTTGCGCCGGATCGGTCGCTGCCATCAACGCGCCGACCGCCGCGACACCCGCGGGCCGTTGCGCCTCGGGCAACGCGCCGATCGCCGCGCAGCGTTCGGCGGTGACACCACCGAGCCAGACCACGGGCAGCGCCGCGGCTGCGGTCAGCTCGGCGGCTGCAGTCAGGCCGAGGGCCACAGCGTCCGGCTTGCTGGCCGTGGGCCACACCGGCGACAACAACGCAAAGTCGCAGTCGGCGGCCGCAGCCTCATCCAACTGCGCAGCATCGTGCGCGGAGTAGCCGACCACCGCTGCCGCACCGAGCAGGCGCCTGCCAACTGCCGGGGACAGCGAGCGGTGCCCCAACTGCACCCCGTGCGCTGCACCGCTGGCGGCGACATCGATCCGGTCGTTGACGAGCAACCAGCCGTCGTGGGCCTCGAGCCGCGGCCGCAACCGGTCGCACGCGTTCGTGAGTTCACGCGCCGACCACGCGAACTCACGCAGTTGCACACAGCGGCAGCCGTTGGCCAGGACCGCGTCGACGACCCGTTCGATGCGGGCGAGATCCCCGCGCCCGTCGGTGACGAGACACAGCCGCAGCCGATCGCGCGCGGGTGTGGCCACGCTCAGATGCGCTTCTCGTAGATCGGCCCCTTCTCGAAGTACTCGTTCTCGCTGCCGATCGTGTCGAGGTCGTACTTTCGCCCCTCGAGGATCGTGCGGCTGGCGACGATGCCCATCTCGAGGCTGTGGTCCTGGTTGGTGTAGCGGAATCGGCCCGGGCGCCCCAGGTAGATCAGGTTGGACAAGCGGTCGAGGTACTCACGCACCGTGGCGAGGCGTCGGTCGTAGTCCATGTCGTAGACCGGATACACACACGGACGCTTCCACAGGTAGGACTGGCGCACCTCGGCGCGCGTGAAGAAACCCCACTGCTCGAAGTAGGGCATCACCAGCTCGAGCACCTGCTCCTTGGTCATCGACCAGATCGCGTCGGACTCGAAGGCGAAGAACTCGACGAAGAACGACGTCTTGCCGGGCGGACACATGTCCGCGCTGAAGTTCTTCATCTCGCTCGTGCGGCCGAACGGGATGTCCTTGTTCGGGAAGTAGATCCAGTTGTCCTTGCTCACCGATTCCTTGTCGAGCGTCAGGAACAGGTAGACCTGCGCGCGCCACTTCAGGCCGGCGGCGGCCTCCTGTACGGCCGGCGGTGGCGGCGGATCGAGCAGTTCGAGGAAGCGCGTGATCGGCACCGACTCCACCACCGTCTGCGGCTGCAGCGTGCGGGTCGAGCCGTCGGCGAAGCGCACGTCGACCGCGGTGATGCGGTTGCCGTCGTGACGCACGGCGGTCGGTTCGCTGCCGGTGTGCAGTTCGCAACCCGCGGTCTGCAGGTGTTTGCCGATCTCCTCGTAGATGCGGCCGGTGCCGAACTGCGGGTAGTAGAACTCGTCGACCAGGGACTTGGGCTTGCCGCCCCCGCCGCTCGCCCACGGCATCGCCTGCCGCAGGATGTTCAGGGCCACGCTCCACAGGTTCAGGCCGTGGATGCGCTGGCGCGCCCAGTCCGGATGGATCGTGCTCGCCGGAATGCCCCAGATCTTCTCCGTGTAGTTGATCATGCTGAACTCGGCCAGCGTGCGACCGAAGTTCGCGACGACGTAGTCCTCGAACGTGACCATCGGCTTCTTCAGCAGGCCGAAGCGCAACCGCGCCACCGCGTAGTCGATCAGGATGCGCACGCTCTTGCAGGGGCCGATGTTCTTGAACACCTGCAGCGCCTTGACCGGGTAGTCGAAGAACTTGCCGTCGATGAACTGCCGGGTCAGGCGCGGCACCTTGCGCCACTCCTCGTGCAGCAGATCCTCGATGAAGTCGTAGAGGTACTGATTCTTCGAGAAGAACCGGTGCGGGCCGATGTCGGTCAGGAAGACGTCGTCACCCTCGCGGATCGTCAGCGTCTTGGCGAGCCCGCCGACCTGGCTGTCCTTCTCGACGAGGAAGCTCTTGCGGCCCTTGCGGGACAACTCCATCGCGCAGGCCAGACCGGCGGGTCCGGCTCCCAGGATCAAGATGTCGCTGTCCATGTCGAACGGGGGCTGCGTGGTCGCCGCAGAGCTTGCCACGCGATGCGGTTGTTTTCGTCGCTCGGCAGGGCCGGAGTTCGCCCCGATCTGAGGCGCCGCCGAACCGGCCATGCCACGGTGGTCACGAGGGTGACTTGTTGGCCCACTCCTCGAGGCTGTAGAGCACGTTCTGCGGGATCGGCACCCGCGCCCGGTCGGTGAGCTCCTGCAGGATCTGCGCCGCGGTCAGGCCGTCGGCGATACCGGCCTGCACACTCTGGGCGTCGATGCGGAACTGATGCACGTGGTCGCTCTTGGTCCGATGCGCGAAGCGATCGATCTGGTGCACGACGTCGTGCACGTCGTCGCCCGGGAACACCAGCACCTCGAAGTCCGGCTGCACGATCACGCTGCTGCGTGTGCCGCCGACCTTGCCGGCGGGGTCCGCGTCGAGCAGTTCGGCGCCCAGGCGCGACAGGCGCAGGGCGGTGACGCGACCGCCGTGCATGCCGATGTCGACCAGTCCGAGCGGGAACAGGCGCTTCTTGATCCAGATCAGCAGGTTCCAGCACATCTGCTGCAGGGACTCGGTCGGTGTGTAACCACCGCCCTGGAACCGCGCCGCGAAGAACTCCTCGGCGGGCTGCGCCTCGAGCTGTGCCAGATAGGCGTTGCGCGACAGGAACGGCAGTACGGACACGTCTTGCCACAGCATCGGCTCGGCGCGACGCAGCAGGCGCAACAGCACGCGACGCATGCGGGTCTGGTGATACGCCTCCCCGGGCAACGTGCGGTCCTCGACGAAGTGCCCGAGCAACATCTTCACCTGCTGCTCCAGGGTGGCGCGCTCGAACTCCACACCCGCGGGCGTCGGCCGCAACGAGCGCTCGCCGCGACGGTCGATGAGCCGCCGCTGCAGACAGAACCGGTAGAGCACTTCGAGCAGTTGCTCGGGTGCCAGGAAGCCGCCGGGCACCGGCAGCAGCATGCCGGCGATGCGCTTCTGCGAGGCCTTGAACAGGTCGCCGTCGGCCGTGAACAGGACCTTGTTCTGCTGCAGCTCACGCAGGAACCGGCTGACGTTGCTGGCGAAATCGCCGCCGCACACCAGCTCCTCACCGACCTGCGGCCGATACTCCACGCCGCGCCGGCGGATCGCGTGCAGCGCCACCTCGTGGAAGATCACCACGGCCTGTTCCGCCGGCTGGATGCCGAGCGGCGCCAGGTCCAGCGAACACGCCGTGCCCAACATCGCCTCTTCGATGCTCTTGCCGAGGAACGCGTAATCGATCTCGTCGTCGCCCTCGAGTTCCTGCTGCAGTTCGTCCCACGACGCCAGCCCGCCGTGGCGTTGCAGCACCGCGTCGACGACGACGCGCACCTTCTCGGGCAACTTCTGCAGGCGCTGGTCCATGGCGCCTTCCATGGTGTAGAGCTTGTAGATCTTGCGGGCGTGGTCGGCCGCCTTCTGCACCGCCGCCGGATCGGGTTTGCCGGCGCCGTTCTTGCTGGCGCCGTTCTTCGCCGTGACGTTCTCGACGCGTTCGCGGAAGAAGCGCGCGTCGAGGTGACCCTGCAAGGTCAGCGAGTCCTGCAACAGCCGTTGCCGCCGCTTGCGACACTGCAGCACACAGGCGACCAGTTCGCCGGGCACGGCCCAGACGGGGCTGTCGAACGAGGCCCAGCGTTTGTCCTTGGTCGGCCACAGGAAACCTTCGCGCTGCAACGCCGCGAGGGCGGCCTCGAGGTCGAAGCGGCTCTTGAAGTTGCGACCGTGCTCGCTGAACAGGTCGTGCACGGCGCGCACCGCCCCCTGCTCGTCGAAGAACACCTCGAGCAGATCCTGCAGCTTGCGCGGCAGCGAGCCGATGCGTTCGAGCACGCGGCGCTCGTCCTCCATCGCCGCGGCCGCCGCCGCCAGGTCCTTGCGCCCGACCTTGCCGTCGACGTTGCCGCACCAGCGTTGCACCGCCTCACGCAACACGTCGTCGGCGCAGCCCTGCAGCAACGCGCGAAGGGTCAGCCGGGTCATGCGCGCTCCTCCTGCGCCTTCGCCGCGGTCAGCAAGTCGTCGGCGGCGACGATCGCGTAGGCGTAACCCTGCTCGGTCAAGAACAGCTGCCGCTTGCGCGCGAACTCCTGCTCACGCGTGTCGGCCGACACCAGCGTGTAGAACTTCGCGATGCTGCCGTCGCTCTTCGGCCGCAGCACGCGCCCGAGCCGCTGCGCCTCCTCCTGGCGGCTGCCGAAGGTGCCCGACACCTGGATCGCCACGTTGGCGTCGGGCAGGTCGATCGCGAAGTTGCCGACCTTGCTGACGATCAGGCGCGGCAGGTCGCCGCGCCGGAACGCGGCGTAGAGACGTTCGCGCTCGTGATTGGGCGTCTGGCCGGTGACCAGCGGCAGGCGGAACACCGTCGCCAGCTGCTGCAGCTGTTCGAGGTACTGCCCGATCACCAGCACCCGATCGTTGCCGTGCAGGCGCAGCAGCGCGCCGACCACGTCTTCCTTGCGTTCGTTGTCGGCGGCGATGCGGATCTGGTTGCGCGGGCTCGCCGCGGCGTAGCGGTCACTGCGCACCTCGCCGAGCGGCACCCGCACCTCGTGACACTGCGCCTCGGCCAGGAACCCCTGCGCCTCGAGATGCTTCCACGGCACCTCGAACCGCTTGGGTCCGATCAGCGAGAACACCTCGTCGGCGCGGCCGTCCTCACGCACCAGCGTCGCGGTCAGGCCCAGGCGACGACGCGCCTGGATGCCGGCCGTGGCGCGGAACACCGGCGCCGGCAACAAGTGCACCTCGTCGTAGACGACCAGGCCGAACTCGCCGCGATCGAACAGATCGAGGTGGGTGAAGCCGTCGAGCTTGCCTTTGCGGTGGGTCAGCACCTGGTAGGTGGCCACGGTCACGGGACGGATCTCCTTCTTCTCACCGGAGTATTCACCGACCTGGTCGGCGGTCAGCGTCGTCTTGTCGAGGATCTCGGTGCACCACTGCCGCACCGCGACGGTGTTGGGCGCCAGTACCAGGGTGTTGGTCTGCAGCAACTGCATCGCCGCGATGCCGACCACGGTCTTGCCCGCGCCGCACGGCAACACCACCACGCCGCAGCCGCCGCGGTCGCTGCCGCCGGCGTGGAACGCGTCGGCGGCGCGGCGCTGGTACTCACGCAGCACGAAGGTGGCATCGCCGAGCGTGCGTTCGCGCAGCCGCAGCGCCAGCTGGTTGCCGCTGCGGTAGCCGGCCCGGTCGTCGACCGGGTAACCGAGCTTGACCAGCACCTGTTTGAGTTCGCCGCGATCGGCCTCGGCGATCGTGCACAGGCCGTCGTCGTCGAACTGCAACAGCGAGGCCAGCGTCGCGCGTTCGCCGAGTTCGGCCAACAGCTCGGCGTCGCCGCACTCGAGCCGCAGCCGTCCCTTGCGGCCCGGAGCCAGGCGCAGCAGGCCGTAGCGGCGGAACCACTCGCGCACCTGGCTCGTCACTGCGGGTGCGATCGGGAAACGCGCGTTGGCCTCGAGCCAGCTGACCACCTCGTCGCTCGATTCGCCGAGCGCGGCGGCGTTCCAGATGCTGACCGGGGTGATCCGGTAGAAGTGCACGTACTCGGGCGACTTCTCGAGTTCGGCGAACCGCGCCAGGCGGTCGCGCGCGACCTCGTACAACGGATGCTGCGTCTCGAGCAGCACGGTCCGGTCCGTCTGGACGATCAGAGGTGGTTCGATCATGCATCCCCCTCGGCACGGCGACGGGCCGGGGCCTTGCGCATCCCGGCGGCGCGCGTGCGCACCTTCGTTCTTCGGCTCGCGGCGGAGGCCGTCCCCAGTCGCTCCCGCAGGAAGCGTCCGGTGTGGCAGCCTGGTGTGGCGGCGATGACCTCGGGCGTGCCCATGGCAACGACCTTGCCGCCGTCGGCGCCGGCCTCGGGCCCCATCTCGACGACGTGGTCCGCGGCGGCGATCACGTCGAGGTGATGCTCGACGACGATCACCGAATCGCCGCGTTCGAGCAGGCGGTTGAGCACCGCGACGAGTTTGCCGACGTCGTCGGCGTGCAGCCCCGTGGTCGGTTCGTCGAGCACGTAGATGGTGTGCAGGCGGTGGTTCGTGGCCAGTTCCGCACACAGCTTGATGCGCTGCGCCTCGCCGCCCGAGAACGTGTTCGCCGGCTGGCCGAGCTGCAGGTACCCCAGGCCGACGTCGTGCAGCAGTTGCAGCGGTCGCTGGATGTGTTTGTGGTTGCCGAAGAAGGCCAGCGCCTCGTCGACCTCCATCGCCAACACGTCGGCGACGTTCTTGCCGCGGTAGGTGATCTCGAGGGTCTCGCGGTTGTAGCGGCGGCCCTTGCAGATCTCGCACGTGACCCAGACGTCGGCGAGGAAGTGCATTTCCACCTGGATCTGGCCCTTGCCCTCACACTGCGCGCAGCGCCCTTCGGCGACGTGGAACGAGAAGCGGCCCGGGCCAAAACCCTTCTGTTTGGCGAGCGGCGTCTGCGAGAACAGCGCGCGCACGTGCGTGAACAGCCCCGTGTAGGTCGCCGGGTTGCTCGACGGTGAACTACCGATCGGGTTCTGGTCGACCACGACCAGCTGGAACCCCCGCGCCTCACCGTCGTGCCACGCGATCGTCGCGCCGGTGTTCTGCAGCGCCGGCACCAGCGCGTCGAGCACGAGCGATGACTTGCCCGAGCCCGAGACCCCGGTCACGGCGACGAAACAACCCAGCGGCACGTCGAGATCCAGGCCGCGGATGCTGTGTTGGTGCACGTCGCGCAACTGCACCACACCGCTCGGCTCGCGCCGTTCGGCGGGCCTGGGCATCACCAGTTCGCCGCGCAGCCACTGCCCGGTGAGGCTGTCGGCCGCGGCGATCGTCGCCGGCGGGCCGCTGGCCACGAGCTTGCCGCCGCGGCGTCCCGCGCCGGGCCCCATGTCGAGCACGTGGTCGGCGGCGCGGATCATCACCTCGTCGTGTTCGACCGCGAGCACGGTGTTGCCGAGGTCCCGCAGTTCGAGCAACGTGCGCAGCAGACGTTCGGTGTCGCGCGGGTGCAGACCGACGGTCGGTTCGTCGAGCACGTAGAGCACGCCGACCAGCTTGTTGCCGAGCTGCGTCGCCAGGCGGATGCGCTGCGCTTCACCACCCGACAGCGTGGCCGCCGAACGGTCCAGGGTCAGGTAACCGAGCCCCGTGTCGCGCAGGAAGGTCAGCCGATGGCGCAACTCCTGCAGCACGTCGGCAGCGATGCGCGATTGCACGCCGTCCAGGCGCAGGCCGTCGATCGTCGCCAGCGCCAGGTCGACGGTCTGCTGCAGGATCTCGGGCAGGCGCACGCCGCCGACGCGCACGTGCCGCGGCCCCGGCTGCAGCCGTTCGCCATCGCAGTCCGGGCACGGCGCGCTGCGCATCACCGCCCCGAAACGTTCGTCGCCCGAGTGCTCACCGCCGTCCTTGCCGTGGAACCACTCCTCGACCTGACGCGCGAGGCCCTTCCAGGCCACGGACATGCGCCACTCGCGCCGGCGGCCGGCCTCGACCTTCTTGAACACGACCTCGAAGCGTTCTTCGCCGCTGCCGCGCAGCAGCAGCTCACGCACCTTGACGGGCAGCTTGCCCCACGGCACCGACAGGTCGAAGCCGTGGCGTTCGGCGAGCTGCTTGGCGACCTCGGCGTAGTAACCCTCGCGCGCGGTCAGGAACGTGAACGCGGCACCCTGATGTTTGATCGCACCACCGAACGCGGGTTTGTCGGGATGGTTGACGAGCAGGTCCTCGGGACACACCACCACCGCGCCGAGCCCCAGGCAACGCGCGCACGCGCCGCTGTGGTGGTTGAACGAGAACCAGCGCGGATGCGGATCGCGCACCGGCTGGTAGGCACAGCCGTGACAGCCGCCGTCGGCACGGAACCAGTGCCGTTCCCCTTCCGCCGCGCCGTCGGCGAGCTGCACCACCGCGGCACTGGCGCCGCCGTGCATGGCCGCCGCCGCCTGCGCCTGTTCGATCGCGTCGGCGAGGCGCGCGCGGTCGTCGAGCCGGGTGCGATCGGTGATCAAGTACAGCTGCTGCGGCAGCGACCCGGTGTGCGCGACCTCCAGACGCCACTCCTCACCGTCGGCGAGCGCGCGCACGAAACCCTGCTTCTGCCACTCGCCGCGCAGCGCCTGCAGCCACGCCGCGCCGCCGTCTTTGCCGTTGCGCACGTCGGTCGGCACGTCGATCGGCGCCAGGATCAGCGCCCGCGCGTTCGGCCAGTTCTCGACCAGCGTGCGCGCGGCGCGACTCGGCGACCAGGCGACCAGCTCCTGGCCGTGGTTGCTGCAGCCCGTTGTCGGACAGTGCGGTTTGCCGGCGCGCGCGAACAACAGGCGCAGGTAGTCGTGGATCTCGGTGGTCGTCGCCACGGTCGAGCGCGGGCTGCGCGAGGTGCGCTTCTGGTCGATCGCGATCGACGGCCCGAGCCCGTCGAGGCGGTCGACCGGCGCGCGGTCCATGCGGCCCAGGAAGCGCCGCGCGTAGGTCGACATGCTCTCGAGGAAGCGCCGTTGCCCCTCCTGGAAGATCGTGTCGAACGCGAGGCTCGACTTGCCCGAACCCGACGGTCCGGTGACCACCGTGAACCTGCCCAGCGGCACGTCGACGTCCACGCCGGCGAGGTTGTGCGTGCGTGCGCCGCGCACGGTGATGTGGGTCGGCGACGCGATCTTGTCCACCAGCCGCGTGCGCGCCCTGGCCGCGGTCGGCTTGCGCCCCTTGCGGGCCTTGGGTTTGCCGATGCCCATCGCGGCCAGGGCGGCGCCGGTGTGCGACGCGGCGCTGCCAGCGACCTGCTCGGGCGTGCCCGACGCGACCAGCTTGCCGCCGCCCGCGCCGCCCTCGGGCCCCAGGTCGAGCAACCAGTCGCAGGCGCGCACCACGTCCAGGTTGTGTTCGATCACCAGCACCGTGTTGCCCGCGTCGACGAGTCGCTGCAGCGACGTCAGCAGCTTCTCGACGTCGTCGAAGTGCAGCCCCGTGGTCGGCTCGTCGAGCACGTAGAACGTCTTGCCGGTCGCGGGCCGCTGCAGCTCGGTGGCGAGCTTGACGCGCTGCGCTTCGCCGCCCGACAGCGTCGTCGACGGCTGCCCCAGGCGCAGGTAACCGAGCCCGACGTCGCGCATCGCCGCGAGCCCACGCACGATCTTGGGGTGCTCGGCGAAGAACTCCGCCGCCTCGTCGACGGTCATCTCGAGCAGGTCCTGCACGCTCTTGCCGCGGTACCGCACCGCCAGCGTCTCGGCGTGGAAACGCGCGCCGCCGCATTCCTCGCAGACCACCTCGACCGGCGCGAGGAAGTTCATCTCGAGCATCGTCACGCCGGCGCCCGAGCACGCCTCACAGCGACCGCCCGGCACGTTGAACGAGAAGCGCCCCTTCTCGTACTGGCGCAGCCGCGATTCGGGCAACATCGCGAACAGGTCGCGCACGTGGTTCCAGACGTCGGTGTAGGTCGCCGGGTTGCTGCGCGGCGTGCGGCCGATCGGCGCCTGGTCGATCTCGACGATCTTGTCGAGGTGCTGCATGCCCTCGATCTGCTTGCACGGCGGCAGCGACGCGTTGCTGCCCATCAGCTCACGCTGCAGCGCCGGCACCATCACGCGGTGCACGAGCGTCGACTTGCCCGAGCCCGAGACACCGGTCACGGCGACCAGGCAGCCGAGCGGGATGTCGACGTCGAGGCCGGCGAGGTTGTGTTGCCGGGCGCCGCGGATGCGCAGGAACTCACCCGAGCCGGCGCGCCGCGTCGCCGGCATCGGCACCTGCCGCACACCACGCAGGTATTCGCCGGTGCGCGACGCGGGGTTGTCGCAGACCTCCTCGGGTGTGCCCGCCGCGACGATCTCACCGCCGTGTTGGCCGGCACCCGGGCCGACGTCGACGAGGAAGTCGCTGCGTCGCATCGTCTCCTCGTCGTGCTCGACCACGACCACGGTGTTGCCGCGGTCGCGCAGCGCTTCGAGGGTGCGCAGCAGCCGTTCCTGATCACGCGCGTGCAGGCCGATGCTCGGTTCGTCGAGCACGTAGAGGATGCCGCGCAGGCCGGCGCCGACCTGGGCCGCGAGCCGGATGCGCTGCGATTCGCCGCCCGACAGCGTCGGCGCGCGGCGCGCCAGCGTCAGGTAACCCAGGCCGACGTCGGCCAGGAACTGCAGGCGCCGCGCGATCTCCTTCTGGATCTCGACGCCGATGCGCTCGCGGTTGCCTTCGAGTTGCACACCGTGCACCCAACGCAACGCGTCGTCCACCGACAGCGCCAGGATCTCGGGCAGGCTCTTGCCGACGAACGTCACCGCGCGCGCCGCCGCGCACAACCTCGTGCCTTCGCAGTCCGCACACGCCACCGCGGCGCGGAAACGATCGAGGTGCCGCGCGCGCGACGGCCGGTAGACGCTCTGCAGGTGCGTGAGCACGCCCGGGAAGGCGATGCGATCGCTGCCCTTGGTGCTGAAGCTCGCGCCGTGCCGCTGCCAGCGGAAGTCGAACTTCTGCGCACCCGAACCGTGCAGCACCACCTTCTTGGCCTTGGCCGAGAGCTTCTTCCACGGCGTGTCGAGGTCGAAGCCGAAGCTGCGCCCGACCTCGCCGAGATGGTCGAGCGTGAGCCTGCCGTAGACCAGCTTGCCTTCGGCCGTGAACGCATGCAGCGCGCCTTGCCGCAGCGTCTTGTCCTCGTCGGCCACGAGTCGCTCGGGATCGAAGCCGAACGTCTCACCGATGCCGTCGCAGGTCGGACAGGCGCCGATAGGGCTGTTGAACGAGAACAGGCGCGGCTCGAGTTCGGGCAACGCGCCGTGGCCGTTCGGGCAGCTGCGCAGCGTCGAGAACATCTGATACCCCGACTCGCCGAAGGCCAGCGCGCAGCGGCCGCCGCCCAGCTGCACCGCTTGTTCGACCGCCTCCGCCAGGCGCGACCGCACCTCGGCGCTGATCGTCAGGCGGTCGACCACCAACTCGATCGTGTGGTAGGCGTAGCGCTGCAGCACGATCTCCTCGTCGAGCCGCCGCACCACGCCGTCGATGCGCGCGCGCACGAACCCCTTCTGCGCCCACTCGGCGAGTTCCTTGCGGTACTCACCCTTGCGTTCTTGCACCACCGGCGCGAGCACCATCACCGCTGCGCCGGCGTGCTGCTCGACGATCGCGTCGACGATGCGATCAGGGGCCCACGACTCGATCGCGGCGTCGCACTCGGGGCACTTGGGCTCGCCGAGTCGCGACCACAACAGGCGCAGGAAGTCGCTGATCTCGGTCAGCGTGCCGACCGTCGAGCGCGCCGAGTGGCTGGTCGACTTCTGGTCGATCGAGACCGTCGGCGACAGGCCCTCGACCAGGTCGACCTTGGGTTTCTCGAGGCGCCCCAGGAACTGCCGGGCGTAGGAGCTCAAGCTCTCGAGGAACCGGCGCTGGCCCTCCTGGTAGATCGTGTGGTAGGCGAGGCTCGACTTGCCCGAACCCGAGACCCCCGTGAAGGTGGTCAGGCTGTCGCGCGGGAACGCGAGGTCGACCCCCTTCAAGTTGTGTTCCCGGGCCCCTTTGACAACAACCTGTTGGGCCGTAACGGTGGCCGTCGTGGGCTTTGCCACAGCTCGTTTCCGGGTCTGCCGAGAGTTCACAGCCAAGTACAGAACCAAGCAGCATAGCAACGGGGCAAGGCTTGGCCAGCGGGCCCTGCGCCGTTGTGCGCAGTCTTGCCGGCGCCTGCCTTCCGGCCCCCCGGCGGGCCAGGATCCAGGTCCAGGAACCACACTGGCGGGCCCGGCAGGCACCCGGCTACGGTGCCTGCATGCTGATGTCAGGCGAGCCCCCAGAACCCGACGACGACGACGACCTCGACGAGACCCTGGACGAACCGGAGGAACTCGACCTGCTGGTGGTGCTCAAACTCAGCAACCGCCAGACCGGCACCCCCACCGAACAGGCCGAGATCGACGAACTCGGTGACCAACTCGGCGAGCTCGTGCTCGACAGCGGCGTCGGCGAGTTCGACGGCGAAGAGCTCGGCGGCGGCGAGTGCACGATGTTCTTCTGCGGTCCCGACGTGCAGGCGCTGATCGACCTGTTGCGGCCCGTGCTGCGCCGCAGTCCACTGACGCGCGGCGCTCAGTTCGTGAGGCTGATCGAGAACGCGCAAGGCGAACTCGAACGCCGCCGCGAACCGGTCTGAGCCAACGCATCGCAACCCACCGCGTCAGCGCGGCTGCGCCGTTCGTCGTATTCGCACGACACCACCACCGCATTCGGCCGCCGACTTCGGCGCGGCACCGGGCGCGGCGAAAGTCCACCGACGCGCCGCGGTTGCCACCAATGGAGGTGCTCCGATGACTGCTCCGACCGCACCGCGCCCGCGCGCGCTTCCCGCCGACTTCGCCACCCTGACCGCCGCCGACGTCATGCAACGCGACCTGATCACCGTCCTGATCAGCGATCCAGCCGACGCGATCGAGCGCGTGCTCGCCGACGCCAAGATCAGCGGCGTGCCCGTGCTGGACCACGACGACCGCCTGGTGGGCGTGGTTTCGATGGCCGACCTCGTGCGTCGCTACGCCGAAGAACAGGACCTGCCGACGGACACGGACTATCCCGCGTTCGGCGACGATGTCGACGAAACCGAGATCGTCGCGTTCGACCGACCGACCCGGCTACAAGCCTGCGCAGGTGACCTGATGACCAGTGAAGTGACCACGGTCGGTCCGCAGATCGGCCTGCGCGAACTCGCCAAGATCATGGTCACGCAACGCATCCACCGCGTGCTCGTGACCGAGCGTCTGAGGGTGCTGGGCCTGGTCAGTACGCTCGACGTGCTGCGGGCCGTGGCCTCGGCCTGAAGTGGGGTGAAGCGGCGTGTTGCGGCCTAGCGGCGCACTGCTTCAGGCGCCGACGACCGCGCGCAGGGCATCGTGCAGGCGGCCGTTGCTGGCCAGCACCTGCCCACCGTACAGCCAGTCGTCGCCGCCGTTCAGATCGGTCACCCGCCCGCCCGCTTCGCGAACGATCACCGCACCCGCCGCCACGTCGTAGGGCTGCAGGTACAGCTCCCAGTAACCGTCGTAGCTGCCCGCCGCGACCAGGCACAGGTCGAGTTCGGCGGAACCCAGGCGCCGCAGGTCGCGACACAGCGGCAGGACCCTGGCGAGTCGGGCACTGTTGTCGTCGCGCCCGGGTTCGTTGCGCACGTAGGCGAAACCGGTCGCCAACAGCGCGTCGGCCAGTTCTGCGGTCGCCGTCACCGACAGCCGTTCGCGACGGCCGTCGGCGAAGTGGCGTTCGGCACCGCCGCCGAGTGTGGCCACGAAGGTCTCGCCGAGCGCCGGTGCGTGCACCACGCCGACCACGGGTTGCCCGGCGTGCACGAGTCCGATCGCCACGGCGAAGAACGGCAAGCCATGCACGAAGTTGGTGGTGCCGTCGAGCGGGTCGACGATCCACACCGTCTCGGCCGCCGAACTGCGCTGCCCGGTCGGGGTCAGCACCCCCTCCTCGGCCAAGACCGCAAACGTGGGGAACTGCTGCAGCAAGCCGCTGACGACGATCTGCTCGGCCGCGCGGTCGGCCGCCGTCACCAGTTCGCGGCGCTGCGCCTTGCTGTGCACGCGCAACCCACCTCGCTGCCGATGGGCCAGCAGCTCGGCGCCGGCCGCGTGGGCCAGACCGACGGCGACGTCGCGGCACGACAGCAGGTCGGGCACAGCACTCATCGCTGCGGCTCGAGCGCGACGATCGCCTCGACCATCCGCTCCTGCAGTTCCTTGCACTGCTTGTTGAAGCCGCTGCGCGCCGGGTCGTAGTTCATCAGGATCGAGAAGTAGCGCAGCTCGCCGTCTTCGTCTTCGACGATGCCGCTCAGTGCCGAGGCGCCGCGGATCCAACCGGTCTTGGCGCGCACCCGACCGCGCAGCGGCGAGGCGGTGAATCGGTCTTCGAGCGTGCCGCTGCTGCCGGCGACCGGCAGACAATCGCGAAACAGGCCGTCGCTGGCGCCCGCGCCGCACGCCAGCATCACCGCGACCAGCAACCCCGGCGTCAGCCGGTTCGCGGCAGTGAGCCCCGAGCCATCGCAGAGCACGGCACCTTCGGGCCAGCCGCCGAGTTTGTGTTCGAGCCGCGCGCGCAGCGCCGCGACGCCGCCGGCAAGGCTGCCGTCGCCGGCGAGGTGCGCACCGAGCACCCGCAGACACTGTTCGGCGTCGACGTTGGACGAGTCCTCGAGCACACGCTGCAGTGCCGGGCGCAACGGGCTGCGCACGACCGCGACCAGGCAATCGCTGCCCGGCGTCGCCGAACGGACCACGGCGATGCCCCCCGCCTGCAGGCGCCAGCGCAGCAACCGTTCGTACCAGCGGGCCGGGTCCTGCATCACCGCGGCGAACTCGAACGGCTCGCGCAGCGCCCCGTGCCGACCGTGCACGAGCACGTCGTCGCCGCGGTCCTTCGCGCCGTAGACCGGCCGCAGTTTCGCAGTGGCCCGCGTCAGTTCGTCGTGCACCGGCACACCGGCAGCGGGCGCGATCACTTCCGCGAGCGGCGCGGCGGCGCCGGCGCTGACCCGCACCCGGTAGATCCCGGCGTCGAGCAGGAACGGCGAGGTCGGCGCGCAGTAGTCGAGATGCAACTGGTTGCTGGGCCATTGGGGCGGCCGGTCGGGCCCCGTGAACACCCCCGGCTCGAGGCGCACGGCACGTACGGCTCGTATGCCGACCTCCCGCATCTGTGCCGCGACGCGGTCGAATGCCTGGGCGGGATCGTATGGACCGCCGGTGTGCCAGTTCGGGTCGCCGCTCGCTTCGACCACGAGCACCCCGTCACGCAGCCAGAACTTCGTCTCGAACTCGAAGTCCGAACCGAGCGCGTCCAGAAACGCGAGCGCAGTGATGATCTTCTGGTTGCTCGCTGGCGCGAAGGCCTCGGTGGCGCGGTGACGGAAGAGCAGTTCACCGCGTCGGTCGGCGACGGCGATGCCGGTCTGTGCACCGAGCCGTTCGGCTTCGGCGACGATCGCCTTCAGGCTCGACAACGCCCTTGCCGGCGCTGGCGCCTTCGAGCGCAGCGACGCCTGGGCCTGCGCCGACATCGCGACGCTGGACAACACTCCGACCGACCAACAGACCGCCAGCAACCAACCGCGCATGCCGCTGCAATATCCGATCGCGATGACCATCGCCACAAGCAGCGGGCAGCGATACCTTCAGTCGCCATGTTGACGACCTTGTTGCTGGTTGGATCGGCGTTGCTGGCCCAGGCCCCGAGTGCGCCGAAAGCACAGGAAGCAACCGCACAGCAGGCAACTGCGCACGAAGCAACTGCGCAGAGCACGAAGGGCACGACGACGCCGGGCGCCTCGTCACAGGACGCGATGCCGCTGCGCGCCCTGGTGGTCGGCGGCGCCAACAATCACGACTGGGAATGGAGCAACCCCGAGATCGGGCGCGTGCTCAGCGAGACCGGACGGTTTGCGGTCACGCTCACCGACAAGCCGGCCGAAGCGCTGCTCGGCGCCGCCGAACGCTTCGCAGCGGGCCAGCTCGACGTGCTCGTGCTCAACTACAACGGTCCGCGTTGGGGCGAGGCCGCCGAACGCGCATTCCTGCAGGCGGTGCGCGCCGGCTGCGGCGTGGTGGTGCTGCACGCCGCCAACAACTCGTTCGTGGGTTGGCAGGAATACGAAGACCTGGTCGGCCTGCTGTGGCGCGATGGTTCGGGTCACGGCACCTACCACCCGTTCGACGTCAACGTCGTCGACCCCCACCACCCGATCACGCGCGACATGGCGGACATCCGCCAACACCCCGACGAGCTCTACCACCGTCTGGTCCCGGGTGCGCAGGCCGACTTCAAGGTGCTGATGAGCGCCTACAGCGCGCCGGCCACACGCGGCACGGGCCGCTTCGAGCCGATGGTGCTGGTGTCGCAGTGCGGCAAGGGCCGCATCTTCCACACCACCTTGGGCCACGTCTGGCGCGGCGTGCCGCAGAGCCGTGCCACGTGGTACAGCCCGCAGCTGCGCCGGCTCGTCGCCCGCGGTGCGGAATGGGCGGCCAGCGGCGCCGTGACCCTCGCGCCCGAACCGTTGAACTACCTGACCCCAGAGGAACAGACGCTCGGGTTCCAACTGCTGTTCGACGGGCGCACGCTCGACAACTGGCGCGCGTTCCGCGCCGAGACGCCGCCGAGCAAGGGCTGGGTGGTCCAGGACGCCGCGTTGGTCAACGAATCCGGCGGCGGCGACCTCGTGACGATGCGCGAGTATGCGGATTTCGACTTCCGCTTCTCCTTCCGCGTCGCCCCCAAAGCCAACTCCGGCGTGATCTGGCACGTGCTCGAGACGGCCGAGCAGACCTACATGACGGGCCCCGAGTACCAGGTGATCGACGACTTCGGCACCGGACCCGCGCCGCAGCACTCGGTCGGCGCGCTCTATGACCTGGTGCCGCCGGTCGAGAAGACCGTGCGCCGCGCCGGCGCCTGGAACGATGGCCGCATCGTCGTGCAGAACGGTCGTGTGCAGCACTGGCTCAACGGCAACAAGGTGGTCGACGTTCCCTGCCGCGGCCAGGAGTGGGACAAGTTGATCGCGTCCAGCAAGTTCCGCAGCTGGCCGTTCGGCAAGTCCGGTCGCGGCCGCATCGCCTTGCAGGATCACGGCGATCAGGTCGCTTTCCGCAACTTGCGCATTCGCGCACTCTGAGCCGCAGCTCGTGACCCGCCTGCCTGACAACCCGACCCTGCTGCTGGTCGAGGACGACGAGTCGCTGCGGCGCGTGCTCACCGACGAACTGCAGCGCATGGGCCAGCGGGTGGTCGCGTTGACCGACGCCACCACCCTGATCGCCGCGGTCGAACGGCACGCGCCCGACGCGGTGTTGCTCGACCTGCACCTGCCAGGCACCCCCGGCATGTCGGCGTTGTCACAGCTGCACGGCCACGACCCCGAACTGCCCGTGGTCGTATGCACGGGACACGGCACGGTCGAGCTCGCGGTGCAGGCGATGCAGCGCGGCGCCTTCGACTTCTTGACCAAGCCGGTCAGCCTCGACGTACTCGAACAGACCGTGCACCGGGCCCAGGCCCACGGCCTGTTGCTGCGCGAGAACCGACGCCTGCGACTGCTCGCCGAACACGGCGCCACCGGCACCAGGATCGTGCCCGCGTCGAGCCCGGCGGCCCGGCGCCTCGACCAGCAGATCGAACGCATCGCGCGCGCCGACCAGACCGTGCTGATCTGCGGTGAGAGCGGCACCGGCAAGGAACTGGTCGCACATCGGCTGCACGCCGGCTCGGCGCGCCGCGATCAGCCCTTCGTGGTCGTGCACTGCGGCGCCGTACCGCGCCAGCTCATCGAGAGCGAGTTGTTCGGCCACAAGAAGGGTGCCTTCACCGGCGCCGACCAAAAGCGCCAGGGGCTGTTCGAGGCCGCCAACGGCGGCACGCTGTTCCTCGACGAGATCGGCGAACTGCCCCTCGATTTGCAGCCCGCCCTGCTGCGCGCCGTGCAGTTCGGCGAGATCCGCCCGGTCGGCAGTGACGAGGTGCGCACGGTCGACGTGCGCGTGTTGGCCGCCACCCACCGCGACCTGCCCGCGCGCGTCGCCGACGGCAGCTTCCGCCAGGACCTGTTCTACCGCCTGGCCGTGCTCGAGATCACGGTGCCGCCGCTGCGCGAACGCCGCGAGGACATCCCGGCGCTGGCCGCTGCGTTCCTCGAACGCGAAGCCGCGCGCGGGGGCCGGGTCCTTTCGCTCACCGACGAGGCCATCGCCAACCTGGCCGCGCGCCCCTGGCCCGGCAACGTGCGTGAGCTCGAGAACGCGATCGTGCGCCTTGGGGTGCTCGTCGATCACGACCGCATCGACGCCGCCGACATCGACGAGATCGTGTTCGGACGAACTGGCGCGGCGCCAGCGGCGACGGCCGCGCTGCCGAGCCTCGACCTGCACACGCTCGAGACCCTGGCGATCAAGGCGGCGATGCAGCGCTTCGGCGGCAACAAGCCCAAAGTCGCCCAGGCGCTCGGCATCGCGCTCAAGACCCTCTACAACAAACTGCACGCCCTCGAGGATGCCGATGGCGAAGCCAGTACCGGTGACGCCAGCAGCGGCGATGGCAGTCGTGGTGACGGCGACACGCCGGCACCTTGATCCTGACTGCTGGCATCCTGACCGCTGGCCATCCTGACGGCTGGCCATCCTGACAGCTGGCGCGGCGCGCGCCGCCGTTCACCAGCGCAACAGCAGGAACTCGCTGCAGAAGCCCGGCCCCATCGCCAGCATCAGCCCCAGGTCCGACGCCGCTCCGGGATTGGTGCGCTGCGTTTCGTCGAGGATCATCAGCACCGATGCACTCGACAAGTTGCCGGCCCGCGCCAGGCAGCGCCAGCTGCACGCGAGGTCCGCTTCCTGCAGCTCCAGACCATCCTGCAGCGCCTGCAGCACCTTGGGTCCGCCGGGGTGCGCGATCCAGCGCCGCATGTCGGCGCGGCTACGGCCGTGATCGCCGAGGAACGCGTCGACGTCCTGCGGCACGCGTTCTCGCGCCACGGTCGGCACCTCCGCCGACAGCACGATGCGGAAGCCGTGCGTGCCGATGTTCCACCCCATCACGTTCTCGGTGTCGGGATAGAACACCGAACGCGTAGCCAGGACCTCGGGCCCCTGACACGGACGCTCTGCG
Source organism: uncultured candidatus Brocadiaceae bacterium (assembly GCA_964392305.1). GTDB lineage: Bacteria > Planctomycetota > UBA1135 > UBA1135 > UBA2386 > JACKIC01. The sequence continues at coordinate 164,539 of CAYMPV010000004.1, forward strand.
CCGACGACCACGGCCGCCGCGGCACCGTCGCCGAACAAGCCGACGCTGATCAGGTTGGCGACCGAGCGGTCGTCGCGCTGCAGCGTCAGCGAGCACAACTCGACGGTCAGGACCACGGCCACGCCGCGCGGCCGACCACGCACGAAGTCGACCGCGCGCGACACCGCCGCGGCGCCGGCGACGCAGCCCAGACCGAACATCGGCACGCGCGCGACGTCGGGTCGAAAACCCAGACGCGTCATCAGCCGGGCGTCCACCGACGGACTCGCCAGCCCGGTCACGGTCGAGAAGAAGATCGCGTCGACCTCCGCTGGCGCGATGCCGGCGCGGTCGAGCGCGACCTTGATCGCACGTTCACCGAGTTCGAGCGCGCTCGTCAGCCACGCTGCGTTGCAGGCGCTGAAGTCTCGCAGTTCGGCGTACCGTTCGAGCGGCAGGGCCAGGTGACGCCCGTCGATGCGCGTGTTCGCATGCAGGCTGCGCAGCCGCGGCGCCAGACGTTCGTCGGCGAACGCCGCGACGAGGTACTCGGTGAGCGTCTGCTGGTCGTACCAGTGCGCGGGAAAAGCAGTACCGACGGCAGCGATCTTCAACGGAGGGTCCTTGGCAGGAAGTACGGCACCGTGCGGCGATAGTCGCGGAAGCGGGCACCGAAGATCACTTCCCAACGCGATTCCTTGTGCAGCGGCCCGAGCCCACAGTAGGCGCTCCAGACCACCATCAACACCAACCAATCCGGACTCCAGGTCGGCGCCGTCCACAGCACCAGGGCGAAACCCAGGTAGATGGGCTGCCGGCACCGCGCGAACAGGCCGTGGGTCGGCATGCTGCCGAAGTCGACCGGCCGATCCCGCCACAGCGCCAACCAACCCGCGGCGCCGGTCTGCAGGGCCAGGCCCGCGTTGGTCAGCGCCACGATCAGGAACAACCACGCGCCGACGAACAACGCGTACTGGGCGATCCCGAGCGGCCCGGCGGCCCGGTGCCAGACGGTTTCGCTGGGACACCAACCCCAGAACACCAGCAGCAGCTGCAGCGTACCGATCAACACGTAGGTGCTCGTCGCCAATTTGCGCCCGTGACCGACCGGCGAGAGCCGCACCAACCACTGGCGGCCGCGGTTGGTCAACAGCGCCGAGTGCAGCACCGGGAATTGCAGCACCAGCAAGGCATTCACGACCCAGCCGGTGAGTCCGCGCCACGGCCCCAGGCCGAGCTGCAGCCCCGTGAGCAGCGCCAGCGCCATCGAGGCGACGGCCGCGACGAACAGGCCGTGAACGAGCACCGCCATCACCAGCGCCGCGAGGCGACGCCACTTCACGACAGCCTCCGGTACAACGCGGCATAACCGACCGCGAGGTTGCGCGACTCGCGCAGGCGGATCGCGCCGCTACGCAGCGTCGCCAGCAGACGCGGCACCTCACCGACACGCTGCTCACGCTGCAGGCCGTGGCCGGTCGCCAACCGCTCGAGCTCTTCGGGTCGCACGAAGTCGCGCCAGCGATGAGTGCCGCGCGGCACGTAACCAAGGCCCTCGGCGAGCGTGATCGCCAACCAGCGCGACCGCAGTGTGCGGGAGATCGTGTTCACGAACAGAAGACCTCCGGGCTTCAGCAGGCGCGCCGCCGCGCCGACCGCGGCGGCCGGATCGGCGACGTGTTCGAGTGTGTCGGCGAGCAGCACCAGATCGGCGGCACCGTCGCGCAGCGGCGGTGCGGTCATGTCGGCGACCACCGCGTGCAGTCGTTCGCCGCCGCGCATGCGGCACTCACGCAGCGCCGCGCCGGCGAGATCGAGCGCCACGACGCGAGCGCCGGCGGCGGCCAGCGGCACGGCCAACAGACCGCCGCCGGCGCCGAGGTCGACCACGAGCCGGCCGGTGACACCCTCCGGCAACCACCGCTGCAGCAGTTGCCAGCGGAACTCGCTGACCGCTCGCAGCGATCGGAACCCAGCGCACGCCTCGTCCCACCAACCACCGCGATCGAAGTGGTCTGCCGCGATCGCGCTCACTGCAGGACCCCGCGCCGCAGCACCAGCACGCCACCGGGAGCCGACAGGCGCAGGTGCTCGCCGCCCACCTCCAGCGGCACCGGCGCCGCGCCGTCGAGAGTCAGGCCCGACGCGGACATCTGCCAGGTGCCCGACAACGTCTGGAACGACAACGCGGTGCCGTCGTCGATCAGCGCGGCGGCCGTGTAGGAGCCGTCCGCGAAGAACAGGTAGTAGACCTTGCGCAGCGACACGGCCGCGTCGCCGGTGATCTGCACCGACTCGAACAGTCCTTGCAGCGTCCCCTCGGTCATCGGCGCGAACTGCAGTTCGGCGACGGACGTCTCCACCATCCGGTCCTCGCGCGCGACGACGTTCGACGGAATGCAGGCGACCGGGCAGGCCGACACCGACAACAGCAGCGCCAACCGCCAACGACGAGCCACCATCACTTGCCACCCCCAAGCTTGGGCCGCGCGCGCAGCGCCACCCAGACCTTGACCTCGTCCTGCATGGTGATGGCGCCGCCGAGTTGGCTGGGCACGGGCACCTTGTAGTCGCTGAGCAACAGGCTCATCTGCCCTTCGACGACCAGCCGCTTGCTGTCGTCGACGCGGATCGTCACCGGCATCTGCACTTCCTTGTCGACGCCGCGGATCCGCATGGTGCCGTGCACGACCCCGTCGACCTGCTGCGCGGCCACGTCGACACGGGTCGGTGCGAATCGCGCGATCGTCATCTCGATCTGCGCGTGGTGCGCCGCGTCGAGGTGTTCCCACATGTTCTCGTCGCGGCCCTGCAGGCCGGTCACCAGCGTCGCCGCGCGGCAGGCGACGCTGCCGCGCCAGGCGCCGGCAGGGTCATCGAGGTCGGCGTGGAACTCGCCGCTGACGGCCGTGGTCACGCCGGTGAAGTCGTGCAACGTGCTCTTCGCGTCGAAGCCGACGCGGCACAGATCGGGCACCAGCACGTAGTCCTGCGGCTCGTCGAAGCGGAAGCGGTTGCTCGGCAGCGAGAACGACAGGAAGCCGGTGCTCTTGGTCACGGTCGAGGTCCGCGGGGCAGCGACGGCCGGTGGCGCGTCGACGCGAGTCTCGACGGGTGCTTCGACGGGGGCTTCGACGGGTGCTTCGACGGAGGGCTGGACGGAGGGCTCGATGCGTGCCTCGACGCGTGGCTCGACGGGCGTGGCCACGGCCGCCACCTGCATGACGGCGACGGCGCCTTGCAACCTCGTCACCGCGTCGGCGATCGCCTGCAGCCGGTTGCCGTTGTCCGCGACCTGGCGGCGTTGCTCGGCCTGGCTCTCGGTCAGGCTTCGCGCGGCGGCGAGCACCTCGTCCTGACGCAGCGCCGCGCGTTCCTCGAGGCCCACGCCGAGCTTGCCGAAGTTCTCGATGATCGCCTGCTGCAACCCGGCGACTTCACTTCGCAAGCTCGCCACCTCGTCGCGCAGCAATGCCTGGGGCGATGGCCCGACCGCAACGGTGTCGTCCTGGATCACGATCCGCACCCGGTCCTTGACCACCATCAACCCGGCAGCCGCGCCGGCGACCAGTGCCAACACGGCCACGCCGCCAACCACCGCCAGAACGTTGCGCGCCATGCCGGCAAGGGAGCAACGCTCGTGCCAACGCGCGAGTCGGCAGCCGCAACGCGGGTGCGGCCGCTGTGAGCTCCTTGTCGACCGCGGCAACGTGGCAATTCCTGCAAGCGCCTGGCAGTCCTTACAAGGCGCAACGAGGCCAGACGCCATCGCGACGGGCTCACGACGTCGCGCGCCACCGGGTACGCAATGTGCTCCCGGGTCGCACGATGCCCCAAGCCTCGGCCCGCTCCTGGCACCGCCCGCTGCTGTGGCTGATGGTCCTGATCCCGGCGACTGCCTGGTTGTTCGTGCAACAGGCCGGGCAGCCGGTCGATCCGAGCAACACCGCGCTCAAGGCGCCGGGCACGGCCGACGCGCGGTCCCGCCAGGAACTCGCGAACGTGCTCGCCAGTGAGCAGGTGTTGCTGTTGGCGTACCACGAAGCCGGCGAACAGGCGACGCTGGCGATCGACGCCGAAGCCCTCGCGTCCAGCTGCGCTGCCTTGCGCCGGTTGGCGGGGGTGCACGAGGTGCGGTGCCTGCCTGCGCGGCCCGACGGGCTGATCCTGGTCACCGTGACCCTGGACACGACGGCGCCCGCCGGCGTCGCCGAACAGGTCGTGTCCGCCGCGCGCGCATCGACCCCCGGCGCGATGCGGTTCGCGGCCACCGGACTGCCGCTGGTGGAAGCGCGCCTCGCCGGGCTGGTCGCCGACGAACGTCGTTCGCTGGTGCCGCTGCTCGGCGCGTGCCTGCTCGGCCTGGCGTGCCTGATCTATCGGCGCACCTCACTGGCGCTCGCGGCGCTGCTGCCGGCGCTGCTCTCGATCCTGTGGACGAGCGGCATCATCGCCGCGCTCGGCCACCCGCTGGACCCCGTCGCGGCCCTGCTCGACCCGCTGCTGCTCACGATCGGGGTCGCCACCAGCGTGCACTTCGTCGAACACTGGCGGCGCGCCGTCGGGGGTGGACTGGACCGCGTCGCCGCCGCCGAGCAGGCCCGCCGGCAGATGCAGCGCCCGACCTTGCTCGCGACCGCCACCACCATGGTCGGCCTGCTGTCGTTGGCGAACAACGAGGTGCCCGCGGTGGCCGACTTCGGCATCCGCGCCGCGTTCGGCATCGCGCTGCTGCACGCGTTCGTGTTCCTGATCTTGCCGACCTGGCTGGCCCGGACGGGCCCGCAGACGGTCCGGGTCGGCGCGGCGCGAACGTTCGCCGCCGACTGGCTGCTGCGGCTGCAGCGACATCGGTTCGCGGTCGGCGCGACCGCGATCGCCGCGACCACCCTGGCGATCGCGCAGCTGCCGCGGCTCCACGCCGACAACGACCCGCTGACGCTGCTGCCGCGCACCGAGCCCTGTCGCGTCGCCTACGACGACCTCGCCGGCCGGCTCGGCGGCGTCGAGGCCTTCCATCTGCTGGTCGCGGCAGACAGCGCCGCAACCGACCTGTCGCGGCTGCTGCCGTTCCTCGCCACGGTGCAGACCATGTCCCAGGTCGCCGGGATCGCCGGCCAACCGCTGCGCAATGAAGCTGGAGACCTCGCCGTGCCGGTGCTGCTGCGACCCTCGGGAAGTCACACGCGCACCCGGCTGTTCGACGACATCGAACGCACCGCCGAGGTGCTCGGCATGCCCGGCCTGGTGGCGGCGGGCGCGGCGGTGCAGATCGCTCGCGACTCCGATCGCCTGGTGCGCAACCTGCTGACGAGCACGGCCTGGACCATCGCGCTGCTCGGCCTGGGCATGTGTGTCGGCCTGGGCTCGTGGCGCCTGGGATTGATCGGCCTGGTGCCCACGGTGCTGCCCTGCGTGTGGGTCTATGGAGTGCTCGCCGGCGTCGGCCGGCCCGTGTCGGTCGCCACCGGCATGATCGCCTGCACCATGCTCGGCCTGCTGGTCGACAACACCGTGCACTTCCTGCACCACTACCAGCGCGCCCGCCGCGACCACCGCCGGCGCGCCGCCGTCGTCGCCAGCCTCAGCCACGTGGGCCGGCCGATGCTGCTGTCGAGCTGCCTGCTCACCGCCGGCTTCGGCGTTGCCGCGACCAGTCGGGTCGCCACCACCGTCGAGTTCTCGCTGCTGGCCTGTTCGACCATCGCGGCGGCCCTGCTCGCGACCAGCGCACTGCTGCCGCTGCTGCTGTCGACCCGGCAACACCGTCCGACCACATCCCATGCACTGTGACGTTCTCATCCTCGGCGCCGGCCCGGCCGGCACTTCGCTCGCCACGCATCTGGGCCGGCGCGGTTTCCACGTGCAGATCGCCGACCGCAAGGACTTCCCGCGCGCCAAGCCGTGTGGTGAGTTCCTCAGCCCGCAGTGCACGCCCTACCTGGCCGAACTCGGCGTCGAGGAAGAGCTGCGCGCGAGTTCGCCGTGGCTGGTGCGCGGCATGCATCTGCACGCCGCCGACCTGCGCGCCTCAGGTCGCTTCCGCGCCGTCGGGACGGACCAGGAGCACGCCCTGAACGGACTGGGCATCCGCCGCGACCGCTTCGACCACCTGCTGCTGCAGAATGCGATCGCGGCAGGCGCCGACTGGCTGCCGCGCCACGCATTCGCGGGCCTGCTGCGCGACGCCGACGGTCGGGTCACCGGTGCCAACCTGCGCGTCGGCAACGAGGCGCCACGACCGGTCACGGCCCGCTGGGTGATCGGCGCCGATGGTGTGCACTCACCGATCGCGCGTGAGCTGGGCGTGCAACGGCGTATCCCGTGGCTGGATCGCTTCGCGCTGGCGGCCCACTTCCGCGGCGTCCCGGCGACGCCGTTCGCCGAGGTGCACCTGTTCGCCGACGGCTTCTTCGCCGCGACCACGGTCGACGACGACCTGTTCAGCGTCAACCTCGTGGTGCCGCGCCAGAGCCTGCGCGAGCGGGAGACGCCCAACTGGGACGAGTTCGTCGCGGCGCACTTCGCCGCTGCGCCACACCTGCAGACGCGTCTCGCCGGCAGTGAACGCATCAGCCCCTGGCGCGGCATCGGTCCGATGGCCTACACCACCGACCGACAGTCGGTGCCCGGCGCGGCCCTGGTCGGAGACGCCTGCGGCTACGTCGATCCGTTGACGGGCGAAGGCATCTACTTCGCCCTGTTCGGCGGTCGAGAGCTCGGCCTTGGCCTCGAACGGGCGATGGCCCAGCCCAACGCCGCCGAACGCGCGATGCGCGACTACGCGGCGGCACGACGCCGCGAGATCGGGCCGCGACTGCGCGCTTCGCTGTGGCTGCAGCGCGCCCTGCGGCACCCGTGGCTGGTGCGGTCCTGGTTGCGCGCGGCTGGACGCTGGCCGGCATTGGCCGATCTGGCCGTGACGTTGACCGGCGACACAGCCCACCCGCGCGACCTGCTGTCACCCTCGTTCTGGCGGGCGTTCGTGCGCGACGAGGTGGCGTGAGGTTCGCGCTGCGCGACCTCGGCACCTGGCTGCCGCTGGTGCTCGCGACCGTCGTGCTCACGCTGCGTGAGCGGTCGCGGGTGCCGCCGCTACCGGCCGCCGATACCGCGACAGCGATCGAACTGCCGGCGCTGCGCACCGGCGCCGCGCCGACCCGCGTCACGAGCTACGAACTCGATCGCGCCCATTCCAGTGTGCGCTTCCAGCTGGACAGCGGCGGCAACCGCACCCTGTTCACCTGTGAGATCGCCTCGGGCCGCTTCGTCGCGGCCGCCGACGACACGCAGAACCGGCTGTCCCTGCGCCTGGATCTCGCCTCCTTGCGACCGACCCAGCACAGCGACGCAGGCCTCGCCCTCGGCGCGCTGCGCGACCTGCTCGGAGTGCACCGCGGCGGCGACGTGAGCTTCACGGGCGAACTGGTCAGCCGCGCGTCGACGCCCGTGCCGGCTCTGCAGCAGCTGATCTGGCAAGGAACGCTGCGATTCGGCGGACGCAGCATCCGCCAGGAGATGGCCCTGTGGCAGACTGCGCTGCCAGGCCGACCGCTGCGGCTGCAAGGCCACGGCGCCGTTCGCCCGGACACCTACGGAATCACGCGCTCTGCGTGGTTCGGCCTTTGGCCCGAGCAGCATGTCGTCACCCTTGGACTCGACCTCGCCTGGAAACGCGCCCCCGTTCGCTGAGCCTCCCGGCAGCCGTCGCACCGCGCCGCATCGGCCGCTGCAACGCACGCTGGCGCTCGCGGTCGCGCCGCTGTGCCTGTTGGGTCTGCTCGGCAGCATCGGTCTGTCGATCGACGCACGACACGTGCACCAGGACCTGCAGCGCATGTTCGAGGAGATGCGCGAGGTCTCGCTGACGCGCTCGCTGCTCGACGAGTTGCGCGGCCTGCAGCAATGGGTCGAAGCGATCCCCGAGGCCACCCACGCCACCAACGAACTCGCCTACGACGACCTGCAACATCATCTGACCGCGGCCAAGCTGACGTTCGCGCGCTTCACCGCGGTCGATGACCCATCCGATGTCGCCCACGACGCCGAAGAACAGGTCGCGCTGCGCCGCGTGCACTCGGGACTCGAGATGATCGCGGAACGACTCACCGCCGATGCTCCCATCGAGACGTTGGCGGCCCCGCTGCAGCTGGCCCTGCACGGCGCCAACACGCTCGCGGACACGGTCACGCAGGAGACCCGCAGCATCGGCGACGGACTCGACCGCCGCAGCGCCCGGCTGGTCGAGTTCCTGACGCTGCTCGGAGTCGCCGGCCTGGCGACCGTGTTCTGGGCAACGGTGTGGTTGCGCCGCCGCGTGCTGCAGCCGCTGCAGGAACTGCACGCGGCCACCGCGAAACTCGCGCACGGGCTGCCGGTTCAGGACCTGCACAGTCGGCATCACGACGAGTTCGGGGAGCTGACCCGGGCCTTCGGCGCGATGGCGACGCAGGTGCGGCAAGCGCGTGAAGATCTCGAGTCCCGCGTCGAAGCGCGGTCCCGCGAGGTGCTGCGCACGGCCCGACTCGCCGAGCTCGGCACCCTGTCGGCCGGCATCGCCCACGAGATCAACAACCCACTGGCCAGCATCGCGACTTGCGCCGAGGGCCTGCTGCGCGACCTCGACCACGGCCAGCGGCCCGACGCGTCGCGCGAGCGTGAGTACCTGCAGATCATCCGCAAGGAGGCGCTGCGCACGCGCGACATCACCTCGCGACTGCTGAGCCTGGCGCGGCAGAATCCACCGACCCGGACCGAACTGCGGCTCGCGCTCGAGCTGCGCGAGGTGGCGGCGCTGTTCGATCACCAGTTCGCCTCCGCCCGGGTCGAGTTGCTGATCGACGTCCCGCAGCGCGTCGGTACGGTGCTCGGCGACGCCGCCGAAATGCGGCAGGTGATCTTCAACCTGCTGCGCAACGCCCTCGACGCGAGCCCGGCCGGTGGCACCGTGCGCGTCACCGTTCGCGACCTCGGCGACCAGGTGACCATGCAGTTCGCCGATCAGGGCCCGGGCTTTCGCGACGAGGACCTCGACCGCCTGTTCGAGCCGTTCTTCACCACCAAGGCGCCCGGCAAGGGCACCGGGCTGGGACTGGCGATCGTGCACCGCATCGTCGTCGGCCAGGGCGGCTCGGTGACGGCCTGCCGCGGTGCGAGCGGCGGCGCGGTGTTCACCGTGTCCCTGCCGCGCGCCAGCGAGGGTGACGTCAGCTGAGCGCGTCGCTGCGCCTGGTCATCACACGCTGATCGGGATCGGCGTGGAACGCGCGGGCCTCGACCTGCGGTTCGTCACGGCCGGCGTGCATCAACCGCCGCTGCCCGCGCTGGGCGTCGCGGCCGCCACCGGCAGGTAGAGCTTGAGTCGCGGCACCTGCGGGCACCGCACCTGTCCCGAGAGCAGGCGGGTCTGCAGGTCCGCGGCGTAGATGCACAACTCGTCCAGTTGCGCCCGCACCGCCGCGGCGGTCGCAGTGCAGCGCAACAGGTAGTTCTTGTGCTTGAGGTACAGGATCGTCAGTCGATCGACGAGAGCCCCCAGCGACTCGGAATGCAGCGGCGCATCCGGCCGGTGCCTGGCCGAGTGCAACGCGTCGATGGCATTGATCAGCTGGTTGCGATGTTGGTTGTGCCGCATCGCGCCACGCCAACCGATCAGGATCGAAGCATCGGCGTCACTGCGACCGAGGTCCTCGTAGTGCCACACCTGGAAGTTGTGGTAGAGCAGCTCGGCGACCATTGCCTGCAGGTCGCTGCTGTCGGGGCCGGACCAGTCGAACAACTGGCGCTGCTCGGCGAACCAGACATCCGCCGTTGCGAACGCCGCGGCGAGCGCGGGCCCGACGGCTTGCCGCGAGACTTCCTGGGTCACGATGCCACTCGCCATGGTCGCTGCATCGGCCGCGACGTGGGCCTGGGCTTAGCCCAAAGGCCGGCGCCACCGGGGCCAGGCGCTCAAGTCGTCGAGTCCGGGGCGCCGATGCACCAAGGCCCCAACCTGCGCCGCTCGTCCGCCCGCGGCCGTGTCGCATGCTGACCTTGTCCCCCACCGCCCTGGCCGACCTCGGCACCCACATCATCGAGTGCGCCGAGCGCTTCGTCTGCGACCAGGTCTACCTGGTCGGTGGCGACGATGACCTGGCAACGGACCTGCGACGAAGACTGCCCGGCGTGGTCATGCTCGACAACGCCTGCGCCGACCACCCAGGCCTCGGCACGCAGGCTCTGCGCGACCTGCTGCCCGCGCTGGGACCGCGCAACCTGTTCGTGCTCGCCGGCAACGGCCGCGATCCCCTCTACGTGCCGCACTGCATGCACCTGCTGCCGCGCGGTGTCGGCACCCTGCTGATCGGGCTGGGGCGGCCCGGCGGGCCGGCCGACGTGGGCGGGTTGCGCGATCAACTGCTGCTGTGGGACCCCGAACATCGCTGCGAAGTCCGGCGCTGCGCCGACGGCGACTGGCTGTTGGTCCGGCCGCGGCGACGCGTGCACGTCACCCTGCTGATGGAGCGCTACTCGCACACCTACGGCAAGTCCGGACCGTCGGTGAACTGGGACAACCTCTACTGCTCGCTCGAACAGACCGGCCTCGCCAGCTGCTCGACGGTGCTCTACGACGACTACCACCACCAGCAGCGCGCCTTTGCCGCCGCCGACTTCCGCCGTCCGCCAGGCGTCGACGAGCACGCGCTGGTCTGCATCTACGACCACACCAACGGCCACAACCCGCCGATCGCGCTGCTCGAACAGGCCCGCCGCGCCGGCACCAGGATCGCCTACGTGTGGCTCGACACGCGCATCCTCGTGCACGACGCCGCCTATCCGGCGATCGCCGACGTCAACGTGATGCTCGACGCCACCGAGTTCGACCTGCCGAACGCGTGGCCCGTGTTCACGCCCAAGAACCCGGCATGGTTCCGTGATCCGGGTCGCCTGGACCCCGAGTGGACGCGGCCGATCGACGTCTCGGTGCTCGGTGAGATGCGCTTCCTGCGGCAGCGCAAGGACCTCTTGCCGCGCCTGCAGCAGGAACGGCGGCTGCGCATCCACGCGCCCGGCTCGAGCGCCACCGACCCGGCGCGCCGCCTCAGCAACGAGGACTACGCGCGCGTCTTCCAGCAGTCGAAGATCTCGCTGGCGCTGAGCAAGGACCGCGTGCGGCAGCTCAAGGGCCGCCTGATCGAGATCCCGCTCTGCGGCGCGATGCTGCTCGCCGACATCAACCCCTACATCGACCGCTACTTCGCGCCGTTCCGCGAGTACGTGCCGTTCCGCGACTACGAGGACCTGATCGGGCTGTGCCGCTACTACCTCGAGCACGAGGACGAGCGCGCGGCGATCGCGCTGGCGGGCAGCCGCAAGGCCAACCGCTTCTACAGCGCGCAGGTGTTCTGGCAGTCGCTGTTCGCGCGCCTGTTCGACGGCGGGCAAGGCAACCCATGATCCGGCTCTACCTCTACAACAACCTGCACGCCGGCGACGTGCTGTTCAGCCGCCCTCTCTACCGGCAGCTCGCCGCGGACGGCCGCTTTCAGCTGCTGCTCGGCGCGCACCGCAACAACGCCTACCTGCTCGAGGACCTCGTCGGGCCGCGCTGCGCGCTGCACGTCAGCGACTACCTCGAACAGGGTCCGACCGTGCTCTACGACCTCGGCGCCGACTGCCCCGACGACCACCTGGCGATCAGCACCTGGCTCGGCGAGTATCCCGACACCGGCAACCACCAGTGGCGCAACGTGGTCGAGGTCTGCCGCCGGCAGCTCGCCGCGCACGGCATCGAATGGCAGCCGCAGGCGCCGGTCGCCGAGGTGCCGATGCTCGACTTCGCGCCGCGCACCTTGGCCCCGCGGCTGTCGCGCCGCGCGATCTACGTCGACAACAGCGCGCCGCGCAGCGGGCACTCGGAGTTCCGCTTCGACCTGCGCGCGCTCGCCGAGCGCTTCCCGACGCACGCGCTGCTGACGACCGCCCGGCCCGACGTCACCGCCGACAACCTCGTCGACGGCAGCCGGCTGGACCTGCGTGAACTCTCGCTGCTCAGCGAGCAGTGCGACGCCGTGCTCGGCAAGGGCAGCGGCCCGTTCTGCTGCACCTACACCGAGGCCAACCGCTACCGACCGCGCGCCGTCTGTGGTTACCACTCGACCAGCTCGCCGACGTTCTGGGACTACCAGGGCAACCCGCTGCGTTACCTCACGACCATGGCCGAGGTGCTCGACTTCGTCACCGCGAGCGTGGCCGCCCCCGCCGCAGCCCAGGAGACCGCGTCATGCTGACCATCACCCCCCTTGCTCCGCCTCGCGTGCCCACGGAGAACCGCACCGGCGCGACCACCGAACAGGCCGACGGCAGCTGGGCGACGAGTGTGCCGCTGCCCGCATGGCCCGACCGCGCGGCCTCGCTGCCCGTCTGGGCTCCGACGCACCGCGAACTCGAGCGCCAGCTGGCGACGTGGCGGCAGGCCGCCGCGCCGCTGCAGGAACTCGCCGCCGCGCTGGTCGTCAACGACGAAGCCCGCGCCGCCGCGCCGCTCACCCGGTTGACGGCGCTGGCACCGCGCCTGCGCCTGTGGGCGATCGAGGCCTACCAGCGCTGGCCCGAGGACACCACTGCGCAAACGGTGCTCGGGCTGTGCTGCGTGGCCCTGGGTCGCCGCAAGGAGGCCTTCTTCCACCTGCTGCGCGCCGGCTCGCGCTGGCACGCCGAGTCGCCGCGCGGACTGCTGCTCGGCGCAGCCGCGATGCAGCTGCTCGGCGACGCCGCCGCCGCGCGCGTCATGCTCACCGCGCTGCGCCGCCTGGTCGAGACCGCGCGCATCGCCAACATCGTGCGGCACTTCACCCATCACGTCGTCTGGACGCGCCCCGACCTGCTGCGCCACGTGCGCGGCGTGATCCAGGTCGGCGCCAACGTCGGTGACGAAGCCGACTGCTGGGCCGCGCTCGGCGTGCGTTCGCTGCTCGCGTTCGAACCCGTGCCCGACGCGTTCGCGCGCCTGTGCGTGAACCTGCGTCGCCACGCTCCGGCCGGCAGCCGCTGGCAGCCGGTGCAACTCGCGGTCGCCGACCGCTGCGGCGAGCTCGAGTTCTGGCAGGGCAGGGAGACCGGCAACAGCTCGTTCCTCGAACTGCACCCCGAGCGCTCCGAGTTCCACCGCAAGAACCAGCACAGCCGCCGCATCGTCGTGCCGACCACGACCCTCGACACCTGGTTCGACGAGCACCCAGGCGAACTCGCCGCCCACAACCTGATGTTCATCGACGTGCAGGGCGCCGAACACCTCGTGATCGAAGGGGCTCGCCGTTGCCTGCGCTCGATCGACTACGTGGTCATGGAGCTCAGCGAAGCCGAGATCTACACCGGCACCTGGACGATCGCGCAGATGGACGCGCTGATGGCGTCGTGCGGCTTCGACAAGGTGGCGCAGGAGCCCAACGGCTTCCCCGAACAGGTCGACGCGCTCTACGTGCGCCGCGACGCGCCGCGCGACTGATCCGCCGCGAACACGCGGCAGGAGCTCAGACCGGCGCGAGCCGCCGCGCCGTCACGTTGCTGCGCAGGAAGTCGGCCAGCTGGTCCATCGTCGCCAGGTACTCGAGCGGGTTGCCAGGGTAGTCCCAGAAGCCCTGGTAGAGGTGCCGGTCGTGCCCACACACGGCCTTGGCCTTGTCCCGGTTCGCGGCCGTCAGCGTGATCGCGAACGGATTCCAGGTCCGCCCCAGCAGGATCTCGCAGCGCTCGCTGACCAGCGCCTGCTGCACCAGATCGAGGTGCGAGCCGTCGAGCAGACGCGGCGCCGCGAACGGCGGCGGCTCGGTGCACAACACGTCGTGCCCGGGCAGCAGCGCGAGCAGCCGTTCCCAGTCGAACACGAAACGGGTCTGCCCGTCGCGGTCGATGCGCGTGTCGAGGTAGACGGTCGGGCGCTGCAGCGTCGGCACGTCGGCCCGCGGCGCGAACTCGAGCATCGGCGCGTCGGCTTCGACGTCGAGTTGGTGATCGATGCCATGGGCGCGCAGTTGCCGGTTGATCAGCGTGGCCACCGACCACCACTGCGGCGCCTGCGTATCGCGGTAGCGGCGCAGGGACAGGTCGATGGCGACGTGGTCCGCAGGGCACGCGGTGGCGAGGTCGAGCAGCGCGCCGCGCGGGCCGGCGGGCAGGCGCCCCGGCAACAGCGCCAGGCCAGGACCGACGAGGTCGGCGAACAGGTAGCCGTCGTCGCGGTTGCAGCCCACCGTGAGCCGCAGGCCGGCGTCGCGCAACGCGCGCAGCGCCGGGCGCTGCAGCACGCGCGCGGCGCTCGGTCCGTTGTCGTAGACGTAGAGGGCGAGCATGGCGATCAGCGGTCGCGGTCGACGCGCTCGAGGAAGGTCATGGCGCGATGCCCCACGGCCGTGGGTTCGGCACCGACGTAGGCAAAACCGCGGCGCTCGAGGCGCCGCAGCAGTTCCTGATGGGGCTTGCCGCCGTCGAACACCACCGGATGGTGCACCGACAGGCAGATCACTTGCACGGCCGACAGCAGCGCCGTCGCCGCGTCGAGGATCGCCGCCTCCTCGCCGGGCACGTCCACGACCAGCACCTCGACTTCGGGCGCGGTCAGCGCGCCGCGCTGCCACAGCGCGTCGAGCGTGGTGCTGCGGTCCTGGCCGACCTGTTGCTGGGTGCGGCCCCCGGTCTGCGCCGCGAACCGCGCGCTCCACGGCCGCAGACAGACGCCTCCATCGACGGGGTCGCGGTAGAGCGTCACGTCGCGATCGTCGCCGGCGACGATCGTCGGCTCGACCCGGGCGCCCGGCGCAACCGCCGCAACCTGGTTGCCGTTGGGCAGCCAGGTGAACGACAAACCCAGGCGCGCTGCGACCACGCTCGCCGCCGCGCCGCCCGCGCCCACCCAGAGCACGCTGCGCGCCGCGCCGAGCAGCTTGGGCTGCCCCCACAGGCTGTGCTCGTGTTGCACCGCCAGACACTCGCGGCGCCGCTGCTGCAGCGCCACCTTGCGGCGCATGGCCGCCAGCAACCGCTGCGCGGCGCCAGCATCGGCGCGCAGCAGCAGATGGACCTGCGCCAGCACCTGCAGCGCGCCGGCGTCGCCGAAGTTCTCGTCGACGAGCCGTTGCAGCAGGCCCGCGCCCACGTCCACTTCGCCGCGCAGGCAGAACCACAAGCCGATCGTGCGCAGCAAGCGGCGGCTGTGCGGCATCGCCGCGAGCTGCGCCAGCAGCCAGCCTTCGAGATCTTCCGAGCCCGGGATCGTCGCGCCGAGCGCGCGCACGCCCGCGGCGTCGCCGGCGAGCAGGCACGCGGCCGCGCGTTCGCACTGCACCAGCACTTCGCGCCACTGTGCGAGTCGCGCGTGCAGCGTCGGCAGGTCGGGTGCGGCGAGCACGACTTCGGCCTCGTGGCGCGCGCGCCGCCGCGCGTCGTGACGACGAGGCGAACCGCTCACAGCATGGACCTCGTCATCACCGGCGAACAGCGTGAAGCCGTCGTCGGTGTCATCGACCGCGCGCCACGGCGCGCGCGGAGCCGGCACGGACCAGGTCACACGTTCTTCGCCCGCATCGCTCGCGAGCCGCTGGTAGACCGAGATCGCGTGGCCGGCACCGAAGTGGTGCAGGGCGCGCCCGCGCGGCGCAAGGAAGCGCTGCTGCAGGTCGTGGACGAAGCGATCGATGCCGTCGGGACGGCGGCCCTCGGGGATCTCCTGCGTGCGGTCGACGATCGCCACCAGGCCGCCCGGCCGCACCAGCGGCGCCAGGGCCTGCCAACACGCCGCCGCGTCGTGGTAGCCGAGGTCGCGATCGATGAGCAGCAGGTCACAGCCTTCGGTCAGCGACGCGAGTTCAGCGAACACGGCGGGGTCGGTGGCCTCGCCCGCGATCAGGACGTCCGCGCCGGGCTCGGCCGACGGGTCGCCGGCCGCTGCCAGCGCCTGGGCATCGGCGTCGACCGAGACGACGCGCGACGCGAAGCAGCGCAAGGCCCGATGGCGGCTCGTTCCCCCCAGGCCGATCTGCAGCGCCGTGGTCACCGGACCGTGGGCGAGCACGTGGCGCACGAACAGGTGGAACGCGGTCTTGGTGTGCTCCATCGCCGCGGCGTAGACGCCCGGCTCCTGCTGCTCGTCCCAGCCCAGGCGGCCGGCGCCGTCGCCGACCCGCACGATCTCGTCGATCGCCGCCAACACCGGGTAGGCGTCGATCGGGGTTGCCAGCAGCGCCTCGCTCATCGCACCAGGAAGTGCCGCCCGCTGCGCACCCGGTCGCGCCAGTAGTCGAGCAGGTCCTGCATCGTCTGCGCGAACGGGATCTGCGGCTGCCAGCCGGTGTGGGTCGTGAACTTGGTCGTATCGGGCACCTGCAGGTCGGCGTCGATCGGCCGCAGCCGTTCGGGATCGGTGACCACCTCGATGTCGTCGCGCGTCGACAGCGACAGCAGGTGCTGCAGCATGTCGCGCACCGAGCAGGTGTGGGTTCCGCCGATGTTGTAGTAGGCGCCCGGCGTCGGCTTCACCGTCACCAGCAGGTGGTAGGCGCGCACGGCGTCGCGCACGTCGGCCCAGGTGCGCAGCGAGTCGAGGTTGCCGGTCTTGAGCACGGGCGCGATCTGGCCGTCCTCGATCATCGCGATCTGCTTGGCGAACGTCGACTCGGCGAACACGTCGCCGCGGCGTGGCCCGGTGTGCGTGAACATGCGCGTGGTCATCACGCACATGCCGTAGGCCTCGGCGTAGAAGCGGCCGACGAGGTCGGTGCCGACCTTGCTGATCGCGTACGGAGACGCGGGGTGGAACGGTCGGTCCTCGTGGATCGGCAGCAGATGCCTGGGCACGCGGCCGAACACTTCGGACGACGCGCAGACGTGCACGACCGGCGACATGCCGCTGGTGCGGATCGCTTCGAGCAGCCCGGCGGTGCCCAGGATGTTGGTCTGCAGGGTCTCGAGCGGCGCCTCGAAGCTGGTCTGCGGATAACTCTGCGCGGCGAGGTGGAAGACGTAGTCGGGCTGTGCCTTGGCGACGGCCTTCTGCAACGACGGCTGGTCGTTGAGGTCGCCGTAGACGAGGCTCACCCGGTCCTTGGCGTTGATGCGCGGCAGCAGGTGGTCGACGTTGCCGAGGTCGTCGTTCCAGCGCAGCAGACCGGTGATCTCCCAGTCGGTGTGCGCGAGCAGGTGGTCGGTCAGGTGGCTGCCGACCATGCCGGTGAAGCCGGTGATCAGGACCCGCTGCGGCCCCGGCTGACGGGCGCCCGGCTCAGGACGTGGCAGCAGCATAGGCCCCCACCTTGTCGCGCTCGCTGAGGATCGGTTCGGTCACGGGCCACTCGAACCCCCACTCGGGATCGTTCCAGCGGATCGTGAACTGCCTGCCGGGCACGAAGTGCGTGTCCTGCTTGTACCAGTAGACCAGCGGCCCCTGCAGCACGAGGATCGAGTTGCCGATGCCGGGTGGCAGCAGCAGCTGCTCGCGGTTGTCGCCGCTGAGTTCGAACGCCTGCCAGCGCCGATAGGTCGGAGACTGCGGACGGTTGTCGGCGATCACGGCGTAGCCGGTGCCGTGCAACACGCTGACCAGCTTGGTGGTCGCCCAGTCGCCGTGCAGGCCACGCAGCACGTGGGTCTCGGAGACCGAGATGTCGTCCTGGACGAACTCGACGCCGCCGGTCGCCGCGCGGTACTTGTCCGTGTCGAACAGCTCCACGTAGCGGCCGCGGTGATCGCAGAAGGCCGCGGGCACGATGCGTCGCACGCCGTGCAGGTCGGTGTCGAAGGTCTGCATGCTCCGGTGCTATCGGCAGTTCCGCGCCGGTCCTTGAGGCGGGCAGAACCCGGCGAACCGTCTCCCCGACGGCTTTCGGGATGCCCCAGGTCGTTCGTGGACAACGCTTTGCGGGGTCGCGGCGCCTTCCAGCTCCGCCACTTGCCGCGGCTTCGGATGGATCGAGCCCGGACCCGACGCGGTGCCGCACGACGCCGCCGATCCAGACGCGACGGGCACTTGCGTCACCCACCGGCTGCATCGCGCCCATGCCATTCGCGCTGCGGCGCCCCGTCGCATGACCCCCACCCCTCGCACCCTGCGCGAAGCCCGCGCCGAAGTCGGCTTGCTGCTGCTCGTCGCCCTTGCCCTGGTGCTACTCGCGACCTGTCAGTGACGCGCGCGGCCGCCCGACCTTGGCCATTCCTTGGCTTGCATGCCAGCATCGCCGCGGCTACGCCGCTCCCCCATGCGCATCGTCGTCAATGGTCTGGGCCGCATGGGCCGACTGTTCGTGCGGGCGGCGATCGATCGCGGCCTGACGATCACCGCGATCAACGAGCCCAAGGGCACCCGCGAGCAACTGGCCCTCGGCGTCGAGTTCGACTCGGTGCAGGGCAGGTGGCACCGCTCGGTGACCGCCGACTCGCGCGGGCTGGTGATCGGTGACGAACACGTCGAACTGCTGCAGACGACCGACTGGAGCACGCTGCCGCTGGCCGCCGGCCTGGCGCCAACCCTGGTGATCGAGTGCAGCGGCAAGGCCAAACGCCGGGAACTGCTCGAACCGCTGTTCACCGCCGGTGCCGGCGCGGTGCTGGTCAGCAACCCGGTGCCGGACGTGCCCAACCTGGTGTTCGGCGTCAACCACAGCGACGTGGACTTCGCCGGCGAAGCCGTCGTCACCGCCGCGTCGTGTACGACCAACTGCCTCGCCCCCGTCGTCCGCGTGCTGCACGACGCGATCGGCATCCGCCGCGGGCTGGTGACCACGATCCACGATCCGACCAACACCCAGACCGTCACCGACCGCGCCGACAAGGACCCGCGACGCGGCCGTTCGGCGCTGCTCAACCTGATCCCGACGAGCACCAACTCGGCGACCGCGGTGACCCTGATCGTGCCCGAACTGGCCGGCAAGCTCGACAGCATCGCGGTGCGCGCGCCGGTGCTGAACGCCTCGCTGACCGACTGCGCGTTCGAGATGCAGCGCGCCACCACGGTGACCGAGGTCAATGCCGCCCTGGCCGCTGCGGCGGGCAGCGGCCCCCTGCACGGCATCCTCGGTTACGAAGAACGACCGCTGGTCAGCAGCGACTTCGCTCGCGACCCGCGCAGTGCGATCGTCGACGCCGCCTGCACCCGCGTCGTCGACGGGCACCTGGTCAAGGTGATGGCCTGGTACGACAACGAGTGGGGTTACGTGAACCGCATGGTCGACCTCGCCCATTGCATCCTGCGGGCGCGCGCATGACGGTCGGGGGCAGCCGCCGCGGCTTCGTGGTCGTCAGCCTGTGTTATCAGGCGTTCACGCTCAGCGACGGTGCGCTGCGCATGCTGGTGCTGCTGCACCTGCACGACGCCGGGCAGACGGCGCTGGCGCTGGCGCTGTTGCTGCTGCCGTACGAGATCGCGGGCGTGTTCACCAACCTGCTCGGCGGTTGGCTCGGGGCGCGCTTCGGTCTCAAGCCGGTGCTGCTCGTCGGTCTGCTGCTGCAGGTCGCCGCCTGCGTGATGCTCGGCGCGCGCGCGACGCACCTGACCCTCGCCTACGTGATGGCGACCCAGGTGCTGTCCGGGGTCGCCAAGGATCTGGCCAAGACCGCCGCCAAGAGCTACGTGCGCCGGCTCGCGCCCGAAGCCGGGTCCGGCCCGCTGTTCCGCCTGGTCGCGGTGCTCACCGGCAGCAAGAACGTCACCAAGGGGCTCGGCTTCTTCCTCGGCGGCGCGCTGCTCGCCGGCCTCGGCTTCGCGGCCACCAACCTCGCGCTGGCGGCGGTGCTGGTGGTGATGACGATCGCCGCGGCGCTGTGGCTGCCGTCGACGCCGGGCAAGCCGCGCGCGCGCCTGTCGGCGGTGTTCTCGCAGCTGCCCGCGGTCAACTGGCTGGCGGTGGCGCGCCTGTTCCTGTTCGGCTCCCGCGACGCCTGGTTCGCGGTGGCCCTGCCGCTGTTCCTGGTCGCCAGCTGGGGCTGGGGTTCGACCGCGGTCGGCGCACTGCTGTCGGCCTGGGTGATCGGCTACGGCGTCGTGCAGGCCGCCGCGCCGGGCCTGGTCCGCGCGCCCGACCTCAACGCCGGCGCGTCGCGCGCGGCCTGGACCACGTGCCTCTTGCTGTTGCCGCTGTGCCTCACCTGGTTCGGCCTGCAGCAGCCGGAACCCGGCGCCTGGGTGCTCGCGGGCCTGTTCGTCTACGGCGCGTTGTTCGCCGTGACCAGCAGCCTGCACAGCTGGCTCGTCGTCGCCGCGGCTGGCGCCGAAGACGTCGCCGAACGCGTCGGCTTCTACTACGCCGCCAACGCCGGCGGCCGCCTGCTCGGCACGTTCGCGTCGGGTTACCTGTTCGACCGCTGCGCCGGCGGCGCCGCCGGGCTGTCCTGCACCGTGCTCGCCGCCGCGGCCGCAGTCCTGCTCGCCGCCGTCAGCCTGCTGCCGACGCGACGGCGCTGGTGACCAGCAGCTCGCCGTAGACCGCCTGCACGTCGTCGACGAACGCCGAAAGCCCGCGCGGGGGTTCGATGCCGCCCTGCAGCCGGCCGAGCAACTCGGGATCGGCGCCGAACGCGGCCAGGCAGCGCGCCAGGTCCGCGGCGTCGCCGAGTTCGAACAACAGGCCGTTGCGTCCGTGCTGCACGAAGTCGGGGATGCCGCCGGCGCGCGATCCGATCACCGGACACCGCGCCGCGAGCGCTTCGGCGACGACGAACGGCGCGCAGTCATCCCAGACCGACGGCACCACCACCACGTCGAGCGCGGCCAGCAGTTCGGGCAGCCGCTGGGGGTCGTAGCGACCGAACAGGTGCAGCCGGCCTTCAGGGTCGAGTTGGCGCAGCGCGGGCACGTAGTCCGCGGCCACGTCACCGAGTGCAACCGCCTCGACCGCGCCCGCGGGCAGGTGCTGCAGCGCCTGCGCCAGCACGTGCACACCCTTGTGCGCCAGCACCGAGCCGAGGAAGCCGACGCGCAACGGCCGCTGCAGGCGCAAGACGATGCGGCGCCGCACGCCGGTGCGTTCCCAGATGCCGGTCAGCGCCTCGGGCTCCTGCCGCAGCACGCGCACGTGCTCGGGGTCGCCGCCGTTCTGCACGTAGAGGTCGCGCACGCGCGTCGACACCGCCAGGTGCACGTCGATGTCCTCGCGCAGCATGCGCTGGCCCTGTCGACGCCGCTCGGCGAAGTCTGCGGCGAGGCCCTGCGTGCCCAGGCAACGCTCACACTTGCGGCCGTCGTCGCTGCCGCCTTCGCAGCGCTGCAGCCGTTCGCTGATCAGGTAGAGCCGCGGACAGAGTGCCCAGTAGTTGTTCGAACTCAGCACGGTCGGCACACCGCGCGCGCGGCACTCGCCGGGCAGGGACATGCCCAGGTTGTGCAGGTTCCAGAAGTGCACGACCTGCGGCGCGAACTCGTCGAGCACCGCGGCGAACGCTTCGCGCACCTGCGGGTCGTCGATCTCGCGCCGCGGCGCCCCGAGGTCCATGAACGCACTCGGCCGGTTGCAGACGCCGAACAGGCGCACGCCGTCTTCGTCGTGACGCCGCACGCCGTAGGCGCCGAGCGCCGGCTCGGGCCGCGCCGCCGCATAGAACACCGCGACCTCGTGGCCGCGCGCGGCCAGCGCCTTGGCGAAGGCGCGCGGCAGCATCGTGCCGCCGCCGCTGTCGGCCCAGCCGTACATCACCACCAGCACCCGCTGCGCCTTGCGCGGCGGCACCGGGAACGACCAGGTCTTGTCGCCCGCGTCCAGGGGCGCGCCGTTGGGGCCGTCGAAGACCTCCCACGGCACGACCGACGTCGTCGGTGCCCAGCGCGTCCCGCCGCCGGCGTCGAGCTCGAGCGCTCGCGTGGTCCGGCTCGCAGCGACGACCGGATGGTCGACCTGCACGAACTGCAGTTGCCGCAGCGTCATCGCGCCCTGGCTGTCGAGCGCGCGGCGGTTGGCCAACGCCTGGGCAGCACCGCCGCACAGCGCGAACGCGCGCTCGGCCCCTTCCCGGGCACCCGCGGCCGCCAGCACGCAGCCGGTGTTGTTCGCGAACGCGAGCCGCACCTGCCGCGTCGCCGCCTCGGGCAGCGGCAGCTGCATCGCGCGCCGATAGCAGTCCAGCGCCAGCTCGGCGTCGGTGTAGGGCCCGAGCGCGCAGAGGTTGCCGAGTTCGATCCATGCGGCGGCGCGGCCGGCCGGATCGTCGGGGCTGCCGGCCAACGCCGGGAACAGCACCTCGAGCGGCGTGCTGGTGCGGTAGCGCCGCATCACCGACAGCACGTCCGCCAGCGTCGGCGCGCGGTTGTCGGCGCCGCTGTTGCTGTCCTTGCGCATCAAGAACAGCCCCATCGCCGCGCGCAGGTGCACCGCGCCGAACCGAAGGGCGATGCGCAGGAACATGTCCTGATCGTTGGCGTAGACGTGGGCCGGATCCCACCCGCCGACGACGTCGTGCGCCGACCTGCGCCACACCGGCTGGGCGCCGAACAGGCAGCACGACAGCGCCGTCGTCGCCGTGTAGTCGGGCCATGCGTACTTCTTCGTCGCGGTGTTGTCCTGCCAGGTCTCGTTGTCGCGATGCGTGATCAACGAGTCGGCGTAGACGATGCCGAACTGCGGATGCGCATCGAGCACGGCGCACAAGCGTTCGGCGAAGTCCGGGCGATGCCGGTCGTCGGTGTTGGCCGTGGTCAGGTAACGCCCGCGCGCCAGACGGGTGCCGATGTCGAACGCCTCGGACGTGAACACGCGCTCGGGCGTGCGCACGTAGTCGATGTTGCGATGGCGCTGTTGGTACTCACGCACGATCGCCGCCTCACCCTGCGGCGAACAGGCGTCGATCACCACGATCTGCACACGCTCGCCCAGCGTCTGCGCGAGCAGGCTGTCCAGGCACCCGCGCAGGTAGCGCTCGCTGGCGTACGTCGACACCAGCGCCGTGAGGATCGGCTCGGTCATACCGGCTGCGGGGTGCTCGCGGCGGACGGCACGATCACCGCGGCGTGTTCGCGCGGCAGCGGCGGCCCGAGCATGCGGGCCAGCTCCGGCAGCACCGCGGGCCCGAAGGTGCGCGCCGCCATCGCCCGGTACTCGTCGCGATCGAAGTACTCGCGGAACGCCGCGTCGCGGAAGGCCAACACCTCGGCGCCGGCGAGGTGCCGCGTCGGCAGCGGCAGGCACGACTTGCTGTGCTGCGAGTAGCCGTCCCAGTCGGCGGGCAGTTGCCAGCCGTTGGCGACCGCGTCGCGGTAAAGCTGCGAACCCGGGTAGGCCATCGCCGAGAAGAAGTTGGCGAACTCGGTGTTGAGCTCCTTGGCGAAGTCGAGCGTCAACCGCATCGACGCCTGGTCGTCCTCGGGCAGCCCGAAGATGTAGTTGCCCATCACCGCGATGCCGGCATCGCGCACCAGCGAGATCGCCTTCTGCATCGCCGCGGGCTTGTAGCCCTTGTCGACGCCGGCGCGCACCTTCTCGCTCGCCGATTCGATGCCGATCGCGAGCCAGCGCACGCCGGCGGCGCGCATCTTCGCGAGCAGCTCGCCGTCGCGGCAGGTGTCGACGCGCGCGTAGGCCCAGATGTTCAGGTCGGCGTCGAGCGCGGCCAGGCCGTCGCAGATGCGGGTCACGTGGTGGCGGTCGAGCAGGAACAGCTCGTCGGCGATCTTGATGTTCTGCACGCCGTGGTCGGCGACCAACCGCGTGATGTCGGCGACGACGCGGTCGGGATCGAACTTGCGGTAGCTGTTGCGCGTGTTGTCGAGTCCGGCAGCGGCCTCCCCTTCCTTGAACGGCGCCTGGATGCAGCAGAAGGTGCACTGGAACGGACAGCCCAGCGTCGTGTAGAGCGCCGCGTACGGCTCGCGGCTCGGCCGGCCGAACGCGTGCCAGTTGTGCGCGCGATAGCGCGTCATGTCGAGCAGGTCCCAGGCCATGCCCGGCATCTCGTTGTCGAGGTCGCGCACCAGCGGCGCGGGGATGTTGCGCACGATGGCGTCGCCGTCGCGCCACAGCAGTCCCGGCACTCTCGCCAGCTCGGGCCGGGTGCGCTCGGCGGTCAACGCGTCGACCAGCGCGTCGATCGTGTAGGGCCCCTCGCCCGAACAGACGAAGTCGACGTCCTCTTCACGCAGCGTGCGTTCGGGTAACGCGGCGACGTGGCCGCCGAGCAACAGCACGCGGCCCTCGGGATCGGCCGCGCGGATGCCGGCGATCGCGTCGCGCGCGCCCGGCATCGCGAACGTCGACGCGTTGGGGTTGTGACCGTAGACGACCACGACCGTGAGCCTGGGCGTCAGCTCGGCCACCGCCGTGCCGATCTGCTCGGGGGTCAGGTCGAGCGCGTTGGCGTCGAGGATCGACACCGAACGGCCGCGTTGCCGCGCGTGCATCGCCAGCTGCGCCGCCCAGATCGGCGGTTCCTTCGCGGCGAGCTCCGCGCCCAGGTTCTGGTAGATGCGGCGGTGGCTGCCCGGGTTGACGAACAGCACGTCCAGCGACCGGTCGCCGCGGCTCATGCGCCCGCTCCGACGAGATCGCGGGCGACCGTGGCGCCTTCGATCAGCGCGCCGAACGCCGCCGCCAGTCGCTCGGGCGTCTGGTAGTAGGCGCGTTCGAGCACGCCGCTCGACGGCATGCCGCGGTCGGGGAACTGGATGCGCGTCGGCGGCGCCTGCAGGCTCGCGAACGCGCGTTCGGTGACCGCCGCGCACACCTCCGCGCCGAAACCGCCGAACGGGAAGTCGTAGTCGACCACACACAGCCGGCCGGTGCGCTGCACCGAGGCGACGATGGTGTCGAGGTCGAGCGGCTTGATGGTGCGTGGGTCGATCAGGTCGACGTCGAGGCCGTGCGCTTCGATCGCGGTCAGCGCGTGGATCGCCGCCAGCGAGCTGGCCACGACCGTGAGGCGTTCGCCGCGGTGCAGCACGTTGGCCTTGCCGAGCGGCAGCGTGTAGATCGCCTCGGGCACGTCGCCCGTGTTCTTGTAGAGCCAGCGGTGTTCGAGGAACAACACCGGCGAGTCGTCGGCGACCGCGCTCAGCAGCAGGCCCTTGGCGTCGTACGGCGTCGCCGGGGTCACCACCTTCAGGCCCGGAATGTGAGCGAACCAGCCGTGCAGCGTCTGCGAGTGCTGCGCGCCGCAGCCCCAGCCGCGGCCGACGATGGCGCGGATCACCAGCGGCACCTTGACCTGGTGATCGAACATGTCCTGCCACTTGGCGACGTAGTTCACGATCTGGTCCATCGCCGTGAGCATGAAGTCGACGCGCAGGTGCACGTGGATCGGCCGCATGCCGCTGAGCGCCGCGCCCAGGGCGACGCCGGTCATCGCGTTCTCGGAGATCGGCGTGCCCAGCACGCGCTCGGGGAACGACAGGTTGCTCATCGAGCCGAACACGCCGAACTTGTCGTCGGCGTCCAGACCGATCGCGAACACGCGCTCGTCGTTGCCCATCGCCTGGTCGATGCCTTCGCGCAGGGCCTCGCAGAAGGTGATGCGGCGGCCGCCGGTCGGCGCCGTGTAGTTGCTGTCGAAACGGCTCCAGGGCATGGCTAGACGACCTCCAACTGCGTTGGCGTGGGGAACGGGGAACTCTCGGCGAAACGGATGGCCGCGTCGATCTGCTGCTCGATCGACAGGCGCACCTGCTCGAGTTCGCCGGCCCCGCACAGGTGCGTGTCGAGCAGTACCCGTTCGAGCTTGCGGATCGGGCAGTCGCGCTGTTCGTCGATGCCGTTGTCCGCGATGTCACAGCGTTCGTGCCCCTGGTGCTTCATCCAGCGTTTGGTGCGACAGTGCAAGAGCACGGGGCCACCACCGCTGCGGATCTGCGCCAGCGCTTCGCCGGCCTGCTCATGCACGTCCAGCACGTCGGTACCATCGGCCAGCATCGTGCACATGTACTCGTCGGCCAGCGAGGCGATGTCGAACGCCGCGTGGGCGCTCTTGGGCATCACGTTCGAGTAGCCGTTGTCCTCACAGACGAACAAGACCGGCAGGCGCTGCAGCGCCGCGAAGTTCAGGCTCTCGTGGAACACGCCCGCGTTGGTCGCGGCATCCCCGAACCAGGACACGCCGACGAAGCCGGCGCCGGCCAGCTTGCTCGCCAGGGCCGCGCCGACGCCGAGCGCGATGCTGCCGCCGACGATCGCCGACGATCCCGGCAGACCGTGCTCGAGGTCGATCAGGTGCATCGAGCCGCCGTAGGCGTGTGAGCAGCCGGTCGTGCGACCGTACAACTCGGCCATCAGCTTGGGCAACGGCAGGCCCTTGGCCAGCGCCGGACCGTGCGTGCGATGGCCGAGGAACAACTTGTCGGCATCGGTGAGGTGGCGGCAGACACCGGCGGCAACGGCCTCCTGGCCGATGCAAAGGTGCACCGGTGTCTCCATCACGTCGGTCGGGTACAGGCGCGCGATGCGTTCGCTCGCCTGGCGGATCAGGCGCATGCGTTGCAGCAGCCACAGGCCGTCGTCGCGGCGGATGGTGCGTGGTCTCTCCATGATCAACTCCTGGTGACGCCGGCGCCGATCGGCGTCGCGCCCGGATAGGGAATGGCCCAGTCGGACTGGGCAGCGGCGGCTTCGAGCTCGCGGAAGGCGCGAATCGACTGTTCCGAACGCGCGGTCTCCGCCGAGGTGAAGTCCTCCTCGCGGCTGTAGAACAGGATCTGGCTGCCCGCGCTCTCGAACCGGAACGGCACGTGCACGAGTTCGGGCAGCGCCGCCCGCACCGCCGCCTGACGCTCGGGCGCCACGAACAGCAGCAGGAAGCCGCCGCCACCGGCACCCGTGATCTTGCCGCCGAGGGCACCGGCCGAGCGCGCCCTGGCATACAGATCGTCGACTTCGGCGTTGCTGACGCTGGCACCCAGGCTGCGCTTGAGCGACCAGGCCTCGTCGAGCAGATGGCCGAACTCGTCGATCGGCCGATCGCTGCCGATCACTTCGATGCTCTCGTCGACGAGGTCCCGCAGCACGCGCAGTTGCCGGCGCTTGCTGCCCAGGTCGGTGACGTAGCTGGCCGCGACGGTAGCCGCGGTGCGTTCGATGCCGGTGTAGAACAGCATCAGGTGGTCGTCGAGCTCGTCGAGGCGGTCCTGTCGCACGACCACCGGCGCGACGTGGATCTGCCCGCTGGGCGCGAAGGTGATCTTGTTGAAACCGCCGTGCGCGGCCGCGGCCTGGTCCTGCGAGCCGACCGTCTCCTGCAGGATGTGCTGCTCGACGTAGATGGCCTCGCTCATCAGTTCGTGTTTGCCGACCATGCGGCCCTGCAGCGCGTAGAGCGCATGCAGCAGGCCGACCGTGAACGCCGAGCTCGACCCCATGCCGCTGCGCGCCGGCAGGTCGCCCACGTGGTGCAGCTCCAGCCCGCGCTCGAGGCCGAAGTAGCCGAGCAGGGCGCGCACCACCGGGTGCTCGATCTCGGCGATCTCACGCACGTTCTCGACCTTCGACCAGACGATGCGGTAGCGGTGCTCGAAGAACGGCGGCAGGTGCCGACACGACAGGTAGCAGTACTTGTCGATCGTCGTCGACAGCACGGCACCGCCGTGTTGCCGGTACCAACCGGGATAGTCGGTGCCCCCGCCGAAGAACGAGATGCGGAACGGCGTGCGGCTGATGATCATCGGGCCATCTCCAGGGCGGCGAGCTGTTCGAGGTCGTCGACGACCATGTCCGGCTCACAGCAGCGTTCGAGTTCGGTCTGTCGGCCGTAGCCGGTGCGCACCAGCGCGGTGCGCGCGCCGCGCCGCCGGCCAAGTTCGACGTCGCAGGCCTTGTCTCCAACCACCAGGCACTGCTCAGGCAGGCAACCGGTTGCCGACAGGGCGTGGTCGAGCAGATCGGGCTGTGGCTTGCGGCAGGCGCAGCCTTCGTCGGGTGCATGCGGGCAGCACCAGACCTGATCGACGTGCACGCCGCAGACGGCGAGTTGCTGCAACACCTCGTCGTTGACCGCGTGCATCGCCGCCGCGTCGAAGTAACCGCGGCCGACCCCGGACTGGTTGCTGACGATCGCGATCGCGTAACCGCGCTGCTGGAACAGGCGCAGCCCCTCGACGACGCCGGGCAGCAGTTCGACCGCGGCGGGATCACTGAGGTAGTGGCGTTCGACGATCAACGTGCCGTCGCGATCGACGACCAGCAGGCGCCGTTCCCGACCGGACGCCACCGCAGCGAAGAAGGCGCCGGCCCTGGCGTAGTCCGCGGGCACGCCGATGTCGAGGAACGGCGCGGTGACCGAGACCGCGCGCAGACCGGTGCGGATCAGCGCCGGCAGGACCTCACGCTCGAGCGAGACCGGGCGGCCCTCGGCGATGCCCTGCAGCACCTGCCGTGGCAACCAGTAGATGCCGGCGTTGATCGGACCCGCCGCCGCCGCCGACTTCTCGCCGAACGCGACGACACGGCCAGCACCGTCGAGCTGCAGACTGCCGTAGCGGCCCGCGTCGGCGACGTCGACGGCCACCAGCGACGGGGCGCCGTGCGCGCGACCGGCGGCGACGAACGCCGGCAGGTCGAGGGCGCAGTAGGAGTCGCCGTTGACGACCAACGCGGCCTCGTCGTCGAGATGCGGCAGCGCCTGGCGCAGGGCCCCGGCAGTGCCCAGCGGCGCGCTTTCGACCGAGTGCACGAGCTGCATCGACCCGAAGTGGTCGCCGAACGTCGACACGAACTGCTCGGCGAGGTGGCCCGTGCACAACACCGCGCGGCGGCAACCGGCGGCGTGCAGCTGCGCGAGCAACCGCTGCAGGAACGGCACCCCATCCACCAGCGCCAACGGCTTGGGACGATCGGCGACGACCTCGCGCAGCCGGGTGCCCAGACCGCCGGCGAGCACCATCGCCACGAAGCCCGGGCCCGAAGCCGGTGCCGGGCCACGCGCCGCATTTGCTGGGTTCGCCGTCGACAACTGGGGGATCTCTCCGGCGTCGGTAGGGGCCGATGCCACCGGAGTTATCGGTGCCGCGTCGCCGCGACTTGAACCCGCTGTCAACCGTCCAGCAGCAAACGCAGCCGGTCCAGGCCCAGGTTGCCGCCGCAGGCCAGCACTGCGGCGCGCCGGCCGCGGCCGGCCGGGTCCGCCAGCAACCCGGCGATCGCGACCCCGGCGGCGCCTTCCAACAGCTGCCGTTCCTCGGCGAGGGCCGTAACCACCGCCGCGGCAATCGCGGCTTCGTCGACCTCGACGAACCGGTCGATCAGCCGTCGACACAGGTCGAACGTGATCGCGCCCGGCTCGACCCCGCCGGCCGTGCTGTCGGACAGCGTCGGCCCACAGGGCACGTCGACGATGCGGCCCTGCCGCACACACTCGGCCATCGCCGGCGACGCCAGCGGCGAACAGCCGACGAACTCGAGCTGCGGCCGCACGCTCTTGGCGTAGGCCGCCATGCCCGCGATCAGGCCGCCGCCACCGAGCGCCACGTAGACGACCTCGACGTCGGGCCAGTCGGCCAGCAGTTCGACGGCGACGGTGCCCTGGCCGGCGATCACCTGCAGGTCGTTGTAGGGCGACACGTAGACGCGGCCGGTCGCCGCCGCGACGCGGCGCGCCTGCTGTTCGGTCAGCACACAGTCGTCACCGAACACCTCGACCTCGGCACCGGCCGCGCGGATGCGCTCGCGCTTCTTGCCGGGCGTCGTGCTCGGCACGAACACGAGCGCCGGCGCGCCGAACTGCCGCGCCGCTGCGGCGACACCCAGGCCGTGGTTGCCCGAAGACGCGGTGACCACCCCGGCGCGGCGCTGCTCGACCGACAGCTGCGCCATTGCGTGGGTGGCACCACGCACCTTGAAGGAACCCGTGCATTGCAGGTTCTCGAGCTTCAGGCGCACTTCGCCACCGGTCGCCGCCGACAACCACGTCGAAGCCAACAACGGCGTGTGGCGCACGTGCGTGGCCAGCAACGGCGCCGCGCGCGCGACCCGCGCCGCCACCTCGGCCGGCAGCACCGTGCCGCCTGCGTCGCTCACTGCGGCGGCGCGAACGGGCGCCCTTGCAGCGGCTCCAGGCGCAGGGTCTGCCCGGCCGCCACGTGGAACGCAGCGCCTGACCACTGCACCGTCGCATGGGCACCGCCCGCGAACTCGACGGCGTCGCCACTGCGGATCGGCACCAGGGTGCCGGCGTCGAGCGCGCCGCTGACCAGTTGTCCGTCGCGTCGCGGCTGGAGCAGCAGGGTCGCCTGCATGCCGCGGTCGAGCACCGCCTCCCGAGTGCCACTTCGATCACTGGCGTACAACAACCGCGCCGGCCGATCACCACCCTGATACACGGTCGCCCGGCCCGGCCGATCGCCGCCATCGTCGCTGCGCAGCAACACCACCTCGGCGCGCCCCGGCGGTGGCCCTTCCGCGGGGTCACCAGCCACGACCAGCAGCGTGCCGTCGGGCAACACCAGGCGATACTCACGCTTGACGGCGAACAGACGCAGCTGCGTGAAGCGACGCACCTCCACCGCGACCTCGGTCTGGGTCATCGACACGATGCGCAACTCGGCGGGGCCGTTCGAGACCAGCCGCGCACTGTCCTGGAACAGCACCTCGAACTCGCCGGTCTGCCGCACCTCGACCTCGGCGCCCTCGCGCAAGGTGTCGAGCTTGTCGTAGTGATAGAGCGGCGTGAACGGTTCGTCCTTCGCGTCGCGGCGCCACACGCGATCGCTGTGGCGCACCAACAGCGCCAGGTCCGGCGAGTCCGGCAGCGGTTCCTTGCTGCGCGCCACGGCCCAACTCGGCCAACCGGTCGCCGGCCCGAGGTTGGGCAACTGCGGGATCATTGCGCCGGGATCGAGCACCCCGCCGGGCCGCGGGTAGCTGCCGAACAGGTTCGAACTGAAGCTCGGAAACCCCTGGAAGGCCGGCTGCGGCAGCGGCTGCGCCCAGATGGGGTCGAGTCGGTCCTGCACCACCGGTTGATTCGGCGGCAGCGGTTGGGTCAGCAGGCGCGGCGCCATCAACGGCCGCCCTTGCGCATCGAGGCCGGTCCCGGTGCCCGGGAACGGGCCATACTCGCCGGTCGGCGGCGGGTCCTGCCCCTGCGGCTGCTGACCATATTGCTGACCGGGCAGCTGGCCGATCTGGCTCACCATTCCGAGCGTCACCAGCAACGCGGCCCGCAGCGGGTCGTGGCGACGGCGACGGGTGAGATGGGGCGAACCGGCGATCATGTGCCTTGGATCGGCAAGAAGAAGGTCTCGTAGCGATCGAGAAACTGGTCCGTCAAAGTCTTTCGCTGCGCGACCGCGGCCGCAAGGGGCACCTCGACGATCTCGCCGGCCCGCATCGCCGCCATGAAGCCGAAACGGTGTTCGAGCACCAGGCGTGCGGCCCGGGCGCCCAGGCGCAGCGCGAAGATCCGGTCGAAGGCGATCGGCTGGCCGGCGCGCTGCAGGTGCCCGAGCACCAGGTGCCGGCTGTCCCAGCCGATGCGTTGTTTGATCTTGCGCGCGACGAGCTGCGCCATGCCGCCGGTCAGGTATTCGCCGAACTCGTCCTTCTCCATCGACGACAGGCAGACACCGTTCTCGAACACGCGCGTGCCTTCGGCGACGGCCACCACGGCCGAGTTCGCGCCGCTGGCACGCAGCCGGAGCAGTTTCTCGCAGAGCTCTTCGAGGTGCGCCGGACGTTCGGGAACGAGGATGCCCTCGGCGGCCGCGGCAACACCGGCGTAGGCCGTGATCCAGCCGGCGTGCCGGCCCATGCACTCCACCACCATGACGCGGCTGTGCGATTCGGCGGTGCTGCGCAGATCGTCCATCGCGCGCGTCGCCACCTCGACCGCCGAGAAGAAGCCGAACGTGAAGTCGGTCGCGTCGAGGTCGTTGTCGATCGTCTTGGGGATGCCGACGACGTTGACGCCGTGTTCGCGGTGCAGGCGGTCGGCGGCGCCGAGCGTGCCTTCGCCGCCGATCGCGACCAGCGCGTCGAGCCGGTGCCGCGCGATCGTCGCCAGCACCTTGGGCACCATCACGTCGGGGTCGCGATACGGGTTGTCGCCGCTGCTGCCGATCAAGGTGCCGCCGTGGATCAGCAGGTGCTGGAAGTCGGCGTGGTGCAGCGGCACCGACTCGTCGTTGATCAGTCCGCGCCAGCCATCGGCGAAACCGATCAGCTCGGCCTCGGCCGCGACCAGCCGCCGGCCCAGCCCACAGATCGCCGCGTTCAACCCGGGGGCGTCACCACCGCCGGTCAACACTCCGATGCGTTTGCTCAAGTCACTCCCCCGTGGTTCGAATCGTCGTCGATCGGATAACGCGGCCCCGTGAACGGGGCCGCGTCGTCGACCGGTGGCGCGACCTCCGCGCCCTTGCCGAGCTTGCCCGAGAAACCGCAGAACTCGAGCTCGTACTCGGCGCGCCCGCCGTCGGCGAGGCGCACGAGTTCGGCGCAGCGATCGGCCATGGCGGCGCGCAACCGCTGGCTCGCGTTGAGGCTGTTGCTGCCCTCGGCGCAGTAGAACTGGCCCCGCACCAGGAACCTCTTGGGCCCCTGCGGCGTGACCTGCACCCGCACGCGCGTCACTTCGGGCAGCGCTTCGCCCGCCTTCTGCAGCGCGCTCTCGAGCGCTTCGCGCGCGATGCGCACGACCCCGGTCGGCGTTTCGCTGAGCACGAACGGCTCGGGCGGCGCGCCGCCGTTGCGCCGCACCAACCACGCGAAGTTGAGCAGCAGCAACGCCAGCGCGGCGACGAAGCCGCCCCACGCCCAGGCGGTGTCGAGCGGCACGTGGAACATGCGACCGGGCGGCACGCCGGTGGGATTGCCGGCGGGATCGGCGAGCGACTCCGGCGCGAACACCGACGGCCGCACGAAGCCGACGACGAACACCGCAGCCACGGCGTTGGCGCCGACGACGTTCGCGAACAGGAGCAACCGACCACCGACGCTGCGCTGTTTCTGCGGCATCGAGACAGACCTACCGCGGCGAGAAGTAACGATCGATGAAACCGGTGTCGATCTCGCCGGCGCAGAAGTCGGAGTGCTCCAGCACGCGCAAGAACAGGCTGGCCGTGGTGCTGATGCCGTCCAGGGTCAACTCCTGCAGCGCGCGGCGGGCCACCTCGATCGTCTGCTTACGCGTCGGCCGGTGGATGATCAGCTTGCCGACCATCGAGTCATAGTGCGGCGGCACCGTGTAACCCTGGTAGATGTGGCTGTCCCAACGCACCCCGGGGCCCGCCGGCGCGACGAACGTCTTGATGGTGCCAGGGCTCGGCTTGAAGTTGTGGTCGGGGTCCTCGGCGTTGATGCGGAACTCCATCGCGTGGCCGCGCAGCTTGATGTCCTCCTGCCGCCACGACAGCCGCTCGCCGGCGGCGACGCGGATCATCTCGCGGATCAGGTCGGTGTCGGTGACCATCTCGGTGACCGGGTGCTCGACCTGGATGCGCGAGTTGATCTCGATGAAGTAGTAGTTCTTGTCCTTGTCGAGCAGGAACTCGACGGTGCCGGCCGAGTAGTAGTTGGCTGTCTTCGCCAGCCGCACCGCCGCCTCACCCATCGCCTGACGCGTGGCCTCGTCGAGCACCGGGCACGGGCTCTCCTCGAGCAGCTTCTGGTGGCGCCGCTGCAGCGAGCAGTCACGTTCGCCGAGGTGCACGACGTTGCCGTGCTGGTCGGCCATGATCTGGATCTCGACGTGGCGCGGCTTCTCGATGAACTTCTCGAGGTAGACGGTCGAGTCCTTGAACGCCTTCTCGGCCTCGCTGCGCGCCGAGTGGTAACCGGTCACCAGGCTCGGCTCGTTGTGGGCGACGCGCATGCCGCGGCCGCCGCCGCCCGCCGCCGCCTTGATCAGCACCGGAAAGCCGATCTTGCGCGCGCATTCCAGCGCGTCCTGCTCGTTCTCGACCGGACCGTCGGAGCCCGGCACGATCGGCACGCCGGCCTGCTGCGCGAGGCGCTTGGCCGCGACCTTGTCGCCGCATTCGGCGATCGCCGTCGGCGACGGACCGATGAACTTGATGTTGCAGCTCTGACAGACCTCGGCGAAATGGTCGTTCTCGGACAGGAAGCCGTAACCAGGATGGATCGCGTCGGCGTCGGCGATCTCGGCCGCGGCGATGATCGCCGGGATGTTCAGGTAACTCTCGGAGCTCGGCGCCGGCCCGATGCAGATCGTCTCGTCGGCGTAGCGCAGGTGCAGGGAGTCGCGGTCGGCCTCGCTGTACACCGCCACGGACTCGATACCGAGGTCCTTGCAGGCACGCAGGATGCGGAGGGCGATCTCGCCGCGATTGGCGATCAGGATGCGATGGAACATCGGCGGTGGTCTCGCGAAGCGGCTACCGGATGAGGAACAGGGGCTGGCCGTATTCGACCGGCTCGCCGTTCTTGACCAGCACGTCGAGGATCTCGAACTCGCGTTCGGCCTTGATCTCGTTCATCACCTTCATCGCCTCGATGATGCACAGCGTGCGGTCGGCGCCGACGCGGTCGCCCGCCTTGCAGAACGGCTCGGCGTCGGGCGAAGCGGCGCGATAGAAGGTGCCGAGCATCGGCGACTTGAACACTTCACCCTCGGGCTCGGCGGGCGCGGCGGCGCCGGCTGCGGTGCCGGGCGCACTCGCGACCATCGGGGCCATCGGCATCGGCGCCATCGCCATCGGCGCCGGCGCGGCGTAGGTCACCGTCTGCGGCTCGGTGCGCCGCACCCGCCAGCGCGTGCCGAGGTCCTCGACCTCGACCTCGACCACGCCCTTCTGCTCCATCAGTTCCATCAGCCGCTCGAGCTGGCCCAACCGGTCCGCGCCGGGGCTCTTGGCGCCGCGCGCCGCCTTCTTGGCGGCGCCTGCGGCCGGCCGGCCGGCGCCGCTGGAAGACTTGCCGCTGGACGTCTTGCTGGTGGAACGGGCCTTGGTCGAGCTCTTGCGCTTTGCTGCCATCGAGTGGTTCCTCTGGGACCTGACGAGTTCAGAGTGGCGCAAGTGAAGGGCGGCAGGCCTTCAGAGTCCAGCGCGAGATGGCCGTTCCCGGTCGCCTCCGACACCGCCGTGTGCACCGCCGATCAGGTGCCGCAGGACGTTCGCATCAGAGCAGTTCGGCGATCTGCACGGCGTTGAGCGCCGCGCCCTTGCGCAGTTGGTCGCCGCACAGCCAATAGCTCAACCCGGGGTCGAACGCGCGCGCGGCACGCACCCGCCCCACCGCCACCGCATCCTTGCCGCTCATCGGCAGCGGCATCGGATAACGGCGCTGCGCGGGGTCGTCGACGAGCTCGAGCCCCGGCGAAACCTTGAACAGCTCACGCGCCTCGTCGGGCGACAGCGGCCGCTGCAGTTGCACGGTCACGGCCTCGCTGTGGCAACGTTCGACGGGCACGCGCACGCAGGTCGCGTCGACGGGCAGATCGGGCAGGCCGAGGATCTTGCGCGTCTCGAGCAGCAGTTTGCTCTCTTCCTTGGTGTAGCCGTCGGCCTCGAACACGTCGATGTGCGGGAACAGGTTGAACGCCAGGCGCTGCGGCAGGACGCGCGGCAGCAGGTCTTCGCCGGCGAGCGCCGCGGCAGTGCCCGCGCGCAGTTCCTCGACCGCCTGCTGGCCGGCGCCCGACGCCGCCTGGTAGGTGGCGACGACGACGGTGCGCAAGCCGGCGACGCGCTGCAGCGGCGCGAGCGTCAGCACCAGCAGGATCGTCGAGCAGTTGGGGTTGGCGAGGATGCCGCGGTGCCCTCGCGCGGCGACCGCGTTCACTTCGGGCACCACCAGCGGCACGTCGGCCTGCAGGCGGAACGCCGAACTGTTGTCGACGACGACCGCCCCGGCGGCGACGGCCACCGGCACGAACCGCCGCGAGATGTCGCCGCCGGCCGAGAAGAAGGCGACGTCGACGCCGCGGAACGAGTGTTCGTCGAGGACCTCGACCGGCACCGGTTCACCGCGGAACGACAGGCGTTGCCCGGCCGAGCGCGGCGAGGCCAGCAGCTTGAGGCTGCGCAGCGGGAAATCGCGCGCGGCCAACACGTGCAGCAGGTCGTGGCCGACTGCACCGGTGGCGCCGACGATGGCGACGCAACCGCCGCTCACGATCGCTCCTCCGCCCGCGCCGCCGCGGCGCCGCGGTCGTAGACCCCCGACTTGCCGCCCGACTTGTGCACGAGCTGCACCCGCTCGATCACGGCGCCGCGGCACAACGCCTTGACCATGTCGTAGACCGTCAAGGCTGCGACCGCAGCAGCGGTCAGCGCCTCCATCTCGACGCCGGTCGGCCCCGTGGTGCGCACTTCGGCACGCACGCGCAGGCCGTCGTCGCCGTCGGGCGCGAACTCGATGCCGACCTTGCTGAGCGCCAACGCATGGCACAACGGAATCAGCCGCGAAGTCTCCTTGGCCGCCTGGATGCCGGCGACCCGCGCCACCGCCAGCGCTTCACCCTTGGGCAATTCGCCCGCGATCAACTGCTGCCGGACCGCCGCATCCAGACGCACGGTGGCCTCGGCCACGGCGATGCGCAGCGTCGCCGCCTTGCCGGAGACGTCGACCATGCTGGCGCGACCTTGGGCGTCGACGTGGGTGAGACCGGAGGGTTCCGGCGGCGGATCGGATGCGGCTTTGGCCATGAACAGATGCGGCGACCCGGACTCCTATACCCCGCGTGAGACATCGCGTCGCCCGGTGTTACCACGCCGCCGCGGAAATCCGTTCTGCAACTCGGCGGCGGCAACGTATAGGTGCGTTCGATGCTGGGCCGCCCGTGCCAACGGGGGCTCCGCCGGCTCCCGCGGCGGGAGCCGGCAAGCGCGGCAGCGGCCGTGTTTTCCATGCATCCCGAGCCGTCCGAAGACCGATCTTTCCCCAGTCCGGCGCAGCTTCGTGCTCGCGACGGGCGCCGCCTGCTCCGCCCCTGTGGGCGTCAATCCACCTGCTGGAACCAACTGCTGGGCCAGAACCATTCCATGAACGTCGATGCACGCGCGCGGCAACGAGCCGCTGGTCTGTCCGCCCCCCACGTCCTGCTGGTGCTGACCGCCTGCTGCGGTTCCCTGCTCAGCGGCCGCGCCAGCGCCCAGGAGCTCGATCAGCAGCTGCAGGCGCTGGTCGCGCAAGCCGAGACCGCGACGGTCGCGCGGCTCTACGAACTCGGTGATGAGGCCGCCGACCTCGCCCCCGACCGCAACCCCGACCGGCTGCGCGACGCGGTCGTGCGCCTCGCCGGTCGCGGCGCGACCAGCGATCGGGTGCGCGTGTTCGGCGCCCTGACACTGCGCCAGCTCAAGAACGACGACACCTACGGCAAGGACGTGTTCGACCTGCTGCAACCGGTCGCCGCCAGCACCGACGCCGGTCTGCTCGCCGCCACCATGGCGATGCTCGGCGACGAGCGTTCGTTCAACGCGCGAATGCTGCCGGACGTGCGTAAGCTGGTGCTGGCGAGCTGCCAGGACGAATTGGCGCCAGCGCTGGTGCGCATCGAAGCCGCGGTCGCGCTGTGGCGCGTCGGCGTCGGTGAGAAGGAACGCGGCACCGCCAAGACCACGCTCGAGCAGTTCCTGCAGTCGAACGACCGCGAGCTGCGGCAACGCGGCGCGCTGGCGCTGGCTGAACTCAACGTCGAAGGTGGCCCGGCCTGGGCCGTGCTGCGCGAGATGCAGAACGAGCCGACCGACCTTGGCCGCCGTGCCCAGCTCTACCTCAAGCGCGCCGAAGAGCGCCGCGAGTTCGAGCAGATGATCGCGCGCGTCGTGCAGCGCAACGCCGGCTCGGACACCGGCAGGGAAGACGACCAGTATCGCGTGCTCGACGAACTGCGCGCGCGCATCCGCGCCCAGCACATCCAGGGCAGCACCTTCACCGACAAGGAACTCGTCGAATACGCCGCCAAGGGCATGCTGCTGGGCACCGACCAGCACAGCGCGTACTTCACCAGCGACGAGTTCCAGCGCTTCTTCTTCGAACTCAACCGCGAATACGGCGGCATCGGCGCGTTCGTCAACTTCGACCAGGACGGCGACTTCTCGATCGTGCGCCCGATCTACTCGGGCCCGGCCTACAAGGCTGGCCTCAAGAGCGGCGACAAGATCCTCGAGGTCGACGGCTGGGAGACGGCCGGCCACACCACCGACGAGATCATCTCCAGGCTCAAGGGCCGCCCCGAGACCCCGGTCGTGCTGAAGTGGTTCCGCGCCGGTCTGCAGGAGCCGCAGGAGATCTCGATCGTGCGCCAGCAGATCTCGGTGCCCGCGGTCAACTCGGCGATGATCCCCGGCGACATCGGCTACATCGAGCTGATCAACTTCTCGAGCAACATCAGCGAGGAGTTGCACGCGGCGCTCGCCGAACTGACCGCGCGCGGCGCCAAGGGCATCGTGCTCGACGTGCGCAACAACACCGGCGGGTTGCTGACCCAGGCCCGCGACGTGGTCGAGACCTTCGTTCCCGGCGAGAAGCTCGTCGTCTACACCGAAGGGCCCAGCGAGCCGCGCCGCGCCTACAGCACGCGCGACCGCGCCGTCTGCGACCTGCCACTGACCGTGCTCACCAACCGCTTCTCGGCTTCGGCCAGCGAGATCACCGCCGGCGCGCTGCAGGACCACGGCCGCGCCGTGGTCATCGGCACGCGTTCCTACGGCAAGGGCAGCGTGCAGAACCTGTTGCCGCTGCGCAGCGACAAGGCCGAGGACTTCGAAGACCTCAACGACGACGGCATCTGGGAAGAAGGTGAGCCCTACACCGACCGCAACAAGAACGGCAAGTTCGACGTCGGCGCGCACATCAAGCTGACCGTCGCCAAGTACTACCTGCCGAGCGGCCGCTGCCCACACCGCGAGTACGACAAGGAAGGTCGCATCGTCGACCCACACTGGGGCGTGCGCCCGGACAAGGAGATCGAGCTGCTCGAGAACAAGCCCGAGGACGCCTGGAAGAACAGCGTCGTCGTCGGCCTGCTCAAGAAGAACGTGTTCCGCGAGTACGTGCACCAGCAGCTGCCGAAGAACCCTGACCTGTTCCGCCAGCTCGCCGAGGGTGACGACGGCGACGCGTCGCGCTACCCCGACTTCGACAAGTTCTACGAGGGCCTGAACACCGGGTTGTCCAAGGACGACGTGCGCCGCTGGCTGCGTTACGAGGTGCGCGACCAGATCAGCGACCTGCGCGGCGCGGTGTATCCGGGCCAGCGTCTGCTCGGCGATCCGCAGGAGGACGCGCAGCTGCAGGAAGCCGTGCAGACGATCCTGACCCAGCTCGGCAAGGACATCCGCGACGTGCCGGCCTACGCCAAGGTCCTCAAGATCAAGTTCGACGAGAAGAAGGCGGCGGCGAAGTAGGACCGCGGCCACGGGCCGCCGGCGAGACCGGGCCGGCGGGTGACCCGATCCGGTGTCCCCGCCGCCGGTGCGGTTACCAACCTGCGCGGTCCCCACCCCGCCCACCGCATGCCCAGAACGCTCGCCGTCGTCGTCACCCTGCTCACGGCCCCGCTCCTGCTCGCAACCCTGCCGGCACAGGTCCCGCAGAAGCCGACTTTCACCGAACACATCGCGCCGCTGGTGTTCGGTTCGTGCGCGAGCTGCCACCGCCCCGGCGAGGTCGCGCCGTTCGCGCTGCTCGAATACAAGGACGTGCGCAAACGCGCCCGCAACCTGCTCGCGGCGATCGAAGACCGGTTCATGCCGCCGTGGCACCCGTCGCCGGGCTACGGCTCGTTCCGCGACGACCCGCGCCTGTCCGACGAGCAGATCGAGACCTTCCGCAACTGGGTCAAGACCGGCATGCCGGAGGGCCCCGCGGCGGCGCTGCCGAAGTTGCCCGAGTTCGCACCGGGCTGGCAGCTCGGAGAACCCGACCTGGTGCTGACCACGTCGGGACCGTTCGAGGTGCCCGCGCGCGGCCGCGACATCTACCGCAACTTCGCGATCCCGCTCAACCTCGAGGAGGACAAGTGGCTGACCGCGATCGAGGTGCGCCCGAGCGCGCGGTCGGTGCTGCACCACACGCTGGTGTTCCTCGACGAACAGCGCCAGATGCAGGCGCAGGAAGGCAAGGACGGCCGCCCCGGCTTCAGCGGCATGCGCCTCTCGCGCGGCGCGATGGTCGCCGGCTGGGCCGTCGGCGGCATGCCCGCGCACCTGCCCGAAGGCCTGGCGATCAAGTTGCCCAAGGGCAGCGACCTGGTGCTGCAGAGCCACCTGCACCCGTCGGGCAAGAAGGAGCAGGAGCAGACCACGATCGGACTCTACTTCCGCAAGGAGGCGCCCAAACGCACCCTGGTGTCGCTGCAGCTGCCGCCGTTCTTCGGTTTCACGGCCGGCATCGACATCCCGCCCGGCGAGAAGGAATACCGCCTGCACGACTCGTTCGAATTGCCGTGCGCCATCGACGCGGTCACCGTCGGCGGCCACGCCCACATGCTGTGTCGCTCGATGAAGATGTATGCGGTGCTGCCCGACGGCGGTGAACTGCCGCTGCTGATGATCGCCGACTGGGACTTCGACTGGCAGAACCGCTACACGTTCAAGTCCCTGGTGCGCATCCCCAAGGGCGCGGTGTTGCACGCCGACCTCGTCTACGACAACAGCAAGGACAACCCCAACAACCCCAGCAAACCGCCCAAACGGGTGCGTTGGGGCCAACAGACCGAAGACGAGATGGGCAGCCTGACGCTGCTCGTGGTGCCCGCCGACGAACAGGATCTCGAGACGCTGCTCGACGCCGTCGGCGCCAAGAACGCCGAGAAGGCGATCTCGCGCGCCCAGCAGGCGATCGACGCGCAGTTCGCCAGCTACGACAAGGACAAGGACGGCAAGCTGCAGAAGAGTGAGGTGCCGCGCCGGCTGCAGCCCTTCTTCGAGCAACTCGACAAGGACGGCGATGGCGCCCTGACTGCACAGGAAGCCAAGGCGATCACCGACCTGCTGCGCGGCATGGGCCGCGGGCTCGGCGGGCTGCCGGGCGCCGGCGGCGATCCGGGCAAGGGTGGCAGATGAGACCAGCGCCGCTGGCCGGTCTGTTGCTGCTCACGCTGTTCGCGTGTGGCCGACAGGCCCCCGCCGAACCCGCGGCGATCCGCCTGGTCGATACCGCCGGCAACCAACACGTGCCGCTCGCCGGCGACGAGGCGCAGCTCACCGTGCTGGTCTTCACCAGCCACGAGTGCCCGATCGCCAACGCGATGGCCCCGACCCTCCAGGAACTCGCCGACAGCTTCGCTGCCGCGCCGGTGCGGTTCTTCATCGTGCACGTCGATCCCGACCTGACCGCGGTCGACGCGGCCCGACACGCGCGCGACTACGCACTGCCCGGCACGGTGCTGCTCGATCCCCACCACGAACTGGCCCGGCGCCTGCAGATCCGGCGCACCCCCGAAGCCATCGTCTGGCAACATCGCCAAGTCGTCTATCGCGGCCTGATCGACGATCAGTGGCACGACCTCGGCGCGCGGGCGCAGGCGGCGAGTCGTCACTACCTGCGCGACGCGATCACCGCGGCGCTGGCAGGTGAACCGGTCAGCGTGGCGGCCACCGAACCGGTCGGCTGTCTGTTGCCCGAGCCCGAGCAGCGTTGAAGGCGCGCTGCATCGCCGCCTACCGCAGCTGGTATTCGGCGGGCACCGGCGCGCGCGGCGTCGACAGGAAGTCGAACAGCGCCACCGCGACGTCGTAGAAGACGTCGTCCGGCCCCAGGCCCGCTGGCCGGTATCGCAGTTCGGGCCGCACCTGCGGCACGTACTTGCCACCTCCGGGATGGCTGCCGACCAGCAGCACGTCGCGCAGCAGCAGCCGTTCTTGTTCCCACACGCCGAGCCCCGGGTGACTGCCCCACCGCCACAGGGTCTCCTCGAACAACCGCTTCGCGGCCGCAGCCGGCAGTCGACCCGCCGCGGCGAGGCGCGCGCCCATCGCCAGCTGTTCGTCCTGCAGCGGCGGTGGTTCGCCGACCTCGTCACCGGCGGCCCAGCGCGCCAGGTACCACTCGGGCAGTTCGGGCAGACGCACACCCAACGGCGCTGCTGCCGCGTCGCCGGCCAACCTCCAGGCCAACGCCACGGCGATGTGGCGGTTGATCTTGGCGTTCGCCAGCCACGCTTCGCGCTCGGCGACCACTTCGGCCACGGTGCGCGACAACACATAGGCAACCGCCAGGCGCTGCGGCTCATCGACGAGCGGCGAAGGAGTTGCGGACAGCTGGCTGCGCAGCGCGCGCGCGTTGGTGGTTTCGGCTGCGGCCAGCTCCAACAACTCGGCGTCGAACCGCGAACCGTCGGCGCGATGGTCGTGAAGTCGCCCACGCAGCACGGTCGCGGCAGCGCGAGCGGCGGCGAAGCTCGCTCCCGGCATGGCCGCGACTTCGCGAGCCCGCTCCCGCAGGCCTTCAGCGGCCGCCAGGGCCACGCCACCGCGGCTCGCGCCCAAGAACGCACCGCGCCAGAACAGCTCGGCGTGCCGCGATGGCGTCTTCAGGTTCCACAGCGGCGCCGCGATCGAACTCGGGACCGGCAGCCCGGCGAACGCTGCCGCCGCTGCGACCCCAGGATCGCCGTCTCCGAGGGTCGGCGCGTCGAGTTCGGTGCCAGGAAAACGCGCGGCGGCAAGGCGCACGACGATCGCCATGAGCTGCTCGGGGGTTTTGGCCGGCCCCAGGGACTTGCTCCAGAACTCCGGCATCACCCGGGTGCGCTGCGGCCCGAGCGCCACGAGCATCATCGCCAGGCAGCGTTCCTCGAGCATCGGCCGCGGCAGCGACAGGAACGTGAACAGTCGTTCATCCTCGTTGGGGCCACCGGCCAGCACCGCACCGGCGAGCAACGCCAACCGCCGCCCCACGTTGCTGCGTTCTTCGGCCAGCAACTCCCACAGCAGCGGCGCCGCCGGCTGTCCCAGGTCCGCACACAACCGCCAGCCTGCGGCCAGGTCCCGGGTCGGCACGGCCAGCAGCAGCCGGCCGATCTCGGCACGCACCTTCTCGTTCTTGGGCGACACCAACCCGATGCCGCCGGTGCCATGGTTGTTGGGATCCTGCCCTAGCGCAGATTGAGCCAGCAGCAGCAGAACGCCGATAACCCCCAGGTGACAGGGGATCATCCGGGTTGAGCCGGATGCGACGGTTCGCACCCTCATTGCGAGTCGACGGGTACACATGACTGGCAGCAACAGAATCCTGGATCCGGCGGAAGTCGAGTTCCTGCTCGATGCCGGCGGCAGCCCTGCAAGTGACGCGGCTGCGGATTCGCAGGCTCAGCCGCAGGCCGTCACGATGCGTGGCGACCTCGAGCAGATCAACCTGTCCGACATCTTCCAGACCTTGGCGATGACCAAGATGGAGGGTGTGCTGCGCGTCAGCAACCCCCTCGAACAGCGCCAGGTGTTCTGCAAGGGCGGCTACGTGCGCATCCTGGTGCCGCCGCGCGTCGTCAAACGCCGCCTCGGCCAACTGCTCGTCGGCGCCGGACTGCTGGCGCCCGACGATCTGCGCAAGGCGCTGCTCGAACAGCGCAAGTCGAGTCGACCGCTCGGTGAGGTCCTGATCCAGAGCGGCCTGGTCACCGCCGAACAGGTCGAAGACCTGCTCGGCATGCAGGTGACCGAAGACCTGTTCGCGCTGTTCACGTGGCGGCACGGCACCTTCGAGTTCTACAAGGGGCCGGTCGAGGACAATCATCTGCGGGCCGCATTCGAGGCTTGCGCCGAGTACGAGGTCAACAGCCTGTTGCTCGAGGTCGCCCGGCGCTCGGACGAGTGGGAGAGCATCCTGGCGGCGATCAGCAGCCTCGAAGAGGTGCCGCAGCGCCTCGTCGAGCAGTTGCCCGACGATCGTAAGCTCACCGAGATCCATGCGGCCGTGTTCGCGGCGACCGACGCCCGCACCAGCTACCGCGACCATGTCGAGCATACGACCTTCTCGCTGTTCGACATGGCGCGCGCCGCGCGCGACCTGGTCGATCGCGAACTGATCGCCAACGTCGGCGACGACGCCCTCGTCGCCGCGGCCGCCGTGCAGTGCGAACTCGGCGCCAACAAGAAGGCCCTGGTGCTGCTGCAGACGCTGCGCGAACGCCCGGGTGACCGCAGTCTGCAGACCCTGCAGAACTGCGCGCAGGTGCTGCGCAGCCTCGGCGAAGGTCGGCTCGCCGGAACCGTGCTGCTCGAAGCCGCACAGCTGCAGACCGATCCCGAGCTGGCCCTGTCGCTGGCGCGCGAGGCCCGCGACGTCTCGCCCCGCGACCCCGAGACGATCAGCTTCCTGCGCACGATCCTGCTCGCGCACAGCCCTTCGGACTCGACCGAACTCGAGCAGTGCACGCTCGAACTGCTCGACGCGTTGCTCGCCGAGGACCGCACCTCGACGGCGCTCGAGATCATCGCCGACGCGCGTGCCACCGGCACGGCCAGGCCCGAGATCCTGATGCGCGAGGCCAAGCTGCTGCAGAAGGCCCGCAACCCGCAGCGCGCCGCCGAGATCCTGTGTGAGCTCGCCGAGCACTACCAGGCGATCGGCGATCGGGCGCACACCATCGAGGCCTACCAGTCGGCGCTGCGCCTGGACCGTTCTCGCCGCGACGTGCAGCGTCTGCTGACGCAGCTGCAACGCACCAAGCTGGGCCGCGCCCTGCGCTACGTCGCTGCCGGCGCCTCGGTGGCCCTGGTCATGGCCATGGGCGTGGTCGTCTGGCAGCAGCACCGTCAAGACGTCGCGCTGCACAACGCCGACGCCGAGATCACCGTGCTGCTCGAGGCCAACGATCCGGCGGCAGCGCGGCAGCGCCTGCATTACTGGAAGTCCGCGCTGGGCAGCGACGAGGCCGTCGAGGACCTCTCGGTCCGGATCAGCGCCGCGGAGGCCGCCGAGGCCGGACGGCAGCGCCGCCTGCAGCGGCAGGCCATGCAGCTGCAGCTCGACGAAGCGGCCGCCTCCCTGGCCGACGGCGAAGTCCGTCGCGCGCTGCAGATCT
Organism: uncultured candidatus Brocadiaceae bacterium; assembly: GCA_964392305.1. Lineage (GTDB taxonomy): Bacteria > Planctomycetota > UBA1135 > UBA1135 > UBA2386 > JACKIC01. The sequence goes on from CAYMPV010000004.1 coordinate 209,383, forward strand.
ACGCCAAGGCCGCCGCTGACCCGGGCTACGAGCGCGAGGTCAAGGGCATCGTCGATTCACGGTTCGACGCCCTCGCGGGCATGTTCGAGAAGGCGGACCTGTCGCTGTCGCAGTGGGCGCCGCCCGAGCCGAGCACGATCCTCACGCGCACGACCCTGCAGAACAACCTCAACCAACTGCGGCTGGCCTGCTCCCCTCATCTGTCGGCGAGCTTCCTCGAATGCAGCGAGATGGCGGCGAAGGACAGCTGGCCCGCGTTGGTGTCCAAGGAGCGACAGCAGCATCTCGCCACCGTGCTGGCCAAGGTGGCGCCGACCTTCCGCAAGGTCGATGCGCTGGCCGCGAGTTACGAGGCGGCACTGCTGCGCAACGAGAAGCAGCGACAGCTCAATCCGCTGTTCCAGGCCGCGGTCGCGCACGAGCAAGCGTTCGAGTTCACTGCGGCCCTCGAGCGGTATCGCCAGCTGCAGGCCGAATGCGACCCCGGCGACAAGGAGGTGCTCGCGCACTTCCGCGACCAGGTGGCGCGTTACAGCACCATCACGCAACTGCTCAAGGTGCTCGGCGAGGCGACGGCGAGCGGCGACTTCGCGTCGGCGCAGAAGCACTACCAGGCGCTCAACCTCGCCTTCCCGGAGATCCCGTTCGCCAAGCTGGTGCGCTTGCCGCTGACCGTCGAGAGCAGTCCTCCTGGTGCCGTGGTGATCTGCAACGACAAGGAAGTCGGAACCACGCCGCTGCTGCTGACCTACCTGCCGATCGACGAGAGCAACCTGCGCATGGAGCTGCCCGGCTTCGAGCCGGCGACGCGCCGCCTGGTGGGCGACGCGGCCGGCGACTGGCGCCCGGTGCTGACCCGCGTGCCCACGACCAGGTTCATGCTCGGCGCCGCCGTCGACGTGCCGGTCGTCACCGACCGCGAGGGGCGCACGTTCTACGTCGACCGCGCCGGCATCGTCACGGCCCGCCGCGGCAACCTCGAACAACCGTTGTGGCAGTACACGAGCGGCGACCTCTCCGGCCTGCTCAGCCAACCCGTGCTCTACGAGCAACTACTGTTGGTCTGCTCGCTGGACGGTGACCTGCGCGCCCTGACCCGCCACAGCGGCGAGGTGACGTTCCGCGTCCCTGACCTGCCGACCGAACGCGCCCCGGCGATTCTGGGGCGACGCCTGATCATCGCCACGACCGACCGCGAGCTGTGCGCGGTCGATCTCGAGAGCCGCCAGGTGCTGCGCCAGAAACTGCGCCACCCGATCGCCGGCGCCTTGTTGGCCCGCGGCAACGAGGTGTTCAGCATCGATGACGAAGGCGGCGTCGCCATGCATCGCGGCCCGGAACTCGAGGCGATCTGGTACACGCCGCTCGGCAGGCTCTCGGACGCCCACCTGGCGATCGCCGACGACACGCTCCTGATCCGCGACGACCGCGGCCAACTCATCGCCCTGGACCTCGGCACCGGCAAGGCGCGCTGGCAACGGCGCTTTCCTCACGAAGTGCTGGCCGGGCCGATGGTGTTCGGGGACCAGGTGTTGCTGACGACACCGGGCAGCATCCTGCGGGTGCAGCGCCACAGCGGCGACAACCTGCTCGCCTGGCCGCAAGCGGAAGCACCGTGGACGCGAGGCACCAAGATCGTCGGCAATCGTCTGCTGGCGCCGAGCCAGGACGGCTTCGTCGCGGTCCTCGATCCGGGCACGGGCAAGCTGCTCTACCGCCTCACCGGCCACCGCCGCGGCGCGTTCGTGTTCACTGCCGGCGACAGCGTGTTGGTGATCACGCCCGACCGCGAGATCAGGACCTACGAGCAGCTGCCGTGACCACCGTCGTTGCGCTGCGACGGCGACTGGTTTCCGCCACGGTCGACGGTGCGCCGACGCCACATCGACGGTCCACCGATGGCACCGAGCGAAGTGTGGAAATCTGTTGTCTGCATGTAGTTCGATCTGCGAAACCCGTCGCGGGAAGTGCACTAGTGGGGGCCGCCTCCGGAGTGCCGGGGCGCTGTCGTGGCTGCTCCCAAGGCAGCGACGATCCCGAACCGGGACCGCCGGGCCGGATCGACTGCCCATGCCACGGGACCTGAACCGCAGACGACCTCGATGCCCACTCGTCCTGCAGTTCGAGGCTCCGCGCGACAGCAGCTGGCACGTCGGTTGCTCAACAGCAGATGGGTGCTCTGCATGCACCCAGAGTAGAACCATGCGCAAGACCGTCCTGACCCTCTCCCTGGGCTTCGCCCTGGCCGCGTGCGCGGACCACAACGGCAGCATTGCTGCCATCGCCGACGGCCCCAACGCGCCGATCAATCAGCCCGACACGCGGGTCGTCGAGCCAGGCACGAGCTCACCGAGTTCGAACAACCCTGGCGAGCCTCAGCCGGGTGGTGGCAACGGCGGTTCTGGTGGTGGCAACGGCGGCGGCACGGGCGGCGGCACGGGTGGCGGCAACAGCGGCGGCTCCCCGGTGCCCGAACCCGGCACGCTGCTGCTGGTCGGCACGGGCCTCGCGGGAGCGGCGCTGCTGCGCCGCCGCCGCCAGGCGCAACGCGAGGGCAGCGACGGCTGAGCAGCGGCCACGCGAACGACACGACGAGGGAAAGGAAGGAACGACTCGGGTCTGATGGGCGGCATGGAACGCCTCCCCGAGTCCGAACGCGCCAGCGAGCCTGACCTGCTCGAACTGCGTTCCAAGGTCCCGGCCAACCTCGCCGGACAGCCCTTGGTCGACTACCTGTGCCGGCGTTTCCCGTATCTGGAACGGCATGCCTGGCTCGCGGAGATCGCGCGCGGTCGCCTGCACGTGGCCGGCCGTCGCGCCAGCGCCGACCTGCTGTTGGCGGTCGGCACGACGGTGACGTTCTGGAAGGAGCACCACGAGCCCGTCGTCGACGGCGACATCACGCTGCTGCATCGCGGTGCGGACTTCGTCGTCGTGGCCAAGCCGGCCCACCTGCCTATGCACGCCGATGGACCGTTCGTGCGCCACACGTTCGTGCATCTGCTCGCAGAACAACTCGGCGTCGCCGACCTGCAGCTCGTGCATCGGCTCGACCGCGAGACCAGCGGCGTGGTGATCGTGGCGCTCACCAGACCGGCGCGGTCGTGGCTCGGTGCGCAGTTCGAGGCCGGAGAGGCGCAGAAGACCTATCTCGCCATCGCCCGCGGCACGGCCGCAGCCGCGCAGTTCGTGGTCGACGCACCGATCGGTCACCATCCCAGCAGCGAAATCGCCCTGCGCCGCGCCGCCGGCACGCACGTCACCAGGCCCCAACCCGCGAGCACCGCGTTCGAAGTGCTCGCCGAACACCGCGGCCACAGCCTGCTGCGCTGCCGACCGCACACGGGCCGCACGCACCAGATCCGCGTGCACCTCGAACACGTCGGCCTGCCCATTCTCGGCGACAAACTCTACGGTCGCCCCGACGCCGACTACCTGCAGTTCGTGCATCGCGTGAAAGCCGGCGGCGACGCTCGCGACGTGTCGGACGGCGAACCCGATCGCCAACTGCTGCATGCACAGACGCTGACGCTGACGCCACCGGGCGCGACCGTGGTTACGACGTTCGCAGCGCCGCTGCCCACCGACTTCCGGCAGTGGCTGGGGCGGCTGGGACTCGAGCCGCCAACTGCCTTGTAGGTCGTCGCTGCGCCTACGGAAACATCGTCGCGACGTTCTGCAGGATCACGTCACGAACGGCACCGTTGCGCACCACGACGCGCCCCTTGCTCGGCATGCCGGAACGCTCGCACTCGACGTGCACCTCGACCTCTCGTTCGGCACGCACCTCGGCGAGATCCGTCAGGACCTGGATCTTGCCGTAACCGAGCTGCAGCAGCCGCGTCTCCACGAGCGCCAACACCCGCGCGCCCGGGCTCTCCACCAGTGGCGTCACCCCAGCCGCTTCGACCGCGGCGGCGTGCACCACGGTCGGCTGCGGGATCTCGTAGACCGCCTGACGCACATCGGTGGTCGCCTCGCGCAGATCGACGAGGTCGTCGTGCAACCGTTCGAGCTGTTGCTCGAGCTTGTCCAGGCGCAGTTTCTCGAACGACTCGGCCAGGATGCGCAGGCGTTCGTCGAGCGTGCGGATGCCAGCCAGCTTCTGCATGTGCTGTTCGAACCGAGCCAGCCGCAGGTGCACGAGCACATAACCCACGAGCAGGGCGACGAAGAACAAGCTGAACTGCAGGGGGTCCATGGCCGGGCCAATCTAACGCCGAATGGCATCCCGGGACAGGTTCGCATCAGCTCCGCGCGAAACGTCGCACCCACCACAGATAGAAGGGCACGCCGGCGGCGATGATCGCCAGCCCCTTGAGCGCGTTGTTGCGGTTGTCGCCATCCTGCAGCACGGCCACGACGAAGGCGATCGAGACCGCGATGAACACCGCCGGGGTGAACGGGTAGCCCCAACATCGGTACGTACGCGGCAGGTCCGGCCGGGCCCGGCGCAGTCGATAGACCGCCCCCACCGTCAGCGCGTAGAACAAGAACGCCGCGAACACCACGAAGTCGGTGACATCGTGGAATCCACGCAGGGTGAGGATGATCACGATGCCGCACAGCGCTTGCACCCAGATCGCCACCACCGGCGTGCCCCAGCGCGGATGCACCCTGGTCAGCGCGCGCGGCATCAACCCATCTTCGGCCATGGCGTAGAACGCCCGAGGCGACGACAGCATGTTGGGATTGGCCGCACCGAATATCGAGATCGCGATCAGCAGGGTCAGGTAGCCCGCGAGGGACGGCGACAGCACCCGCTCCACGGTCGTCGCCGCGACCACGGTCGGCGGACTGCCCGGGTCGAGCGATTGCATCTCGGCGAACGGCACCGCCCGCAGGTAGATGGTGTTCACCAACACGTAGACGACGATCAGGATCACCATGCCGCCGACGAGGCCGAGCGGCAGATCGCGCTCGGGCCGCCTGAGCTCGGCGGCGTTGAAGGGCAACTGATACCAGCCCTCATAGGCCCAGAAGATGGCCATGAACGCGCCGACCAGTCCGGTCATGGTGAGCGTCCTGGCCGCGGTGTCCACCGCCACCGGCGCCGTCGCCACCGGGTCCGCACCCGCCGCCAGCACGCCGCCCAGGACGATTGCGCCGAGCGCGATCAGCTTGGCGAAGGTCGAGACGTTCTGCAGCACGGCCCCGATGCCGACCCCGAAGTGATTGACCACGGCCAGGACCAGGATCATCGCGCTCGCGACGGCGAGCAACAGCCCGGGGTCCTCCTTCTCCGCGACGACATCGACCCCGAACAGCGGCAGCAGGTTCTCGGCGAAACCGAGCGCCAGCGCCGCCATCGTGCCCGCGTTGATCACCCAGAAGAACGTCCAGCCGTAGAGGAAGCCGACGAATCGGCCCCAACCCTCACGCAGGAACGCGTACTGCCCACCCGCCTCGGGAAACATCGTTCCCAGTTCGGAGTAGGCGAACGCACCGAACAGGCACACCAGGCCGAGCCCGATCCACAGGATGTGCACCCACATCTCGGACGGCAGGCAGTGCGCGACCTTGAGCGGCTTGAGGAAGATGCCCGAGCCGATCACCGCGCCGACGGTGATCGACACCGCACTGACCAGGCCCAACCGCCGCTGCAGGTGTCCCGTTTGCATTGGCGGCGCAGGCTACCGCGCGGCAGCGATGGTGCTGCGCAAAAACTCACGCCGGCCCGCAGCCGCGGCTACAACAGCGCGCGATGCGCCTGCGCAACCGCGTGCTGTCGGCCCTCGGGCTGCTGTTGCTGTTCGTACTGCTGCCCGGGCCCGACGCCAGCGGCGGGCCCTACCTCGGCTATCTGCAGGTTCGTTCCTGGCTGCTCGACGCACGGCACTCGCCGTTGCGCGAGTGGACCACCAATGGGCAGGTGCCGCGCCTCATCGTCGACCTTCGGCAGAGTCCTCCGGCCACCGACGGCGCCCCAGCTGCTGCGCTCGAGCAACTGGCCCACGAATGGGCCGCGGCGCGAACCGCCGAGGGCGCACCGACCACGGTCTCGACCGAGTTGCCGCCGCTGCTGCTCGCGGTGCGCATCGGCAGCGTCGGTGTGGTCGCCCGCCTCCCTCTGCCCGGCGGCCGCGAGGCCATGCACGAGCGAGCCCTGCCGTCGCGGCTGTCGCTGCTGCCCGCCGCGATCGCGATCGTCGTCGCCGTGCTGCTGCAGCGGGTGCTGTTGGCGCTGCTGCTCGCCGGCCTCGCCGGCAGCCTGATCCTGGTGGTGACCCGCATCCATCCGACCACGGGCGCGCAGATCGGGCTCGAAGCGGTCTGGCACTTCTTCGGCGACTGCCTGTGGGGTCGGGCCATCGGCGAGGACTTCTACCTGCGCATCACCGTGTTCGTGCTGATGCTGTTCGCCACCGTCGCGATCACCCAGGCCAACGGCGGCTTCGCCGGCCTCGTCGAACTGCTGCAACGGCGCGTGCGCGGCCCCGTCGGCGCGCAGCTGTGCACGTTCTTCACCGGCTGCGTGTTGATGTTCGACGACTACACCAACTGCATGGTCGGTGGCACCGCGATGCGGCCCTTGTGTGACGCGACGCGCGTTTCGCGCGCCAAACTCGCGTTCCTGGTCGACTCGACCGCGGCGCCGATCGCGGGCATCTCCCTGTTCTCGACCTGGGTTGCCTACGAGACCTCCCAGTACCGCGCGCCGCTGGCGCTGGTGACGCGCGCCGACGGCACGCCATATCACAGCGACGACGCCACCGCGGTGTTCGTGTCGTGCATGCCGTACCGCTTCTACTGCCTGTTCGCACTGGCGCTGGTGGTGCTGGTGATCGTCATGCGCCGCGACTTCGGTCCGATGCTGCGCGCCGAGCGCGACGCGCGGCGACGACCGGCAGCACAACCACGAACTGACACGGCTCGGCTCGAGGGCCCCCAACCGCGCGCTCGCCTGGCGCTGCTGCCTTTCGGCGCGCTGATCCTCGGCACGTCGACGCTGTTGTTGCTGGGCTGGCCCAACGACCAGGCGCTGCTGACCGCCTCGGGGGCCGCGCTCGCCATTTCGATCATCACCACGCGCGCCTGCGGGGCCTTGCCGTGGTCGACGATGCTGCGCCGCGCGCTACAGGCGATGCGCACGCTGGCAGTGCCGATCGCAGTCCTGTTCCTGGCCTGGACGCTCGGCCACGTCACCCACGACCTGGGCACCAGCCACTACCTGACCGCCGCCGCGCGCCACTGGCTGCGCCCCGAGGTGCTGCCGATCGTGTTGTTCGTACTGGCGGGTTTGATCGCGTTCGCGACCGGCACGAGCTTCGGCACGATGGCGATCCTGTTGCCCAACGTCGTGCTGCTGGCGCACGAACTGGGGCGCGACGGCACCTTCTTCGGGCCGTCGGGCAGCGATCTGTTGCTGCTGCTCGGCATCGCCGCCGTGCTCGAGGGCGCGATCTTCGGCGACCACTGTTCGCCGATCAGCGACACCACGCTGCTCAGTTCGCTGTCCTCGGGCTGCGACCACGTCGAACACGTCGTTACGCAGCTGCCCTACGCGCTGCTGGCGATGGTGGTCACGGTGCTGTTCGGCTACCTGCCGATCGTCACCTTCGGCCCCGGCGCGTGGTGGCTCTCGTTGCTCGGCGGCCTGGCGGCGATGGCCGCGTGCCTGCGCTGGTTCGGGCGCGACCCCGACGTGGTCAGCGGATGAGACGCGCCAGCTCGGCGACGCCGGCAGGCGCGGACTCGCCGGCGCGCAGTTCGGCACAAGCCAGCCAAAGGCGCGCGGCCAGCGGATCGGCGGCGTGCAGCGCAGCCCAGGCCATGGCCAGGGCTTCGTCGGGCGTCGGGTCGATCGGTTCGACCGCGGCGAGGTCGACGGTCGGGAACGTCACCCCTTGCCCGGTGTTGATGCGCAACGTGACCCGGTCGCTGCGGCTGGCGACGACCGTGCCGATGCGCCGCGTGCCCTCGACCAGCAAGCGCACGGCCCGCCCCTTCGCCAGTGGCTCGGGCAGGCGCCAGCTGCCGTCGTTGTCGGGCACCGGGCGATCGGGAGACGCGCCGCAAGGCAGTTCGGCCAGCGACGCCGCGGTCGCCGGGCCACCGGCCAGCAGCCCACGAACGGCCGCCGTCGCCAGCCTGACATCGCCCGAACGCAGCCATGCCCGCACCTCGGCGGCGCTGGTGCCGAGTGCCTGTTGGGCCAACTGACGGCGTTGCGCCACCACGTCGCGCTGCGCCGGCGACAGGCGTTCGGGCGCCAGTTCGGTGAGCACGGCCAAGGCGCGACCGACCTCACCTTGCTGCAGTCGCAGGTCGACCAGCGACAACAGGCTCGCGAAGCGATCGCCGTCGATGCCGGTCCCCGCCGGCGACGACCCGCTGCCCGGCGCGGTGTTCGGGTTGCCGGGTGCCGGGTCCCCGGCCAGCTCCGCCACGGCGGTTCCCGATGGTGAGGCACCAGCGGCGAGCGCAGCCTCACTGGCCACCTCGGGCCCGGGCGCGGGTGCCGCTGAGCGCGCAGGGCCGACATCACCGCCCGGCCCACGCACTTCGCCAGGCGTCGGTGGGTCCACCGGTTCGGACCGGGTCGGAGCGTCGCCGATCAGCCCCAGACCGCGACCGGCCAACCACAACACCAGCAGCGCGGCGGCGACCAGGCGCAGACCGCGGCGCGGACGCCGGCGGCCCTTGGGCGGTGCGACTTCTGGCTCGGCAACCATGGGGGCATTGTCGGCCCCCGGGGCCCTGGCACTCCAGCGTCTTACCCAACTGCTGGCTTGAATGGGGCCGCCACTGCGCAGTCCGGCGGTCGGACAGCCGCATCAAAGCCAGCAGTTCCCGCCGCGTGCCGATAGGTGACCATGGTCACGTGGCTGCTGCTCGGGGGGCTGGGGATCGGCGCTGGCGCGGGCGCCTACGCCATCGGCCGCCGTTGGCCATGCAGCACCGCGGTGCTGGTGCCGCTGCTGGCGGTGTTGCTCGTCGTTCGCGCGTTGCTCGACGCGCGTCCCGACTGGGAATGGGCGCTGCTGCCCTGGCCCGGGTACGCGATGGTGCAGGGCCTGTGGTTGTATGCGTTGGCCGTGACCTTCTTCGGGGTCGCCGCGGCGCGCCTGCCGGTGCGGTGGAACCGCGCCGTGGTCCTGGCGCTCGGTCTGGTGGTGCTCAGCCACGGCCTGGACCGGCACCGCCATCTGGCCTGGCCCGAACAACACGGTGACGACCGCGTCGCCGGGCCGGACCATCACCTGCGGCAATCGACGATGCACACCTGCGGTCCGGCGGCGTGCGTCGCGGCGCTGTCGCATCTCGGTGAACGCCGCTCCGAACGGCAGATGGCCGAGCTGTGCCGGTGCCGACGCGGCGGCAGCCGTCTGTTCGATCTCTACCGCGGTGTCGTCATGACGCTGGACGAGGAACGGTTCGTGGTGTCGATCGAGAATCTCGACGCACACGCGCTGCTGCAGAACGACACCGTCGTCGTCGCCAGCAACGGCAGCCGCGCCCACGCCATCGCCGTCGTCACCCGCGGCGGCGTGGCGACGGTCCACGACCCGCTGGCCAAGGCGCCCGAGGTCTGGTCTGCCGAACAGCTGCAGCGCGACTACCGGCCGCCCGCGATCGTCATCCGCCGCCGGCCGCCGGCGGCGAGTCCCCGCTGAGCGGCGGGTGTGCACCCAGCAGCGCGGCCTTGTGGCCCAAGCGCAGCACGCTGTCTTCGTCGGTGAGCGCCGCCAGTTCGTCGACCGGCAACCAGCGCAGCGCGTTGGACTCCGCCGACAACACCAGCGGCTGTTCGTGCGGCACCTGCAGCAGGAACCGCACGTCCCAGTGATCGTGCCGCGGCTCGGCACCGCGCGCCGGGATCGCGTGCACGTCGAGATCGAGCGGCACCAACTCGGCACCGGCCCAACGCACGAACTCGAACTGCGACATGCCCGACTCCTCGCGGGCCTCACGCAGCGCCGCCAGTTCGATCTCGGCCTCGTCGTCGACGTGGCCGCCGAGCTGCAGCCAACGCTGCAGTTTTCGATGGTGCGTCAGCAACACGTGGCGGCGGTCGGGCGCGACGATCCAACACGACGCGGTGATGTGACCCGGAACGCAGCGGCGCGACAGGCAATCGTGATGCTGCGACGCGAACGCGGCGAACCGCTGCGCGAGTTCCTGTTCGTGCTGCGCGGGCCAGGCCGCGGCGTAGCGGTTCAGCAGTTGGTGGAGGTGTCGTCGATGCATGGTGGCAGGCTGGCGCGCAGCGCCGCTTCGTCGATCTTGCCGTTGCTGTTGTGCGGCAGCGCGGCCAGCACCACGACGGCCGCCGGCTGCATGAACGACGGCAGGCGCGTGCGACAACGGCTCTGCACGAGCGGTCGCAACGCGGCGTCGGCCGGGTCGCCGGCGACGCAGAGCACGATGCGATGGCCTTCGGCGCCCGCCGGCACGCCGAGCACCGCGACCTCGCCGACGCCCGGACAACCGGCGATCGCCGCCGCGACCTCGTCGGGTGACACCCGGTGGCCGTGCACCTTGAGCAGGCGATCGCGCCGGGCGACGAAGTAGTGCCGGCCCGCGGCGTCGCGGCGCACCAGGTCGCCCGAGTAGACGACGGTGCCCGCGCCCCCGCGCGGATCGGGGCGGAACCGTTCGGCGGTCGCGTCCGGCCTCAGCCAGTAACCCGACGCCACCAGCGCACCGGCGTGCACGAGTTCGCCGGTCGCCTCACCGTGCAGCACTTCGCCGGAGTCGGGGTCGACGAGCAGCAACTCGACGCCGGCGATGGCGCGGCCGAACGAATCCGGGTGCGCGTCGAACTCCGCCGGCGGCAGGAACGCGCTGCGGAACGCTTCGGTCAGTCCGTACATCGCGAACACGGCCACGTGCGGCCAGCAGCGCCGCAGCACCGCGCTGTCGGCCACCCGCAGCGCCCCGCCGCTGTTGGTGACGTACCGCAGCGAAGCGCCGTCCAGCTCAGTCAACGTGCCGCTGGTCAGGCTCGCCGCGACCTGATGCCACAACGACGGCACCCCGGCAACGCCCGTTGGCCGCACCGTGCGCAGCAGTTCGTGCAGTTCGCCGGGGCCGAGCGGATCGGCCGCGGTGATGCGGCAACCGGCGTGCAGCGCCGACAGCAACTGGTTGAGGCCGTAGTCGAAGCTGAACGGCAACAGCGCCAACAGGTGATCCGCGGCGGTCAACTGCAGGTAGTCGGCGACCACGGCGGCCCCCAGGCACAGGTTGCGGTGGTCCTGCACGATGCCCTTGGGCAAGCCGGTGCTGCCGCTGGTGTAGAGCAGCACGGCCGGATCTTGCGGCGCGGGTGAGGGCAGCGTCGCCGGTTCTCCCGACAGCGAAGCAAACGCCGTGTTCGCCACCGGCAGCGCGCCGTCGTCGACTCGCAGCACCCAGTGGCCGGTCAGCACCGCCCCCGGGTCGCGCAGTGCCAGCAGCCGCAAACTGCTGGTCACGACCGCGAACGGCGCCGCGTCGGCGAGGATGTGTGCGACCTGATCGTCCTTGAGTTTGGCGTGGATCGGCACGGCGATGCCCCCCGCCACCGCCGCCGCGCAGATCGCGACGGCCTCGTCGAGGCAACGCGGCAACAGCACCGCGACGCGATCGCCGCGGCCGAGCCCGAGCGTCCGCAGACCGGCTGCAGCGGTGCGCACCCGGGTCGCGAACTGTTCCCCGTCGTTGTGCCCCCCACCGGCGCTCAGCCCAAACGTCGACCCGCGCGCCCCGGCGCGAGCCACGAGCGCACCGAGGTCCGAGGCCACGGGCATGCCTTCACTGTCGGGACCGGTCACGGCGCGCTCGACGTCGGGCTCCGGGCCGCAGCAGGCTTCGGAGCGCGGCAGGTTGCGGAGCAGAAAAAAGGCCCGCCGCGGGTGCGGCGAGCCTGATTGGTATCCCGGACGGGATTCGAACCCGTGTTACTAGAATGAAAATCTAGGGTCCTAGGCCGGACTAGACGACCGGGACGCGAATGCGGGCGGAGAGTGTAGAACCAGATCGGGCAGATGCAAGCGGCCGTTCTTCGGACCCGGACGCTCGAGCTACTGCGCTCGCCCCTCAGCCGAGGTTCTTCCATTCCTTGACGCTGGGCAGCTCCTGCAACGACGCGATCCCGAAGCGTTCGAGGAACAACGGGGTCGTTCCGTACTGCAGCGGCCGACCGGGCACGTCGGCGCGGCCGGTGACCTTGACGAGCTTGTGCTGCAGCAGGGTGCGCAGCATCGGGCCGGCCTTCACGCCGCGGATCGCTTCGATCTCGCCGCGCATCACGGGCTGGCGATAGGCGATCACGGCCAGGGTCTCGAGCGCGGCCGGCGACAGCTTCTCGAGCTTCTTGACGCCGCGCAGGCGCTGCAGGTGCACGAAGGTGTCGGGTGAAGACAGCCACTTGACGGTGTCGCCGGTGCGCGCCAGTTCGACCGGCAGGCCGAGGGTCTGCAGTTGGGTCTGCAGCAGCAGCAGGGCCTCGTCGACGAGCTTCTGCGTGGTGTTGCAGGCCTGCGCCAGGCGCAGCAGTGACAAACCTTCGCGCGACGACAACATCAGCACGAACACGACCTTGGCGACCTCGGCGGCGTCGGTGAGCTCCGGAGTCGGCGGCAGGCCGTCCTCATCCTCGGGCTCGTATTCCTCTTCGATCTCGACCACGCTCGCTTCGTCGGCGACCGCGGCCAAGGCCGCGTCATGATCGATTCCGCTGGAGTCGGTGGTGTCCTCCGGGCCCGGCGCGAGCGGTTGTTCACCTTGCTCGGGTTGTTCGCCTTGCTCATCGGCTGGCGACACATCTGCTGGCGGCACATCGGCTGGCGGATCGGTCGGCGCCGGTTGCGACAGACGCGAGTCGCTCACCACGAGGTCCCCGGCGACGACACCGCGCTCGTGCGCGATCCATTCCGACGGGCCCTTGCCGTGAGCCGACGGGCGCAACTCACCGCGATCGCCGTCGTGTCGCTCTTGGCCGCGGTCGGCTGCCGCGTCCTCCAATCCAGTCGTGTCCGGCGGCAGCTCGCGCGAGATCTCGTCCATGGGCCGCTCTTGTAGCCGACCGCATTGCCGCTGTCACTACTCGGCATCGTCCGCTCGCGCGCGTTCGCAACGTTCACTTCGCACCTGCAGGGTCCACCACCGCCGGCTTCTCGAGCTGGGAACGCCACCGCAGCGTGTAGGCCGCCGTCTCGATCTGCGTCAGCGGGTTGTCGGCGAGGTCCTTGTCGATCTCGTCGCGCACGGCTGCGAACGGCAAGTCGCGCCCCGGCATGCGATCGAGGCAGTAGACGACGAACCAACGGTCGCTGTCCTTGAGCCGACCCAGGAACGGATCGCTGACCTGGCCGCGTTCGAGGGTCAACGCCACCTTGGCGACCGGGTGCTGAAAGCCCTTGCCGAATGCCGGCAACAGACCGCCGTCGCGGCGGGTGCCGTCCTCCGACCAGCGCAGCGCCAACGTGCCGAAGTCGGCGCCGGCGCGCACCTTCTCGGCCACCTCCTTGGCCACGGCCTCGTCCTTGTGGGCCAGGAAACGCACCAGCACGCGGTCCTCACGCAACCCCAGGTAGCGGATCACGTAACCCTGGTAGAGCCGCTGCGCGGTGCGCAGCCGCAGGGTCTGTTGCCAGTCGGACAGACGCATGCCGAAGATGCGCCAGACGTAGCTGCCGAAGTCCAGTTCGCCGCCGAACTCGGTGCCGACCTGGCCCCGGATCGTCTGTTCTTCGGCCAGCGCGATCGTCTCGACGCGTCGCGGATCGACGCGGATCTCGTATTGCTCGGCGTGGCGCGCAACCAGCACGTCGAACACCAGCAGGTCGATCGCGGTCAGGGCCAGGTTGGGGTGCGCGCTCGACAACCGCGTGAACGCGTGACTCTTGCGCAGCACGAGGTCGCCGACGCGCGCGACCTCGTCGTCGGTGCTGTCCTGGGATGGCAGCAGGATCTCGGGGCCCAGGTCGTGCAGCGCCGGGGCCACGCTCGGTGTCAGGTGCACCGGTGGGTGCGCATCGGGCGCCGTGCGTTCGGCGGGCCCGGTGGCAACGGACGTTGCCGCACCGGGACCCTGGGCAGCGGCCTTGGGCGCGGCGCCGGGTGCAACAGCCGGTGCTCCGGCGCACGCCGCCACCAGCGCCAGCAGCAGCACCGGCAACGGCAGTTCTCGCGCGCGTCGGAAGACCATCAGCATGTGTCTGCCGGTGATGCCGAACCTCAGTAGGCCTTGATGCTGCGCAGCCACTTGGTGCCGTGGCACAAGAAGCACTTGTTGCGGACCGGTTTGCCGTCCGGCCCCATGTCCATCATGCTGCCCGCGCCGTAACAGGACACACACTCCGACGCGTTGGCGTAGGTGACGACGAGTTGCTTGCCGAACTCGGCGAAGTAGGCGCGCAGCCACCCGGCGCGCTCGACGCGCTCGGCCTCACGCCACCAGTCCTCGTCGGTCTGTTCCTGCTTCTCGCCACCGCCCGCGCCGCCCTGCACCGCAGCGCGCCGCCGCTCGAGGGCCTGCTTGAGGGCCCGTTGCACCCGTTCGACGTCGCGGCTGTTGCCGTCGTTGCCGGCCTGCGCCGCCGGCTGTTTGCTGTTGGCCTTGGCGACCGCGGTGTCCTTGATCACGCCCTGCTCGCCGAGGATCCACGAACCCAGGCCGTAGGCATAGTGTTCGGTGCGCTTGCCGATCGGGAAGCGCTCGCGCATCGCCCAGAACTCCTTGGCCTCGGCAACCTCGAGGTGCAGCGCGGCCGCGACCTTGGTGAACAGCTCTTCGGCCATCTCGTTCTCGGCGTAGTCACGCACCGCCTGCAACGACACCGTCTGGTCCGCGGCCTTCTTCTCGGCGAGCGTCTGGACGCCGCGGCGGAACTGTTCGGCGACCTGCTGGCTCAGATATCGCGTGCGCACGTCGCCGAAGCGCTTCTTCTCGAGGTCGAACTCCTGCTTGAGCTTGGACTGCGGGAACTCCTGCACGAACTGGGCGATCAACGCGACGCCCTTCTCGATGTCGGCGAGCTTGCCGCGGCTGCGACACGCCTGGATCTGGTCGAGCAGTTCCCGTTCACGCGCCGCTTCCTTGTACTTCTCCAGTCGCGCCAGCATCGTCTCGACGCGCTGCTTGTCGCGCGAGTTGTCGAGCTCCTTGGCCTTGCGCAGGTGTTCGGCGGCGTGTTCGTAGTCACGCACCTTGACCAGGTCCTCGGCGAGCAGCACGTGTTTGTCAGCCGAGTCGCCGGGCGGGTCTTCGGCCAGGCGCGCGGCGTAGTACTCGTCCTTGGTGTAGATCTGCGACACCGGCACCTGCAACGTGCGCATGCCGCGCAGCTCGGCGACCGGGATCCGGTACGGCACGCCCTTCTGCATCACCACGATGTGCGTGCCGGTGCGTTCGACCACCTTGCCGAGCACGCGGTTGGGCTGCCCGCTGACCAGGTAGGAGACCTCTTCGGCCTGCACCAGCAGTTCGTCCTGACTGTCGCCGACCAGGTCGAACTGCCGCTTGATGTCGAGCGCGCTCGCTGCCGACAGGTGTTCCCAGCGCAGGTCCAACGCGCCGCCGTTGTCGAGCAGCTTGACGCGCAGGCCGTCGCCGTCGGCATCCTCGACGGTGGCGAGCAGCGTCTGGCCGTTGACGAGCTGCACGGTCTGGGCGACAGCCGCTGCGGACCACAGGGTCAGCAGGACGGCGAAGAGCGCGGTGCGGAGCAGATGGGTCATGAGATCACCTCGAAGTCGATTCGTCGCGGAAGCGGAGCACACGTTGCGCCAGGGGCAGCTGACGCGGCAGGACTCGCAAGAACACCTCGCTGGTGTCCTCACCTTCCTCGAGCCAGGTCACCTTGATGTTGGCGAGGCACAGGTCGGGGCGGTCCTCGTCGCGGGTCGTGGTCACGGACCAGGTCATGCCGGGGAAGTCGGGCGAAGTCTGATCGGGCAGGGTGGCGAATTCGACGTCGAGGTCGGACTCGGCGTCGGGCCGCAGGCGCAGCGCCTCGTGCTGCAGGCGGTGCACGATCTCGTCGGCGAGGGCGGCCGCGGCGAGGCGGGCGTCGGTGGAACGGCGCTGCGACACGCTCTGCGACAACGCGCCGAGCAGCGCGGTGATGCCGAACAGCAGGATGCCGAGCGCCGCGATCATCTCGACGAGCGTGAAGCCGCGCTCGCGTCGGTGCGCGTCGTGGGCACGCTGCTGCGTCACCATGCCGTCCTCGATGCCATCAACCATTCCAATCGTCCTTGGCGTGCGCCACGGGCACGACGAACTCGATGTCGCGGCCGACGTGCACACGCACGCCGGCGCCGTGCTCGATGGCCTTGGTGTTGCGCTGGCCGCGCGACAGGCCGTGGAGCACGTTGCCCGACAGCCGATCGTAACGCATCCACTCGCCGTCGACCTTGATCCAGCCGCCGGTCTCGCTGCCGGGGAACTGGCTGCCGTCGACGAGTTCGAGCCGTTCCTCGTCGGCAGCGATCGGCGCGTCGAGCAGGCCTTCGGGCGCGTACTCGGCCGGTTGCGCGACGACACAGCGCACCAGGATCGCGTGCGGGTGGATGTCGTCGGTCGGTTCGCGCAGGCTCTGCGGCCCACGATCGAAGCCGAACGTGCCGCCGAACGCGGCGTCGACGAGCCAGCCGCCGCGGGTGCTGTCCCAGATCGACAGCGGCCCACCCGAAGTCTGCCGCCACGAGGTCGTGGTCTGCGACCAGAACCGGAACTCGACGTGCAGCAGGTCCTCCAGGATCGGCGTGGTGTGCGCGTGCACCACCAGCGCCGGCAGGTCGGGGCCGCCGGGCACCATCACCTCGAACGGATCGACGTACTCGTCGCGCGCGCTCTGCACGCGCTGGCCCGGCAGGAACCACCCCGCGCGCAACTCGAGCAACGCGTCGTCCTTGCCTTCCTGTCGCCACGGCAGCAACAGCAGGTTGCCGATGCCGCGCAGCGGCTGCCGCGCGCGCAGCTCGGCGAGCCGCGCCTGCAGTTCGACGGGGTTCAGGTCGGGCTCGTTCTGCGCCAGGTTCGCGACCAGCATCGACTCGACGAGCTGCTCTTCCCGTTCTGCGGACAGGTGCACGGCGGCGCGCAGCACCTGTACGCGCGTCGCGCGCAGTTCGGGCCGCGCCGGCAGCCCGATCGGCAGCTCCTGCACCAGCAGCCGGTCCTCGGCGACGCTGCGATCGCGGCCGGCGGCATCGCCGCGCAGCGCGCTGAGTTCGCGCGTGATCACGCGGCGCGCGAGATTGGTGCGGTCGGCCAGGCTCTGGGTGATCTCGCCGCTCGTGAACAGCGTCATGCCACTGCCGACCAGCTGGGTCAGCATCACCAGGAAGCCCGTGAGGATGCCCATGGTGACGACCAGCTCGATCAGCGTGAAGCCGCCGCCGCGCCGCACGTTCGTTGCCGGGTTCGGGTTCGTGCTGTGGCTGGGGCTCATCGCGCGGTCACCTGTTCGTCGAGGATGCGGCTCTGCCCTTCGTAGTCGACGCGCACGTCGTCGACCACCGCGGTGGTCTTCCAGGCGTGTGCCGTGAACGTGGTGAGGTCGATCGCGCCAGCCTCGTAGGTGGCGAAGAAACGCATCTCCAGGCGCGCCGACTGCGCCGCGATGCGTTGCCAACCGTCGCCACCGCTGCCGATCCGGAACGCATAGAGCCCCGGCACGGTGCCCGGTTCGGTCGACCACGGCACCCGCGGATCGGTGCGCACCACGCAGACCACGTCGACGCGGGCGTCCTGGGTCTCTTCGCGCCAGCGCATGCCGCGGAAGAAACACGGCGCCTCGTTGGTGGTCAGCTGGAAGTAGGCCAGCTCGGGGTCGTCGTTCTGTTCGACGTAGCGGTCCCAGTAGCGGAACGGCCAGTGGATCACCGCTTCGCCGCTGCTGGCGCCCTGAGCAGTGGTGCCGTAGCGGGCGCGGAACAGGCCGCGCGACGCGGCGCGGTTGCCGAAGTCGTCGGCCGGGTACCAGCGCGGCATCTCCAGTGAGACCTGGTCGCCGCTGCGCCGCACCCACGTGTAGTGCAGCAGCTCCTGGCCGAGCAACACCGTGCCGCCCGCGCCCGGCAACGCGCCCAACCCCTGCAGGTTGAGCACGTCGTCGCGCGCGCCGACACCGGCGGTCAGGATCGCCGCCGGCCGATGCGTCAGGAAGTGCACGCGGTCGCCGCGGTCGTGGCCCTGCGCCTCGGTGTTCAGCAGACCGCGGCCGTTGGTGGCGATCGTGAACACGCCGTCCGCGTGACCCGAATAGGCGAGCACCTCGCCGCCGATGCTGACCAGCCCACCTTCGGGCGGGAACAACGTGCTGAGGTCGGTGCGGTAGTAGATCACGCCCGCCGAGTTGACCGTCATGTTGCGCTGCACGCGGAACTCACGGCCGCTGTCGGTGAACTCCTCGTCGAGCACGAGGTCGAACGCCGGATGGCGCAGCACGTCGATCTCGTCGACGAAGCCCGTGATCGGCGAACCGCCGCCGACGGCGCCGCCGACGTGCACGTTCTCGCAGTACGCGGCCGGCAGTTCGCCGCTCGGGAACTTGACGATCCGGTCGTACTGACGCGGTTCGGTCATCACCGTGCCGGTCGGCGGACCGATGAACTGCCCCTGCACGCCGTCGGTGAACGCGACCAGCTGGAACGGCCACGGCCCCAGCCGTTCGGGCGGGTTCTGGTTTTGCGACAGGTTGTCGCTGTTGAACCGCCGCGCGCTCCAGTTGCAGGTGTGCCACTCGACCGCGGGGCGCGAATCGCCCGAGGCGGTCGAGCCCTGCACGATCGCAACGCGGTCGTGGCGACCGACGCGGCCGGTCAGCGCGCCGAAGTTGCCCCACAGCAGTTGCAGCCGCTGGCACTGCATCACCATGGCGTTGGACTGCGCATGGGAGCTGGTCTGCGACAGCGTGTCGCCGCGGAAGTTCAGACTGACGCGCGCGGCGTGGATCTGCGGGAACGTGCTCTCGAGCGCCGGGATGTAACCGATGTAGCCGCTGGTCGCGGTGACCGTGCCCCACGGCGGTGTGAGCAGGGAATTGGGACCCTGGTTGGGACCCAGCGGCCCGACCTGCACGCGCTCGGCACCGATCGTGCGCGTAAGCGTGTAGCGCGTGCTCTCCCACGCGGCGCGGTTGCCGCGCACGAGGTGCTTGTTGTCGGCGAGCGCGTCGTAACGCACCCACTCGGTGTCGTTGGCGTCGCCGCCCTGAGGATACAGCTGCACCCACTCGGTCAAGCCGGTCGCCCCCGGATCCCAGACCGCCTGCGCGTTCTGCACGGGCAGCGACACCGGCACCACCCAGCAGATCAGTGTCGGCACCTCGTTCCAGGTCTGCGAACTGTTCGGCAAGGTCCAGCTGCGTGACCACTCGGTCACGAACTGCCGCGCGATGCCGGGCTGGAACTCAGCCTGGTCGATCTGGTTGTCGTTGCCGGGCAGCGTCTGCGCCCGCTGCACATCCGTGAGCTTGTTGCCGTTGCGCCGGCTGTAGCGGATCAGTTCGACGCCGCCGACCTCGGCGGTCTGCGACACCTGCCCGGGGATGTTGCTCTCGAACCGCAGGCGCCGCTGGATCAACAGCGCATACCCACCACCGGCCGGGAACCCATCGGCGATCTGCTGCTGCGCGGCCGATGGCGGATAGTCCTTGGTCGGCACCGGGTCGGCGAGTTCGAGGTCGCCGGTCCAGGTCGCGTCCAGGCCGTTGCCCAGGTTGATCGGCGGTCGGCCCGGGATCGTCAGCGTGATCGGCCGCGGATTCTGCACGAAGCCGCGCCCCAGCGAGAACCCACCCACCACGCCGTCGAGCCGGGTCGTGCCCGGCATCATCGGCGAGTCTTCGCTGAGCAGCGCCGAGTAGCCGTACAGCTCGACGCTGCTGCCCACCGGATGTTCGGGGAACACGTCGAGGTTGACGCCCTGTTGCTGCAGCGTGTCGATGTCCACGGTCGGCTTGCCGTTCTCGTCGACGGGCACGTCGGGGCGGTGCTCACGCGCGATCTGGCGCGCGCCGCGGCCGCCGATCGAGTCGCGCCATTGGCACTGGAAGGTGTTGCCCGAGATCGCCGTGTATTCGAACAGCTCGGTGCCGATGCGCAGGATGCCCATCGGTGGGAAGCCTTCGGTGCTCTCGACCTGGATGTCGAGATACTTGTCGCTGCGGCCCGTCGGCGGGAACTGCTGGTTGTTGGCCAGGGTCGGATCGAACACCGGCACCGGCGCGGTCAGGAACGTCAGGTACCTGGCTTTGCCTCGCACCATGCCGTCGACGAACATCGACAGGTCGGCGGGCCGGTTGCTGTAAGCGCTCGTGCCCAGGTGCACCGGCGTATTCGCCGGCAGGCCCAGTTCGGCGAGCGGCAGGACGAACTCGCCGGCGGTGCGTTCGACGCCCGACGGGGACTGGCTCGGATCGGGGTCCAGACCCGCTTCGTCGATGACTTCGAGCACGAGGTTGCCGTCGCGCCCGTGCACGGCGATGCGGTTGCGTTCGGGGTCGCCGTCGCTGTGGTCGAACAGCGTCGTGCCTTCGAGCGTCTGCGGCTCGACCCAGAAGCTCGCGGCGAAACGACCCACGAAGCCGCTGTCGTCGCTGAACGGCAGCGAGATGCGGTCGTGGCGACCGCCGCCGCCTCCCTGGCCACCTTGGTTCTGACCACCGGCATTCTGCGGGTTCTGCCCCTGACCGCTGCCGCCGCGCGGCCCGGTGTTGGTGATCTGGTACGGCCCTTCGCGGCCGACGTCGCGGCCGCGCGGGTCGATCGCCAACGCGAACGACTCCTGGGCGTGCGCGGAGCCCTGGGTGTTGCCGGTGCGGTTCATCGCCGGCGCCGGCTTGAACGCGGCTTCGACGGTGTCGTTGGAGCCGTAACGCGGCGCGCCGAAGCCCATGTCGCCGAACGCCAGCGGGATCAGGTGCGGCAGGTAACGCGCCGCC
Organism: uncultured candidatus Brocadiaceae bacterium; assembly: GCA_964392305.1. GTDB lineage: Bacteria > Planctomycetota > UBA1135 > UBA1135 > UBA2386 > JACKIC01. Next base: position 230,265 of record CAYMPV010000004.1, read on the forward strand.
GGGTCGTTGCCCGGGTCACCGGGCTGCAGCGCGCCGACGTTCTCGGGCGTGGTGATCCAGAACGGGGAGCGGCGATCGAGGCGGAACGCTTCTTCGAGCAGTTGTTGCGTGTTCCAGCGCCGTTCGATGCGGAAGCCCGGCACCACCGCGGCGAGGCCCGTGCGTTCGTGCCGCGCGGCGATGCCGGCGGCGGCGGTGCTGCGTGAGCGGCTCGCGGCGGCGCGGTAGCCAAACCACGGCCCCGAGGCGAAACACAGCGGCGCCGTGCCCATCTCGATGGCGCTGTCGCGGCCGGTGCGCAGGTTGCGATACAGATAGATCCAGGGCCACTTCTGCACGTCGCTGGCACCTTCGAAACGCGGCGCGATCAGGCGGTCGATCAGGTCCTGCCAACCCGTGAACGGCCCGGTGCCCAGCTCGCCGCCACCTGCCGAACGCAACGCCACGATCTGCTGCGCCAGTTCGACCGCCTGGCCGCGGCGGATCGCCAATGGCGGCGCCGAACGTTGCCGACCGTCGGCCTCGTGCACACGCACGTCGAAGGCGCGGCGGACTTCGGTGAAGATCGCGGCCAGCACGGCCTCGGAGGCGGTGTTGATGTTGACGGGCGGTGGGATCAGCGGCTCGACGACGGTGTCGACGGCGCCGAACTCGTGTTGCACCGGATAGAGCAGTTCGAGCCGGAACACCGACGGCAACATCAGATCGATGGTCGAGCGTTCGTTGCTGGCGCGCATCACCAGGCCGTACTCGACGGCGCCGGTCCGCAGGTCGCGCAGTCGCACGGTGCTGCCGGCGCCGACGTGCAGTGCCGACTTGACCCGCAGCGAGCGCGACACACCCGGCGACAACGCATCGAACACGCGCTCGGGACGGCCCCACGTCGCCGCGTTCGCGGCCAGCGTCTGGCACGACAACGCCGCGCCGAAGCGGTCGAGTTCGTCGGTCGTGAAAGCGCCGATGCCGGCGGTCGCGACCTCGGCCAGTTCGCCGACGGCCGCATACGGCCGGCGCAACGTGCGGGTCGCGTCACCGCGGCCGGCGAACGGCCACGCCGCCGCGAGCACGCAGCGGAAGTCGAGCACCAGCGCCGTCGCTGCGACCGGGTTCTCGGTCTTGACGAAGCCCTGCTCGAGGAACAGCGCGCGTTGCAGATCGAGCAGCTGGTTGCCGCTCTTGCTGCCGTAGCGGATCACCTCGTGGTCGAGCCACACGTACCCCGTCTCGGGCAACATCGTGGCGTCCTCGACCACCATCGCCGTCGCCTCGGGCAACAGCTCCTCGACCAACCGCGTGGTCGTGCCCAGCAGGTTGGCGAGCAGCATCGGCGTCGCCGCGTCGAGCGACAGGAACCGCGACAGGTCCCACAACTCACCGCCGAACGTCACGCGCCCTTGTTCTTCGAGCGCGGCGAACGCGGTTGGCACGAGCAGTTGGCCAGGGAACTCGTCGAGGCCGTCGTAGGCCGGGGTCTCGTCGAACGACGGGTGCGACAACATCGCGTCGGCGAGCAACAGGTCGCGCGCGCTGGCCGAAGCCTGTTCGACCTGGGCCCGCTCGACGGCGCGCACCGACGCATCGGCGCCGACGTTCATCGACACCGCGAACGGCAGCGCCAGCAGCGCCAGCAGCGTCAGGGCGAACAACACCGCGAGCAGGGCGATGCCGGTTTGCGCACGTACTGCAGCGAGCGTGTTCATTGCCGTTCTCCGCCGAGCAGCAGGTTGACCTTGGGCGCCGCGATCACTTCCCCCTGGCTGTCGTAGGCGAAGCGGTAGGGTTCTTCGGGCTGCAGTTCGTTGGGCAGATACTGCGGCGGCGAGAACACGTGCGCGTAGATGCGGAACTCGTCGAGCACACCGGGCAGCGGCGCGTCGACCGGCGAGATCAGCAACGCTTCCCCGGGTTCGAACAGCGGCCGGCCGGGCGTCAGCACGCGGCCCAGCTCACGACCGTCGAGCGCCAACCACGCCTGCCGCCCGTCGCAGACGACGTCGATCGTGCACCACGACCCGACCGGCAGCGACCGTTCGCTGCGCACCTGCGCGCCCTGCGTGCCGTCGCCGCTGGTGCGCACGCGAAACCGCGCCTGCGGCCGCAGCCCGGCGTCGAGTTGCAGGTCGAGTGCGCTGCCAAAACGCAGCACGGTGCACGCGGCGCGGTGTTCGAGACGCAGGTCGAAACGCAGCGCGAAACCCTCGCTGAAGTCGGCGGCCTGCTTGTTGATGTCCCAACGCAACAGCGGCGTGCTGTTCTCGCCGCCGGGCCGGCGGGCGTGACCGAAGCGACCGCGCGGTTCGTCCTCGCCGCCGATCGACGCCAGCAGCAGGTCGTCGACGACGCCGTCGCTGGCCTCGAAGCGCCAGGCGACCACGGGCTGCAGCACCCGGCCCTGCACCATCGCCGATTCGCCGTCGCGGCCCGGCGTCACGAACACTTCGGTCGGCAGACCTTCGGCGCGCGCGGTCAGTTGTGCGGCGCGGGTCTCGCCGCTGAGGATCGCGGCGGCGATCTGGTTGGGATCGGTGCGGCCGAGGAACCCGATGCCGATGCCGAACAGCACGGCCAGCACCCCGGTGACCACCAGCAACTCGAGGATCGTGAAGCCGGCCTGCGGCGGCGCCGAGGCGTGGAAACTCATCGCGGTGTCTGCAAGCAGAGGGGCCTCGCCACTAGATCTGTGCGGTCGCCGGGTCACGCCTTAATCCGCATTGCGCGGGTACGCGATGTCGTCGCCGGTGCCGAAGACGCCGTCGGGGCCGGCGCTCAGCAACTGGAACTTGCCCTTGTGGCCGTGGTAGTTGCCGCGCGAGTCCTTGAGGGCGACCGCTGGCACAACGTCGCCGGCCGGCGTGCAGACGCTCTGCGCCTTGGTCAGACCCGACATGCTGAAGTAGGCGAACGGCATGCCCCAGGCATCGGCGATCTCGACGCGGTCCTTGCGGCGCAGCTTCTTCTGCTCGACGCCGTGGTCGTCCTTGTCGGTGTTGGTGATCTTGTCGCCGAGGTCGGACAGGTCGGTGCCGCCCTTGTTCGCCATGCTCACGAACGCCACCAGCGATTCGATGCCGGTGTTCTGGCCGTTGTCCGTCTTCCAGTCGACCTCGACGTCCTTGGCGCGGCTGCGCAGGTCGTCGGGCGGGTACCAGCCGTAAGCATCGTTGAACGCCACGCAGGCGCCCTGCAGGCGCAACATGTTGGCCTCGGTCGCGGTGATGTCCGCCGACTTCTGCGCACCCAGGATGTTGGGCAGCAGCACCGCGGCGAGCGTGCCGAGGATCGCGATCACGATCAGCAATTCGATCAACGTGAAGCCGCGTTGCGCGCGGCGATCGGCTCGTGGTGACAAGGCTCCTTGGTCGTTCATGATCAGCGCTCCTTGCGGCGTTCCAGCCGGTAGTCGTCGAACTGGACGTCGACCTTGTTGCCCTTGCTGCCGCTGGCGAACAGCACGGTCTCCAGTTCGTTGCCGGTGCTGTTGGTCAGGATCTTGAGCTCGCGAGCTGGCAGCACCAGACGTCCGTTCCACGACACCAGCAAGTCGAAGTTGCGGCCCTGATCACCGCGCGGCACGACGCGCAGTTCGAGCTCCTGCCAGGCGGCCAGATCGACGTCGCCGAGGTCCAACGCCAGCTTGAACGGCTCCTCGCGGTTCTCCTCGATCGTCAGGTACGGCTTGCCTTCGCGAACACCGAGCTGCACCCGCAGGTCGTAGTCGCGCCCGGCGCCCTTCTGGGTGCCGATGCGCAAGCCCGCGAACCCGTCGCTGCGCGGTTGGTCCTTGCCCAGGCGCATCTTGACGCCGACGGCGAGGAAGTTCTTGCCCTTGGGCACCGCGCCGGTCCGCTTGACCCACACCTCGCCGTTGCCGGTGCGCGACAAGGGGCCGTCGAACACCAACGCGCCATCGTGCATCTGCGCCCGCAGGGTCGCATCACGCTCCTCGGACCAGATGCCGCCGAGCTCGCTGCGCTCGAATCCGTCGCCGAGCATCTCCTTCTGGCCGTGGTCGTCGATCTGTGCCAGCGTGGTTTCGGCCCAGACGCGAATCGGATCCTCCTTGGGCAGATCCGAGACCAGGCGCGTCAGCGCGTTCTCGGCTTCCTCACGTTGGCCGCGGCTGTAGGCGACCACCGCCAGCGCACCCTTGGCATACAGCTTGCCCTGATCGGTCGTGGCCAGATCCCGCGCCGCCGCGAACGCTTCGGTCGCGAGCCGCGCGTCGCCGCTGAAGAAACGCAGCAGCCCCTGCAGCTGGTAGAGCTCGACCGTGGGCCGGAACGCGAGCTGCGCGGCGCGCTCGCCGTAACGCATCGCCGCGATCGCGGCGTTGGCGTCGGTGACGCCCCCTTCGAGCGCGCGCGACGACAACAACGCGGTCATCTCGACCAGCGCGTGCACGAAATCGTCGCGTTGCCGCAGGCAGGCCAGCAGCGCCTCCTCGGCGGCATCGAGATTGCCCTGCAGGCGCAACACCGCGCCGCGCAGGTAGAACTGGTAGGGATCGAGCGGATCACATTCCTGGGCGCGGTCCAGCCACGCCAGGGCGTTGTCGTATTGCCCCAGGCGCAAGAACAGCAGCGCCAGACCGGTGTCGGCGCGGGCGCGCAACAACGGTTCGAGGTCGGCGACGCGCACCAGCATGTCGTGCGCCTCCTGCCATTGCCCGAGGCGCAGCATGCAGGCGGCCTGGGCGAGTTGCGCCGCACCCGCGTCCGAACCGGTGACCAGTCGGAACGCGACCAGCGCCGCGTCGACCTCACCGGCGGCGTACTTGATGACACCGTCGAGGTACGGCTGGTTGTTGCCGCCGCCGGCCAGCCGCAGCGCGTCGCGCGCAGCGTCGATGTCGGCCACGGCGAGGTGGCAGGCGAGCACGGTGCGTGCGACCTGGAGCTTGTCGCCGGCGTCGATCAGGCTGCCGAAGGTCTGCACGGCGCGCTGCGCGGCGGCGACGGCCTCGCGGCTGCGGCCGCGGTGGCGCAGGAACTCGGCCAAAGCCGCGTGCGGCCGGGCGTCGTTGGGCGCCAGCTGCACCGCGCGGCGCAGGTCCTGTTCGGCCTGCACGTGCAGACCCAGGCGCGCCTTGAGCCGGCCCAGGCCCTCGTAGCGGAACGCCGTTTCGCGATGCTCACCCTGGATCCCGTCGAGCAGCGCGTACTCGGCCTGCAGATCACCCTTGGCGCGCAGCACACGCTGCTGCCAGCGATAACCCTCGAGATCGCCGCCCGACGACTGCATGTAGAGGTCGGCCTGAGCCAACGCATCCTTGTAGACCGAGCTGTCCTCACGGGCGCGGTCGAGCAACCAGCTGATCGCTTTGGCGCGCTCCTCGAGATGCGCGCTGTCTTCGGGGATGTCCCGCGTGAGCCGCGTGATCTCGTTGCGCAGCGTGCCGGCGAGGATCACCTTGCCGATCTTGTTGCGGTCGTCGTCGCGGAACACCTCGACGCGGCCGACCTTGAAGGTGTCGACGTTGAGCCGCCGCAGGTGGATGGTCACGCCCTCGAAGCCGTTCATCTTCTCGAGGTCGAACTTGTCCTGGCCCTTGGGCAACCCGTCGACCTGCTCGATGGTGCCAAAGAACGCCGAGGACTGGTTCTGCATGAACACGCGGTCGTAACTGCGCGCCGCGCTCGCTTCGCGTTCGGCCCGGGTGGTGTGCACCACGTCCTGGCCGCCGGCTTCTTCGGGCGCCACTCCGGGCTGGGCCGAGGGCTCGGCTTCGGCGACCTCGGCGAGCGTCACCCCGGTGACGGTGGCGCCGTCGCCGGCGAGCTGCAGCGCGTGGCCGAAGTCCGGCCCCGGGTTGAGCGGCAACATCACGATCGAACGCTCCGGCCGCGGCGGGAACGCCAACAACCTCGGCGGCAACGGCTGTGTCTCGCTGGGCTCGGTGGCGTAGTCGCGGCGACGCAGCTGGCCGTCACCGGGGCCGGCGAGCGGCGTCTGCGGCACCGGACCCGGCGCGTAATCGAGCTGCTTCATGGTGATGCGATCGACCATCACCAGCGGCTGTCGCCGCCCGTTCCAGATCCACGCCGCGACCAGCAGCGTGAGCAGCGCCAGCACCTGTTCCTTGCGCAACGACATCACTTGCCCTCCTCCACCACCGGCGCCTTGAAGGCGATACCCAACAGCGCGCCCTTGAGCTGGCACGGATCGCCGCGCTTCTGCGGCGGCAACAACTGCCACGACTCGACCGCCAGCGTGCGCCCGGGCTTCTGGCAAGCCTCGAGGAACAGCGCGAAGACCGCCTCGTCGCCCTCGAAGGTGAACGTGACCCGTTCCTGGACCACGAGGTCGCGCAGGTCGACCTCGCCGCGGCGCCGCCCCGGCGCGCTGCGCTGACCACGGCGCTCCTCGAGCTTGAGCGACCGGATCGCGCGCACGGCCATCGCCTCGGGCTGCAGTTCGCGCACCGCGTCGTGCGCGGCGAACAGGCGGGTCGCGACTTCGTCGAGCAGTTCGAGGCCGAACAACACGCCGCGGATCTCGTCGACGTGGGTCGGAACCGGCCAGCTGACGTCCTTGTCGCCGATCTCGATGTTGCGCTCGTTGGCGTCGTTGAGCACCCGCTTCTTGAGGGGGCTGCCGACCTCGAACAAGTAGCGGTTGGGGTCGCGGCCGGCGGCCAGCTGATACATGGCGCCAGGCTGGAAACCGAGGGCCTGCTGCAGCCGCTGCCGCTCGACGGCAAGCTTCTCCGCCTCCTCGTTGGCCGCGGCCAGCGCGTCGCGATCGTAGACCTCGGCGCTCTTGCTCGAGCGCACCAGGCCCGTCTGCTCGCTGGTGGCGGCAACGACATCGTAGAGCGAGCCGACGATCGCCGACGCGATCAACCACACCAGCGCGCCGATCGCACAACCGATCAGCCAACGCTTGTTCTCCTGAACGAAGGCGCCGATGTCCATCAGTTGGCCCCCCCGAAATCGATGGTGAGCGTGAACTGCACCCGGTCACCCTCCTGAGTCGGCTTCATCAGCACCTCTGCCCCAGTCAACTGCGGATCGGCCTTGAAGGCACCGTAGAACTCGTTGAGCACCCGACCGACCTCGACGCCGTCGAGTTCCTTGCCGGCGCCTTCGATCGTGACCACCGAACGCCGCTTGGTGCCGCTCGAAGCGACCCTGCCGGCACCCAGGTCGACCTTACGCACCCACAGCTGCGGCGGCAGATGCGCCAGCAGCGCGCGCTGCGTGCGCAGCAGGCCGTGCAGCGGCAGCGCCTGCTGGGCGAGGTGCTCGACCAGGGCACGTTCGGTCTTGTTGGCTTCGATCACGCTGCTGGCTTCGGTGTTGGTCGCGTTGGCGGCGTTGAACTGCGTGCGCAACATGGCCGTGCGCATCGTCGCGGTGCGCACCTGCTCCTTGCCGAGCATCGCACCGTGCACGACCATCGCGATCACCAGCAGCGCCGCGACCACGTTCCAGACGGTGCGCTGCTGGAAGCGCTGCTTCTTGCGCACCGCCTCGGGCAGGATCTCGAGCGAGTAGAGCGTGTCGTCGAGCCGGCCGACGGCCAGACCCAGCGCGACCACTGCCTCGTGGCGCATGCCCTCGAGCTGCTCCTGGTCTTCGGGCGGCAGGGCGGTCAGGTCCGTGCTCGCGAACGGATCGAACAGCTCCACGGGGCAACGCAGGTTCTCGCGCAGGAAACCACGCAGCCCGCGCAAGCGCGCGCCACCGCCGCAGATCAGCAGTTTGTCGAGGCGCAGGTCGTTGATCTTGGTCTGCGCCTTGCAGAACGAGATCGAACTCTGGATGCCCGAAGTGATCGACGACGCCGCGCCGGCCGCGGCCATGGTCACCTTCTCGGCCTGGCCGCTGGCGTAGCGGCCGCGGCTGGCGGGATCGAGATCGAGCAGGTCCTTCTTGAGCGCCTCGGCCTTGCGCGGTGAGACGTTGAACGACGCGGCGATCGCTTCGTCGAGCACCTTGGTGCCGCCACTCAGGTTGCGCGCGAACAGCAGGTCGGTGCCCTTGACCAGGGCCAGGTCGAGCGTCTCGTGGCCGATGTTGACGAGGCCGACGACGGCGTCGGGTTCGACCGGACCGCACTTGAGGAACGCGTTGTAGAGCGCCGTGCAGTTGGGCACGTAGGCGTGCACCGAACCGCCGCTGGAGGTCACCTCCGCGGACAGCCTTTCGAGCGCATCGTCCTTGGCCAGGGCCAGCAGCACGGTCTCGACGCCGGCCTCTTCGTCCTGGGCGGGAAGCAGGTTGTAGTCGGCACTCAGCGACCCGCCCGACTGCTGCGCGAGATCGGCGATCTCGAGGTCCATGAGGTTGCGCAGCTGCCAGTCCGGCGTCGGCGGCACCTGGCTGTAGCGCAACGTCATGTCGCGACCGGCGAGGCCGACGCAGGCGCCGGCGAGCGGCACCCCGGCCTGACGCAGGGCGATCGCACCTTCGCGTTCACCGCGCGGCAGCGCCGCGAAACGCAGCACACGCACTCCGTGTTTGCCCACCTGGGCGACCAGGATCTTGGCGCTGTGGCTGCCCAGATCGACGGCGACGGCTTTGTTGGCCATGAATGCTCTACTTGGGCTCCAGGTGCTGCTTGACGTAGTCCAACACGAGTTTGGCCAGGGCCGGCTGCTGTGCGTCGGTGAACGCCTTGGCCATGTCCGCGAGGCGCTTCTGCTGCGCGGCCAACACCGCGGCATCGAGCGCTGCCAGTCGCGCCTGCGCCTTGTCGCGCAGCTCCGTGATCGCGGCACCACCTTCGAGGTTGCCCTCGCCGTAGAGCGCGATCAGTTCGTCGAGTCCCGTCACCACACGTTCGAAACCGCCGCGCGTATCGAAGAACTCGGCTTCGTCGAAGTCCTTGGCGAGCGCCGCGACCGCGTCGGCCTGCGCCGTGAGCAGCCGCGTGCGCAGCCCCTGGGCTTCGGCCAGCAGCGCCGAGTCCTGCGGCACGGTGTCGATCAGCTGGCGCAACAGATCGAGCGCCCTGCCGGGCTGGTACTTGCCGGGCTGGTTGGCGGCGACGTGCTCGTTGGCCTCGCGCAGCAGGTTGCCTGCTTGTTGCCGTTCGCTGCGGAAACCGAGCACCAGCTCGACCTCGTTCGCGGCGACGCGCAGCCGGAACAGCCCGCCGCCGGACTTGCCGCGGCACTCCACGGGCGCCGCGAACTGGACCAGCGCGCGGGTGAAGCGATCGCCGAGCAACACGCCGCGAGCCGTGATCGTCGACTCCGCCGCGACCGAGCCGAACTTGCCGGCCTCGCCGCCGGCGATGTCGAAGCCCAGCAGGTTGCCGGCCGCTTCGGCCGGGAACAGCAGCTCGAGCGATTCGGTGCCCGTCACCGCGATCGTGAAGCTGCGTTCGTTGGTGGTCAGCGCGAGTTTGGCGCCGACGTCGGAGAGCGCCAGCAACCGCGCCGCGGCCAGCCCCGCGAACGCCGCCGGCACGTCGCCGGGCAGCACCTCGAGCAAGGTCACCGGGTTGTCGGTGTCGGTCGAACGCACCGCCAGCGCGGTGCCGGTGCCGAACGCCCTCTGGTTGGACTCGGCGAGTTCGTGGTCGATCGCCGCGGGCGCGCCGCTCTCGGTCACGGCGACGTCGTCGAACGCTGCCGTCGCGTCCGTTCCGGGCAGCGTCGCAACCAGTTCGACCTGCAGGCGGTCACACCCGGTCGGCACCGTCACCTGCACCTCGAGGCGCTGCCAACCCTCCACCGGCGCCAGCGCCGTGCCGGTGCGGAACCGGAACGGCTGCGCGTCACCGTTGCTGACGCACAACGCGCGCAGGCCGATCGCCGCCCCACCGCTGCTCTGCACGTGCGCCGCGATCGTGAACGTACGACCGGCGAACACGGGCAGCGGTTCGGCCAGCGTCGCCATCGCGAAGTCGGCCGCCTCGGCGCCTTCGCCGCGCATCGCGACGAAACCACCGCGACCGGTGTTGGCGTCGGTCGACGGCTGGAAACCCGCGCCGGCCGCGGCCAGCGCCCAGCCGGTTTCGTCTTCGCAGCCGGCCGCGGCGCCGAGCTTGTTGCCGGCGATCTGCAGCACCGGGCGCTGCTGCTTGCCGACCTTGTTCTCACCGCCGCCGCCGCCCTGGCCTTGCCACCAGTACCAACCACCGCCACCGAGCGCGATCACGAGCAGCACCGCGACCAGTCCCATCGAACCGCCGCGCTTCTTGAGGCGCCCCGCGTCGAGGCGATGCACCGACAGGTCACCGGCGTCGGCGCCGCCAGCCGCGCCATCGGCAGTGCGGAACTTGACGCGCAACCGACCGCAGGTGACGACGTCACCCGGAGTGAGCACGAGCTCGGTGACGCGTTTGCCGTCGAGGAAGGTGCCGTTCGTAGAGCCGAGGTCGCGCAGCACGTGCCGATCGCCCTCGCGGACGATCTCGCAGTGCACGCCGGAGGTCTTCTCGTCGGCGAGCACGATGTCGTTGCCCGGCTTGCGGCCGATGCGCATCGGCTGCTCCGCTACGGGCAGAACCTCGCCGGCTCGATCCCCGTCAAGGATCTCGAGGACGTAGTTGGCCATGTGGGATGTGGAGGGGTCTGACCGACGCCGAGGGACACGACGTCGTCGAATGGTTGCCGACCGGACGACCGGAACCGAACAGTGGGGCCTGCTCCCCCGCGGCCAGTGGGGACAGGCCGGCCGAGCGGGAACGCACACACTACCTGCATACCCTTGTCTGGCAAGCGGTTCCTCGGCAGTTCCCGCGGCGACATCGGCCGGCCGACGCTACAACGGCGCCGCGATGGCCAACCGCTACTTCGTCGACGACCTGCCGCCTGCGGGCCCGGCCCGGCTCGAAGGTCCGCTGGCCCACCACCTGGGCACGGTGCTGCGGCTGCGCCCCGGTGAGCAGTGCACGCTCGGCGACGGCCGCGGCGGCTCGGCACAGGCGACCATCGAGAACGTCGGCAAACGCTTCGTCGACGTCCAGGTGTCGGCTGCGATCACGGCACCGCCACCCGTCCGCCGCCTGCACCTCGCGTTCGCACCGCCGCGCCTAGCGCGCGCCGAGTGGCTGTTCGAGCACGGCACCGAGGTCGGGGTCGCGGTCTTCCATCCGCTGTGGACCACCCGCACGCGTCCTCAAGGCGAACGGCTCGAGCGCTGGCTCAAGATCGCCACCGCCGCCGCCGGGCAATGCGACCGCGCGTTCCTGCCCCAGATCCGCGCGCCGCGTGAGCTCACCGACTTCCTCAGCGACAACTCGCTACCCACCCGGCGCTTCGTCGGTGACGCCGACGGCGGGCCGTTCACTGCTGCGGATGCCGCGCCCGGCGACGCGATCTTGCTGGTCGGGCCCGAAGGTGGTTTCGATCCGGCCGAAGCTGCCGCCATCGCGGCGGCCGGATTCGCCGGCCGCAACTTCGGCCCACACATCTTGCGCACCGAGACTGCGGCGATCGTCGGCGCCGGCATCTGGTGGAACTGCTGGCTTTGATGGGGCGCAGCCTCGCAGGATTTTCCGGGTCAGCTGTCATCGGGAGGGTGCTTCTTGCCACAGACAGGGAGCGATGTCCT